>NZ_JAENZZ010000001.1 GCF_016612865.1 Blastococcus sp. TML/M2B
CCCGGGACCTTACTATAGCTTGATATTGGTGTTCGGTTCGGCTTGCGTAGGCGAGGTTGGTCCGTGGGAAGAGGGCACGCCAGTGTTCGTGGAGTCATCGTTGAAATACCACTCTGGTCGAATTGGATGTCTAACTTCGGTCCGTGATCCGGATCAGGGACAGTGTCAGGTGGGTAGTTTAACTGGGGCGGTTGCCTCCCAAAATGTAACGGAGGCGCCCAAAGGTACCTTAGCCTGGTTGGCAATCAGGTGTCGAGTGCAAGTGCACAAGGGAGCTTGACTGTGAGACCGACGGGTCGAGCAGGAGCGAAAGCTGGGACTAGTGACCCGGCACCGGCATGTGGAAGCGGTGTCGCTCAACGGATAAAAGGTACCCCGGGGATAACAGGCTGATCTTCCCCAAGAGTCCATATCGACGGGATGGTTTGGCACCTCGAAGTTCACAGAGTTACGGCGGCCATGGCGAGAGGGAAACGCCCGGCAACATTCCGAACCCGGAAAGCTAAGCCTCTCAGCGCCGATGGTACTGCCCTGGAGACGGGGTGGGAGAGTAGGACGCCGCCGGACAACCATTCCCGAAGGGGCCCCAGCATCCGTGCTGGGGCCCCTTCGTCGTCCCCCGGAAACCCCTGCACCACGTTCGGGCCGGAAGGGGACTTTCGGTACAGAAAGTCCCGGCCGCCAGCGGACTTTCGGTACAGAAAGTCCCGGCCGCCAGGGGCTTTCGGTACATGAAGTCCCGGCTGGGAGGGGGCTTTCGGTACAGCGCGTGCTGCGCGCGTGGCGCAGTGGCGAGCCCTCGTTCCGTCACGGTGACGGAACGAGGGCTCGAGAGTGCGGTGACGTCCGGCTACGGCACGACGCGGCGGATGCCGGGGTAGGAGATCAGCGCCACGACGGCGGCGATGGCGAGCGGCAGGCCGGCGGTGAGCGCGAGCGTCGACTGGTCGGCGAACCAGTCGCCGACCGTCCGCCACGCCTCTAGGAGGCTGATCAGGATCGCCAGGCCGCCGAAGAAGACGAGCGTGCCGATCATCAAGCCCCAGGTGCCGGTCTGACCCCACCGCTGGTGCACGATGCCGATCCCGATGCCCACGGACATGAACGCCAGCATCGGAGCCCCCGACGCGAGGATCTGCAGGAACACGTCGTCCACCTCGAAGACCCCCGGTGCCCAGAAGCTCAGTCCTGCGCCCCAGCCGTCGGTCGCGTTCTCGATCGCCACGAGGACGGCGATCGACAGGCCGTAGAGCAGGGCCTGGGCCGCGGCCACGAGCGCCGTCCCGAGGTAGAACGTGCGCCGGCTCAGGCTGATGCCCATCGAGAAGGGGAGCAGCTGGGTCACCGCCTGGACGTAGACCACCAGCACGGTGATGTAGAGCGCCAGGATGCCGCCGGAGAAGCCGCCGTCGTCCTCGCCGGCTGGCGTCAGGTGCCAGACCGCCACGTTGATCGCGAAGCTGATCCCCACGACCAGCCAGGGGATCCCGAGGATCACCAGGGGGTGGACGAGGTGCATGCGGCCGGCGCGGAGGACGCGGTTCACGAGGAGACCTCCTCGAGGTCGACGGGGTGGATGGGTGCGCGCGTGGCGGGCGTCTGCAGGCTCATCGCGACCACGAGCTGCTGCAGGCTGGTGGGCTCGACGGTGAGTCCCTGCTCGGCGGCCGCGCGGCGGTCGGCGGCTCCGCCGATCCGGACGACCGCCCGGCTGGAGCCGGCCAGGGTCTCCGTGTGCAGCGGGTCGTGCTGCCGGGCGAAGGCCTGCACCGCGCCCACCGGGCCGGTGACCGTGACGGCGCTGCCCCGGAGCGACTCGGTGTCGGCGTCGAGCAGGACCCTGCCGCGGTCGATGAGCAGCACCCGCTCGAGCAGCGGCGCGATCTCCTCGATGAGGTGCGTCGAGAGCATGATCGTGCGCGGGTGCTCCGCGTAGTCGGCGAGCAGTCGGTCGTAGAACAGCTGCCGGGCGACGGCGTCCAGCCCCAGGTAGGGCTCGTCGAAGAGGGTGAACGGGGCGCGCGAGGCCAGCCCGATGATGATGCCGACCGCCGAGGTCATCCCCGGGAGAGCTTCTTCACCGGCCGCTTGACGGGCAGGTCGAAGTCGCGCAGCAGCGAGGCTGCGTGAGCAGCTGCATCATCGTGGTCTTGCCGGCGCCGTTGCGGCCGAGCAGGCCGGTGATCGAGTCCTGCTCGACGGCGGTCGTGACGGCGTCCAGGGCGGTGTGCCCGCGGAAGCGCATGGTGACGTCGTCGACGGTGGCCACCGCCGTGGTGCGGGGCGCGGTCATCGCGGGTCCTCCGGGGTGGTCAGCATGGCGGTGAGCTCCGCGGTGCTGATGCCGAGCTTCTGCGCCTCGGTCAGCAGCGGGCGGACGTACTGGTCGGCGAACTCGGTCCGCCGGCGCTTGAGCAGCTGCTCGCGTGCGCCCGGGGCGACGAACATCCCGACTCCTCGTCTCTTGGAGAGGACCCCGTCGGCGACCAGCTGGTTCAGGCCCTTGGCCGCCGTCGCGGGGTTGATCCGGTGGAAGGCGGCCAGCTCGTTGGACGAGGGGGCCTGGCTCTCCTCGGCGAGGGAGCCGTCGACGATCGCGTTCTCGATCTCGGCCGCGACCTGCCGGAAGATGGGTCCGGCCTCCTCGTTCACGAGCCGACCCCGCGGGACGCCTGGTCCCTGGGTTCATTACTCATGTAACGAACCATAGAAGCGATGGGAGCGGTTCCGCAAGGTAGGTGGCTCCGGAGGGGTCGGGGCGGGCGCGCACTAGGGTCGCCGCAACACCCGTGCACACCCCTGGAGGACCCCGTGGCCCGTCGCCTGCTGTTCACCCTCGTGGCGGGCGGGACGCTGGCAGTGCTGTCCGCCTGCGGGGTCGGGACGCTCTCCTCGGACCAGGTCGCCGAGACGGCCGAGGATGCGCTCGAGGGGGAGGTCGGGACCCGCCCGGACATCGAGTGCCCGGACGCCCTCGACAAGGAGGAGGGCGCGTCGACGCGGTGCACCCTGACCGCCGGCGACGACCCCACCACGTACGGCGTCACGGTCACCGTCACCTCGACCGACGGCGACACGAAGCTCGGCGTCACGGTGGACGACGAGCCCCAGGACGACTAGCCCAGGACCAGCCGGGGCCGCCCGGCCCGGGGAGGCCTAGCCGGGGAGAGCGGCGGCCAGGGCCTCGAGGTCCTCGACCGTGACGTCCAGGTGCGGGGAGACGCGGAGCACGGGGCCGGTCATCTCCCCCGGTGCGCGCTCGCGGCCCAGGGCGCTGACCACGATCCCGTGGTCGGCCAGCAGGCGTGCCCGGGTGGCGACGACGTCGACCCCGTCCGGCGGGCGCAGCGTGGTGGTGGCCGTCGGCTCGTCCACCGGCTCGACCACCGTCCAGCCACCCCGGCCGTCGAGCAGCTCGCGGGTGTGCCGGCCGATCCCGGCCAGCCGTTCGCGGACCCGGTCCGGGCCGGCGGCCAGGTGCTCGCCGACGGCGACGATCAGCCCGATCCGCCCGGCGATGTGCCCCTCGCCGCTCTCGAAGGCGCGCATCGGCGGCAGGTCGTCGGCGCCGGGCATCACCGGCGTCAGCTGCGCGGCGATCGCGGGCCGGGCGGCGAGCACGCCGACGCCGCGGGGGCCGGCCAGCCACTTCCGCGACGTCCCGTAGACGACGTCGGCGCCCACGTCGGTGTCCACGTGGCCGAGCGCCTGCGCGGCGTCGAGCACCAGCGGCACCCCCGCGGCGCGGCACAGCGCGGCGATCTCCGCGGCCGGCTGCCGGACCCCGCGGTGGCTGGGGACGTGGTCCAGGTGCACGAAGCGGGGCGGGTCGGCGCCCAGCTGCCGCTCCAGGGCCTCGAGGTCGGCGCGGCCGAGGTCGTCGACCGGCAGCGGCTCGGGCCGCAGCGCGTAAGCGCCCAGCAGCCCGATGTTCGGCGCGTACTCCCCGGGCAGGCAGGCGACCCTGGTGCCGGCGGGCAGCCGCCAGCCGGTGAGGAGGGCGGCGAGCGCCCCGCGCGCGGACTCCACGAAGGCGACGTCGGCGGCGGCCATGCCGACCAGCCCGCCCAGCACCGAGCGGCCCTGCTGCAGCAGGTTCTCCGCGGCCGCCTGGGCGACGTACCCGCCCAGCTCGGCCTCGTGCCGCGCGTGGTGCGCCGCGGCCTCCAGCGCCCGGGAGCCCTGCCGGCCGCTGGCGGCGCTGTCCAGGTGCCGTCCGGCGGGGCGCGGGCGCGCCTTCCGCCAGCCGGCGGCGAGGTCGTCGTGCGGGAGGGAGCCGGCGGGCGAGGACATCACGGGGGCAACGCTAGGCGAGCCGCCCGGTCAGGCGTCGAGATCCCCTCGAGCCACCGAGACGCCCGAGTGGGTGGGGTCGCCGTCCAGCGGCTCCACCGAGACGTCGACCAGCGGGTACTCGGACAGGTCGAGGCCGTCGGGCAGCTCCACCGTCTGCGTGCCCGGGGTGACGACGCCGAGCGGGAGCATGCCCTGCACGGACCGGTCGATCACCCACACCTCGTAGTACGCGTCCTCGAGGGCCGGGGCGTCCAGGTCCACCTGGAGCACGCGCGACCCGTCGCCCCGGACGACGACGTCCGCGGTGCCGGAGGCCTCGGGCAGCAGGTCCAGCGCCACGCTGGTGACGGAGTCGCCGTCCTCCCCCGTCGACTGCACAGCGGTGACGGCACCGGCACCGACCACGGCACCCGCGACGACGGCGGCCGCCGTCAGCAGGACCGGTCGCCGGCGGGAGCGGAACGGCACCACGGTGCCCCCCGGGTCCGCGGCCGGGGTCGCCGGCGCGGCCCGGACGGGCGAGTGGTCCGCGGGGGTGGCGGTCACGCCGGTCGCGGCGGCGATGGCCTGCCAGACCTGCGGGGGTGGCGGGACGTCGTCGACCGGAGCGGCGAGGTGCGGGACGGCGAGCAGCTCGGGGGCGCGACGCAGCGCGGTCACCTCGGCGCGGCAGGAGCCGCAGGAGGCGAGATGGGCGTCCTCGTTGGCCGGCAGGGTCTCCCGGAGGGCAGCGAGGGCCAGCTGCTCAGGCGTGCAGTGCTGCACCGTCCACCTCCAACCGGGTCCGCAGGCGCTCCAGTGTGCGCCGGATGTGGCTCTTGATCGTGCCCAGCGGCAGGCCGGTCCGTTCGGCGATCTGCGCGTGGGTGAGGTCCTCGAAGAACGCGAGCTCGATGATGCCGCGCTGCGGCTGGCCGAGGTGGTCCAGCTCGTCGAGCAGCAGCACGCGGTCGGTGGCGGCGGCGTCGACGCCGGCGGTCACCGGGCCGCCGGGCCGGGCCTGCGCCTCGGTCATGGCGGCCTCGGCCTCGCGGCGCTGCTTGTCCCGCTTGGCCCAGGCGTCGGCGATCTTGTGCCGGCAGATGCCCACGAGCCAGGCCGGCAGGGGCGAGTCGTCCGGGCGGTAGCGGGCGCGGCCGGTCCAGGCGGCGACGAACACCTGCTGGGTCACGTCCTCGGCGTCCGGGCCGGGGCCGAAGGCGCGCACGGCCATGCCGTGCACCTGCCCGGCCCACTGCTCGTAGGCCCAGGCCAGCGCCTGCTCCTCACCCGCGGCGAAGCGGCGGCCGATCTCCGCGTCGTCCGGGTCGACGACGCTGCGCGTCCCCGGTACGTGTCCCACGGCCTGAACGCTACCCATGATCGGCTCCCGCAGGGCCAGCGCCCCGCTCACGGGATCGGCTCCGCCACCACGACGACGTTGTCGCGGTAGCTGCGGAACTCCGGCAGGAACGGCCCGCCGCAGGTGATCAGGGTGAGCCGCGGCGCGCCCTCGCGGGCGAACAGCCGGTCCAGCGGCAGCGCCTGCTTGGTGATGACCTCGCGGGAGACGACCCGCCAGCGGGTCACCGCGCCGGCGGCGTCGGTGACGGCGACCTCGTCGCCGACCGCGGCGTCCTGGAGCGGGTACAGCGCTCCCGCGCCCTGCTCCCGGTCGTCGACGTGGCCGGCGATCACCGCGGAGCCCTCGGCACCGGGCTCCGGTCCGAACCGGTACCAGCCGACCCGCGCGACGTCCTCGGGGAGCTCCATCTGGCCGTCGGCGGCGATGCCGACGGCGTCGACGGGGGCGTCCACGCCCCACGCCGGCGCGCTGACGCGGACCGGTGCGGGGGCGGTGCGGGCCGCGGCGGGGGCGGCGTCCCGGGCGGTGACCGTCGGGAGGGCGGGCAGGCCCCCGCGCCGGCGGGGGCGGCCGGCGCGGGGAGGGCCTGCTCCACGGGGATGCCCGCCGCCGCCTCCGGCCGGGTCAGCGCCCAGGCGGTGGGGGCGCCGACGGCCAGGGCGAGGCCCAGGACGGCGGAGGCGGCGGCGGGTCGCATCGGATCTACCCGGTCAGCCGCGGTTGCGGGCGACGCGGAGGGCACCGGCGCCGGCGACGGCGAGGCCGGCCACCGAGAGCGCGGCGACCGCCGGCAGCGAGCTGTCCTGGTCGGCCAGGCCGGCCGAGCCACCGGGGACACCGGCGGGCATCGAGTGCATGCCGTCGATGGTCTGGACGGCGAGGTCGTAGCCGGCCTCACCGTTGCCCCAGGCGTACACGATGGTCGAGGTGCCCTCGGCCAGGGTCAGGTCGGCCGGGCCGATGGCGACGGTGTCGGTGCCCGCGAGCACGACATCGGCGGTGATCGTGCTGGCCGGCGCGGTCAGGGTGGCCTCGTCGGGGTTGGTCAGGCCCTCGACGACCGGGGTGCCACCGGCGCGCACGTCGACGGCGGGCGCGGCGGCGGTGTGCCGCACGGTCACGCGGGCCTGGCCGGCCGGGACGGCGGAGGTGTCGTTGACGAACGGCGTCAGCGTCGGGCTGCCGTCCTCCTTGAGGTGGGCGACCACGGTGGCGTTCGCACCGGCCGGGACGGCGACGTCGTCGGCCTTGAGCAGCGGCTCGCCGGAGCCGTCGGGGGCGTCGGCCGGGAACAGGGCCAGGTCGTAGGCGCCCGCCGGGAGGGTCAGCGGGTCGGTGAGGGTGCCGGGCTGGAAGTCGTCGATCAGCCGCTCGCCGTTGGCGTAGACGTCGACGGGGGTGTTCGGGACGCCGTGCAGGATCGAGACGGTGGCCGTGTCGGCCGCGGTCGCCGGGGTGGCGACGAGGACCAGACCGCCGACGACGGCAGCCGCGCCGGCGGCGCTGCCGAGGGTGCGCAGGGTGCTCATGGATCGTCCTTCCAGAGGGGGGTGGTGCCTGTCATGCGCTACTTCCCGGGCCCTCCGGGATCCGGATGCAGTTGAGAGCGAAACTTCTTCTGTTCCCCCGGTCGGGTGCAGGATGGGCGCGTGACCAGCCGCGACCGGGACGCCGAGGGCCGTGCCCGCAACGCCCGCCCGCGGGACGCGCTGGGCCGGCCGCTGCCGCACGACGCCGTGGGCGAGCCGCGGGCGCCGGAGGGGATCGTGCGAGAGCCGCTGGTCGCGCTCGCCGAGGCGCAGGAGCTGCTCGACGCCGGGCGCCCGTTCCACGCGCACGAGGTGCTCGAGGACGCGTGGAAGTCCGCCGTCCCGGAGGAGCGGCAGCTGTGGCGCGGGCTGGCGCAGCTGGCCGTCGGGCTCACCCACGCCGCGCGCGGCAACGCCCGGGGCGCGACGACGCTGCTGGAGCGCGGCGTCGGCAACGTCGTCCCCTATGCCGGGGCGCCGCCGCACGGGATCGACGTCGACGGTCTGGTGGGCTGGGGCCGGGCCCTGGCTGCCGATCCCTCGGGCGTGCGCGACGCCGCCGTCGCCGCGCCCCGCCTGCGCGGCTGATCAGCCGGCGCGGACGCGGGCGTAGCGGTCGAGGGCGACCTGCCGTTCGTGCGCGTGGTCGACCACCGGCTCGGGATAGCCGGCCGGGATGCCGCCGGGCGCCGTCCACGGCTCGTGCACGTGCTTCGGCTCGAGGTCGCGGAGCTCCGGCACCCACCGCTTCACGTAGCTGCCGTCGGGGTCGAACTTCTTGCCCTGGGTGATCGGGTTGAAGACGCGGTAGTAGGGCGAGGCGTCGGTGCCGGTGCCGGCGACCCACTGCCAGCCGTGGTTGTTGCTGGCGAGGTCACCGTCGACCAGGTGCCGCATGAAGTGCCGGGCGCCGAGCGTCCACTCCTGGTGCAGGTCCTTGACCAGGAACGAGGCGACGATCATCCGCACCCGGTTGTGCACGTAGGCCTCGCCGAGCAGCTGCCGCATGCCGGCGTCGACGATCGGGAAGCCGGTGCGGCCGGTCTGCCAGGCGCGCACCAGCTCCTCGGCGTCCGGGCCGCTGTCGTAGCCCATCGCACGCAACTCCGGCTTGAGGTACTCCCGGGCCGACTCGGGGCGGTGCCACAGGACGTCGGCGTAGAAGTCCCGCCAGGCCAGTTCGTCGGTGTAGCGCCGCGCGGACTCCGACTGCTCGCCGGCCAGGTCGGCGGCGAGCGTGCGCGGGTGGATGCAGCCGTACTTGAGGTAGGCCGACATCCGGCTGGTGCCGTTCGTGCCGGGCAGGTTGCGGCCCTCGGCGTAGCCGCCGAGCCGCTCGTCGCGGAACCGCGCCCAGGCGTCGAGCGCGGCCCGCTCGCCGGCGTCCGGCAGGTCGGCGGTGGTCTCCGGTGCTGGTGGCGGGTCGTCCGAGCGGACGCCGGTGCGCCAGCGGACGCCCTCGGGCGGGCCGGCCGGCGCGCGCCAGCCGTGTTCCCGCCACGCGCGGGCGAAGGGGGAGAAGACCTGGAACGGGGAGCCGTCCCGCTTGGTGACCCGGCCGGGGGTGACCAGGTACGGCGAGCCGGTGCGCACCAGCCCGACGTCGTCCAGCGCGCCCTCGACGGCGGCGTCGCGCTGCCGCCCGTAGGGGCCGGTGTCGGCGCTGACGTGCACGGTGGTCGCGCCGGCCTCGCGGGCCAGCTGCGGGAGGACGCGGGCCGGGTCCCCGGAGCGGAGCACCAGCGCGCCGTCGAGGTCGGCGTCCAGCGCGGCCAGGCAGTCGAGCAGGAACCGGCGGCGCGGCTCGCCGGAGGGCCCCCACAGCCGGTCGTCGAACACGAACACGGGGACGACGTCGCCGTCCGGGCCCGCCGCGTCGCGGGCGGCCAGCAGCGCGGGGTGGTCGTGCAGCCGCAGGTCCCGGCGGAACCACAGCAGCGAGGTCGGCACCCGGCCGAGCGTAGGAAGGTCGTGCGCCACCCGCTTCCCGAACGGCGTGTCGTGCACGAACCGTCGTCCGTCGTCCTCCGATGGGGCGGTATGTGCACGAACCGTCGTCCGTCGTCCTCCGATGGGGCGGTATGTGCACGAACCGTCGTCCGTCGTCCTCCGATGGGGCGGTATGTGCACGAACCGCGCACCGGGCGACGGCGGAGCGCGCACATCCGGGCGATCATGGCGGGATGCCCGAGTTGCCCGAGGTGGAGGCGCTGGCCGCCTTCCTGCGCGCGAACGCCGTCGGCCGGGTCCTGACCCGCGCCGACCTGGCCGCCGTGCAGGCGATCAAGACCTTCGACCCGCCGCTGTCCGCGCTCGGCGGGCTGGAGATCACCGGTGCCTCGCGGCACGGCAAGTTCCTCGACCTCGACGTCTCCGGGCTGCACCTCGTCGTCCACCTGGCGCGGGCCGGGTGGCTGCACTGGCGGGAGAACCTGCCGGCGGCGCCGCCCAAGCCGGGCAAGGGCCCGCTCGCCCTGCGCGTGCACCTCGATGACGGGAACGGGTTCGACCTCACCGAGCAGGGCACCCGCAAGGGGCTGGCGATCTACGTCGTCCGCACGCCGGCCGAGGTGCCGGGCATCGCCCGGCTGGGTCCCGATGCGCTCGAGGTGGACCGGGAGACCTTCGCCGCCCTCATGGCCGGCCGGTCGGGGCAGCTCAAGGGCGCGCTCACCGATCAGACGCTGCTCTCCGGGATCGGCAACGCCTACTCCGACGAGATCCTGCACGCCGCGCGGCTCTCGCCGTTCAAGGGCGCCGACAAGCTCAAGGACGACGAACTGGTCCGTCTCCACGATGCCGTGCACGCCACGCTCACCGACGCGCTCGAACGCCAGGTCGGGCAGCGCGCGGCGACGATGAAGGGCGAGAAGCGCTCCGGGTTGCAGGTGCACGCGCGCACCGGGCTGCCGTGCCCCGTCTGCGGCGACACGGTGCGCGAGGTCAGCTTCGCCGACACCTCGCTGCAGTACTGCCCCACCTGCCAGACCGGCGGCAAGCCGCTGGCCGACCGGCGGATGTCCAAGCTCCTGCGCTGACGCCGCCGACCCGATGCGTGAAGGCGGCGACGACGGGGGTAGCAGTGCCCGGTGACCGCCGCCGCCCTCCCCGCGTCGTCCGAGGAGGCCGTCGCGGCCACGGCCGGGGCCTTCGTGGCGCTGATCGACGGCGGCTGGTCCCTGCCGCTCCCGGGGTCGGGCGACACGGCCGGGCGCTGGCGGGCCCTCCGCGACCTGGGCGCCGCCGACCTGCCCCTCGCCCGCCTCGCCGAGGGGCACGCCGATGCCGTGGCCGTCCTCGCCGAGCTGGGCGGCCCGCCCGTGACGAGCGGGGAGCGCCTCGGCGTCTGGGCCGCCGAGCCGCCCTCGGGCCGGGTGACTGCCCGCCGGGGCCCCGGCGGCTGGCGCCTCGACGGGCGCAAGCAGTGGTGCTCGGGGGCGCGGGTGTGCACCGCGGCCCTGGTCACCGCGCACGCCGACGACGGGCGGCGGCTGTTCCTCGTCGACCTCTCCTCGCCCGGTGTCGCCCCGGCACCCGGCCGGTGGGCCGCCCCCGGCATGGCCGGCAGCGACACCGCCGACGTGCTGCTGGACGACGTCCCGGCGTCGGAGATCGGCGGCCCGCGCGCCTACCTGGACCGGCCCGGCTTCTGGCACGGCGGCATCGGGGTGGCGGCGGTGTGGGCCGGCGGCGCGGCCGGCGTCGCCGCGGTCCTCGAGGCGGTGGTGGCCGCCTCGCCCGATCCGTACCGGGACGCGGCCTGGGGCGCCGTCGACGTCCTGCTGTCCGGGATGGAGGCCGCGCTCGCCGTCGCCGCCGCCGAGATCGACGCCGATCCGGCGGACGGCGCGGGCACCGCCGCGCGGCGGGCGCACCGGGTGCGCGGCCTGGTCGCGCGGGCCGGGACCGAGGTGCTCGAGACGGTCGCCGGGGCGCTCGGCGCCGGCCCGGCCGCCCACGACGCGCGCTACGCGGCGCACGCCGCGGACCTGGCCGTCTACCTGCGCCAGCACCACGGGCAGCGCGACCTCGCGGTGCTGGCCGACCTGCTGCGCGCCGGCTCGTGACCGTCCCCGCGGCCGGTCACCGCCCCGACGCCACGCCGGAAGGGGCCTGGGCCGGGTGGCTGCCGGGGCGCTCCTGGCCCGCGTGGACGTGGGACCCCGCATGGCGCGAGGTGGCGGTGTGCGCCGCCCACCCGGACGACGAGGTGCTCGGCGTCGGCGGGACGATGGCGCTGCTCGCCGCCGCCGGCGTGCGGGTGCACCTGGTCGCGGTCACCGACGGCGAGGCCAGCCACCCCGGCAGCGCGGTGAGGGCACCGGCCGACCTGGCCAGGGCCCGCGTCGACGAGTCCGGACGAGCGCTCGCCGCGCTCGGGCTGGGCGACGCGCGGACGACCCGGCTGGGGCTGCCCGACAGCGCCGTCGCCGCGCACGAGACCGAGCTCGTCGACGCGCTGACGGCCGCATTCGAGGGGGCCGACGCCGTCCTCACCACCTGGAGCGGGGACGGGCACCCCGACCACGACGCGGTCGGCCGTGCCGCGGTGGTGGCCGGCTCCCGGCGGGGCCTGCCCGTCTGGCAGTACCCGGTGTGGACCTGGCACTGGGCGGCCCCCGGCGATCCTCGGGTCCCCTGGGATAGTGCCCACCAGGTGGCGCTGCCGCGCGCGGTGCGGGCCGCCAAGAGCACCGCGATCGACTGCTTCACCACGCAGATCGCTCCCCTGGGTCCCGACCCGGCGGACGCCGTCGTCCTGCTCCCGGAGTTCCTGGCGCACTTCGGCCGACCGCACGAGGTGCTCTGGAGATGACCCTCCCCGCGTCCTTCTTCGACGGCATGTACGCCGACGCCGACGACCCCTGGTCGATGCGTACTCGCTGGTACGAGCGGCGCAAGTACGCCCTCACGACGGCGGTGCTGCCGCGCGAGCGCTACCTCGAGGGGCTGGAGGTCGGCTGCTCGGTGGGGGAGCTGACCGCCGCGCTGGCGTCCCGGTGCGACCGGCTGACCGGCTGGGACGCCAGCGTCGCCGCCGTGCAGCGCGCCGGCCGCCGCGTGGCGGACCTCCCGGGCGTCACCGTCGAGCACCGGGCGGTCCCCGGCGACGCGCTGCCCGCCGTCGACCTGCTCGTGCTCTCCGAGGTCCTCTACTACCTCGACCCCGCCGACCTCGACCTGCTGCTCGGCCAGGTGCGCGCCGCGGTGCGGCCGGGTGGCACCCTGCTGGCCGTGCACTGGCGGCACGAGGTGGCCGGCTACCCGCAGACCGGCGACGCGGTGCACGCCGCCCTGCGTGCCGGCCTGGACTGGCCCGTCGTCGCCGGGACACGAGGAGCCTGACTTCCTGCTCGACTGCTGGGTGCGGGCACCGGCCGCGGACCTCCGGGCCGCCTCGGTGGCCGCGGCCGAGGACCTCTGGTGAGCGACCCGGTCCTGATCGGCGTGGTGGTGCCGGCCCGGGACGAGGCGCTGCTGCTGCCGGCCTGCCTGGACGCGCTGGCGCTGGCCGCGCGGCAGCCGGAGGCGGCGGGCGTGCGGGTGCTGGTGGTCGTCGTCGCCGACCGGTGCACCGACGGCACCGCCGCGATCGCCCGCGCGGCCGGCGCCCGCGTCGTGGTCACCGACGCGGGCAACGTCGGCGCCGCGCGGCACGCCGGGATGGTGGCCGTGCTGGACGAGGCGGCCGCCCGCGGCCTGGCCGACGACCGCGTCTGGCTGGCGTGCACCGACGCGGACAGCCGGGTGCCCGGCGACTGGCTGGTGCACCAGCGGGCCGCGGCGCGGTCGGGGGTCGACGCCGTCGTCGGCACCGTGGAGGTGACGGACTGGTCCGGCCTCCCCGGGCACGTGCCGGAGCGCTTCCTGGCCGCCTACGACGCCTGGCAGGGCGCGGGGCTCGTCGCGCACCCGCACGTGCACGGCGCCAACCTCGGGGTGAGGGGCAGCGCCTACTGCGCCGCCGGGGGCTTTCCGCCGCTGGCGGTCTCCGAGGACGTGGCGCTGGTCGAGGCCCTGGTGGGGGCCGGACGGGTCGTGCTCCGCACCCCGGTGAGCCCGGTGGCCACCTCGTCGCGCCGTGCCCCGCGCGCGGAGGGTGGCTTCGGCACCGACCTGGACCGGCTGGCCACCGACGCGGCGACCGGGTGACCGGTCAGCCCGGCAGGAGCGCGGTGAGCCTCGTGAGCGTCCGGGCCAGCACGGAGCTGCCCACCCCGGCGGCGTCGCCATGCCCGTCGGCGGCCGAGCCGACCGCCGTCCACCAGTCCCGCAGCGGGGGCGGGGCGAGGACGTCGACCCGCTCGCCGGGCCGGGGGACGACGACGGCGACCTCCCGCGGGCCGGCGGCGGCGAGCAGCCGCTGCACCGGCTCGGCCCAGCGGTGGAACGCCAGGTTGAAGGTGGCCCAGTGGATGGGCAGCAGCACCGCCCCGCCGAGGTCGCCGTGCGCCCGGACGGCCTCCTCGGGGTCCATGTGGATGGCGTGCCAGGCGTCGTTGTAGGCGCCGACCGGCAGCAGCGTGAGGTCGAAGGGGCCCAGTCGCGCGCCGATCGCGGCGAAGGCGGGCGTGTAGCCGGTGTCGCCGCCGAAGAACACGCGGTGCCGCGGGCCGGCGATCGCCCACGACGCCCACAGCGTGGTGTTGCGGTGCAGGTAGCGGCCGGAGAAGTGGCGGGCCTCGGTGCAGGTGAGCGTCAGCCCGGCGACCTCGTGCACGCCGTCCCAGTCGAGCTCGACGATCCGCTCCTCGGGCACGTTCCAGGTGCGCAGGTGCTCGCCGATGCCGAGGGGGACGACGAACGGCGCCGTCTGGGTGCGCAGCAGCGCCCGGACCGTGGGCAGGTCGAGGTGGTCGTAGTGGTCGTGCGAGATCAGGACGGCGTCGACCGGGGGCAGCTCCTCCAGCGGCACCGGCGGCTCGTGCAGGCGGGTCGGCCCGAAGACCGGGGACGGCGAGACGCGGTGGCCCCACACCGGGTCGACCAGCACCCGGCGCCCGTCGACCTCCAGCAGCGCGCTGGCGTGGCCGAACCAGGTGACGGCGAGCTCGGCGGCCTCGGCCGGGAGCTCGGCGTGCACCAGCGGGATCGGGCCGCCGGGCAGCCCGACGTGCCGCTCCTCGTGCCACTGCCGGAGCAGGCCGTCGCGGGTGTTGGCGGGCGCGAGGGCGGGCGTGGGCAGGGTGTTGCGGAACGCGCCGTCGGAGAAGTGCGGCGAGCCGGCGACCACCGGGCGCAGCCGGCGGCGGTGCGCGCCGAGCGCCGTCGGCAGGCCCCAGGCGGCGGCGGTCAGCCAGCCCACCGGACCGGCGAGGACGGCGGCGGTGACGGCGGCACGGCGGAGGAGGGGCACGGGTCCAGTGTCCCAGCCGCGGGCGGGGCGGCGGAGGTTCCACGTGCAACCTCACACGGGGGGCGGGGCGGGGGCGGCGTCCTCCCTCACCGGCGAGCGTCCTCCCTCGTGGTGCGCGCTGAGGGAGGACGCTCGACGATCAGGTCACCTGATCGTGGCCGGGAGGCCCAGGGGTCAGGCGGCGATGGCGGCCACCGGGGAGGTGCGGGCGGCCGTGCGGGCCGGCAGCACCGAGGCGAGCAGCCCGGCCAGCGTGGCGACGACGACGATCGCGGCCACCTGCAGCCACGGGACGTCGAGCACGATCTCCCCCTGCTCGCCGAGCACCGACGCGACGCCGGTCAGCCCGTAGGCGCCGCCGATGAGCACGCCCAGCACCGCGGCGACGCCGGCCACGAGCACCGACTCCCAGGCGAGCAGCCCGCGCAGCTGCCGGCGGGTGAGCCCCAGCGCGCGGAGCAGGCCGTTCTCCTGCACGCCGCTCCACCACCGACAGCGCGAGGGTGTTGCCCACCCCGATCAGCGCGATGACCACGGCGACGGCGAGCAGCCCGGTGACGACGAGCAGCAGGATGTCCAGCACCTCGTCGAGCTCGGCGCGCATGGTGACGATGCCGGTGACCTGCGCCTCCGGGTCCCGCTCGGCCACCAGGTCGGTGACGTCGTCGACGGTGCCGGTCTGCGCGTCGGGATCGGCGGCGTCCAGCAGCAGCCACAGCTCGGCGGTGCCGGCGTCCGGGACCAGCGAGCGCAGCGCGTCGGCCTCCAGGAGCAGCGGCTGGTCGAGCGTCGTGAGCTGCGCCTGCAGGGTGACCTTCGCGCCGTCGACCTCGAAGGTGACCGGCGCGCCGTCCTGCACCGTCCAGGCGTCGGACGCCCACTCCGGCAGCACCGCGACGCCGGTCGAGGGCAGGTCCACCTTGTCGGTGGACCGCAGCACCGTGGTGGCCTCGGCCGGGTCGACCCCCTGCACGAACACCTCCTCGCCGTCGGGCCCCGTGACGCTGCCACCGATGACCGTGGCGGCGCGGTCCACGCCGTCGAGGTCGGCGAGCGCGCGGGCCACCGACGGCTCCAGTTCCGCGTCGTAGCTCTGCACGACGACGTCGGTGGGGAACTCGGCGTCCAGGGCCTCCTGCGCGGTGGCCTTGGTCGACGCCGCGCCGACGACGAACGCGCTGGTCAGCGTCACGCCGATGAGCAGCGCGGTGGCCGTCGCCGCCGTCCGACGGGGGTTGCGGGTGGCGTTCCCCGCGGCCAGCCGGGCGGGCACGCCGCCGAACCGGCCGGCCAGCCGGCCCGCGGCCGCGACGACCGGCGGAACGGCGCGCTGGGCGAGCAGCACGACGCCGAGGAAGCTGAGCACCCCGCCGGGCAGCGCGACCAGCACCGACGCGGTGAGCACGCCGGCGGCCAGCAGCCCGGCGCCGGGGACCAGCAGCAGCAGGCCCGCGATCAGCCGCAGCAGGCCCGGGCGGGAGCGCAGCGGCGCGGCGTCGACCGGGCGCAGCGCGGCCAGTGGCGCGACCTTCGTCGCGGCGCGCGCCGGGGCGAGCGCGGCGAGCACGGTGACGACGGTGCCGACGCCGGTCCCGGTCAGCACCGCGTAGAGGGGCACGGCCACGCCGGACAGCGGGATGGCCGAGTTGCTGCCGACCAGCGCGGAGACCCCCGCGGCCAGCCCGATGCCCAGGACGACGCCGACGACCGAGGACACCAGCCCGGTGGCCAGCGCCTCGCCCAGCACGCTGCGGCGGACCTGGCGGGCCGTGGCGCCGACGCAGCGCAGCAGCGCCAGCTCACGGGTCCGCTGGGCGAGCAGCACGGCGAAGGTGTTGGCGATGACCAGCCCGGCGACCACCACGGCGACGGTGCCGAACACGAGCAGCACGGCGGCCAGCGCGGTGGAGCTGCCCATCAGGTCGGCGGCGGCCTTCTCGGCCTGCTCCTCCCCGGTACGTACGACGGTGCCGTCGGGGGCGGCGGTCGCGACCTCGTCGAAGACCTGGTCGGCGGAGAAGCCCGGGCCGGCGGCGACGCGCAGGACGATCACGTCGGTCGCACCCCACGCGCGCGCCTGCTCCTCGGTGACGAACCCCCGGGCGTAGAGCCCGGCCTCGGGGTCGCCCCGCAGGTCGACGATGCCGGTGACGGTGGCCTCCGACTCGGACGGCTCGCCGTCCCCGTCGTACGTGGAGACGGACACGACGTCGCCGACCTCGGCGCGGGCGCGCTCGCTGACGGCGATCTCGCCGTCGCCCGCGGGCAGCCGGCCGGCGCTCAGCTCCTGCCAGCGCAGCTGCGGCGCGTCGGCGATGGACTCCACGGACACGTACTGGGCGCCCGGACGCCCCGGGAGGGCGGCCTGGACGCCTACCTCGTAGCTCGGGGCGACGGCGCCGACCGGGGCGAGCGCGGCGACCGCTGCGACGTCGTCGTCGGTGAAGGGCCGGTCCCAGGTCGTGCTGACGACGGCAGGCGGCGTCGACGTACCGGGCGCCGACGCTGTCCAGGACGGTGCTGCGGGAGGTCTCGTTGAGGACCAGGGTGGCCACGACGAAGCCGACGGCGATGACGACGGCGAGCGTGGAGGCGATCAGCCGGGCCGCGTGGGTGCGCAGCTGGGCGAGGACGACGGAGCGCATCGGGGTCAGGCCCCCAGCCCGCGCAGCGCGTCGAGCACCGACTCGGCGGTGGGGTCCGCGAGGTCGCCGGCCAGCCGGCCGTCGGCGAGGAGGACCGCGCGGTCGGCGTAGGCGGCCGCGGACGGGTCGTGGGTGACCATGACGACGGTCTGGCCGGTCTCCTTGACGCTGGAGCGCAGCAGGCCGAGCACCTCCGCGCCCGAGCGGGAGTCCAGGTTGCCGGTGGGCTCGTCGGCGAAGACGACGTCGGGCCGGGGCAGCAGCGCCCGCGCGATGGCGACCCGCTGCTGCTGGCCGCCGGAGAGCTCGTGCGGGCGGTGGCCCAGGCGCTCGCGCAGCCCGAGCCGGGCGATGACGGCGTCGAACCACGCCGGGTCGGGCCGCAGCCCGCCCAGCTGCATGGGCAGCACGATGTTCTCGCGGGCGTCGAGCACCGGCAGCAGGTTGAACGCCTGGAAGACGAAGCCGATCCGCTTGCGGCGCAGCGTGGTCAGCTGGTCGTCGCGCAGGCTGGTCAGCGCGGTGTCGCCGAGCCACACCTCGCCGGTGGTGGCGGTGTCCAGACCCGCCAGGCAGTGCATGAGCGTGGACTTGCCCGAGCCCGACGGCCCCATGATCGCGGTGAACTCACCCGCGGCGAAGGCGACGTCGACGCCCGCGAGCGCGTGCACCGCCGTCTCGCCGCTGCCGTAGGTCTTGCGCAGCCCGGTGGCGCGGACGGCGGCGCTCGTGCCGGCCGAGCGCGGCTCGCCGGGAACGGTCATGACGGGAACGGACACTTCGGACCTCCGGTGCGGGGGATGCGGCAACGGTGATCACGCTCCCGCGCCGCGCCGTCCCCCCGCGTCGGAGCGCAGGGCCATCTCCCGGTCGCCCCCGGTGCTCCCCAGGGCGGACCCCGCCGTCATCCCCAGGGCGGAGCCCGGGACTTCCGGTACCGGAAGCGGAGAGGGGGAGCGCGTCAGGCGTCGCGGAGGAGGTCGGCCGGCTGCACGAGGCCGGTCCGGTAGGCGAGGACGACGGCCTGCACGCGGTCGCGGGAGCCGGTCTTGTGCAGCACCCGCCCGACGTGGGTCTTGACCGTCGCCTCGCTGACCACGAAGGTCTGCGCGATCTCGGTGTTGGAGGCACCCAGCGCCATCTGCACCAGCACCTCCCGCTCGCGCGGGGTGAGCTCGGCCAGGGCGGCGGCGTCGCCCCCGCCCGGCGCGGACGCCGGGGCGCCGCGCAGCATCGGCGCGACGTGCTGCAGCAGCCGCCGGGTGGAGGACGCCGCGATCACCGAGTCGCCGGCGTGCACGGTGCGCACCGCCGCGAGCATCTCCTCGGGCGGGGCGTCCTTGAGCAGGAAGCCGCTGGCCCCGGCGCCGATCGCGGCGACGACGTACTCGTCGAGGTCGAACGTGGTGAGGACGACGACCCGCGGCCCCTCGGGCAGCGCGGTGACCTGCCGGGTCGCCTCGATGCCGTCGGTGCCGGGCATGCGGATGTCCATGAGGACGACGTCGGCCGCGGTCTCCCGGAGCAGCCGGACCGCGCTGCCGCCGTCGCCGGCCTCGCCGACCACGGTGAGGTCGGGCTGGCTGTCGATGACCATGCGGAAGCCGGCGCGGACCATCTGCTGGTCGTCGACGACGACGACCCGGATCGGTGCGCTCATCGCCCCGCACCGTAGGGCAGCGCGGCGTGCACGCCGAACCCGCCGCCGTGCCGCGGCCCGGCCTCGAGCCGCCCGCGGTGCAGCCGGGCGCGCTCCGCCATGCCGCGCAGCCCCTGCCCGTCGCCGTCGGAGGACACCATCGCCGCCGACGCGCCCCGGCCGTCGTCCAGCACGGAGAGCTCGAGCGCGTCGGGCCGCCACTGCAGCCGCACCCACGCCCGCGACGCGGGGCCGGCGTGCTTGAGCACGTTGGTCAGGGACTCCTGGACGATCCGGTAGGCCGCCAGCTGCGGGCCGGCCGGCAGCGGCTGCGGCTCGCCCTCCACGATCAGGTCGACGTCCAGGCCGCTGGCCCGCACGTCCTCGACCAGGGCGGGGATGGCGGCGACGTCGGGCTGCGGGGCGTACTCCTCGCCGCCGCCCTCGCGCAGCACGCCGAGCAGCGAGCGCATGTCGGTGAGCGCCTGGCGGCCGGTGGCGGCGATCGCCTCCAGGGCGTCGGTGGCGGCGGACGGATCGGTCCGTCCCGCGTAGCGACCGCCGTCGGCCTGGGCGATGACCACCGACAGCGAGTGGGCGACGACGTCGTGCAGCTCTCGGGCGATCCGCGCCCGCTCGGTGGTGGCGGCCAGCCGCATCTCCTGGTCCCGCTCCAGCTCGAGCAGCTGCGCCCGCTCCTCGAGGGCGGCCACCTGCTCCAGCCGGGCCCGCCGCAGGTTGCCCAGCGCCCACGCGGCGACGACGGAGACCCCGATCGCCAGTGCCACGGGGACGAACGACGTCGTCATGTCGTAGTTCCAGTACCGCAGGGAGGCGAGCAGGGCCCCCACGAGTCCGGCACCGATCCCGGCCGAGGCGGCCCAGCGCGGCGCGTAGGCGGCCAGCGCGTAGATCATCATCAGCACCGCGACGTTGGCGGCCAGGAAGTCCGGGGAGAGCACCAGCTCCAGCAGCCCGACGGCCACCACGGCCGCGCCGGCCGCGACCGGGGCGCGGCGGCGCCAGGCGAGCGGGACCACCAGGAAGGTGCCGACGAGGAGGGCCGTGCCCCGCGACTGCCAGTAGGCGTCCACCGGCAGCAGGACGGCGAAGAACCACACCGCGCCCGCGAACGCCGCGTCGACCGCGAACGGGTGCCGGCGCACCCGGTCGCCCGGGCGGTCGAGGGGGTTCTCCACGGCGTCGAGCCTAGGCAGCGCCGGGAGCGGTCTCGTCGTCCTCAGGAGGGAACAGTGTCTCCACCCCTGGTCTGATCAGGTGGGGTCCTCGGCGGGGTCGGCGAAGTCGAACGGCCGGACCTCCTGGCCCTCGGCGGCCACCATCACGTCGACGGTCACCGTGCCGGCGTCCTCGAACACGAAGGTGACCGGGATCGACTGCGACGAGCGCAGCGAGCGGTCGAGGTCCTCGAGGACGATCGACGGCGCGCCCTCGGCGCCGACGTACACCGTGTCCTGCTGGTCGACGGTGAGCGTGCCGTCGCCCGGGAGCTCGGCGTCGTCGAAGTCCGGTCCCCGGACCTCGACCAGCTCCGCCGGGCGGTTGCCGGTGTTGGTGACGGCCAGGTACAGCTCGGCGTCCTCCCCGGGCGTGTAGACACCGTCGGCCGGCCACGCGAGCTGCACCTGGCGCAGTCCGAGGTCGTCGGTGACGTCGGCGTCGGGACCGACGGCGCCACCGCGCACCTCCTCGCCGGGGACGTCGAGCGGGGTGGCCTCGCTGCAGGCGGTCAGCGGCAGGCCGACCGCGAGCAGCGCGGCCGCGGCGCGGGTGTGCGCTGGCATGGAGCACTTCCTCTCGTCTGGAACGGGCGAGGGAGGGGTACCCGGGCGCGCACGGGACGACTGCGGTGTCACCGGACCGCAACGGGATCGTCAGGAGCGCGCATGACCGGACCGGACGACGAGGGCGGCGACCCGGCCTGCTGGCTGCGCCGGGTGTGCCCCGAGTGCGGCCGGCTGGCCGAGGAGGACCCGCCGACGCGCTGCGCCGAGTGCGGCGCGCTGCTGCCCGCCGACTGATCAGGCGGCCAGCCGGCCCCGCCGGCCCGCGACCAGGAAGTCGCAGAGCGCCTGCCGCAACGCGACGCCGCGCGCGTCGGCGGGTACGTGCACCTCGTCGCGCGGGTCCAGCGGCAGCCCGGGCAGCAGCAGGGCCGCCTGGGAGCGGATGTCCTCCTCCAGCACCTGCTGCTGCAGTGCCACCTGCTCGACGACGGTGGCCGGCGCGGGCAACCGCTGCCCCGGGCCGGCCGCGAGCATGAGCCGGACGTAGATCCGGGTGGAGTCGGCGTCCTCGGGCTGGAGCAGGTAGAGCAGGGTCGTCGTCGCCCCCGAGTCGAGGAACTCCTGCCGGAGCCGCAGCTGGAACGGCGCACGGTGCACGTAGGTCGTGCGCCGGCGCTGACGCAGCGGGCGCTCGCCGGTCGCGACGCCCGGGTCGACCGGGTTGTCCACCTCCTGCTCCTGCACGCTGCGGAAGCCGCCGGGCTCGCGGACCAGCTCGTACGGGCCTGTCTCCGGCAGCGCGGCCAGGGTCGAGGGGTGCACGAACGGCCCGTGCGTCGCGTCGAGGAACGTGTCGGCGAGCGGCCCGGCCGGCCCGGGGGAGCGCAGGGGCGGCAGCCACCCGGCCACGAAGGACCGGTCGCCGGCCTCGGGCACCTCGAGCGGGACGTCGTGCGGCTCGGCCGGTGCCAGCCAGAGCAGCCCGAGCCGCTCGCGGACGCCGGCCGCCGGGGGCTCGGCGGCCAGCCGGTCGGCTCGGCGGGAGAGCGTCCAGGTGCGGCCGAGGAGGCGGACCTGCAGCCAGCCGCCGTCGCGCAGCTCGGTCGACAGCGCCACCGGGTGCCAGGCGTGCTCCAGCGAGGGGTCGAGGTTCCCGAACACCGGGCCCACCGGGGCGGGCGGCTCGCGCCGCGGCTCGACGGCGGGCACGCCTCCGGGCCGGGCCGGTGCGCGGTGCGCCGTCCGGTCGGGGGCGAGCCACACCCAGCCGGCCCGCTCCTCCACGGCCCACGGGCCCGCGAGGTCGGCCCGGGGTGGCGGCGTGCCCCCCGCCCCGAGCGACGGGATCTCCGCGCAGCGGCCCTCGCCGTCGAACCGCCAGCCGTGCGCCGCGCACTGCAGCCGCCCGTCGACGACCGCCGCCGTCGCCAGCGGGACCAGCCGGTGCGGGCACCGGGCGGGGAACGCGCTCACCTCCCCGCCGTGGCGCAGCCGCACGACGACCCAGGCCCGGCCCCCGGCGCTCACCGGCAGCGGCGTCGTCCCCACCTCGTCGGCGCGGGCGACCGGGAACCAGCCGGCCGCGCTCTCTCCGCTCGTACGCATGCCGCAGTGCAGCAGGGGCCGGTTTCCCGGCGGTTACGCCCGTGCGGCGTGGTGCGCACGTTCCGGGGAACCGCCGACCGAGGAGCTGGTGTGAGCCAGCTCTCACGATCTACGGTCGCGTGTCCGTGGTCCGGCAGGAGCAGCCGGGCACGGCTCGCGGAGGGAGGCTGGGGCACCGCCCCGACTGCCATGCGGGATGCACTGCGCTGGTTGCGCCGCGGCCACCTCGGGACCGAGGCCGAGCACGCCACGTTCCGGACCCTCCACTCGGCCTCGCTCACCGCGCCGGAGCTGCGCCAGGGCCTGACCAGCGGGTCGGCGGAGCGCGCGAGCCGGCACCTGCGCGATCTGCTCGGGGTGCCGGCGGTCGCGCTCACCGACACGGTGGCGACGCTGGCCTGGGACGGCCGCTCCGGGCACCACGAGCGGGACACCGCCGCGCTGGCGGCCGCCGTCCTCGAGTCCGGGGGCACGGTGGTCCGCGACCGGGCCGACTTCCCGTGCGACGACCCCGGGTGCGGGCTGCGGCAGGTGGTGGTCAGCCCGCTGGTGGTCGAGGACCGGGTGGTCGGCACGCTGCAGGCCTTCACCCCCTCGGCGTCGGCGGGGCTGGTCCGCGCGGTGGCCGAGGTGGCGCACTGGGTGTCGGGGAACCTGGAGCTCGCCGAGCTCGACGCCTCCCGCACCCGGCTCATGGAGGCCGAGGTGCGGGCGCTGCGGGCGCAGATCAGCCCGCACTTCATCTACAACTCGCTGACCGCGATCGCCTCGTTCGTGCGCACCGACCCGGAGCAGGCCCGCGAGCTGCTGCTGGAGTTCGCCGACTTCACCCGCTACTCGTTCAGCCGGCACGGCGAGTACACGACGCTGGCCGAGGAGCTGCGCTCGATCGAGCGTTACCTGGTGCTGGAGAAGGCGCGGTTCGGCGATCGGCTGCAGGTGACGCTGCGGGTGGCGCAGGAGGTGCTGCCCGTCGCGGTGCCGTTCCTGTGCCTGCAGCCGCTGGTGGAGAACGCCGTGCGGCACGGGCTGGAGCACAAGCCGGGTACCGGCACCGTCACGATCATCGCCACCGACCGGGGCGGGGAGTGCCTGATCTCGGTGGAGGACGACGGCGTCGGGGAGGATCCGGAGAAGGTCCGCCGCGCGCTCGCCGGTGACGTGTCGGTGGACTCGGTGGGCCTGGGCAACGTCGACGCGCGGCTGCGCACCGCGTTCGGCGACGACTACGGCCTCGTCGTCGAGACCGCGCCGGGGGTGGGGACGAAGGTGAGCGTGCGGGTGCCGAAGTTCGCGCCGGGGGTGCACCCGTGAGCGAGCGGCTGACCGTCCTGGTGGATGGACGACGAGCGACCGGCGTTGGAGGAGCTGCGCTGGCTGCTCGAGCGGGACGAGCGGATCGAGGCCGTGCTGACCTGCGACTCGGCGACCGAGGCGCTGCGGCTGCTGCAGGAGCGCGGGGTGGACGCCGTCTTCCTCGACATCCGGATGCCCGGGCTCAGCGGCGTCGACCTGGCGCGGGTGCTCTCCCGGTTCCGGACGCCGCCGCCGGTGGTCTTCGTGACCGCCCACGACGACTCCGCCGTCGACGCCTTCGAGCTCGGGGCGGTCGACTACGTGCTCAAGCCGGTGCGCGAGGCCCGGCTCGGCGAGGCGGTCCGCCGGGTCGTGGGCGCGCGGGCCGGCGTCCCCCCGGTGGCGGACGACGACATCGCCGTCGAGCTCGGCGGGGTGACCCGCTTCGTGCCCCGGTCCAGCGTCGGCTACGTCGAGGCGCAGGGCGACTACGCCCGGCTGCACACCGCCGCGGGCAGCCACCTGGTGCGGGTGCCGCTGACCACCCTGGAGGAGGAGTGGAAGGACGCCGGCTTCGTCCGCATCCACCGCTCGCTGCTGGTGGCGCTCCAGCACGTGCAGGAGGTCCGGATGGACGGCGGGCGGTGCACCGTCGTCGTCGGCGGCACGCACCTGGGCGTGAGCCGGCGGCACACCCGGGAGCTGCGCGACCTGCTGGTGCGCCGCGCCCGCCCCGGCACCGCGGGCAGGGGGTGACCGGTGTCGGAGACCGCCCGCCGCGTGCGGGTCACCAGCCCGCGCACCAGCGCCGCCCGCGCGCAGCGGGTGCCGCCGGCCCGCGAGATCGACGCCCAGACCCGGCTCGGCGAGGTCTACATGTCCTCGCTGGTGCGCTCCCAGCTGCGGCTGGCGCTGCTCGCGCTCACCGCCCTCGCGGTCTTCGTCGGCGGCATCCCGCTGCTGTTCTGGCTGGTCCCCGACCTCTCCGACGTCGAGGTGCTGGCCGTGCCGCTGCCGTGGTTCCTGCTGGCCTTCGCCGCCTACCCGTTCCTGCTGCTGGTGGGCTGGCTCTACGTCCGCGCCGCCGAGCGCAACGAGCGGGCGTTCACCGACGTGCTGGACCGCTCGTGACCCGGCCGGCGGGTCGCGGCGCCGAGCGCGGATGAGCACCGCGGGCTTCAGCGTCGTCAGCGTGACGGCGGTCGTCGTCGTCACCCTGGCCGTCGGCGCCTACGGCTGGCGGTTCTCGCGGACCACCAGCGACTTCTTCGTGGCCTCCCGCACGGTGCGGCCGGGGCTCAACGCCTCGGCGATCGGCGGGGAGTACCTGTCGGCGGCCTCCTTCCTCGGCGTCGCGGGCCTGGTGCTCGCCTTCGGCACCGAGATGCTCTGGTACCCGGTCGGCTGGACGGCGGGCTACCTCGTGCTGCTCGTGCTGGTCGCGGCCCCGCTGCGCCGCTCCGGGGCGTACACGCTGCCCGACTTCGCAGAGAGCCGGCTGGAGTCGCGCGGGGTGCGCCGGCTCTCCGCGCTGCTGGTCGTGGCGATCGGCTGGCTGTACCTGATGCCGCAGTTCCAGGGCGCCGGGCTCGCGCTGGCCTCGACCACGGGCACGGGGCCGTGGCTGGGTGGGGTGCTGGTCGCCACCGTCGTCCTGGTCAACGTGCTGTTCGGCGGGATGCGCAGCATCACCTTCGTCCAGGCCTTCCAGTACTGGCTCAAGCTGACCGCGCTGCTGTTCCCGCTGCTGTTCATGGCCGCGATCTGGCTCGGCGACGGCGCGGTCTCGCCGGCGTCGGTCGACGTGGTGGATCCCGCCCGCCCGGGCGACTCGTGGGTGTCGCCGCTGGCCGGCGGCGAGCACGAGGTCTACACGACCTACTCGATCATCATCGCCACGTTCCTCGGCACGATGGGCCTGCCGCACGTCGTCGTCCGCTTCTACACGAACCCGGACGGGGCGGCGGCCCGCCGGACGACGCTGTTCGTGCTGGCGCTGCTCGGCCTCTTCTACCTCCTCCCGCCGGTGTACGGCGGCCTGGGCCGGCTCTACGCGCCGGACCTCGTCGCCACCGGGCGGGCGGAGTCGGTGGTGCTCGAGCTGCCGTCCCGGATGCTGGCCGGGACGGCGGGCGAGCTGCTGTCGGCCCTGACGACGGCGGGGGCGTTCGCCGCGTTCCTCTCGACGTCCTCCGGGCTGACCGTCGCGGTGGCCGGCGTGATCAGCCAGGACGTGATGGGCCGCCGGTTCGGCGGGGTGCGCGCCTTCCAGGCCGGCGCCGTCGTCGCCGTCCTCGTGCCGCTGGGCCTGGCCTTGGTGACCGAGGGGGTCGGCGTCGCGCAGGCGGTCGGCCTGGCGTTCGCCTTCGCGGCCTCCACGCTGTGCCCGCTGCTCGTGCTGGGCATCTGGTGGCGCCGGCTCACCGACCTCGGCGCGATCGCCGGGATGCTCGTCGGCGGTGGGTGCGCGGGCGGGGCGGTGCTGGCCACGCTGCTCGGCGTCGGCCCGGAGGGCTGGGGTGGTGCGCTGCTGTCGCAGCCGGCGGCGTGGACCGTCCCGCTGGCCTTCCTCACGATGGTGACCGCGTCGCTGGCCACGCCCCGCCGGGTGCCGCCGCACGCCGCCCGCACGATGGTGCGGCTGCACACCCCCGAGTCCGTGCAGCTCGACCGGGGCACCCCGCCCCGCTGAGCCGCGCTCGCGGCGGTGACCGCTCGTCCCGCCGGACCTGCCGGTCGGCGAGCGCCGGTGACCGCTCGGCGCAGCGGCGCGGTTCCGGTCCGCGGACGGGGGCTCGCGCTCCTACCGTGACGGGGCTCACACCTGCCGGGTGTACCGCCCGCCCACGCTGACCTGGAGGTCGCCCCGTGACCGAACCCGCGGAACGGCGTCAGCTGACGCCCGAGGAGTACCTGCAAGCGCAGAACTCACCCGAGTTCGCCGAGCTGAAGCGCAGGTTCCGGCGGTTCGCCTTCCCCATGACGTTCGCGTTCTTCGCCTGGTACCTGCTCTACGTCCTGCTCTCCACGTACGCGCCGGACTTCATGGCCACCGAGGTCTTCGGCAACGTGAACCTGGGCGTCCTGCTGGGCCTGGCCCAGTTCGTGACCACGTTCGCGATCACGCACCTGTACGTGTCGCACGCCAACCGGAACACCGACCCGATCGCCGACGAGATGCGCGAGCGGCTCGAGCGGCACGACTACGCGACCGGCGCCGGCGACACCCGGGGGGCGACCCGTGTCTGACCTCCTCGCCGCCGAGAGCACGATCGGCGAACCGGCCGTCAACATCTCGATCTTCGGCGCGTTCGTGCTGGTCACGCTGTTCATCACGTTCCGTGCCAGCCGCACCAACAAGAGCGCCGCGGACTACTACGCGGCCGGCCGCAACATCAGCGGCACCCAGAACGGCCTGGCGATCGCCGGTGACTACCTGTCGGCCGCGTCGTTCCTGGGCATCGCGGGCGCGATCGCCGTCTACGGCTACGACGGCTTCCTGTACTCGATCGGCTTCCTGGTGGCGTGGCTCGTGGCGCTGCTGCTGGTCGCCGAGCTGATGCGCAACACGGCCCGCTTCACCATGGCCGACGTCCTGGCCTTCCGGATGCGGGAGCGCCCGGTGCGGATGGCGGCGGCCATCTCGACCCTGGCGGTGTCGCTGTTCTACCTGCTGGCGCAGATGGCCGGCGCCGGCGGCCTGGTGGCGCTGCTGCTGGGGGTGAGCGGTGACGCCGCGGAGGCCCTCGTCGTGACGCTCGTCGGCGCGCTGATGATCTTCTACGTGCTGGTCGGCGGCATGCGCGGGACCACGTACGTGCAGATGATCAAGGCGACGCTGCTGATCGCCGGCGCGTTCGTGATGACCGTGTGGGTGCTGGCCGAGTACGGCTTCAACCTCTCCTCGCTGCTGGGCGGGGCGCAGGACCTCGCCGTCGAGGGCCGCGACGTGCTCGCGCCCGGGGCCCAGTACGGCCTGACCGACACCTCGAAGCTGGACTTCGTCTCGCTGGGCCTGGCGCTGGTGCTGGGCACGGCGGGCCTTGCCGCACGTGCTGATGCGCTTCTACACGGTTCCCACCGCCAAGGACGCCCGACGCTCGGTCGTGTGGGCCATCTGGCTGATCGGCATCTTCTACCTGTTCAGCCTGGTCATCGGCTACGGCGCCGGTGCGCTGGTCGGCCCCGCGGAGATCCTCGCCGCACCCGGTGCGGTGAACTCGGCCGCGCCGCTGCTGGCCTTCGAGCTCGGCGGCACGGTGCTGCTCGGCATCATCGCCGGCGTCGCCTTCGCCACGATCCTCGCCGTGGTCGCGGGCCTGACGATCACCGCCTCGGCCTCGTTCGCGCACGACGTCTACGCGTCGGTGATCAAGCGGGGCAAGGTGCCGCCCAACGGGGAGGTGCGGGTCGCCCGTATCACCGCCGTCGTCATCGGGGCGGTGGCGATCGGGCTGGGCATCCTCGCGCTGCAGGCCGGCATCAACATCGCCTTCCTGGTGGCGCTGGCCTTCGCCGTCGCCGCCTCGGCGAACCTGCCGACGATCCTCTACACGCTGTTCTGGAAGGACTTCACCACCCAGGGCGCGCTGTGGTCGATCTACGGCGGGCTGATCGCCTGCATCGGCCTGATCATCTTCTCGCCGGTGGTCTCCGGGGCGCCGGTGAACGAGCTGACCGGGAAGAGCACCTCGCTCATCCAGGACGTCGACTTCTCCTGGTTCCCGCTCAACAACCCCGGCCTGGTCTCGATCCCGCTGTCGTTCTTCCTCGGCTGGCTCGGGTCCAGGCTCTCCAAGGAGCGCCCGGACGAGCTGAAGAACGCCGAGCTCGAGGTGCGGGCGTTCACCGGCATCGGCGCGGAGAAGGCCGTCCAGCACTGACCCCGGCATCCCGCTGGGATCAGGTGACCTGATCGTCGAGCGTCCTCCCTCACCGCACACCGTGAGGGAGGACGCTCGGCGGTGAGGGAGGACGCCGGCGCGCATCCGCTCCGATCGCCTGCCTCGTTGATCATCGTCATCCGGCCCGCGCGCACGGCGTGGCTGGCAGCCACATGACGATGATCAACGAGCGGGAGGTGCGGGCAGGAGCTGCTCGGCCCAGGGCTCGGAAGCGGCGACGGCGAAGTCCGCGACCTCGTCGGCGGCCATGTCGAGTGCGATGTAGCCGCCCCGGCCGGCACCCACGCAGGCGACGACGGAGGCCAGCCCGGCCCGCCGCTGGAACCACGACTGCTTCACCTGCCAGCCGACGACGGCCCGCCGCTCCAGGACGGCGCGCTCGCGCACCAGCCACCCGACCCGGACGGCGAAGGAGCTCGGCCCGGTCGCGTGCCCGAGCGAGGCGTAGCGCCCCAGCCCCAGCGGCACGCCCAGCGCGGTGAGGACGACGCCGACGACGAGCAGCGGCCACCATCCGGAGGTCGCCGTCAGCACCGCCCCGGCGGCGGTGACCAGCAGCCCGCCGGTGAGCGCGCGCGTGATCCGGCGTCGCCGGGCCGCGGCCGGGTGGGCGGTCAGCGGGCCGGGGTCGGGCACCAGCCGGCGGGCCAGCGCCTCGGCCTCGGCGCGCGGACCCAGCGGCAGCAGCTGGCCGCGACGCTGGGCGTCACCCAGGCCCGTGACCAGCGCGTTCACCCGTGCCGCGCGGGCCAGCCGCATCCCGGCGCCGTCGGCGACGGCCACGCCGCGGATCCGGTCGATCTCCAGCTCGGTGTGCCGGCGGGTGAGCAGGCCGCGCACCGCGACCAGCGAGTCGCCGCGGCGCACCAGGCGGAAGCCCCAGTTGACCACCGCGGCGCCGACCACCGCCCCGACCGCGAGCAGCAGCAGCGCGACGAGGGCGACCACCGCGGCCGCCCCGACCGAGTCCAGCGCCGGCCCGTCCACGTCGGGCAGCGTGCCGGCGGGCAGCTCGTCGACGACCCGGGACAGCGCGCCCACCGCGGCCAGCGGCACGGCGAGGTAGCCCCCGACCAGCGGCGCGTACAGCAGCCAGCGGTTGTCGAAGCGGGCGAACTCCTCCTCGGCCGGCTCCGGGGGCGCGGTCGCGTCGTCGTCCTCCGGCCCGGCGGCCGCCCGCGCGCGCCGGGTGAGCACCGCCGTCCGCAGCCGGTCGCCCTCGGCCGGGGGCAGCCCGTCGACCAGCAGCTCCTCCTCGGAGCTGCCGGTGCCGCCGGCGGCGGCGTCGATGCGCACCCGGACCAGCCCGAGCAGGCGGTGCACCGGCGGCGCCTCGACCTCGACCCCGCGGATCCGGTCGGTGGGCACGGCGCGCACCGAGCGCTGCACCAGCCCCCGGGTGACGACGACGGCGCCCGGCCCGACCAGGTAGCTGAACCGCCACCAGGACAGCGCCGCCGTCACCAGGGACACGAGGGTGACGCCGACGACGAGCCCGGCGACGGTCCACCGGCCGCCGCCCAGGCCGATCGCGGCCAGCGCGGGGATGGCGTAGGGGAGCAGCCGCCGCGCCTGGCGGAAGGTGAGGGTGTGCACCAGGACGACCCGCGGCGACGTGCGGCGGGCCGTCGCGGCGGGCGCGGGCGGTGCCGGCGCCGGGTCGGTCACGTGGCGGCGTCCCGGGTGCGCTCGGCCCGGGCGGTGAGGTCCTCGGCGACCCGCTGGGCCATCCCGTGCTCGAGGTGCCAGATGCGCACCGTGCCCTGGCTGGAGGCGGTGTAGACCGCGACGCTGGCCAGCCCGAACACCTGCTGCAGCAGCCCGCGGGTGACGTCGACGGTCTGGATGCGGGAGACCGGCACCAGCGTCCAGGTCCGGCTCAGCCAGCCGGTGCGGGTGTGCACGGCCTCCGCGGTCACCTCCCAGCGGTAGGTGCGGTGCTTGAACCAGGGGCGGATCCCGACGACGACCAGGACGTCGAGGGCCGTCACGATCGGCACCGCCCAGCGCAGGAACGGCTCCGGACCGCCCAGGTCGTCGGGGACCCACACCAGCAGCGCGACCACCACCGCCACGGTGACGGCCGCGGTGATCAGGCTCTCGGTCAGCCACAGGCCGACGGCGGACCGGGGCAGCGACCCAGGCGGGTTCCCGCACGGGGGAGGGGGCGGCGGTCATCGCGGCCATCCTCGCAGCCCGCGGCCGCGCGCCGGCCCGTGCCACGATGGAGGGCGTGATGCCGCAGCAGGTTCCGACCGTGTCCGTCAGCGAGCTGCCCGAGGACGCCGTGGTCCTCGACGTCCGTGAGGACGACGAGTGGGTGCACGGCCACATCGAGGGCGCGACGCACATCCCCATGGGCCAGGTGCCCGGCCGGCTCGACGACCTGCCCGAGGGCGACCCGCTCTACGTCACCTGCCGCGGCGGCGGCCGCTCGGCGCGGGTCGCCGCGTGGCTGAACCAGAACGGCTACGACGCCGTCAACGTCGCCGGCGGCATGGGCGAGTGGCAGGCGGCCGGCAAGCCCATGGTGAGCGAGACCGGCGAGGAGCCCTTCGTCCGCTGACCGCCGCGGCTCAGAAGTCCAGGAGCTCCTCGAGGATGCTCTTGCGGCGCTTCTTCTTCGCGTACTTCTCGTCGTAGCCGCGGCCGTAGTAGCGCTCGTCGTAGCGGTGCTCGCCGTAGTACCGGGGGTCCCGGTCGTACGGGTCGCGCACCGGCGGCGGGGCGGCCTGCGGGGGCGCGACCGGGCGGCCCTCCTCGGCGTCGAGGTAGGCGCGCTCGGCCGCGATCAGGTTCTCCAGCTCACCGCGGTCGAGGAACAGGCCCTTGCACTCGGTGCACTGGTCGACCAGCACGCGGTTGCGCTCGTACTGCGCCATGACGTTGTGGCACTTCGGGCACAGCAGCTGCATGGCGCCGAGGCTACCGGCAGTGGCCACCCGTCAGTTGATCATCGCCTGCGTGCTCCCGACATGGGGTGACGCGCCGCCGGCGCGGGCGCGCAGGCGATGATCAACCGGGGTCAGGCCTTCAGCTCGTACTCGGCGAACTTCGCGCGCAGGTCCTTCTTCGAGAACTTGCCGACGCTGGTCTTGGGCACCTCGTCGATGAACTCGACGGCGTCGGGCAGCCACCACTTGGCGACCAGCGGCTTGAGGTGCTCGAGGATCTCCTCCTCGGTCGCCGTCTCGCCCTGCTTGAGGACGACGCAGGCCAGCGGGCGCTCGTCCCACTTCGGGTGCGGGACGCCGACGACGGCGGCCTCGGCGACCTTCGGGTGGCTCATGATCGCGTTCTCGAGGTCGACCGAGCTGATCCACTCGCCGCCGGACTTGATCAGGTCCTTGGTGCGGTCGGCGATGCGGATCGAGCCGTCGGCGCTCATCGCGGCGACGTCGCCGGTCTTCATCCAGCCGTCGGCGGTGGAGAGCTCCACGCCGGCGTCGGGGTTGTAGTACTCCTTCGCGCACCAGTTGCCCCGGACCTGCAGCTCGCCGGTGGCGGTGTCGTCCCAGGGCTGCGGCTCGAGGGTGTCGGCGTCGACGATGCGGGCCTCGACGCCGAACAGCGGGATGCCGGCGCGGGCGCGGACGTTGGCCTTGGTCTCGTCGTCGGCGTCCTGGAGGCGCCTGGGCAGCACGCCGGAGGACGCCACCGGCGAGGTCTCGGTCATGCCCCAGGCCTGCAGGATCGGCAGCCCGACCTGCTCGCGGTAGGCCTCGCTCAGCGCCTTGGGCACCGCGGAGCCGCCGCAGCCGATCTCGCGCAGCTGGTGCTCCTTGCCGGCGAGGAAGGGCAGCACGCCCTGCCAGATGGTCGGGACGCCGGCGGTGAAGGTGACGCCCTCGTCGACGATCAGGTTCGCCAGCGCCTCGGGCTGCATCATCGGGCCGGGGAAGACCAGCGCGGCGCCCGCGGCCGGCGCGGCCTGCGCGATGCCCCAGGCGTTGGCGTGGAACATCGGGACGACCGGCATGGCGACGTCGCGGACGCTGAGCCCGAACGCGTTCGGGGAGAGCGCGGCCATCGTGTGCAGCACCGTCGAGCGGTGCGAGTAGACGACGCCCTTCGGGTTGCCGGTGGTGCCCGACGTGTAGCACATCGAGGCGGCCAGGTTCTCGTCCCGGACGTCGAAGTCGACCGGGGACGCGGCGGCCAGCAGGGTCTCGTAGTCGCTGATCCGCGGGTCGTCGGGCAGCTCGGCGTCGCCGCCGTCCTCCATGACCACGACGTGCCGGACCGTGGTCATCGTGTCGACCAGCGGCCAGAACAGGCCGAAGACCGAGCGGTCGACGAAGACGACCTCGTCCTCGGCGTGGTTGGCGATGTAGGTCAGCTGCTCGGGGAAGAGCCGGATGTTGAGCGTGTGCAGCACGCGGCCGGTGCACGGGGCGGCGAAGTACAGCTCGAGGTGCCGCTGGCTGTTCCAGCCGAACGTGCCGACCCGGCCGTCGGCGCTGATGCCGAGGGTGTCGAGGACGCCACCCAGCCGGCGGGTGCGGTCCGCCCACTCGCCGTAGGTGCTGCGGGTGACGCCCTTCGGGCCGTTGGTGATGATCGGCACGTCGCCGTAGTGCTGTTCGGCGTGCCGGAAGATCGTGTCGATGGTGAGGGGGCTGTCCTGCATCAGGCCGCGCATGGCTCGGATCCTGCCAGTGACGGCGCTCACGATCCAGCCGGGGCCCGGCGGTCGGACGGGGCAGAAATGGCCATTTCTGCCCTGATGGGGCTCAGCCGAGGACGACGGGGAGGGTCTCCAGGCCGCGGATCACGAACTCGGGACGGCGGACCGGCTCGCCGCCCAGCTCGAACGTCGTCGTCCGGTCCAGCAGCGCGCCGAAGGACGCCTGCAGCTCGACCCGGGCCAGCGGCGCCCCGATGCAGAAGTGGATGCCGGCGCCGAAGGTGATGTGCCCGTTGTCGGTGCGGCCCACGTCGAAGGTGTCGGGGGCGTCGAAGACGGCGGGGTCGCGGTTGGCCGCGCCCAGCAGGGCGGCGATCTTCTGGCCGCGCTCGACGGTGACGCCGCCGATCTCGACGTCCTCGGTGGCGGTGCGCTCGAACAGCTGCAGCGGGGAGTCGTAGCGCATGAACTCCTCGATCGCCGTCGGCAGCAGCGCGCGGTCCTCCCGCAGCCGCTGCAGCTGGTCGGGGTGCCGCAGCAGGGCCAGGGTGCCGTTGCCGCTCACGTTCACCGTCGCCTCGTGGCCGGCGTTGAGCAGCAGGATGCAGGTGGTGACCAGCTCGTCCTCGGTGAGCTTGTCGCCGTCGGCGTCGCGCATGGAGACCAGGTGGCTGACCAGGTCCTCGCCCAGGTCCTTCCGGCGCTCGGCAGCGAGGTCGCGCAGGTAGGCGACGAACTCGTCGGCGGCGCGCTCGGCGGAGTCCTCGGTCTCCGTCGTCCGCCCGTACTCGTACATCTTCACGATGGCGTTCGACCACGGGCGCAGCAGCGGGCGGTCGGCCTCGGGCACGCCCAGCAGCTCGGCGATGACGGCGACCGGCAGCTGCTCGGCCATGCCGGCCAGCAGGTCCACCGGCTCGCTCCCGCCGGAGCGCTCGACCAGCTCGTCGACCAGCGTGCGGGCGAGCTCCTCGACCCAGGGGCGCAGCCGCTCGACGTGCCCGCGGGCGAACGCCGAGCTGATCAGCCGCCGCAGCCGGGTGTGCGCCGGCGGCTCCATCTCCAGGATCGCGTTGCGGTGGATCAGGTTGAAGCTCTCGAACCGCTCGGCCGGCGCCTTGTCCTGCCAGATCCGGCCCAGCCGCCGGTCGCGCAGCACCGCGTTGGACTCCGCGTGCGTGAAGGCCAGCCAGAGCCCCAGGCCCTCGTGCCACTGCACGGGCGCCTGCGCCCGGGCCCGCGCGAAGGCCGGGTAGGGGTCTGCGACGACAGCGGGATCGGTGAGGTCGAGTGGTGCGGCGGTCACGCCCGCGAGCCTAGGAAGCCTGGGCAACGACGCCCGTCACACCCGTCCACGGGCGGGGCGGGCGGGCGCTCGAGGGGCCCACCTACGCTGGCCGCATGGCTTCCCGCAAGCGCACTCCCGCCCCCGCCGCCGCGCAGGAGGGCGTCAACCCGAAGGCGCCGTGCCCGTGCGGCTCCGGCCGCCGCTACAAGCACTGTCACGGCTCGGGCTACGCGCCCCCGGTGATCCGCTCCTTCGAGGGGCTGCCCGGCGAGGCCGACTGGGTCGCGCTGCGCGAGCTGGTGCCGGCGGCGACCGCGGCGCTGAGGACGACGGACGGCCGCGACGTCACCCTGGCCAGCGTCCTCCCCGGCGGCGCGCCCGCCCTGGTGCGGGCCAGCGGCGAGATCATGCTCGGCGTCCAGCTGCAGACCTCCTCGGACGACGTGAGCCGCGACCTCGGCACCGCTCTGGCCGCCGCGCTCGAGGCCCCGGCAGGCGCGCCGGTGGACCCGGGCCCGATCGGCGGCGCGGGCTCGGCCGGCCCCCGGCTGCAGGAGCTGCTGGACGCCTCGGCGCCCTTCGAGGTGACCGTGCACGACGACTTCGGCTTCTGGCTGGAGGGCACCGACCCCAACCCGGCGGTGCAGGCCGGGCTGGAGCACGCCAACGAGGCGATCCTGCCGACCGTGCGGCTGGCCGGCCTGGACGCCGCCTACTGGGTGCGTGCCGACCGACGAGCGCGCCCACCTGCGCTGGGTCCGCCCCGAGCCCGAGGAGAAGCTGCTCGACGCGCTGGCCCGGCTGCGGGCGGCCGGCGAGCCGATGCTGCTCGGCGAGGGCACCCGCTACGCCGGCGCCTTCCGGGCGCACGGGCTGGTCGTGCCGGTGTGGGACCTGCCCGCCGACACCCCCGCGGAGGAGTGGATCGAGCCGGCCACCCAGTGGCAGGCCCGCCTCGAGGAGGCGCTCGCGGTCACCGAGCCGCTGAACGCCGACGAGCGCCGCGCCCGCGCCGGGCTGCTCTCCCGCCAGATCACCATCCGCTGACGCCCCCGGGGGACGTCCGGTACCGGACGTCCCCCGGCGGCCCGGCCCTCCGGTACCGGAGGGCCGTTCAGATGCTGCGGAGCAGGTGCCGGACGAAGCCGGCGCCGCGGTGCAGCGCCGCGATCGAGATCCGCTCGTCGGCGGCGTGCAGCGCCGCCAGCTCCTCGCGGGTGACGGCGAACGGCATGAACCGGTAGACGCTGTCGCAGATCTCGGCGAAGTGCCGCGAGTCGCTGGCCTGCACCATCAGGTACGGGGCGACGACGGCGTCGGGGTAGGCCGCCCGCGCGGCGGCGGCGACCGCCTCGTAGGCGTCGTTGCCGACGACGGACACCGGTGAGGGGTCCGCGCCGCCGGGCAGCACCCGCAGCTCGACCGTCGGGTCGCCGATCACCCGCCGCAGCCGCTCCACCGTCGTCCCGACCGTCTCGCCGAGCGCGATCCGGATGTTGAGGTGCGCCTTCGCGGTCGTGGCCAGCACGTTGCCGGCCTTGCTGCCCTCGAGCCGGGTCACCGCCACCGTCGTCCGGACCAGCGCGTTCGCCTCCCGGCCCGCCCCGGCGAGGACCCGCGCCAGCACCGGGCCCAGCGACCCGGCGTGCGCGAACACCGCGCGCAGCGGCCCGGAGGCGTACCGGCCGGCGGCGTCGACCATGCCGAGGACGACGTCGTTCATCCGCGCCGGGAAGGGGTGCTCGTCGAGCGCCGTGATCGCCTTGGCCAGCCGGGCCGGCGCCCCGCCCGGCGTCGGGGACGACGCGTGCCCGCCGGGATCGGTGGTCACCAGCTCGACGTCCAGCCGGCCCTTCTCCGCCAGCCCGACGACGGCGACCTGCCCGGGCACGCCCGGGAACATGCCGGTCACCACCGCGCCGCCCTCGTCGAGCACCGCCCACGGGCGGATGCCCCGCTCGGTGAACGCCGCGACGGCGAGCTGCGCGCCGACCCCGGTGACCTCCTCGTCGTTGCCGAAGGACAGCCAGACGTCGCGGCGGGGCGTGAAGCCCTCGGTGACCAGCGCCTCCACGGCCTCGAGGATCGCGACCAGGTAGCCCTTGTCGTCGATCGCGCCGCGGCCGTGCACGACGCCGTCCTCGATCAGCCCGGCGAACGGGTCGCGGGTCCAGTCCTGGCCCTCGACCGGGACGACGTCGTAGTGCGCCATGAGCACCAGCGGCGGCTCGTCGGTGGTCCCGCGCCAACGGTAGAGCAGCGCGCCGTCGCCCAGCTGCTCGCGCTCCAGCGCGGCGTGCGTGCGCGGGTAGAGCTCGGCGAGCCGGGCGCGGAAGCGGGCGAACGCCTCCTCGTCGACCTCCGCGCGGTCGCGGTAGGAGACGGTGGGGATGCGGATCAGCTCGGCGAGCCGGCCGGCCGCGGCGTCGGCGTCCAGACCGGCGAGGTCCACCGGCTCGGCGGCGCCGGCGGTCGGGCGGAAGCGGGACACCCGCCGCGCGGCGGTGGTGACGGCCGCGGCGAGGGCCGTCGTCCCGGTGAGGGCGAGGGATGCGCGCATGCCCGAGTGGATCACAGCGGCGCCCGGGCGACGGGGCAGGACATGCACCGCGGGCCGCCGCGGCCGCTGCCGAGCTCGGAGCCCGCGATCCGGACCACCTCGATGCCCGCGGCCTCCAGTGCGGCGTTGGTGACGGTGTTCCGCTCGTAGGCGACGGCCAGCCGCGGCGCCAGGGCGAGGGTGTTGTTGCCGTCGTCCCACTGCTCGCGCTCGGCGGTGACCGGGTCCAGCCCGGTGTCGATCACCCGCAGCTTGTCGATGCCCATCGCCTCGGCGGCCGCCTCGACGAACGGCCGCGGGCCGCGCACCGCCAGCTCCACCGGGTCGGCGTCGTCGGCCACGCCGTCCGGGGCGGTGACGGTCCAGGCCCGCAGCGAGTCGGCGACCGCCGGGTACATGACCATCGCGTCGACGTCGACCATCGTCGCGATGGTGTCCAGGTGCATCGTGGCGCGCTGCTGGGCGATGGGGACGACGAGCACCGTGTGCGCCAGGCCGCGGGCGAACAGCCGCCGCGCCAGCCGCTCGGCCCCGCCGGGCGTCGTCCGCTCGCCGACCCCGACGGCCACCACGCCCGGGGCCAGCAGCAGGACGTCGCCGCCCTCCAGGTGCTCCAGGTCCGCGCCGTAGAGCTGCTCGCTGCCGGCGAACCGCGGGTGGTGGGTGTAGATGGCCGCGGTGATCGTGCTCTCGCGGTGCCGGGCCGGCATGGCCAGCGAGGTGACCGCGACCTCGTCGCCGATCCACACCGAGGAGTCGCGGGTGAACAGCAGGTTGGGCAGCGGGGGGACGACGAAGTCCGAGCGGTCCATGACCTCGTAGGCCAGCCCGCGGCCGCCGTGCAGCTCGTCGTGCGCCAGGCCCGCGATCAGCGTCGCGGCCAGTGCGTCGGGGTCCAGCCAGGCCAGGTGGCGGGTGGCGGCGCGCTGGAGGCTGGCGCCCAGCCGCGGGTCGTCGACCGCCGCGCCGATCAGCTCCGCCCGGGCCGAGGGGAAGGAGAGGATCTCGGCGAGCAGCCGGTCGAGGTGCAGCACCTCCACGCCGCGGTCGGTGAGCGCGGCGGCGAAGGCGTCGTGCTCCTCCTGCGCCCGGTCCACCCACGGGACGCCGTCGAAGAGCAGCTCGTCGTTGTTGCGCGGGGTGAGCCGCCGCAGCTCGTCGCCGGGCCGGTGCAGCAGCACCGTCTGCAGGGTGCCGACCTCGCTGGTCGCGCCCGTAGCGGGGGTCATGCAGGCAGGCTGGCACAGCGCCTCCGCGCGGGCGCTCGCGGGAGGCCGCCGGAGCGCCTCGCTAGGGTGCGGAACGGGCCGGCAGCGCAGCCGGGGACCCGACGACGGAGGTGCGGCGTGGACCTGTTCGACCTGACCGGCAAGGTGGCGGTGGTGACCGGGGGCACCCGCGGCATCGGCCTGATGATCGCCCGGGGCTTCCTGCAGGCCGGCGCGGCCCGCGTCTACATCAGCTCCCGCAAGGCCGACGCCGGCGACGCCGCCGTCGCCGAGCTGGCGGAGTTCGGCACCGCGATCTCCATCCCGGCCGACGTGTCGAAGGAGTCGGAGTGCCTCCGCCTGGCCGAGGAGGTCGGCAAGCGCGAGGAGCAGGTCGACATCCTGGTCAACAACGCCGGCGCCACGTGGGGTGAGGACCTGGAGAAGTTCCCCGAGTCCGCCTGGGACAAGGTGCTCGACCTGAACCTGAAGGCGCCGTTCTTCGTGACCCGCGCGTTCCTGCCGCTGCTGGAGAAGGCCGCCTCGCACGAGGACCCGGCCCGCGTGATCAACATCGGCAGCATCGCCGGCCTGCAGCCCTCGGCGGCGCGCACCTACTCGTACTCGACCTCCAAGGCCGCGGTGCACCAGCTGACCCGCAACCTGTCCAAGGAGCTCGCGCCGCGGCGAATCACCGTCAACGCCGTCGCCCCCGGGCCGTTCGAGTCGAAGATGATGGCCGCCACGCTGGCCGCCGCCGGCGACGAGATGAACAAGCGCGTCCCGCTCGGCCGCATCGGCCGGCCCGACGACATGGCCGGCATCGCGGTCTTCCTGAGCTCGCGCGCCGGCTCCTACCTCACCGGCACGATCATCCCGGTGGACGGCGGCATCGCGACCTGAGCGCCCCCCGCGATGATCAGGTGACCTGATCATCGAGCGTCCTCCCTCAGCTCCCACGGTGAGGGAGGACGCGCCACGATCAGGTTCCCTGATCGTGGCGCGGACCGGGGGGGGTCAGGCGGGGGCGGGCACGCGGGACAGGTGCGACGCGGCCAGGGCGACCTGGTGGGGGCAGCCGACCAGCTCGCCCTGCTCCCGCGCAGCGGCCCACCAGCGCCGGGCGCCGTCGACGTCCCCGCGCCGCTCGGCGATCCGGCCGAGCAGCTCGTCGTAGGCGCCCAGGGTGAGCGACGGCGTCCCGAGCACGGCCTGGCGGCCGCGGTAGGGCAGCAGGGACTCCGCGGCGGCCGCCCAGTCCGGCTCGTCGCCGAGCCACAGCGAGCTCTCCGCCTGCAGGTAGAGGGCGACGTCGCTGGCCCAGTCGCGCACCAGCGTCCGCCCCCAGCGGGCGCGCAGCCGCCGGGCCTCGGCGACGTCGCCGGACTCGGCGGCCGACAGGACCGCCATCTCCTGCAGCAGCGGGTTGCCCTCGTCGCCGGTCTCGACCAGCAGCGGCAGCGCGTCGGCCTCGCGGTGGTCCGCCCGCCGCAGGGTGAACTGGTGCGCTGCGTAGGCGTGCCGCGCGTGCGGGGTCACGCGGCGGAACAGCTCGTAGGCCTCGGTGGTCAGCTCCTCGGCGCGCGCCGCGTTGCCGCGCAGCCAGGCCAGCCCGCCGGCCTGCCACAGCACGTGCGGGCGCACCTCCGGGCCGCTCAGCGAGACCGCCATCCGCCGGGCGGAGTCGTGGTCGGCCTCGAACCCGGCCGAGTCGCCCAGGTGCAGCCGGATCGCGGCCCGGTGCAGGTAGGCCATGAACTCGGTCCGCCGCGGCAGCCCCCGGCCGGTGAGCGCCAGCGCCTCGTCGGTGGCGGCCAGCCGCAGCTCGGCGGCACCCGGGCGCCCCCACACGGCGAGGCAGAAGTTGTTGAGCGTGCGGCCGAGCAGCTCCGGGTCGCCGATCCGGCGGGCCATCTCCACGGCCCGCTCCGCCGCCCGCACCCCGCGGTCGTCCGGGCCGAACGCCAGCTCCACGCCCAGGGTCCCCAGCAGCCGCGCGGTGGTGGGGTCGTCGTACCCGTCGCGCTCGGCGAGCAGGTCCTCCAGCACGCCCACCATGTCGGCGTCGACCACGCCGTGCGGCCGCCAGTTCCACAGCGTCACGCTGCCCCAGACCGCCGCGGACTCGGCCAGGCACTCCCGGTCGCCCAGCTGCCGGGCCAGCCCGATCGCTTCGGCCACGACTCCGCGCGCCTCGGTGAGCTGGCCGCTGCGCAGCAGGTCGTTGCCCAGGGCGGTGAGCAGGTCGTGCCGGGTGCGCGCGGCGTCGGGGGCCTCCGGGTCGAGCAGCGCCAGGGCCTGCCGGCCGTGCGCCGCCGCCTCGCCGTGGGCCAGCCGGGCGCGGGCGGCGCGGGCCGCCGCCGACAGGTAGAGCAGCGCGGGCCCGGGCCCGACCACCGGCAGCGCCGCGACGAAGTGGTGGGTGAGCCGCTCCACGAGGCCGTCGTCGGTCGTGCCGGCGAGCCGCCGCTCCAGCGCCTCCCCGATCCGCGCGTGCAACCGGGCCCGCCGCATCGCGGGCAGGTCGCCGGCGAGCACCTCCTGCACCAGCGCGTGGGTGAACCGCCAGCGCCACGGCCGGCCGCCCTCCACGACCAGGCCGACGGCCAGGGCGGAGTCCATCGCGGCCAGCGCGTCCTCGGCCGGGGTGCCCGCCGCCTCGAGCAGGTCCAGCGACACCTCCCGGCCGGCGACGGCGGCCAGCTCCAGCACCTCCCGGGTGCCCTCGGGCAGCCGGGCCAGGCGGGTGCGCAGCACCTCCCCGACCGACGGCGGCACCGGGACGTCGTCCAGGTGCAGGTCGTGGGCGCCGACCATCCAGCGGGACAGCTCGACGACGAAGAACGGGTTGCCTGCGGTGCGGTCGTGCACCGCGACGGCCAGCGCCCGGTCGCCGGGGGAGCCCAGCTGCGCGGCCAGCAGCGCGCCGACGGCCTCGGCGTCCAGCCCGCGCAGCCGCAGGAACGCCGCGGTGGGCTCGCGGGCCAGCCGGCCCAGGCAGTCGGCGACCGCCTCGGGCAGCTGCTCCCCGACGGTCCGGGCGGTGACGACGAGCAGCACCGGCGCGCGGGGCAGGTGGCGGGCGAGCAGGCCGAGCAGCGCGACCGACGTCGTGTCCGCGCCCTGCAGGTCGTCGAGGACGACGAGCACCGGGCGGGAGGCGGCCGCGGTGAGCCGGGCGCGCAGGTCCTGGAAGAGCCGGAACCGGGCGGCGTCGGCGTCGTCCCCGGGGGTGGCGGGGGCCGGGTCGAGCTCGGGCTGGCCCAGCTGCTCGAGCACCTGGGTCCACGGCCACAGCGCGGGTGCGCCGGCGTCGTCGGCGCAGCGGCTCCAGGCGACCGGCCAGCCCAGCAGCCGGGCGCCGTCGGCGACCGCCTCGGCCAGCCGGGTCTTGCCGATGCCCGCCTCGCCCTCCACGACGACCACCGCCGAACGCCCGCCGGTGACCTGCTCGGCGATCGCGCGGACCTGGTCCATCTCCGCCCGGCGGCCCACGAGCGCGTCGACCGACGAGCTCGGCGCGGGAGCGGGCGCGGCCGGCAGCACCGGGCGGGGCAGCCGCTCGAGCAGCCGCGGGTCCTGGCGGAGCACCGCCTGCTCGAGGTCGCGCAGCTCGGGGCCCGGGTCGATGCCCAGCTCGTCGCGGAGCAGCGCGGCGCAGCGCCGGCAGGCGTCCAGCGCCTCGGCCTGCCGGTCCGCGGCGTACAGCGCCGTCACCAGCCGGGCCCAGAGCCGCTCGCGCAGCGGGTGCTCGGCGACGAGGTGCTGGAGATCGGGGACGGCGGCCTCGGGTCGGCGCAGCGCCAGCAGCGCGTCGCACCGCCGCTCCCGGGCGCGGACCTGCAGCTCGGCCAGCCGCAGCCGGTCGCTCGCGGCGGCGGGCAGGTCGCCCAGCTCGGCGAGCGGCTCCCCGCGCCACAGGCCCAGCGCCTCGTCCAGCAGGGCCACGCCCCGCTCCGGGTCGCCGTCGGCCACCGCGGCGTCCCCGGCCTCGACCAGCTCGCCGAACCGGAGGAGGTCCAGCTCGGCGGCGTCGGCCCGCAGCAGGTAGCCGGGTGGGCGGGTGACCAGCACCGTCGGCGCCTCGCGCGGCCCCCGGTCGGGCTCGAGCACGCGCCGCAGGTGCGAGACGTAGGCCTGCAGCGTGCCGGTCACCGTGGGCGGCGGCTCCTCGCCCCACAGCGTGCTGACGATCCGGTCGACGCCGACGACGCGGCCGGCGTCGGCCAGCAGAAGCGCCAGCAGGGCCCGGGGCTTGGCCCCACCCACGTCGAGCGGCCGGCCGTCGGGGCCGGTGACCTCGAGCGGGCCGAGGACGCGGAAACGCACGTCGCGCGATGTTCCTCGTTCCGGGCCCGTGGCGGCACCCCTTTGCGCCCGCGACGTGCGGCGGGCGGGCTTGCAGCGGCGGTCCTAGTGCGCTCCAAGCGGCGGACAAGCGGGGCGGCCGACGCGTTCCGCCGTCCCTCCCCGCCGCGGCCGACGCGGCGTCCCCGATCCGCGGCCCGACCGCGGCCGCGAGAAGGAAACCCGATGTCCCTCCCCACCCCCCGCGAGTCCGACCGACCCGTCGTCCTGCGGGACCTCTCCGCCGTCGACACCCTCGTGCCGCCGTTCTCAGCCCTCGCCGTCGAGGCCCTGCGCAGCCAGGTCCACGGCCCGGTCTACGCCGCCGGCGACGACGGCATGGCCGCCGAGGTCGCCACGTGGAACGTCGCGGTGCAGCACACCCCGGCGATCGCGGTGGGCGCCACCTGCGCCGCCGACGTCGCCGCCGCCGTCTCCTGGGCGGTCGCGCACGGGCTCGGCGTCGCCGTCCAGGCCACCGGCCACGGCCCGGTGCGCAACGCCGACGGCGCGATGATGATCACCACCCGCCGGATGCAGGGCGTCTCCATCGATCCGGAGCGCCGCGTCGCCCGCGTCCAGGCCGGCGTGAAGTGGCAGCGGGTCATGGACGCCGCCGCCGAGTTCGGCCTGGCCGGGCTGTGCGGCTCGTCCTCCGACGTCGGCGTCGTCGGCTACACCCTCGGTGGCGGGCTCGGCTCGCTCGGCCGGCACTACGGCTTCGCCGCGGACCACGTCCGCTCGATCGAGCTGGTCACCGCGGACGGGCGGCAGCGCACGCTGTCGGCGGACTCCGAGCCGGAGCTTTTCTGGGCGGTCCGCGGCGGCGAGGGCAACTTCGGCGTCGTCACCGCGATCGAGATCGAGCTGGTGCCGGTCGGCGGGCTGTACGCCGGCGGCATCTTCTTCGCCGGCGAGGACATGGCCGCCGTCCTGCACGCGTTCCGCCGCTGGGCGCCGACGCTGCCGGAGGAGGTCGGCACCTCGGTGGCCGTCCTGCGGATGCCCGACGAGGAGTTCGTGCCGCCGCCGCTGCGCGGGCAGACCGCCGTCCACCTGCGGTACTCCTACTCCGGCACCTACGTGTCCGAGGGCGAGCGGCTGCTGGCCCCGATGCGGGACGCCGGGCGCGTGCTGCTGGGCTTCGTCGGGCCGATCCGGAGCGACGAGACCGACTCGATCCACATGGACCCGGTCGACCCGCTGCCCGCCTACGAGAAGGGCCAGCTGCTCACCGACCTCACCGAGGAGGGCGTCGACGCGCTGCTCGCCGCCGTCGGCCCGGAGCAGGACATCCCGCTGATGATGGTCGAGATCCGGCTGCTCGGCGGGGCGCTCGGGCGGCCGGCGAAGGTGCCCAACGCGGTGCCGGGCCGGTCGGCCCGCTACGCCGTCAACGCGATCGCGCCCGGCGTCCCCGAGCTGGCGCACGTGGTCCCGGTGGTGGTGCGCGGCGTGCTGGGCACGCTGGCCCCGTGGCGGTCGCCGGAGACGCTGATCAACTTCCTCGGCGACGTGTCCGGCCCCGACGAGGTGGCCGCGGCCTACCCGCCCGGCGTCTTCGAGCGGCTGGCCGAGGTGAAGGCGGCGGTCGACCCGCGCCGCGTCTTCTCCTTCGGTCACGCCTTCTGACGCCTGCCCGGACGACGCCGCGGACCCGTGCCCCCGGTCCGCGGCGTCGTCGCGCGGGGGCCCGCCACGATCAGGGAACCTGATCGTGCTGCGTCCTCCCTCACGTCCTGCGCTGAGGGAGGACGCTCGACGATCAGGGTCCCTGATCCCAGCGCGGGGCCGGTCGCGCTCAGTCGGGGAGCAGGACGCCGGGGTTGCAGATGCCCTTCGGGTCCAGCCGCGCCTTGACCGCGCGCAGCACCTCGACACCGAGCGCGCCGATCTCGCGGTCCAGCCAGGGCCGGTGGTCGGCGCCGACGGCGTGGTGGTGGGTGAGCGTGCCGCCGGCGGCCAGCAGCGCGTCGGTCGCGGCCCGCTTGGCGCCCAGCCACTGCTGGATGGGCAGCTCGTCGTCGCGGTCGGCCAGCACGGTGAAGTACAGCGAGGCGCCGGTCGGGTAGCCGTGCGAGAGGTGCGTCATCACCAGCGGACGGCGGCCGCCGGCGGTCAGCGACGCGCGCAGCGCCCGGCCGACGGCGTCGTACACGGTGGGCAGCGCCGACCAGCTCGCCGCGGTCTCCAGCGTCTCGACCATGAGGCCGGAGTCGAGCAGCGTGTCGCGGGTGTAGGGCGCCCCGAACCGGTGCTTGCGCCACGACTCGCCGACCTGGTGGCCCAGCCGGATCCCGCCACCGGCGCGCAGCAGGGACGACGCCGCCCGCGTCCGCGCCCGCACGATGTCGGGCAGGCCCTCCCAGCCGACCACCAGCAGGCAGCCCTCGCCGTGCCCGCGCCCGCGCAGCATGCCGCGCAGCAACCGCGCGCCGGTGCCGGCGGACATGAGCAGGTTGGCGCGCGTCTCGTCGACGTCGGAGAGGCGGACGACGTCGGGCAGCAGGTCGTGCCGAGCGAGCCGCTGCAGGGCGGCCAGCCCCGCGGCCCAGGTGCGGAACGACCAGCCCTCGTAGGACGTCGTGGCCGGCTTCGGGCGGACCCGGAGCGTCAGCTCGGTGATGACGCCGAGCGTGCCCTCGGAGCCCAGCGCCAGCCCGAGCAGGTCGGGGCCGGCGGCCGACGCCGGCGGGTGGCCCACCTCGAGGACGCCGGACGGCGTGGCCAGCGTGAGCCCGGCGACCAGGTCGTCGAACCGGCCCACGCCGGTGGACGCCTGCCCCGAGCTGCGGGTCGCCGCGTAGCCGCCGAGGGTGGCGAACTCCCAGCTCTGCGGCAGGTGGCCGAAGGTGAGACCCTCCGCGGCCAGCGCCGCCTCCAGCTGCGGGCCGCGCATGCCGGGGCCCACGGTCACCATCGACGACGGCACGTCGATGGCCTGCACCGACGCCATGCGCCGCAGGTCGAGCGCGACGGCCGGCCGGTCGTCGGGGTCCACGCCGGCCAGCCCGCCGACGACGCTGGTGCCGCCGCCGAACGGGACGACGACGACGTCGTGCTCGCTGCACAGCGCGAGCAGCGCCGCCGTCTCCTCGGTCGTGCCCGGGAGGACGACGGCGTCCGGGGCGTCGCTGGCGTCGCCCGCGCGCCGGCGCAGCAGGTCCAGGTAGCTCTTGCCGCCGGCGCGCAGCAGCCGCGCCTCGCGGTCGGTGCGCACGTTGTCCTCGCCCAGCAGCGCCGTGAGCGCGGCGAGCGTCGCCTCGGGCAGGCGGGGAGGCGTCAGCCGGATGTCGGCGACGGGCACCGGCGGGGTGTGCCGCGGCGTCCAGCCGAGCTCCTTGGCGAGGTGGCGGCGGGCCGCCTTGGGCAGCGCCTCCTCCAGGGCGGGCGGGCCCGCGGCGTCGGTGGAGCCCCCGGACGGCGGGGGACCCCAACCCTGGATCGTCAGTTCCGGCTGGTCGGCCACGGCTACAGTCTGCCGGTGCCCGTCGGTGGGAGACCGCAGTGACCGCCGCGCTGTCGCCTGCGCGGCGGGCGCGGGACCTCGAGGCGACCGCCGGCGCGCTGGTCGACGTCGTCGTGGTGGGCGGCGGGGTGACCGGCGCGGGCGTGGCCCTGGACGCCGCGGCCCGCGGCCTGTCGGTGGTGCTGCTCGAGCGGACCGACCTGGCCGCCGGCACGAGCAGGTGGTCGTCGAAGCTGGTGCACGGCGGGCTGCGGTACCTGGCGCACGGCGAGATCGGCCTGGCGCGGGAGAGCGCCCGCGAGCGCGCCGTCCTCATGGGGACGACGGCGCCGCACCTGGTGCGGCAGCTCCCGTTCCTCATCCCCGACGCCGCGGGGCGCGACGTCAGCGCGCTGGGCGCCGTCGGCGGGCGGCTGGGCGACCTGGTGCGGCTCTCGGTGGCGGGCGGGCGCGGCTCGCTGCCCTCGACGCGGCGGGTGGACGCCGACGCCGTCGGCCGGCTGGTGCCCGCGGTCCGGCCGGGGCGCGGCGGCGTCGTCTTCTGGGACGGGCAGCTGAGCGACGACGTGCGGCTGGTCGTCGCGCTGGCCCGCACCGCCGCCGCGCACGGCGCCCGGGTGCTGACCGGTGCCACGGTCACGGCGGTCGACGGCGCGGTCGACGGCGCGGCCTCGGGGTCGGTCGAGGTGCACGCCGACGTCGACGGCGAGGCGCTGACCCTGCGGGCCCGGACGGTGGTCAACGCGGCCGGGGTGTGGGCGCAGCGGCTGGCGCCGGGCATCCGGCTGGTGCCCTCGCGCGGCTCGCACCTGGTGCTGCGCGCCGACCGGCTGGGCTCGCCGTCCGCGGCGCTGACCGTGCCGCTGCCGGGCTCGCGCTCGCGGTACGTCTTCGCTCTGCCGCAGGCCGACGGCCTGGTCTACCTCGGCATCACCGACGAGCCGGTCGACGGCCCGGTCCCGGACGACGACGCGCAGCCCTCCGACGCCGAGGTGCAGCAGCTGCTGGCGACGGTGAACCAGGTGCTGGCCGAGCCGCTGACCAGCGCCGACCTCGTGGGCGCCTATGCCGGCTACCGCCCGCTGGTGCTGCCGGCGTCGGCCGGCGCCGGCCCCGGAGACGCCACCGCCGACCTCTCCCGCAAGCACCTGCTGGCGTGGGACGGACCGGTCCTCTCGGTCGTGGGCGGCAAGCTGACCACCTACCGGGCGATGGCGGAGGAGGCGGTCGACGCCGTCGTAGAACGGCTCGGCGGCACGGCGCGCTCGACGACCGCCCGGCTCCCCCTCGTGGGGGCGGCGCCGCGGATCGCGCTGGACGCGCTCCCCGCGCCGGCGCGGCTGGTGGCCCGCTACGGCACCGAGGCGGCCGACGTCGAGGCGCTCGGCCCGGACCTCGTCGTCGCCGGGCGCCCGGAGACGGTGGGGGAGCTGCGCTTCGCGGTCCGCGCCGAGGGGGCCCGCACGGTGGCCGACCTGCTCGACCGCCGCACCCGCTTCGGCCTGGTGCCAGAGGACCGGGCGCGCGCAGTGCCGGTGGCGGAGCAGGTGCTGGCCGACGAGCTCTGATCCCACCTAGCGGGAATGCTGTTTCGCTGAGTGGGACGCGCGGAGTAGGACTACCCGCGTGGACACGTACACGCACGGGCACGCCGACTCCGTCCTGCAGTCGCACCGCTGGCGCACCGCGGAGAACTCCGCGCCGCACCTGATCCCGCTGCTGCGCCCCGGTCTCGACCTGCTCGACGTCGGCTGCGGGCCCGGCACGATCACCGTCGACCTCGCCGCGCGGGTCGCCCCCGGCCGGGTGCTGGGGCTGGACGTCTCGCCCGATCCGCTCGACGAGGCCCGCGCCGCGGCCGGGCGCGCCGGCGTGGAGGTGACCTTCGAGGTCGGCGACGTCTACGCCCTCGACCTGCCCGACGACTCCTTCGACGTCGTGCACGCCCACCAGGTGCTCCAGCACCTCACCGACCCGGTCGCCGCGCTGCGCGAGCTGGCCCGGGTCTGCCGGCCCGGCGGGGTGCTCGCCGTCCGGGACGTCGACTACGCGACGTTCACCTGGTTCCCCGCGAACCCGGGGCTGGAGCGCTGGCTGCAGCTCTACTACGGCGTCGCGCGGGCCAACCGCGCCGAGCCCGACGCCGGCCGGCGGCTGCTGTCCTGGGCGCACGCGGCCGGGCTGCGCGACGTGACCGCGACGACGTCGTCCTGGTGCTACGCCTCACCCGCCGAGCGGGAGTGGTGGGGCGGCTCGTGGGCCGGCCGGGCGACCGCGTCGTCCTTCGCCGAGCAGGCGGTGGCCTACGGGCTCGCCGACCGGGCCGAGCTGGACCGGCTCGCCGACGCCTGGCGCACCTGGCGGGACGCCGACGACGGCTGGCTCGGGATGATGCACGGCGAGCTGCTCATCCGGGTCTGACGGGCCTCAGACCGACGCCGGCAGCCGCTCCTCGGCCTGCAGCGCGGCCAGGCTGCGCCGGACACCGACGGCGACCGCACCGAGGGCGAAGAAGCCCTCGTCGTCCTCGGCGGTCGACTGGCGCAGCAGGGTCACCAGCCGGTGCAGCGCGGCGCCCGCCCGGGCGATCTCGGCGTCCCGCTGGTCCGGCGTCGAGCCGTCGGTGGTGTGGTACGGCGTGCAGACCACGCTCGCCAGGCTGTCCAGTGCGTCGGCCAGCACCCAGCCGGTGCCGGCGTCGAACTGGTCGATCCCGCGCCGGTGCGGGTGGAACTCGACCAGCAGGTCGGTGAGGTCGTCGACGAGGACGGCGACGCGGTCCACCGCGCGGGACTCCTCGCGGATCTCCACGGCCCGCCCCTGCCAGCGGCGGGCCCGCGGGTTGGCCCGCCGCGCCCGCTCGACCCGGGTGGCGGCGAACCGCATCCGGTCCAGCGCGCGGTCGAGCTGGCCGTTGCGGTCGTCCCATTCCGGGACGTCGGGCACCCGGCCGTCGCGCAGCGTCGCGCCGATGTCGCGCAGGTGCCGGGAGAGCAGGCCGCGGGTGAGCGCGATCTGCTCCACCGCCCGGGTCAGCTGCAGCGGCGGGAACAGCAGCGTCGTCACCAGCACGCCGATCGCCGCACCCAGGAAGGTCAGGCCGGCGTAGCGCAGCGCGTAGTCGCCGGGGTCCGCCGTCCCCACGGTGATCATGAGGACGGCGGCGAAGCTGACCCAGCTGGCCTGCTCGCGCCACAGCTTCAGCTGCTCGACGACCACGGCCAGCGCCACGATCAGCGCGATCGTCAGCGCGTTCGGGACGGCGTGGGTGAGCTCGTAGACCGCGACCGCCAGGCCGAAGCCGGTGAGGATCGCCGCGACGCTGCGCCAGGCCGCGGACGCGGAGTCGGCGATCGTCGGGCTGACCGCGATGATCGCGCCCAGCGGGGCGTAGTAGGCGTAGTCGGACAGCGCCGGCGGCAGCAGCAGGGCCACCTGCCAGGCGAGCCCCGCCGCCAGCGCCGCCCGGATCGTCCGCTGCACCCACGGCTGCTGCAGCCGTGCGATCACCCACCCCACCCCGCCAGGATGCGGGCTGACCCCGGCCGCGGTGCGTCCCGGACGCGGTGACATCGGTCTCCCGGCCCGAGATCTGCACAGTCGGGGCTTTCCGGCGCGGGAAGGCAGCGAGTGTGCAGATCTCGTGGAGGGCCTACGCGTGCCGGGCGGCGTTGGCGACGACGGCGGTGCTCACGTACCGCGCCAGCCCCGGGGCGCGACCGTCGTAGTGCGCCGCGAAGCGCTCGTCCTCGACGTACATCCGGCCCAGCGCGGCGTGCATCTCCGGCGGGCAGTCGTAGTAGGTGGCGGTGATCTGCTGCCGGTGCTCCTCGGCGAGGTCCATGGCCTGCTCCGAGTCGGGCGCCACGCCCGCGGTCAGCGCGGCGGCGAACCGCGCCTCCAGGTCCTCGGCCCGGGCCTTGATCCGCAGCCAGTCCTGCTTCGAGTAGGCCGCGGTCCGCCGCTTCGACTGCGCGTAGGCGTCGGTGTCGCCCCAGCGCTCCTCGACCTCGGCGTCGTGCTGCGCGGGGTCGTGCTCGCCGAACACCTCGAACCGCTCCTCCGGGCTCAGGGAGATCCCCATCGTGCGTGCCTCCAGCTCCTTCTCCACGGCCGCGACCATCGCCGCCGTCCGGTCCGTGCCGGTCGAGCAGCAGCCGGTGCTGGCGGCGCAGGTGCTCGACCGGATCGGCGGACGGGTCGTCGAGCAGGGTCGCGACCTCCTCCAGGGAGAACCCGAGCGCGCGGTACAGCAGCACCGCGTGCAACCGGTCCAGGTCGGCCGGCGCGTACCGCCGGTACCCGGCCGCGCTCCGTCCGGACGGCGACAGCAGACCGATCCGGTCGTAGTGGTGCAGCGTGCGCACCGTGACGCCGGCCAGCGCCGCGACCTCGCCCACGTTCACCGGGCCCTCCCTTCCTCCGACAGGGGAGAGCCAACCCCCTGACGTCGCGTCAGGGTCAAGCGCGTGTCGCCCGGACGGGAGACCGCGCCGGTCCGCATCCGGGTGGTCATCGGCGGGGAGGAGGCCACGCCGGTCCGCATCCGGGTGGTGATCGGGCAGCGGTCGCCCGGCAGCGGTCGCCCGGCGGGGGCCTTCCGGCCCGGGGCTCAGGTGAGCGTGCGGACCGTCTCCACGGACCGCGACCAGCGCGAACACGAGGAACAGGCCGGCCGCGACCCGGCGGATGAGCGCGATCGGCAGCCGGTCGGCGAGGTTCTTGCCGAGGAAGACGGCGAGCCCGGAGACGACGAGCAGCGCCGCCCAGGCCCCGACGAACACCGACAGGGGGTCGTCGAAGCGGGCGGCGAGCCCGGCCGTCGCGAGCTGGGAGAGGTCGCCCCACTCGGCGGCGAACAGCACCCCGAAGGAGATGGCGGCGACGCGGAGGAACGACGTCCCCCGCTTGCCCTCGCCGGCGTCGTCGGCGTCCTCGGGTCCGCTGGTGGCGCTGCGCCACAGGATGACCGCGCCGACCAGGAACAGCAGCGCGACGACGCCGCTGACCAGTGCCTCGGGGAGCAGCGAGAGCAGCGAGCCGGCGGTCACCGCGATGGCGACCTGCAGGCCGAACGCGGCCCCCACGCCGAGGAACACCGGCAGCGGGGGGAAGCGGGTGGCGAGCACCAGGCTGGCGAATCAGCGTCTTGTCCGGCAGCTCCACGGGGAGCACCAGCACGAACGCGGCCAGGACGACCGAGAGGACCACGAGATTCCTGCTTCCGCTGGGCACCGCCGCACGGAGCTGGGCAGCCTCCGACCGGCAGCGCGGATGGCTGCGATCGAAGGTCTCGCCCATCCGCGCCGGGGCGCGGACCCGCTGACCGGGCGACCCGCGAGCGGGCGCGCCAGCATGTCGACCAGCGGACGGGGGGCTACTCCCCTTCGCCGGGAAGGATAGCCGGTGCCGTCCCGAAATCGGCTGCGGCGGTCGGCGCGCGGCGCTAGCGTGCCGCCATGCCGTTCCGTTGACGCACCGCCTCGAGCGATCTCCCCCCGTCCGCCCGCTCCCTGGCCCGGGTGGCGGTGGGCTGGGCCGCGCTCTCGGAGTTCGTGCCCCTCTACCCGCTGTACGCGCTGCTCTTCCTGGGCGGCGGCCTGTCGACGGCCGAGGTTTCCGGGCTGTTCGCGGTCTGGTCGGTCACCGGGCTCGTGGCGGAGGTGCCGGCCGGCGCGCTGGCCGACCGGTGGTCCCGCCGCGGCGTCCTGGTCTGCAGCGCCGTGCTGCAGGCGGCCGCCTTCGCGCTCTGGACGGCGGCTCCGGCGACGGCATCCTTCGCCGTCGGCTTCGCGCTGTGGGGCGTCTCGAGCGCGCTGTGCTCCGGCACGGCCGAGGCGCTGGTGTTCGACGGGCTGCGCGCGGCCGGCGCTGAGGCGGCGTTCGCCCGCGTCAACGGCCGGATGACCGCCGCCGAGCTGCTCGCCCAGGTGCCGACCGCGCTGGCGGCCACCGCGCTGCACGCCGCCGGTGGGTTCGCCCTCGTCGGGTGGGCGAGCGCGGCGGTCTGCCTGCTCGCCGGCGTGCTGGCGCTGCGCTTCCCCGAACCGCCGCGGGAGCGCGCCGACGCCTTCCTGGCCACGCTCCGGGCGGGTGCGGAGCAGGTGGTCCGGTTGCCGCCGCTGCGGCTGGCGGTGGTCGCCGTCGCGCTGGTCGGTGGGCTGGACGCCGTCGAGGAGTATTTCCCGGTGCTCGCCGCCGACCGGGGGCTGCCGACCGGCGCCGTCCCCCTCGCCGTCCTGGTCATCGCGCTGGCCGGCGCCGCCGGAGCCGAGCTGGGCGGGCGCGCCGACGGCCTCCCCGACGGCGCGCTGCCGGCGCTGCTGGCCGCGGCCGGCGTGCTGCTCGCGATGGCCGCGGTGCTGCCCGGTGCGGCCGCCCTGGCCGCGCTCGCCGTCATGTACGGGCTGTACCTCGCGGTCGTCGTCGCGGCGGAGGCCCGGCTGCAGGAGCGCATCGAGGGCCCCTACCGCGCCACGGTCACCTCGGTCGCGGGCTTCGGCGTGGAGCTGGCCGGCCTCCTGGTGTTCGCGGCCTGGGCGCTGGGCGGCCCGGCGGCGACCGCGCTGCTGGTGCTGGCCGTCGTCCCGGTGGTGGTGCGCGGGCTGCGCGCCCCCGTCGCCGGCTAGCGGTCCGCGACCGTCAGCCGGGGCAGCAGTGGCTGGACCAGGGGGCCGATGACCAGCGCGTAGACGACGGTGACGACGCCGACCGAGCCGCCGAGCAGCCACCCGGAGACGACGACGGCGACCTCGATCGCGGTGCGCACCGGCCCGACCTTCCGGCCGGTGCGCCGCACCAGCCCGGTCATCAGGCCGTCCCGCGGGCCCGGGCCCAGCCGCACACCGACGTAGGCAGCGGTCGCGACGGCGTTGCAGACGATGCCGCCCGCGGCCAGCGCGATCCGGGCGGCCATCGCGTCCGGGGGGTCGACGACGGCGAGCACGGCGTCCGCCGCCAGCCCGACCACGACGACGTTGCTCACCGTGCCGAGGCCCGGCCGCTCGCGCAGCGGGATCCAGGCGAGCAGCACCAGCACGCCGACGGCGATGATCACCGTGCCCAGCGACCAGCCGAGCTGGCGGGCCAGGCCCTGGTGCAGCACGTCCCAGGGCATGACGCCGAGGTCGGCCAGCACGAGCGCGGCGATCGAGACGCCGTAGAGCCCGAGCCCGACGTACAGCTGGACGAGCCTGCGGGGGAGCCGCCGCCCGGTCATCGAGTTGATCATCGGAATCCGGTCGGTCGCCACGCCGACGGCGGCAGCCACCTGACGATGATCAACGGGGAGTGCGGGGTCAACGGGGGCGCGGGGTCAGCGGGGAGCGCGGCGGGCGACGCGGGCGGCGAAGACCCCCGCCGACCAGCCGTTGTCGACCTCGACCACCGCGACGCCGGGGGCGGTGGTCAGCACGGTCATGAGCGCGCCCAGGCCCCCGAGCCCGCTCGGCCGGCCCGCCGAGGTCGGCACCGCGACGACGGGGACGTCGGTGCGGGCGGCCAGCTCGGCCACCAGCCCGGCGTCCGCGCCGGCCACGACGACCAGGCAGTCGGCGTCGGGCAGCAGCTCGGGCGCGGTCAGCAAGGCACGGACCCGGCTGCCGGCGACGTCGTCGTGCCGCACCGCGGCGCTGCCGGAGACGCGGGCCACGAAGGCCACCTCGGCGGCGACCGGGGCGCCGGCGCCGTCGGCGCAGACGACGGCGACCCGGCCGGCGAGCTCGGGCAGCGGGCCGACGGCGGCGGCCATCGCGACGGCGTCCATGGTCGTGTACGCGTCGTGCTCGGCCGCCACGGCGACCAGCGTCTCCGCGCTCGCGCGCAGCACCAGGACCGGGCGGTCGGGGTGCTCGCGGCGGGCCTCGCGGACCAGCGCCAGCACCTGCTCCGTCGTCCGTCCGGTGGCCCAGACGACCTCCGGGTCGGGGAGGCGGGGCGCGGGCGCGGCGACGGCGGGCTCGGGGGCGGGCGCGGACGTCGGGGTGGGGACCGGGCCGAGCAGCGGCTCGCCGGGGCGGTCCACGCCCAGCGGCGGGTCGGCGACCAGCAGCGGCGCGAAGCCGTCGTCGTCGGCCGGGGTCTCCACGACCGTGACCACCTCGGCGACCTCGGGCACCGGGGTGACCTCCTCGACCGGCGCCGGCTCCGGGGCGTCGTCCCGGACCGCGGCCGGGGGCCCGCCGAACAGCACGTCCAGCGGGCTGCCGCCGGCGCGCTTCTGGGTCACCCCGGAGAGCCGGACGACGCGGTCGCGGCCGCTGCGCTTGGCGTCGTAGAGGACGCCGTCGGCGGCGGCGAACAGCGTGCGCCGGTCGTCGCCGCGGGCGGCCGAGGCGATGCCGACGCTGATCGTCACCGGCGTGCTCAGGCCGAGGGACGCCCAGTCGTACTCCGCGACCTTGCGGCGGGTGCGCTCCAGCGCGCGCTCGGCCTGCTCGGCGGTGGTGTCGGGCAGCAGGACGACGAATTCGTCACCGGCCCAGCGGCACACCTCGTCGGTGTCGCGGACGCCGGCGATGAGCAGCTCGGAGACCGCGCGCAGCACCGCGTCGCCGCCGGGGTGGCCGATCGCGTCGTTGATCGACTTGAACCGGTCGACGTCGACGACGGCCAGCGCGGGCACGCCGCCGCCGGCGAGCAGCCCGTCCAGCCGCGCCTCGGCGTAGCGCCGGTTGGGCAGGTGGGTGAGCGGGTCCTCGTAGGCCTGGCGGCGCAGCTGACCGGCGGCGCGCTCGGTCTCGAGCAGGCTCTTGCGCCGGCCGAACAGCTCCACCCAGCGGGTGCGCCGCTCGTCGACCCGGTCCAGCTCGTCGGCGAGGTAGGCCTGCAGGTAGGGCAGCGCGCGGCCGGCGTCGTCGAGCTCGGCGTGCAGGGTGCAGAGCTCGCGCAGCGCGGCCCGGCGCAGGCGCGGCAGGCCGTGGTCGGTGGCCAGCTGCAGGGCCGAGGCCAGGTGCTCGTCGGCACCCGTGGGGTCGCCCTGCCGGCGCAGCGCCCGGCCCAGCGCGAGCTGCGCGGTGGCGCGCTGCGCGCGGTCGTCGGTGGCGGAGGTGATGCGCACGGCGGCGCGCAGCTGCCCGGTGGCCGCGGCGTGCTCGCCGAGGCCCACGAGCGCCCAGCCGTGCACGGTCTGCGCGGCCACCACCAGCGGCGACTCGGGCGGGAGCAGCCGCAGCGCCTCCTCGGCCAGCTCGCGGGCCTCGGTGAAGTACGGCTCGGCCGCCTCCGGGAGACCGTCGTCCAGCAGGCCCTCGCCGAGCTCGGCGCACAGCTCGCCCAGCCGGGTGGCGGCGCCGGCGACCAGCACGTCGGTGTCACCGGAACCGGGCTCGAGGACGGCGGGGTCGGCCGCGGCCCAGCCCGCCGCCTCGTGCGCGCGGCGCTGGAAGTCCAGGGCCAGCGGCATCAGCTCGAGGTCGGCGAGCACGCCGGCGAGCGTGCCGAGGGTGTCGACCAGCAGCCGGCTCGGCGGCAGGCCGGGGTCGAGCAGGCTGGCGGCCTCGACCGCCTCGTCCATCGCGGCGTCGATCCGCCGGGAGAGCAGCTCGATGCGCGCGTGCCGGGCCAGGCCGGCGGCGCGCTGCAGGGCGTCGTCGGTCGCGTCGAAGGCGGCCTTCGCCGAGCGGACCAGGGCGATGGCCAGCGCCGCGCGCGAGGCGGACTCCGAGCGCGGGTCGGCGCCCTCGGGGGCCGGTCGGCCGTTGCCGTCGATCAGCTCCGCGACGCCGGCGTGCAGGTCCAGCGCGGGCTCGCGGGCGCCGTCCGGGCCGCCGGGGGTCACCGGCTCGCCGACGAGGGTGAACCCGGCGACGCGCAGCCGGCGGACCAGCAGCTCGGCGCGCAGCGTGTCGGCCCAGGCGCGGCCCAGGGCGGAGCCGCCGGTGGGGACCTCGGGCTCGGCGGCCTGGTACGGGGAGGGCTCGGTGTCGACGTCGGAGAGCAGCTGCTCGGCGTCGTCCAGCTGCCAGTTCGTCAGCGCGGCCGTCACCCGCTGGTGCAGGGTCCCGGGTGGCACGAGCGCACTGTGCACCGGAGTTCCGTCACTGTCGAGCACCCGGTCGCGAACGCGCCGTCCGCCGTCCGTCTCGTCCCACCTGTCCCATCCCGCGGTGCTGGTCACGCCCCCGACCGCCCGTCGGCCGGGCCGCCGCCGGGCGCCCGCACCCGGTTGCGCCCGCTCCGCTTGGCGGAGAACAGCAGCAGGTCGGCGGTGTCGAACAGCGCCCGCCAGCCGACCGCCGGATCGGGCTGGCCCTCCTCGACCGGCGAGGCGGTCGCGACGCCGACGCTGACGGTCACCGGCTCGGTGAGCCGCAGGTCGCCCCAGTCGGCGGCGGCGACGGCGGCCCGCAGCCGCTCCATGATGACGACGGCCTGCGCCTCGGTCGCCGTCGGCAGCAGCACCAGGAACTCGTCGCCGGCCCAGCGGAACACCTCGTCGCCGGTGCGGCTGTGCTCGCGCAGCAGGTCGGCGACCCGGCGCAGGACGACGTCGCCCTGCGTGTGCGAGGCGCCGTCGTTGACCTCCTTGAACCGGTCGACGTCCACGACCGCCAGCGAGAGCGGCTCCTCGCCGAAGCGCAGCCCGGCCAGCCGGCGCTCGGCCGAGCGCCGGTTGCCCAGGCCGGTGAGCGGGTCCTCCAGCGCGTGCCGGCGCAGGACGGCGGCCTGCCGCTCGGCCTCGCGCAGCCGGCTGCGGCGCACGAACATCTCCGCCCACAGCTCGCGGCCGCGGGCGTGCGCCCGGCCGGTGTCGGCGCGGTAGGCCTCCAGCCAGTGCAGCGCCTCGGCGGGGCGGCCCAGGTCGGCGGTGTTGCGGCCCAGCTCCAGCAGGCACTGCCGGTAGCGGCGGCGGTCGCCCGACGCCGCGAAGGCGCCCGAGGCGTCGACGAGCAGCTCGACGGCCTCCTCGCCGCGGATCCGGTCGCCGTCGCGCGCCGCCAGCCGCGCCAGCAGGCGGGCGAGCACCAGGTCGGTGTAGCCGCGCAGCCACACGCCGCCGTCGGCCTGCACGTGGCGCTGCACCCGGCGCAGCGGGCCGATCGCGCCGTCCAGGTCGCCGGTGCAGGTCATCGCCCAGGCCTGGACGACGTCGAGCAGGTCGGCCTCGGCCGGCCGGGGCTCACGGTCCAGGGCGCGCGCGGCCCTCGGCGGAGGCGATCGCCTCCTCCGCGAGCTCGTGCGCGCGCTGCTGGTCGCCGCGCCGGTGCAGGGTCTGGGCCAGCTCGACGTGCTGCTGCGCGCTGAGCAGCAGCGTCCGCCACCGGTCGTCGAGGTCGGGCAGCTGCGCGGCGACCCGCTGCGCCCGGCCGGCGTGCGCGACGGCGAGCTCCTCGAGGTCCAGCCCGGCCAGTGCGAGCGACAGCCACCGGTGCGCCAGCAGCAGCGGCCGCGACGGCTCCTGGGCGGAGGGCTCGTCGGTCTGCAGGCTGGCGTCGACCGCCATGAGCATCGCGGCGTCGACGTGGTCGGCGGTCACCTCGAGGTGGGCCAGGTAGGCGAGGGCGAGCGCGGTCCACGCCGAGGGCAGGCAGCCGTGCAGCGCCTCCCGGGCGGCGGTGACCGCCTCGTTGGCAGCCTCGCAGTCGCCGTCGGCCAGGCCGCGGCGGGCGGCCAGCGCGGCGCGCCACGCCGTCCAGTACGGGACTCGGTGCTCGACGCGAGGACGTCGTCCACGTCGTCGGCGACGGCGAGGAAGGCGCCGTCGTTCCGGGCGCCGGCGGCGAGCAGGCGCCACAGGGCCGCGCGCAGCCGGTCCAGCTCGGCCGGCGACGGGCTCGGGGAGGCAGCGGCTGCCGAGGCGGGGGGCACGCCACCTCCAGTCGCGGGTCGTCGTCCGGGTCGAGGGATCCGGAGCCACCGATCAGCGAGGCAGCTTCCCCCGGGTCGCGCATCCGTCACGCCCCGCCCGCACTACCCTCGTCGGATGCCCGGGATGCCACCCAGCACGTCTCCCACGCGGTTCGCCTATCTCGGGCCCGAGGGTACCTTCGCCGAGGCCGCCCTGAGCAGTGCCGTTGACACAGGTGGGGGAACGCGGACCCCCCGGCCGAGTGTCCCGGCGACGCTGGCCGCCGTCCGGTCCGGGGAGGCGGACGCCGGTCTGGTGCCGCTGGAGAACTCGGTGGAGGGCTCGGTCCCGGCCACCATGGACGGGCTGGCCGACGGCGAGCCGCTGATCATCACCCGCGAGGTGTTCCTCCCGGTCGCGTTCACCCTCGCAGTGCGGCCCGGGACGACGCTGGACGCGGTGCGCTCGGTGGCCAGCCACCCGCACGCGCTGGCGCAGACCGGCCGGTGGCTCGAGGCCCACCTGCCGGGCATCACCCCGCTGCCGGCCAGCTCCACCGCCGGGGCGGCCGCCGCCGTCGCCGCGGGGGAGTTCGACGCGGCCGTCTGCGCCGCGATCGCCGCCCAGCGCTACGGGCTGGACGCGCTGGCCGACGACATCGCCGACCACGCGGGCGCGGTCACCCGGTTCGTGCTGGTGACCCGCCCCGGCCCGCTGCCCGCGCCGACCGGCAACGACAAGACCTCGCTGGTCGCTGTCGTCGGGGACCGCACCGGGGCGCTGCTGGACCTGCTGCGCGAGTTCGCCGCGCGCGGGATCTCGCTGACCCGCATCGAGTCCCGGCCCACCCGCCAGCGGCTCGGCGTCTACTCGTTCTCGCTGGACTGCGAGGGGCACATCGCCGACCGGCGCGTGGGCGAGGCGCTGGCCGCTCTGCACCGGGTCTGCGACGACGTCCGCTTCCTCGGCTCCTACCCGCGCGCCGACGGGCGGCAGAACCGTCCCGTGCCGGCGGAGTCCGGCGACGACGCGTTCGCCGAGGCGGGGGACTGGCTGGACCGGGTGCGCGCCGGCGGCGTGTGACCCTCTCGACCTCTCAGCGGGTGCTCCCCGGCTCCTGACCCCGCCGGGAACAGTGTTGATCATCGTCATCGGGCTGCCGCCTCCGGCGTGGCGGACGACCGTTCGACGATGATCAACAGGGTTCGCGCCGCTACGCTCCGCCGCCGTGACCACCGCCCCGCCGCTGGACCGGCGCCCCGTCGACGCCCCTCGCCGGGAAGCCGCCCTCGAGCTCGGCGTCCTCCAGGGCCTGTACCTCGTGTACCTGCTGCCCTGGTTCGTCGTGGCCATCGGCGGGACCATGAGCCTGGCGAACTGGGAGTCGATGGCCTCTGTGGCGATCATCTTCGCCTGGTTCGGCTACCCGTTCGTCGCGCTCGGGACGACGATCGCCGCCTGGGTGCTGTTCGGCACGCGCCGGTACGCGACCGCCCGCTGGGTGAACCGCGTCCCGCTCGCGTGGGTCGTCGTCGGCGTGGCGCTGATCGCCTGGATCGTCGTCGCCGGCTGACCGCTCCGCGCCCCCACCGGGTTGATCATCGGCAGATGGCTGCCCGCCACGCCGCTGGGGGCAGCCATCCGACGATGATCAACTTCGGGGTGGGGTCAGGCGCGGGCGGGTTCCAGCGCGCGGTCCTCGTCGGGCCCGGGTGCCGTCGGGCCGTGCGCCAGCCTGCTCGGCCACCAGACCTTGTCGCCGATGAGGTGGACGGCGGCCGGCACCAGCAGCGTGCGGACGACGAAGGTGTCGAGCAGCACGCCGAAGCCGACCAGGAACCCGAGCTGGATGAGGATGACCAGCGGCAGCACGGTGAGCGCGCCGAAGGTGGCCGCGAGCACCAGGCCGGCGCTCGTGATCACCCCGCCGGTCACGGACAGCGCGCGCAGCACGCCGTCCCTGGCCCCGTGCCGGAGCGACTCCTCCCGGGCGCGGGTCATGAGGAAGATGTTGTAGTCGATCCCCAGCGCCACCAGGAAGACGAACCCGATGAGCAGCACCTGGGGGTCGCTGCCCGGGAAGTCGAAGAGGTGGTCGAAGGCCAGCGCGGCGACGCCGACGGTCGCGGCCGTGCTCAGCGCGGTCGTGGCGACCAGCAGGATCGGTGCCACGATCGCCCGCAGCAGCAGCGCCAGGACGACGGTGATCACCAGCAGCACCAGCGGCACGATGACCAGCAGGTCGCGGGCCGCCGTCTCCTGGGTGTCCAGGTCCTGCGCCGAGGTGCCGCCGACGAGGGCATCGGGGTCGACGTCGCGGACCGCCGTCCGCAGTTCCGAGACGGTGTCCTGCGCGGCCTCGCTGTCCGGTGCGGCGTCGAGAGTGGCCTCGAGGCGGACCAGGCCGTCGACCTCCAGCGGCTCACCGCCGCCGGCTCCGGGCGGGCCGGCCTGCTGGCCGGTGTAGGGCGCCACCTCGGTGACGCCGGCGGTGTCGGCGGCCGCTGCGGCGACGTCCTGCCAGCCCTCGGCGGGGGTGATGATGATCGCCGGGCTGGCGGCACCCGCGTCGAAGTGCCGCGCGATCGCCTCCTGGCCGGCGCCGGACTCCGAGCCGCCGCGCACGCCCTCGGACAGCGGGATGCCGTCGGAGTCGAACAGCGGCAGGAACAGCGCCAGGACGACCAGCGCGCCGCCGCTGGCCAGCAGGTAGGGGCGGGGGCGGCGGCCGACGGACGTGGCGATCCGCTCCCAGCCCTTGCCGTGCGGCTGCTCCTGGCCGTACTTCGGCCGGAACGGCCAGAACGCGGCGCGGCCGAGGAGCACCAGGACGGCGGGCAGGAAGGTGAGGGCGGCGAGCATGGCGAAGGCGATGCAGACCGCGGAGATGGGGCCGAGCCCCCGGTTGGAGCCGAGGTCGGAGAACACCAGGCACAGGACGCCGAGGATCACCGTGCCGCCGGAGGCGAGGATCGGCTCCCACGACTGCTTCAGGGCGACCCGCATCGCGGTGTACTTGGACTCCTCGCGGCGCAGCTCCTCGCGGTACCGGGCGACGAGCAGCAGGCCGTAGTCGGTCGCGGCGCCGACGACGAGGATCGAGGCGATGCCCTGGCTCTGGCCGTTGACGTCGATCCAGCCCTGCTTCGCCAGGAAGTAGGCGACCGCGAGCGAGACCACCAACGCCATCCCGGCGGTGCCGATGACCAGCAGCGGCAGCAGCGGGCTGCGGTAGACGACGAGCAGGATGAGCAGGACGACGCCGAACGCGGCGACCAGCAGCAGCCCGTCGATGCCCGAGAAACCCTCGGCGAAGTCGGCGAAGATCGCACCCGGGCCGGTGACGTAGGCGGTGGTGCCGTCGATGGGCGCCAGGTCGCGGAGGTCGGCGACGACCTCGTTGAGCGTGTCCCCGAGGTCCGGGTCGAACGGCAGCACCGCCTGCACGGCCGCGCCGTCCTCCGACGGGATGACCGGGGAGGGCTCGCCCTCCAGCGCGCCGGCCTCCTCGGCGATGCCGACGGCCTCGTCGAGCCGTTCCTGCGCCTGGGCCTGCACGGCCGGGTCCAGCGCGCCGTCCTCGCTCTCCCAGAGCAGGATCACCGGCAGCGTGCGCTCGCTCTGGAACGCGCGGCTGAGCTCGGTGACGCGCGTGGAGTCGGCGCTGTCGGGCAGGAAGGCCGCGGAGTCGTTCTCCGAGACCTCGGCCAGCTTGCCGCTGAACGAGCCGAGCGGGCCGGCCAGGACCAGCCAGGCGATGGCGATGAGCGCCGGGATCAACCAGCGGAGGGTGCGGGTGCGGCTGGGCATGATGTCCTTTGCTGGTCGATAATCTCGATCATCGAGAGATTACGTCGGAGGGGCACGGCGCGCGAACGGAGGTGGCATGGCCGAGGACGCCGCACGCAGGCACCAGGAGCTGGCACTGCTCCTTCGGCGGTTGAACGTTGAACTGGATGCAGTCGGGCAGCGATTCGCCCACGAGCAGGGGCTGAACCGGACCGACGTCCGCGCCCTGGTGGCGATCATGGATGCCGCCCGACGGGGCGAGGCGCTCACCGCGGGCCGGCTCGGCGAGGCCGTGGAGCTGCGCTCGGCGTCGGTGACCGCGCTGGTCGACCGGCTGGAGCGGGTCGGGCACGTGCGCCGCGCCAAGGACGACGCGGACCGCCGGCGGGTGGTGCTGCAGATGTCCGAGACCGCGATGGCCGCCGGGTCCGAGCACTTCGGCGGGCTGGCTCAGGACATGGCGGCCGCGATGGAGGGGTACGCGCCCGAGGAGCTCGCCGTCGTCCGCCGGTGGCTGGAGGACATGACCGCCGTCATCACCCGGCACGCCCGAGCCGAGGGCGAGCCGCCGCCGTCCTGACTGTGCACGTTCCGGGCCCACGGCCGCTGGATGACCCCGATGAACGCACACTCGCGCTCAGGATCGCGCCTACAGGTAGAGCCCGGTCGACTCCTCGATGCGCTCGGCGGCGACGGCGTGCACGTCGCGCTCGCGCAGGATGATCAGGTCCTCGCCGTGCACCTCGACCTCGTGCTGGTCCTCGGGGGAGAAGAGCACCTGGTCGCCGACCTTCACCTGGCGCACCGACGGGCCGACGCCCCTGGCCTCGCCCCACACCAGCCGCTTGGCCACCTGCGCCGTCGCGGGGATGAGGATGCCGCCGCTGGACCGCCGGTCGCCGTCCTCCTTGCGGAGCGCGACCAGGATGCGGTCGTGCAGCATCTTGATCGGCAGCTTGCCGGCAGCGGCGAAGTCGTCGGGCACGTCCCGGAACGCTACCCGGCGCTCGATCCCCGCCTTTTCGCGGAAAAGCCAGGGAGGCGTCAGCCCCAGCCGAGCTCGTGCAGCCGCTCCTCCTCGATGCCGAAGTGGTGCGCGATCTCGTGGACGACGGTGATCGTGACCTCCTCGACGATCTCCTCGGCCGTCTCGCAGATGTCGCAGATCGCCTCGCGGTAGATCATGATCCGGTCGGGCAGCGCCCCGCCGTACTCCCAGCCGCGCTCGGTCAGCGCGAACCCCTCGTAGATGCCGAGCAGGTCCGGCTCGTCGGGGTTCCGGTCCTCGACCAGGACGACGACGTTGTCCATCAGCGCCAGCAGGTCCGGCGGCACCTCGTCGAGGGCGTCGGCGACCAGCGCCTCGAACACCGGCAGGGGCAGCGCCTTCACGCGTTCACCAGGACGTCGGCAGCGGGCGGCCCTCCTCGTAGCCGGCCGCGCTCTGCACCCCCAGCACCGCGCGCTCGTGCAGCTCGTCCACGGTGCGGGCGCCCGCGTAGGTGCACGACGAGCGCACACCCGCGACGATCTGGTCGATCAGGTCCTCGACGCCGGGGCGGGCCGGGGTCCAGGTACATGCGGGAGGACGAGATGCCCTCCTCGAACAGGCCGGCCCGCGCGCGCTCGAAGCCGCTCTGCGTCGCCGTCCGCGCCTTGACCGCGCGCGCCGACGCCATGCCGAAGGACTCCTTGTAGAGCCGGCCCGAGCCGTCGTCGTGGATGTCGCCGGCCGACTCGTAGGTGCCGGCGAACCAGGAGCCGACCATCACGTTCGCCGCGCCCGCGGCCAGGGCCAGGGCGATGTCGCGCGGGTGCCGGACGCCGCCGTCGGCCCACACGTGCTTGCCCAGCGCGCGCGCCTCCGCGGCGCACTCCTCGACGGCGGAGAACTGCGGCCGGCCGACGCCGGTCATCATCCGGGTGGTGCACATGGCGCCGGGGCCCACGCCCACCTTGACGACGTCGGCGCCGGCCTCGATCAGGTCGCGGGTGCCCTGCGCCGTCACCACGTTGCCGGCGACGACCGGCACGGAGCCGGCCACCGAGCGGACCGCGCGCAGCGCCCTCGATCGCCTTCTCCTGGTGCCCGTGGGCGGTGTCGACGACGAGCACGTCGACGCCCGCGGCGAGCAGGGCCTGCGCCTTGCCGGCGACGTCGCCGTTGATGCCGACGGCGGCCGAGGCGAGCAGCCGGCCGTCGCCGTCCACCGCGGGCGTGTAGATCGCCGAGCGCAGCGCGCCCTTCTTCGTGATGACGCCGACCAGCCGGTCGCCCTCCACGACGGGCGCCGCGCTGACCCGCTCGTCGGAGAGCACGTCGAAGATCTTGGGCAGGTCGGTGCCGGCCGGGATGGTGAGCGGGTCGCCGGTCATCACCTCGGACAGCTGGGTGAACCGGTCCACGCCCTGGCACTGCCCGTCGGTGACGATGCCGACCGGGGAGCCGCCCTCGACGACCACGACGATCCCGTGCGCGCGCTTGGTGAGCAGCGACAGCGCCTCGCCGACGGTCGAGGTGGGGGCCAGGGTGATGGGGGTGTCGTACACCGGGTGCCGCTGCTTGAGCCAGGAGACGACCTCGCCGACCACGTCGACCGGGATGTCCTGCGGCAGCACGGCCAGGCCACCGCGCCGGGCCGCGGTCTCGGCCATCCGGCGGCCGGAGATCGCCGTCATGTTGGCGACGACGACGGGGATGGTCGTGCCCACCCGGTCCGGCGTGGTCAGGTCGACCTCGAGCCGGGAGCCCACCGTCGAGTGGTTGGGCACCATGAAGACGTCGGCGTAGGTGAGGTCGTGCTCGGGTCGCTGCAGGAAGCGCATGACAAGGATTGTCGCTTACGTGAGGTCGCTTGCGAGGGGCTGCGCGCAGACGGGCCCGGAGGGTCCTCGGCGCGTGGCCCGGACACGCTCGTCGCAGCGGGGGGGACGGGTGCTGGCCGCGGTGTCACCCGGAGGGTGACAAAATCACACAGTGATCGACCTGCGGCTCGTGCGTGAGAACCCCGACCTCGTCCGTGCCAGCCAGCGGGCGCGGGGGGACGACGAGTCCCTGGTCGACGCCCTCCTGGCCGCCGACGCCGCCCGCCGGGAAGGGGTCAAGCGGGTCGACGACCTGCGCAGCGAGCAGAAGGCCGCCTCGCAGGCGGTCAAGAAGGCGACCCCGGAGGAGCGGCCGGCCGTCCTCGAGCGGGCCAAGGCCCTGGCCGCCGAGGTGAAGGCGGCCGAGGAGGCCCAGCGCGAGGCCGACGCCGCGCTGCGCGCCGCCCACCTGGCGATCGCCAACGTCGTCCACGATGACGTCCCGCCCGGCGGTGAGGACGACGCCGTCACGCTGCGCACCGTCGGCGAGGTGCCCACCTACGACTTCCCGGTGCGCGACCACCTCGAGATCGGCGAGGCGCTGGGCGCGATCGACATGGAGCGCGGCGCCAAGGTGTCGGGCTCGCGGTTCTACTTCCTCACCGGCCCCGGTGCGCTGCTGGAGTTCGCGCTGGCCCAGCTGGCCATCACCCGCGCCGTCGCCGCCGGGTTCACGCCGGTCATCGCCCCCGCGCTGGTCAAGCCCTCCGCCATGGAGGGCACCGGCTTCCTCGGCGAGCACGACGAGGAGGTCTACCGGGTCGAGCGCGACGACCTGTACCTCGTCGGCACCTCCGAGGTCGCCATCGCCGGCATGCACTCCGACGAGGTGCTCGACCTGTCGCAGGGTCCGAAGCGCTACGCCGGCTGGTCGTCCTGCTTCCGCCGCGAGGCCGGCTCCTACGGCAAGGACACCCGCGGCCTGATCCGCGTGCACTGGTTCGACAAGGTCGAAATGTTCAGCTTCTGTGCACCCGAGGACGCCGCCGCCGAGCACCTGCGTCTGCTGCAGTGGGAGGAGGAGTTCCTCCAGGCGCTGGAGCTGCCCTACCGGGTGGTCGACATCGCCGCGGGTGACCTGGGCACGAGCGCCGCGCGCAAGTACGACATCGAGGCGTGGTTCCCGACCCAGGGCACCTACCGGGAGCTCACCAGCACCTCGGACTGCACCACCTTCCAGGCCCGGAGGCTCACCATCCGATACCGCGACGCGGACGGGAAGAACCAGACGGCGGCGACGCTGAACGGCACCCTCTGCGCCATCGCCCGCACCATCGCCTGCCTGCTCGAGGTGCACCAGCGCGCCGACGGCTCGGTGCACGTCCCGGTCGCGCTGCGCCCCTGGCTGGGCGGGGTCGAGGCCCTCACCCCGGGCATGGCGCTGGCCGCCCCGGTGCCGCCCGCATGACCGGGAGCCCGCCGCGCGCCATCCGGGCCCACGGGATCCTGGACGGCGCCGACCGGGTCGTGGACCACGGAGACCTGGGCGCGTGGCGGCCCAAGCTCGTCGCCAGCGACCTCGACGGCACGCTGCTGGACGAGAACGGGCTGGTCAGCCCGCGCACCCGCGACGCGCTGGAGGCGTGCTGGGACGCCGGCATCCCCGTCGTCGGCGTCACCGGCCGCGGGCCCCGGCTGCTCGACACGGTGAAGGCGGCGCTGGACCACCGCGGCATCGCCGTCCTCTCGCAGGGCGGCTTCGTCGTCGACCTCGAGCGGGACGAGGTGCTGCGCACCGTGGCGCTGCCGCGCGCCCAGGCGGTGCGCGTGGTGGAGGCGATCGAGGCCGTCGCCGGCGACGTCGTCCTCGCCGTCGAGGACGCCGCCGAGCAGGGCGAGGTGCGCACCCGGCTGCGCGTCCAGCACGGCTTCGACTGGCCCTACCCGGAGCCGTCGCAGCTGCTCGCCCGGGACGAGGTGCTACCCGCGGGCGCCGTCCTCAAGGTGTTCGCGCGCTCGGCGAGCCTCGACCAGGACGAGCTGCTCGCGCTCGCCCGCAGCGTCGTCGACCCCGCCGACGCCGAGCTGACGCACGCCGGCCTCGGCTTCATCGAGGTGCTGCCCCCGGGCATCACCAAGGCCAGCGGGCTGCAGCTGGCGCTCGACCGGCACGGCGTCGGGTTCGGCGACGTCCTCGTCTTCGGGGACATGCCCAACGACCTGCCGATGCTCGGCGCCGTCCAGGCCGCCGGCGGCCGCGCGGTGGCCGTGGCCAACGCGCACCCGGCGGTGAAGACGCTGGCCGACGGCGTCGCCGGCGGGCACCGGGCCGACGGCGTGGCGCGCTACCTGGAGGCGGTGCTGGCCGATGTGTGACCGGGTGCGCGATGTCTGACTGGAGACCGCGGCTGATCGCCAGCGACATGGACGGCACGCTGCTGCGCTCCGACGACACCGTCGGTGACGCCACGGTCGCCGAGCTGGCCCGGTGGCGCGCCGAGGGGGTGCCGTTCGTCCTCGCGACCGGCCGGCCGCCGCGCTGGATGCACCGCGTCCGCGAGGTCATCGAGTTCGGGACGGCGGTCTGCTGCAACGGCGCCGTGCTGCTCGACCTCGGGCCGATGAAGATCGTCGACGAGGCGCCGCTGACGCCCGACGCGCTGCAGGCGATCACCGCCGAGCTGCGGGTCCGGCAGCCCACGACGTGGTTCGCCGTCGAGCACGGCTGGGAGTTCCGCCACGAGCCGGTCTACCGCCCGCGCTGGGACGTCGACGCGCCCGGCGTCGGCGTCGCCACGCTGGAGGAGATGACCGCCGCGCCGGCCGCCAAGCTGCTGGCTCGCCACGAATCGATGGCGCCGGACGCCTTCGTCGAGCTGATCGAGGAGATCGTCGGCGACCGGGCCACGGTCACGCACTCCTCCAGCGACGCGCTCGCCGAGATCAGCGCCCCCGGCGTCACCAAGGCCTCCGGGCTGGCCGCGGTCGCCGCGCGGCACGGCCTGGGCCCGGCCGACGTCGTCGTCTTCGGGGACATGCCCAACGACATCGCCGCGTTCGAGTGGGTCCGCGACGGCGGTGGGCGGGCGGTCGCGATGGCGCACGCCCACCCCGATCTGCTCGCCGTGGCCACCGACGTCACGCTCGGCAACGACGAGGACGGCGTCGCGGCCTTCCTCGCGACCCTCTGAGGCCTCTGCTCAAGTTCCGCCGTCCCCGGCCGATAGGCACTGCGTCGGGATTTCGACATCCAGTCGTACAGGAAAGCGGGCAGGGATGACTCAGGCGGACGACCACGCGGTCGGGGCGGGCGCGCTCGCGCCCGAGGAGCCGGCGGAGACGCGCGCGAGCGGCTCCGGGCTGGGGCTGCGGACCCGGATGCTCGGCTCCATCCTCGTCGTCGCGCTGACCACCGTCGGCGTGGGCGCCTTCGGCATCAACCGCATGTCCGAGCTCAGCGGCAACGCCCAGGAGGTGTACGAGGACGGCGCCGTCCCGCTGGACGGCCTGCGCAGCCTCGAGGCCGACTGGTGGCAGCTGTCGGCCAACGTCGCCCGGTCCAACGTCACCGTGCTGCCCGCGGAGACCATCGCCAAGTCCAAGCAGGCCGCGGCCGACTACATGGAGATCCTCGCCGAGCACACCGCCGAGGTCGACGCCATGCCGCTGCCGGCTGAGGCGCGCGCGGCGTTCACCGAGTTCGCCACCGCCGTCGACACCTACCTGCCGGCGCTCGCCGAGCTCTCCCAGCCCGGCTTCATCGCGGCCAACCCGGCGCGCGCCATCCAGCTCCTCGGGGTCATGGGTGAGCAGGAACTGGTGATCAAGGAGTCGATCACCGCCGCCACCACGGCCGCCGCCGAGTCCTCGGCCGCCACCGCCGCGGAGGCCGCGGACGCCTACGCCTCGGCGCGCAACCTGACCATCGTCATCATGCTGACCGGCCTGGCGATCAGCGTCGTCCTGGCCACGATCGTCTCCCGCGGGGTCACCCGCCCGGTGCAGCGGATCCGCGAGATCCTCGGTCAGGTCGCCGACGGCGACCTCACCGTCCGCGCCGGCCGCACCGGCGGTGGCGAGCTCGGCGAGATGGCCGAGTCGCTGGACGAGACGCTCGACGCGATCTCCCACGTCCTGCTCCTCGTGAATGACTCCTCGGCCCGCCTCGCGGCCGCCTCGACGCAGCTCAACGCCGCTGCCGAGGGCATCTCGGCCAACGCCCGCACCGCCGCCGGCCAGGCCGACGACGTCGTCGCCTCCGCCGGTGCCGTCGCCGCGAGCGTCGACACCGTGGCCACCGGCTCCTCGCAGATGGAGTCCGCGATCCGCGAGATCGCGCACAACGCCACCGAGGCCGCCCGCGTGGCCGGCCAGGCCGTCGCCGTCGCCGAGAACACCACCCGCACGGTCGGCAAGCTGGGCGACTCCTCGCAGGAGATCGCCACCGTCATCAAGCTGATCAACGGCATCGCCGAGCAGACCAACCTGCTGGCGCTCAACGCCACCATCGAGGCCGCGCGCGCCGGTGAGGCCGGGAAGGGCTTCGCCGTCGTCGCCAGCGAGGTCAAGGAGCTCGCGCAGGAGACCGCCCGCGCCACCGAGGACATCTCCCAGCGGGTCGAGGCCATCCAGGCCGACACCGCCGGCGCGGTCGAGGCGATCAGCCAGATCTCCTCGGTCATCGGCGAGATCAACGACTTCCAGGCGACCATCGCCGCGGCCGTCGAGGAGCAGACCGCCACCACCAACGAGATGAACCGCAACGTCGCCGAGGCCGCCAGCGGCACCCAGGGCATCGCGGCCGCCATCTCCGGCCTCGCCGCCGGCACGCAGGAGACCAACCAGCGCGTCACCGACGCCCAGGACGCCTCCGCCGACCTCGCCCGCATGAGCGGCGAGCTGCAGGAGGCGGTCGCCCGCTTCCGCGTCTGACCCCTCCCCGCTGGGATCAGGTGACCTGATCGTCGAGCGTCCTCCCTCACCGTGCACCACGAGGGAGGACGCTCTGCGGTGAGGGAGGACGCCACCGTCGGGCCTCAGAGAGGGTCAGGCGACGGCGTCGTCGGGCTCCGCCCCGGGTTCCGGACGACGGACGACGCGGAACCGTCGGGGGCCGCTCGACGGGCGGTTGCCGAGCTCGTGCAGCCGCCGGATGGGCCGCTCCAGCCGGGGGAAGTCGGCCTGCGTGATCCGGACCACCGGCACGTCGAGGTCGCGGATGCGGTCCTCCCGCCGCTTCTCCTGCCAGGCCACCTCGGCCGGCGTCCGCCCGTCGAGCGGATCGGCGTACTTGACGTACCCGTCGACCTCGATCGCGACGGCGATGTCGTCGAGCCAGCCGTCCACCCGCGCCACGAAGCCGCCGGGCCCGTGCAACTCCACCTGCGACTCGAACGCGTGGAAGCCCGCCTCGAGCAGCCGCAACCGGTTGCGCGTCTCCAGGGGTGATTCCGCCAGCCCGTCGGCCAGGTCGACGGCGCGCGCGGCGGAGCCGATCCCCAGCCAGTGCGTCTGCCGCAGCACGGTGGCCACGAGATCGACGCGGCGCACCTGCGTTCTGTGGAGGGCGTCGTCCAGAGCGACGACGGCGTCGAGCAGGTCCCACTCGCGGGCGCAGTCGACGAGCGTGCGCGCCGCCGTCGTCACGACGAAGGGGCCGGCGTCCACCAGGTCCTCCGGCGGCAGCTCGGCCGCTGCGATCCGGTAGCCGGGGCCGGTCCGCCACTGGTCCGGGTGCGTCAGGCGGACGTCGGCGTCAACAGCCCGGGGCAGCACGAGGCCGTGGTGCCGGGCTGCCGAGGAGTGGCTGAGCGCCGGGCCCGGTCCGAGCGCGGCGAAGGCCGCGAGGGCGTGCAGCAGGTGGCGCTCCCGTTCGTCGCCGGCGGTCGCCGCCCAGGTCTCGGCGGCCACGTAGATGCCGCGGCGGAGGCGGCGCCAGCGCCTGCTGACCACGGCGGCGCGGATCTCGTCAGGGCGGTAGCCGACGCGGCGGGCGTCGGCGACGGTGAAGACACCGCCGCGTCGCCGGGCCACGGCCTGCAGGTGCGGGTGCATGTGCCCACGATCGAGGCGCCGTGCCCGGAGCGGAACGGCGCGGGCGCATCTGTGGACAACCTCGTCCACCCACAGCTCCGAGCGTCCTCCCTCGTGGTGTGCGCCGAGGGAGGACGCTCGACGATCAGGTCACCTGATCCCAGCGGCTGAGCTCGTCAGAGGTACTGGCCGCCGCCGGGACGCAGGTCGGGCTGGGCGCTGCTCTGGCCGCCGGGCAGGGCCTTGCGGCGCATCTCCTCGAGCTGGGCGCGGGCGGCCATCTGCTGGGCGAACAGCGCGGTCTGGATGCCGTGGAACACGCCCTCGAGCCAGCCGACCAGCTGCGCCTGGGCGATGCGCAGCTCGGCGTCGGTGGGCGTCTGGTCCTCGTCGAACGGGAGCGTGATCCGCTCGAGCTCCTCGCGCAGCTCGGGGGCCAGGCCCTGCTCGAGCTCGCGGATGGACGAGGCGTGGATGTCGCGCAGCCGGTTGCGGCTGGCCTCGTCGAGGGGCGCGGCCCGCACCTCCTCCAGCAGCTGCTTGATCATCGTGCCGATCCGCATGACCTTCGCCGGCTGCTCCACCATCTCGTTGATCTGCATCGCGTCGTCCTCGCCTCCACCGGGGGCCGAGCCCACCGGGAGGGCGCCCACGGGCTGGCCGTCGGGCCCCACGACGACGACCTGCTGGGGACGTTCGCTGCCGGTGCCGGGTGCAGTCATGGCTCCATCCTGCCCCGCGCCCGGTGCCGCCGAACGGCAGGTCGGCGCCCGCGCGCAGCCGCCCCCAGCCCCGACGGGAGCGGCGGGGCGGCCACTAGGGTGCGCACCATGGAGTCCCGGCTCGACGTCGCCCGGGTCCGCGGCCTCCTCCCCGCGCTGGCCGACGGTCACGTGCACGTCGACGGGCCGGGCGGCGCGCTGCTGCCCGAGGACGTCGCCCGGGCGGTCGGGCACGCGCTGCGGATGCCGGTCGCCGAGCGCGGCGGGGTGTTCGCCGCCTCCGCGCGCGCCGAGGGGCTGGTCTCCGCCGCCCGCGCCGCGCTGGCCGACCTCGTCGGCGGGACCCCGGGCGGCGTCGTCCTCGGCCCCAGCATGACCGCCGTGACCTACACGCTGGCCCGGGCGATCGCGCGCACCTGGCGGGCCGGCGACGAGATCGTCGTCAGCCGCCTGGACCACGACGCCAACATCCGCCCCTGGGTGCAGCTGGCCGAGGAGCGCGGCGTCGTCGTCCGCTGGGCCGAGGTGGACATCGAGTCCGGTGAGCTGCCCGCCTGGCAGTACGACGACCTGGTCACCCCGCGCACCCGGCTGGTCGCCTTCACCGCGGCGAGCAGCGCGATCGGCACCTGCCCCGAGGTCGCCGAGATCGCGCACCGGGCGCACGCCGTCGGCGCGATGGTCTACGTCGACGCCTCGCACGCCGCCCCGCACATGTACCTGGACCGCACCGCGCTGGGCGCGGACTTCCTCGCGCTCTCGGCGTCCAAGTGGGGCGGCCCGCACGTGGGCGCCGTCGTCGCCGATCCCCAGCTGCTGGCCCACCTGCACCCGGACAAGCTGCTGCCGACGTCGGACAAGGTGCCCGACCGCTTCGAGGCCGGCGCCGCGCCCTACGAGCTGTACGCCGGGGTGCCCGCGGCCGTCGACCACCTGGCCGCCCTCGACGGGACGGCGACCGGTTCGCGCCGCGACCGGCTGCGCGCCTCGCTTGCCGCGGTCGCCCGCTACGAGGGCGAGCTGTTCGGCTGGCTGGACGACGCCCTGCGGGCCATGCGGCACGTGCACGTGCTGGGCCGCCCGGAGCGGACGACGCCGACGCTGGCGTTCCGGGTCGAGGGGATGCGCCCCCGCCAGGTGGCCGCCGAGCTCAACCGGCAGGGCATCTGCGTCTGGGACGGCGACGCCTACGCCCGCGAGCTGTTCGACGCCCTCGGGGTGACCGAGAGCGGCGGCGCCGTCCGGCTGGGCCTCATGCACTACAACACCCCCGACGAGGTCGGGCTGGTCATCGACGCCGTCGCCGCGCTGCGGGCCCGCGTCCCCGCCCGCCCGGTGCCGCCGCCCGCTCCGTCGCACCGCCGCTGACGCGCCGCGAGCTGGTGCGGGTGCCCTCCGAGCCTCAGTCGGCGGGGAGCAGCAGCACCTTGCCGACGTGCTCGCTGGCCTCCACGGCGCGGTGCGCCTCGGCCGCCCGGGACATCGGCAGCCGCCGGTCGACGATCGGGCGGACCGTGCCGCGCTCCACGTCGGGCCACACGTCGCGGAGCACCGCGGCGATGATCTCGGCCTTGCCGCCGGGGCCGGTGGCCGGGCGGCCGCGCAGCCCGGTGGCGTGCACCGAGGCCCGCTTGGCCAGCAGCGTGCCGAGGTCGAGCTCGGCCTTCGTGCCGCCCTGCATGCCGATGACCACCAGCCGCCCGCCGACGGCGAGGGCGTCGACGTTGCGGGCCAGGTACTTGGCGCCCATGTTGTCGAGGACGACGTCGACGCCGCGACCGCCGGTCGCCTCGCGGACCCGCTCGACGAAGTCCTCGTCGCGGTAGTTGATCGCGACGTCGGCGCCGAGCTCGCGGCAGACGTCGAGCTTGGCCTGCGTGCCGGCGGTGGTGATCACCCGCGCCCCGGCCCGGGCGGCCAGCTGGATGGCCATGGTGCCGATGCCGCTGGAGCCGCCGTGCACCAGGAAGGTGCCGCCGCGGGAGAGCCCGGCGAGCATGAACACGTTGGACCAGACGGTGCAGACCACCTCGGGCAGCGCGGCCGCCGTCGCCAGCTCGACGCCGGCGGGGCGGGGCAGCAGCTGCCCGGCGGGGACGGCGACCCGCTCGGCGTAGCCGCCGCCGGAGAGCAGCGCGCACACCTCGTCGCCCACCGACCAGCCGGTCACGCCCTCGCCGACCTCGCTGATGACGCCGCTGCACTCCAGGCCGAGGATCTCGCTGGCGCCCTTCGGCGGCGGGTAGAAGCCCTGCCGCTGCATGAGGTCGGCCCGGTTCACCGCGGTGGCGGCGACGTCGACGACCACCTCGCCGGGGCCGGCGACCGGGTCGGGCACCTCCGACCAGCCGAGGACGTCGGGGCTCCCGGGTTCGCTGATCGTGACCGCGCGCATGCCCCGACCCTAGGAGCAGCGGCCTCAGGCGGCCCTGCGGGGCGCGTAGCCGGGCAGGTACTCCTGCCCGCTGAGCTGCTGGATGGCCCCCATGAGCGCGTCGGTGGCGACCCGCACGTCACCGGCGGAGACGTCGACGGACGGGCCGAACCGCAGGGCGACGGGCGGGCGCCGCCGGGAGAGCAGGTCGCGGGCGTGCACGTCGTCGCGGCCGGTCGACGGTGCGCGCGGACGCGCCGGTCGGGCGCCCGGCCCCCGGACGCCGGCGCCGCAGCGGCCTTGCGGGCCGGCTCCCCGGTGCCAGGGTGGGGGCACCGCCGGCCCCCGCCGCGGTGCAGCGGCTCCGGCGGCGCCGAGGAGCTGCCCCATGGCTACCGACCCGCCGATCGGCGATCCGCGCCCCGTCGGCCCACCGCCCTCGCACCAGCCCCCGCCGGCCGGTGCGCCGCCGTACGCCGGACCCCCGCAGGCCGGACCCCCGCCGGGTGCGTGGATGCCGCCGCCACCCCGCCGGACGAGCGCGGGCCGCGTCATCGCCGCGGTCGTCGGCGCGCTGCTGTTCCTGCCCGCCCTCGGGCTGCTCGCCGGCGGCGGGGTGCTGCTGTGGGTCGACCAGCGGGAGCGCGCGGACGACGGCTACCTCTACACGGCCTCGGACACCTTCGCGACGCCCGGCCACGCGCTGGTCACCGAGACCATCGACCTGGACACCGGCGCGGACTGGGTGGGCGCCTCGGCGGCGCTGGGGACCGCCCGCGTCGAGGTCACGACCGCCGAGCCAGGCACGGACGTGTTCGTGGGCATCGCGCCGGCCGCCGACGCCGCGGCCTACCTGGCCGGGGTGCAGCGGACCGTCGTCGACGACCTCGGTCTGGACACCTCCGCCGCCGACCAGGAGCTCCTGGCGGGCGGCGCCCCGAGCGGACCGCCCGCGGACCAGGACTTCTGGACCGTGCAGGCCACCGGGCCGGGCACCCAGCAGCTGAGCTGGGAGCCGGACGACGGCTCCTGGACGCTGGTCGTGATGAACGCCGACGGCTCGGCCGGGGTGGCCGTGGACGCCCGGATCGGGGCCACGCTCCCCGCGCTCACCGGGCTGGCCTGGGGCCTGCTGGGCGGCGGCCTGGTCCTGGTCGGGCTGGCCGTGCTGCTGCTGGTGCTCGCGCTGCGCCGTCCCGCCGTCCCCCGGTACGCCTGGACGCCGCCCCCGGGTGGTCCGCCCCCGGGCTGGGCGCCGCCGGCGCCGGTCGACCGCAGCTCGGCGGCCGACGCGCAGCGGGGCCCGACGATCGGCAGCACGCCCCGGGACCCGCGGAGCGGGTGACCCGGGGCGCGCCGCCGGCGCTCAGGCGCGGGCCTTGAGGTCCTTGCGCAGGATCTTGCCGGCCGAGGACTTGGGCACCTCGTCGATGAACTCGACGAACCGGATCTTCTTGTGCGGGGCGACCTTCTCCGCCATGTAGGCCATGACGGCCTCCTCGGTGAGCTGTGAGCCCTGCGCGCGGACGACGAACGCCTTCGGCAGCTCCTCGCCGCTCTCCTTGTCCGGCACGCCGATGACCGCGGCGTCGGCGATCTCCGGGTGGTTGATCAGCACGGCCTCGAGCTCGGCCGGGGCCACCTGGTAGCCCTTGTACTTGATCAGCTCCTTGACCCGGTCGACCACGGTGTAGATGCCGTGCTCGTCGACGACGGCGACGTCCCCGGTGTGCAGCCAGCCGTCCGCGTCGAGGGTGGCGCGGGTGGCCTCCTCGTTGTTGAGGTAGCCCTTCATCACCTGCGGGCCGCGGATCCACAGCTCGCCGCGCTCGCCCGGGGCGGCGTCCTCGCCGGTGTTCGGGTCGATCAGCCGGCACTCGGTGTTCGGGATCGCGAAGCCGACCGAGCCCTTGGGCACCTCGAGGGTGAACCCCGGCGGCATGGAGTCGGGGTCGGGGGTGGTGTGCGAGACCGGGGAGAGCTCGGTCATCCCGTAGCCCTGGGCCACCGTGACGGAGGCGCCCTTCGCCCGGAGCCGGTCCTGCACGGCCAGCGCGAGCTGCTCGTCCAGCGGGGCGGCGCCGGAGAGGATCGACTCCAGCGAGCTCAGGTCGTACTGGTCGACCAGCGGGTGCTTGGCCAGCGCCAGCAGGATCGGCGGCGCGACGAACGCGCGGGTGATCTTGTGCTCCTGGATGGTGCGCAGGAAGTCCTCGAGCTCGAACCGGGGGAGGGTGACCACGGTGCCGCCCAGCGCCAGGCCCTGGTTCATCAGCACGGTCAGGCCGTAGATGTGGAAGAACGGCAGGACGGCGATGATCCGCTCGTCGGCGCCGGTCTTGAGCAGCGGCAGGCACTGCGTCACGTTCGCCACCAGGTTGCGGTGGGTGAGCATGACGCCCTTGGGCAGGCCCGTGGTGCCGCTGGAGTAGGGCAGCGTGACCAGGTCGTTCGCCGGGTCGAACTCCACCTGGACGCTGGGGGCGTCGGCGCCCAGCAGGTCGAACAGGTTGGCGTGGCCCTCGGCGCCGTCGAGCACGACGATCTCGTCGACCGGCGCCTTCTCGGCCGCGGCCTGCGCGCGGTCCAGGAACATCGAGATGGTGATGAGGATCTTCGCGCCCGAGTCCTTCAGCTGGAAGGCGATCTCGTCGGGGGTGTAGAGCGAGTTGATCGGGCTCATCACGCAGCCCGCCGCGGCGATGCCGTGGAAGACCACCGGGAACCACTGCGTGTTGGGGCAGAAGACGGCGACGACGTCGCCCTTGCGCAGCCCGCGGGCGTGCAGGTTGGCCGCCACCCGGTCGACGTAGGCGGCGAGCTGGCCGTGGGTGATCACGTCACCCTTCAGGCCGTCGATCAGCGCCGGGGCGTCGGGCCGCTCCTTGCCCGCGGCCAGGACCGCCTCGGGGACCGACAGGTCCGGGATCTCGACGTCGGGGTACGGGCTGGCCAGTGCCACGGGGTTCCTCCTGGATCGCTGGTGTGGCGCCAGTCTCACATCGACCCGTGTCCCGCGGCACACCCGGGTTCGCGGGGATCCGGGTCTAGCGCGGCCAGAGCACCGACTGCGTGCAGCGGAACAGCGCGATCGGCTTGCCGCTGGCCTCGTTGCGCACCACGGCGTCCCACACCTGCGTCGTGCGACCGGCGTGCACGTTCGTCGCCTCGCAGCTGATCCGCCCCTCCCGCGCCGTCCCCAGGTGGTTGCTCTTCAGCTCGATGGTCGTGAAGCCGCTGGAGCCCTCGGGCAGCAGTGCGCGGGTGGGCAGGCCGCAGGACGTGTCGGCGAGCGTGACCACCGTGCCGGCGTGCAGGTAGCCGTTGGGGGCCAGCAGCTCGGGTCGGACGTCGAGGTGGCTGGTGAGCCGCCCCGGCTCGTGGGTGTCGACGACGATGCCCAGCAGCCCGGGGAAGGTGCCCGGCAGCATCGCGTTGAGCTCGTCGGCGGTGTGGAAACCCGTGGCAGCCATGCCCGGCAACGTAGCGACCCGCGGGTCGCGCCACGATCAGGTGACCTGATCGTGCAGCGTCCTCCCTCACGTTCCACGGTGAGGGAGGACGCTCGATGATCAGGTCACCTGATCATCGAGAGGCGCCGGGGGAGGTCAGGCCGCCGTCTCCCAGAGGCCCATCACGTTGCCCTCGGGATCAGTGAAGTAGGCGGCGAAGCCCATGTCGCCCACCGGCGTCCGGCCGACGACGGTGGCGCCGCCGAGCTCGCCGATGCGGGACAGCGTGGCGTCGATGCTGTCGACGTCGACGGCCAGGACCGGGCCCCGGGTGGCGGCGTCGGTGCGGGAGAGCATGCCACCGTTGATGAACGCGGACTCGGTCGGCCCGGTGTCCCCGCTCGGGCCGGTCGTCACCATCGTGTAGCCCATCTCCGGCATCTCCACGATCTGCCAGTCGAATGCCCGGGCGTAGAAGCTGCGCGCGCGGTCGCCGTCGTCGAACGGGACCTCGAAGTGCACGACCCGACCAGCCATCCCGCCACCTCCGGTGCTCCACGAGGGTTCTGAGGGCGCGGACGCTAGAACGGTCGCCGGACGGTCGCCAGGGCCTTCCGCACCGCCGCCGGTACCGCCTCGCGGGCGCGGGTACCGCGGTGCGGCGCGGTAGCAGGGCGGACGGCGCGGTACCGGGACGGCGGCCGGCTTGACGGAGCATCTGTATCACTAGTACTAATACAGGTGTGTCAGAACCGAGCGTGCTCATCGACGTCGACCCGCTCTCGCCCGTGCCGATCTACCAGCAGATCCGCGAGCGGGTGATCGAGGCGATCGCCTCGGGGCGGCTCGTCCGCGGTCAGTCTCTGCACTCGGTCCGCGCGCTCGCCAAGGCCTTCGGGATCAACGTGGCCACGGTCGCCAAGGCCTACGACGGGCTGCGGCAGGACGGGCTGATCGCCACGACGAGCAAGTCCGGCTCGGTCGTGGTCCGCGATCCCACGAGCGGCCCACCCGACCCCGCGTTCGTCGCCGACTGGTCGGCGCGCGCCCGCACCCTGCTCGCCGAGGCCGTCGCCCGCGGGCTGCCGTCGTCCGAGGCGGCCGAGATCTGCGGCCGGCTGGCCGCGTCGTTCACCACCCCGGCGGCAGCCGGCAGCACCTCGGAGGAAACCCCATGACCTGGTCGGCACTGGCACTCGGCGCGGGGACGACGCTCCTCGTGGGCGGCTCGTTCCTCCTCACTCCGGCGCTCGCCCGGCCCACCCTGCCCCTGGGCGTGAGCGTCCCGGCCGACCGGGTCGAGGACCCCGCCGTCGGACGGGCGCTGCGCACCTACCGCTCCGCCGTCCTCGTCGTCACCGCGGTCGCGCTCGCGCTGACCGGCGCGCTCGCGGCCGTCGCCCCACCGGCGGCCGTGGCGGTGCCGGTGCTCATCGCGACGGCGGGCGGGATCGCAGCATTCGTGCAGGCCCGCCGGCCGCTCATGGCCGCCAAGGCCTCCGAGGCCTGGTTCGCCGGCAAGGCGGTGCGCATGTCGGCGGCGGTCACCGCCACGCACGAGGACGTCCGCGTCCCGGTGGGCTGGTACCTCGCCTCCGTGGTCCTGCTCGCCGGGACGACGCTCGTGGGCGCCCTCCGCTACGACGACCTCCCCGGCCGCGTGCCCGTCCACTGGGACCTGGCCGGCAGCCCCGACTCCTACGCGGACACGACCTGGTGGACGGCGCTGGCCGCGGTCTGGATCGGCTGGGCGGCGCTCGCCCTCGTGGCCGCTCTCGCCTTCGCCGCCACCCGCTTCCCGGTCCGCGTGCACCCCGGCGATCCCGTGGAGCTCGCCCCGCGGCGGGCGCGGGCCCAGCAGGACGTCGCGCAGTGGGTGCTGGCCACGACGGCCCTCGCGACGACGGCCCTGGTCTGCGCCCTGGGCCTGGACACGTGGTTCTCCCCGGAGGGGCTGCGCTGGAGCGTTCCCGCGCTGGTGCTCTTCGTGGTGGCGGTGATCGGCTGCACGGTCGAGGCGGTCCGGCGCTACCGCCGGGAGCTGGCCGGCGCCGACCTGCCCACGGCGGACCGCCGGGCGGAGGCCCCGGACGACGACCGGTTCTGGCCGGGCGGGCTGGTCTACGTCAACCGGCAGGACCCCTCGGTCTGGGTGCCCAAGCGGGTCGGCATCGGCTGGACGATCAACCTCGGCTCGCCCGGCGGCATCGCTGTCGCGGTCGGCCTGCTGGCCCTGGTCGGACTTGGTATCGCCGCCCCGTTGGTCCTGGGCTGAACTTCAGGCCAGCCCGCGGACCGTGCGCAGCGGCGGCCGGGTGCCCCGGATCGAGGCCACCATGTCCAGCGTCTGGCGGGTGGGGGCGACGTCGTGCGCGCGGAACACCCGCGCACCCAGCCAGGCGCTCACCGCCGTCGTCGCCAGGGTGCCGGTGAGCCGCTCCTCGAGCGGGACGCCGAGGGTCTCGCCGACGAAGTCCTTGTTCGACAGCGCCACGAGCACCGGCCAGCCGGTCGCGACCAGTTCGTCCAGCCGCCGGGTGGCCTCCAGCGAGTGCCGGGTGTTCTTGCCGAAGTCGTGGCCCGGGTCGATCACCACCCGCTCGCGGTCCACCCCTGCCGCGACGGCGGCCTCGGCCAGCGCCGTCGTCCGCGTGACGATGTCGGCGACGACGTCGTCGTACTGCACGCGGTGCGGCCGGGTGCGCGGCGGCAGCCCGCCGGCGTGCGTGCAGACGATGCCCGCGCCGGCCTCGGCGGCGACGCCGGCGAGCTCGGGGTCCACCCCGCCCCAGGCATCGTTGACGACGTCGGCGCCGGCGGCCAGCGCCTCGCGGGCCACCTCGGCCCGCCAGGTGTCGATCGAGATCGGCAGGCCCGGGTGCGCGGCGCGGATGGCGGCGACCAGATCGACGGTGCGGCGGATCTCCTCGGCCGGGCTGACCTCCTCGCCCGGGGCGGCCTTCACCCCGCCGACGTCCACCATGTCCGCGCCCTCGGCGACGACCCGGTCCACCCGCTCGAGGGCGGCACCCATTCCGAATGTCGCGCCGCGGTCGTAGAACGAGTCGGGTGTCCGGTTCACGATCGCCATCAGGACGAAGTCACCGTCTGGCACGTCCAGCGCACCGATGCGGAGCAACCCGTTCCCTCCCTCGTGACGCCGGTGTGGTGGAGTCAGCCAACCAGACCGAGGAGAGGGGCGAGCAGATGGCGCAGACCACCGTCGACGGCGTCGAGGGCGTGCAGGGGCTGGTCGGCCAGCACCTGGGCTACAGCGACTGGGTCACGATCACCCAGGAGCAGGTGCAGCAGTTCGCCGACGCCACCGGCGACCAGCAGTGGATCCACGTCGACCCGGAGCGCGCGAAGAAGGAGAGCCCCTTCGGCGGCCCGATCGCGCACGGCTACCTGACGCTGTCGCTGCTGCCCTCGCTGATCCCGCAGATCGTCACGATCACCGGCTTCAGCATGGGCGTGAACTACGGCACCGAGAAGGTGCGCTTCCCCTCGCCGGTTCCCGTGGGCGCGCGGGTGCGGGCCGGCGCGACGATGGAGTCGGCGACCCCGTTCGCCGGCGGCGTCGCGATGAATCTCGCTGTGACGATGGAGATCGAGGGCGGCAGCAAGCCGGCGATGGTCGCCACCGTCGTCTACCGCCGCTACGTCTGAGCGCCCACCCGCGACGATCAGGTGACCTGATCATCGAGCGTCCTCCCTCACCGTGGGCGGTGAGGGAGGACGCAGCACGATCAGGTCACCTGATCCCAGCGCGGGGCTCAGTCGACGAGCGCCTGGTTGACCAGCTGGCGCAGGTAGTTGCGGATCGGCAGCGTGCTCGAGGGCAGCAGCTGCGTGTAGAAGCCGACCGTGACGTCCTCGACCGGGTCGACGTAGAAGCCGGTCGAGGCCGCGCCGCCCCAGCTGTAGTCGCCGGGGCTGGCCAGCACGCCGTAGGCGGCCGGGTCCATGACCATGGAGAAGCCCAGCCCGAAGCCGACGCCGCGCATCGGCGACTCGGCGTGCAGCGGGCGGCCGAAGGACTGCAGGTCCTGGTTGCCGGGCAGGTGGTTGGTCGTCATCTGCCGGATGGTGCGCGGGCTGAGGATGCGGCCGCCGTCGTAGGAGCCGCCGCGGCGCAGCATCTCCAGGAAGCGCAGGTAGTCACCGGCGGTGGAAGACCAGGCCGCCGCCACCGGAGAGGAAATCGGGCTTCCGGTGCGCGCCGCGGTCCATCGCCTCGCTGAACGTCATGCCGGACGACGGGCCGCCCGGCTTGCCCGGCGTGGCCAGGTACAGGCGGGCCAGCGACTCGGGGTCGTCCTCGGGGCGCAGGCCGAAGGAGGTGTCGCGCATGCCCAGCGGGGCGAAGATGCGCGAAGCGAAGAAGTCGTCCAGCGTCTGGCCGGAGATCACCTCGACCAGCCGGCCGAGGACGTCGGTGGAGACGCCGTAGTTCCACTCGCTGCCGGGCTGGAAGACCAGCGGGGCCGAGGCCCACTGGCGGCAGACGTCGGCGGAGTCGGCGCCGCGCGGGCTGCCCCACTCGTGGCCCAGGGCGCGGTAGATGGCGTCGACCGGGTGCGCGTGGTGGAAGCCGTAGGTGAGCCCGGAGGTGTGGGTGAGCAGGTGCCACACCCGGATCGGCTCGATCTGGGGGACCGTCACGGGCTTCTGCGCGGAGCCGCCGACGTAGACGCGGGTCTCGGCGAACTCGGGGAGCCACCTGGTGATCGGGTCGGTGAGCTCGAAGGCGCCCTCCTCGTACAGCATCATCGCCGCGACCGAGGTGATCGGCTTGGTCATCGAGAAGATCCGCCAGCGGGTGTCGTCCTCGACGGGGAGGCCGGCCTCCACGTTGCGGTGGCCGGCCCGGCCGACGTGCACGAGCTTGCCGTGCCGGGCGACGGTGACCAGGAAGCCGGGCAGCTGCCCGTCGTCGACCCAGCGGGCCAGCCGCCGGTCGAGCCGTTCGAGCCGGCCGGCGTCGAAACCGACCTCGCCCGGATCGGTGCTGACGGTCAGATCACTGCCCACGGGGGACCTCCGCTGCCCTGGGCGCCGTCCACCGTCGGGCGGCGCCTGCACCCGCATCCTGGCCCATGGGCCTGTGGCCTGGACCACACGGGTGCGGCGCGACGCCCGACGGTGGGCAGCGCAGGGGTCAGGTCAGGAGACCGGAACGGCGCTCGCGGCCTTCTTGAGGTTCGAGCCGGCGGTCACCTTGACGGTGTTCGCGGCCGCGATCTCGATCGCCTCGCCCGTCTGCGGGTTGCGGCCCGTGCGAGCGGAGCGCTGCGTGCGCTCGACGGTCAGCAGGCCGGAGACGGCGACCTTGTCGCCGCGGGTGATGGCGTCGACGAGCTCGTCCTGGAGGCCGGCGATGACGGCGTCCACCGTCGAGGCCGGGACGTCGGCGCGCTTGGCGATGGCGGAGACCAGTTCAGCCTTGTTCATGGAGCAACCTTTCGTCGGGAGGCCGGGTCGAACGAGAGCCGGACCGGGGGCACGCTGCCACGAACCCCCGACAATCCGCCACTGCACCCCCGTTTCCGGGCCCTGGATGGCTCGCAGGTCACACCCGCACCACCCCGGGGGTGACCTGCGCGTGTCGTGGACCACACCTAGCGTGGGGGCATGCCGCAGCTCCCCGGGACCGACCTGACCGTCAGCGACCTCTGCCTGGGCGGCAACGTCTTCGGGTGGACGGCGGACGCGCCGACGTCCTTCGCCGTCCTCGACCGCTTCCTCGACGCCTCGGCTCCGCAGCCGGCGTTCGTCGACACCGCCGAGATGTACGGCAACGGCGTCTCGGAGCAGATCCTGGGTGAGTGGATGGCCACCCGCGGCGTCCGCGACCGGGTCGTGGTGGCCACCAAGGCCTCGCCCGGGACGAAGGAGCACCCGCTGGCCGCGGGGGAGATCCGCGCCGCTGCCGAGCGGTCGCTGCGCAACCTCCGCACCGACCGGATCGACCTCTACTACGCCCACTACGACGACGCGACGACGCCGCTGGAGGAGGCGCTGACGGCGTTCGACGAGCTGGTGCAGGCCGGCAAGGTGCGCCACGTCGCGGCCTCGAACTACTCGGCGGAGCGGCTGACCGAGGCGCGGGAGACCGCGCAGCGCCTCGGCGTCGGCGGGTACGCGGCGCTGCAGACGCACTACAACCTGGTGGATAGCGGGCCGGCTTCGAGGACGGCCTGCGCGACACCGTGCAGGCGCAGGGGATCGGCACCCTGCCCTACTTCGCGCTGGCCAAGGGCTTCCTCACCGGCAAGTACCGGGCGGGGGAGCAGATCGACTCGCCGCGGGCCAAGGGCGCGTCGGCGTACGTGGGGGAGCGCGGCGACCGCGTGCTCGCCGTGCTGGGCGCGATCGCGCGCGAGCAGGGCGTGCCGGTGCCGGCGGTGGCGCTGCGCTGGCTCGCCGACCAGCCCACGGTGGTGGCGCCGATCGCCTCGGGGCGCACGGTCGAGCAGCTGGCCGACCTGCTCCCGATGCGCGACCTGGTGCTGGACGACGCGCAGCGCGCGGCCCTGGACGAGGCCAGCGCCGTCTAGGGGACCGGCGCCGCGATGACGGGCGCCGGCCCCGGGGCCCTCCCGGGTGGGAGGGGAGGTCGGTCAGACGGTGGCGATGAGGCTGCGGACCGTCGCCTGGAGCTCGGGGGTCACCTCGTTGATGCCGTGCTCGGCGGCCGCGTGCGGCACCGCCTGGGCGAAGATGCCGTCCTCGTCGGCGGCGGTGAACGTGGCGTTGCAGTCGGGGATGACGTCGCCGCAGGCGAAACGCTTCATGGGTGGACTCCTCGTCGGTGGGGCGACCGGCTCCTGAGCTGGCGCCGGGGTCTGGGTGGGGTCAGCGGGCGCTGCGCCCCGCGGTGATCAGGTCCTCGACCCGGAGGATCCCGAGGACGTGGCCGGTCGGATCGGTGCACACGACCGGCTCCCACCGGCGGGCGATCGGGCGGGTCAGGGCGCGCGCGAGGGTCTCCTCGATGTCGGTCGAGGGGTGCACGCGCAAGGACACCGGGGCCGTGTAGACCTCGGCCGTCCGGGGGTCGCTGAGCAGCAGCCCGGCCGGCTCGCCGTGCGACCCCACCAGCACCGCCGGGGGGATGCCGAGCACCTGGGCGCCCAGCGCGCAGTGGCGGACGGGGCGCAGCAGGCTGGCCACGCTCTCGGTGAGCCGGGCCCGCGCCACCTGGGCGCGCACCAGCTGCACCACCTCGGGCGCCAGCGGGGCGAACGTCGGGCCGGGGCGGCCCAGCAGCCAGCCCTGCGCGAGCGGGACGCCGAGCTGGGCGAAGGCGGCCAGCTCGGCCGCCGTCTCGACGCCCTCGGCGAGCAGCCAGGCGTCGATCCGGCCGGCGAACTCGCCGACCATCTCGGCCAGGGCCATGCGCACCGGGTCGGCGTCGGCGTCGGCCACGAGGGCGCGGTCGAGCTTGACCATCTGGGGGCGCAGCGCGGCCATCTGCTGCAGGCCGGAGTAGCCGCTGCCGGCGTCGTCCAGCGCGATGAGGGCGCCGCGGGCGCGCAGCACGTCGGTCTGCCGGCGCAGGGCGCCGAGGTCGTCGACGGGGGTGTGCTCGGTCAGCTCGACGACGACGCGGTGCAGGTCGGGGCGGGTGGCGAGCGCCTCCTGGACCGACCGGGCACCGAGCAGGTGCGGGCTCACGTTGACGGTGAGGAAGGTGTCGTCGGGCAGCAGGGGCACGACGGCCAGGGCCTTGTGGATGGCCAGCGCCTCGAGCTCGGCGGCGACCCCGGCCTCGGCGGCGGCGGCGAACCAGACGTCGGGTCCGGCCGCGCCGGGGAAGCGGGCCAGCGCCTCGTACCCGGCCACCGTGCCGGTCTCGAGGGCGACGATCGGCTGGAAGGCCAGCGTCAGGTCGTCGGGGTCGGCGAGCAGCGGACGGCAGTCCGGCAGGCCGGCCGTGCGTGTGCCGAGCATGAGCCGGTGATCGGTCGTCCCGGGTCGGTGCTTGACCCCGAGTGGGCCCCGTCACCCGGGCGGGGGAGCGGCCGCGGTCGGCGGGTTTCGCAGGAGCGGTCGACCGTGTCGCGGCGCCACCCGTGCAAGCATGATCCCGGCGGCCCTGCCCGGGGCGCCGAGGCCGCGGTTGGGAGGCGTGCGTGTCCGGCTCGCAGCCGCCTGTGCTCGGGCCCCTCCTGGACCCGGCGCGCATCGCCGTGGCCCGCCGGATGCTCGCCGAGGTCTCCGGCCCCGCCGCCTACGATCGGCTCTCCGGCCTGGCCGCGCGCCTGGTCGGTGCCGGGCACGCCAAGATCACGCTCTTCACCGACCAGGACCTCGTCGTCGGCGGGCACGGGCTGCCGCCCGGCGTGGTGGGCGGCCCGGCGCTCCTGACCGGCGCCTTCTCGGCGATGGTCGTGACGAGCGGGTTGCCGCTCGCCGTGCCCGACGCGCGGGCCGACCCGGACGTCGCGGACCTGCCGGCGGTCACGTCGGGGCAGGTGGGCGCCTACCTCGGGTCGCCGCTGGTGACGGCCTCGGGGCACGTCGTCGGCGTGCTGGCGCTGTACGACGCCGAGCCGCGGCCCTGGAGCGGGGACGAGGCCGAGCTGCTGCGCCAGCTGGCCAGCTCCGTCGTCGCCGAGCTCGAGCTCGCCGCGGCCAACGCGGACGCCGCCTGGTCCGCCCGCCGGCTGGGCGTGGCGCTGGAGGCGAGCTCCGTCGGCATCTGGGAGGTCGATCTCCGCGCCGGCTTTATCGACTGGGACGAGCGCAGCGCGGCGATCTTCGGCGTCGACCAGGCCACCCGCGTGCCGATGGACCGGCTGTTCGCCGAGTTCGTCCACCCGGACGACCGGGACTCCTCGCAGCGGACCATGACCGAGGCCGTCGAGGCGCGGGCGCAGTACACCGTCGAGCTGCGGATCCTGCGCCGCGACGGGAAGGTCCGCTGGATCGTCTGCCGGGGGCGCGTGCTGACCGGGCCCGACGGCGCGGCCCAGCGGATCCTCGGCACCGTCCTCGACGTGACCGACGCGCGCAACCAGGCGCGCTCCCGGCTGGCCGCCGTGCAGCGGGCGGCCGCGATCGCCGCGGTGGCCGCCGAGGTGGCCAACGCGACCGGGATCGGCGAGCTCGCCGACATCACGCTGCGCGGCGCCGAGGTGCTCGGGGCGGTGTCCGGCGGCGTGGCCGTCCGCGAACCCGGGGACGACGAGCGCGTGCGGGTCCACCTGGGCCGCCGGATCCTCGACGTCGTCCGCGCCGAGGTGGGCGAGGTGCCCTCCGGCGGCGTGCTGGTCGACCTCGACGACGCGCTGCCCACCCAGTACACGGCGCGCACGGGGGAGCGGGTCGTGCTGAGCAGCGTCGAGGAGGGCATCGCCCGCTTCCCCGCGATGGCGCCGTGGACCGAGGTGCTGGGGCTGCGCGCCCTCGCCTCGCTGCCGCTGGTGGTCGAGGGCCGGCTGCTGGGCAGTTTCGTCGCCTACTGGACCACCGACCACGCGTTCGACGCCGAGGAGCTGCGGCTGCTGGAGGGCCTCACCGCGCAGATCACGCTGAGCGTCTCGCGGCTGCAGGCCGATGCCGACCGGGACCGCGCCGTGGCCGCGGTGACCGAGGCCAACCAGCGGCTCGAGCTGCTGGCCGAGGCGGGGCGGGTGCTGTCCGGCACGATGGACATCGGCGAGCAGCTGCCAGCGGCTGGCCTCCCTCGTCGTCCCCCGGCTCGGGGACTGGTGCTGGATCGTCAGCACCGACGAGCACGGCCGGCTGCGCGAGACCGCCAGCGCGCACCGCGACCCCGCTCGCGAGGAGTTCGTCGCCGAATACGTCAGCCGCATGGTGCGCACGGTGACGCCGGAGGGCGCCCCGCGCCGGGTGTTCCGCACCGGTCAGCCGCTGGTCGTCCGCGACCTCACTCCCGAGCGGATCGCCTCGGTCGTCTCCGACCCGCAGGCCAAGGCGATGCTGGTGGAGCTGGCGCCGTCGTCGGTGGCGGCGGTGCCGCTGACCATCCGGGGGCAGACCGTCGGCGTGCTGTGCCTGCTCAACGGCGCGGACCGCGGGCCGCACCCCGCCGCCGACGTCGAGACCGCGGTGGAGATCGGCCGCCGGGCCGGGATGGCGCTGCACCACGCCCGCCTCTACGGGCAGCAGCGCGCCCTGGCCGACGCCCTGCAGCGCAGCATGCTCACGCGAGCCGCCGGCGATCGAGGACTGCGAGGTCGTCGTCCGGTACGTCCCGGCCGCCGAGGGCGCCGAGATCGGCGGTGACTGGTACGACGCCTTCGAGCAGGCCACGGGGACGACGGTGCTGGCCATCGGCGACGTCGTCGGGCACGACACCCGGGCGGCCGCCGCGATGGGGCAGGTGCGCGGGCTGCTGCGGGGGATCAGCTACTCCAGCGGCGGCTCCCCGGCGCGGGTGCTGACCGAGCTGGACCGCGCGCTGGCCGGGCTGGCGCTGCGCACGATGGCCACCGCGGTCATCGCCCACCTCGAGCCGCAGGACGGCGGGGGCGCGCTGCTGCGCTGGTCGAACGCCGGGCACCCGCCGCCGGTGCTGGTGGGGGCCGACGGCGCGGTGCGGCTGCTCGACGTCGCCGAGGCCGACCTGCTGCTCGGTGTGGACCCCGGCTTCACCCGCGAGGACCGCACCGTGCCCGTCGAGCGCGGAGCGACCGTGCTGCTCTACACGGACGGGCTGGTGGAGCGGCGTGACCGCGACATCGACGCCGGCACCGAGGAGCTGCTGGAGGTGCTGCGCGAGTGCGGCGGGCTGCCGCTGGAGCAGCTGTGCGACGAGGTGCTGCGCCGGCTGTTCCTCCCGGACGCCGAGGACGACGTCGCCGTCCTCGCCGTCCGCCTCACCTGACCCACGCGGCCCTGCGCCCCAGCCCGGTTGATCATCGTCGAACGGCTGCCCGCCACGCCGGTGGGGGCGGCCGATCGACGATGATCAACTCGGGGGTGGGTGCTACTGGCCCGGGGGGACGTCGACGGCGGTGGCGGTGCCCATCGGCGGCTCCTCGCCGGTCTGCGCGCGCAGCTCGGCGTCGCGGGCGGCCATGGCCTCCTGCCGGCCCGGCTCCTCCTCGAGGATCGCGGCGGCCTTCCAGTCCTCCGGGATCGCGAAGCCGTCGACCAGCGTGATCAGGTGCGGGCGGAGCTCCTTGAGCAGCTGGTTCACCGTGGCGGTGAGCGTCTTGGCGCGGGCCGGCGTCAGCTGCCCGTGCTCGAGGAACCACGCCTTGTCGGCCTCGATGGTCGAGAGCGCGTAGAGGTCGCAGAGCGTGTCGAGCAGCTGCTTGGTGGCCGGGTCGTCGACGCGGTCCACGCCGGCGACGAACGCCTCGAGCACGATCCGCTCGATGTGCGTCTGCGCGGACTTGAGCACGTGGTCCTGGACGTCGTTGAACATGTCGAACGGCGCCATGCCCTCCATGGTGGAGTTCTTGCGCAGCCGCCGGGTCGCGCCCTCGAGCGAGTGCTTCTCGCGGAACTCGAACATCTTCAGCTGCCAGCCGCGGTCGAGCATCGGCACGTCGTCCACCCCGGGGACGGCGTCCACCAGGCGCGCGATCAGCGCGCGGGCCGCCGTCCGCTCCAGCACGGTCTCGCGGACCATGTCGGCGACGAAGCTCACCCGCCCCCAGCCGTCGAGCGAGCCGAAGTTGTCGCGGTACCCGGTGAGCAGGCCCTTGGCGACCAGCTGCAGCAGGACGGTGTTGTCGCCCTCGAAGGTGGTGAAGACGTCGGTGTCGGCCTTGAGGTGCGGCAGCCGGTTCTCCTGCAGGTAGCCCGCCCCGCCGCACGCCTCGCGGCACATCTGGATGGTCTGCGTCGCGTGCGCGGTCTGGGCCACCTTGAGCCCGGCCGCCCGCGACTCGAGCTCGCGCTGGGCCTGCTCGTCCACCTCCTGGCCGTGCACGTGCACCGCCGTCTGCACGTCGTGCATCGTCGAGACCAGCTCGCCCTGCGCGAAGTGCAGCGCGTAGGTCTTGGCCAGCGCCGGCAGCAGCTTGCGCTGGTGGACGAGGTAGTCGTTGATGACGATCTCGCGCTCCTCGCCGGGCGCGGCGAACTGGCGGCGCACCTCGCCGTACCGGACGGCGATGTCGAGGGCCAGCTTGGTCGCCGAGCCGGCCGAGCCGCCGACGCTCACCCGGCCGCGCACGAGCGTGCCGAGCATGGTGAAGAAGCGGCGGGTCTCGTTCTCGATGCTCGAGGTGTAGGTGCCGTCCTCGGCGACCTGGCCGTAGCGGTCGAGCAGCATGTCCCGCGGCACGGACACGTGGTCGAAGGTGAGCCGGCCGTTGTCGACGCCGAGCAGGCCGGCCTTGGGGCCGTCGTCCTCGATGGTGACGCCCGGCAGCGGGTTGCCGTCGGCGTCCCGGATCGGCACCAGCCAGGCGTGCACGCCGTGGTTGGTCCCCTGGCTCACCAGCTGGGCGAAGACGACCGCCATGCGGCCGTCCTTCGCCGCGTTGCCGATGTAGTCCTTCCGCGCGGCCTGGTGCGGGGTGTGCAGGTCGAAGGTCTGCGTCGCGGGGTCGTAGGTGCAGGTCGTGCGCAGCTGCTGGACGTCGGAGCCGTGCCCGGTCTCGGTCATGGCGAAGCAGCCGGGCAGGTCGAAGCTCATGACGTCGCGCAGGTAGGTCTCGTGGTGCCGGCGGGTGCCGAGCAGCTCGAGCGCGCCGCCGAACAGGCCCCACTGCACGCCGGCCTTGACCATGAGGGAGAGGTCGGCGAAGGCGAGCATCTCGATCGAGGTGACCGAGGCGCCGGAGTCGGCCTCGCCGCCGAACTCCTTCGGGAAGCCGAAGCCCACCCGGCCGGAGTCGGCCAGCACCTTGGCCGCGCGGGTGACGCGCTCGCGGGCCTGCTGCATCGTCTCGCCGTAGACGGGCAGGAAGTCGGGGTCGGTGAGGCTCTCGCGGGCGTCGCGGCGGACGTGCGCCCAGCGGCCGTCCAGGACCTCGCGGATCGCCTTCAGGTCCACCGGGGCGGGCAGGGACTTCGTCACGACTCCTCCATGCTGTTCGGTGCGGGTGCCACGACGCCGGAGAGCCCGGCCCAGGCGAGATCGGTCAGGTGTGCGGCGAGTTCCGTGCGCAGCATCGGGCGCTCGGCGCGCAGCCACCAGTCGGCGGCGGAGCGGACCAGCCCCACCAGCCCGTGCCCCCAGGCGCCGGCGGCGGCTGGATCGCGTCCGGCCTGCTCCAGGGCGACCGCCATGAGCGCGGCGGCCTGGTCGCCGACGAGGTCGGCGAGGGTGGCGAGGGGGTCGGCGCCGTCGGCCGGGTGCTGGGAGACCACGAAGCGGTAGATCTCGGGCTCGGCCTCGAGGAAGGCGAAGTAGCTGCCGATCGCCGCGGCGGTCATCGCGCGGGGGTGGTCGCTGGTGGCCATCGCCGCCCGCAGCTGGGCGAGCAGCCGGCCGGCGACCTCGGTGCAGACCGCGACGCAGAGCTCCGAGCGGTCGGCGAAGTACCGGTAGACGACGGTCTTGCTCGTGCCGGCCGCGGCGGCGATCTCCTCCATGCCGACGCCGGCGCCGTGCCTGCCGACCGCGGTCAGGGTCGCCTGGACGAGTTGTTCGCGCCGCGCACGGCGGTGCTCGTCCCATCTCGAGTCGCGGCGGTCCCGGCCCTGCGGAACAGTGCCCGGGGCGCGTCGGGCGGCCGCCCGCGGCTCGCGTCCGGGCTGCGAGGAGCGTCTCACCACCTCTGCCTTCATGTGAACGACGGTACCGCGTACCCTGGGTACCGGCCACTCACCCGACCTCGGAGGTCCCCATGGCTGACACCGCCAAGCCTCGCCGCACGGCCGCGATCGTCGGCGGCAACCGGATCCCGTTCGCGCGGTCCAACAGCGCCTACGCGCAGGCGTCCAACCAGGACATGCTCACCGCCACCCTCGACGGGCTGGTCGCCCGGTTCGGGCTGCAGGGCGAGCAGGTCGGCGAGGTCGTGGCCGGCGCCGTCCTCAAGCACTCCCGCGACTTCAACCTGACCCGCGAGTCGGTCCTCGGCTCGACGCTGGCGGCGACGACGCCGGCCTACGACGTCCAGCAGGCGTGCGGCACCGGCCTCGAGGCCGCGGTGCTCGTCGCCAACAAGATCGCCCTCGGGCAGATCGAGTCCGGGATCGCCGGCGGCGTCGACACCACCTCCGACGCCCCGCTCGCCGTCGGTGACGACCTGCGCCGGGTGCTCATCTCGCTGAACAACGCCAGGACGATGGGCGACCGGCTCAAGGCGCTGGCGAAGATCCGCCCCGGCCAGCTCGTGCCGGACATGCCCCGCAACTCCGAGCCGCGCACCGGCCTGGCGATGGGCGACCACCAGGCGATCACCGCCGAGGAGTGGGGGATCGGCCGCGAGGAGCAGGACGAGCTCGCCGCCCGCTCGCACCACAACATGGCCGCCGCCTACGACCGCGGCTTCTTCGACGACCTGGTGACGCCGTTCCTCGGCCTGGCCCGGGACAACAACCTGCGCCCCGACTCCACCGCCGAGAAGCTGGCGAAGCTCAAGCCGGTCTTCGGCAGGGGCGAGGGCGCCACGATGACGGCGGGCAACTCCACCCCGCTGACCGACGGCGCCTCCGCGGTGCTGCTGGCCTCCGACGAGTGGGCCGCAGCCAAGGGCCTGCCCGTCCTCGCCCACCTGGTCGACGCGCAGACCGCCGCCGTCGACTACGTGCACGGCGGCGAGGGCCTGCTCATGGCGCCGGCCTACGCCATGCCGGTGATGCTCGCCCGCAACGGCCTGACCCTGCAGGACTTCGACTTCTACGAGATCCACGAGGCGTTCGCGTCCACGGTGCTCTCGACGCTGAAGGCCTGGGAGGACCCGGCGTTCTGCAAGGACAAGCTGGGCCTCGACGCCCCGCTGGGCTCCATCGACCGCTCGAAGCTCAACGTCAACGGCTCGTCGCTGGCGGCCGGGCACCCGTTCGCCGCGACCGGCGGCCGGATCGTGGCCTCGCTGGCGAAGATGCTGCACGAGGCGGGCCCGGGCAAGCGCGGCCTGATCTCCATCTGCGCGGCCGGCGGCCAGGGCGTCGTCGCCATCCTCGAGTCCTGACCCACCGCCGGGGGACTTTCGGTACCGGAAGTCCCCCGGCCGCAGGCCGCTCCCGGACTTTCGGTACCGAAAGTCCCTCTCGGAAGGAACCCCTCCAGTGGCTGACTGGTACACCAACTTCGCCAACTCCGGCTTCGGCACCACCGTCACCAAGCAGCTCGGCCTGCCCCGGCCCGGCGTGCTGCGCCGCTACGAGCCCGGCGGCCCGCTCCTGGAGGGGCCGGCCGTGGTCGGCTCGGCCGGGCAGGGCCGGCTGCGCGACACCGTCACCGCCGTGCTGAAGGACGCCGGGGTGGCCGTCGTCTCGCCGGTCGCTGCCGACGGCGACGCCGCGGGCGAGAAGTTCGGCGCGGTGGTGCTCGACGCGACCGGCGTGACCGGCCCGGCCGACCTCGCCGCGGCGCACGCCTTCCTGGCGCCCGCCGTGAAGCGGCTGCGCGCCAACGGCCGGGTCGTCATCCTCACCGACCCGCCGTCGGCCGCGGACTCCCCGGCGCAGGCCGCCGCCCGCCAGGCCGTCGACGGGCTCACCCGCTCGATCGGCAAGGAGCTGCGCGACGGCTCGACGGCCAACGCCCTCTACGTGCCCGAGGGTGCGGAGTCGGCCGTCGCCGGGCCGCTGACCTTCTTCCTGTCCGGCCGCTCCGCCTACGTCGACGGGCAGGGCGTCACGCTCTCGGCCGCCGACGTCCCCGCCGCGCAGGACGCCGCGAAGCCGCTGGCCGGCAAGGTCGTGGTCGTCACCGGGGCCGCGCGCGGCATTGGCGCCTCGATCGCCGACGTCATGGCCCGCGACGGCGCGCACGTCGTCGCCGTCGACATCCCCGCGGCCGGCGACAGCCTGGCCGCGGTGGCCAACCGCATCGGCGGGACGGCGCTGCAGCTCGACATCACCGCCGCGGACGCCCCGCAGCGGCTGGTCGAGCACCTGCGCGAGCGGCACGGCGGCGTGGACGTGATCGTGCACAACGCCGGCATCACGCGGGACAAGCTGCTGGTCAACATGGACGCCGCCCGCTGGAACTCGGTCATGGCCGTGAACCTGCAGGCGCAGCTGGACATCACCCAGGCGCTGCTGGACGGCGACGTGCTGAACCCGGGCGCGCGGGTCGTCTGCGTCTCCTCGCAGTCGGGCATCGCCGGCAACCGCGGGCAGACCAACTACGCGGCGTCGAAGGCCGGGGTCATCGGCATGGTGCGCGCGTGGGCGCCGGCGTTCGCCGAGCGCGGCGCGACGATCAACGCGGTCGCGCCGGGCTTCATCGTCACCGAGATGACGGCGAAGATGCCGTTCGGCACCCGCGAGGTGGGCGCCCGGCTGAACTCGCTGCAGCAGGGCGGGCTGCCGGTCGACGTCGCCGAGACGATCGCCTGGCTGGCGCAGCCGACCAGCGCCGGCGTCAACGGCCAGACCGTGCGCGTCTGCGGTCAGTCGCTGCTGGGAGCCTGAGATGGCCACCACGGTGCTGGACGGCCCGCCGAACCTGGCGGCGCTGTACGCCCGGGCCGCGCTCACCGGGCGCGGCCGGGGCGGCGACCTCCCCGACACGCACCTGGCCCGGCGCGGCGTGACCGTCGACCGCGACCACCTCGCCGCCTACGCGCGGGTCTGCCGGCTGCCGTTCACCGACGTGCTGCCGGCGACCTACCCGCACATGCTCACCTTCCCGCTGCAGATGGCGCTGATGACCGACCGCGCCTTCCCGCTGGCGACGGTCGGGCTGGTGCACGTGCGCAACCGGATCGAGCTGCTGCGCGGGATCCGCGCGGACGAGCCGCTGGACGTCGAGGTGTGGGCCGAGCGGTTCGCGGCCCATCGCAGCGGGGCGACCGTCGACCTGTGCGCGACCGCCGCCGTGGCGGGGGAGGAGGTCTGGCGCTCGCGCTCGACCTACCTCGCCCGCGGGGCGCAGGCGCCCGCCGGTGCTCCGGAGGCCGACGTCGAGGTGGTCGTCGGCGCGCTCGAGCGCCCCGCCGCGACCTGGCGGGTGCCCGACGACGCCGGCCGCCGCTATGCGAAGGTCTCCGGCGACGTCAACCCGATCCACCTGTCGGGGCTCACCGCGAAGGCCCTGGGCTTCAAGCGGGCGATCGCGCACGGCATGTGGGTGAAGGCCCGCGTGCTGGGTGCGGTGGCCAACCGGCTGCCCGAGGCGTTCGCGTACGACGTCCAGTTCACGAAGCCGCTGTTCCTCCCGTCGACGGTGCACCTGGCCACCGGGCAGGTGGACGGCGGCTGGGACGTCGCCGTCCGCAACGCCGGCAGCGGCACCGAGCACGTGGTCGGAACGATCCGCACCCTGGAGGAGAAGCACTGATGGCCGTGTCGTTCGGGCTCACCGAGGACCAGATCGAGCTGCAGAAGTGGGTGCACCAGTTCGCGGAGGACGTCATCCGTCCCGCGGCCCACGAGTGGGACGAGCGGGAGGAGACCCCCTGGGAGATCCTCCAGGAGGCGGCCAAGGTCGGCCTCTACTCGATCGACTTCTTCGCCGCCCAGTCGTTCGAGGAGTCCGGACTCGGCTTGCCGATTGCCCTGGAGGAGCTGTTCTGGGGTGACGCCGGCATCGGGCTGGCCATCGTCGGCACGGCGCTGGCCGCGGCAGGGGTGAGCTCGAACGGCACGCCCGAGCAGGTCGGCGAGTGGGTGCCGCAGATGTTCGGCACCGAGGCCGAGCCGAAGGTCGCGGCGTTCTGCTCGTCCGAGCCCGACGCCGGTTCCGACGTCGGCGCGATGCGCACCCGCGCGGTGTACGACGAGAAGACCGACGAGTGGGTGCTCAACGGCACCAAGACGTGGGCGACCAACGGCGGCATCGCCGACATCCACGTCGTCACCGCCGTCGTCGACCCCGAGCTCAAGGCCCGCGGGCACGCCAGCTTCATCGTGCCGCCGGGGACCAAGGGTCTGTCCCAGGGGCAGAAGTTCCTCAAGCACGGCATCCGGGCCTCGCACACCGCCGAGGTCGTCCTCGAGGACTGCCGCATCCCGGGCAGCTGCCTGCTCGGCGGCAAGGAGAAGCTCGACCAGCGGCTGGCCCGCGCCCGCGAGGGCGTGAAGGGCGGCCGCACCCAGCCGTCGATGGCCACCTTCGAGCGCACCCGGCCCGCGGTGGGCGCGCAGGCCGTCGGCGTCGCCCGCGCCGCCTACGAGTACGCGCTGGAGTACGCCAAGCAGCGCGAGCAGTTCGGCCGCGCGATCATCGAGAACCAGGCGATCGCGTTCATGCTCGCCGACATGAAGACCTCCATCGACGCCGCCCGCCTGCTGGTGTGGCGCGCGGCGTGGATGGCGCAGAACGGCCAGCAGTTCACCGCGGCCGAGGGCTCGATGTCCAAGCTGGTCGCGGGCGAGACCGCCGTCCGGGTCACCGAGCAGGCGATGCAGATCCTCGGCGGCAACGGCTACACGCGCGACTACCCGGTCGAGCGGATGGCCCGCGACGCCAAGATCTACACGATCTTCGAGGGCACCTCGGAGATCCAGCGGCTGGTCATCGCCCGCACCATCTCGGGCGTGCACATCCGCTGACCCCGCTCCTCGGCCGACCACGCCGCGTGGCCGCCGTCCGCACCCGGGACGGTGGCCGCGCGGCGTGTGCCCGTTCCGGGGGGTCCCGAGCTCCGGTGCCGGTCGGTTCCGCAACGGTTGTGCACAACAACCATCACCCATTCTCGTCGCATTCCGACTGCAGTCGCCACCCGTTTGACCTGCGTCTTCGCCTCCCGGGTCACGATCCGGTCACGCAACGCCCCACTGGTTCGGACGTGCGCGCCCTTCCGGCGACGGCGCGTTCCGCGTGGTGTCGTGCGCCGTCCGGATGACCGGGCCAGCGACCCGGCGCCCCGGGATCCTCGAGGGAGCGAAACGTGCAGCTCACGTCCTCACCCCGACGTGCACTGGGCCTGCTGGCCGTCAGCACGATCGGCATGTCCACCGCAGTTCTCGGCGTCACCGGTACGGCCTCGGCCGCCGAGGAGCTCGAGACGCTCTACTTCTCCTCGTACGAGGGCGACGCCGGCTTCGTCGTCCCCGAGGGCTACTGCTCCGTCGACTGGGAGCTCCAGGGCGCTGACGGCGGCCGCGGCTGGCTGGTGGACGACGAGATCGTCGACCCGGCCACCGGCGCCGGCCGCCTCGTGGTGACGACCGGCGTCTCCGCCACCCAGACCTTCTCCTGGGTGACGGGCGAGTACGGCGTCGACGGGGACCCGGACGGTGGTGGGGCCGGCGGCGCCGGCGCGCCCGCGGGCGCCGCGGGTGACGACGTCCTCGACGGGGACGACACCCTCGTCGGCGGGGGCGGCGGTGGTGGCGGGGCCACCACGGTCACCGGCCCCTCGGTCTCGCTCCTCGCGCACGGTGGCGTGGGCGGCGGCGCCGACGTCGGCGGTGCCGGCGGTGGCGGCACCGCGAACGTCGTCACCTGGCCGGGTGCCGCCGTCGCCCAGAACACCACGCTCGAGGTGGGCTACTCCAGCTACGTCTCGGCCGACGTCCAGCCCTGCATCGCGGCGCCCCTCGCGCCGAAGGACGTCGACGTCACCGGCGGCAACGGCTCCCTCCAGGTGAGCTTCGTGCCGACCTGGAACGACGAGCCGAACAGCAGCCAGCCCGACACCTGGGAGTACAAGCTGGGTGCCGGCGACTGGACCGCGGTCACGCCCGTCCGCGAGGACGAGTACTCGGCGCGGCTGTCCTTCCCGCTCACCGGCCTCACCAACGGCACGAGCTACGGCGTGCAGGTCCGGGGCATCAGCGAGGAGGGTCTCGAGGGCGCCGCGAGCAGCGTCGTCACCGGCATCCCCTACGCCCCGATCGGCGCCCCCGGCAACGTGAAGGTCACCAGCACCTACGGCTCGATCACGGTCACCTGGACCGCCCCGACCGTCGCGGGCACCTTCCCGGTCGCCGGGTACGGCGTCGGCCTCGGTGCCGGTGAGATGGGTGGCGAGGCCTGCGAGACCGCGGCCGACGTGCTCACCTGCACGATCACCGACCTGTACGCCGGCACGGACTACAGCGTCGTGGTCTACGCGATCGACAGCGCGGGCAACGCGGGCAAGGCGTCGCCGTTCCTGATGACCGGCGCCCTGCCCTTCCCCGCCGCGGTGCCGGCCTCCAACGGTCCGCTCGCCACCTCCGGCTTCTCCGCCGGCGCGGTGACGCCCGGCTCGACCATCACGGTCTCCGGCAGCGGCTACGCGGCCTTCTCGACCGTGACCGTCCTCGTCTACTCGACCCCGACCGTCCTGGGCACCGTGCAGGCGGACGCGACCGGCGCCTTCACCTTCACCGGCGCCCTGCCGGCGGGGCTCGCGGCGGGCTCGCACACCCTCGTGGCCGCGGGGTACGACGGCGACGGGAACGCGCGCTACCTGACGATGCCGATCACCGTGTCCGGTGCGGCGGCGGCCAGCCTCGCCAGCACCGGCTTCGCCGCGCTGCCCTACCTCGGTGCCGGCGCCCTGGCGCTGCTCGCCGGCGGTGGCCTCATCGTCGGCGCCCGCCGCCGCGCCACCGCCTGACCCACCGCTGCCACCGGCAGCACGCACCCCCGGGAGCCCGGGTCGCCGCGACGGCGACCCGGGCTCCTGCGCGTTCCCGAACGCCCAGGTGAGGGACTTGTCGACGCCCCACGAACGCTCACCTGCCCCACCCGTTCCAGGAGTCACGGATCTCCCAACTGCACGTCGAGTTGTTGGCAGCATCTGCTGGACCGCGCAGTATCGAAACGCGGTTCCGGCTCCGTAGCGTCCGCTCCACGTCGTCGGCACCTGTGCACCGCACGTGGGCGTCGACGCGCTGGTCACGCGGTGCTCGGGAGGTCCGGGCACCGGTCCCCGGGGTCCCGGGTCACCACAGGAGTTGATGTGAGCATCACGAGCCCTTCGCGCCGCTGGGGCGCGCTGCTGGCGGGTAGCGCCGTCGTGCTGTCGACCGCCGTCCTCGGCGTCGGCGGCGTGGCGCAGGCCGAGGGCGACGTCTCGGCGTCCACCTGCGAGACGCAGACGCCGACGCCGGAGCCGACCGCGGAGCCGACGAGCACCGCCGCCCCGACCAGCGATGCCGACCAGGGCGGTGAGACCACCACGCCGGCGCCGACGACCGAGGCCGAGCCGACCCAGTCGAGCAGCCCGGCTGACGAGGGCGGCGAGACCACCACTCCGGCGCCGACCACGGAGGCCGAGCCGACCCAGTCGAGCAGCCCGGCTGACGAGGGCGGTGAGACCACCACTCCGGCGCCGACCACGGAGGCCGAGCCGACCCAGTCGAGCAGCCCGGCTGACGAGGGCGGCGAGACCACCACTCCGGCGCCGACCACGGAGGCCGAGCCGACCCAGTCGAGCAGCCCGGCCGACGAGGGCGGCGAGAGCCAGCTGCCCCCGGGCGTCCAGTACGCGGGTGGCTTCGCGATCGCCGAGGCGCTCGAGTCCTTCCCGGAGGCGTCCGACCCCTGCTCGGACGAGACCGACACCCCCACCTCCACCCCGGAGGAGTCGACCGGCTCGGCCCCGACGACCACCCCGGCCCCGACCTCGGACGCCGAGGAGGAGACCGGCACCCCCACCTCCACCCCGGAGGAGTCGACCGGCTCGGCTCCGACCAGCACCCCGGCCCCGACCTCGGACGCCGAGGAGGAGGAGACGCAGACCCCCACCTCCACGCCGGCTCCGACCACCACCGCGGCTCCGGAGGACGAGGAGGAGACCGAGGCGCCCGTCACGACCCCGGCCCCGACCACCACCTCGGCTCCGACCACCACGCCGGCTCCGACCACGACCTCGGCTCCGACCACCACGTCGGCCCCCGAGACGACGACGCCGCAGGCCCCCGTGGTCACGCTGCCCGCCGTCCGTGACATCAAGGTCAGCGCCGGCGTCTCGTCGCTCCTGGTCACCTGGAACGCCCCGGCCGACGACTCGGCCGTCTTCGGCTACCAGGCGTTCGCCAACCCGGTCGGTGCGCAGAGCACCAGCGAGATGGTGGCCTGCCTCGTCGAGGCCGCTGCCCGCAGCTGCCGCCTCGGCGTCGAGGCCGGCCGCGCCTACACCGTCGGCGTCCTGGCGTTCGACGAGGACAAGGTCGCCGGCGAGGCCGGCGACTGGGTCACCAGCCCCGTCGTCGCCGCCCCGGTCAAGGCCGCCACGCCCCCGGCCGGCAACACCTCGCTGAAGAAGGCCGACGGCTCCGCCATCACCAACGTGGCCGCCGGCCAGACGCTGACCCTCCGCGGCGAGGGCTACCTGCCCTTCTCCACGGTGGCGCTGTACGTCTATTCGGAGCCCACGTTCCTGGGCAACGTGACCGCTGACAAGGACGGCCGCTTCACCGTCGACGTCACGATCCCGGCCGGTCTCGAGCTGGGCAACCACAGCCTCGTGGCCAGCGGTGTCGACCTGAACGGCAACCCCTACGTCATGCGCTCCGACTTCACCGTCGGTGCCGCGGGCGCGCAGTCGGCGAAGCTGCCCTTCACCGGCGCCTCCGTCGCGCTGCCCCTCATCGGTGGCCTCGTGGCCGTCGGCGTGGGTGGTGGGCTGCTCGTCTCGGCCCGCCGTCGCCAGTCCGCGTGACCCCCGCCGCCTCCGGGCGGTAGCAACCCCGGCCGGGCCCTGCTCCCTCGTGGAGCAGGGCCCGCTCGGTTGGGCGCGGGAGCCGGGCACCGGCGGCCGCGTCACCTAGCATTCGGGCCGGTACCGGTCGCGACCACGCGCACCTGCGCGGCAGCACGGACAGAACCAGGGAGCGGCATCGTGGACGACCGGACGCAGCCCTGGGACCGCGTGCCCGAGCTGGGCGGCCCCCCGCCGCGCAGCCGGCCACCCGTGCCCGGCGCCTCCGCGCCGTCCGCCGCCGAGCAGCCCGCCGCGGACGACGCCACCGGCGACGTCGTCACCGAGCGGGACCGCAGCTGGCAGAGCTGGGGCGAGGCCTGGTCCGACGACGACGGCCACGAGGACTGGGACGACGACGCCCCGCGCGGCCGCGGTTTCTGGCGCTCCGCGGCCCTGGGCGTCGGCGAGCTGCTGGTCACCGCCGGCATGGTGCTGCTGCTGTTCGTCGTCTACGAGGTCTACGTGACCGACTTCCTCACCGCGCAGAAGCAGGACGAGCTGGCCACCGAGCTGCGCGAGCAGTGGGCGGACGAGCCGGCCGACGCGCGCTCCCTGACCCAGGTCGAGCTCGGCGACGCCTTCGGGGTGCTGCGCATCCCGCGGCTCGGCGAGGACTACACGCGGGTCATCCTCGAGGGCACCGAGGAGAAGCAGCTCGCCCAGGGCCCCGGCCACTACGTCGACTCCGCGCTCCCCGGCGAGCAGGGCAACCTCGCGCTGGCCGGGCACCGGGTGGGCAAGGGCTCGCCGTTCCTGGAGCTGGACACCATGCGGCCCGGCGACCCGATCGTCGTCGAGACCGCCGACAGCTGGTTCGTCTACCGGATGCTGGGCGACCCGGCGACGGGCGACGTCGACGCCGACCCCAGCGGGATCCCGGGCCGGCAGATCGTGGCCCCCACCGACGTCCAGGTCGTCTCCCCGACGCCGAACGCCGCGGCGTCGGCCGCACCGACCGGTGCCTACCTGACGCTGACCACCTGCCACCCGCGCTACTCGGCCCGGCAGCGGATGATCATCCACGCCCGTCTCGACGGCGGCGCGATCAGCAAGGCGGAGTTCCCGGACGGCCCCGACGCCCTCTACGAGAGCTGACCAGGAGAACCGCATGTACAGCTGGATCTGGCGCCACCTGCCCGGCCCCGTCGCGAGCAAGGCCGTGCTCGCGCTGCTCCTCGTCGCCGCGGTGGCCGCGCTGCTGCTGTTCGTCGTCTTCCCGTGGGTGGAGCCCCGGCTGCCGTTCAACGACGTCACGGTCGACTGAGCCCGTGGCCGGGCCGCAGTGTTGCGGCCCGGTGACGATCGCGGTCTCGGGTGGCCGACCTGCGCGGTCGGGTGAAGTGTCGGGGGCGGACGACGACCCTCGACGCCTCCGGAGGCCTCCGTGCGCGCTCCTCGACTGCTCGCCCTCACCGCAACCGGCACGCTCGCGCTGACCGCCTGCGGGGGCGGGGAATCCGTGGACACCGGCGGCGGAGGCGGGGGTGGGGACAACGTGCTGGTCGCCGCCGTCAGCGCCCAGCCCGACCAGCTCGACCCGCACGTCACGACGGCGTACGCGAGCTTCCAGGTGCTGGAGAACGTCTACGACACCCTCGTGGTCCCCGACCCCGAGGACCTCACGATGCAGCCGAGCCTGGCCACGGAGTGGTCGACCAGCGAGGACGACCTGGAGTGGCGGTTCACCCTCCGCGACGGTGTCACCTTCCACGACGGCAGCGAGTTCGACTCCGCCGACGTCGTCTACTCCTACAACCGGATCATCGACGAGGAGCTCAGCAACTCCTTCCGCTTCCAGAACGTCGAGTCCGTCGAGGCCGACGGGCCGGACACCGTCGTCATCCGGCTCACCCAGCCGACGCCGAACCTGCTGGAGCGGATCGGCTCGTTCAAGGGCATGGCGATCCTCCCGGAGAACGCCGCCGAGGACCTGGACCTCACCACCGAGGCCAACGGCACCGGCCCGTTCGAGTTGGAGAGCGATCCGACGCCAGCAGCACCGTCCTCGCCGCCTACGAGGACTACTGGGGCGGCGCGCCGAGCATCGACGGCGTCGAGTTCCGCTACATCACCGAGCCGGCCGCCGCGCTGACCGCGCTGCAGAACGGCGAGGTGCAGTGGACCGACAACGTGCCGCCGCAGCAGATCGAGTCCCTGGACGACGACGACTCGGTGGAGCTCGAGACGACCTCCAGCGTCGACTACTGGTACATGTCCATGAACTACGCCCGCCCGCCGTTCGACAACCGGGACGTGCGGCGCGCGATCTCCTTCGCGATCGACCGCGAGGCGGTGGCCGAGGCGGCCTGGTTCGGCGCGGCCGAGGAGAACCAGACGGCGATCCCCGAGGACAGCTTCTTCTACTACGACTACGAGCCGTTCGACCGCGACCCCGAGCAGGCGCGGCAGCTGCTGGCCCAGGCCGGGGTGAGCACGCCGCTGACGATGGGCCTGATGGTCACCGACGAGTACCCCGAGACGGTCACGGCCGCCCAGGTCATCGCCGACCAGCTCTCGGAGGTCGGCATCGAGGTCGAGATCGAGACGCTGGACTTCGCCACCTGGCTGGACCGCCAGGGCGCCGGTGACTACGACGCCTTCTACCTGGGCTGGCTGGGCAACCTCGACCCCGCGGCGTTCTACCAGGAGCAGCACCAGACCGACGGCCCGAACAACTACCAGGGCTACAGCAACCCGCAGGTCGACCAGCTGCTGCAGCAGGGCGCCACGGAGACCGACGACGCCGCGCGCAAGGCGATCTACGACCAGGCCGCGACGATCATCGTCGACGACGTCTCCTACCTGTACCTGTACAACCCCGACGTCGTGCAGGCCTGGGCGCCGGGGCTGTCCGGCTACCAGATCCGCGCGGACAAGGCGATCAACTTCGAGAACGTGGAGCTGCCCTGAGCGGCTACCTCCTCCGCCGCACCGGTCAGTCGGTGGTGGTGCTGGCGGGGGTCAGCGTCATCGTGTTCGCGCTCGTGCACCTCGTCCCGGGCGATCCGGTGCGGCTGGCGCTGGGCACCCGGTTCAACCAGGAGACCTACGACGCGCTGCGGGAGCGCTCCGGGCTGGACCTGCCGCTGCTCCAGCAGTACGTCTCCTGGCTGGGCGGGGCGCTCACCGGTGACCTGGGGGTCAGCTTCCGCAGCGGGGACACCGTCGCCTCGCTGATCGGCGAGCGGCTGCCCGCCACGCTCACCCTGGCCTTCGCCTCGATCCTGGTGGCGCTGGCGATCGCGATCCCGCTGGGCACCGTGTCGGCGCTGCGGCCGCGGTCGGTCGTCGACCGCATCGCCACCGTGTTCAGCCAGATCGGCATCTCGGTGCCGGAGTTCTGGATGGCGATCGTGCTGATCCTGGTGTTCGCCGGCACGCTGGGCTGGCTGCCCACCGGGGGCTACGTGCCGCTCACCGAGGACCCGGCCGGCTGGCTGCAGCGGCTCATCCTGCCGGCGGTGGTCACCGGCGTCGTGTCGCGGCTCGGTCATCACCCGCTTCGTGCGCTCCAGCATGCTCGAGGCGCTGGGCTCGGACCACGTGCGGACGGCGCAGGCGAAGGGCCTCCCGGCCCGGCAGGTGTTCACCTGGCACGTGCTCCGGAACGCCCTGCTGCCGCTGGTCACCGTCACCGGCGTGCAGCTGGCCTACCTGCTCTCCGGCGTCGTCGTCGTCGAGATCGTCTTCTCCTGGCCCGGGCTCGGGCAGCTGGCCCTGCAGTCGGTCCAGGCGCGCGACTACCCGGTGCTCCAGGGGGCCGTCCTGCTGTTCGCGATCGTCTTCCTGGTCATCAACCTCGTCGTCGACCTGCTGTACACGGCGATCGACCCGCGGATCCGGCGATGACCGCGCTCCCGGACCCGGCCGCGCCGTCCGCCGGCCCGTCGACCGGCGCGCCGTCCCTGCGCCCCGCCCGCCCGCGCTGGCGGGAGACGCTGGGTCTGCTGGCCCGCAACCCGACGGCGGCGGTCTCCGCCGTCCCTGCTGGTGGGCCTCGTGCTGGTGGCCGTGTTCGACGAGACCATCGCCCCGCAGGGCCCCAACGAGACCTCGATCCCCGACCGGCTGCAGCCGCCGAGCTGGGAGCACCTGTTCGGCACCGACGACCTCGGCCGCGACATCTTCAGCCGGGTGGTCCTCGGCACCGGGGTGTCGCTGCGCGTCGGGTTCCTCGCCGTCGGCATCGCGCTGGTGATCGGCACCGTGGTGGGGCTGCTCGCCGGGTTCTACGGCCGCTGGGTCGACGACGTCCTCATGCGGTTCATGGACATGCTGTTCGCCTTCCCGGCGGTGCTGCTCGCCATCGCCGTCCTGGCGGTGCGGGGGCCCGGCTCCGGCAATACGGCGCTGGCCATCGGCGTCGTCTACATCCCGGTGTTCGCGCGGGTCACCCGGGCCAGCGTGCTCGGCGTACGCGAGGAGGTCTACGTGCGGGCGTCCCGCTCCGTGGGGGCCTCGGACCTCCGGCTGCTCACCCGGCACGTGCTGCCCAACGCCGCGCCGCCGATCATCGTGCAGACCTCGATCAGCCTGGCGTTCGCGGTGCTGGCCGAGGCGGCGCTGTCCTTCCTCGGCCTGGGCACCCAGCCGCCGGCGCCGTCGTGGGGCCGGATGCTCGCCGAGGGCCGCGGCTTCATCCAGGACGCCTGGTGGCTGGCGTTCTTCCCGGGGATGGCGATCTTCCTGACCGTGCTCTGCTTCAACCTGCTCGGCGACGGGCTGCGCGACGTGCTGGACCCGCGGCAGCGGACGCTCATGGCCGGTGGTGGGCGATGACCGAGCCGGTGCTGGAGGTCGAGGACCTGCGGGTGCGGCTGCGCACCCCGCGCGGGCGGGCCGACGTCGTCAACGGGTTGTCCTACACCGTCGCCCCGGGCGAGACCGTCGCCGTGGTGGGCGAGTCCGGCAGCGGCAAGAGCGTCTCGGTGCTCGCGCTGCTCGGCCTGCTGCCCCGCGGCATCGCGACGGTCACCGGGCGGGCGGTGCTGCAGGGCGAGGACCTGCTCACCATGAAGCCCGAGCGGCTGCGGCAGGTCCGCGGCCCCGGCGCCGGCATGGTGTTCCAGGACCCGATGACCTCGCTCAACCCGGTGCTCACGATCGGCCGGCAGCTGGTCGAGGGGATCCGCGCGCACCAGGACGTGGACAAGGCCGCCGCCCGCCGGCGGGCCGGTGAGCTGCTGGCGGAGGTCGGGCTGCCCGATCCCGTGGGCACGCTGGACCGCTACCCGCACGAGCTCTCCGGCGGCATGCGGCAGCGGGTGGTCATCGCGATCGCGCTGTGCAACTCCCCGGCGCTGCTGATCGCGGACGAGGCGACGACGGCGCTCGACGTCACCGTGCAGGCGCAGATCATCGACCTGGTCGAGAAGCTGCAGGCCGAGCGCGGCACCGGCGTCGTCTGGATCACCCACGACCTGGGCGTCGTCGCGGGCATCGCCGACCGCGTGCTGGTCATGTACGGCGGCCGGTGCGTCGAGGACGGCACGGTCGACGACGTGCTGGAGAACCCGCGGCACCCGTACACCCGCGGGCTGCTCGGTGCGCTGCCCGACCTCGCGCAGCCCGCCGTCGACGGCGTCGTCCCCGACCTGGCCACGGTGCCCGGCACGCCGCCCGCCCCGACCGACCTGCCGGCCGGCTGCGTGTTCTGGCCGCGCTGCCCGGTGCGCGGCGACGCGCGCTGCGAGACCGAGCAGCCGCCGCTGGTCCAGATCACCCGGGCCGACGATGGCCGTGCCCGCCTGGATCTGCCGCACCGCGCCGCCACCTGGTGCGCCGAGGCGCCCGGTGCCGGGACTTTCGGTACCGAAAGTCCGTCCGGTGCTGGGACTTTCGGTACCGAAAGTCCGTCCGGTGCTGGGACTTTCGGTACCGAAAGTCCCGGACGTGCGGGGGGAGGGGCCCGATGAGCGACGACGTGCTGGTCTCCGCCCGCGGGCTGGAGGTGCACTTCCCGATCGGCGGCAGCTACCGCAAGAAGGCGGCCGGCGTGCTGCGCGCCGTCGACGGCGTCGACCTGGACATCCGCCGCGGCGAGACGCTGGGCCTGGTGGGGGAGTCCGGCTGCGGGAAGTCGACGCTGGGCAACGCGCTGCTGCGGCTGGTGCCGACGACCGGCGGCACGCTGACCTTCGACGGCGCCGACCTCACCGGGCTGGAGGGCCGCCGGCTCAAGGAGCTGCGCCGCCGCGCCGGCATGGTCTTCCAGGACCCGTTCGCGTCGCTGGACCCGCGGCGCACCGTCGCCCAGACGGTCGGCGAGCCGCTGGAGGTGCACGGGCTGCGGAAGGGCCGCGACAAGGCGGCCCGGGTGGCCGAGCTGCTCGAGCTGGTCGGCCTCGACCCGGGCGTGGCCGGCCGCTACCCGCACGAGTTCTCCGGCGGCCAGCGGCAGCGGGTCGGCATCGCGCGGGCGCTGGCCGGGGAGCCGGACTTCCTGGTGTGCGACGAGGCGATCGCCTCCCTCGACGTCAGCGTGCAGGCGCAGGTGCTCAACCTGCTGCGCCGGCTGCAGCGCCAGCTGGGGCTCACGCTGCTGTTCATCTCGCACGACCTCTCCGCGGTCCGGCACATCTCCGACCGGATCGCGGTCATGTACCTGGGGCGGATCGTGGAGATCGGCCCGGCGGAGGCGGTCGGCACCGATCCGCAGATGCCATACACACAGGCTCTGCTCTCGGCGGTGCCGCTGCCGCACCCGGCGCTCGAGCGGGAGCGGAAGCGGATCGTGCTCAGCGGCGACGTCCCCTCGCCGGCCGCCGTCCCCAGCGGGTGCCGGTTCCGCACGCGCTGCCCGCACGTCTTCGAGCCGTGCGACGACGTCGACCCCGCGCTGCAGCCGGTCGGCGCCCCCGGGCAGCAGGCGGCGTGCCACCTGCACGGCATCGTCGGCACCCCGGCGACCGACGCCCCCGAGGGCATCACCGCCACCCCCTGACCGCCGTCCTCCCTCACCGCGCAGCGTCCTCCCTCACCGCGCACCACGAGGGAGGACGCTCGACGATCAGGTGACCTGATCCCAGCGGGGAGCGCTCAGACGGCGGGGGAGAGGAAGCGGGGGCGGGCGGCGGCGAGGCCGGAGAGCAGCTGCAGGACGACGGCGCCGAACATCAGCGCCAGGCCGGGGGCCCAGGCACCGGTGGCGTCGTGCAGCAGGCCGACGCCGAGCGGGCCGGTCGCGGCGAGCAGGTAGCCGACGCTCTGCGCGGTCGCCGAGAGCCGGCCGGTCTGGGCGACGTCGCGGCTGCGGGCGACGATCAGCATCATCGACAGCGGGAACGAGACGCCGCTGCCGAACCCGTAGAGCACCGCCCACAGCAGGGGCGCGGCCTCAGGGGCGAGGAGCAGGCCGGCTATGGCGGCCAGCACGGGCACCGTGCCCACCAGGACCCAGGGCTGCTGCCCGGGGCGCCGGCCGGCCAGCCCCGGCACGACCAGCGCCAGCGGCACGGCCAGCCCGGTGGCGACGGCGAGCAGCCCGCCGGCGGCCACGGGCGAGACCCCGGACCCGGACTCCAGGACGTCGGCCAGCCAGGTGAGCATCGAGTAGAACGACAGCGACTGGAAGCCGAAGAACAGCGTGACGGCCAGCGCCACCGGGTCGCGCAGGATCGCGGTGCGGGCGCCACGGGGCGCCGCCTCGGGCCGGGGTGCGCCGCGGCGGGCGCGGGTCAGCGCGGCCATCGCCAGCAGCGCGACCAGCACCAGCGCGCCCCACAGCAGCAGCCCGGCCGAGGCGCTGCCGGCGGCCGAGGACATCGGCCGGGCCAGGCCCGCCCCGATGCTCGCCGAGCCGGACATCGCCGCGGTGATCACCCCGAGGACGACGGCGGCGCGGGCCCCGTACTCCGCCCGGGCCACCGCCGGCAGCAGCACGTTGCCCACCGCGATGCCGCCGCTGAGCAGGACGGTGCCGGCGAACAACCCCGGCGCGCCGGCGATCCGCAGCAGCACGCCGGCCGCGATCAGCGCGACCCCGGTCAGGACGGCGCCGTGGACCCCCAGCCGGGCGGCCAGCGACGGGGCGAAGGAGGACACCAGCCCGAAGCACACCAGCGGCAGGGCGGTGACGACGGCGAGGGCGCCGGTGGAGAGCCCGAGCTCGTCGCCCAGCTCCCCGAGCAGCGGTCCGACGGCGGCGAACGGCGCCCGCAGGCACAGCGCGACCAGCACCAACGCGACGGCCGGTGCGGCGAACCACCACCAGCGCGCCGTCCCCACCCGGCCGGCGTCCGCCGGGGCCTGTTGCGACACGTGCCCTCCGTCCTCGCCGCGCGGCGCGCGACCCGGCCATTGTCGGCGCGCCCCGCCCGCCCGCGGCGGGCGGCTCCGGACGGCCGGAACCCGACCCCCGCGAGGGGGTCCGCTCAAGAGGAGCGCCGGGCACGCCGACAGCAGGGGCATGCGGATCCAGGAACGGGCGGCACGACGCCGTCGCGGGACGCCCCTGTGGGTGTACCTGACCGCGCTGGTGCTCGTCCCGCTGGTGGGCGTGCTCGCCCTGACCGGCGCCATCGTGCGCGTCGCCGTCACCGAGGCCGCCAGCGCGGCGCGATCGGAGTCCGCGATCGCCGCGCTGGGCGGGCTGCACAGCGCGCGCAGCGCCATCATCCGCGAGATCATCCCGACGCTCACCCAGGTCATCGTCGGCACCCCCAACAGCGCCTCGGCGCTGCTGGGCGAGGACAGCGACATCGTCGTCGACCTGCGCGAGCCGGCCAGGCAGCTGCTGCAGGACACCCGGGCCGCCACCAACGAGGCGCTCGCCGCCATCCCGGAGAGCTCGCTCGCCGCGGCCGAGACCGCCGCCGCCATCCGGCGGATCGGCTGGGTGCGCGCCGCGGCGGACGCGCCCGGGGCCGACCCGGAGTCGATCTACGACGACTTCCTCGAGCTCGCCGACGACCTGGCCGGCGCGCAGGCGAGGGCCGCCCGCGCGGCCCGCGCCGAGCTGGCGCCGGTGGCGACGACGGACGCCGTGCGCGACGTCCAGCTCGTCGCCGACGCCGCCACCATCGCCGGCCGGCTGGTGCCCGAGTTCATCGGGACGCAGCTGGTCGGGGTGGCGATGGACGACCGGGAGGCCTGGCGGGCGGACTGGGCGCTCTACACCGCCGCCCGCGACAACATGGCCAAGCTCTCGCAGGACCGGCTGGAGCGGAGCTGGCGGGCGCTGGCCTCCTCCCCGGAGGTGGCCGTCATCGACCAACTGCTCGCCGCGCACGCCGCCGGCGAGGCCGCGATCCTGTCGGTGCCCCAGCTGATCTCCCTCGTGGACCAGGCGACGGCCCGCGACGCGCGGCTCAGCGACCTCCTCGCCGACGCGGCCGCGGAGGCCCAGTCGCTCGCGGTCGCCGACCACCGCGCGGCCAACGACCGGCGCGACCTGCTGCTGAGCGTCGGGCTGGTGCTCGTCGTCGCCTCGCTGGCCGGCGCCGTCGTCGTCGGGCGGATCGTCTCCCGCGCCCTCGGCGCACTGGCCCACCAGGCGGAGAAGATCAGCCACGGCCAGCTGGTCGAGATCTCCGACCGCGGCCCGCGGGAGGCGCGCACGGTGTCGGCGGCGCTCGCGACCACGGTCGCCGGGCTCAGCCGCATCCAGGCGCAGGCCGCCGCCGTCACCCGCGGCGACCTCGCCGACCCGGTGCTGGCCGACGCGCTGCCCGGCCCGCTCGGCGAGCTGCTGCACGCCTCGGTCGAGAAGCTGGTGGCCTCGGTCCGCGAGCGCGAGTCGCTGCAGACCGCGCTGGCCCACCAGGCCGCGCACGACCCCCTCACCGATCTGCCCAACCGCATCCAGGCCCGCACGCTCACCGCCGCCGCGCTGCACCGCGGCCGGCGCGCCGGCACGATGACCGGGCTGCTCTTCGTCGACCTCGACGGCTTCAAGGGGGTCAACGACCGCTTCGGCCACGCCACCGGCGACGCCCTGCTGCGCATCGTCGCCGACCGGCTGCGCGTCGCGCTGCGGCCCGGGGACGTCGTCTGCCGGCTGGGGGGCGACGAGTTCGTCGTCCTCGTCGAGCAGGTGACCGGCGAGCGCGAGCTCCTGGAGCTCGCCCGCCGGCTCATCGACACCGTCAGCCACCCGGCCGTCGAGGGCGGCCAGGAGCTGCGGATCGGCGCCAGCGTGGGCATCGCCGTCGCCCAGGACGCCTCCGTCGACGCCGACGTGCTCTTCGCCGAGGCCGACGCCGCCGCCTACCGCGCGAAGGCGCGTGGCCGCGGGCGGGCCGAGCTGTTCGACGAGTCGCTGCGGGCGCAGCTGGCCGCGCAGTCCGAGTTGGAGACGGCGCTCACCGCCGGGCTGGCCGCCGGGGAGCTCGAGGTCCACTACCAGCCGGTGGTCGGCCTGGCGTCGGGCCGGCTCGAGGGCTACGAGGCGCTGCTGCGCTGGAACCGGCCCGGTGTCGGCATGGTGCCGCCCAACGACTTCATCCCGGTGGCCGAGACCAGCAAGCTCATCTGCGACCTGGACCGCTGGGTGCTGCACGAGGCGACCCGGCAGGTGGCCGCCTGGCGCGCCGAGCACCCGGCCGCCGAGCTGCTCACCGTCGCGGTCAACGTCTCCGGCCGGCACCTCTCCGACTCCCGGGTCGTCCAGGACGTCGTCGACGCGCTGGCGGCCTCGGGGCTGCCGCCGGAGCTGCTCGTCGTCGAGGTCACCGAGACCGTGCTGGTCAACGACCCGGCCGCCTTCGGCCACCTGGTCGCCCTGCGTGACCTGGGCGTCTCCGTCGCGATCGACGACTTCGGCACCGGCTACACCTCGATCGGCCAGCTGGCCGGGATGCCCGTCGACACGCTGAAGATCGACCGCAGCTTCGTCGCGTCGGCCGACTCCGGCCACGCCGAGCTGGTCGAGCTGATGATCCGCGCCGCGCACACCTTCAGGCTGAGCGTCGTCGCGGAGGGCGTCGAGGAGGAGGCCCAGCTGGCCTGGCTGCGCGACCAGCGGTGCGACTTCGCCCAGGGGTACCTGCTGTCCCGCCCGCTGCCCGCCGCCGCTGCTCGCGACGCGTGGCGGGAGGCGCTGGTCCCGTCGTCCTGAGCTGGTCGGTGGCCTCCGGGCCGGCGCCGGGATGTGCTTTGGCACACTCCACGGCAGGGAGCGGCCCCGGCGGTCGTCCGTGACCTGCTGAGGAGCCGCGACGTGACGGGTAGCTGGACGCCGCAGCGCGAGGGCGCGCTGTTCCGGCAGGACGGCGACCTGCTCGTCCCCGGGCCGCTCACGCGCGGGCCCTGGTACCACGGCACCCTCCACGGCAGCGCCATGCTGGCCCCGATCGCCCGCGCCGCGGAGCGCCACCCGAGCGAGGTGGAGCGGCAGGTCGTCCGGCTGACCGTCGACATGATGCGGGCCGCGCCGATGGCGCCGCTGCGGGTCGAGACGACGACGGTCCGGTCCGGGAAGAGCATCGACTTCGTCGACGTCGCCATGTACGCCGACGACGAGCTGTGCGTCCGGGGCAGCGCGCTGCGGATGCGGGTGGCCGACCTCGTCGTCGACGAGCCCGACGACGCGCCGCCCCCGCCGCCGCCGCCCGCGGACGGCCCCGCGGGGGTGTCGCCCTTCGCCGCCCGGCCGGGATCCGAGGAGCCGGCCTTCCACCACGCCATCGACGTGCACGTGGACGTCGACGCCGAGGTCGTGTGGTTCCGCCTGGCCGTGCCGCTCGTCGAGGGCGAGGAGAACACGGGCACCGTCGCGGTCGCCGCCGTCGCCGACTGGACCTACGCCGTGCCGCACCTGCTGCGCGGTGCGCGGGGCGACGACCGGCGACCCGGGCGGGCCGTGCACGCCATCAACGCCGACACCACGATCAACGCCTTCCGCCCCTTGTCGGGCGGCTGGGTGGGGCTCCGGACGACCGCCCACACCGGTTCCACCGGCGCCGGCACCAGCGGCGCCCACCTGTACGACGCCGCCGGACCGCTCGGCTTCAGCGCGCAGAGCGTGCTGGTCCGGGGTCCCAGCGGCGCGCCGTTGTCGGTCAAAGAGATGTAAGGGGACGGGTCCATGCGCATCGCCACCGGCGTCGGTTACGCCAACGGGATGAAGGAGGCGGCCGAGCGGGTCGCCACGCTCGAGTCGGCGGGCATCGACATCGTCTGGGTCGCCGAGGCCTACGGGGTCGACGCCGTCTCGCTGATGGGCTACCTGGCCGCCATCACCGAGCGCGTGCAGATCGGCTCCTCGATCCTCCCCATCTACACCCGCACCCCGAGCCTGCTGGCCATGACCGCCGCCGGGGTGGACCTGCTCAGCGGCGGCCGCGCCATCCTCGGGCTGGGCGCCTCCGGGCCGCAGGTGATCGAGGGCTTCCACGGGGTCCCCTACGACGCGCCGCTCGGCCGCACCCGCGAGGTCATCGAGATCTGCCGCACGGTCTGGCGGCGCGAGCCGGTCGAGCACGAGGGCCGCTACTACACGCTGCCGCTGGCCGAGGGGCAGGGCACGGGCCTGGGCAAGCCGCTCAAGCTGATCACCCACCCGGTGCGCGACCGCATCCCGATCTACCTGGCCTCCCTCGGCCCCAAGAACGTCGAGCTGACCGCCGAGCTCGCCGACGGCTGGATGCCGACGCTGTTCTGGCCGGAGCGGGCGGCCGAGGTGTGGGGCGAGTCGCTCGCGGCGGGCCGGGCCGCCCGGCCGGCCGAGCTGGACCCGCTGGAGGTCGTCGCCGGCGGCGCCGTGGCCATCGGCGAGGGGCTCGAGCACCTGCGCGACAACGCCCGGCCCGGCATCGCGCTCTACGTCGGCGGCATGGGCGCCAGGAGCCGCAACTTCTACAACCAGCTCTTCCGCCGCTACGGCTTCGAGGCCGAGGCCGAGCTCATCCAGGAGCTCTACCTCTCCGGCCGCAAGGAGGAGGCCGCCGCCGCGGTGCCGCAGGCATTCCTCGACGCCACCTCGCTGATCGGGCCGGAGAGCTTCGTGCGGGAGCGGATCGAGGCCTACCGGGACGCCGGCGTGACCGTGCTCAACGTGAGCGTCGCCGGGGACGACGTCGTCGGCACCCTGGAGAAGGTCAAGGCCTGGGCGTCCTGAGCCGGTCCGGCGCCCCCGCCTAGAGTGCGGGGGCCAGGAGGGCTCGCCTAGTGGCCGATGGCGGCGGTCTTGAAAACCGCTATGGGGTAACACCCATCGTGGGTTCGAATCCCACGCCCTCCGCTCGCCCGTCGTCGACCTGGCGTCGACCTGGCGCGCTGATGCGCCGTTCCCGTCGTACGCATGACGCATCCACGCGCCCGGTCGCCGGCGAGATCTCCGACACGCCACGCGCGGGACGTCGTCCGGGGTGACCGACGCCCTCCACCAGGCTTTTCACGCTGGTCACGGGGGTGTTTGTCGACAAGACGCCGGACCGGAGGAGGGGTCACCACCCCCTCCCGGGGTCTCCCGCAACGATCCGGTGACGGGGCGGTCACATGCGTGCCGAGGACCGCCGATGGGGAGACCGGAGAGCCCTAGCGTCTGCCCTGTCCGCGGCACTTCCCCGCCGCGGCATTGGCGCTGAGGAGTACCCGCGTGACCATGGGCGCGACGCTGGTGTGGCCGGCAGTTGTGGTGCTGGGCTTCCTGGTGTTCACCGGACTGGTGGTGGCCCTCGGGGCCAGCTCCACGGCTCGGTACGAGTTCGAGCGCAACGGCGCGCAGCAGCCCGCGCGGGCCGCCACGCCGCGCTCGGCGAACCACCCCGCGGGCCGTCGTGCCCCCGCCCGGTCCGGCGAGGCCGCGGCCGCGGTGCCCGCCGGGGCGTCGTCGGGCAGCGTCGCCGTCCGCACCGCGCCGGCCGCCGTCGCCGAGGGCGGGCCCGCCTGGTGGCTGATCGGCGAGGCGGCGCAGGTGGTGGCCGGGCCGTTCGGCGACCGGGTCGACGCCGACTGGGCCGCGTTCGCCGGCGGGCTCTCCGCCGTCGCCGTCTTCGGCACCCGCCGCACCGACGGCACCGTCAAGCCCAAGCCCTCGCCGGAGGAGCGCGCCTGGCTGGGCGAGCTGGGCCGGCACCTGGACCGGCTGCCCGCCGAGTGGGACGACCTGCTCACCGACACCGACCCGCTCACCACGCTCGTCGTCGAGGTGGCCGCGGCGCTGGTCGAGGCGGGCCTGCCCCTGCACGACGCGGGGGCCACGCAGTCCGGCGGCGGCGTCTGCCTGGTGCCCGACCAGGACGCCGGCGGCCTGCTGGTCAGCTGGCGCCCGCACGACCGGATGAGCCTGCAGCAGTCGCGCGGCGCCACCGCCGACGAGGCCGTGCAGCGGCTGATGAACGCCGCGATCCTCGAGGTGCTCGAGCAGCTCGGGTTCGTGGTGGAGCCGGCCGGCGCGACCGCCTGCGCCCTGGTGACGGCGCTGCGCTAGCTGGCGGCGACCGCCGCGGCCATGGTCCACGCCGCCGCCGCGTCCACCTTGCCGGTGGCGGTGTCGTGGAGCAGCTGCTCCTGCGGGAGCTGGGGCAGCGTCCGCATCGCCAGCTCGGCGACGGCGCGGTAGGAGAGCGGGTCCGGGCGGCCCAGCCCCACCTCCCGCTCCTTCTCCGGCGTCATGCGGGGCGCCAGCTGGGTCGCGACGAGGTGGGTGAACAGGAAGATCCGGCCCACCAGCACGGGGTCGCCGGCCTCCGCCGCGGCCCGGGACGCCGCGGCCCACCACGGCCACGGGGGCGTCGCGCCGCGGTCGGCGATCTGCGCCAGGGTCGCCCAGATGGCGTCGCTGCTGCCGAGGGCTGCGTCCCAGCGGTCCATGAGCGCGGTGGCGTCGGCGAGCTCGGCGGCACCGATGGCGGGCGCCGTCCCGTCGTCCGGCGGTGCGGCCCGGCGGTCGAACAACCCCATGGCGTGCGGCTCCCTGTCCTCGTCGGTGACGGGAGCCGATTCTGCCCGCTGCGCGGATCAGACCGCGTCGGCGTCCAGCCGGCCGATGTGCTGGAGCACGAGCTCCCCGCCGTCGGCGGCGAAGCTGGCCCGCAGGCTGCGCAGCACGTCCAGGCCGTCGTCGTCGGCGCCCCGCACCCCCGCGAGGTCGACGACGACGCGGCGGTGCCCGCCCTCGCGCAGCGAGTCGGCGGTGCCGCGCAGCAGGTCCGCGCCCTGCGCGCTGAGGTGACCGGAGGCGCGGATGACCCCGATCCGCAGGTCGACGGTCTCCGAGAGCATCACGCCACCTCCTGCCCGCGCCCGGTCTCCAGCCGGAGCACGCGCCACAGCCCGGTGCGCCGGAGCAGGTCCAGCGTGCGCCGGTTGGCACCGCGCAGGACGACGGTGCCGCCACGGGCCCGGCAGATGCGGTGCGCCCACAGGAAGCTGGCCACCGCCGTGCTGGACAGGTGCTGGACGCCGCTCAGGTCGACCACGAGCCGCCGGGCGCCGGCCAGCAGCGCGTCGTGCAGCAGCCAGCGGACGTCGGCCAGCCCGTCGGTGAACAGCGTGTCGTCGAGGTGGATCGTGACCTCGTCCCCGGTGGCGTCGACCCTGGCTGGACGCCGCGGCGCGGATGGCGGCGGTGGTGGTCATGCGGCTCCTTCGACGACGGCGCGGGCACTGCGCACCAGCGTGGCCGCGGGACGTTGCGATCGGCTGCGACGGTCCGTTGCGATCGCATGACGGTCCTCCGCTCCCGGACCGGACGGTGCGGGCGCGGTGGCAGCATGGCGGCCGTGGCACTGCGTCTCCTGGTCGTCGAGGACGACGACTCCATCCGTACCGCGCTGCGGTGGGCGCTGGAGGACGAGGGCTACGACGTCGCCGAGGCGGTGTCCGGCGAGGAGGCCGTGCGCGCCGTCGCCGTGGCCGCCCCTGACCTCATGGTCGTGGACCTGATGCTCGGCTCGATGGACGGCTACGCGGTGATCCGCGAGGTCCGGCGGGGCCACGACCTGCCGATCATCGTGGTGAGCGCCCGCGCCGACACCCATGACATCGTCGCCGCGCTGGAGGCCGGCGCCGACGACTACGTGACGAAACCGTTCGAGGTACCAAGGAGATCACCGCCCGGCTACGGGCGCTGCGCCGCCGGGCCGGCAGCGGCGCCGCCGAGCGGCCGCCCGAGGCGGTCGTGCTCGACTCCGACCCGGTCGCGCCGCTGGTGCTCAACGAGGGCCGCGGCACCGTGCACCGGGGCGAGGAGCAGCTGCCGCTGACGCTGACGGAGTTCCGGCTGCTGTGCGAGCTGGCCGGCTCGCCGGGGCGGGTGTTCAGCCGGCAGGCGCTGCTGGAGCGGGTGTGGGAGCACGGCTTCTTCGGCGACGAGCGGATCGTCGACGTCCACGTGCGGCGGTTGCGCACCAAGGTGGAGACCGACCCCGGCTCTCCTCGGCTGGTCGTAACCGTGAGAGGGCTGGGATACCGGCTGGATCCCCGGTGAGCGACAGGGACGTGAGCATCGCAGCGAGGAACGAGCGAGGAGCGGAGCGGCCCGCCGGAGCCACCGCAGGGACACCGTGAGGCGGGCGCTCGGGGGGCTCGGGCTCCGGGCGCGCATCGTCCTCGGGTTCGCCGCGGTGACCCTGCTCGTGTCGGTCGTGCTCGTGGGCACCACCTTCCTGCTCGCGCGCAGCTACCTGCTGGACCAGCGGGAGAGCTCGCTGACCCGGCAGGCGTTCGCCGACGCCAACGTGCTCAACGGCCGGCTGGCCACCGCGGGTGCCGACGTCGGTGAGCTGATCACCGAGCTGGTGCCCTCCGGCGGTGCCGACGTCGTCGTCCGCAGCGGGGAGTCCTGGTACTCCTCGAGCCTGGACCTCGGCGCCCGCGACGTCCCGGCCGAGCTGCAGCGGATCGTCGCCGACGGCGCGGCCGGCTCGGTGCGGATCGACGCCCCCGACGGCCCGGCGCTCATGGTGGGGGTGCCGCTGCGCGCGGCCGGCGTGGAGTACTACGAGATCGGCCGGCTCACCGAGCTGCGGCAGGCGCTGACGACGCTCTCCGCGGTGCTCGCCGCGGCGGCCACCGCGGCGACCGCAGTCGGGGCGGCCTTCGGCGTGTGGGCCAGCCGGCGGGCGGTGCAGCCGCTGGAGCAGGTCGCCGGTGCGGCCACCCGGATCGCCGGCGGCGAGCTGACCACCCGGCTGCCCCCGACCGACGACCCCGACCTGGTCGCGATCGTGGCCGGCTTCAACAGCATGGTCGACGCGCTGGCCGCCCGGATCGACCGCGACGCCCGCTTCGTCGGCGACGTCAGCCACGAGCTGCGCAGCCCGCTGACCAGCCTGGTCACCAGCGTGGAGGTGCTCGGCACCTGCCGGGAGGAGCTCTCGCCGCGTGCCGGTCAGGCGCTCGCGCTGGTGGAGGGCGAGCTCGGCCGGTTCCGCCGGATGCTCGACGACCTGCTGCAGCTGGCCCGCATCGACGGGGACGCCACGACGGCGACGAGCCGGCCGGTGTCCCTCGGCGCGCTCACCCGGGAGGTGCTGGCCGTGACCGGCCGCCCGGCGGACCTGCTCGAGGCCGCTCCGGACGACGCGACCACGGTGCTCGGCGACAAGACCAGCCTGGAGCGGGCCGTGCGCAACCTGCTGGAGAACGCCGACCGGCACGCCGGCGGTGCCTGCCGGCTGGAGGTGTGGCGCCGCGACGACGCCGTCGTCCTCACCGTCGACGACGCCGGACCGGGCGTGCCCGTGGAGGACCGCGAGCGGATCTTCGAGCGGTTCGCCCGCGGGGCCGGCGCCGCCCGGCGCTCGCTGCCCGGCGCGGGGCTCGGCCTGGCGATCGTGGCCGAGACCGCGACGCGGCACGGCGGCGCCGCCTGGGTCACCGATGGGCCCGACGGCGGCGCGCGCTTCACCCTCTCCCTGCCGGTGGCCGGCTCGTGACCGGCCGCCGCGCAGGGCTGCTCGCCGTCGTCCTCGGGGTGCTCCTGGCCGGGTGCGGCGTGCCCACGGGGGGCACGCCGAACCGGATCGAGCCCACCGACATCCCCTACGGGCTGGCCTCGCCGAGCCCGACGGCCACGCCCACCCCGAGCGCGGAGGCCACCACCGACCCCTCCCGCGTCTACTGGGTGTCGGCGGAGGACGCCGTCGTCCCGCGGGTGCGCGAGGTCAGCGGCTCGACCCGCCGCGAGCGGTTGGCGTTCCTGCTGGAGCAGCTGGCCGCCGGGCCCAGCCGCGCCGAGCGGGACGAGCAGCTGTACTCGCTGCTCCCGCCGGAGGTCCGGCTGAGCGTGACCGGCTTCGACGACGGCACGGCCACCATCGACCTGCAGGTGCAGGACCAGGCGCTCTCCGTGGTCGCCGGGCGCCGCGCGGTCGCGCAGATCGTGCTGACCGCGACCAGCGTGCCGGGGGTGGAGGCGGTGCTGCTGGAGCTGGCGGGCGAGCCGATCGAGGCGCCGCTGCCGGCGGGCGCGCTGACCGCCGGGCCGCTCACCGCGCAGGACTACGCGGTCGCCACCACGCCCTCGCCGACGGCCGTCCCCGCGCCGACCGCCGTCCCCGAGGTCTCCCCGGTCCCGGCCGCCCCGCCCTCCTGACGCCCCCGTCCGCGAGATCTGCACACTCGGGGCTCTCCCGGTACCGAAAGGCCCGAGTGTGCAGATCTCGTGGAGGTCAGCGGAGGTGCCGGACGGCGGCGGCGAGGGTCGGCAGGGTGAGCCGGCCGTCGGCCAGCCCGAGGTCGACGACGTCGTCGAACACCCGCTGCTCGGCCGCGGCGGCGCGGAACGCGGCGTCCATGATCCGGGGCCAGCGGCTCAGCCGGGACGCCGCCGACGAGTGCCGCAGGTGCCGGCCGAGCCGCCGCTGCAGCGCCCGCCGGTGGGCTCGCCCGGCGTCGGCCCCGTGCACCGCCGCCGCGCCGGCGAGCGAGCCGGAGAGGACCGCGTAGAAGATGCCCTCGCCGGTGAGCGGGTTGATCAGCGAGGCGGCGTCGCCGGCCAGCAGCACGCGGCCGTCGGGTTGCCGCGGCCGCTGGGTGGACAGCGGCAGCCGGTGCGCCCGCAGCCCGTCGGGCTCGACGCCGGGCAGCAGCCGGTGCAGCCCTTCGACCAGCGCGGCGCGGCTCGCGCCGCCGGACACCAGTTCGCCGTAGCCGACGTTGGCCCGGCCGTCGCCGAGCGGGAAGGACCACGCGTAGGCCGGCCAGCGCTGCTCGGTGGTCGCGATGACCTGCACGCCGCGCTGCCCGGGGAGCTCGGGGGCGTAGCCGCGCAGCGCCACGGCCATCCGGTCCGGCTCGTTGGGGGCCAGGCCCAGCGCCCGGCGGACGACGGACTCCGCGCCGTCGGCCCCCACGACGACGTCCGCGCTGAGCACGCCGTCGATCTCCACCCGGTCGGGGTGCGCGGTCAGCCGGCGCACCTGGTGCCGCCGCAACTCGGCGCCGCCGATGAGGGCCGCGTCGAGGATCCGCGCGTCCAGCACCGCGCGCGGCACGACGTGCGCGGGCCGGTGCAGCGCCCGCTCGACGGCCGCGCCGCCGGGGGAGCGCAGCCGCAGCCGCGGCACGGCCGGGTAGCCGTCGGTGAGCGCGGCGGGGTCCACGCCGAGGCCGGCCAGCACGTCGAGCGCCTCGGGTGCGATGCCGTCGCCGCACACCTTGTCCCGCGGGAAGTCGGCGCGGTCGAGCAGCAGCACCCGGGACGACGGCGCCGCTCGCCGGGCCGCCAGCGCCGTCGCCGCTCCCGCCGGTCCGGCCCCCACGACGACGACGTCCCAGTGCTCCACGGCAGCGACGCTAGGCACCCGGCGTCCCCACCGCCCGCCCATCCCCCGGACTTTCTGTACCGAAAGTCCGCCCCGCCCTGGGACTTTCTGTACCGAAAGTCCCTCTCAACCCCGGACTTTCTGTACCGAAAGTCCCCGGGCTAGGTCCTGGCGAGGGCGCGTTCGGCGGCGAGCAGCGCCCGCCAGCCGTCGCGGTCGTGCTGGACCGGCCGGGTGGCGGCGATGAAGTCCAGAAGCACCTCGACGAAGCGGTCCGGCCGGGCGAGGTGCGGCCAGTGCCCGGCGTCCGGGAACACCTCGACCCGGGCCGAGGGCACCCGCTCCCGGATCGCCTCGGCGTGCGCCACCGGCACGATCGGGTCGCGGCTGCCCCAGATGACCAGCATCGGGATCGCCTCGGCCAGGTACAGCCGGTCGATGGCGGTGACGCACTGGCCGCGGGTGTCGACGACGCTGCGCAGGGTCCGCAGGAACGCCCGGCGCGCCTCGGCGTCGGACAGCGCCAGCATCGCCTCGCCCGCCTCGGCGAGGTCCCGGCCGCGCTCCCACCCGACGGCCCGGCCGACGGCGTCCAGCGCGCGCACCCCGGCGCGCAGGGGGAGCGGCAGGTGGGTGAGCGCGGTCAGCACCGCCTCGCTGCCGGGCATCGCCGCCGCGCGCAGGGTCAGCGAGAGCTCCGGGCCCAGCCCGCCGCTGCCGACGAGCACGAGCCGCTCGCAGCGCTCGGGGAACTGGTAGGCGAACTGCAGCGCGATCCCGCCGCCGAGCGAGTGCCCGACGACGGTGGCCTGCTCGATGTCGAGCACCGAGAGCAGGTCGCGCATCCCGTTGGCGTAGCCGGCGACGGAGTAGTCGCCGCGCGGCTTGTCCGAGGAGCCGTGGCCCAGCAGGTCCGGCGCGATGACGGTGTGCGAGGCGGCGAGCCGCTCGACGACGCCGGCCCAGGTCTGCGCGCTGTTGCCGATGCCGTGCAGGAGCAGCAGCGGCGGGCCCTCGCCGGCGCGCACGAACGCCCGCCGGTGCCCGTGCACCACCCGGGTCTCCCGCGGCAGCGGCGTCGTCGGCATGCCCCAGTGCAGCACGGCCCTGTTGCCGCCGGGTTACGCCAACCGCAGGGACTTTCTGTACCGAAAGTCCCGTCCATCCCCGGACTTTCTGTACCGAAAGTCCCCTGGGGAGGGTGGGTCAGGGGCGGGGTGGCGGGTGCTCGGCGCTCCACTTGCGGGCCGGGTGCTGATAGCCCTCGACGAAGCGGAGCAGCTCCGCGGCGTCCTGCACGACGCCGAGGGCGTCGAGGCGGGCGGCGTCGAGGTAGCCGTCGTCGACCATCCGCTGCAACTGGCCGACCAGCGGCTGCCAGAAGCCGTCGACGTCGACCAGCGCGGTCGGCTTGGCGTGCAGGCCGAGCATGCCCCACGTCCAGGCCTCGAAGAGCTCCTCGAGGGTGCCCGCGGCGCCCGGCAGCGCGACGAAGGCGTCGGACAGCTCGGCCATGACCGCCTTGCGCTCGTGCATCGTCTGCACGACCTCGAGGCGGGGGAGGCCGGTGTGCGCGACCTCGTCGTCCACCAGGTGCTGCGGGATCACGCCGATGACCTCGCCGCCGGCGGCCAGCGCCGCGTCGGCGACGACACCCATCAGCCCGACGTCCCCGCCGCCGTAGACGATGCCGACGCCGGCCCGCGCGAGGTCGGCGGCGAAGGTCGCCGCCGCCTCGGCGTGCGTTGCGGGACCGGCGTGCGACCCGGTGAAGACGGCGACGCGCAAGGGGTCAGCCGCCGTAGTAGCGGTACACCGGCTCCGCGATGCAGACCGGCTTGTCGCCGCCCTCGCGCTCGATGACGCAGGAGAAGGTGAGCTGCTTGCCGCCGGCGATGTCCTCGATGTTCGTCAGCGTCGCGGTCAGCCGGACCTTCGAGCCCACGGGCACGGGGGAGGGGAAGCGGACCTTGTTCAGGCCGTAGTTGACGCCCATCACCGTGTCGGTGACCCGCAGGACCGAGCCGAACAGCGGGACCAGCAGCGACAGCGTCAGGTAGCCGTGGGCGATCGGGCCGCCGAAGGGGCTCTCCTTGGTGGCGCGCTCGGGGTCGACGTGGATCCACTGGTGGTCGCCGGTGGCGTCGGCGAACAGGTTCACGTGCTCCTGGGTCACCTCGTACCACTCGCTGGTGCCCAGCTCGGTGCCGACGAGCCCGGGCAGCTCGGCCATGGTCGTGGTGGTGCTCATGGGTGGTCCTCCGTCGGGAGCGCTGACGTTGTCCCCTGGAACCTACGTCCTCGCCCCGACCGGTTCCCGACCACGCCCGGTTCTGGCAGCCTGCACCGCGACCACCGCCCGCGTCCGGTCCCGGCGGGCCCGTCCACCCGAGGAGCAGCCATGACCGCAGAGGTCGCACCGGACGCCGTCGCCGCCTACGGGGCCGCCTGGGTGGAGCCGGACGCGACCGCGCGGCTGGCCCTCCTCGAGCAGGCCTGGGCGACCGACGCCGTCTACTCCGACCCGCTGGCGCACGTGGCCGGGCGCGCGGCGCTCGCCGACCACATCGGGCAGTTCCAGGCGGCCATGCCGGGCGGGCGCATCGCCGTGACCAGCGAGCCGGTGCGGCACCACGACAGCGCCTTCTTCCGGTGGTCCCTCACCGACGCCGACGGCGCCGTCGTCATGACCGGCTTCGACGTCGTCCAGCTGGACCCGGCGGGCCGCATCGCCCGGCTCACCGGCTTCTTCGACAGCGACACCGGGACGGCGCCCGCCGCGTGACGGCCGGAGCCGGCCGGTGAGGTTCACTGGGCGGGTGTTCGCCTCCACCGACGGCTGGACCTCCTGCGCCCTGGGGCACCAGCACTGGGGCCGGGCGGGCGCGGCCGGGCTGTTCCTGCACCGCGACGGTGTCGACGGCCCGGAGGTGCTGCTCCAGCACCGCGCCCTGTGGTCGCACCACGGCGGCACCTGGGGGACGCCGGGCGGCGCGCTGCACGCCGGCGAGGACCCGCACGTCGGGGCGCTGCGCGAGTGCCGGGAGGAGCTGGGCCTGACCCCCGCCGACGTCGTCCTCGGGGCGCGCTCGGTCGACGACCACGGCGGCTGGGCCTACACGACGGTGCTCGCCCGCCCCGCCCGGCCGATCGATCCGGCGGAGCTGCGGCTGGACGGCGAGAGCGACGGCGTCGCCTGGTGGCCCCTGGGCGGGCTGGACGCCGTGGCGCTGCACCCGGGTCTCGCGGCGTCCCTGGACCGGCTGGTCCCGCTGGTCGTGGGCGCGCCCGACACGCGCGGCTGATTGCGGAACAGGAGTAATACCTAACGCGGCTGGGCAGGGGCGGAGTCGATCCCGTACCCGAGGAGCCGCCGGTGTCCTCCGCCGCCCGTCACGCCGCCCCCGAGCCCGCGCCGCCGCGGACCGGTCCCGGAGCGACGACGCCGTCGGCCGACCGCCGCCGTGCCCGCGCGCTGCTGCTGCTCGCGCTGGTCTGCGCCGCGCTGCTGGTCGCCGCGCCGCTGGCGATCGTGCGCTCGTCCACGGCGGGCGAGCCGGCCGCACAGGAGTCCGAGGCGACCGACCCGCGGACCGGCGGGGACGGCGGACCGGGGAACGGCGCCACCGGGGACGGCGACGGAGCGGATGCGGGCACGGGGACGCCGCCCGCGGTGCCGGACGAAGGGACGCCGGGCCCCGGGACGACCGACCCGGGGACGACCGATCCCGGGCCGGCCGGGCTGGAGACGGCGGCAGAACGGGTGGCCGGTGCGCCGGTCGGCACGGGCACCGCACCCGGTGCGACGACGGGCGGCGGCAGCGGAACGGGCTGGACGCAGCCCGGCACCCGGCCGATCGAGGTCCTGCCCTCGAAGCCGGCGCCCACCCCGGCCGCGCAGCCGGGGCAGCAGCCGGCCCAGCCGCCCGTGCAGCAACCGGCCCCGCAGCAGCCCGTTCAGCCGCAACCCGCCCAGCCGCAACCGCAGCAACCGGTCCAGCCGCAGCCCGCCCCGCAGCCCCAGCCCCAGCCCGAACCCCAGCCCGACCCGGGCACCGACGCCGACGGCGTGCCCTGCCCCTGCCGGCTCGTCGACGGCGTGCTGGTCAGCCTCTCCCGGCTCGTCGGCGGCGTGCTCGCCCCGGTCGGCGGCTTGCTCGGCCGGTGACGCGACGGGCGGGCGGCCGCCGTCCCTTCGTAGGGTGCACCCCATGAGCGCCCGCGACGACGTCTCCGAGATCTTCGACAGCTCCGCGTGGCGGCCGGTCGAGGGGTTCGACTTCGCCGACATCACCTACCACCGCGCGGTGGACGCCGGCGTCGTCCGGATCGCCTTCGACCGGCCCGAGGTGCGCAACGCGTTCCGGCCGCAGTCGGTCGACGAGCTGATCACCGCGCTGGAGCACGCCCGGCTGTCCACCGACGTCGGCTGCGTGATCCTCACCGGCAACGGGCCCAGCCCCAAGGACGGCGGCTGGGCGTTCTGCTCCGGCGGGGACCAGCGGGTGCGCGGCAGGTACGGCTACGAGCACGCGCAGGGGTCCAGCGGCCGGCTGCACATCCTCGAGGCGCAGCGGCTGATCCGGTTCATGCCGAAGGTCGTGATCTGCGTCGTCCCCGGCTGGGCGGCCGGCGGCGGGCACAGCCTGCACGTCGTCTCCGACCTGACCCTGGCCAGCGCCGAGCACGCGCGCTTCAAGCAGACCGACGCCGACGTCGGCAGCTTCGACGGCGGGTTCGGCTCGGCCTACCTGGCCCGTCAGGTGGGGCAGAAGTTCGCCCGCGAGATCTTCTTCCTCGGCGAGGAGTACACCGCCGCCGACGCGCACGCGATGGGCATGGTGAACCGCGTCGTCCCCCACGCGGAGCTGGAGGCCACCGCCCTGGAGTGGGGGAAGAAGATCGTGGCGAAGTCCCCGACCGCCCAGCGGATGCTCAAGTACTCGTTCAACCTCATCGACGACGGCCTGGTCGGCCAGCAGCTCTTCGCCGGCGAGACAACCCGGTTGGCCTACATGGCCGAGGAGGCCGTCGAGGGCCGGGACGCCTTCCTGGAGAAGCGCGACCCGGACTTCTCGCAGTTCCCCTGGCACGTCTGACGGACTTTCGGTACAGAAAGTCCCGTCAGTAGGGGGACTTTCGGTACAGAAAGTCCCGGAGAGAAGCGACTTTCGGTACCGAAAGTCCCGGAGAGAGGCGGAGGCGCACGTGATCGTCGAGGTGGTGACGGGCGCGGACGAGCGGCCCGAGGCGCGGGTGGTCGACATCGACGACCTGAGCCGGGTCGTCCTGGCCCTGGGTCAGGTCACGGACGACGAGGCCGCGGAGGTGCTGGAGCGCTCGGGTCTGGGCCGGATGCAGGACGGCGGTGCCGCACTGCTGGACGCCGCGGCGCTGCGGGCGGCCGCCGAACCGCGGGCCACGGCGGCCGACTGGATCACGAGCTGGGACGCCATGGTGACCCGTGCGCGGGCCGAGGGACGGCTCTCCGACGACGGCGCGACCATCCGCGTGGAGGTGGAGTCCGCCGCCGGAGCGTGACCGCCGCGCCGCCCACCTGCACGGATGAATCCGAACTCGCCGGTAGGAACTGGGCGCTGGGTCATTGTGGTCACTCCACTGTCAGGCCAGTATGTCGCGGTGCACATCACCCGCGAGCGCGGAGACCGGTCGTGACCGGGACCCCGGGCAGACCCCTGAGCGCCGAGCTCTCCGAGCAGCTCCTGGCCGTGGCCGTCGACATCCTGGCCGAGGAGGGCTGGAGCCGGCTCAACAGCGACCGCGTCGCGGCCCGCGCCCGCGCCGGCAAGGCCGGGATCTACCGCCGCTGGCCCACGATGGCCGCCCTGGCACGCGCCGCCGTGGGGCGCTTCCGGCTGGTCGAGCTGCCCGAGGACACCGGCTCCGTCCGGGGCGACCTGCGCGCGCTGGCCGACCGGTGGACCGTTCCGCTGGACCGCGAGGAGAAGGCCGCCGCCAGCATCGTCGGCGCCGCCCGCTACGACGAGCAGCTGCGCGCGGGCCTGGACGAGGCCCTGGTCCGGCCGCTCACCGAAGCGGTCGCGACGATCGGCGAGCGCGCGCAGGCGCGCGGCGAGACCATCGAGGACGACCGGCTGGCGTTGCTCTACTCGGTGGTCGAGGCCTTCTGGTGGCAGCGCTTCACCGTGGCCGGCGACGGCGCGGTCCTGGCCGAGCAGGTGGACCGGGTCGTCGACGAGGTGCTGTGCCCGCTGGTGGAGCAGTCGGAGGACCTGCCGGTCGCCGTCTGACCGCGACTCAGCTCAGCTGACGCGGACGTGCGCGGCGAAATCGGGCGCGACCAGGTCGTTGATCGCGTCGGACCCGTCCTGCAGCCGGGCGAACAGCCGCTGGCCGATCTGCTCGACGGCGGCGGCCGCCTCGGCGGCACCGAGCCCCTCCATGATCCGCAGCCGGTTCTCGACGACGAGCACCCGGACGACGGAGAGCCAGATGGCGGCCGTCAGCGGCGCGGCGATCGCGGGGTGCAGCGGGCGGGTCGGGTCGTCGGGGTCGCTGCTCTCCCACGCCTCCAGCAGCGCGTCGGACAGCCGCCGCTCGGCGTCGAGGACGAGCAGCCGGTTGTACGTGCGCAGGGTCTCGGACGCCTGGATGGTGGCCCGGAAGGAGCGCTCCTCCGCGGAGCCCATGCGGCGGAGCTGGCCGGTCATGAACGTGAGCAGGTGGCTGCGCAGCGCGGTGAGCGGTGTGGTGCCGGGCTCGCGGTCGATGACCGAGCCCGCGATCGCCTCGACCCACGGCACCCGGCCGTCGAAGAAGAGCTCCTCCTTCGTGGCGAAGTGGTTGAACACCGTCTGGACGGCGACGTCGGCCTCGCGCGCGACGTCCGCGATGGTGACGCAGTCGAATCCGCGGGCGGCGAAGAGGCGGTGCGCCGTGGTGCGGACCAGCTGACGGGTCTGGGCCTTCTTCTGCGCACGACGATCCACAAGATCACTCACTGTATGGATACTAGACACCCAACGTATTCGGCGCTGCCGCCCGGGCGCCGCTACCGGTGAGACTCGCATCTCGTCACGGAGTGTCGCGGCGCACCCCGCCGGTCGGCTCCTGTGCGATCGTGCCGCAACCACGGTCCCGCGAGTGCCGGGCGCCGACGTCGAGCGGGGGAGTCGCAGGATGAGGACCAGAGCAGCGGTGATGCGGGCACCGGAGACCGACTGGGACATCGTCGAGCTCGACCTGGTCGACCCCGGCCCGGGCGAGGTGCTGGTCGAGATGGCCTTCGCCGGCATGTGCCACTCCGACGAGCACCTGCGGCACGGGCCCGGCGTCCGGCCGATCGTCGGCGGGCACGAGGGCTCCGGGGTGGTGCAGGCCGTCGGTGCCGGCGTCACCTCCGTCGCCCCGGGCGACCACGTCATCACCAGCTTCCTGCCGGCGTGCGGGCTGTGCCGGTACTGCGCCCGCGGGAAGTCCAACCTCTGCGACAAGGGCGCCACCATCGGCACCGGGCAGCTGCCCTCGGGCACCTTCCCCTTCTCGCTCGACGGCCAGTCGTTCGGCGGGTTCTGCATGGTCGGGGCGTTCGCCCGCCACTCGGTGCTCAGCGAGTTCTCCTGCATCCGGATCGACCCGTCGGTGGCGCTGGACACCGCGGCGCTGCTGGCCTGCAGCGTGCCCACCGGCTGGGGCTCGGCGGTCTACTCGGGCGGCGTGCGGCCGGGGGACACGGTCGTGATCGTCGGCCTGGGCGGGGTCGGCGCCAACGCGGTGCAGGGCGCGGTGCACGCGGGCGCGCTGCACGTCATCGGCGTCGACCCGGTGGCGATGAAGCGGGAGTTCGCCGAGTCGCTCGGTGCCACGGTGACGGTGGCCGGCGCGGAGGAGGCGGCCGAGCTGGCCCGCAGCCTGTCCCGCGGCACGGGCGCCGACGTCGTCGTCCTGACCGTGGGCAAGCTGACCGCCGAGGCCTACGCCGGTGCGATGTCCTGCCTGGGCAAGGCCGGGACGATGGTGCTCACCGCGCTCCCCGACGAGCAGAAGGACGGCCGGCTGTCCCTCAACGGGCCGATGGCGACGGTCTACGAGCAGCGCATCCAGGGCTCGCTGTACGGCTCGTGCAACGCCCGCACCGACATCCCGCGGCTGCTGCAGATGCACGAGGAGGGCCGGCTGGAGCTCGACCGGCTCATCACCCGCCGCTACTCCCTCGACGAGCTCAACCAGGGGTACCGCGACCAGGCGGCCGGCGAGATCGTCCGCGGGCTGCTCGTCCACACCGATTGAGGACGGCGGGGCGTGGGCAGCCTCGCGGCATGAGCTCCCCGCGCATCGTCGTCCTCGACGTGGACGGCACCCTGGTCGACACCAACTACCAGCACGCGCTCGCCTGGTACCGGGCGCTCCGGTCGCTGGGCGAGACGTTCCCGGTCTGGCGCATCCACCGGCTGATCGGCATGGGTGGTGACCAGCTGGTGTCCGCCCTCGGCGGGGACGAGGTGGAGCAGCGGATCGGGGACGCCGCCCGCGAGCGCTGGGTCGAGGAGGTCGACCCGATGATGGGCGAGACGGCGCTGCTGCCCGGCGCGCGAGAGCTCGTCGTGGCCCTGAAGGAGCGCGGGCACCGGGTCGTGCTGGCCAGCTCGGGCAAGCCGCACCACGTCGACCGCGCGCTGGACCTGCTCGACGCCCGCGACCTCGCCGACGCCTGGACCACCAGCGAGGACGTCGAGGCGACCAAGCCCGCGCCGGACCTGCTGCAGGTCGCGCTGAAGAAGCTGGGCGAGCCGGTGGACGCGCCGAGCGTCGTCATCGGCGACTCGGTCTACGACGTCGAGGCGGCGAAGAACGCGGGGATGCCGGCGATCGTCGTGCGCTCCGGCGGCTTCGGGGACGACGAGCTGCGCGACGCCGGGGCCGTCGGCATCCACGACACCCCCGCCGACCTTGTCGCCGCCCTGGACGACCTCGACCTGCTCTGACGGTTCCGCCCACATCGGCGATCCGGGGCCCATGGAGCGCGGGAAGGCCCCACATCGCCGATGTGGGCGGCACGGGGCGCGGGAACGCCCCACATCGCCGATGTGGGGCGGCTGGCGGGTCAGGAGGCGGCGGAGGTCCCGCGGCCCAGCCGGCGCAGCATCTCGTCGGGGTGGTCGGTGATGACGGCGTCGACGCCGAGCTCGCGCATCAGGTCCATGTCGGCGGTCTTGTTCACCGTCCAGACGTGCACCTGCTTGCCGGCGGCGTGGGCGTCGGCGACGAAGCCGGGGTCGGCGCGGATCACCGCGACCGCCGGGCCCAGGGCGGTGGCGTTGCCCTGCAGCAGCTCCCGGCGCACCGGTCGCAGCCGCTTCCCGATGAGCTGCACGGTGGGGATCCCCGGCGCCAGCTCCGCCATCCGCCGCACCGCGAGCTGCGAGAAGCTCATCATCCGGACGGCGGGGCGCCCGGCCCACTCGACCGGGCGGCCGCCGGTCAGCAGCCCGTACCGGCGCAGGCTCTCGACCAGCGCCTCCTCGACCTTGCGGGTGTGCCGGGTCGGGTGCTTGGTCTCGATCGCCAGGCGCAGGCTGCCCGGCGTCGCGGTGATGTACTCGAGCAGCCGGTCGAGGGTGAGCACCAGCCCGTTCTCGAGGTCGGGCTCGTCGGTGACCGAGAGGATCTCGTCGTCGGCCCAGCGGCTGCGGCCCCGCGGCTTGCGCGCCCCGAACTGGTACTGCTCCAGCTCCTCGAGGTGCAGCGCGGAGACGACGCCGCGGCCGTTCGACGTCCGCCGGATCTGCCGGTCGTGCACGCACACCAGCACCCCGTCACGGGTCAGGCGCACGTCGCACTCGACGGCGTCTGCGCCGACGGCCGCGGCCTGGCGGTAGGCGGCGAGCGTGTGCTCCGGCGCCTCGGCGGTGGCGCCGCGGTGGGCGACGACCTCGACGGCGGTCAACGGGGGAGGGCGGGATGAACGACGAGCACGGGTCGATCCTCCCCGTCGTCGCCCGGTCACGCGAGAGGGCAGGCCGGAGGGGCGGAAATGGCCCTTTCTGCCCCGGGGGGTCAGCCGGCGAGGCCGGCCGCGCGGGCGCGGTACTCCGGCACGGTGAGCATCGGCGGCCGCTCGTCGAGGGCCACCGCGGTGCTCCGGGGCACGAACGCCGCGCCGTCGTGCCGGTACTGGGTGAGCAGCCCGCCGGCGGCCGGCGCCGTCCCCGCGCGGGCCAGCACCGTCGCGACCACCTGCCCGGCCATCGCGCCGAGCGCCTCCTGGCTCTGCGAGCTGTGCCGGCGCTCCCCGAGGTCGACCTGGGCAAGCGCCCCCAGCCCGACGAGCTCCAGCAGGTCGACGAGCAGCCCCACCTCGACGCCGTACGCGCCGGCGAACGGCACCCGCTCCAGCGCCGACCGGCGGCCCGCGTACTCGCCCCCCAGCGGCTGCACGAACCCGGCCAGCTCCGGCCACAGCGCGTTGAGCAGCGGCCGCGCGGTCAGCTCGGTCACCCGCCCGCCGCCCGACGGCGCGCTCACGCCGTCGATCTCCAGCGGCCGGGTGTAGCAGCCCTTCACGAACTGGACCGTGGGATCGGTCAGCAGCGGGCCGAGCAGCCCGGGCACGAAGTGGGCGACGTCGCCGCGCAGGTCCGAGTCCAGGAAGACGACGACGTCGCCGGTGGTCGCGGCGAGCGACTTCCACAGCGCCTCGCCCTTGCCGGGGCGGTTGCCGTGCGCGGGCAGCACGTCCGCGGTGGCGACGACGTCGGCGCCGGCGGCGCGGGCGACGGCCGCGGTCGCGTCGGTGGAGTCGGAGTCGACGACGAGCAGCTCGTCGACCAGCGGCGTGCGGTGCACCCACCGCGAGGCGATGTCGGCCACGAGCGGGCCGATCGTCGCCTGCTCGTCGCGGGCGGGCAGGACCACGCTGACGCGGGTGCCGGTGCGCCGTTTCGCGGTCAGCAGGGCCTCGGCGTCGATGGCGGCGAGGGTGCGGGCGGACGTGGTGCGGCTCCGGAACCAGGCTCGGGCGTCGGGTCGCACGGCCTCACTGTCGACCACGATCCCGCTTCGCACCACTGCCCTGTGAGGCTGTTCACCCGCCCGCCGCCCCGCGGTCACCTCCGCAGCGCCGCCCCGTCCGCGTCCAGCGCGCGCCGGCTCTGCTCGCCGACGGCCGCCCCCTCGCCGTCGGGCTCGGGGTGGCCCAGGTCGGTGAGCCAGCCGCGCAGCACCCGGTGCAGCTGCTCGGCGCCGACCACCTCGCCGGGCGCGGCCCAGTCGGCGGGGTGGGCGAGGAAGGCGCGCTGCTGCGGCCCGCCCAGCCCGCCGTGCGAGCCGACGTGCGGCTCGAAGGCCGGCACGCCTCGTCGGTGTCGGGGTCGTAGCGGCTGTTGATGAGCAGGTCGGGGCAGTGCGGGAAGGACGACGTGCGGGCGACCAGCGCCGCCGCGTGCGGGCCGTAGGGGAGCAGCGGGTCGGTGCCCTCCACCTCGCCGGTGCGCAGCCGGTGCACGCCTTCCCGCCCGAGGACGACGGGGCCGGACTCCGCCGACTGCACGAGCACGAACCCGACGCCGTCGTGGTCGACCAGGCCGGGCAGGAGGTCGGGCCAGCGCTGCTCGATCTCCTGCAGCGTCGCGCGGCCGGGGATGCCGGGGAACGACACCGACGCGCAGTGCCCGGAGACCGCGCACACGACCCCGGGGGCGACCTGCGGCACCTCCGCCGTCCCCGGTCCGGACGGCGGGCTGCCGGGGGCGGCGTCCTGCACGCGCTGCTGCAGCCGGCGGGCGATCGGCCCACCCTCGCCCATCGCCGCGCCCAGCAACCAGCCCTCCGCCGTCCGCCGGCTGTCCCGGGGGCCGGAGAGGTGCCGCTTCCGGGGGACCACGGGGGCGCCGCACAGCGAGCCGACGAGCTCCTCGACGGAGTAGCCGAACCGGTCGGCGAACGACCAGCCCTGGGTCTGCCCGTGGTCGGAGAGCAGCACCAGCGCGTACGGGCGGGGGGCGAGCGCGGCGGCGCGGTGCAGGCGGCCGATCTGCTGGTCGATGCTGCGCAGCACCTCGAGGGTGTCGGCCCGCTCGACGCCGGAGTGGTGGGCGACCTCGTCGTAGCCCACGAAGTCGGCGTAGACCACCGGGCGCCCGGCCATCATGTCCTCCAGCAGGCCTGCGACGACGACGTCGCGCGCCAGCACCGTCGTCCCCGCGCGGGCCAGCGGGTACAGCCCGCCGCGCGGCACCCGCGGGCGGACGTCGGCGCGCCGCTGCCGGGAGGCCGCGGTCAGCTCGCGGACGACGTCGGCCAGCGCCACCCCCAGCGTGCGGACGGCGTTCACCGGATTGGCGAAGTAGGCGTAGTAGCCCGCGCCGACGCGGTCGCGCCCGCGGCGCCGCCGCCGCGCCCCGGCCGGGACGACGTGCGCCAGCGAGCTGAGCGTGAGGCTGACGTGGCGGGCGTCGCCGGTGAACAGGTTGCCGCGGCCGGCGCCGTCGCCGGCGAGCAGGCCGCGCCCGTCGGAGTGCCGGCGCTCGATCTCGGCGGCGTCCCGCGGGTTGGAGACCTGGACCAGCCGGTCGCGCTCCTTCTCGTACCAGCGGAAGGCGGGCACGTCGTGGTTGGAGCCGTGCAGGATCCCGCAGACGCTGGCGCCGGTCTGCGAGCTCCAGTCGGTGTGCCACGAGGTGAGCACGTGGCTGCCGGCGCGCAGCCAGGCGGCCAGCGTGGGCATCGAGCCGTCGCGGACGGCGCGGCGGGCGGTGTCGTGGCCGAGCCCGTCGATCTGGAGGAACAGCACGCCCGGGGGGAGCGGCCCGGCGGCGGGGGAGCCGGCGGCCCGGCGGCGGGCGCGGCGGAAGAAGACCTCGTCCTCGTCGACGGCGAGCAGGCTGTTGATCGCCCCCGAGACCCCGGCCATGGCCACCACCACGACGACCGAGGTCCCGAAGCTGGTCACCTCGACGCCGGGGATGGCGTTGAAGAGGGCCAGCACGCCGGCGCCCAGCAGCAGGAAGCCGCCGAGGCCGAGGGTGAGGAAGGCGACGGGCAGGGCGATCCGCAGCACCAGCGGCCAGACGCCGGCGGTGAGCACGCCGAGCAGCAGGGCGGCGACCGGCGGCTGCCACCACGAGCGCATCGCGAACCCGTCGAGCCAGGTGTCCAGAGCGGCGAGGGCGCCGGTGGCCAGCGCCCAGGTGAGCAGGACGCGGGCGATGCCGCGGCCGGCCCGCAGCAGCCGGCCGCCGGGAGGAGGCGCGGTCACCGGGCGTCGCTCGGCGCCGGCTCGGGCTCCGGATCGAGCTCGGGGTCGGTCTGCGGCTGGGGAGCCGCCCGCCGCCGGCGGCGTGCCCCGACGGCGTTGAGCAGGAGGCCGACCAGCAGCACGAGCAGCGTCGCGATGAGGACGGCGACCAGCGGGGAGTCGAAGACGCCGCCGCTGAGCACGCCGAGCAGCGCGTAGGCCAGCGCCCACAGCAGGGCGGCGCAGAACTGGGCGGGCAGCAGCCGCTTCCACGGGTAGCTGAGCGCGCCGGCGGCCACGAGCACCGGGATCCGCCCGGCGGGCAGCAGCCGGCCGACGACGAGGATCTGCCAGCCGTGCCGGCGGAACTGGTCGCGCACCTCCGCCAGCCGCTCGGTGTGCTGGCCCCGCACCACCCAGCGCACCGCGGCCGGCCCGCCGGACCGGCAGACCGCGAAGGTGATCAGGTCGCCGAGCAGCGCGGCGAGGGTGGCCAGCGCCAGCACGGTGGGCAGGCCGAGGTCGTTGCTGCTCATGGCGAAGGCCGCGGCCGAGCCGACCACGGCGCCCGTGGGCACCACCGGCACGATCGAGCCCAGCAGCACGCCGAAGAACAGCAGCGGGTAGCCGACCGTCGAGGCCTGCGTGGCGGCGGCGAGCGTGCTCACGGCGCCACCCCCGGCAGCAGGGGCACCGGGTCGCCGGGCCGGGCGACGACGACGTCGGTGGCCAGGCCGCGCGCGGCGACCTCGCGGGCGAAGGTGAGCGGCGGCTCGACCAGCAGCCGGCGCATGCGGGCGCGCAGCGGGGTCGGCAGCCGGGTGGCGCCCATCGGCGCGAGCGTGCCCCAGTGCACCGGGACGGCGATCCGCGGGCGCAGCCGGGCGACGGCCTCCGCGGCGTCGGCCGGGTCGAGGTGCCCCGGCCCGAGGTCGGCGCCCCAGCCCCACACCGGCAGCACGGCGACGTCGACCCCGCGCTCGCCCAGCAGCTCCATCCCGCCGTGCAGGGCGGTGTCGCCGCTGAGGTAGACGGTGGAGCCGTCGCCCTCGAGCAGGTGGCCGACGGCGCCGGCGTCGGGGCCGCCGGTGTAGCGCGGGCCCCAGCGGTGGCCGCTGTGCGCCGCGTGCACGCCGGTGATCCGCAGGTCGCCGTCCGCCAGCGTCTCGCCGGCGCCGAGCTCGTCGACGCGGGCGAAGCCGTGCCGGCGCAGCCAGCGGCCGGCGCCGCGCGGCACGACGTACCGGGCGCCGGGGTCGAGCAGTCGCAGCGAGCGCAGGTGCAGGTGGTCGGCGTGCAGGTGGCTGAGCAGGACGACGTCGACGCCCTCGCGCAGCGCCGGGTCGGGCACCGGCACCACGCGGCGCAGCGGGCCGACCGAGGCGGTGAGCAGGGGATCGGTCAGCACGGTGCGCCCGGCCAGCTCGACGCGCACCGTCGAGTGGCCGAGGAAGTGCAGCCGGGGCGATCCCACGCGCGCCAGTATTCGCCGGGGCGGGGACGGAACCCAGCGACCCGGCCCCGAACGGGGGAGTTCCCCCAGGCAGAACCAGGGTGAACCCGCCCCCCCAGGGCAGAAATGGCCCTTACTGCCCTGAAGGGGTCAGGCGGTGGGGACGGCGGTGAGCAGGCGGGCGACGTCGCCGGGGCTCAGGTCGTGCGGCAGCGCGCGCCCGTGCAGCAGCTGGACACCGGCGTCGAGGGCGGCCTCGCGCAGCGCGGGGCTGGTGATCCCGCCGGCGACGACGTCGACGCCGAACTGCTCGGTCGTCCGCACGATGGCGGCGAGCACCTGGAGCGCGCGGGCGGTGTCCTCGCCGCCGGCGAGCGCGCCGAGGTCGACCCGGACGAGGTCCAGCGGGGTGCGGGCGAGCAGCGCGTAGAGGCTGTGGCCCATGCCGTACTCGTCCAGGCAGAGCCGGACGCCGGTGCCGCGGATGGCGCCGAGCTCGGCGACCAGCTCCGCCGACGAGGTCAGCAGGGTCTCCTCGGTGAAGGAGACGACGAGCCGTCCGGGGGTCAGGCCGGAGGCGGCGAGCGCGGCGGCGACCTCGGCGGCCAGCCCGTCGACGGTGACGTGCCCGGCGTTCAGGCTGATGACCAGCCCGATCCGCGGGTCGGGCAGCTCGGCGATCGCGGCGCAGGCGGAGGTGAGCAGCCAGGACTGGAGGTCGGCCGACCGGCCCTGCTGCTCGGCGGCGGCCCAGATCTCCGCGCCGCCGAGGACGCCGAGCTCCGGGTGGACCCACTGCGGCGCGGCGTGCACCAGGTCGATGCCGCCGTCGGGCCGCAGGACCGAGTCCAGGCGCAGGCCCATCGTGCCCTCGGCGCGGGCGGCGTAGTACTCCGCGAAGGTGGCGGCGCCGCTGCCCGGGCGGGTGCCGGCGCCCACCCGCACGCAGCCCTTGCCGGCGGCCTTGGCGGCGCGCAGCGCGGCGTCGGCCTCGCGGAAGGCGGCCTGCCCGCCGGCCGGGCCGAGCGCGGCGACGCCGACGCTGGCGCCGACGGCGAAGGTGTGCGCGTCCACGCGGTGCGGCATGGCCATGACGACGACGATGCGGGCGGCGACCTCCTCGGCCTCGGCCAGGCTGCCGGTGGCCAGGACGGCGAACTCGTCGCCGCCGAGCCGGGCGACGAGGTCGCCGTCGCGGACGACGGTGCGCAGCCGGCGGGCGACCTCGACGAGCAGCTGGTCGCCGGCCTCGTGCCCGGCGACGTCGTTGACCGCCTTGAAGCCGTCCATGTCGAGCACCAGCAGGCAGCGCTCACCGGCGGCGTCGGCGGCCATCTCCTGGAACAGCATGGCGCGGTTGGCCAGCCGGGTGAGGTGGTCGGTGTAGGCCATCCGCTCGAGCTCGCGCTCGCGACGCCGGCGGGTGGTGACGTCGCGCAGCTGGAGCACGCGGCGGCCGCTGCCGGGGCGCTCGGAGGTGGTGGCCTCGAGCTCGCGGAGCTCCCCGCCGGGGCCGGGGACGGCGAAGTGCAGCAGCGCGCCGCCGGCGGGCACGCCCTCGGCGGCGCTGCGGACGGCGGCGCGGTCCTCCGGGCGGACGACGTCGAGCAGCGAGACGTCGTCGTCCTCGATGCCGAGCAGCGTGCGGGCGGCGGGCGAGGTGAACAGCAGCCGGTACCCGTCGTCCATGATCGCGATGCCGTCGGAGCTGGCCTCGACCAGCCCGCGGAAGTCCTCCTCGCTGCGCACGAGGTCCTCGCTGACGCGGCCGTCCTCGCGGATCCGCAGCACCAGGCGCAGGGCCATGAGCGCGAAGATCACGCAGCAGCCGAGCTCGGCGGCCGAGGACAGCGCCTGGCGGTTGGCGACGGCGAGGCCGAGCGCGAGCGGCAGCCCGGCCATGGCGGCGACGACCAGCGACATGCCGGCGGCCGACACGACGGGGGCCGAGGCGCGGGCGCTGCGGTCGGCGCTGCCCAGAGGGGCCTGCTGGATGGCCAGGGCGCAGGACACGAGCGCGAGGGCGACGGCGGTGTCGGAGGCGGCCGTCCACAGCGGGGAGGGCGCGACGATGGCCATGGCCTCGCACCCGGCGGCGGTGGCCTGGGCGGTGACCGCGGCGATCATCGTGGTGGCGGCCCGGCGCAGGTCGCGGGTGGCGACGGTGCACAGCGCGCCGGCGCCGCCGAGCATGACGGCGACGTAGCCGCCGTAGGCGAGCACCAGCGTGCGCAGGTCCTCGGGGGCGTCGGCCGGGTTGACGAACGGCGTCCGCAGCACCTCGGTCATGACCAGCAGCGCGGTGCTGGTGAGCAGCCCGTCGACGACCAGCGCCGTCCACCGGGTGCGGATGACCCGGCGCGCGAGGAAGGCGCAGGTGACCAGCGGGGAGGTGGCGCCGGCGAGCAGCACGACGTCGTCGACGCCGAACGCGTCGAACGCGGGGCCGGGGAAGGAGCCGGCGAGGAACTGGGCGACGGCGAAGCACAGCGTGCCGACCAGCAGCGGCCACCAGGGGCGGGCGGCGAGGCGGTCCATGCGCCGGAGGCGGGACCACAGCATCGTGGCGCTGCTGAGCGCGACCGAGCCGAGCACCAGCTCGTCCCACTGCATGCCGGTGCCGTCGGGGGCGCTGAACGGCACGGCGAGCAGCAGCCCGACCAGGCCCAGGCCCAGCGTCGCGCGCAGCTGGTGCGGGAGGTCCCGCAGCCCGGTCACGGCCGGACCGCCGGGGCGTCGTCGGCGCGGGTGGGATCGGCGGCGTGGAGCACGCCGTCGACCAGCGCGTCGCGCTCGAGCGGGCGGGAGAGCAGGAAACCCTGCAGGTAGCGGTGCCCCATGTCGCGCAGCAGCGCGAGGGTGGCGGGGGTGGTGACGCCCTCGACGATGACCGGCAGGCCCAGGCTGGTGCCCAGCTGGAGGACGGCGCGGCACATGGCGCGGCGGGCGGGGTCGTGCTCGACGTCGGCCAGGAAGTACTGGTCCATCTTGAGCACGTCGACCGGCATCCCGACCAGGTAGGCCAGCGAGGACCAGCCGGTGCCGAAGTCGTCGACGGCGATGCGGACGCCGAGCGTCCGCAGGGCGCCGAGGTCCTCGATGACGTGCGCGTCGTCGAGCAGCACCGACTCGGTGATCTCGACGAGCAGCCGGGAGGGGTGCAGGCCGCTGGCCTCGAGGGCGGCGACGACGTCGGGCACGAGCTCGCCGCTGCGCACCTGGCGGGCGGAGACGTTGACCGCGACGGAGAGCTCGGTGTCGTCCAGGGCGGCGACGGTGCGGCAGGCCTCGAGCAGCACCCAGCGGCCGACGTCGACGATCAGCGGCGACTCCTCGGCCAGCGGCACGAACTCCAGGGGCGAGACGTCGCCGAACTCGGGGTGCTGCCAGCGCAGGAGCGCCTCGACGGTGACGGTGCGGTGCAGGACGGCGTCGACGACGGGCTGGAAGACCAGCCGCAGCTCGCCGCGCAGCAGCGCGCCCTCGAGGTCGGCGCGCAGGGCGCTGCGCCGGTCCTGCTCGCTGCGGAGGGCGTCGTCGTAGCGGTGCACGCAGCCGGCGCCGGCGCGGCGGGCGCTGCGCAGGGCCAGGTCGGCGCGGCGCAGGGCCTCGCCGGGGTCGACGTCGGCCTCCAGCCGGCTGACGCCGGCGGCCGCGGTGAGCGGGAGGGTGGCGTCGGTGGTCACCAGCGGGCCGACGGTGGCGATCAGCCGGGCGGCCACGACCTCGGCGTCGGCGACGCTGCCCTGGACGACGACGACGAACTCGCCGTCGGTGGTGCGGGCCAGCCAGTCCTCGCCGCGCAGGACGCGGGCCAGGCGGGCGGTCAGCGCCCGCAGGACGGTCGCCTCCTCGCCGGGGGAGAGGGCGTCGGGGCCCCAGCCGCTGATGCCGACGACGGCCATCGCCGAACCGGCGTCGGCCGGCCCGCGCTGCACGGCGCCGAGGCGGCGGACGAGCGCGGCGCGGTTGGGCAGGCCGGTGACCGGGTCGGTGAGGGAGAGCTCGAGCAGCTCGGAGCCGTCGCCGGGGGCAGGGGCGCTCGGGCTCACGTCGCGGCAGTGCAGGACCAGCGCGCCGATGCCGTCGACGCCGCGCAGGTCGCGGACGGTGGCCTGGACCAGCTTCCAGCCGTCGTCGGCCTGGCGGACGCGGGCGGTGCGGACGGCGGACTCGCCGTCGCCGCCGAGGGCGGCGAACAGCGCGGGGCGGTCGTCGGGGTGCACGGTCTCGGCCAGGCGCAGGCCGGTGAGGTCGGCGTCGCCGAGGCCCAGCAGCGCGCCGGCGGCCTCGGAGGCGAACGTGACACGCAGCGCGTCGTCGACGATGACCACCGGGTCGGCGCTGCTGCGCACCAGCGCGTGCAGGGCGTCCTGGCTGCGCACCAGCGCGGCGGCCAGCCGCCGCCGGCAGCGCACCAGCCGGACCTGCGCCGTCAGCACGACGGCCAGGCCGCAGGCGAGGACGACGACGGTGGTCACCCGGGTGTTGTCGGTCCACCGGCCCGGGCCCCGTAGCGCGCGGCCGCCGTCCTCACCCGGCCGGGGGAGAGCGCTTCCCCGGACGGCGTCCGGTGTGGTGAGCGCCGTCACCGACCTACCGTGCCCAGCCGTGGACGCGACGACAGCACCCCGCATCCGGCCGGCGACGGCGGAGGACCTCGCGGCGGTCGCCGCCGTGTACGCGCACCACGTCGAGCACGGCGTCGCCACCTTCGACCTCGAGGCGCCGGGCACCGCCTGGTGGGCGGCGAAGCTCGCCGACCTCGACAGCGCCGGATGGCCGTTCCTGGTCGCCGAGGACGACGGCGAGCTGCTCGGGTTCGCCTACCTGGCGCCGTGGCGGATCAAGCCGGCCTACCGGCAGACGGTCGAGGACACGATCTACCTGGCGCCGGGCCGCACGGGGCGGGGCACCGGGCGTGTGCTGCTGGGGGAGCTGCTGGCACGCGGCCGGGTGGCGGGCGTGCGGCAGGTGATCGCGGTGATCACCGACAGCGGCGACCCCGCGTCGCTGGAGCTGCACGGCCGGTTCGGCTTCGTCGAGGCCGGGCGGCTGCGCGCCGTGGGGTTCAAGCACGGCCGCTGGCTGGACACCCTGCTGGTGCAGGCCGACCTGACCGGGCCCGCCCCGGCCTGATCCGGCCGCCGGGGTCTTGCGGATCCCTTGCGGAATCCTCCAGCCCGGCGTGCGGGTGGGCCGTCACGGTGGGAGGCGCAGGACAGCGCAGTTCCGTCGAGGTCGTCTTCGAGGCCACGCAGCGCGACGGCGCGGCGCGTTGAGCACTGCTCGACCGCCGGCCGGCGAGCCGGGGTTCCGGAGGGGTCCGAGACTTCCGGTACTGGCAGTTCCCATCGGGGCGACCACGGGGTGCCCCGATGGGAACTGTGACGGCTCGGGTGCGGTGTGCACCGCCCGTCACACCCGTCCCAACCGCGAGGCGCCGATCCCGCGGGAGTCGTAGCTTCGTCCCCTGCGACGGACGAAGGGGGACGCCATGGAGCACCAGCTACCGCAGGCCGAGGGCGTGCGCCGCTACCTCAGCATCGGCTTCTGGCTGTTCGCCGCCGGTGCCGCCGCCGCGCTGGGCCTGGACCTGGACGGCGACGTCCTCGTCTGAGCGGGCGAAAGCCTCTTGCCGGGGGCGTGGAACAGGGAGATCGTCCGCGCATCGGCACGAGGAGGTGCGCGATGCCGTGGTGGGCGTGGGTCGGGATCGCGCTCGGGTGGGTGCTGCTCGCGATCGTTGCGGCCGTCTTCCTCGGTGCGTCGGCGACGGTCGTCCGCAAGGAGGAGGAGCGGGTTTTCCGCTTCCACGACAACGAATCCGCCGACTGGGCCGGCGGCACGTCGTCGGAGGTCCCCGACCGCTGGAGCCGACCGGCAAGATGACCTCGTGCTCCGCTGGTTGGTCGCCTTCATCGCCGCCGCGGTGCTCACCGCTTTCGCGTTGCTCCTGCTCAACGGGCAGTACCGGGTCGAGGGCGAGGTGCTGGTCACGCTCTGGGACGACCACGGCATCCACCGCGGTGACGTGCTGGTCGCCGGCGGCTGGCTGATCGGGATGATCGCCGTCGCGGTCCTGGCGCTCGAGCGCCCGCGCGACTGAGCCACCGCACGCCGTCGTCGCGCCGGATCGCCGGCCCGGTGGCAGCATGGCGACGGTGAAGACGTGGCTCGACAGCTGGCCGGTGTACCGGCAGCTCACCGGCGCGGACCCGTTCGGGCGCGGCGCGGCCGCGCGCAGCAAGGCGACCGACGCGACGGTGTCGCGGACCGCCACCGCGGACCGGGTGGTGAAGACCGTCTGCCCGTTCTGCGCCGTCGGCTGCGCGCAGAACGTGTACGTCAAGGACGAGCAGATCGTCCAGATCGAGGGCGACCCGGATTCGCCGATCAACCGCGGCCGGCTCTGCCCCAAGGGCAGCGCCACCAAGCAGCTGGTGACGAGCCCGACCCGCGTGACCACCGTGAGGTACCGCCGTCCCTACGGGACGGAGTGGGAGGACCTCGACCTCGACACGGCGATGGAGATGATCGCCGACCGCGTGCTGGCCGCCCGCGAGAAGGGCTGGCAGGTCGAGGACGGCGGCAAGCGCGTCAACCGCACCATGGGGATAGCGAGCCTCGGAGGGGCGACCCTCGACAACGAGGAGAACTACCTCATGAAGAAGCTCTACAGCGCCATGGGCGCGATCCAGATCGAGAACCAGGCCCGGATATAGCACTCCTCCACGGTGCCCGGTCTGGGTGCCTCGTTCGGCCGTGGTGGCGCGACCAACTACCTGGAAGACCTCGCGAACTCCGACTGCATCGTCATCGAGGGTTCGAACATGGCCGAGTGCCACCCGGTGGGCTTCCAGTGGGTCAGCGAGGCGAAGGCGCGCGGCGCCAAGATCGTGCACATCGACCCGCGGTTCACCCGGACCAGCGCGATCGCCGACCTGCACGTGCCGCTGCGCATGGGCACCGACATCGCGTTCCTCGGCGGGCTGATCAAGTACGTCCTGGACAACGAGCTGTACTTCAAGGACTACGTGGTCGCCTACACCAACGCCGCGGCGCTGGTGAGCGAGGACTTCGTCGACACCGAGGACTTCGACGGCCTGTTCTCCGGGTTCGACCCGGAGAAGAGCCAGTACGACGAGACCTCGTGGTCCTACGACCCGGGTGAGCAGGACTCCGCCACCGAGCACCCGGGCGAGGCGGCCTCGCAGGAGGACGAGGAGGACTCCCCGGAGGTCCAGGCGAGCGACCGCGGGCAGACCCACGGCAGCGGCGGCCCCACGATCCCGAGCAAGCCGCACCGCGACGAGACGCTGCAGCACCCGCGCACGGTGTTCCAGGTGCTCAAGCGGCACTTCGCCCGCTACACCCCGGAGATGGTGTCCGAGGTGTGCGGCATCGAGCCCGAGGTGTTCGAGCAGGTCGCGCAGTGGGTGACGGCGAACAGCAACCGCGACCGGACGACGGCTTGGGTGTACTCCGTGGGCTGGACGCAGCACAGCGTGGGCGCGCAGTACATCCGCACCTGCTCGATCCTGCAGCTGCTCCTGGGCAACATCGGCCGCCCCGGTGGCGGGATCATGGCGCTGCGCGGGCACGCCAGCATCCAGGGCTCCACCGACGTCCCCACGTTGTTCAACCTGCTGCCCGGCTACCTGCCGATGCCGCACGCCGCCCAGCACAGCTCGCTGGAGGAGTACGTCGCCGACGCCGCCGGCAAGGCCGGGTTCTGGGGCAACAAGCGCGCGTACATGACCAGCCTGCTCAAGGCCTGGTGGGGCGACGCGGCGACGGCGGAGAACGACTTCGCGTTCGACTACATCCCGAAGATCAACGGCGACCACAGCTCCTACCGGACGATCGCCGACATGATCGAGGGGAAGGTCTCGGGCTACTTCCTGGTCGGGGAGAACCCCAGCGTCGGGCACCCCAACGGCCGGATGAACCGGTTCGGCCTGGCCAACCTGGACTGGCTCGTCGTCCGGGACCTGCAGATGATCGAGTCGGCCACCTTCTGGCAGCAGGGCCCCGAGCACGAGACCGGCGAGCTGGCGCCGGAGACGATCGGCACCGAGGTCTTCTTCATGCCGGCGGCCACGCACGTGGAGAAGGAAGGCACCTTCACCCAGACCCAGCGGGTGCTGCAGTGGCGGCACAAGGCGGTCGAGCCGCCGAACGACGCCCGCAGCGACCTGTGGTTCTACTACCACCTGGGCCGGATCCTGCGGGAGCGGCTGAAGGACTCGACCGACCCGCGCGACCGGCCGCTGCTCGACCTCACCTGGGACTACCCGGTGCACGGCGAGACCCAGGACCCGGACGCCGCCGCGGTGCTGCGCGAGATCAACGGCGTCGGCCCCGACGGCCGGGCGCTGTCGTCCTACCTGGAGATGAAGGACGACGGCTCGACCAGCGGCGGCTGCTGGATCTACTGCGGCGTCTACGCCGACGAGGTCAACCAGGCCGCCCGCCGGAAGCCGGCCAAGGAGATGGGCGTGGCCGGCTCCGAGTGGGGCTGGGCGTGGCCGCTGAACCGCCGGATGCTCTACAACCGCGCCTCGGCCGACCCCGAGGGCAGGCCGTGGAGCGAGCGCAAGGCCTACGTCTGGTGGGACGAGGAGGCCGGCGAGTGGACCGGCAAGGACGTCCCGGACTTCGAGAAGACCAAGCGCCCGGACTACGTGCCCCCGGAGGGGGCCAGGGCGCAGGACGCGCTGGCCGGGACGGACCCGTTCGTCATGCAGGGCGACGGCAAGGGGTGGCTGTACGCGCCCGCCGGGCTGGTCGACGGCCCGCTGCCGACGCACTACGAGCCGGTGGAGTCCGTCGTCGAGAACGCGCTGTACTCGATCCAGGCGAACCCGACGGTCGAGCGGATCCCGGGGCCGTGGAACCGGGAGAACCCCTCGCGCAGCGAGGTCTTCCCGTTCCAGGTGACCACCTACCGGCTCACCGAGCACCACACGGCCGGCGGGATGAGCCGCACGCTGCCCTACCTGTCCGAGCTCCAGCCGGAGTTCTTCGTCGAGGTCAGCCCGGAGCTGGCGCGGCTGCGCGGGCTGAGCAACGGCGAGTACGCGACGCTGGTCAGCTCCCGGACGGCGATCGAGGCGAAGGTGCTGGTCACCGAGCGGATGCGGCCGATCCGGCTGCGCGGCGGCCAGGTGGTGCACCAGATCGGCATGCCGTACCACTGGTCCTACGCGGGCATCTCCACCGGCGACTCCGCGAACGACCTGCTGGGCATCGCGCTGGACTCGAACACCCACATCCAGGAGGACAAGGTCAGCACCGCCGACATCGTCCCCGGACGGCGCCCGCGCGGGCCGGAGCTGCTCGAGTTCGTCGAGTCCTACCGCCGCCGGGCCGGGGTCGAGTCCGGCCGGGTCGGGGTCAACGGCCGCGACCCGGTGGACGCCGACGCGGGCGAGGGGTCCCGGCTCTGATGACCCACGAGACGAAGGGCGCGGCATGACCTCGATCAGCTCCGTGAGCGCGGCCTTCACCGGCCGCGACCGCGGCAACCGGCTCTACGGCCCGGTGCCCGACGTGACCGAGCAGTCGGGGTACGCCGAGGAGCACCCCAAGCGGGTCGGCTTCTTCACCGACACCTCGGTGTGCATCGGGTGCAAGGCGTGCGAGGTGGCCTGCAAGGAGTGGAACACCCTCCCGATGGACGACTCGCACGGCGTGAAGGACGCGCTGGGCCTGTCCGGGATGTCCTACGACAACACCGGGCAGCTGGGCGCCAACTCCTGGCGGCACGTGGCGTTCATCGAGCAGAGCCGCGCGGTCGACCTGCCGATGCCGACGTTCGGGCGGCCGGGCGACGACCGGCACGACCACGGCACCTCGGTGGCGGGCAGCGGCGACCTGAACTCGACGGCGACGGCGCAGGCCAGCGTGCTCAACGCCGAGGCGCTCACCGAGTTCGACCCGCAGACCGGGCAGACCGGTGCGGACAAGCAGGTGCGGTGGCTGATGAGCTCCGACGTCTGCAAGCACTGCACGCACGCCGGCTGCCTCGACGTCTGCCCGACCGGAGCGCTGTTCCGCACCGAGTTCGGCACCGTCGTCGTCCAGGGCGACATCTGCAACGGCTGCGGCTACTGCGTCGCCGCCTGCCCCTACGGCGTCATCGACCAGCGCAAGGACGACGGCCGGGTCTTCAAGTGCACGATGTGCTACGACCGGCTGACCGACGGGCTGATGCCCGCGTGCGCCACGGCGTGCCCCACCCAGTCGATCCAGTTCGGCGACCTCGACGAGCTCCAGGAGCGCGCCGACGCGCGGCTGGCCACGCTGAAGGCGCAGGGCGTGGAGACGGCGCGGCTGTACGGGCGGGACGAGGACGACGGCGTCGGTGGTGACGGCGCGTTCTTCCTGCTGCTCGACGAGCCGGAGGTCTACGGCCTGCCGCCGGACCCGATCGTGACCACCCGCGACCTGCCGGCGATGTGGCGGGCGGCGGGCAAGGCCGCGCTGATGATGGTGGGGGTCGCCGCGACGGCGATCCTGGGCTCGCGGCGGGGCGCCCGGTGACCGGCGGCATCACCAGCCCGGGGGCCGGGTGGCGGCAGGCGGACCGGGGCCCGGCGACGCAGCGGACCGGCAGGAAGCGGCGCAGGCGCGGCGGGGGGCGCGGGCGCGGCGAGGTCCCGATGGTCGACGACGTCGAGTTCACCTCGTACTACGGCCGGCAGATCGTCAAGACGCCGGTGTGGAAGAGCCCCGACGTGCCGCTGTACCTGTTCCTGGGCGGGGCGGCCGGCTCGTCGGCAATCCTCGGCGCGCTCGCCGACGTCACCGGCCGGCAGGCGCTGACCCGCACCGCGCGGCTCACCGCCGGTGGCGGCTCGATCCTGTCGGTGGTCTTCCTCATCCACGACCTGGGGCGGCCGGAGCGGTTCCTCCACATGCTGCGGGTGCTCAAGGTGACCTCGCCGCTGTCGGTCGGCACCTACATCCTGGCGCCGTTCAGCGCGGCGGCCGGGGCGACGGCGGCGGTGGAGCTGCTGGGCTGGTTCCCGCGGCTCAAGCGCTTCGGTGGGGCGGTGGCCGGGGTGTTCGGCGGGCCGCTGGCCACGTACACCGGCGTGCTGCTGGCCAACACCGCGGTGCCGTCGTGGCACGAGTTCCACACCAAGCTGCCGTTCGTGTTCGGCGGCTCGGCGATGGCGGCCGGCGGCGGCATCTGCATGGCCCTGACACCGCTGGGCGAGTCGGAGCCGGCGCGGAAGATGGCGATCCTCGGCGCCGGCATCGAGCTGGCCGCGCTGCGCGGTATCGAGGGCAGCGACAGCTTCCTGGCCGAGCCGTACCACGAGGGCCGGCCGGGCCAGTTCATGCGCGCGGCCCGGGCGTGCACCGCCGGTGGCCTCGGGCTGGCCGTGCTCGGCGGGCGCCGACGGTGGGGGGCGGTTGCTTCAGGTGCGCTGTTGGCGGCGGGTTCGCTGCTCACCCGGTTCGGCGTCTTCGAGGCCGGGATCGCCAGCACCAAGGATCCGAAGTATGTCGTCGTCCCGCAGCGGGAGCGGATGGCGGCCCGGGAGGCCGAGGCCCGCTCCGTCGCCCGCTGATCGACGGCTCATCGGGCCGCTGCGACCGGTGATGTCCATCACCGACGGGCGCCGCGGTGCTGCTCCAGGGCACGACAGCGGCCGCTCGCCCGGCCACGCGCCCGGCGTGCGGGCGCCACGTCGGTCGGCGCGAGGAACGACGACGGACACAATGCCCGGCCGTCCACATGGCGGCACACAACCATATTGCGCTACTGACGGTCGGCGCCGCCGACGAGCGGAACCCGGCGGAATCCCGAGACGCGCACCGGTCTGTGGGCGGCTCCGTCCAGCGGTCGGGTGCCAGCCCTCGGCCGAGGCGCTGACCAGCGTCTTCGTCGCGCGGGACACCTGCCGCTCGAATAAACGAACCGTGCGGGACGGATTCGATGAATGGCTTCACGAATGGTTGCCTGACCATTGCTGGAATGCCGCTCGGGCTGCGACACCCGCACTCGCATGCGCGTACTCAGCGTCACGTCAGTGCGGATGAATCATGTCCCCCGCCGCCCGCTCGGACGGAAACAGGCAGGTCAGAGGCGCGGGCTGGTAGTGCTCTCATTGCTGTGAGTAACCGGTTGGCAGCCCTGCGTGGACCTCCGGGATTTCCTTCTCCTTCCGTCCGACAGGTCCTACGTTCGCTGTGTCCGCTCATCACTGCGAGGTGATGCGCGGCCGGTGGACGAATGACCATTCCGTGAGCCCGGCGCGCCTGCGCCCCGGGCGTCACGGTGCACGGGGGGCTGTACAGGTGGGAACGGGGAACGGGGACGCCGAGACGCGCGTCGTGGACGGCGCGGCCCGTGGCACGGCGGTCGGTGTGGCAGAACCGGAGACCGCGCGGCAGTACCGCTTCGCCGGGAACACTGCGGTGCTCGCTCCCACCGGGGCCGCTCCCGGCTCCGCGTCGGACCCCCATGCGGCGGGCGGACGACGAGAGCCCCGGGTCACGGCCGTGATCCCGGCGCACAACGAGGAAGTCGGCATCGCGCAGACGATCGCGAGCCTCCGCCGGCAGACGCGACCGCCCCAGCGGATCCTCGTCGCGGCCGACAACTGCACCGACGGCACCGTCGAGATCGCCCGCGCCCTCGGCGTCGACGTCCTCGAGACCCGTGGCAACACCGCCAAGAAGGCCGGTGCGCTGAACCAGGGCCTGGCGCTGGTCCTGGCGGCGATGGAGCCCGACGACGTCGTCCTGTCGATGGACGCCGACAGCCGGCTGAGCCCCGACTTCATCGAGCGCGGGCTCCGCTACTTCGAGGCGTACGGCAAGCGCGGCGGGATCAGCGGCTCCTACGTCGCCGACGACCACCCGTCCCGCGTCGGCCTGCTCCAGAAGATCGAGTACAGCCAGGGCCTGCGGACGGTGCACCGCCGTGCGGGCCGGATCCACGTGCTCTCCGGGGCTGCCGCCATGTTCACCGTCGCGGCGCTGCGTGCCGTGGCCGACGCGCGCGGCTCGGAGCTTATCCCGGGCGTGCCCGGCCAGGTCTACGCCGAGACGTCGCTCACCGAGGACTACGAGCTGACCGTCGCCCTGCAGCGCCTGGGCTACGACCCGCGGTGCGCGCGGGACTGCCGGGTCGTCACCGACATCATGCCGACCTGGTCGGACTGGCGGACGCAGCGGCTCCGGTGGCAGCGGGGCACGCTCGAGACCCTGATGACGTACGGCTTCGTCGCCCACACCCGCAAGGCCTGGCTGGTCCAGGCGTGGACGTACTTCCGGAGCCTGGTGCCGCTGCTCATGCTCGCGGCCTGGTCCTACGCGGTGGCCTTCGAGGAGTTGTCGCTGCAGCTGATCTGGCTGGCGATCCTGCCGGTGTTCGTCCTCGACCAGCTCCTGGCGTCCTGGACATCGGGCCGGCGGGGCCGTCGCTACGCGGCGGTGCTCCTGCCGATGATGGTCTACGACCTGGCTCAGTCGGTCGTGAACTGGCAGGCGCTGTCGAAGGCGCTGCACGGCGCCGAGACCGAGTGGGTCACCTGATGGACGCCGCCGGCTTCACGGGCCTCCTCGAGGAGGTGACCCACGACGGGTTCATGGGCGTCACCGCCGTGCTGGCGACCGTGACCGTCGTGATGCTCGCGCTCGCGGTGCGCCGGATCCTCCCGGGCCACGAGCGCGACGACACCCTGCCGCCCCGCGGCGGGAACCCATGACCGTTCCCACGGTCACGCCGGCAGGGGAGTACCGCGCACCGCACTGGCACGACGCGCTGCTGCTGAGCCTGCCCGACCGGCTGATCTCCCCGCACACCCGCCGGTGGATCGAACGGGTTCCGCTGGTCGCCGTGGTCGTCGTCTTCACGGCGCTGGCGCTGCGGCTGCGCAACGGCGCATCCGCCGACGAGGCGCTCGCCATCAACAGCGGCCGCGACCTGATCTCCTCGTGGGTGACGCAGACCGCCGTGACCGGAAACGGCGAGGCGCTCTCCGGCGCGCGCTACCTGTACCCCTTCCTGGCGGCCACGCTCGACAGCGTCGGCGGCCTGTTCCTCGTCCGCGCGTTCGGGCTGGCCTGCGCGGTGGCCGCGATCCTCCTGGTGTCGGGCGCCGTCGCCCCGCGGTACTCGCACCGGGCCGGCGTCTTCGCCGCCACCGCCTTCGCGCTGAGCGCTCCGGTCGTGTTCGTCGCGGCGCTCGGCACGGCCGACGCCGTGGCCCTGGCCTGCCTCGCCGCCGCGCTCTGGTGTCTGGCGGCGCGGGGCAGCGCCGCCACCGCCCTGGTCGCGGGCGGCCTGCTCACCCTGGCATCCCTCCTCGAGTACTCCACGGCCGTCCTGGTGCCGGTCGTGCTCGTCGCCGGGGCGGCGCTGTCCGGCGTCGGCGCTCTGCGGCGGGCCGGGTATGCCGCCGGAACCACCGTGCTGCTCACGGCCTTCGCGTACGTGGTCGGCGCAGGGCCGGGCGCCCGCGCCTGGACCGACTTCCTCGGCGACGAGCCGTTGAGCCCGCAGTCGTGGACGGGGTCGCTCGGCTGGTTGGTGCTGGACATCGGGGTGCTGTCGGCGCTCGCCGTGCTCGGAGCCGTCCGGCTCGCCGGCGCAGGCGGACGCGACGCGCTGGTGGCTGCGTCCCTGCTCGTGGGGAGCGCTTCGTTCCCGGCGGCGCAGTTGTGGACCGGGGAGGCGGGCACGTTCGACCGGAACCTGGCGTACTCGGCCCTGTTCCTGGCGCCCCTGGCCGGGATCGCGCTGACGCGGATGTCGCGGGGGCCGTGGCGGTTGGGGCCGGTGCTGCTGATCCTGCCGGTCCTGGTGCTGTTCGGCGTCTCCCGGTCCGGCGTCATCCACGGCAACTGGCCCGACGTCCGGCCGGTCGCCGCCGCGATCCTCGAGGACCCGGGGCCGGGTCTGTACCTGGCCAGCGGTCCTGCCGCCGAGGCGCTGGAGTACTCCACGAACGACCTGCCGGCCGTGCAGTGGGAGGACACCTACGGCCTCTACGCCCAGGGCGAGGACGCCGTCCGCGTGGCGGTGGAGGACCTGCGCTACGAGACGATCGTCCTGCACTCCGCCGAGACGGGTTCGCCGGCCGAGGACGCGATGGAGGACGTCGTCCTCACGGCACTGCACGACAACTACACCGACTACGAGCTGGTGGCGTCGATCCCGGCGTCGGGCGTTGCCGACGCCGACGTGTGGCTGGTCTACCGCCAGGTGTCCCGATGAGCCGGTGGCGGGCAGCACTGGTGCCACTGGCGGTCGTGCTGGCGCTCGCCTTCGCCGGTTCCCGGGTGGTCGACGACGTCTCGGAGGCTGCGTCGTCGGCCGACCAGGTGCAGGCCGGCGTCCAGCAGGCCGTGCGGCCCGTCGCGAACGACTGCTCGGGCGGCTCCGTCGTCTTCACCTTCGACGACGGGCCGCGGCAGCACACCGGGGAGCTGCTCGACCGGCTGCGGGACCTCCGGATCCGCGCCGTCTTCTTCTGGAGCGGGCACAACTTGGAGGGCCGGGGAGACGTCGTGCGGCGCGCCGCCGCCGATGGGCACGTGCTGGGCAACCACACCCAGTCGCACGCGAACCTGACCAGCGGTGTGCTGCCGTCCGGTGCCACGGTCGCGCCCTGGGGCGCCGAGCAGATCCGTGCGGAGCTGCAGGGGGCCAGCGACCTGCTGGAGCGCCACGGCGCACCGGCGCCGCAGTACTACCGGCCGCCCTACGGCGCGGTGAACCGGCAGGTCGACGACGTCGCCCTGTCGCTCGGGATGCGACTGGTGATGTCCTACGGCCACGAGGCGAGCGACGGCCTGGTCGACTCCCACGACACCGAGGGGATCTCCGCCGGGGAGGTCTCGGCCAACGTCATCGGTCAGCTCCGGGACGGCGTGATCATCACCATGCACGACGGCCTGGGACAGGCGACGCTCAACTCGATCGAGGCGCTGCAGCCCATCGTCGACGAGATGAACCAGCGGCGGTTGTGCGCGACCACCGAGGTCCGGCCGGACGCGAGCGGGCGGGTCCTGCAGTTCGGCGAGTGAGCGCCGGTCAGGTCCCGAGCTCGGCGCCGAAGGCCTCGGCGAACGGATAGCCCTGGGCCGCCTCGATCGTCATGTCCCAGACGTAGGCGCCACGGACCCGCTGCCCGGCGTCGGCCAGGGCGCGGTAGGCGGCGAGATACTCGGTGACCGGCATCTGGCCCGGAGCGCCGATGGCCGAGCCGGCGTAGGACGTGCCGATGGCGAACCGGGACGGCGGCAGCCCGCGGTCGACCATCCGCCGAGCCGTGGCCTCGATGTCGGCGCGGCGCTCGGCAGGGGGCTGGGCGAAGTCGTAGAACTGCGGGCCGTAGAGGTCGCAGACAGGGCCGCGCCACGTGCGGCCGTCCACCGTGGCCTCGCCCTCGGCCAGCGCGAAGTCCTCGTAGAGGCGCAGGCCCGGCTCGGCGGAGGCGGTGACGGCGAAGTCGGATCCTCTGCCGGCCTTCAGCCGGGCGCTGGCGGTCACCAGGGCGTCCAGGTCGGTGCCGGCGCCGCCTCGCTCAAGGTCCCAGTCGATGCCGTCGCAGCCGTAGTCGTCGCAGATGCGCTCGACGCTCGCGACCAGTTCGTCGAACTGCGCCGCGGTGCGCAGCTCGATCCCGCCGTCGACCGCACCGCCGATGGAGAGCAGGACGACCGCACCCCGGGCTTGGACCGCGGCGATGTCCTCGCGCAACTGCTCCGAGGCGATCCCGCTGCCCTGGTCCGGTTCGAAGGCGAGCCGGCCCGTGCCGGGCTGGGCGCTGGTGGCGAAGGCGAGGAAGAAGACGTTCACCCGGTCGCTCGCCGAGGTCAGCCGGGGGGAGCCATCGGTACGCCAGTACTCGGCGACGACGGCGGTCGGGAGCGGATCCCGGGCGGTGGTCTCGTCGGACGGGCCGGACGAGCGGACGGCGATGACGACTCCCAGGGTGACGAGAAGTGTCACGGCGGTGATGAGACTTGCGGTATGGCGAGTGCGCAACCGCACGGCATCCCTTCAGCACTCGTCCGGCGCCGATGGCCGGAGGTGACCACACTACGGCTCGGCGCGCCGGCGTCGGCAGCGGTCGAGCTGCTGACCTGGTTCCCGCGGTTCCCGCGGCTCGAGCGGTTCGGTGGGGCGGTGGCCGCAGTGTTCGGCGGGCCGCTGGCCACGTACACCGGCGTGCTGCTGGCCAACATCGCGGTGCCGTCGTGGCACGAACTCCACACCAAGCTGCCGTTCGTGTTCGACGGTTCGGCGATGGCGGCCGGCGGCGGCATCTGCCTGGCCTTCACGCCGGCGGGTGAGTCCGAGCCCGTGCGCATGAGGGCGATCATCAGAACGGGCATCGAGCTGGCCGCGCTGCGCACCGTTGAGGACAGCGCCAGCATCCTGGCCGAGCCGTCCCACTAGGGCCGGCCGGGCCAGTTCATGCGTGCGGCCCGGGCCAGCACGGCGGCCGGCCTCGGGTTGGCCGTGCTACGAGTACCCAGCCATCAGGCTGGCGTTGACCGAGGCGCTCCGGGACCCGCACCCCAGCCGGGCGCCGGGGAAGCGCCGCCCATGGCGTGGCAAGACGAGAGCCGCCGGCCTGTGTGTCGGTGGCCGCAGGGTGCCCGGGGTCCGGCGTTCCTCGTCGTCGGACTTGCGCGTCCCTTTCAGCGAAGGGCCCCACCATCGGCTGACTCGACATCTACTTCACAACGGCCGCAATTGATCACCATTTCGACTATCGACCACCATCGCCGTGTGGTACGACCCGAAGAGAGCGGCATGCGCCTGTCCTCATCCTCACGCACGGGAGTCAGAGCGCAGGCGATACCCCCCCTTCGGTGGAAGGATCGACATCCTGCTGGCCCGCGTTCTTGCGGTCGGCGATACCCTCCGGGCGCGTTGTTGAGGAATTTTACAGGTTCAGAAGGGCTCGGTGTTCGCTATGGCAATGGATCTCGGGTGGACGCCGCGGCCGGTGCCATGGGGCGGATGGGGAGCGCGCATCAGGGCCTCGACCGTATGGCGAAGGTTCGTGCCTGCGCCGGTCATGCTGAGCCTCATTGCCGCGATCGAGATGTTCGCTTCTTCTCGACGGCCTGAGCGCCTCGATGCGTCTCGAGCGGCCATGGAAGCGGTGGTGGGCGGAACGTGTTCCGAGGCTGACATACAACGTCTAGCTCGCCGGCACGCGGTGGCGCAGGCGCAAGGCGAGGAATTGGCCTGGCGCCCGTGGTTGCTACGCCGTCTTCCCATCAGGGGCGCTGGCCATTTGACGGAGGCTGTGGCGAGCGGTCGAGGAGTGATCGTCAGCTTCGTCCATCTCGGCCCGCTGGTTGGTCGGGCAGTCCTGGGACGCCTGCTGCCCACCGCCCATCTGCCGGTGGCGGAGTACCTGTTCCAGAACAATCCTCCTGGCTATGACGGTTACCGAGCGGAGCGGATCCGGAGGATTCTTCGAGCCTCGGACTATCGGATTCTTCCGGCCAAAGGGTCAGGTCGAGCGCTGCGGGAGGTGCTCGGCAGCGCAGGGATCGTCATGGTCGCCATGGATGTCCCCGGTCCGACGCCGACAGACTTCTTGGGCAAGTCGGTTGAATTGGCGAACGGAACGTCGAAGCTTGCGTCGGCCACGAACAGTCTGGTCGTCCCGATCTCAGTTAGGCCGCGCGGGCGATTCGGTTGGGAAGTGACTGTGGAGACAGTCCTGGACCCCCAAGATTTTCCGTCGTGGGCCGAGCTCCACCAGGCATTAGCGGACGTCCATGACGGAGTGGTCACCCGTCACCCGGAGCATCTCGAGTCCCCGCTGCGTGATGGTGGGTGGGCGAGGGCGGACCGTTTCGGGTGGTGCGTGAGCCGTTGACCCGAAACAAGACCCCGGGCGCGCGCGAGATAGCGGCGCAGCATTCTGCCTCGGTGTCCGCGGCTGCAGGACCGAAGGACGCATGAGGCAGCGACCGTTCAGGGCGATGTTGGTGAACGAGAACATCGGCGGCCACGCCACGGTTCACCACCACCTGAGGACCGTGGCAGCCGAGCGCGACGATCTGGACGTACGCATCATCGATGTTCCTCCGCCCACCTTCTTGCGGAAGGTCGCGGCAGTTGCGGTCCCGGGACTGGCCAGGTTGGATGCTGATTTGCGCTCGGTCCGCTACCAACTCGCACAGTCGGCCAGCGTGGCGCGGCAGCTACCGAGGTGGTTGGCGGAGGCATGGCCGGGGGAGCGTCCTGACGTCGTCCACCTCTACACTCACAATGTCGGCCTCCTCGCCGGGCGGTTGCTGCGCGAGATCCCGTACGTGGTGACGATCGACTCGACCAATGCGCAGAGCAATCTCATGCACCCGGCTCGCGAACCAACGCGCTTCTCCTCTTGGTCGACCAGGGCAGTCAGGCCGTTCGAGCGGCGGGTCTACGCCCAGGCGCATCGAGTGATCGCCAACAGTGCCTGGTGCGCTCGCTCGGTGCGGGAGGACTACGGGATTGCCGCTGAGAAGATCGAGGTCGTGCCGATGGGAGTAGCGCTCCCTAAACTGTCACGGGTCGGCCGCGGCGGGCGCCCCCTGCCCCGCATCCTGTTCATCGGGCGAACCATGGAGCGCAAGGGTGGCTACGACCTGCTCGAGGCCCACCAACGCTGGTTGGCCGATAGGTGTGAACTCGTCCTGGTGACGCAAGATCGAGTAACTCCCGGTCGAAACGTGCGGGTCGTCGACGACATTCGGCCTGGTGATGGGCGCATAGGCGGGCTCATAGCGGGCAGTGACCTGCTGGTGCTTCCCAGTCGGCTCGATCAGTGGCCCAATGCCGTCATGGAAGCGATGGCTTATGGCGTGACACCGGTCGTTGCTGCTGTCGGCGGGATGCCAGAGATGGTCGACAACGGCCGGGCGGGCGTGGTTCTCCCCGATCGGAGCCTGGAGTCTATCCGTGACGCGGTCGCGAGCCTGCTGGACGACCCGGAACGCCGGAGACGCCTCGGTGAGAGTGCCCGCCGGCGCGTCGAAGATTACCTCGACGTCCGACTGACAGCGAACCGACTGTTCGATCAAATCCGATCTGCGGCCGAGGGTTTGCCGAACTAGTTGCCGGGGCGGTTCGTCTGACCAGTCCTAGGTGGGGCTGGTGTGACAGGGTGCAAGGATGAGCTTTCGGTCCGCGACGATTCGTGCAAAGGTGAGTTCTTGCCTGCCCGCGAGGATCGTCGCATCTGCACCCACTGCGGGGTAGGAATCGGTCACTCGCTGGCACCGCGTTGTCGTCGTCCATCGGAGTGGTCCGTCGCACACATCTTCGCGACCCCACGTGTCAAGGGGCCATGATGATCTCGTCCACCCACCCACTATGGCTAGCCGTCAGCCGGCGGCTGAGGGTCGGGGCTGTCGCAGTTACAGCACTTACCTTGGTGGGCATGTCGGGGTGTGGTGTGGCGCCGGAGACGGCCTCAAGGGCCATGGACGGGGGACGGTCCACCGCGGCGGCAATCTCGCCGGAGGCTTCTCCGCACGTCGAAGAGTCGTATGCGGGACCGGCTGGGCAGCCCACCTCGGCAGGCGCACCGCCCGCATCAACCGGCTCCGGGTCGTCCATGAGCGGCACGCTCTCAGCTGGCGCGGTCGTTCCGGTACCTCCAGTCCCATCTAGCCGAGTCGGCGTGGATGGCGTGGTGCCGGTGGCTCCTTCGGAGAGCTTGGTTCTGGGAGTGACCATTTTCGCGATGTGGCGGGATTGGCCGATGACCCAACAACTGATGGACCACGCGCGGGATTCCGGGTCGTCTTGGATTCGCGTTGACATGGGGTGGTGCACCCTGCAGGAGGAGGGTCCGGACCGCGTCTCTGCTTGGTATCAGGAGCGGCTGGACTTCGTCGTGGACAGTGCAGCGCAGCGAGGTCTGAAGCTGCTGATCATGGTGGGCTGCACGCCAAAGTGGGCGGGCGGAGGTGACGACTTGACAGGCTTTCCCAGCGATCCGTCGGACTTCACCCGCGCGATGACCTATCTGGCCTCCCGGTACCAGGGCAGAGTCGCTGCGTGGGAGATCTGGAATGAGCCGGACTGCCGTGGGGGATGTCCAAACGGCTCGGCGAGCGACTACGTGCCGGTACTCCAAGCCGGCTACCGCGGAGTGCGGGCCGGCGATCCGTCGGCTGTTGTCGTCAGCGCAGGCACGAGCGGCAACAATGCGCCGTGGATCGAGCAGATGTACGCGGCCGGCGCAAAGGGGTTCTTCGACGTTCTAGCAGTGCATCCCTACTTGGAACCGGTCACCGCACCCCCGGACGCTCCCTCGGCAAACATGGTCTACCGCCTCACGTCCGTCGAGGCCGTCCACGACGTCATGGTGCGGTATGGCGACCAAGGGAAACCCATCTGGTTCACCGAGTTCGGCTGGACCACTGCTTCGTCAGGAGAGCGGCCCGGGGTCGACGAGGCCACGCAGGCGGCGTATCTGCGATCGGCGGTAGAGTTGACGGTTCGTCGGTTCCCCTACGTGACGGCAGCGTTTTGGTTCTGCATGCGTGACAGAGACGATTGGACTCCCTATGAGAACCACTTCGGCCTGTTGCGTCTGGACGGTTCGGCCAAGCCTTCGTTTGCGGCGCTGCAACAGGCGAACGCCTGGCTTGGAGCAAAGTAACGGCCGGACTCCTTTCCCCGGACATGAATAGATATCGGCCGGAGTCCGGATGTGGGTGTCCGGGTCGTGGACCGCGTGACTTCGGGACAAGTCTGCGATGAATTGCCGCTGAACATGGTCGTCATCTCGACCGCCGTCGACGTCAGCGAGTCCTCAGCGGACTCGGGCCGGTCAACTGTCAACTCGCTTCCAGCGCTGGGGCCGCTGGCCCGGCGTGGGCGGTGAAGGCGAGTCCACCAAGCTGCGGCCGCGTCTTCACCAAGCCGATGAGTCGGATGGGATCGCTGCGAACTTGTCGGCTCCTCGCCGCTCCCGTCGGCCCCGCCCGAGAAAATCCCTGATGCCGATGAGTTCTATGACGGCAAGGACGGTGGCGCCCACGGTTGTCCCCACCACAGCGGACAAGGCGGTCGGGGAGTGCGCCGTTAGGGCCACGCTGACCAGAATGCCGACCGAGGCTCCGGCCACGGTTGCTGCGAACATCCACCGGAGCCGGCCAGCGGCAAGCAGAACGGTGAAGCACACGTAGCACAACATGATCGGCAGCGCGGATAGGGCGACGACGCGTACGGAGGGAACGGCAGACTGCCACGTCTCGCCGAAGGGGATCGTGGTGAGCGGTTCGGCTAAGGTCGCGCCGGTCAGCGCGACGATGCTTCCGACGGCCGCGGCCAGCCCCACGTACTTGCGGGCTGCGCGTTTGAACGCCGCAGGATCCTGGACGAGGGCTGACAGGCCGGGGACCAGCCCCAGACCCGCCGTGTGTGCCACTGTGACGCCCGCGTCGAAGAACCGCGTCGCGACAATGTATACGGCCAATGCGCCGACGTCCCCTAGGGAACCGACGACGATGGTCCCTTGCCGCCATAGCAGGATCACGGCGGTCCCAGCGATGGCGAGCCAGCCGCTCTGCCGGAGCAGTTGTCGGCTGCGAATTCGGTTGCGCCGAGCAGGCCGAACGACGAATGTCGCTACGGCGAGGACCCCGGTCTCCTTCAGGGCCACGACCACCAACAGTTCGGTCGCTCCGCCGCCCATATGCACCACGATGACACCGGCCACGGCAAGTAGCGCCGCCGATGCAACCTGCAGAGCACCTTCCAGGACGACCCGTCCAGTTGCCCTCAGCACCTCCGACCAGAGGTTGACCATGCTGCCCACAATCACGAAAGCGACGGCTACGGCGATGGCAGGAAGGGAGGCGGCGTCGGGTCCGAGCGTCACAGTCAGGATCACGGTGGCAAACGCCGCCATTAGGGCGGACGCCAATTGAGGCAGGAAGGCGGCTCGCAATGCATCACCGGCGGCCAATTTGCCTGCTGCGACCTCCCGGCCAGCGATCGCTGAGACACCCAGATCGGTGAGCATCGTGACGAGGGTTGCGGTTCCCAAGAGGTACCCGTAGACGGCCACCGTGTCAGCGGAAGCCACGCGCGCCAGCACGATGATCAGAAGGATGCCGATGAGCCGGCCGGCCAGCCGGGAGATGATCGCAGCGGCCAACCCCAGGCGGGCAAGTCGGAATCCTGAGTCCGTCACACCGGTCATCGCTGGATCTGCCGTTCCTGATCGGCGGCGAGCAGAAGGCCGAGCACATAGAGCGTCAGGAAGCCTGTCGCGTAGCTCGCCAACGAGGAACGGCCAATCCAATCGACCATCGATACTGCGAGCACGGCCAGGGCCGCCCAGGAGGTCGCATCCGAACGCCCGCTTCGGCACCGTCTAAGCAGGATCACCGCCAGGCCGACGAAGCCGCCGACGAGCGCGATGGTGCCAGCCAAGCCGACGTCCGACTGCACCTGTGCGTAGGCAGAGTCCAGGAAGGCCGGGTCGCCTGCGAAACTGGCCGTCGGGGCAACGGCGGGGTCATGAGATGCGGGTGGCGTAATCGCGAGTGGCAGTTCGCGGGTGGACCCGATGCCCAGGGCGCCGACACCGTTGCCGATGAGCATCGATTCCCAGCCCTGCACGGCCTGCCCCCATGCCAGGTTGCGGCCATTCAAGCCGAACAACAGCGGTGTCTCCGGGGCCCCAGGGCGCACCGATGTGGTGATGGTCGCCAGCAGGAAGATCCCCGCGAGAACAGCGACGGCGGTCAGCGCCAAGGCCTGGCGCCACCATCCACGCCTGACCGCGTAGAGAAGCAGAAGAATTGCCACCTGGACGAGCGACGTCCGCACCGAGGTCGCGCCCAGAGCAGCGGCCCCGGCCACCAGAAGGACGACGGCCTGACCCCGCTTGGCTACGAACAGGCCCAGTGCCAAACCGAGGACAGCGAGGGCGGCGAGTTGGAACGGATCGTCGAAGGTGCCTGATGTCCTCAGTGAGCCGCCGCTGGTCACTCGGACCTGGGCGCCGTACTGGTATCCCCATCCGCGTAGTAGGGCTTCCAGACCGGCCGCGCGTTGAGCCCATGCAAACGCTGCCTCGAGAGGGAGCACCACGGTCATGGCCCTCACCAGGTGTTGGAGTGTGCGCTGCGGCCGATCGGTAAGTAGTCCGACGAGCAGCAAGGCGAGGGCCTCCATCAGCAGTCGGGAGCCGAAGATCCACGAGCTGCCGTGCTGGCCGGCCGGATCGAGCAGGTACAGAGCGGGTACGACGGCAATCGCCGCGAGCACGCCGCCGAGAGTCCGCGTCCCCGCCAGCGCACGCGGGCCCCGGCTCAGCAACCTCGAGACGACCACCAGGACGAGGACGAGGACGAGGACGTCTTTCAGGAGCCCTATTCCTGGGTGCACCCGAAGACGGAGCTCACTTGATGTCGAAAAGATGATCAAAGCGGCCCAAGGAGCCAGCCACGGAGCGCGAAGCAGCAGGCGAACTGTCCCGACGACCATCAGCAGGCCGATGGCCACGCCAGCCACGCCGATGGCTGCGCTGTCCGGATAGGTGGCGACATAACCCGCGGTCCCCGCGACCACCACCCCCAGCAGCAGGCACCACGACCGCTGAAGTAGCCCTACGTCGAGCGCCGTCGCCCCGGACCGGTCGAGTCGCCCGATCGCTGTGATCATGTCGGGATGACGACGGCGTCTGCGCTCCGCCATCCCGCCAGCAAGTCGACAGCGTCTGAAAGCGTGGTGCGATACGTCCCCACCGGCGCCACGAGCACCAGCGCGGCGACACCGTCTGCTGGGCGTCGGCCGACGACCGCAGCGACGGGATCGCTGACCGTGACGACACGAGCGGCCTCATCTTCGTCACGGCTTTGCGCACGGAACCAATCCGCGACATCTAGAGCGGACTTCTCCGCGTCGCTTTCCACGGGGCAAACAACGACGTCACCGTCGAGCTCGTTGTCGAACAGCTGACGGGCGAGGCGGGCGCTGTCGGCCCCACCGGTGCGGCGCGCAAAGCCAACGGCAGGGAGCATGGTCAGTCGCTGAGCATCGCGGACCCGGCTCACGGTCGGTCGAATGGTCGCCAAGCCAATCACCAGCAATACGCCCAGTGCCAAGCCGGCGATGCCCAGCGCTATTGGGAGCTGAGCAGTCGGCGACGTCTTGATCGCCTCCGTCGTTCCGATCACCCGAAAGGGTTGAACCGTTCCTTGCAGTAGTTGCGCGCGGATGGACAGTCCGCTGTCCACCCCCTCCGGATCGAGGCTCGGCAGCGTGGCCGCCGTTGAGGCGATCTGCTCGCTTGCGGTGTCCGAGAGCGCAACGCCGACGGCCTCGGCGATCCGTCGTGCTTCTGCACCGCCTCTGGCGGCGGCCTGGATCATGACGACGTGCGAGGTCGACTCGGGGGCGGCATTCACGCGCTCGGCGTAGTACCTCCAAGGCTGGCCGTCACCGAGGGCGGCCGCGGCGCGGGTCAACACCGGCTCTGAGCCCGCCATAAGCGCCGCCTCGGCAGTGTCCTGCGCGGTCACCGGTGTGACCTGACCGGTCATCAGCAACGTTTCACTCGAGCCGATCTGGACCTGGACACTGGTCGACGCCTGCCATTCCGGGCCGCGAGCCTGCCCAACGACGAGACCGGACACGACGCCCGCCGCTACCAGGGCAACTATCAGGACCGTGATAAACCGACCCGATCGGGCGGCGCGGTGCTTGGTCATTCGGACATCCCTTTCGCCGGCATTTCCACCGGGAGGCTGGTGCTCGCGACGGTGATGTCGTCGAGGAGGTCGGCGAACTGCTGGGTCCAGCGGTTCATGGAGTGGACCCGCTGAACCCGCTCCCAGCCAGCTCTCCCCCATCGAGGCCGCTCGCTCAGTCCGTCATCGAGGCCTTCGATGATCGCTCGGCCGAGAGACACAGGATCCCCCGGCGATATGAGGCGCCCAGTCACGCCATCGTCGATGAGCTCTGGCAGCCCTCCGACATTCGTGGACACGACGCCTCGTCCAGCAGCCATCGCTTCAAGAGCCGCGTACGGAAAGCACTCGATGTTGTACGAAGCCAGCACGAGCAGATGAGCGTCTTGCATGAGGGAGTCGATATCGGACCTGACGCCGAGGAACTCGACGCGCTCGGCCAGTCCGAGCTCACGGACCGTTCGCTGGAGGTTCTCTCGGCACGGTCCATCGCCGACCAGGCGGAGCCGCGTTTCAGGATGCTGAGCTAGCACCTGCCGCATGGCGCGAAGGACCAGTTCATGCCCCTTGTCCGCGCGCATCGCCGCCACCATGAGAACGGTCGGAGCTACGGCAGGGGGCAGCGAACGAGGTGTCGCGGGGGCCGGGACGGCATTAGGCACGACGCTTATCTTGGGCGCTGGCAACCGCAGGTCGTCCATCAGATAACGCACTTGGCTGTGGCAGACCGCCCCATAGCGGGTGACGGCCTGGCCGGTCAGTTGCTCGAAGATGCGCTCGCGCAATCCCCGATAGCCGATGTGGCCGTACGTGTGCTTCCACGCAAGATATGGAACGGCGTCCCCGCGGAGGGCCAGGCGAACCGCGAACTCCGTAAACACTCCGTGGCCGCTGATGGCATGCGACTGATTTCGCGTGAGCGTCTTGCGCACAAGCCTTGCTGCTTCGAGGATGCCTCTGCCACTGTCGGGGAGAGGGCGTACCTCGTGCGACACCCCGGCGCCTATCAACCGGTCGCGAAGGGGCCCGTCACCGAATGAGAGGACGTGCGGGTTCCACCGTCGGCGGTCGAGATGGAGTGCCGCCAAGACAGCGTGGACCTCCGCTCCTCCTGCGTGCAGCGAGGGCGTCACGATGAGCACATTCCGGCTCATTCTTCGTGATCCCGTGGCAGACGCCGCCTCTGTGCAACGGCGGTTGGCGCTCGCGTCAACGGTGCCGCCCGCCCCTCGAACGACGAAGCGCGTGAGTGATGCAGGCGGGCATCCGCCCTCCTTCCATGCGTTCACAATAATGGAGCCAAGCCCGCTGTGAGCCGGCCCAAGGCAGCATCCCTGTTGAGTCCCGTTGATGGAAGCTCGTGTTGTCATGTTGGACCAAATCTCCCCTGTCGGGGGCAAGCGCGGCCCTTGAGGTTGCGCCGACCTTGCGGTTCGAGCTCCCGGGAGTGGGTCCGAACGTTCATCTGTGTGGCCTTGCTCACCATGTCAGGCTGGGTGCAAATATCTGAGTTGGTCTGGTGTGACGTGGGCCGCCGCTGGCCTGCGCACTGACGAGCGAGATGAGAGACCGACTCTCGCCCACCATGAGGTCCGGGCCGGAGTGCCCCAAAAGGGCGACTCTGTCGAACTTCGCGGCGCGCGTAGGTAAGGATCTGTAAGGCTCGATGGTCCACTCGTAGCGCGGTCGATCTCCCGGTTTGAATGAAGGAGCCCCATGGCTGTCGAAGCATCGCCGGATCGCGCGACGGTAGCGCTTACCGGCAAGCTCCAAGCCTCATGATGGACCCACGCGCAGTTGCGCCCCAGCACGTCGTCGTGCTCACTGCGAAGAACATATTCACGGAGGGTGCCGGCGATTCGGCGCTGTCCCGTCTCCTCGTGGAACAGCTCTGCCGCCGCGCTCGGGTGTCGCTCGTCTCGCTCGACAGTGCCGTCACGGAAGTGACTCGCCGGCACCGACGGCTCCATCACGCAGACGCTCGTGCCGAAGCCGTCGGCAAGCGTGCTGGCCGTCGCGAGCCGAGCCGTGCGGTACCGACAGAGCCTTATCCACGCTCGGTTCCGGTCAAGAAGACTCCGTGCGGTCCTCGCAGACCTCAAGCCGGACCTCATCGTCGCCGAGCATGCCTACATGGCCGAAGAGCCGCTGTCCTTGGGGGGCTCATGGACCGTGGCGGTCAATAACCACGTATCCGAGTCGGTGGCGCTAGCCCGACGCGGTCTGGCGACGGTACTGCTGCGGATGCGGCTCCAGGAAGATGAGATCCGGGTGAACAGGCGGGCCGATCGCAGCCTCACGTTCGATCGTGAGCAGGCAGCGGCCCTGCGGGACGGCGGCGTGAGCGAAGTCTCTGTTCTCGATCTTGTCCTTCCTCCGATGAAGCAACCCCAAGCCCTGGGTGATCACGTCTTGTTCGTGGGGGATCAGCGATGGTTTCCCAACCGCCAGGCCGTCGAGAATCTCTTCGGGCTTGTGCGCCGGATGCAGGCTCGAGGCGTTCGCGTGCCGGTGGACGTCGTCGGTGCGCTGCCATCGACTCCCTACCGCGATGTTCCCTCGGGCGTGGTCATCCATGGCTACGTCGATGACATCGACGCGCTCTATCGGCAGGCTCGTTGCGTCGTAGCTCCCGTCGCCACCGGTGGCGGGGTGCGTGTCAAGATTCTCGATGCGGTGGCTAGAGGCGTGCCGGTCGTGACGTCCTTCGCCGGCGGGGGCGACATCCCGGAGTACTTGCCAATCCACCCGGTCGACAATGATGACGAGTTCATCGCGAGCGTAATTTCGCTAGTCGAGGATCGCACCTTTGCGCAGAAGCAGGGGCACCAAGTGTGGGCCGCCGGTAGGGCCCGTTGGAATAATGCTGATGTGGCCAACCTGGTTCTCGGAGTGGACAGATGACCAGCGATGACAAGTGGCTCATCACCCATGATTTTGCTTATCAGTTCGGGGGGGCGGAGCGCTGCACGGCCGTCATGGCAGATGTCGTCCTGCCAGACGCAGAGTTGCTCTTTATGGGCGGCGATGAACCAACTATTACCAGGATGGGGCTCGATCCTCAGCGGGTCCGAACCATTCTTCCGGGGGGCGCTCGATCTGGTCGATTGCACCGCGCGCTCAGCCCGGTCGGGGCTGCTCGGATCCTCTCGCTCCCCCCATACGAGGGCCATCTTCTTGCCTCCACGTACGCTTTCGCGCACTGGAGGCGAGCTGAGGGCAAGAAGATTATTTACTGCCACTCGCCGCTGCGTCAGATTTACAGCGCTATCGACGACTCGCCCCTCCGCCTCGTGCCGGCCGGCCTCCGCTCCAGGGCGCTGTCCTCCATCTGGGCCCTGGATAGGAGGGCGTCAACCGAGTCCGACGTCATTGTCGCCACGAGTTCGGTAGTATCCGACAGGATCGCCGAGTACTGGGGGAGGAGACCCGATATAGTCATTCCGCCCCCAGTGGACCTTCGCGCACTTCTCCCCCGCAGCGTCGCCGAGTCGCGACTACCTGCTGTTCGTCGGTCGCATCGTCGAACCGTACAAGCGGTTGGGATTGCTCATCGAGGCGGTCCGATCCAGCGGCGAACGACTGCTCGTCGCGGGTGAGGGGCGCGACCGTGCTCGGTTGGAGGCGACCAGTCCCGAGAATGTAACGTTCGTCGGAGCTCTTGAAGGGGAGGCGTTGAGATCGCTGTATGCGAATGCCTTCGCAACGATCTTTCCGAGTGTGGATGACTTCGGAATGGTGCCCATCGAGAGCATGGCCTCGGGAACCCCCGTTGTTGCCTACGGCGCAGGTGGGGCGCTGGACACGGTGATTCCTGAAGTGAACGGACTGCTCTTCCACGATCCCTCCCCGGGCGCCATCAACGATGTGGTCAGGGCGGCACGAGCGAGGTCGTGGGCAGCCGATGTGGTCCGTTCGTCTGTCGAGCGGTTCTCGCAAACGTCGTTTGCGAGTGCTTTGGCGAATGTGGTGGCATCGGGCTGACGAGCCAGATGTCCGTGGCGTCATCGACGGCCGCAGCCTCCTTGCCCGAGAAGCTGGGGTCACCACTAGCTGGAGTTGTCGAGCGCCGGCGGAAGAGCCCGGAAAGACGTCACTGAACGTCGTCATGCGCGCACGGTATTGTGTGTGACGCGACTGACTCCACCTTCGTATAGGCGGTGAACGGGGTCGGTCCGTAACCTCCTCCGTGCCGGCTGAACACCAACGTTCGCCGAGCCTCACTTCGCAGGATCAGCCTCGTGCCTCGGTCAGAGTGCAACGGGCTGCCATTCGCACGGGGGTGCGCTCGCACATGGTTGTCGCGCGGCAAAAAGCCGTTCGCAAGGTCGAGGCCGTCCGCGGTCGGGGGTGGGGCTTCGTTGCCCCGCGCTTGCGTGGCGAGGGGACATCCGCGCGGCGCGCCTGGCGCAGCGCGTATGTGCGCCGTCTCGTCGCCGTCGACGCACTCGTGGCCGCGGTTGCGGCCGGCATGGGCTATCTTGTGCGTTTCGGCTCGGCGGACGTGACGCCTTCGCACGTGCCCTTCGCCTTCGCCCTCCTCATGCCCGCGGTGTGGGTGGTGGCGATGCTTGTCGCGCGGGCGTACGAGCAGCGGTTCTTGTGGGTGGGACCGGAGGAGTTCCACCGGGTCACCGCCGCTGCGGTGTTGATGCTGGCCGCTGTCGGCACCGTCTCCTGGGCCTTCCAGCTCGACGTGGCCCGCGGGTTCGTCGTTCTGGCGCTCCCGCTGGCCACCGTGTTCACGTTGATCTCCCGCTACGCCCAGCGTCGAGCCCTGCACCGGGCGAGGCAGCACGGCACGAGGATGCAGACCACCATCCTCGTCGGTCACCGCGGGGGAGTTGCCGCCTTGGACGAGCAGCTCGACCGCGAGGCCTTTCACGGCTACCGCGTCATCGGGTGCTGCCTGCCAGCCGGTCAGTCCGGTGCGGGCAAGGACGCGTTCAACGGCATCCCCGTGCTCGGCGATCTGACGCAGGTCGCCGCGGTCGTCAAAGCGTATGAGGTCGACACCGTCGCCGTCCTCCCATGCCCCGAGCTCGACGGGTCCGAGCTGCGGCGGCTCGGCTGGGAGCTCGAGGACACCGATGCGGAGCTGCTGCTCGCCCCGGCGGTCACCGAGCTCGTGGGCTCCCGGGTGCGGATCCGCCCGGTCTGCGGCCTGCCGCTGCTGCACATGGAGCGCCCCGAGCTGCGCGGGATCCGTCGCCTCACCAAGGAGGTGTTCGACCGCACCAGCGCCACGCTGGGGCTGCTCTTCCTCGCCCCGGTGCTCGTGGCCGTGGCCCTCGCTGTCGGCCTAGGCAGCCGCGGTCCGGTGTTCTTCCGGCAGGAGCGGGTGGGCCGCGACGGACGCACGTTCTCAATGCTGAAGTTCCGCAGCATGGTCGTCGACGCTGACCGGATGGTCGACGACCTGGCCGACAGTAGCGACGGGAACGGCATTCTGTTCAAGAAGAAGGTCGATCCCCGCGTCACCCGGGTGGGCCGTATGCTGCGGCGCTACTCCATCGACGAGCTGCCGCAGTTGATCAACGTGGTCAAGGGCGACATGAGCCTCGTGGGCCCGCGTCCGCCGCTGCAGCGCGAGGTCGACAAGTACGGCTACGACATGCACCGCCGTTTCCTGGTCAAGCCCGGCCTGACCGGCCTGTGGCAGGTCAGCGGCCGCTCGGACCTCTCCTGGGACGAGTCCGTGCGCATCGACGTCCGGTACGTCGAGAACTGGTCGCTGGCGTTCGACTTCATGATCCTCTGGAAGACCGCCGGAGCCGTGCTCCGCGGATCAGGCGCGTACTGAGCCAGGGCGGCGAGCGGGGAGCCGCTGCAGGCTGGTCAGGGCCACGGCGCCGAGCAGCAGGCCGTGATCGCTCACCCAAATGCTGAGAGCCAGCCACGTCGTCTCCGCCAGGAACATCACGGGGTCAGCCTGAGAGGGATCGGTCCCACTCAGGGCAGGCTCGCCGCGCCACGGGTCAAGATCGTGACGGCCGTGATCAGTGGTGCGGAAGTGCCCTGGCCCGCAGGTCAGCGGGGGACATCGGGCAGTGCCTGGGTGGCGAACTCGCCGGCGTTGGGAGCCAGGGAGTCGTTACGGAGGTACGACCACATGCGCTCACCAGTGGTCGCGTCCAGGTAGACGACGCTCGCCGGTCCTTCCATGCCGGTGCCCAGCACCGGTGCGGTGAAGAACTCGACGTCCGCTGGGCGGACGTTGCGCATCGAATAGGCCAGGCCGAACAGGTCCCGGTTCCCGAGGGTGTCGTCGACGGCGACGGCCCTGGTGACGGCCAGCAGGGCGTCGTCCAGCCGGCCCGGGTCGGTGAAGGTGTTCGTGCTGAACAGCTTCGTGAACAGCGAGCGCAGGTACTCCTGCTGGCGGCGCACCCGGTCGAAGTCGCCACCGGGCAGGCCGTAGCGTTGACCGAGGTACCAGCGAGCTTCGTCGCCGCTCAGCGTGTTGACACCGGCGGGGAACGTGTACGGGCCGTTGCTCGTCGTCTCGGCTACCAGGACCTCCACCCCGCCCAGGTCGTCGGTCACCTGGATGAGCCCGTCGAAATCGATGGCCAGGTAATGGTCGATGCGGATCTGGGTGAGCTGCTCGACCGTCTGGATCAGCAGCGACGGTCCACCGAACGCGTAGGCGGCGTTGATCTTGTTCATGCCGCGGCCGGGGATGTCGACCCACGAGTCGCGCGGGATCGAGATGAGCTGGGCGTGCTCGCGGTCCCCGCTGAACCGGGCGATCATGATCGCGTCGGAGCGCCCTGACGGGTCCTCGCCCTCCTCGGCCGCAACCCTGGTGTCGGAGCCGACCAGCAAGAAGGTCACCGGGCTGTGCGACGCGGCCTGAGCCGGCGTCGCCCGGGCAGGCCGCGACTGCTGGTCCATGCGCGTGAAGACGTCGGCAACGCGGTCGATGTTGCCGGCGTAGCGCTCGGTCAGGTACCAGGCGCCGCCTCCGACGAGGAGGCCCAAGACCAGGGCGCTGGCGCCGAGGCCGATCAGCGCACGACGGACCACGCGCCGACGTCGACTGCCGCGAAGGACCTTGGCAGTGCCGTCCGTGAGTGGCTCTGCGGCCTCTCCGGGCGATGGTGTGGCGGCGACGTCGGGACCGACAGCAGGGACGGCGACGCCACCCGTGCCGGATGCATCGTGCTCGTCGGCGCTCATTGCGACCCCCGTCTGCGGACAACCGAAATCGAGCGTACGGCCGCAAAAGACCTGGTGAAGGCGACCTCACTCTGCGGAGGGGGGCCCTCGCGCACGGTCGGGGGCGGCTCGGTCCGAGGGGGGATGGGCTCCTTCGAAAGGCGCACGCTGCAGGCGCGTGATCCACTCCTGAGGTTGGTCATTCGGGACCGATCTGCGCCGGAGGGTGGGCATGCGCGTCTCCGTCATCGGCTGCGGCTACCTCGGCGCGGTCCATGCGGCCTCGCTGGTCGAGCTGAGGCCACGAGGTCGTCGGGATCGACGTGGACGAGCGGAAGGTCCGGTCGCTCTCACAGGCGAAGGCGACCTTCTACGAGCCAGGGTTCGATGAGTTGCTCCGCTCGTCGCTTGCCACCGGGCGGCTCCGCTTCAGCACCTCGATGGCCGACGCAGCAGGTTCCGAGGTCCACTTCATCTGCGTCGGGACCCCGCAGAAGCACGGCGAGTACGCCGCGGACCTGCGCTTCGTCCAGGCCGCGGCCGAGTCGCTGCTGCGAGTGCTCGAGCCCGGCGATGTCGTCGTCGGCAAATCCACCGTGCCGGTGGGCACCGCAGCGGGGCTGGCGACCATGTTCGGGGAGAAGGTCCCCGGGTCTTCGGTCGCCTGGAACCCGGAGTTCCTCCGGGAAGGGTTCGCCGTGCGCGACACCCTCTACCCGGACCGGCTCGTCTACGGGGTCTCCGAGGGCGATGAGCGGGTGGTCGGCATCCTCGACGAGGTTTACGCCCGCATCGTGGCGCGAGGAACGCCGAAGGTGGTCACCGATCACGCGACGGCCGAGATGGTCAAGACGGCGGCGAACTCCTTCCTGGCCACCAAGATCTCGTTCATCAACGCCATGGCCGAGCTGTGCGAGGCGACCGGGGCCGACGTGAAGCAGCTGGCCGACGCGATCGGCTACGACGACCGGATCGGCCGCAAGTTCTTGAACGCCGGCCTCGGCTTCGGTGGCGGCTGCCTCCCCAAGGACATCCGCGCCTTCATGGCCCGGGCGGGGGAGCTGGGTGCCGACCAGGCGCTGACCTTCCTGCGCGAGGTCGACAACATCAACATGCGGCGGCGCATCCGGATGGTGGAGCTCGCCCGCGAGGTGTGCGACGGCTCGCTGCTCGGCAAGCGCATCGCCGTCCTTGGGGCCGCCTTCAAGCCCGACAGCGACGACATCCGCGACTCCCCTGCGCTCAACGTCGCAGCTCAGCTGCAGCTCCAGGGTGCCGTTGTCCGCGTAACCGACCCAGCGGCCGTAGAAAACGGGCGGCGGTTGTTCCCGCAACTGGACTACGCCGACACCCCGGAGGAGGCGGCCGACCGCGCGGACGCTGTGCTCGTGCTCACGGAGTGGAAGCAGTACCGGCAGCTCGACCCGGTTGATTTCGGAAGGGTCGTTGCTCAGCGTCGGGTGCTCGACGGGCGTAACGCCCTCGACCGCGATGCGTGGACCGCTGCGGGTTGGAGCTACCGGGCGCTGGGGCGCCGGGCAGGTTAGACGGGCCTGATGGCCTGATCGACGGGCCGAGCCGGACGCTGCGTTCAGGTTCCTCCCCCGGAGTGCCGATAGACCAAGCGTGTGGTGGGTCTGGGTTCTGGCAGCAGTGGCCGTGTGGACGGCGTTGGCCGTCGTCGGCGGCGTCGTCCTGGGCCGCGGCATGCGCATGGCCGACGAGCGGGAGCTGAAGCCCTCCTCCTGGCTGGTGCCCGCTGACCGGCCGGAGGTCGCGCCCGCGTCGCAGCCCTCCGGTGCCGGTGCCCGCCGCCGCGCCGTTCCGCTACCGCCGGTCGGGATCGCCCTGGCCGCGGTGGCCGTGACGCTCGAGACCGTCGGCTTCGTCGTCCGCCTCCGGGGCGACAGCGGGCCGGTCGCCCGCGCTCTCTCCATGGACGCGGCCTACTCGGCGCCGCGCACCTTCGTCGCCGTCCTCTTCGCCGTCGCGGCGATCGCTGCCGTGGCCGGCGCCTCGCGCCTGCCCGGCCGCCGGGCCTGGTGGCTCGGCGTCGGGCTCGTCTCGGGCCTGATCGCGGCCGTCAAGTTCGGCAGCACCGTCCACGTGAACGCCATGGAGGCGCTCACCGATGCGTTCGGCAGCGCCGGCGCGCTCGTCGTCAGCGTCGCGGCCGCCACCGTGGTCATCGGCGCGCTCTGGTTCCTGAGCCGCACCGAGCGCCGCGACCGGCGCCGGGTCCTCGGCGTGCTCGCCCTGTACGCCGGGGCATCGGTCGGCCTCTCCGCCGTTTCCGGCGTCGCGGCCAGCAGCTTCGGCGCGAACGTCGCCGCGGCCGCCACCTACCTCGAGGAGTCCGGCGAGGCCCTGGCCGGCGTCGCCTTCCTCGTCGCCGTGCTCATCGGTGTCGCGCCGCGCCTCGTGCTGCCCGCCGAATGGGCGGTGCGCCGCGCTGCCGACGCCCAGACGCTCGACGCCCCGGTCTCCGAGGCCCGTCAGCAGCGCGCGTCGGGCTGAGTCACCCGTTCAGGGGAGGTCCGGGTAACGGCCCGTGTGGGGGCGCAAACGCGGGACATGCCCACGGGGCTGCGGCTAGCGTTGCTTTAGCCGGTCGCAGGTCAGGAGGCCGACGACTTACGCACGACTCGGAGGTCTTGGACGATGCGGATGCTGGTCACCGGCGGAGCCGGCTTCATCGGCGCCAACTTCGTGCACCAGACGCTGCGCGAGCACCCCGAGCACTCGGTCACCGTGCTCGACGCGCTCACCTACGCCGGCAACGAGGCCTCGCTCGCCCCGGTGCGCGACGACATCGAATTCGTGCACGGCTCGGTCGCCGACGCCGAGCTCGTCGACTCCCTCGTCGCCCGGCACGACGTCGTCGTCCACTTCGCAGCCGAGTCGCACAACGACAACTCGCTGCGCGACCCCTCGCCGTTCCTGCAGACCAACCTGATCGGCACCTTCACGATCCTGGAGGCCGTGCGGAAGCACGGCGTCCGGCTGCACCACATCTCCACCGACGAGGTCTACGGCGACCTCGAGCTCGACGACCCGGCGAAGTTCACCGCGGAGACGCCGTACAACCCGAGCAGCCCCTACTCCTCGACCAAGGCCGGCTCCGACCTGCTGGTCCGCGCCTGGGTGCGCTCGTTCGGCATCCACGCCACCATCTCGAACTGCTCGAACAACTACGGCCCGTACCAGCACGTCGAGAAGTTCATCCCGCGCCAGATCACCAACGTGCTCTCCGGGCTGCGCCCCAAGCTGTACGGCGCCGGCGAGAACGTCCGCGACTGGATCCACGTCGACGACCACAACGCGGCGGTGCACCTGATCCTGGACAAGGGCCGGTCGGGGGAGACCTACCTCATCGGCGCCGACGGCGAGAAGAACAACCGCGAGGTGCTGGAGCTGATCCTCGAGCTCACCGGGCAGCCGTCCGACGCCTTCGACTTCGTCACCGACCGGGCCGGCCACGACCTGCGGTACGCCATCGACGCCTCGAAGCTGCGCGACGAGCTGGGCTGGGCGCCGCGCTACACCGAGTTCCGCGACGGCCTGGCCGCCACGATCGACTGGTACCGCGATCACGAGCCGTGGTGGCGCCCGCTCAAGGAGCAGGTCGAGGCCCAGTACGCGGCGCGCGGCCAGTGAGCGTCCTCATCCTCGGTGCCCGCGGCCAGCTCGGCCGGGCGCTGCAGCGCCAGTTCCCCGGCGCCGTCGCCCTCGACCTGCCCGAGTTCGACATCTCCGACCCCGCCACCGTCCGCGAGCACAACTGGGCCGACATCGACCTCGTCCTCAACGCGGCCGCCTGGACCGCCGTCGACGCCGCCGAGGACCCGGCCAACCTGGCCGCCGTCCGCGCGGCCAACGCCGACGCCGTCGGCTACCTGGCCCGAGCCGTGCGCACCTGCGGCGCGACGCTCGTGCACATCTCCACCGAGTACGTCTTCGACGGCCGGCACGAGGGCCCGCACCCCGAGGACTGGCCCGCGAACCCGCTGAGCGTCTACGGGCAGAGCAAGGCCGACGGCGACGTGCAGGCCGGCCACGTGACCAAGCACTACCTGGTGCGGACGACGTGGGTCGCCGGCGAGGGCGGCAACTTCGTGCGCACCATGGCCGGCCTGGCCGACCGCGGCGTCTCGCCCTCGGTCGTCGACGACCAGATCGGCCGGATCACGCACGCCGACGACCTCGCCGCCGGCATCAAGCACCTGGTCGAGACGCAGGCGCCGTTCGGCACCTACAACCTGACCAACGACGGCGAGCCGGTGTCGTGGGCGGACGTCGCCGCCGCGGTGTTCGAGGCACGTGGGCGCTCGGCCGACGACGTCACCCGGGTCAGCACGGCCGACTACTTCGCCGACAAGCCGGACGCCGCTCCGCGCCCGTTGAACAGCGTGCTCGACCTGAGCAAGATCAAGGCGGCGGGGTTCGCCCCGCCGGACTGGCGGGACGCGCTCGCCCGGTTGCTCGCCGCGCAGTAGGTCAGGCGGTGGGCGCGGAGGCCTGCTCGCGCAGGTAGCGCTCGACGCCGTCGACGCGGAAAGGGTCCTGCTCGCGCTGGTCGGCCAGGCGCATGCCCCGGCCCAACAGCACTCCGACCGGCAGAGCGGCTCCCACCCAGACGAGGGCTGCGATCAGTGCGACGGTCATAGATGATTTCTACGGCGGGCGTCGTGATTCTCCGTGATCCCACGCAGGCAGAAAGTGACGAACTGGTCCGCCTGAGCTGGTGGTGGCCCGTGCGCTCAGGCCGACGCGGCTCCGGCCAGGCGCTCGACCAGGTGCTCGACGGAGGCGGTGAGCAGCAACTCGACCGAACCCGGACCGAGCCGGCCGACGTCGAGGGTGAGCCCGCGCTCGCCGAGCGCGGCCGCCAGCTCCTGCTCCCGCCCGCCGATCCGCAGCGCTCGCGCCAGGACCTCGGACGGCGCGGTCGGCACGGTCGCCACGTGCAGCAGCGTGAGGCCGGTCGGCTCGGAGCCGGCGACCTCGGGGACCAGCAGCACGAGCCGGCCGTCGGAGGCGCCCCGGATGATCCGCGGCACCCGGGTGCTGAGCACCAGCCCCTTCGACCCCGCAGGCGTCCGCCGCTCCGAGTAGCGGCTGCGCAGCCCCGCGCTGGTGCCGGTCTGGGCGACCACGTGCAGCGACGGCTCGCCCGCGTGCTCGCGGAACCGGTACCGGGTCGCACCCAGCGGCGGCGCGAGCACCGGCGCCCAGGCGCGCAGCGCGTCCAGCGAGGCGTAGTTGAGCGCCTGCGGGTCGACCCCGAGCTGCACGAGGTGCGCCACGAGCGGGTTGTCGAACAGGTCGGCGTCCCCGCGGGAGGTGCCGACGGTGACCGTCTTCGCCTGGTGCTTGACGCTGTCGATCGACCGGGTCAACTCGTCGACCGCGCGGGTCAGCAGCTCGCGCAGCCGCTGCTCGAGGGAGACGTCGGCGTCGGTGAGCGCGAGCCGCCAGGCGCTCGGCGCGACCAGCTGCACGAACACCTCGGTGAGCTGCAGCGCCGTTCCGCTCGGCACGTAGACGCTGCCCGCCGCGGTGCCGCCCGCCAGCTCCAGGAACGCCTGCAGCGGCTTGGTCCCCGGCCAGTCGTCGGTCAGCTCCACCCCGGCGTCGTGGGCGGTCTCCAGCTCGGCCAGGGCCCGGCGGGCGTCGGTCGCGAGGTCGTCGATGGCGCGGGCGCAGTAGTAGGAGAACAGGTGCGCGGCCGCGGTGGCCAGGATCCAGCCGAGCGAGCGGTGCGCGTCGGGGACGGCGATGACGTCGTCCACCGGCCAGTCGCCGGCCGCCGACTCGTCGGTGATCAGCACCGGCAGGTTGCCGTGCGCCTGCAGGATCGCGATCTCCTTGCCGAGGTCCGCGCGCTGCAGCGGGGAGGTGCCGGCCGCGCAGACGAGCACGAGCGCCTCGGCGGAGAGGTCGATGTGCTTCTTGTCCTCGATCGCGTCGACCGAGACGGTCTTGTAGCAGAGCTCGGAGAGCTTGATCCGCCCCTCCGCGGCCGCGACCTGGTTGAGCCCGGAGCCGATGACCGACCAGGCGCGCCGGGCGAAGGTGCGCTGCGCGACCGCCTCGATCCGATCGCGCCGCTGGTACAGCGTGCGCAGCTGGCCGCAGATCGCCCGCAGCCCGCGCAGCATCCCGTCCTCGGCCGAGCCCGGGACGTCACCCAGGGCGTGCGCGACCTCCCAGGCGATGAGGATCCCGGCGGCGACCTGCGCGTAGAACGCCTTCGTCGAGGCGACCGCCATCTCCACGTCGCGGCCGTCCGAGGTGTGCACGATGCCGTCGGCGCGCTTGGCCAGGTCGCTGTCCCGCCGGTTGACGACGGCGAGGGTGGCCGCGCCGCGCGCGCGCAGCATGTCGACGGTCCGGTTGGTGTCGGTGGTCGAGCCGGACTGGCTGACCGCGATGACCAGGGTGTCCGCCAGCGAGGCGGGCAGCGGGGCCGCCGAGATCTCCGTCGCGGTGCTTGACGAGACGGCGATCCGGTGCCCGAGCAGGTCCGCGGCCACCCGGGCGATGCCCGCGCAGGCGACGGCCGCCGTCCCCTGGCCGAGCAGGACCACGCGGGTGACGGCGCCGTCGGCGAGGGCGGCGCGGATCGCCGCCGGGAACTCCGCCTCCGACAGAGCCGCCCGGAGTCCGTGCTCGCCGTCGACGACGCGGCCGCGCAGCGTCTTGCGCATCGACTCCGCGGCCTCGGCGATCTCCTTGGCGAGGTAGTGCTCCTCGTCGCCCAGGTCGACGTCCTCGGTGGTGATCTCGGCCCGCTGCCGCACGCCGTCCGGCAGCGGCCGGCTCGCGGCGGGATCGGCCGGGTCCCACAGGGTGACGTCGTACCCGCCGGCCCGCCGCTCGACGTGCGCGACCACCGGCGCCGTGGCGTCGGCGCCGACCAGCCGCCCGTCGACGCGCACGTAGTCGGCGCTCACCCCGACCAGGCCGTAGACCTCGCTGGCCACCATCGGCAGGGAGGGGGAGAGCCCGAGGTAGAGGCCCTGCCCGCTGCCCTTGACCCCGGCGGTGAACCCGTCGGGGGAGTGCTGGTCCTGGACGACGATCGCCATCGAGCCCTCGAACGAGCGCAGGCAGCCGGCCAGCGCCTGCCCGGAGGTCGCGGCCGCGCCGGCCAGCGCCGTCCCGACGACGAAGGGGATGACGCGGGCGTCGGTGGTGATGTCGGCGGCCGGGTGGTCGCCGTCGGGCACCGCGAGGATCGCGTCGTGGTTGTCGACGTCGCCGTTGAAGGCGGCGATGACGTACGGGTGCCCCGGCGCGCGGGTGAGCGCGTTGTTGACCGGGTGGGCGTTCGCCTGGCTGATCCGGCCCACGCTGGCCCAGCGGGTGTGCGCGACGACCGTGATCCGGGCCGACGGCAGGTGCAGGGCGGCGCGGAGGTGCTCGTCGCAGGCGATGGCGGCCCGGAGCCGCGCGACGTTGTCGCCCAGCCGCCCGATGAGCACGGCGGTCTTGTAGACGAAGGACAGCCCGCCCTCGACGACGGCGACGGTGCGGTCGCGGAAGAGCGGGTCGTCCCGGCCGGGCGGGACGTCGAGGCCGGCGGTCTCCGGAACGGCGACGAAGACGTGCAGGCCGGCCGAGTCGCGCCCGCGCACCTCGAGCCGGCCGAGGCTGTCGAGGACGACGTCGATCGCCCGGTAGCTGTGGCAGACGGCGGGCTCCGCGGCGTCCTGCACCAGCTCGCGGACCCTGACCGCCGAGCCGAGCAGGTCGTGCCGGAGCCGCCAGCAGGCGTCCCGCGCGTCACGGACCCGGGCCTGCAGCTCCTCGGCCCCCTCCCCGCCGGCCGCGAGGAGCAGCCCGTCCAGCGCGTCGTCGGCCTTCGTGACCAGCGCCCGCGCGGCGGCCGCGGACTCCTCGAGCGCGGCGTGCGCGTCGGGCGAGGCGACCAGCCGGGCGAAGGCGAGGGGCTCGGACCAGGTGCGGGTCGCCGTCGACACCCGGGCGCTCGTCTCCGCCAGCGCGGCGCCCGCGGAGGCGGAGGTCGGGGGATCCGGCCAGTCGGCCGCCAGGTCGGGGAAGCCCTCCGGCACCCCGCCCCCGGTGCCGTCCGGGTAGACGGGGAGGCAGGCCACCACACCGCACACGGCTTCTCCGTTCCGCCCCCGGCCGCCGGAGCGGGCAGCCGGGCATGCCCTCGTCGGAGGCGTGATGGTGTCACGCCGGAGCGGTGCGCGGTGCCCTGCGCGGCACCCCGATCAGAGGCCGGGGCGGACCTCGCCGCAGCGGCAGGCGTAGACGCCGGCGGGGCCGAGCGGGTCCTCGCCGACGTGGCGGAACCAGTGCACGTGCCACGGCGGCCGGGGCCGCGCGGGCAGGCTGCGGCCGGCGCGCTGCGACGGCCTCGGGGAGAGCATGCGTCCAGCGTGCACCGGGACCGCCCGGCTGTCGACGGCTCGCTCCGGGGCGAGCAGGTGCGCGCTCACGAGTCGAGGTAGACGGCAGCGCCGTCGCCCGGGTAGAGCTCGATCCAGCCGAACTCGAACTCCTGCACCCGGCCGCCGTCGGGCACGGCGTACTCGTCGGTGGTCGGGTAGCCCAGCTCGGAGTTCTCCCAGCCCAGCGCCGCCCAGGTGTCGCGGATCTCGCCGGCGACCGGGTGCGCGCCGGTCTCCGACGTCCAGTAGATCGAGCCGCGCTCGAAGTGGTTGAAGCGCCCGATGCCGTCCCCCGTCGGCAGCTCGCTGGTCACCGGGTAGCCGAGCCGGCCGGTCTCGAAGCCCTGGCCGCCGTAGGCCTGGCGGATGGAGCCCCCACACGGCGTGCGCGCCGGTCCACGGCGTCCAGTAGATGAGCCCGCCCTGGAAGTCGTTGAACCGGCCCCGGCCGTCGGGGGTGCCCAGCTCGTCGGTGAGCGGGTAGCCCAGCGGGCTGGTCTCCCAGCCCAGCGAGGCGTACCGCTGGTAGATGGCGCCGCGCACGTGCCGCGGCATGCGCTGCGGCAGCTGGTAGATGACGCCGTGCTGGAAGGCGGTGAACCGGGCGCGGCCGTCGGGGGTGCTCAGCTCGCTGGTGATCGGGTAGCCCAGCGGGCCGGCCTCCCAGCCGAGCAGCGCGTACCAGCTCCAGATCTGGCCCGAGATCGCGTGCGCGCCGGTCCACGGCGTCCAGTAGATGCCGCCGCGCTGAAACAGGTTGTACCGGCCGAGCCCGTCGGGGGTGCCGCGCTCGCCGGTGATCGGGTAGCTGAGCGGCCCGAGGGTGCCGCCCTGCGCCCGGTAGGTGGCGAGGATCGCCCCGTTGACGTGCTGGGGGCCGGTCGGCGTCTGGAACACGTCGGCCGTGGCGACGGCGGTGCCGCCGAAGGTCACGACCGCCGCGACCGCGGCGGAGAGCAGGGACGCGGCCGTGCGACGGCGGGCGCGGGAGGAGCGGGACATGCCGCGGGACGCTAATGGGCGGCTGACCTGCGCGGAAGGCTTCCGGTACGAGATGGTGCAGGTGGGACGGGAGGGTCAGCCGGCCGGCGCCCGCCGCCGGGTTCCCCTCCTGCGGCGCGCCACCGCCCGCCGCAGCCCGCGGCCGAGCCGCCACTGGGTGGCCCGGTGCAGGCCGCGCAGCAGCGCCGGCGGTGCGTCGACGGCGTCCCCGCTGCGGCGCAGCCGCAGCGAGAGGCCGAACTCCAGCGGGGGCAGCTGCGCGTGCCGGTCGACCGCCTCGAACCAGCCGGCGCTGCGCGCGGCGGCCTCCTGCAGGGCCAGCACCGCCGGGCGGCGCTCGTCCTCGTAGGCCCGCACGGCGGCCGGCAGGCCGTCGGGGCCGCGTCCCGCGAGCGCCCGGCCCAGCGCCGCGGCGTCCGCGAGGGCCATGGTGGTGCCCGAGCCGATGGAGAAGTGCGCGGTGTGCGCGGCGTCGCCCAGCAGCACCAGGTTGCCGTCGGACCAGCGCTCGTTGCGGATCGTCGTGAACGACTCCCACGGGCCGCGGCCGGGTTCCCCGGGCCGGCACCGGAGCGGGTGCCCCTCCAGGTGCGCGGCGAAGATCCGGGACAGCGTCTCCGTCGTCGCCGCGGCGTCGGCCGTGTCGAAGCCCAGCCCGGCCCACGTCTGCGCCGAGCACTCGACGATCACGGTGCCGGCGTCGGCCGCGTGCCGGTAGCCGTAGCACCAGATCCAGCCCGCGGTGGTGCGCTCGAAGGCGTAGGTGAAGTCGCGCAGCGGCATCGAGGTGCCCAGCCACACGTGCCGGGTGCCGCCGGGGGACTCCGTCGTCCCGAACCGGTCCGCGCGGGCCCGGCGGAACCGGCTCCCGGCGCCGTCGGCGAGCACCACCAGGTCGTGCTCGCCGGCCAGGGCGTCGGTGACCTCCGCGTCCGGGACCTCCGCGTCGAAGCGCACCTCGGCGCCCAGGGCCCGGGCCCGCCCGGCCAGGACGTCGATCAGCCGCTGGCGGCTCGTGCACCAGCCCGACCCGCCCAGGTGCACCCGCCGCCCGCCCGGTGCCACCACCACCTGGCTCTCCCAGCCCACCGACGTCCGCCGCAGCGCCTCGGCGGTCTCCGGGTCGACCGCGCCCACACCCCGGAGCAGGTCGTCCCGGTCGGAGGCCGCGGTCGCGACGGCGATGCCCCAGCCGTGCGTCGTGCCGGCCGGCCGCCGCTCCCGCACGGTGACGCGACAGGCCGGGTCCAGCCGCCGCAGGGCGACCGCGAGGAACAGCCCGCCCGGGCCTCCGCCGACGACCAGCACGTTCACGCCGGCACCCCTCCCGGCCGGCGGGGGAGCCGGACCGCCGGCCGGCGCGTGCCCGCGCGCATCCGGACCTTGGCGCGGTGCAGCAGGGCCTGACCGCAGTCGCGGGCGGACACGGCGTCGTAGAGCTGCCGGAGCGCTGCGGGGCGGATCAGCTCCACCGCGCCCGGGTAGCGGAAGGCCTCGCCGCCGAAGCGCATCTTGGCCTGGTCGACCCCCGACCACGCCGGGCTCGACCGGATGCCCTCGTCGACGGCGTCGTGCAGGGTCTGCTCCGCCAGCCCGCCGAAGTCCAGCCACCGGTAGCCCTCGCGGTGCGCCCACCGGCCGATCTCCCAGCGGGCCACGCCGGGCACGCCGAGCCGTGCGCCGTCGCCGCTGCGGTCGAAGCCGCCCAACCGGCCGCGGACCATCGAGCCGCACATCGTCACCAGGTCGGCCGTGACCGGGACACCGCGGACCTCGCCGATGAACAGCGCGGCGTTGCCCGTCCGGGCCAGCTCGCCGTAGAGGCGCCGCAGGTGGTCCTCGTCGGGCGGCCGGTAGCCGCACGCGTCACCGCTCACCCGCATCAGGGCCGCGAGCACCGGGACGTCGTCCTCGTCGCCGCGGCGGATCCGCACCCCGCGCTCGGCGGCGCGGCGGATGAGCGAGCGCAGCCTCGGCGGGAGCCCGCGCCGGAGCTCTTCCTCGCACCGGTCGAGGTCCAGCCGCACCGAGCCGGGCGGGGCGATGCCCGCCGTCGACGGGCGGAAGCCCCGGCGCAGCAGCGCCGCGTGCACGTCGTCGGCGCCCTCCGGTGGCTGGACGAAGAGCATCCGCACGCCGTCGAGGTCGGCCAGCGCGCGCGCCAGGTCGTCGACGACGGCGGACCGGTCCGAGGCGGACGGCGCGACGACCGGCCCGTACGGCACGTACCCGATCAGCCGCAGCACGGGGACGCGGCGGAGCAGCACCTGCGCGCCACCGACCAGCCGGCCGCCGCGGCGGGCGAGGACGTAGGTGTGCGCGAACCCCTCCGCGGCGCGGACCCGCGCCCAGGCCGACAGCTGGGTGACGTCGCGGTGCCCGGGGTCCCGGCCACGAGCCGGTCCCACTCGCCGAGCACCTCGGCGCACGGGGTGGCGCGCTGCTCGGTGGTCAGCAGGCCGGCGCTCACCTCAGACCACCTCGTACACGCGGAAGGTGTTGGACCGGGACCACTCCCGCCCCGGACGCCAGCCCCGGAGCGTCCGGACCGGGTGGACCCGCCCGGTGGCGAGCAGGGCCGCCTCCTCGCGCGGGTTGCCGTAGAGGATGCGGAGACGGCGGGGCGCCCGGTCGACCGACGCCAGGATCCGCTCGACCACCTGCGCGAACGTGGCGCCGTCGAAGGGGTTGTAGAGGAAGACCACCGAGGTGTCGTCCGGGACGTCGAACTCCAGGGCGTTGCCGTGCACGAGCCGGACGTCCTGGCAGCGCAGCCGGTCGCGCACGCTCGCGAGGTTGCGCACGGCCACCTCGTGCAGGCGCTCGGACAGCTCCACCCCGTACACGGTGCGGAACGGGTGGCGCAGCGCCGCCTGGAGGACCACGCGCCCCTTGCCCGAGCCGATGTCGACGAAGACGTCGTCGGGGCCGACGTCGCCCGGCGGCAGCAGGCGCCGCAGCGTGACCAGGCCGGCGGGGGCGTACCGGGTGTACTCGGGGTTGTCGAAGCCCAGCTCGCCCGGCTGGATGACCCCGTCGGTGTCCAGCCCGTAACGGCGGTCGAACAGCGCCCGGTTGGCCGACCGCTTGGCCCACGCGTAGGGGCGGCCCACGGTCCGGAGCAGGGATGCGGTCATGGCTGCGCCCTTCCTGGCGACGGGTCGATCGGGGGAGGTGCCGCGGCGGGGGCCGGTCCGGGCCAGGCGCTTGGCCCGATCGACCAGCACCCGCCCGACCCCGGAGCGGAGGGAGAGGTCGTAGGCGGCGCGGACCAGCGGCGAGGCGATCAGCTCGACCGGGTCCGGATAGCGGATCGGGGTCCCGCCGAACCGCAGCTTGTGCCGGTCCGGACCGGAGAGCCGGTCGACGTCCAGCTCGCCGCCGGACAGCAGCACCTCGGCGGCGGACTCGGACAGGCCGCCGTGGTCGAACCAGCGGAAGCCCTGGGACCGCGCCCAGGTCATCGCCGTCCAGTCGACCGCCGCCGGGACGTTCAGCCGGGCCGCCTCGCCGTCCCGGTCGAAGCCGAGCAGCCGGGTCTTGAGCACGCCTCCGGTGGCGCTGTAGACCGCCGTCGCCGCGGGCCGGCCGGCGACCTCCCCGAGGAACACCACCAGGTCGCCGCTCGGGAACAGCTCCCGGTACATGCCGCGCAGGTACTCGACCCCGAAGGAGGTGTAGCCGTGGTGCTCGCCGGTGTGCGCGAGCAGCGCGGCCACCTGCGGCAGGTCGGTCTCGCCGGCGATGCGCACCTCCACCCCGGCCCGCGGCCAGCGGTTGACCCACGGGCGCAGCCGGCGGCTGAGGTTCCTGCGCAGCTCGTCCTCGTCGCGGGCGAGGTCCACGCGGACCGACGTGCGGGGGGCGATGCCCGCGTCCGACGGGCGGAAGCCGCGGTCGGCCAGTGCCCGCGCGGCCCCCGCCCCGCCCGAGGGCGGCTGCACGAAGAGCATCCGGAACCGGGAGCGCGCGAGCGCCGCCAGCTCGTCGGCCAGCGCGGTCGCGACCGGGCCCGCGCACTCCTCGCCGACGTCGACCAGCGGGCCGTACGCCACGTACCCGATGGCGCCGAGGACGGGCACCCGCCGCACCAGCACCTGCGCACCGCCGGCCAGCCGCCCGTCCCGGTGCGCCAATACGAGCAGCGAGGTCATGCCGGCCTCCGCGCGCACCCGCGCCCAGCCGGAGAGCTGCGCGACGTCGCCGGCCGGATGCGCGCGGACGAAGTCGTCCCAGCCCTCGAGCGAGCCGGTGTCCGCGGGGGTGGCGGTCGTGACCGTCGTCCCCCTGCCCCTCGTCGCGGGCGCGCTCACAGCCGGTCCACCGCCTCGCTGCGCACCCGGTTGCGGGTGTCGAGGACGTGGTCGGCGTGCCGTTCCAGCAGCTCCCACGGCAGGTCGTCGTGGTCGGTGAGCACGATGACCAGGTCCGCGGCCGCGACCTCCTCCGGGGTGCACGCCACCAGCTCCAGGCCCGCCGGCAGGTGCGCCCGGTCGACCAGCGGGTCGACCCCGCGCACCCGGGCGCCCAGCCCCAGCAGGCGGCGGGCCACCTCCAGGGCCGGTGACTGCCGCGCGTCACCGCTGTTGCGCTTGTAGGCGAGCCCCACGAGGAGCACCGAGCTGTCCTTCACCGACCGGGCCCGCAGGTTGAGGTGCTCACCGGCCCGGGCGACGACGTAGTCCGGCATGTGGTCGTTGATGTCGTTGGCCGTCTCGATGAACCGGAAGTTCTGGTTCAGCGAGCGGCGGACCTGCCACGACAGGTACGAGGGGTCGATCGGCAGGCAGTGGCCGCCCACCCCGGGGCCGGGGCGGAAGGGCATGAACCCGAACGGCTTGGTGGCGGCCGCATCGATGACCGACCAGACGTCGATCCCCAGGCCGTGGCAGACCATGGCCAGCTCGTTGACCAGCGCGATGTTGACGTGCCGGAACGTGTTTTCCAGCAGCTTGGTGAGCTCGGCCTCCCGGATGCCCGCCACGGGGACGACGCGGTCGACCAGCCCGCCGTAGAACTGCGCCACCGCCTTGGTGGAGAGCTCGTCGACGCCCGAGACGATCTTGGGGGTGTTCCGGAAGTTCCAGACCGGGTTGGACGGGTCGATCCGCTCCGGGCTGTAGCCGACGCGGTAGTCCTGCCCCGCCCGCAGCGGGCTGCCGGCCTCGAGCAGCGGGATGAGGACGCTCTCCGTCGTCCCCGGGTACGTGGTCGACTCCAGGACGACGCAGCACCCGGTGGTGACGTGCGGCGCCAGCATGGTGGCCGCCGACTCCACGAACCGCAGGTCCGGTGCGCCGTCGCGCAGCGGCGTCGGGACCGTGATGACGGCGACGTCGAAGCCGGCGAGGTCGGTCACGGACCGGGTGGGCCGGAACCGGCCCGTGGCGAGCGCGGCGGCGATCTCCTCGTCGGAGACGTCGTCGATGTAGGTGCGGCCCGTGCGCAGCCGGTCGACGCGGGCCTCGTCCACGTCGAAGCCGACCACCTCGAACCCGACCTCGAGCGCGCGCATGGTCAGGGGCAGCCCGACGTAGCCCTGCCCCATCACCACCAGGCGTCGTCCACCGGCACTGCTCATCAACTGCTCCTCGGGGTGGCCGGAGTGGAGGGCGGGAGGGCTTCCCGCCCGTACGATGTGGAACCCGCGTCCCACGGGGGAGAGGGGTGGTCGTGCTGCCGCGCCGAGGAGCCCCGCCCCTGGTCCTGGCCGGCGTCGCGGCGCTGCTGCTGACCGCCTGCACCTCCGGGGCCGAGCCCGAGGCGGCCGCCCCGACCGGCCCGGACGGGTGCACGGTCTCGGCCGGCACGGCGGCCGGAGCCCAGCTGGCGCTCGACGAGGCGCAGGGCGGCTCGACGGTCTGCGTCACGGCGGACCTGCTCGACGCCGACCTGCGGCTCGAGCGCTCGGGCACCGAGGACGCGCCGATCCGGCTGCTCGGCGACGGCGCGACGGTGCGGTCCCTGACGGTGGAGGACGAGGAGCACGTCGTCGTCGAGGGCTTCGTCGTCGTCGACGGCGACGGCATCGTGCTGAGCGGCCGTTCCCTGGTGGTCCGCGGCAACGAGGTGCGCGGAGCCGAGCTGGACGGGATCAGCTGCGAGCGCCCCTGCGCCGACGTGACGGTCGAGGGGAACACCGTGGAGGGCACCGACGGGTCGGGCATCCTCGTCGAGGGCGAGCGGATCACCGTGGAGGGCAACACGGTGAGCGGGTCGGTGCGGCGGGAGTCCGGGGACGCCGACGGCATCCGCTTCTTCGGCACCGGGATCCGGATCCTGGGCAACACCGTGCAGGACATCAAGGACGACGGGTACGCCGATCCGCCGCACACCGACTGCTTCCAGACCTACGACAACAGCCGCCCGCCCACCGTGGGGGCGCTGATCGCCGGCAACGTCTGCCGCAACGTCGACCACCAGTGCCTCATCGCCACGGCGGAGGAGGCCGGCACCGCCGGGGAGGTGGGGCGGTCGCGGGACATCGAGTTCACCGGCAACGTGTGCGACGTCGAGGGCTCCCAGGCGGTGCTCGTCCAGTGGATCCCGGGCGTCGTCGTGCGGGGCAACACCCTGACCGGCCCGGCGCTCGACCGCGGCGCGATCTTCCTCGACGGGTCGACCGGCGCGGAGTTCTCCGACAACGAGGTGCCTGCCGGCCTGGTGCCCTACCAGCTCGACGAGGAGTCCGAGGACGGGTTCAGCACCGACGAGCCGGGCTGAGCCCGGCGGGGTCCTGGTCATCGGCGCAGTCCTCGGCTCGGTCACGGCGATCAGCAGAAGAACCGGTAGAGGGACGCCCCGGCACGGGCGGCCAGCGGGTCGGGGACGGCCGGGTCGGTGAGGAGGTCGGTGACCAGGCGCAGGGTGTGCTCGACCTCGGCCGACCGGCCGACAGGCGGCCCGCCCGCGTTGAGCGTGCGGATCCGGCGCTCCTCGCTGCCCCAGTTGCGCTTGTAGGCGCACAGACCGGGCTGGTCGAGCTCGGACAACCCCCAGTCCAGGGCCCGCAGACCCCGGTCGTGCGCCCACCGCAGCAGCGCCCAGTGCAGGGCGTCGTTGGGCCGCAGGTGCAGGCTGTCCGCCTCCGACGCCCCGAACTTGTAGTAGACGGTGTCCTGCCAGACCAGGTACACCGCACCGGCCACGGGCCGGCCGTCCACCAGGGCCAGCCCGGTGCGGATGCCGTCCGCGGGGGCGAACGCCTGCCAGATCCGGTCGAAGAACTCCAGCGGCTGGGCGAGCAGCCGGTACTTCCGCTTGCGCAGCCCTACGTGCAGGCGGTGGTACTCGGCCACGGCCTCCCGCTCGGGGCTGAGCACCACCTCGACGCCGGCGCGCTCCGCGGTGGCGATGTTCCGCCGGGTCTGCGAGCGGACGGCCCGCCGCAGGTCCTCGAGGGGCCGGTCCAGGCAGGTCCGGTGCCAGGCGGCCTCGCCGGTCGCCGTGAACCGCGGATCGGTGACCGCCGGCGAGCCGTCGAGGCAGCGCAGCGTGAACGGCAGGTCTCCGGCGAACGCGTCGGCGGCCACCTCCGCCCACGCGGCCGCGTCGGCGACGATCGGGTCGGCCCGGTCCGAGAACGGCAGCGCCAGCCGGCGCCCGCCGCGCAGGTCCTGCACGTCCACCCAGACCGCGCCGCCCACCGCACGCCCGGACCCGTCGACGGCCACGCGGGCCGTCGGCTCGAAGCCGTAGGAGGAGCTGACCGCCCCGATCCAGGGCGGGGAGGTGAACAGGCTGCCGCCGCTGCGTGCGAGCTCGGCCCACAGCGGGTCGGTGCGGGGGTCCACCTGCCGGACGCCGGTCACGGCAGCAGCTCGAACGGGAGCGGGGTGTCCGACCGCCGGACCCCCGAGGTCAGGGCCTCCAGCAGGTCCTCGACCGTGAGGTCCTCGGGGGAGCGGTGGACCGCGAGCCCGCGGCGGGCCAGCGAGGTGGCGAGCTGCGTCTGGTGGTCGTCCCCGGCCTCGCCGAGCGCGGCCGACCGGGCCACCAGCAGCGGGCGGCGGCCGGCGGCCAGCGCGGTGAGCGCCGAACCGACACCGGCGTGGCTGACCACGAGGTCGGCGCGGGCGACCTGCTCGGCCAGCTCGTCCCCCGGCAGGAAGGGCCGCGCGGCGACGGGGAGGTGGTCGATGGGGGTGCAGCCGGTCTGCCAGAGGACGTCCACCGGCCGGCCGGTCGCCCGTGCGAGCTCCCCGTCCGGCGCCAGGAGGGGGGCCAGCCGGTCGACGAGCCGGCCGAACGGGAACTCCGCCGCCGTCCCGACCGTGACGACGACGCGCAGGACGTCGCCCGGCGGCCGGGTGCGGCTGTCCGGCTCGTAGCTGTCGAGGACGCTGCCCCGGTAGGCCCAGCGGCGGCCGGCCCACCCGGCGTGCTGCGTGTAGCGCCGGATGCCCGGCACGTGGTGCAGCACCCGGCCCGTCCGCGACGGGGCGCTCACCCGCGCCGCGCTCTCGATGTAGTGGCAGGCCACGCCCCGGGCGGCCAGGAAGGGCAGGTACCCCAGTGCGATGCCGGAGCCCGTGGAGACCGCCCGGGTGAACGACCGGGTCCGGAGCAGCCGACGGGCCGTGGGGACGCAGCGGGCGACGTCGCCGACCTCGCCCACGCGGACGTAGGGGACGAAGACGGTGTCGCGGCCGGCCAGCAGGGCGCGGCTCTGCTCGTTCTCGTGCGTGACCCACACGGCCGGCCCCTCCTCGGGCACGCGGGCGGCCAGCGACACCAGCTGCTCGAGGTGGCCGCCCGTGGTGGCGAGGAACAGCGTGCTCATCGGGCGCCGTCCCCGCGGAGCAGCGACGGGACGGTGCGCAGCAGGATGGCCAGGTCGAGCGCCACCGAGCGGTCGCGGAGGTACTCGGCGTCCGCGCGGAGCATCTCCAGCGTCCCCACCGTGCTGCGGCCGGTCACCTGCCAGAGCCCGGTCAGCCCGGGCCGCACCCGGAAGCGCCCGGCGAACTCCTCGGGGAACAGCTCGGCCTCCCAGACCAGGCAGGGCCGCGGTCCGACCAGGGACATCTCGCCGCGGAGCACGTTGATCAGCTGGGGCAGCTCGTCGAGGCTGGTGCGCCGCAGGAAGCGGCCCGACCGCGTCACCCGCGTGTCCTCGGCGAGCTTGGTGCTGCCCTCCCGCGCGGTGTCCTCGCCGCGGAGCTCGGCCGCGATGAGCTCGCGGTGTGCGGCGTCGTCGCCACCGACCCGCATCGAGCGGAACTTGTAGAGGGTGAAGGGCCGGCGGCCCAGCCCCACCCGCTGCTGCCGCAGCAGCGCCGGGCCGGGGCTGTCCAGCCGCACCCAGAGGCCCAGCGCGGTCATCACCGGTGACAGCACCAGGAGGGCCAGCGCCGACACGACGACGTCCACGGCTCGCCGGACGACCCGGTCGACGACCGGGTCCGCGCGGTCATCCACGGTCATGTGCCCTCCCGCTGACGACGGCGAGGCAGATGAAGATCAGTTCGCCGGCTCCCCGGAGTACGAGGTGGATGTCGATCACCGACAGCACCAGGACCATCCACCAGACGACCCAGAGCGTGGAGCCGTAGGCGCCGGCGACGTCGGGCCGGGCGGCGCACTCCCGGGCGGACCGCAGCACCCGCACCGACAGCCAGAGGAAGGCGATCAGCAGCGGCACCCCGCCCACCCACAGGAACTGGAGGTAGCCGTACTCGAGGTAGATCTCGTCCCGCCAGGTCTCCGGGGCCTGCAGGACCGAGTCGGGCGAGACCCCCAGCACCCAGCGCAGGTCCCCGAGCCCGGGCAGGTAGAAGGTGACCAGGTTGTCCCAGCGGCCCAGCCAGCTGCGGGGCACGCCGTAGCCGTCACCGAACTCCGCGACCCGCGTGACGAAGGCGGGCAGCCCGAGCAGGACGCCCACGACGGCGACCGGCAGCAGCCGCACGGCGATCCGCCGCAGCGGTGGGTGCAGGACGAGCAGCCCCGCGCCGACGACGACCGCCGACGCCCAGGTGGAGAACTGCCCGGCGGCCAGCGCACCGGCCAGCAGGGGCAGCGCGGCGAGGACCGTCTCGCGCCGGCCCACCAGCCCCCGCGCGGCCAGCCCGACCAGCAGCGCCAGCGCGATGACCACGTAGTCGCCGGTGGCGATCGAGGAGGCGAGCGTCGTCGTCCCGCGTTCGGTCAGCTCCACCGGGTCGAGGTTCGGGTCCATCCAGTTCGTCTCCAGGACGGCGAGGACGGGCCGGAACTGCAGCGTCTGGAGGACCGCGATCACCCCGATGACGGCCGCCGTCCGGATCACCAGCCGCGCCAGCCGGAGCAGCTGGTCGCCGGTCCGGATCGTGACCCGCACGAGGACGAGCAGGCCGACCAGCTTGACGACGGGGAGCAGGGCGGCGAGGTCGCTCCCCGTCGGGACGGTGCCCCGCAGCAGCAGCCAGGCCACCGGCCAGAGCGTCGAGAAGAGCACGAAGACCAGGAGGGGGAGGTCCAGGGGGCCGAACCGGAACCGCACCTCGTCGCCCCGGACGAAGCGCAGGTAGGCGCCCAGCACGGCGCCGGCGACCAGGAGCGCGAAGAGCGCCTCGTTCGGCCGCAGAAGCGGGATCAGGCTGCCGCGCTCGATGCCGGCGACGAACGGCAGGGTGGCGACGTACACGTGGACGGCGGCCACCGGCCGCACGGCCACGCCGACGAGCAGGGCCAGCGCCGCACCGGCCGCGACGGCCTCGAGCGGGCCGACGACCGCGCCGGCCGCGGTGACGGCCACGACCGCGCCGGCGGCCGGCGCGACCAGGGCGACCGGGGAGCGACCGGGTGAGCGACCCGGCGACCGACCCGACGGCGGCCGGTGCGCGGTCGCGCCGGGAGGCGGCGTGCCGACGGCGGTCACGACGCCGCCCGCCGTCGGTTCAGCTCGGCCAGGCACACGGCGAAGACCGCCGTGGCGAGCAGCCCCGAGGCGCCGAGGACGGCCACGTCGCGGAGCGCCTCGCCGTCGTCCTGGCTGAGCAGCCGGCCGCCGGCGAGCACGGGCAGCATGGGCACCGCGGCGAGCACGACCGCCGCGAGGCCGCGGGCGTCGACCGCCGCCGCCGGACGCACGAGGCGCCGCACGCGCGCGATCACCGTGGCGGCGGCCCCGGTGTCGGCGATCAGCACGGTCAGGGCCAGACCGAGCAGCCGGGGCGGCCCGGCGGGGAGGGTGAGCGCGGCACCGGCGCACACCGCGGTGAGCGCGAACGCCACGCACCCGGCGAGCTGCGGACCCCGGACGTCGAGGGAGGCGTACAGGGCCTGCCGCCCGATCTCGTGCATCCCGGCGGCCAGCTGGGCGACGGCGAGGACGGCGATGCAGGCCGCCAGCGCGCCGATGAGCGCGTTGTCCCACAGGTCGCCGGCGGCCAGCGTGCCCGCGACCGGGCGGGCGAACGCGACCAGGACGAGCAGCGCCGGCAGGCCGGCGACCACGCCGTACCGGATCGCCTGCCGCCAGGACGCGGCGTACCCGGACCGGTCACCGGCCGTGGCGGCGGCGGACATCCCGGGCATCACCGCGGTCGTGACCGCCCGGGCGCCCAGGGCCAGCGGCACCGCGTAGACGGCGAAGGCCATCTGGAACACCAGCGCGCCGCCCGGCATGCTCGCCGCGCAGACCACCAGGAGGAAGAAGGCCCCGGCCGGCAGCGCCGCGACGAGCACGGAGCCGCGCAGCCGCACGAGGACGGCCCGGATCTCGGGGTCCTCGCGCCAGCCCCGGGCCGGCCGCAGGGAGAGGCCGACCCGGTGGGCGCCGATCACCTGGAGGCCGGCGTGGGCGGCCACGGCGAGCGTGGCACCGGTGCCCATCAGCAGCACGACCCCGGAGGGGACGTCCCCGACCTCCGCCCCGCGCTGGTGGAGCAGGGCGACGGCGACCATCGTGGCCATCAGCCCGACGTTCTCGATCGCCGGGGCCGCGGCGGCGAGGGCGAAGCGCTGCCGCGCCTGCTGCGCGGCGGCCCCCAGCGCGGCCACGGTGTACAGCACCACCTGCGGCGTGACCAGCAGCAGCAGGACGGTGGCGATCACCTGCGCCCGTCCCCGGTCGGGGGCGGGCACGCCCAGGGTCAGCACGTACCCGAGCACCAGCGAGACCGGCACGAGCGCCAGCGCGATGGCGCCCGCGACGGTGACGAGCAACCCGCTGAGCCGGCGGACGTGGGCGGCGCACGCCTCGGGGCCCCGGTCGAGCGCCCGCACGACGGCCGGGACGACGACCAGGGCCAGGACCGGCCCGGCCACGACCGAGTAGGCCAGGTTGGGGACGCCGTTGGTGGTCAGGAACGTGTTGGCGAGGAATGTGGGGCCCAGCACGGCGCCGATCACCACGACCCGGAGCAGCCCGGTGGCGCGGCTGATCAGGGTCCAGGCGGCGACGGTGGCCGAGTTGCGCGCCACCGAGCGCGGCGACGCCCCCGGTGCGCCGCCCGTGCTGCGGGCCTCCTCCGCGGTGGTCATGCCCGCTCGGTGTCCGGGCGGGTCATCCTGCGCGCCAGCCCGGCGACCAGGAGGGCGGCCACGAGGAGGCCGGTCACCGCGCCGGCCGCCGCGGCGACGGCCGGCCGGGGGCTCACCGGATCGCTGTCCACGTACGGCCCGGTGAGGACCGACGCCGCGGGGCCGGCGAGGTCGGCCAGCGCCAGCTCGTCCAGCCGCGTGCGCAGCCACTGCTCCCGGTCGGTCAGGGGCGCGAGGACGCCCTGCCGGTCCGCGACCCCCGGGGGAACGGCGGCGATCCGCTGGAGCACGTCGGTGAGCTGCAGGTTCAGGTAGTCCCGCACGTCGGCGCGGGTGTCGTTGGGGGCGACGTCGAGGTAGCTCGCGAGGACCGAGCCGAGCATGCCCTCCGCCCGGTCCGGGTCGGGGTCGGTCAGCTCGACGGAGATGACCTCGCTCTCGTCCACCACGCTCGCGCTGAGGGCGGCCGCGAGGTCCTCCACGGAGACGTCCCACTCGTCGGCCACCGGGGTGAGGACGGCGCGGCTCTCCAGGGCCACCAGCTGGGTGCTGATGTTGCGGTCCTCGCGGAGGAAGCCGGTCGGCTGCTCCCGGGTCAGCGCGTAGAGGACCTCGGCCCGGGCGGCGTACTGCTCGGGCATCCGCGCGGCGACGAGGAAGCCGGTGACCGCGCCGAGGACGACCACTGCCAGGGCGAGCATCCCCAGCCGGGTCCACTGGCCGGCCGAGAGCTTCCGGCGGGCCGCCGGCTCGGGGGGAGCCGGCCGCCGCTGCGCCGAGCCGCCCCCGAGCGCGGACGACGCGGCGAGCAGCGGGGAGCCCCCACCGAACGCGGGCAGCCGGCCGACCAGCGCCGTCCGCCGGCCGTCGCCGTTGCTCCCGCCGCCCGCGGGGATCGGGTCGTCCGCACCGTGCTTGGTCACCGGACCCCGCCCGGGACGGCGGCGAGGTCGCCCACGCCGGAGAGGACGTCGCACACCCGGTCCACCTGCGCGACGCTCATGGTCGGGAACATCGGGAGGGACAGGATCCGCCCGGCGGCCCGCTCCGCGACCGGGAGCGGCCCGTCCGCGAACTCGGCGAAAGCCGGCTGCAGGTGGCACGGCACCGGGTAGTGCAGCCCCCACCCGATCCCGGCGTCGTCCAGCGCGGCCGTGACCGCGGGGCGGTCGGCCACCTGCACGACGGCGAGGTGGTGCACCGACTCGGCCCGCGGGTGCTGCTCCAGGAGCAACCCCTCCGGCAGCCGGTCGCGGTACCGCCGCCAGGCCGCCCGCCGCCGCTCGTTGTCCGCGTCCAGCCGGGCCAGCCGGACGCTCAGCGCGGCCCCCTGCAGGCTGTCCAGCCGGCTGTTGCGCCCGCGCAGCTCGTGCAGGTGCCGGCCGCCGTCGGACCGGCCGTGGTTGGCCAGCTGCCGGATCCGCCCCAGCAGCGCCGCGTCGTTGGACACGACCGCGCCGCCGTCACCCAGGGCGCCGAGGTTCTTGCCCGGGTAGAAGCTGAACGCCGCCGCCGTCCCGACGCTGCCGGCCGGCCGGCCGCCGAACCGGGCCCCGTGCGCCTGGGCGGCGTCCTCGATCAGCGCCAGCCCGTGCCGCTCCGCGATCCGGACCAGCCGGTCGACGTCGGCCATCTGGCCGAACAGGTGCACCGCCATCACCGCCGCCGTCCGCGGCCCCACGGCGGCGGCCACCGCGTCGGGATCCACCTCGAGGGTCCCGGGGTCCACGTCGACGAAGCGGGGCCGCGCGCCCACCGCGCACACCGCCTCCGCCGTCGCGACAAAGGTGTTCGCGGGCACGACCACCTCGTCGCCGCGCCCGATGCCCAGGGCCTGCAGGATCAGCTCCAGGGCGTCGGTGCCGTTGGCCACGCCTACGCAGCCGGTGCGCGCGCAGTAGTAGGCGAACTCCTGCTCGAAGACGGTCACCTCGGGACCGCCGACGAACCGGCCGTGGGCGAGCACCCGCTCCCAGTGCCGGTCGAGCTCCTCCCGCACCAGGGCCGCGCCCGCCGGCAGGTCGAGGAACGGGACGGGCGCGGGGACCGCGGCCAGGTGCAGTGCCCGTGCCGCCCGGGGCTTCTCACCGGCGACCGACATGACCGCTCCCCTCCGGGGTCGTCCGGCCGGTGGACGCGGCCGCGCCGGCGACGACGTCCAGACCGGCGACCCCCGACAGCTCGTCGGTCGCCGCGAGCACGCGGACGATCTCCAGACCCCGCTCGCCGGGCGTCGCCGGGACGGCGCCGGCGCGGACGCACTCGAGGAAGTGCTGGTCCTGCACCAGGAGCGGCTCCTGGAACGGCACGTACGGGGAGACGATGTCGCCCGTGCGGTAGGTGACCGGCAGGGCGTGCGCCTGGGTGGCGGCGTCGATCTCCTCGACGTCCACCCCGATGTCGTAGATCCGGATCCGCTCGTTGTCCGACAGGTCGTCGTAGACGGCCATCTTGTGCTGGCCCACCACGGTCATCTGCCGGACCTTCTTCGGGGTCAGCCAGCTGACGTGCACGTAGGCGCGGGTCTGCGAGACCGGGAAGTCGAAGCGCAGGTAGGCGACGTCGGCGTGCTGCCGGCTGATGTGGCTGTGCGCCCACACCGTGGTGCAGGACGGCACCTCGTCGAGGATGAAGGAGACGATCGAGATGTCGTGCGGGGCGAGGTCCCAGATGACGTTGACGTCGCTCTGGTACCGCCCGAGGCTCAGCCGGGCGGTGTCGACGTACAGGATCTTGCCCAGCTCGCCGGACCGGACCAGGTCGCGCAGCTTCCAGACCGCGGCGTTGTACTCGAAGGTGTGCCCGACCATGAGGCGGGCGCCCTGCCGGGCCGCGGTCTTCACGAGCAGCTCCGCGTCCTCGACGGAGGTGGCCATCGGCTTCTCCACCAGGACGTGCTTGCCGGCCTCCAGCGCGCGCAGCGCGAGCGCCGCGTGCGTGGCGGGCGGCGTGGCGATGACGACGGCGTCGACGGTGTCCAGCACCTCGTCGAGGGAGGCCGCGCGCTTGGCGGTGGGGTAGTGGGCGGCCGCTTCGGCCAGCCGGGCGGGTCCGCCGTCCACGATGACGACGTCGACGCCGGGCGTGCTGCTGAGCACGCGGACGTGCTTGGAGCCCCAGTAGCCGTAGCCGACGACGGCGATGCGATCGCGCCGTCGACCTCGGCGAGGGGAAGGCACGGACAACGGGTGCGCTGCTGAACTCATCAGGGGTGTCCTCGGGGTGCGTGTGCCTGCGGAGGGGTGCAGGGCTTCGGCGGATCGGACGGGGAGGGGGTCGCGCCCGGCGGTGTGCGCGCCTGTGCGGAGGCGACGGCGGGGCCGGGGCGGAACGGAGCGCTTCTCCGGAGACGGGCGACCCGGCTCAGTCGGGACTGGGCTGCGGCTCCTCGGCGCGGCTGAGGGACGAGGGCGTCGTCCTCCGCGCGGGGCCCCGTCGGCACCGGCACCAGCAGCACCTTCTGGAGCGCGCCGAGGACGGCGCAGGGGAGCGTGGGGCCGCCCGCGCCGGGCCCTCCGCCGGAGGGGGCGCTCGTCGGTCCGTTCGCACCGGCCGGCGGGCCGGGCGTCTGCGCGGGCGCCGTCGGGAGCGGCCACCGGCCGGCAGGTGCGGCCGCCTGCTCCGGTGCGACCGCCGCAGCCGCGGCGGGAGTCGCCGGCGACGCGCGACCGGTTCCCGCCGTCGGGTCCGCCGGCGTCGTCGCGAGCTCCGGGTTCACCAGGATCACCGGGTCCGCCGGGTCCGCCGGGTCCGCCGGGGTCGCGAGCGTCGCGGCCGCGGGCGCGGGCGCCGGCGCGGCCGCGGAGGCCGTGCCCGTTCCCGAGGGCGGCGGATCGTCGGTGGCAGTTGTCGGGGGGAGCGCCGTGAGGACGTCCGGGGGGACGTCGGCGGGAACGGGCGGGGCGTCGTCGGTGGCGCAGGGTGGCGGCGTGGGTGCGAGCTCTGCGGGTGCGGGCGCTGCCTGCGCGGGCGTGGCGGGGGCCGGCTCGGGGGGGGCCGGAACCGGGGGCGGGGGACGAGCCGGGTCCGCCGGCTCCGCGAGCGCGGACGGCTCGACCGCGAGCGGGCGCCTCGGCGCGGGGGAGGGGTCGACCTCCGGGATCGGCGGCTCCTCCGGCGGGAGCGGGACGGTGCGGAGCTGCGTGAGGACCGGCTCGGCGGGGAGGTCGGGGCGCTCGGGGGCGGGGAGTTCATCGCGGTCGGGCAGCACCACGAGCTGGGGCGCGACCGGCTCGACCGGCGCGACGGGAGCGGCCGGAGCGGCCGGCGCGACCGGCCCGACCGGCTCCTCGGGCGCAGCCGGCTCATCGGGCGTGCGGGGCGCGTCCGCGAGCGGGGGGAGCCCCGGCGCGGCGGGGGCCTGCGGCTGCACCGGCGGGATCGGCGGCACCGGGGGGACGGCGAGGAGGGGCGGGAGCGGCACGTCCGAGAGCGGCACTGCGGGGAGCGGCAGGGCGAGGAGCGGCACGTCCGTGAGCGGCACGTCCGGGAGCGGCACGTCCGGGAGCGGCACGTCCGGGAGCGGGGAGAGCGGCGGTGGTGCGTCCGGCGGGCCGGCGTGCGGCGGTGGCCCGGAGGAGTCCGGGCTCATGACCGGGGGCGGACCCGGCACGCTCGCGGCAGGCGGCTGGTCGACGGCCGGTGGTCCGGGGGGAGGCGGCTGCTGACCGGCGTCCGGCGGCGGTCCGGGGTCCGGGGCGGATCCGCCGCCCGGTGGCGGGCCGGCGTCGGGGGGCTTCGCGGGCTCTGCCGGCGCCGCTCCGGGTGAGCCCGCGGTACCCGGGGGCACGCCCAGGTCCGGAGCCGCGACCAGGTCGGGAGGCACGCTCAGGTCCAGGGGCACGCCCAGGTTCGGGGGCACGCCCGGGTCGGGAACGGGCCCGGCGTCGGGCGGCGGTCCGGCGTCCGGCACCTGTGTCATCGGCGCCGAGGGCCCCCGATCGAGCAGCGGCACGTCGGGCAGCAGCGACGAGGCGGCCGCGGAGCTCTCCGGCGGCACGGTCGGGGTGTCGGCGTTCGCCGTGCCGGACCACAGCCCGGTCAGCACCCACGCGGAGAGCACCAGGCCGGGGACGGCCGCCAGCCGGCCGGCCGAGCAGCGCCGGCGCGGGGGAGGGCTCGCGGGCTGAGTACGCGCCTCGGGGGACACCGGTGGCCGGCGGCCACGGTGACCCCCGTCTGCGAGGTGCACGTCCCGCTCCTCCCGAAGGCCGGGCTCCGGCCGGAGGTCACGTCGGCGACGCGGACATCCGGCACCCGGGCTGCCCGGAACCTCCGCCCCCCGCTACGTCCTGGCAACCCCCTGTGCGACCGGACAGCGGCGAGGCGCGACACGCTCGGCCCTGTCTCACCCACGGTGATCGTGCGGGGCGTAACACGTTCCAAAATGGCCGGTCGAGAGGGTTCCCGCGTCGCCGGCGGGTGCGAAGCGTCACCCAGCGTCCACCTTGTTGGCCGTCGCAGCGTCCCGGTGGTCGATACTCGGGAGCATGGGGTGGGACACGGCGGTGCTGGAGACGATCGACGCCCATCGCGTCGACTGGCTCGACGACGTCGCGCGACGGCTCATGGACATCGGACAGCCCAAGGGGACCTATGTCCTCGCGTTCGTGCTGGCCCTGGGCTTCGCGCTGGTGTTCCGCGCCTGGGGGGCCGTCGTCGCCGCCCTGGTGTCGTCGGTGGTCGCCACCGGTGTCGCGGAGTGGGCCAAGGAGGTCATCGGCCGGGCCCGGCCTCCCGCCGGTCTGGCGCTCGTGCCGACGGACGGAACGGCCATGCCGTCGTCGATCGGGGCCCTCACCGCGGGTGCGGCCGTGCCGCTGATCCTGTGGGGGCTGCGCCGCGCCGACCTCGTCGGGCGGCTGCTCGCCGCCGTCCTCACGGCCGGCACCGTGCTGATCGGCCTCAGCATGGTCTACCTCGGTGCGCACTGGCTCAGCGACGTGCTCGCCGGCTGGGCGCTGGGCGGGGCGATCGGCTTCGTCGCCTTCCGGCTCGCCGCCTGGCGGCCGGCCCGGCGCGGGATCCGGCCGTCCGCGGCGACCGGAACGGACCGGCGGGATCCGTAACGCGGGATTGGCGCGCGCGGAACGGGTCCCCGGTCCGCACATGCGACCTAGACTTCGCCCGCCGACGCCCCGATCCGGCCTGGAGCGGGGGAGCTCGGCGGCAGCGCCGGAGGAGGCCGCGTGACGTTCCGCGAACAGGCGGTGTTCGACGTCTACGGCTGCGGTGGGCACGCGCAGGTCGTGATCGACGTCCTCCGTGCGCGGGGCCTCGACGTGCGGCGGCAGTTCAACGACGTCCCGGCCAACCAGCACCCGGCGAGCCGGAACGTGCACCCGGGCATCCGCATCGTCGGCCCGGACGCCTTTCCGGAGCTGGACGTGCCGCTGGTCCTTGCCGTCGGCATCAACGGTGAGCGCGCCGAGCTGGCGCAGGTGCTGCAGGCCACGTACGGCACGGCGGTGCACCCGTCGGCGCTGATCGCGCCGACCGCCCGGATCGGTGAGGGCACGGTCGTCCTGCACGGGGCGATCGTGCAGCCGAACGCGACCCTCGGCCGGCACGTGCTGATCAACACGGGTGCGAGCGTCGACCACGACTGCGTCGTCGAGGACTACGCCCACATCAGCCCGCAGGCGGCGCTGAGCGGGCACGTGACCGTCGGGGAGGGCACGCACATCGGGGTCGGCGCCGTGGTGATCCCGAAGGTCCGGATCGGCCGCTGGTGCAAGATCGGCGCCGGCACCGTGGTCATCGAGGACCTGCCGGACCACGTGACGGCCGTGGGCAACCCGGCCCGGATCGTGCCCGACCGGAGTGGTGAGCGGCCCCCCGACCCGGACTTCGTCCGGTCCGGCGGCCGCCTGGCGAGTGGGCTGGGGGCCCGATGACGCAGGACACGCTGGACCGGCCGGTCGCCGACGACGCCGAGGATCTCGACGCGGTGGACCTGGCCTTCGTGGGCGCGGGCGCCTCCACGGCCTACGTGCTCATCGCGCTGCTCGCGGCGCTCGGCGAGAGCCCGCCGGAGGCCCCGGTGCGGATCGCCGTCGTGGAGCGGGCGCCCGACGCCTTCTCCGGCGTCGCCTACGGCAGCCGGGCCGCGCGCACCTCCCTGCTGATCACCCCGCTGCGCGACTTCCTCCCCCCGGGGGAGCTGCGGCGGTTCACCGGGTGGCTGGCGGAGAACAAGCACCGGGCCTTCGACGAGTTCCTCGCCGTGGACGGCGAGGTGTCGTCGCGGTGGTGGGCCCGCCACCGCGACGCCGTCGCGCGGGACGACTTCGACGACCTCTACCTGCCGCGCTACGTCTTCGGCACCTACCTCATGGAGCGCGCGTACGCCGCCATCGCCGCCGCGGAGGCGGCCGGGGTGGCCGCCACCGAGGTGATCCGGGACGACGTCCTCGCCGCGCGTCCCGACGGTCCCGGGTACCGGCTCACCTGCGGCGGGGGGGAGATCCGCGCGCGGAACGTCGTGCTGGCGCTCGGCTGCTCCCCGGTCATGCCCCGCCTGCCCGGCGACGACGGCGCGACCGCCGCCGCCCTCGAGGACGACCCCTTCGGGCACGGGATGGACGTCGCGATGGCCCGGGTCGAGCAGGCGATCACCCGGCCCGGCATCGAGGACCGCCCGCCGCACGTCGTCCTCATCGGCGGCAACGCCGGCACCATGGACATGCTCTACCAGCTGCGCGACTCGCCCGTCGTGGCCGAGCGCGCGGCCCGCATCACCGTGCTCTCCCCGCGCGGCGAGCTGCCGGAGCGGATCCGGGAGGCGCAGGGCCCGGTCGACTTCCGGCCGGAGCGCCTGCACGCGCTGAGTGACGCGGAGCCGGTGCGCGCGGCCGCCGTGTTCGAGGCGGCTCTGGAGGACCTCGCCCGCGGGAGGGCGGCCGGCCTCTCGGTCTGCGACACGCTCCGCCCCATCTCCGACGGCGTGGTCCGCGTGCTCCCGCGCCTGTCGCACGAGGAGGCGCTGGAGTTCGCGGGGCACTGGGGCGTCGAGCTCGGCCGGCACCAGCGCCGGGCGGGCTGGGAGTACCACGAGGTGGTCGAGGAGCTCGCCACGGCGGGCAGGCTGCAGGTCGTCGCCGGCAGCTTCACCGGCGTGCGCGGGGCCGGACGCGACGGGGTGCTGGTGGGGGTGCGGCGGGACGGCGTGGAGACCGTCCTCGACGACCCCGCCGACGCCGTCATCAACTGCGGCGGCCCGGTCAAGCACGTGGCCGACGCGACGCCGTCGCTCGTCGCCGGCCTGATCGAGAGCGGGGTGTGCCGGCCCACCCGCCACGGCAGCGGCATCGTCGTCGACGAGACCCTGGCGGCCGCCCCCGGGATGTTCGTCATGGGCCCGCTGCTGGCCGGCAACGTGGTCAACGGCGGCCCGGTGTGGCACATGGAGCACTGCGGGCGGATCAGCAGCTTCGGCTCCGTGCTGGGCCGGGAGCTCGCCGGCACGCTGCTGGCGCCGCAGCGCCCGGCCGCGGTGGAGGGCTTCCCGCCACCCGAGCGGTTGGCCGCGGCGCAGGCGGTCTCCGCGTCCTAGGCGCGGCCACGCGACCTCCCGACCCCGGCGCGCCCAGCGGCGGAGGTCGGGAGGGCCGGTGGTCAGGCGGCGGCGTCGTTCCGGTCGGAGCCCGTGAACAGGTGCATCGTCGCCGCGTCCGGGGCGGAGATGCCGTGCCGGCGGAGCACCGTGCCGAGGGTGGCCAGCAGGATGCGGAGGTCCATCGCCGGCCCGAGGCCGTCGACGTACTCGACGTCGGCGGCGAACTTCTCCTCCCAGCTCAGCGCGTTCCGGCCGCGCACCTGGGCCAGGCCCGTGACACCGGGCCGCACCTCGTGCCGTCGCGCCTGCTCGGGGGTGTACCGGTCCAGGTACTCCATCAGGAGCGGCCGGGGGCCCACGAGACTCATGTCGCCGCGCAGGACGTTCCACAGCGTCGGCAGCTCGTCGAGGCTGGTGCTGCGCAACCAGCGGCCGAAGGGGGTCAGCCGCTCGCCGTCGGTGTCCACCCCGTCGGCCTCGGTCAGGATGCGCATCGTCCGGAACTTCACCAGCTCGAACGGTGCACCGTCGCGTCCGGGGCGCAGCTGCCGGAACAGCACCGGGCTGCCCAGGTCGCGGCGCACCGCCACGGCCACCGCCCCGATCACGGGTGCGGCGACGACCAGGGCGGCCCCGGCCACGACGACGTCGACGGCACGCTTGACCGGCGGGTACAGCGACCGCCGGGCCGACCGGCGGCTCACCGGAGCCCCAGGAACGCGCCCAGCGCGCCGGTGACGGCGTTCACCTGGTCGCCGGTCAGGGCCGACCCGCTGGGCAGGGTCAGCCCGGTGGCGAACAGCCGGTCCGCCGACCCGTCGAGGAAGCTGCGCGCCCCGGCGAAGACCGGCTGCCGGTGCATGGGCTTCCACAGCGGCCGGGACTCGATGTCCGCGGCGTCCAGCGCGGCGCGCAGGTCCTCCGCCGACCACCCCGCGACCGCCGGGTCGACGAGGACGGCGGTGAGCCAGCAGTTGTCCGCCGCGTCCCCCTCGCGCTGGAAGATCCGCGCGCCGGGCACGTCGGTGAAGATCGCCGCGTAGCGCTCGCGCAGCGCCCGGCGGCGGCCGATCATCCCGTCCAGGCGTTCCAGCTGCGCCAGGCCGAGCGCGGCCAGGACGTTGCTCAGCCGGTAGTTGTAGCCGATCTCGGTGTGCTCGTAGTGCACCGCGGGCTGCCGTGCCTGGGTGCTCAGGTAGCGCACGCGGGCGGCCATCTCGCCGTCGTCGGTGAGCAGCATGCCGCCACCGCTGGTTGTCATGATCTTGTTGCCGTTGAACGACAGCGCCGCGACCGCGCCGAACGAGCCGGCCGGCGCGGAGCCGTGGAACGCGCCCAGCGCCTCCGCGGCGTCGGAGACGATCGGCACGTCGTACCGGGCGCAGACCTCCGCGAGCGCGGTGTAGTCCGCGCAGCGGCCCAGCAGGTCGACCGGCACGACGGCGGCGACCGGCGTGCCCTCGGCGCGCAGCGCGCGCAGGGCGTCGTCGAGCAGGGCGGGGCTCATCAGCCCGTTCTCGGGATCGCAGTCGACGAACACCGGCTCGGCACCGCAGTAGGCCACCGCGTTCGCCGTCGCGGCGAAGGTCAACGTGGGGACGACGACCGCCGTCCCGGGGCGTGCGCCGAGCTCGAGCAGCCCCAGGTGCAGCGCGGCCGTGCCGGAGGAGAGCGCGACCGCGTGCGCCCGTCCGCAGCGTTCGGCGATCCGCTGCTCGAAGGCGTCGACCATCGGGCCGAGCGGGGCGATCCACCCCGAGGCGATGGCCTCGGCGACCAGTTCCTGCTCGCGGTCGCCGACGTCCGGCGACGACAGCAGGATCCGCGTCCGGGCGGGAGCTGCGCTCACAGGGCCACCCGTCCCGTGCGGCCCAGCTGGTCCTCCGCCGCGGCGCGCGCGACCCGCGGCTGGGGTGCGGTGGGGACGCCCGGGTCCTGCGGGTCCTCGAGGGTGATGTCCGCGAACCGGTAGGTGCGGTCGAGCCGGTCCACCGCGGGGTGCTCCAGCGGCGGGACAGGCACGTGGCTGATCATCGGGTGCATCGGGCGGCTGTCCTGCTCCCCGGTGCCGAAGAGGTCCTCGTGCAGCTTCTCGCCCGGCCGCAGGCCGGTGACGTGGATCGGGATGTGCCGGCCCTCCAGGCCGATGAGGTGGGCGGCGACGTCGCCGATCCGCACGGGCTGCCCCATGTCCAGGACGAGGGCCTCGCCGTTGCGGCCGATCGCGCCGGCCTGGATGACCAGCTGGACCGCCTCGGGGATGGTCATGAAGTAGCGGGTCACGTCGGGGTGGGTGATGGTGACCGGCCCGCCCCGCGCGATCTGCGCGGCGAAGGTCTCCAGCACCGAGCCGCGGCTGCCGAGCACGTTGCCGAACCGCACCGACAGGAACCGGCCGCTGTTGTGCTGGGCGTAGGTCGCGGTGAGCCGCTCCGCCATCCGCTTGGTGCGGCCCAGCACGTTCTGCGGGTCGGCGGCCTTGTCGGTGGAGACGTTGATGAAGTGCGTGACCCCGACCGACGTCGCGGCGGCCAGGACGTTCCGGGTGCCCAGGACGTTGGTCTTCCAGCCCTCGTCCGGGTACTGCTCGAGCATGTTCACGTGCTTGAGGGCGGCGGCGTGGAAGACGACCTCGGGCCGCCGGGCGGCGAACAGCCGCTCGAGGGCCTCGGCGTCGCGGATGTCGGCGAGGATCGCCTGCGGCTCGTGCAGCTTGGCCTCGCCGAACATCGTCAGCTGCAGCGCGTGCAGCGCCGACTCGTCCCGGTCGAGCATCATCAGCTCGCCCGGCCCGAACTGGTCGATCTGGCGGCACAGCTCGGCGCCGATGGAGCCGCCCGCGCCCGTGACGAGCACCCGCTTGCCGCGCAGGTAGTGGGCGATCTCGGTGAGGTTCGTGTCGATCTGCCGCCTGCCGAGCAGGTCGGCGACGTTGATGTCGCGGACGTCGCGGATGCCCACCCGGCGGCTGAGCAGGTCGGTGACCCGGGGGAGCACCTTCACCGAGAGCCCGGCGTCGTTCGCCCGCTGGGAGAGGTCGCGGACCAGCGCCGAGTCGGCCGAGGGGATGGCCACGACGACGGTCTCGGCCTCGGTGGCGGCCGCGGCGGCGGAGATCCGCTCGCGGCCGCCCATCATCCGGACGCCCCGGATGCGCAGGTGCCGCTTGCGCGGGTCGTCGTCCAGCAGGCCGACGGGCAGGTAGGGGCTGGCGGGGTCGGCGAGCATCGACCGGATCAGCTGCTCGCCGGCGATCCCGGCCCCGAACACCAGCGTGCGCTGGCCGGTGCGGGGCCGGATGGCGCCCTCGCGCTGGCTGCGGATGGCCAGCCGGAAGCCGATCATCATGACGAAGGAGAGGACCGCGCCGATCACCGGCACGCTGAGGGGCATCAGCCGCGGCGTGCCGCTCAGGGCGACGACCCCGAGGATCGCCAGCGCGGTGAGGCCGACGGCGGCGCCCAGGCTCTTGACCTCCTCGGCGGTGCCCACCGCGTACCGCCCCTGGTGCAGCCGCAGGCCGGCCGAGGCCAGGGGGAAGAGGAACACGGCCAGCGCCATGCCCGCCACGAGGCCCGGGGTGTTCATGCGGTCCACCGAGCCCTCGTACCGGGCGGTCATGGCCAGCACGAGGCCGGCCTGCAGCGACACCAGGTCGCCGCCGAGCATGGCGTAGCGGATGAGCTTCCACCGCACGTTGCGGTCCGTGGCAGTCATGTCGTCACTCCGCGGTGTGGTCGGGGTTGCCCGCAGCCGAGCCGGCCTCGGGTTCGGTGTGCGCTGCGGTGGTCGCGTTCGCCCGTCGCCGCGCGTCGGCCTTGTAGGGGCGGGAGCCGGGGGTCGCGTCGCCCCCGTTCCGCGGGATGCGGTTGAGCACGACGCCCAGCGACGGGACGTGCACCCGTGCCACGGACGCGGCCGCCTCGGCGAGGTGCTCGCGCTTCGTCCGCCCGTGGCGCGCGACGAGCAGGCAGCTGTCGGCGAGCGCGCTCAGCACCGCGCCGTCGACGACCGGCAGCAGCGGCGGAGCGTCGATGATCACGAAGTCCCAGTGGTTGCGCAGCACGTCCAGCACGGTCTTCATCCGCGGTGAGCCGAGCGCGGCCTCCGGGTCCGGCGGCATCGGCCCGGCGCCGAGGACCGTCAGCCGACCCTCCACGCCGGTCTGGACGACGTCCTGCAGCTGCGCGGCGCCACTGAGGACGTCGGTCAGCCCGGGCCCGTCGGGGAGGCCGAGGTAGCGGCTGACCCGGGGGCGCCGCAGGTCGCCGTCGACCAGGATCACCCGGTGGCCGGCGGTGGCCAGGGAGAGGGACAGGTTGACCGCGACCGTGCTGGCGCCCTCGCCCAGCAGCGGCCCGGAGACGACGACGACCTTCGGCGGCGACTCGACGGCGAGGTGGCGGAGGTTGAGCCGCAGGGCGCGGAACGCCTCGGAGAGCGGGCGCTGCCCGTCCAGCTGGTCCAGGACCGCCTGCTTGCCGAGGGAGCGGTCCGAGAACAGCCGGCCCACGACGTGCGCCCCGGCGGCCGCCTCGACGTCGTCGTCCGTGCGGACGGTGCGGTCGGTGCGGCTGCGGACCACGGCGAGGGCCAGACCGAGCAGCAGGCCGAGGGCGGCGCCGCGCCAGAGGTTGCCGACCAGGTCCGGGCCGGCCGGATCGGGCTCGAAGGTGGGGGCCTTGATCGTCGTCACCTCCACCGTGGAGGCGGTGGCACCTGCCGGGGTCTCCAGCTCGGCCACCCGCTGCTTGAACTGCTCGCCGAGCGACCTCGCGATGGCCTGGGCGCCCTGCGGGGTGCTGTCGGTCACCCGGACGTCCAGGACGATGCTCTCGGGGAGCACGGCGACCGAGATCCGGCCGGCCAGCTCCTCCGGGGTCTCGTCGAGGCCCAGCTCGTCGACGACCTTGCTGGTCAGGTCGGGGCTGGTGAGCACCTGCGGGTAGGAGTTGATCCGCTCCTGCGTGAACAGGTTGCCCTCGTAGGCGTCGGAGCTGGCGGTGGGCCCGGCCGCCTTCGCCCACAGCTGGGTGGACGAGGTGTAGGTCTTCTCCGCGGTCCAGCTCAGCAGCCCCGCGACGACGAGCCCGGCGAGGACGCCGGCGAGCACCAGCCGGCCGTAGCGGCGGATCAGACCCGTCATGTCGATGGTGCCCACGCAGTTCCCCGTTCGAGGTGGAGGCGCCCGCTCCGGTGCGTCACGGCGGCCTCGTGTCGATGATGGGGCGGACGCTAGTGCCGCTGTCGCCCCAAGTGGTCGGTTCGGTGCACGGCAGTTACGGAGCGGAGCGGCCGGATCGGCCGTCGGAACGGAGAAACAGCAGGTCAGACAGCTGAAACTGCGCGCGGTGAGATCCGGTAACGGACGGTGCACATCTGGCTTGTCGTCGCGGAGCGTGGTCGGAGGGCGGCGGTAGGTGACCGCACGATCTGGTCACCGACCGTGAGCAGCGACGGCCCCGGCTTCCGCGGCCGTCACCCGCGCGACCCGGTCGGAGGAAATGCCCTGCTACGTGGCGTGACCCCTTCTGCCCCCGCCCGGACGGCGCTAGCCTCCGGCGCGTGACCCTCCTCGGCCCCGCCGGCGCGCTCGCTGCTCCGTCCTGCGGACGCTGAAGTGCCCGGAGTGGAGCTGAGCGCCGGCCGTCCGTCCGTGGCGGCCCCCGTCGTGTCCACGCCGGGCGTGCGCGTGGTCCGGGCGGCCGACTGGGACGCCGCGGTGACCGAGGCCGGCGGCCTCGACACCTACACCCGCGCCGCCTACTACCGGGCCTCCGCCCTCCTGGAGGTGCCCGGCACGGTGCCGGTCCTGCTGCGGTTCCGGCACCGCGACGCCGTTCTCGTCCTCCCGCTCCTGCTCCGCCCCCTGCCGGACGGCAGCGGCTGGGACGCGGTGAGCGCCTACGGCTACGGCGGCCCCCTGGCCCGCGACGGGGCGGCGGTCGCCGCCTTCGGTCCCGCCCTCGACGAGTGGGCGCGCGTCAACGGGGTGGTGTGCACCTTCCTCCGGCTGCACCCGCCGCTGGGGAACACCGCGCTGGTCCCGCCGACGGCCGAGGTCGTGACCGCCGGGTGCACGGTCGCCTGGGACCTGACCCCGGGGCGCGACCTGTTCGCCGGCATGCACGCCCACCACCGCCGGGCCGCGCGCAAGGCCGACCGGGCGGGCCTCGAGGTGACCGTGACCCCGCGGCCCTTCTCGCTCAGCGCCTTCCGCGACCTCTACGTCACCACCATGGAGCGCCAGCACGCGGATCCGTTCTTCTACTTCCCAGCCGCGTACTGGAAGGCGCTGGTCGCCGAGCAGCAGACCCTGCACCCGGTGCTGGTGGAGGGCCGGGTCGACGGAGAGCTCATCGCCGCCCTGCTCTGCTTCGTCGAAGGTCCGCGGCTGCACTACCACCTGGGGGCGTCGGCCGACGCCGCCCGCTCCATCGGCGCGTCCAACCGCTGCTTCCTCGCGGCTGCGGAGTGGGGACGCGAGCAGGGCGTGGAGGTCTTCCACCTCGGCGGCGGGCTCGGCGGGTCGATGACCTCGTCCCTGTTCACCTTCAAGCACCGGTTCGACCCCGCGAGCGAACCCTTGCCCTTCTCCGTCGCGAAGCTCGTGCACGACCGCGACCGGTACCGGGAGCTCGCCGGCACGGACGAGACGGCCGGCTACTTCCCGCCCTGGCGCCGCTCCGCCTGACCGGTCAGGCGGACTGCTGCCCGGGGGACGTGCGACCGTCGCTGTCCAGGGCGGGCCGGCCGAGGACGTCCAGGACCGCGGTGGCGATGCCGTCGGCGGCCGCGTCGACGCCCAGCGACTCCCGGACGTCGGGCACCGATCGGACGGCGCCGGAGGAGACGTCCGCGGCGACCAGTCCGGCCAGCGCCGCCACGTCGCCGTCCGGGGCCAGTCGCACCAGCGGGGCGTCGCGCAGGCCCTTCACGTCGAACCCGTAGGACCAGCGGCCCACCGCCGCCGCCTCCAGGGCGACGCGCGGCAGCCCCTCCCACTCGGCGGTGTGCAGCAGGGCGGTCGCCGAGGCCAGGGCCGGTGCCACCGCGGCGCGCCCTTCGGCGGTGATGACGGAGCCGAGACCGGCGGCGTCGATCCGTGAGCGGACCTCCTCGTGCAGCGGCCCGTCGCCCAGCATGCGCAGCCGCACGGGGCAGCCGAGCTCGACCAGCCGCTCGACCACGTCCACGGCCAGGTGCGGGCGCTTCCGCGGCGTGAAGTCCCCGACCCACAGCAGGTCGTGGCCGTCCGCCGGCACGGGTGCGGCGGGGTACTCCTCCAGCGGCACGCCGACACCGGACCGCAGCCGGTGGACGTGCGGCGCGTGGTGCCGCCTCGAACCAGGCGTGGTCGTCGCGGTTGATCGTGATGACGCCCGCGGTGCGCCGGAGCAGCGCCCGCTCGATCAGCTGCCACGGCCGGGCGCCCGGGGCGTGCTCGTCCCCCCAGTGCAGCCCGTGGCAGAAGTACACGACCGGTGCGCGCAGGCCGGCGAGCCGCACGATCGCCGACGCCGTCGCCGTGTTGGTGATGACGACGTCGTGCTGCTGCGCCCGGGACCACGCGCGCAGCGACCGGACCGCGGTCACCACGCCGAGCGAGGGGCGCTGCGAGAAGCCCTCCAGATGCGTCCAGGACGCGATGTCGGAGTGGGTGCCGCTCGCCGACGTCACGACGAAGCCCCGCTCCTCCAGCCGTGCGGCGATCGCCGGGAAGAAGGCGTCCAGGGTGCGCCCGACGCTCGTCACCAGGCCGATCCGGACCGGTCCGTCCACGACTGCCTCCGCTCCGTCGGTCATGCGCCCACCCGCCCCCGTGCCGCCCACGGCGGCGCGGTGAGGACCCCGGCCCGGCGGGTGGGCCCGCGAGTCGGCCGGAGGATCGCCGCGATCGCCACGAGGCCGACGGCGGCGGGGATGAGGATGTCGAGGTCGAGCAGCCGCATGTGGATCGGTGTCGCGGTCAGGACCGCGGCCATCACGCTCATGCCCCAGGCCGAGCCCGGGTGGCCGCGGCGCGGCCACACGCTCAGCAGGTGCACGAGCAGGCCGGTGAGCAGCGAGAGCCCGAGGACCCCGGCCAGGCCGAAGTCGAAGTAGGCGTCCCCGAAGGACGTGTAGGTGTTGAACGACACCGGCATGTCGACGTAGCCGGCGAACGGCTCGGGCGAGGGCAGGTCGAAGCCCATGAGCTGGCCGATCCGGACGACGGCGTACATGGAGCGGCCGAACTCGCCGTAGGGGCCGTGGTCCCCCAGCGGTTCGGTGAGCCCGACGCTGAAGGCGCTGATCCCGCCGAGCAGGTAGAGCAGCGGCTCGACCAGGGCCTGGGGGACCCAGCCGGCGACGCGCAGGGTGTCGGGCATCTCCGTGCCGTCCCGCTGCTGGCCGACGAAGCCGAAGTAGACCACCGCCAGGACGACCGCCCCGACGGCGATGGCGAGCGCCCGCCACCGGCCCGGCGTGCGCGCCCGCCGGCGGACGGGCAGGCCCGGGCTCCGCGCGAGCAGGACCTGGAAGAAGGCGGCCGTCACGACCACGGTCAGCGTGGCGGTGCGCGAGGGGGACTGCATGGTCACGATCACCGCGACGGGCAGCAGGAGGTACCACAACCGGCTGGAGCACAGCCCGCCGATGACGGCGAACGCCCCGAGCAGCGGCGCCAGCGCCAGCGCCATGCCCACCGTCCCGCCGGCGCTCACGTTCCCGTAGAGCTCGGCCCAGCGGACCAGCTTGGGGTCCGCCTCGCTGAACGGCTGGCCCAGGGCCGCCGAGATGGCGCTGCGGTACTGCAGGCTGGCCCAGGTGACGGCGGCCAGGACGACCACCGTGGCGACGGCGAGCGCCCCGGTGTGCAGGGTCATCGGGACCACCGGCCGGTCCTCGGGGGCCGGTCCGCGTCCGCGCCGTCGGTGGTCGAGGACCAGCGGGGTGATCGTGAGGACGGCCAGCCCCAGCACGATGGCCACCGAGACCCGCAGGTCCGGGTCCACGAGGTTCATCGGCCGGATCACGACGAGCACGGCGGTGCCCGTCCACAGCGCCAGCGTCACGGTGAGCGGGTGCACCATGCCGAACCGCGCGTAGCAGGGCACGAGCAGGAGCACGCACCCGATCAGGAGCACCGCGCTGGACATGACCCTCCTACGACCGTTCCGAGAGCACCCGGACGGAGCCGGGGCGGGCCAGTTCGCGAACGGTGAGCCGGAGCGCGCGCCACCGCACGGGCCAGCCCTCCGGCTGCCGCGTCAGGGTCCGGACCAGCACCTCGGCGAGCCCGATGAGGACCGCGCCGAGGGCGCCGGCCACCCCCCAGCGCTTGGCGAAGTACCGGGCGCGCGAGACGCGGAAGACGCAGAAGGACGGTCCGGCCACCGTGCGCGAGCTGGCCCCGTGGGCGTGCGTGCCGTAGGGCCGGGTGTCGAGCAGGACCTGGCCTGCGGCACGGGCCCGGTCGCACAGGTCGACGTCCTCGAAGTACAGCTCGAACCGCTCGTCGAAGCCGCCGAGGGCGTCGAGGAAGGGCCGGGGAGCCATGAGGAACGCGCCGTCCACCTGCTCGACGGGGATGACGGAGGTGCCGGCCCGCAGGGGGACGACCGAGGACTCGGCGCCGAGGACGGCGCGCTTCAGCTCGCGGAGCGGCGTGACGGCGCGGCGGGCGTTGGCCAGCTCCGCTTCCCCGGGGACGAAGGTGAGACCGCCGCCGACGACGGCCGTCCGCTCCGCGGCGCAGCGGGCGACGAGCTCGCCGACGCCCCGGTCGAGGAGCACGTCGGGGTTGAGGAAGGTGACGACCGGGTCGGTGGTCGCCCGGTAGCCCAGGTTGCACGCCGTCGCGAAGCCCAGGTTGGCGCCCGGGTCGATGTAGCGCACCCGGTCGCCGAAGCGGGCCACGACCTCGGCCGTGGCGGGGTCGCTGCTGTTGTCGACCACCACGACGTCGCCGACGCACGGGTCGGCGACCACCGGCGGCAGCCCCTGCTCGAGGTAGGCCGCCGACCGGTAGGCCACGAGCACCATCGCCGTCCGCGTCACCGCACGTCTCCCCGGAGGGCCGACCGCAGGCTGCTGCGGAGGAAGACCGCCGTCACGGTGTAGGCGATCGTCGACATGACCGCGGCGCCCGGGGTGCCGCCGAGCGCGGCCGCGGGCACGTAGCCGATCGACAGCGCGACGGCGAGCGCACCGAACATCCACACCCGCGAGCTGGCGCCGAGCGCCTGGAGCGCGCTCAACGCGATGCGCGAGTAGCCCGCGACGAAGACGCCGGGCAGCACGATGAGCACCAGCGGGACCAGCCCGTCGTAGTCGGCCAGCGGCCCGAGCGCGAGGACGACGGCCGCGCCGGCGATCGCGACGGCGGCGAGCAGTCCGAGCCCGGCGTTGAGCCGGACGGAGCGGTCGAGCTCGTCGCGCCAGCGGGGGCCGTCCAGCCGGGCGCGACTGGCGAACACGGAGAGGGCGAACACCTCGGGGACGATCAGCGCGAGCTCGGTCAGGGAGAGCGCGAGCCCGTAGATGCCGGCGTCGGTCGCGCCGAGCAGCACGCCCACGACGAGGACGTCGGCACGGAGCATGACCATCTGGCCGATGCTGCCGATGTTGTTCGCCGTGGCCGACCGGAGGAACCCGCGCCACGGGCTGCCGCTCCAGCGCCAGGGGCCGGTGGCCTGCAGGTGGCGGTGGAGGAGCACCGACGTGAGGCCCACGCTGAGGACCACCGACGCGTACCAGGCGGCGAAGACCGGCAGCGGGGAGCGGGTCGCCAGCAGCATCGCCCCGGCGCCCAGCAGGTACAGCAGGCTCTGCACCACGATGGTGACCTGGTACTCGCGGTTGCGGGCCAGGCCCTGCAGCACCCGGCCGGTGAACAGCTGCGTCACCACGATCGCGCCGCCGACCAGGGCCCAGCCCGTCGTCCCGACCGTGGAGGGGACGTCGTCCCGAGCTGCGCCGCCGACGAGCACCAGCACCAGCCCGACCGCGGTCATGCTCCCGGCCAGCACCCACATGAGCCGCAGCCCGTGCCGCAGGCCGGTGCGGTCCTTGGCGCGCAGCGCCTCGACCACGGGCACGTGCAGGCTGCCGTAGGCCAGCGCGCCGAAGAGCAGGGCGCCGGTCATCAGGAAGGTGAGGACACCGCGCAGCTCCGGCCCGAGGAGGGCCGCGGAGACGAGGGTGAGCCCGAAGCTGACCGCGAGCGGCGCCATCTGGGCGACGAGGAGGTCGAAGAACCCGCCGGAGCGGAGCAGCGCGAGCGGTCCCTGGAGCAGCCGGCCCACGCGGGACGACGGCGGGGCCACCTCCGGCGCGTCGGGCTGCGCTGCCTCCACCTCGGCCACCGTGGCCGGTCCTGGCTCGTTGCTCACGAGACCCCTGGCTCTGCCGCCGACGGGGCTCCCACCGGCCCGGGGGCCGGCGCCGGCTCGTCGGTCGGGGAACCGCCACCGGCGACGATGCGCCGGCCGACCGGGGGGAGCATCGATCGCCTGTCCTCGTCGACCGGGTAGTCGTACCGGAGCCCCAGCGCCCGCGCCCTCCGCGCCGGGACCCCGTCGAGCACGACGCCGAGCAGCCGCGCGCCGTGCTCGGAGAGCGTGGCGGCCGCGTCGGCGAGTTCCCGCTGTCCGGTGCGCCGGTAGGGGGCGACGAGGAGGCAGCCGTCCGCGGCGGCGCCGAGCACGGCCGCATCGGGCACCGGGTTCAGCGCCGGGCTGTCGACGACGACCACGTCGTGGGATCTCGTGAGGGTGCGCAGCGTCCCGGCCAGGGCCGGCGACGCGTGCACCGCACTGGCGTCCAGGGTGTCGACGGTGCCGGCGGGGATGACGTACCGGGCGGTCCTCCTCGCCGACGCGCAGCACCTCCTCCAGCGTGGCCTTCCCGGCCAGCAGGTCGGTGAGGCCCGGGTCCCCGGGGCCCTCCGGGACGGCGGTGCCGACCGGGAGGGGACGGGCGTCGAGGAGGGCGACCCGCAGGCCGGCGCGGGCGATCGCCTCGGCCAACCCGGCCGCGACGTCCGGCCGCGGGCCGTCGGGCCCGGTGGCGGCGACGACGACGACCCGGGGCGGTGGACCGTCGCCACCGCCGAGGAGACGGGTGCGCAGCCTGCTGAAGGCCGCCGTGTCGGGGACGCCGCTCAGCGTCGCGAGCAGCTCGGTGCCCGACCAGTCGCGCACGTCGTCGCTGTGCGTGACGGTGCGGGTCGATCGCGGGGGCAGCGCGACGAGCAGGAGGCCGGCCAGGAGTCCGGCCAGGGCGCCGAAGGAGAGGTTGCGGGTCGCGTCCGGCGAGATCGGCTCGGTGGGACGCGGCGCCGAGCGGATCGTCGTGGAAGGACACCGGCGCGCCCACCCGCCCGCGGGAGGACTCCACCGCCGTCGCCTCGGCGGTGAACTCCTCACCGACGGCGTCGGCGAGCTGCTGAGCCCGGGCCGCGGAGGGGTCGGTGACGGTCACCTCGATGATGCCCGTCTCGGGCACCGAGCGGGCGGACACCCGCTCGGTGAGCTCGGCCATGGGCAGGTCCAGGCCCAGGCCGTCGGCGGCGGCGCGGAGCACGTCCTCGCTCTCGGCGAGGGTCGCGTAGGACAGCGCGCGCTGCTGCGCGAAGAGCCCGGCCGCGTAGGCGTCGGCGGCCGCGGCCGAGCCGGTCTGCCCCACGAACACCTGCGTGGAGGACCGGTAGAGCGGCGTCGTCTGCCAGGTGACGACGCCCGCGGCGACCAGGCCCAGGACGATCCCGAGCGCGGGCAGCCACCAGCGGGAGCGCGCTGCACCCAGCGCGTCCTGTCCGGTCACGATGCCCCCGCTCGACGTGGCGATCTCCTGCCCGGCCGTCGACCAGGTAGCCCCGCGGCACCCGGCCCAGGCCGTGGAGGGCCACAAGTTACCTCTGCCCACCGGCCCCGTCAGCCCCTTCCGTCGCGCTGAGTCACCATCCGCCCAGGCGCTGGGTCGGAAATGGGTCCGCACGGTCCGGTTCCGGCACGCTGGAGAGCCCGATACCTCCCGATGGGCGATGCGCACGGGTATGTTCCGGCGCCGACCCGGTCGACGAGGTCCGCCGGGAGCGCAGCCATAGCCGCGGAGGGAGCGCAGATGAGGGTCCGGACCCCCGGCCGGTGGGGAGCCGTGCTGGTCGCCGCGGTGGTGACGGCCGGCCTGGCCGGGTGCGGGGGGAGCTCCGTCGCGGCCGAGCCGAGCGGGGTCCTCGCGGTGGTGGTCGGCGGGCACGCGGGTGCGCCCGCCCCGGTCCTGACCGGCGCGGCCGCTGCCGCCCGTGATCTGGCGGTCGCCCAGCAGTCGATGCTGTCGGTGGTGGTCGCCGACGGTGCGCCCACCCCGGTGGGCGAGCCGGTGCGGCTGGCCGGTGGCAGCGCGGAGCAGCGCGCGGAGAACCGGCAGCGGGTCGACGACGCGGTCTCCGGCGTCCGGGCCCAGGCTCCCGAGTCCGACCTGCTCACCGCGCTGGGCGTCGCGGCCCGCAGCGTGCCGCCCGGTCCCGGCCTCCGCACCCTCGTGGTCCTCGACCCGGGGCTGTCCACCGCCGGGCCGATGGACCTCACCCGGCCCGGCCTGCTCGACGCGGAGCCCAAGGAGGTCGCCGACTCGCTCGCGGACGCCGGACTGCTGCCCGCCCTCGACGGGTTCTCCGTGGTGTTCCAGGGCCTGGGCCAGGCGGTCCTGCCCCAGGCGCCCCCGGACGAGGCCCGCCGGACCCAGGTCGAGCAGCTCTGGACCACGATCGCCCTCCGCTCCGGCGCGGTCGCGGTCGAGCTCGACGACGTCCGGGACCCCGCACCGCTCGAGGGCCCGCTGCCGGCCGTCCGGTCCGTCGACGTCGGTCCCGGGGTGTCCTGCTCGCCGCAGCAGCTGGTCCTCCGCGGCGGGGACGTGGGCTTCCGCCCGGGCGAGATCGAGTTCCTGGACCGCGCGCGGGTGATCGAGGTCCTGGGCCCGTTCGCCCGGCAGATGCAGGAGCGGCAGATCATCGGCGAGGTGTTCGGCTTCCACCCCGCCGTCGGCGATCCCGAGCGCGTCGTCACGCTGAGCCATGAGCGGGCGCAGCAGGTGGCCAACGTGCTGATCGAGCTCGGTGTGGACGTCGACAACCTGCGGGTGCTGGGCTTCGGGAGCTCCTCCGAGGACTACGTCCCCGACCGGGACGCGGCAGGGAGGCTCGACCCGGCCGCGGCCGCGCTGAACCGGGTGGTGACCATCGACTTCACCGCGGACGTGGACTGCGGGTGAGCGGGGCGCACCTGCCGTTCCTCCTCGCCGGTCGGGTGAACGGCGGCCGGACCGCGTCCTGCTGCGCCGTTCCGCACCTACAGTGACTCCATGACCGGCCGCCGGCTCGTGGTGGGGACCTCCTACGGCCCTGCCGGGGCGAGCACGCGGGTGCGGGTGCTCGACTGGCTGCGGTTCCTGGACCTCGACGCCGAGGTGCACGACTACCTCGGCGCTGCGAACGTCCGGCCCGGGACGCTGCTGCGCGACCCGCTCGCCGTGCTCCGGGCCGAGCGGCACCTCCGTTCGCTGCGCTCCGCGGCGCCCCCGGACCGGGTGCTCATCTCCCGCTCGATGGGGCCGTTCACCCGGGGGCGCATCGAGGCCGGGCTCATGCAGCGGGCGGGCTGGGGGGTGTACGACTTCGACGACGCCCTCCACGACGACCGGCGCGGCGGCGTCCACCGCGTGTTCGGCGAGGCGGCCGGCTGGTCGACGGCGGTCCGCGGGGCGGATCTCGTCGTCGCGGGCAACGACCTCCTGGCCGAGGCCGCTTCCCGGCTGAACCCGAACGTGACGGTGATCCCCAGCTGCGTGGACCCCGACGACTACCCGGTCAAGGAGGACTACGCCGTCGGGGAGGTGCCCCGGCTGCTGTGGCTCGGATCGCCGTCCACGGAGCCCTACCTGGACGAGGTGGCGCCGGCGCTGCTGCAGGTCCACCGCGCGACCGGCGCCCGGCTGACCGTCATCAGCGCGGGCAGCCGGCCGCTCGGCGAGCTGGAGGCCATGACCGACCGGGTGACGTGGGACGGCCCGCGCACCGACCGGCTCATCGCCGCCGCGGACTGCGGTCTCATGCCGCTGCCCGACACCGCCTGGTCGCGGGGCAAATGCGCCTACAAGCTCCTGCAGTACGGGGCGGCGGGCCTGCCGTCGGTGGCCTCGCCGGTGGGGGTGAACGCCCGGGTCCTCGAGCAGCTGCACGGCCTACCCGCCACCGACACCGGCTCCTGGGTGGATGCGGTGCTCGCGCTGCTCTCCGAACCGGAGGCGGCCCGCCGCGCCCGCGGCGACGCGGCCCGCAGAGCGGTGGCGGAGCACTACAGCTTCGCGGCCTGGCAGGACGACTTCCTGCGAGCGCTCCACCTCCCGGCCGCCCCGGAGCCCCCTCGCCCGACCGACCGCGCCGGCGCCGCGGGGGAGGTCGAGCCCTGAACGCCGAGAGCGACAGCCCGCCGGCCGAGGCGCCGGTGGCCGAGGACCGGCCGGAGCCCCCGGCCCCACCGGGCTCGGTGCCGCGCCGGCGGTGGCGCACGCTCTGGGCGCTCGGCCTCGCTCTGGTCGCCGGGCTCGGGATCATCTGGGCCGTCGTCGCCACGGGCGGCGACGGGGCACCGGCCGGCCCGGGGCAGGAGGCCCCGCCGGCGGCCGAGGGCGGGGGCGTTCCGCCGGGCGCCGTCGACGTCCGGGACTTCGGCGCGACCGGGGACGGCGTCACCGACGACGCCCCGGCGATCCGGCAGGCCCTGGAGAGCGCCGACGCGGTGCACCTGAGCGCCGGCACCTACCTGCTCGGGAGCTACGCGACCCCGCGGACGACGGTGATCGATGCCGATTTCGTGTTCCGGCTGCGCGACGGCCAGACGGTCACCGCCGACCCGGGTGCGGTCCTCCGCATGGCCGACGGCGTGATCGCCGACTCGTCCGCGGAGTGGGGCGGGAACGTGTTCCTCGCGGAGGGCACCCGGGACGTGACCCTCTCGGGCTTCACCCTCGACCTCAACGGCCCCGGCAACCTGGTCCCGGCGGGGCGGACGATCACCGCCTACGGGCTGTACACCTTCGGCGCCGACCAGGTCACCGTGCAGGACGTGACCATGGTCGACACCCCCGGCCAGAACTACGTCGTGGCCCAGGGCGGCGGCTCGGGCTTCGAGGTCCGGGACTCGACCTTCCGCAACGGCGGCACCTCGATCCCGGGCAACGAGGACCAGATCGACTTCTCCGCGCTCTACTTCACCGGTACCGACGTCGTGGTCGACGGCATCACGGTCGAGCACGACCAGCAGCCCTTCACCTACAGCGGGGGCGTCGAGCTGCACGGGCCCCGGCAGTCGCTGACGAACAGCCGCATCAGCGACAGCTGGCCGGCCGTCTACATCGGCCCCGACGTGTACAGCGACCTCGCGTTGCAGGACGGCATCACCGTCGAGGCCAACCAGTTCCTCGACGTCGGGCGCGGGGTGGTGTTCAACGCCGGCGGGACCGGCGCGATCGACGACGTGAGCATCACCGGCAACCTCTTCCGGCTGGCCGACTTCGCCGGGTTCGAGGGGGAGCCGACCCGCGGGATCGACCAGGACATGCCCCCGGACGGCAGGTGGACCTACCACCACATCATCACCGGCCTGACGATCGGTGAGAACCGCTTCCAGGCCGACGGGAGCCGGTCCGACGCGATCGTGCGGCTGTCCCAGGTGCACTCCGCCACCATCGAGGGCAACCGGTTCGACGACATAGCCGGCACCGTGATCGCGCTGAACAGCTCGCCGTGGGACACGAAGAACGTGCTCATCGCGGACAACGACATCGGGTGGGCGCAGCGCCGAGGGCGCGCCGGCGATCGCCCTCTCGCTCGACGGCAGCTCGACCTCACCGCCGAAGGATGCGTTCGACGCCCGCGACATCGTGGTCTCCGGCAACCGCCTCGACCTGCACTGGCCCCAGTCGCGGGCCTGCGCCGTGCACGCCAACTGGAGCGACGGCGCCACGGTCAGCGGCATCTCCCTGCGCGGCAACGACTTCGACGACGCCGAGCGGGTCACCTGCGGTCCCCGCGGAGGAGAGCTGTCCGTCCAGCCGTGACGCCCGACGTGCAGGGGTCCGCTCACGCTCTGTAGCGTCGGGGTGCCACCCCGTGCTGCATCAGGCCGGGGCCAGGCACGGCGGGAACGGGGACGCACGGATGAGCACGGTGCACGTCGTCGCGCTGGCCTGGCCCATCCTCCTCGTGGGCGCCGGCCTCGTGATCGGCCGTGTGCTGCGCCGCGCCGACCGCGCGGAGGAACCGCGCGGGGAGGAGACGCCCGGGGACGAGACACCCGGAGAGGGGACGCCCGGAGCGGGCGCGGAGGCGCGCACGCCCCAGGACCCGGTCGCTCCCGACGTCCCCGCCGAACGCTGACTCTCGGTCCGCGCCACGTCGCTGCCCGAAGTCGACGCAGCCGCCCGTGCCGGTCCGGGTTGTCGCCCGCCGACGTGGGGTAGACGATGTCCGGAGCCGTCGCCGGCTGGCCCGCGGGTAGGGCTACGGGTACGTCGCGGACGAAGAAGGACCCATGGTCCAGATGCTGATGGTCGGGCTCGTGTGGCTCGCGCTGACGGCCGCCCTGTGCCTGGTCATCGGCCGTGCGCTGCGCGCGGGCGACCTGGCCGAGGAACGGGGCGCCCGGGCCAGGCTGGTGGCGCTCTCCCGGGCGGATCTGGCCACGCGGTCACCCGGCGGGCTCGGGGAGGTCGGCCCCTTCGCACCCGAACCGGGGAGCCCGCTCGTGGACGACGAGGAGCTCGACCGCTGGGGTGAGCTCTGGCGCTGGGAGGACGAGCTCCGGCGCGGTGTCGACCAGTGGTGCGCCGACGCGGACGCCGACGCGGACCGGGGCACGGATCCCCGGGACGAGGGGCCACGGCGGCCCGGCCCCGACCAGCCCGCCTGACCGGGGCGACGCAGCCGGCGGGCGCGGGCTAGGCGGTTCCCGGCCGCGCGGAGCCGTTCCGCAGCCAGCGCCACAGGATGGTCAGGTCCGACCGCAGGGACCAGCTGCCGAGGTAGCGCTCCAGCTCGCGCGACGCCTCCTCGGTCGACCGGGGCGCCCCGCGGTGATCCCAGGGAGCGGTGAGACCGGGTCGCATGCTCGGGCCGCAGCTGGGCCACTCTCCCGAGCGCACCCCGGGTGCCGGTGGCCGCGGACCGATGAAGGACAGATCCCCCCGGAGCACGTTGATCAGCTGCGGCAGCCCCTCGACCGCGTAGCGCCGGAGGACCGCGCCGACGCGCGTGACCTGTCCGTCCTGCCGCCCGCCGGAGGTCGTGGTCCGGAACCGGAGCAGCGAGAACTCCCGCCCCCACCTGCCCAGCCGGCGCTCGCGGCGCAGCACGGGGCCGGCGTCCTCGGCCCAGATGGCCAGCGCGATGAGCCCCAGCCACGGCAGGGCGAGGACGAGCAGGACGGCGGCGCCCGTCCGGTCCACCGCTGCCTTGATGCGGTGGTGCGGGGTCGTCGGGTGGTCGTATCGGCTGGCAGGCGCTAGTGACATGGCTGCGGCCTCCTGTGCGGATCGCGCCGGGCTGAGCGAAGCGTGCTGGGTGGAGGGCGGACGGCGCGGGATCACTGCCGTCGCGGCGTGGCGGTGCATGGGCGACGGGGTACCGGGTGCCAGGGCTTCGGGTGCCAGGGCGTGGCAGAGCCGGACCCGGTACGGGCGACCTCGGGGCCGTCCCGTCGAACGGCGCCGGGCATGCGTCGGGGCGCCGTGGACCTCAGGTTAGTCGGGCCGGACGTCCCGGTCCTCGTCCGCGGGGAGGACGGAGCCGAGGTCCACGGGCAGGCCCGTCCGGAGCTGCAGGACCGTCACCTCGGTCGTGGTCGCGATCAGCGCGGCCGGCTCGGCACCGGGGTCCGCGCGCGTCGGTCCCGCGGGGCCGCACCCGGCGCCCGACGACGTCGAGGCGGGGGCAGGGGGCAGCGCCGGAGGAGGTGCGGCGGGCGACGGTGCCGGTGGAGCGGGGAGCGGGAGGGCGGGTGCGGCGACGGCCGGATGCGCCGCGCCGGTGGCCGGTCGCGCGTCGGCGCCCCCGGCCGGTGAGGACGTGCCGCTGCTCGGCACGGCCTGGCGACGTTCGCCGGCCGGGCCGCGGTAGCTCGAGGAGACGTCTGCCTGAGCGCCGAGGCACGGCGGGCCGGACACGTGCCCGGAGGCGTCCGCGGTGGTGGGGAGAGCGGGCGCCTGCGCGTTCGTGAGCCCGACCAGCGGAGCCGGAACCGGGGCCGGGGTGACCGCCGGGAGCGCTGCCGAACCCGTTCCGGCCGGCAAGGCGGCGGGGGTCGGCTGCGAGGAGGAGCTCTCGGTCGGCGGCGCGCACCCCGGCGGCGCAGCGACGGGCTCCGCCGGGTCGGGGGCGGTGGCTGCTCCGAGGACCGGCGCCGTGGCCGTGGTGGTGGTCGTGGTCGTGGTCGCCGTGGTCGGGGCGGGGACGGTGCTCGAACCGGTGGTCGACGCGGTTGCGGCGGACGTCGGCCCGCCCGCCGGGCACCTGCCCGTCACCGCTCCGGTGCCGGTGGTGGCGGTGCCGGTGCCGGTCGCGGTGGTCGTGGCTGTGGCGGCGGTCGTGGTCGTCGTCGGGGCCGGGGCCGGCCCCGGCGCCGGCGCCGTGGACGGGCTGGTGGCCGGGACGCTGGTCACCGGCACCGAACCGCTCGCGGGGGTCGACGACGGCTGCGCGGGCGGAGGCTCGGACGCCGCGACCGGCGCCGGTTCAGGCGCGGGCTCGGCCACGGGCTCGGCCGCGGGCTCGGCCACGGGCTCGTCGGACCCGGCGAGCTCGTGGGGATCGGTGCCGGTTCCGGGTCCGACGGCTCCTCGGCCGGCTCGCTCGTCGCCGGGAGCGCCTCGTCCGGCGGCTGCGTTGCGGACTCGGGGACCGGCGCGAGCAGTGCGGGCGCCGGCGGAGCGGTGTGGGGCGTGTGCCGGGGCGGGAGCGAGTGGTCCTCGTCGGTTCCGGCGTGGCCGGGATCCGCGGACTGGGCCGCGCCGACCGTCGCACCTGCGGGCTCGACGCCGGGGGGATCCGCGGAGTCGGCCAGGGCCGGCCGGCCGGCCAGCGCCAGCAGCGCCCAGATCCCCACGGCGAGGAGTCCGAGGAGCAGGAGGCGGTGCCGGGGAACCGCGCGGCCGCCACCGGCGTGGGGGAACCCGTCGGGTTCCCTCACGCTGTGCCCCGCGACCACGGTGCTCACCGTGCTGGCTTACGGGCCGGGCCGGGGGTGCGTCAACCGTTCGGCGCGGAGTCGTTCCGCTGGTGGCGTGGGCATCACTGTTGGTGAGCGCCCCGTGCCGCCAGCCACGCCGCGCACCGCGTCGTCCCGTCGGCCCTGCTCATGGCCTCGGGGACTCCGGGGCGAGCCGGAACACCGTCCACCCCGGTGCGCGCGAGTGCGGGACCAGGCGGGGGAACTCCTCGAAGGTGCCCTCGTGCACGGGGTTGATGTAGGCGAAGAAGAGCGGGGCGGCGTCCTCGCGCTGCTCCTCGCAGAGGCGGGCCAGCAGCAGCTTGAGCGTGGTCGCGCCGAACGAGTTGAACAGGGCGATGACGAGGGGCCCCTCCGGGGGTGTGAAGCCGGCCGCGTCCCCCGGCACGACGTCGACGACCTGGCCGGCGGAGTGCCGGCCGCGCCGCCCGGCCCGCCAGCGGCGGACGTTCTCGGCACCCTCGGCCGCCAGGTCCGGGTCGAGCTCGATGCCGAGCACGCGCCCGAAGCCGAGCTCGGCGGCGAGGAGGACCGCCCGCCCACGTCCCGCTCCCAGGTCCACGAACGTCGCGGCGGCCGGGTCCACGGGGATGGTGGCCACCAGACGGCGCAGCGGGGACAGCCCGATCGGCTGGTAGTAGTTGCCGTCGCCGCCCACGGACAGCCGGGAGAGCGCGCTCTCGTTGCGCACGAAGCCGCGGGTCCGCACCCCGCGGCGCACGTCGAAGACGTACTCGGCCGCGAGCGCGAGGGGCGCACGGGCGAACTCCTTGGTGAGCCGGGCGGCCTCGACGGGGATGCCGCGCAGCCCGTTCCGCCGCGCGGCCGCCAGTCGTTGTCCAGCGCGGGAGAGCTTCCACGTCACCGTCGAGAGAGCCACCTGTCCTCCTTGCGAGCGAGCCGGGGTCGGATCCGGCGCAGCACAGCGGACGGGGGCGCGGCAGGGCAATCGGAGTGCGCACGGAGGGTTCCGGTTCGGCGTGGCACGCCGATCTCCTCACCCGTGCGTGATCAGGACGTGGCCGTGGGTGAAGCCGGAGCCGTCACGCCGTCCAGGCCAGCAACGCGTCGGCGTCCTTGGTGTTGATCACCCGGTCGGGCGCGACGCCGCACTCGATCGCGCGCTCGACGCCGTTGGACTGCCAGTCCAGCTGGCCCGGCGCGTGCGCGTCGGTGTCGATCGCGAACTCGCAGCCGAGCTCGGCGGCCAGGGTGAGCAGCCGCCGGGGCGGGTCCAGCCGCTCCGGACGGGAGTTGATCTCGACGGCGGTGCCGAACTCGACGCAGGCGGCGAAGACGGCCTCGGCGTCGAACGTGCTCTCCGGGCGCGGCTTCTGCTCGCCGTTGCGCTGCCGGCGGCCGATGACCAGCCGCCCGGTGCAGTGCCCGAGGACGTCGGTGTGGGGGTTGGCGACGGCGGTGAGCATCCGCCCGGTCATCTGGGCGCTCGCCGCGCGGAGGTCGGAGTGCACGCTGGCGACGACGACGTCCAGCCGGCCGAGCAACTCGTCGGTCTGGTCCAGGCTGCCATCGGCGTTGATGTCGCACTCGATGCCGGTGAGGATGCGGAAGGGCGCGAGCTCGTCGTTGAGCGCGGCGACCTCGTCGAGCTGCTTCTCCAGCCGCGCCGGGGTGAGGCCGTTGGCGACGGTCAGCCGGGGGGAGTGGTCGGTCAGCGCCATGTACTCGTGGCCCAGCGCGATCGCGGCCTCGGCCATCTCGCGGATCGGGCTGCCGCCGTCGGACCAGTCCGAGTGCAGGTGCAGGTCGCCCTTGAGAGCGGCGCGGAACTCTGCGACGTCGTCGGCCAGCGGGACGAGCTCGGCCAGGTCCTGCTCGAGCTTCGCCAGGTACTCGGGCACCTGCCCCTTGTGCGCCTGCACGACGACGGCGGCGGTCTTGGGGCCCACGCCCTTGAGGTCCTTGAGCGTGCCGGTGCGGATCTTCAGGTCCAGCTGCTCCTCGCCGAGGCCGTCGACGACGGCGGCCGCGGTGCGGAACGCCTGCACCCGGTAGCTGGGCTCGCGGGCGCGCTCCAGGAGGAAGGCGATCCTCCGGAGCGCGGCCGCGGGCGGGAGCGGGCTGGTCAGCGCCGCGCCTTCTTCAGCTTCTTCTCGGCCTTCTTCTGCGCCTTGGCGGCGCGCTTGGAGGCCTTCTCGAACCCGTGCTCGGTGGCAGCGGCGGCGGCCCGGGCGCTCCTGCGGGCGCGGTAGCCGACCGACGGCCTGCCCTCGGTGTCGACGGCGGCCAGCAGCAGCCCGCCGAGGATGCCGGCGTTCTTCAGGAAGTTCGAGATCTGCCCGAAGCGCTCGGTCGGGTCGTCGTGCTCCCAGAAGCGGTGCCCGGCCAGCGTCGTCGGCACGATCGAGGCCGACAGCACCAGCGCGGTCAGCCGCGGCATCTTGTTGAGCGCGAACAGCGAGCCGGCGGCCACCTTGACGGCGGCGTCGACCTTCACCCACTGCTCGACGTCCTTGGGCACCTCGACCGGGAGCTGCTTGTCGGCGGCGTCCGCGAGCTTCTCGACCACGGGGCGGGCGCCCGGCACGCGGTCCTGCGGCTTGCGCAGGGTGCTGATGCCGCCGTACACGAACGGGGCGGCGAGCAGGGGCCGGGCGATCCGGCGGACCAGCATGGTGACCTCTTTCCCTCTGTACCTCGGTGGGTCGTCGGGTCGTGCACTGCCCGGTGCGCGGCCCGGGCAATCCCCGCACCCGACCGTAGTGATCACCGGCGCGGCGCGCCCTTCGACGCGGGGCGCACCCCGTCCGTCCCCGTCGAGATCGCCGATCTCGCACGGAAGGGGCCCTCGTGGCGTGCGAGATCGCCGATCTCGCCGGGGGTGGGGGTCAGGAGCCGCGGCAGCAGTAGACGGTCAGGGTCGCGCGCTTGCGGAAGCGGAACTCGGTGGCCGGGGCGCCCATCTCGCCGTCGTAGGCCACCCGCTGCGGGCCGGAGCGCGAGACCACCGTCAGCTCGCGCGCCTGGAACCCGCCGTAGCTGCGGCTGCGCTCGCTGACGCCCAGCAGCGTGGACAGCACCGCGCGGGTGCGGCCGAAGCGCAGGTCCGCGCGCAGGTACTGGACGTCGAGGACGCCGTCCTCGAGCCGCGGGCGCCAGGCCGGTGCCAGCCCGCGCGGGGTGTAGGCGCCGTTGCCGACGAAGAGGATCCACACCCGCAGCCGCCGTCCGTCGACGTCGAGCTCGACGGGCGTCCCCGTGCGCAGCACCTGGGCGGCGGCCACGCTGAGCGCCAGCCACTTGCCGAGCGTCCCGGACAGCCGATCGCGGCGGCGCACCATCTCCGGGTAGGCGCCGATGCTCGAGGTGTTGAGGAACGGCGTCCCGTTCACCTCGGCGACGTCGACGCTCACCCCCTCCCCGGCCAGCACCGCGTCGATGGCGTCCTGCGGGGCCAGCAGGCCGACGTCGCGGGCGAAGTGGTTGAGGGTGCCGGCGGGGATGACCGCCAGCGGGAGGCCGTGCTCCAGCGCCACCGCGGCGGCCGCGGCGACGCTGCCGTCGCCGCCCGCGACGCCGAGGGCGCGGGCGCCCTCGCGGGCCGCCGTCCGCAGCAGCTCGTCGACGCCGGCCTCCTCGGTCGTCTCGAACACCTGCGCGCGGGGGAGCAGGCGGGCGATGTCCGCGGCGGGGTCGTAGTCGTCCGGGCCCGAGCGCGGGTTGACCGCGACGGCGAGCCCCTCGCCCCCGGGGAGGGCCGGTGCGTGCGACGCCGGTCGCACCCGGGCCGGCTCGGTCGGCCGCACCCGCCACCAGTGCTGCGTCGCCGCGGCGACTCCCGCGCCGACGGCGAACCCGGCGACGACGTCCCCCGGGTAGTGCACCCCCACGTGCACGCGGGAGTAGCCGACGGCCAGCCCCAGCGGCGCGAGCGCGGCGCCCACCGGCAGCGACTCCATCGCCATGCCGGTGACGAAGGCCGCCGCCGACGCGGAGTGCCCGCTCGGGAAGGACGACGAGGTCGGCGAGCGGCGCAGCAGCCGCTCGGCGCGCAGGACGATCAGGTCGGGCCGGCGGCGCCGGAACAGCGTCTTGAGGACGGCGTTGACCACCGTGCTGGAGATCGCCAGCGAGCCGAGTCCGCGCAGGGCACCCCGGCGCAGCGAGCCGCGGCGGAGCGCGAGCAGCCCGCCGATGGCCAGCCAGAGCCGGCCGTGGTCGGCCGCGTGCGTGAGCCGCCGCAGCCAGCGGTCGGCGGGGGAGTGGGGCAGCCCGCCGACCAGCGCGTGCAGGCGGGCGTCCAGGTCGCGCGCGGTAGGCACGCCCGGACGCTAGTTCAGCCGTGCCCCGGGCGCGTCATCCGCTCTGCGCGGTGCGGCCCCCGTGACCCCGCTGGGATCAGGGAACCTGATCGTGGCGTGTCCTCCCTCGTGGTGTGCGGTGAGGGAGGACGCCCGGCGGGGAGGGAGGACGAGCTCCGGAGGGAGCTCAGCGGCTGCGCGCCAGCCGGTTGGGGAGCGGCGCGAGGCGGCGGGGCTCCACCGACCCGCGGTACTCGTACTCCAGCGCGCCGCGCGGGCCGAAGACCTCGACCGGCCCGATGACGCGGAGGGTCGACCAGTCGGCGCCGGCGTACTCGCCGTCGGCGGCGATCTGGCGGTTCAGCTCGGCGCGCAGCACCGAGGTCGCTCCGGCGAGGTGCGCGTAGGGCATCGCCGTCGTGGTCGTGAACCTGCTCATGCCCCGGGAATTCGGCGTCGTCCGGCACTGGCTGTACCGACTCCACCGACGTTCACCCGTTCGGGTGACAGCGGGGCGCTGACCAGCGGTTTCCTGCGCAGTTCGGACGGCGGCACGGCCGGAAAGGTTCCGGAATCGGACCGGCCGCGACCGCGGGTCAGTCGGTCTTCTGGCGGGCCCGGTAGGCGGCGACCGTGGAGCGGCTCGCGCAGGTGTTGGAGCAGTAGCGCCGGCTGGCGTTGCGCGAGGTGTCGACGTAGACGTCGTCGCAGTTCTCGGCCGCGCAGACGCCCAGGCGCCGCCACCCGTGCTGCACGACCACCTGCGACAGGCCCATCGCCACCGTGGTCGTCAGCTGCTCGAGCGCCGGGGCGTCGGGGCGCGCGTAGTGCAGGTGCAGCTCGCCGTCGTGGTCGGTGGCGTACGGCCGTGGTCGCGCCATCGCCAGCAGCTCGTTGAGCCGTCCGAGGACGTCGTCCTGCGTCTCGGCCAGCGCGACGGCGCGCACGAGAGCGGCGGCCGAGGCGGCCTTCTGCGTCTCGCCGGGCGAGAGCTCGAGCGCCGTGCCCGGGGTGAACCACTCGTCGTGGGAGCCCAGGAAGGCAGGCGCCCACTCCGGGTCGCTGCGGTCGGTGTTGGCCAGCTCGATCGCCAGCTCGACCGCCGTCGACCCGTAGGTGTCGTAATCCATGTGGCTCCCTACCGATCCGTGCTACCGTCGCTGCTCGTAGGCGGTCAACGAGCATTGACCCCCTACGGATTCCTCTCCCCTGCAAGTGAAAACGAGCTTCCCCGTGCGCGCGTACCTCCCTGTCTGGCGGCTGCCGTCGGCCCCCGTGCTGCTGATCGCCGGTTTCGCCGGCCGGCTGCCCTCGGCCATGGTCCCGCTGGCGTTGCTGCTCATGGTGCAGCAGCAGACCGGCTCCTACGCCGTGGCCGGGCTCGCGGCCGCGACCCTCGGCGTCGCCTCCGCCGTCATGGCCCCGATCCTCGGCCGGCTCGCCGACCGCCGCGGTCCCCGGCCCGTGCTGCTCGCCCAGGCCGCCGCCTACCCGCTGCTCCTCGCGCTGCTCATCGCCGTCGTCCTCGGTGGCGCTCCCGACGCGGCCGTCGTCGCGGCCTCCGCCGGTGCCGGCGCGGCCACCCCGCTGGTGTCGGGCACGGTGCGCGCGCTGTGGTCCCGGGTCGACCCGCGCGTCCGCCCGACGGCCTACGCGCTGGACGCCACCGCGACCGAGCTCGTCTTCGTCGTCGGCCCCTCGCTGGTCGCCGCGCTCGCCGTCCTCACCTCGCCGGCGCTGGCCGTCGGCGTCGCGGGCGTGCTCGCCGTCGCCGGCTCCCTGGGCATCGCGACCTCCGCGGCCACCCGCGCCTACGTGCCCTCACCGGGGACGGCGTCGGGCATGTTCTCGACCGTGCGGACGCCGGGCATGCCCCGCCTGCTGATCAGCGGCGCGGCCCTGATGCTCGGCTTCGGCGCGCTCGAGGTGGCCGTCCCGGCGTTCGCCGACGGGATCGGTGCCCCCGGCATGTCCGGCCTGCTGCTGGCGCTGTGGGCGCTCGGCTCGACGATCGGCGGTCTGTGGTTCGGCGCCCGCGTGCTCAGCATGTCGCTGCCCCGCCAGTACCGGCTGCTGCTGCTCGGCGTCACGATCGGGCTGGCGCCGCTGGCGTGGATCTCCAGCCCCTGGGCGCTGGGGGTGCTGCTCTTCCTGGGCGGGACGGCGATCGCCCCCACGCTCACCGTGCAGAACACCCTGGTCGGCTCGATGGCCCCGGCGCACGCCACCACCGAGGCGTTCACCTGGCTCTCGACCATCACCGTCGGCGCCTCCGCGGTCGGTGCCGCGGTCGGCGGGGCGCTGATCGAGGGCCGGTTCGGGGTCAGCGGCAGCCTGGCGCTCGCCACCCTGGGCGCGGCGACCGCCGTCGCCATCACGCTGGTGCCCGGCCGCCGGCCCGCCGTCAACGCGGCCGACGCCGTCCGCACCCCCGTCGCCGCCTGATCCGGCACCTCCCGTGCGCCGAGTTCGACGAACTCGTGGCCATCGGCCGCTGATCGCCACGAGTTCGTCGCACTCGTCGCGCGGGCGGGAGGGGTGGCCGACCACCCCGGGCTACGACTCCCCTCCGGGGCGCTGGTAGTCTTCCCGTCGGCGGTTACGAGGGAACTCGGACCCCGGGAGGCTTCGCCTAGTCCGGTCTATGGCGCCGCACTGCTAATGCGGTTTGGGTTAATCCCCATCCCGGGTTCAAATCCCGGAGCCTCCGCGCACGACAACTGAACACCGGCACCCGTAGCTCAACGGATAGAGCATCTGACTACGGATCAGAAGGTTAGGGGTTCGAATCCCTTCGGGTGCACGTCTGGTTGAGACACCGAACGGCGCGCCACCCCGACGGGGGTGGCGCGCCGTTTCGTGTGCAGGGCCCGAGGGGTCCAGCCCGCGGGGTCGAGCCCCGCGGGCCCGCCCGTCACGGGGCGAAGGCGAGGCTCCCCATCGTCGGGCCGCACATCGGCAGACCGATGCCTGCGAAGCCGTTGCCCGTCACGCTGGACGACGTGATCACGCCGTCGGAGTAGACGCCGCACGCCGATCCCTCGGCCTGGGTCCGGGTGATCCGGTTGCGGGTCACCACGATGCCGTCGGCCCGGTAGCCGTCGAGGCCGAGCGCGATGGCCGGGGCGCCGGTGCTGCCCAGCCAGGTCGCGCTGTTGTCCGAGAAGGTCACGTTCCGGGTGTCCCACGGCGATCCGCCCAGCTGGAACACGGTGCCAGACATCTGGTGGAACCGGTTCTGCTGGATGGTGCCGCTGTGGATCTGCGACAGCCGGATGCCGAAGTCGCTCTGCCCGTCGGCGTCGTGGAAGTCGTTGTCGCGGATGTCCAGCCCGGTGATGATGTGGTGGTAGGTCCAGTTGCCGTCCGGCGGGGCGTCCTGGTCGACGCCGCGCCCCGCGCCCAGGCCGGGGAAGGACGTCATCGTCACCGTGTTGCGGGCGAACTCGACGCCGGCGATCGCCCCGGTGCCGAGCGCGTGGAAGGTCACCGCGCGCCCCACCTCGAGGAACTGGTTCCCGGTGACGACCGTGTCCTCCATGACCTCGAGCTCGGAGGCGACGTCGGGGCCGATGTAGACGGCGGGGAAGCTGCGCTCGATGACGCTGTTGGTCACCGCGTTGCGGGTCCCGTGCAGCTCGATGCCCCCGCTGTAGAACCAGGGCAGCCGGTCGTGGGTGATGCGGACCCGGTCGACCACCACGTTCGAGCCGGTGAAGTACATCGCCGAGTAGTCGACCTGCTCCCGGTTGGCCGCCAGTGACGTGCCCCCGTTGACGAAGGTCGAGCCCTCCACGCGGAAGCCGTCGCCGCGGCCCTGCATGACGATGTAGTTCTGGCCGGGCGTGTTCTGCATCGTCACGTCGCGCACGGTGACGCGGTCGGCGCCGTAGGTGTAGACGCCGTAGCCGGTGATCGTGCGGCCCGCGGGCACGAGGTTGTTCGCGCCGTTGAAGTCCCAGGTGCCGCCGGAGATGGTGACGTCCGACGCGCCGTCGATCATGAACAGGTTGCCGCCCCAGAGGGTCGGGGAGCCCGGGATGATGCCGTCGGCGAAGGTGAGGACGGCGCCGGGGTCGGCCGTGACGGTCTGCCCGCTGCGCAGCGAGAACATGAAGTCGGCGTGCAACCGGGTCTGCCGCGGGCTCTCGAAGGTCTCCAGCAGGTACTCCCCGGCCGGGATGTGGACGTGCTGGTTGGCGGCGAGCGCGGCGCGGATGGCCGGCGCGGCGTCGGTGCGCCCGTCCGCCCGCGCGCCGTAGGAGGCGACGCTCACGCCGGCGGGCGCCGGTGCCGGCGCAGCCGCCGGGCCGGGGGGCCGGGGCGCTGCTCGACGGGACGGCCGGCGGTGCGCTCGCCTCGGTGGGAGGCGGGGTCGCGGCGGTGGTCTGGGTGGCGGCCACGCTGCCGGCACGGGGCGCGTGCGGATGCGCGCCGCGGGTGCCGTTCCAGGTGCGGTGCCGTGCGGCGTCCGTCACGGCCGTTCCGGTGTCCTCCGCGCTCGGCGACGACGAGATCTGGAACGCCGCCGCGCCGATCAGCGCGAGGGCCGCCACCAGCAGGCAGTTCAGCCGGGTCCGGTGCCGGCGGGCGCGGGTCCGGCGCGCGTCCGCGCGCCAGGCCGGGTCGCCCGTCGCGGGGGTCGTGGACGGGCGGGTGGGGCGGGCGGGGGCTGCTGTCGTCACGAGCCGTGGGTCCTCTCCATGCGGAGACGCCGTCCTCCGAGCCGTCGCCGCGCTGCTGCAGGCGGAACCGGATGCCGTGGATGTGGTCCGGACGGTTCGGGGACGCCGCGTCGTCCGCGGCGATGCGGCGGTGAGGTCCGCGCCGGACCCCTCCTGCCCTCTGTGGTTCGCGGCAGACGGTAGCCACGCGGTACTGATGAGTCACGAAAAAGTCGACATGTCGACTCTTCCCGCCCCATGGGTCACAGCCGTCACATCGAGGGCGCCTTCGCGGGCGCGCCGACGCCGGGATCCCGCGCAGGAGAACTCCCCGCGGGGCGTGCGCCGGCCGCGGGGAGAGCTGAGGGGCGGGGGGCCGGTCCTGACGGTCTGGCCGCGTTGGTCGGTCCACCCAGCGATGGGTGGCCACTCATTGCCGGCTCCCCCGCCCGCACCAACTGTGAGCCAGGCCACAGCGCGGCGTCAACCCCGCCGGGGAGATCGCCCGGCCCCGGGCGTGTCCCTGCTGGTCACGGCCCCCGGGGCGCAGAGATCTACCGCGGGGTTGCCGTCCGTGACGCAACTCGCCGGAGCGCGGGCAGGACACACCGGAGGACACGCCGCCCGCGCCCATCGAATCCGGTGACTCCCTGGCGACGATCCGTGACCTCGTTCATCATCGGGGGGACGACGCACGAAGCGGGGGCAGGGCGATCGAGACCATCCGGCACGGTGCCGCACGACCGGCGCCCTCTGCGCTCGCCACCGTGCTCGCCGGGCTCGTGCTGGGCCTCACCGCGATCGGCGTCCTGGCCGCGCCCCCCGCCGCAGCGATCGACGACCCCGCCGTCCCGGACGCACGCGTGACCGGCGCACCCAGCTGCCGGCCCGGCGGTCTCGTCGTCGAGGTGGTCGGCGGGACCGCCCCCTACGCCGTCCGTCTGGCGACCACCCGCGCGCCCGCCGGCGAGGACGAGGGCGTGGTGCAGCCCGGCGAGACCGTCGTGCTGCGGACCGGCGACGTCGCCCCGGGCGAGACCATCGACGGCCGGCTCGAGTACACGGCGCAGGACGGCTCCGGGCCGGACGTCGTCGACGAGCTCGCCGGCGCCACCTTCACCCGCCCCACCGCCGAGGCCTGCGAGCAGGCGACCGAGAGCCCCGACCCGGAGCCCGGCGACGAGCCGCCGACGCCGGCCGAGCCCACCACGCCGGCCGAGCCGGCTCCCGCGCCGCCGACGACGACCGGCCCCAGGCCGCCTCCCTCGTCGTCCCCGGAACCGACCCCGTCGCCGTCGGCCCCCTCGTCGAGCGCGCCTGCCCCCTCGGCCCCGTCCACCCCGGCGCCGACGACGGCGCCCCGCCCGCCGGCGCCTCCGGCTGAGGCCCGCGAGGGTGCCGCGCCGGTCGAGCGCGGCAGCACGCTCCGGGTGCGCGTGGACGGCTACCAGCCGGGCGAGCTCGTGACCTTCACGCTGCACGGCAGCGACGAGGTGCTCGGCTCGGCCACCGCCGACGACGACGGCGCGGTCGTCACCCAGGTGCTCATCCCGGCGTGGACGGCGGCGGGCCCGGTCTCGCTGGACGCCGTCGGCACCACGTCCTCCGCCGTCGCCGGCGTCCCGCTCGACGTGACCGCCACCGCGGTGACCGAGCCGGCGGAGGCGGGGCCGCCGCTGGTCCCGCTTCTCGCCGCGGCCGCTGCGCTCGCGGTCGCCGGCGGCGCGCTGGTGTCCATGACGAAGCCGCGACCCGGGCGCGGCTGAGTCCCGACCCGCCCGGCGCGCGGTTTCGGCCGGAGAGGAACGGGGGACGACGCCCGCGTGAGCCTCTCCGAGGACGCGCGGATCCCCCCGGCTCCGGCCGTTCCCCCCGGGACCGCACCCCGCCCCGCCGGGACGTGGCTCCGTGTCGTGGAGGTGCACGACCGCATCACCCGGCGGGTCGACTCCGCTCTGCACCGCCGGCACGGCCTCTCGCTGACCGGCTTCGAGGCGCTGCGCCGGATCGCCGACGCCCCGGGGGAGCGCGCGTCGATGGGCGAGGTGGCCGAGGCGCTCGGGCTCTCCCGGCCGGGCGTGACCAGCACGGTGAGCCGGCTGGTGGCCGACGGGCTGGTGCGGCGCGAGCGCGTGGACGCCGACCGGGCGGGTGCTGCACGCCCGCCTCACCGACGCCGGGCGCCGGCGGGTCGCCGAGGCGGCGATCACCCACGACGAGCTGGTCGCGCAGCTGCTCACCCCGCTCGGTGACGACGCCGCCGTCGTCACCGACGCCCTGGCGCGGGTCTCCGCCGCCGCCCGTTCCCGGCGCTGACCCGACGCCCACGACCGGGAACGGAACCGTCCGGACCGTTGCAGCTTCGTTGCCAACTGGGCGGGCCCGGCCCGACGACCTGTGTTTGCATGGCTGTGGTCCCGATCACAACGACGTGGAGGAGGCGGCCGTGCGGTCGCCCTCAGGACGGCCCGCCCGAGGAGTTCGCCGGCGGTGACGCCGGCCGGTGCACTCGCCCGCGACCAGCGGGCCACGAGCCGATCCTCGGCTGAACTGCCGTCCGCCAGCTCACCGACCGGAGGAAACCGTGCGCTCCACCCGAACGACCGCTCCCGCCCTGACCGCCGCGACTCTGCTGCTGCTCGCTGCCTGCGGGGACGACGAGGGGGGATCCTCCGGCGGGGGTGATGCCGCCTCGTACCCCGACGACGACATCACCCTCTACGTCCCCTACGCGCCCGCCGGCCCGACCGACCTCGCCGCACGCACCATCGCGAGCTGCATGGAGGACGAGTTCGGCCAGACCGTCATCGTGGAGAACCGCGAGGGCGCTTCGGGTTCGATCGGCATGCAGGCCATGCTGGCCGGCGACCCGGACGGCTACACGCTCTCCCTGATCGCCGTCCCGGCGACGGCGACCAACCCGTTGCAGGGCGACGACGTCGGCTACACCAACGACGACTACGTCCCGATCGCCGCGGTCACCCAGATCCCCTCGGCCCTCGTCGTCGGCCCGGACTCCGAGTACGCGGACGCCGAAGCGTTCTTCGAGGCGGCCCGGGAGAACCCCGGCGACCTCAACGTCGGGGTCCCCGGGACGACCACCTCGCAGGCGATGGAGCTCAAGCGGATGGCCGAGGAGTACGACACCCGAGCTCACCCTCGTGCCGTTCACGGGCAACGCGGAGATGACGACGGCGCTCGCCGGTGGCAACGTCGATGCGATCTTCATCAACAGCTCGCAGGACGTGCTGGAGAACATCGACGCCGGCAAGTTCGTGCCGCTGGCCGTCAGCACGCCCGAGCCGGTCGACTACATCGACGCCCCGCCGCTGGCCGAGGTCGGCTTCCCGGAGCTGACCAACAGCGTCTCGGTGTTCGGCCTGGCCGCCCCGGCCGAGACGCCCGACGAGATCGTCGGCACGCTCGAGGACACCGTCAGCACCTGCCTCGAGAAGCCCGACGTCGTCGAGCAACTGGGGGAGCAGTACGTGCCGGACGAGTTCATCGGCACCGACGCCTTCCGGGAGCGCATCGACGAGATCGTCGACGTCTACGGCCCGATCCTCGGGGACTGACCGAGCGGTTCCGCCCATCGACGGGAGTTCGATGTCCAGGCACCTGTTCCGGCTCGCGCCGCTCGTCCTGCTGCTGCTCGGCATCGCCGCGATGCTGATGGCCCGGGACTTGACCCTGGGGGAGTTCCGCTCGCCCGGGCCCGGCCTCTGGCCGTTCCTCTGCGCGACCCTGCTCGCGCTGACAGCGCTGGTCCTGCTCGTCGTCGACGACCCGGAGGACTACGAGCCGTGGACCCGCGGAACGGTCGGCATCGGCCTGGGGCTGGTCAGCCTCGCGGTGTTCATCGTGTTGTTCCAGGAGATCGGCTTCCTCGTCCCGGCGGTGCTCATGCTGCTGGTCTGGTTGCGGCTGTTCGCCCGGGAGCCGTGGAGGTGGGCGCTGCCGCTGGCGGTGATCGGCGCGGTGGTCTTCCACCTGGTGTTCGTCGAGGCCCTCGGCGTGCCCTTCCCCGACGACATCGTGCTGGGAGGCTGACGTGGGCATCCTGGACGGCCTCGGCGAGGGCTTCTCCGTCGCGCTCGACCCGATCAACATCCTGTACGTCTTCCTGGGCGTGCTGATCGGCACCGTCATCGGCGTCCTCCCCGGCCTCGGGCCGACGGCGACGATCGCGCTGCTGCTGCCGCTGACCTACGAGATCGAGCCGGCGACGGCGGTGATCATGTTGGCCGGCATCTACTACGGCTCCATGTACGGCGGCACCATCACGTCGGTGCTGCTGCGGCTGCCCGGCGAGGCGGCATCGGTGGTCACGGTGTTCGACGGGCACCAGATGGCGATGCAGGGCCGGGCGGGGCCGGCGCTGGGCATCGCGGCGGTGGGCTCGTTCATCGGCGGCACCGTCTCGGTGATCGGGCTGATCCTGCTCGCGCCGCCGCTGGCCGACCTGGCGGTCGAGTTCGGCCCTCCGGAGTACGTGGCGCTCACCGCGTTCGGCATCCTGCTGGTCACCTACCTGGGGACCAAGCACCCGGTGAAGGCCCTGTGCATGGCAGCGCTGGGCCTGCTGCTGGCCACCATCGGCCAGGACGCGATCACCGGCACCACGCGGTTCACCTTCGACCAGGTGGAGCTCTTCGACGGACTGGACTTCGTCGCGGTGGCCATGGGCCTGTTCGGTGTGGGGGAGATCCTCTACAACCTCGAGCAGACCGAGAAGGCCGAGCAGATCAAGACGCGGATCAAGAACATCTGGCCCTCTCGTCGGGACTTCCGCGACTCCTCCGGCGCCATCGGGCGCGGTTCGGTGCTCGGCTTCGTGCTGGGCGTGCTGCCGGGCGGTGGCGGGGTCATCTCCTCGCTGGCCTCCTACGCGCTGGAGAAGCGCCGCGCCAAGGACCCGACACGGTTCGGCAAGGGCGCCATCGAGGGCGTCGCGGGGCCGGAGACGGCGAACAACGCGTCCTCCACCTCGGCGTTCGTGCCGCTGCTGACCCTGGGCATCCCGGCGAACGTCGTGCTGGCGCTGATCTACGGCGCGCTGCTCATCCAGGGCATCACCCCCGGCCCGCAGCTGATCGACCAGAACCCGGACATCTTCTGGGGCGTCATCGCCTCGATGTTCATCGGCAACCTGATGCTGTTGGCGCTCAACGTGCCGCTGGTGGGCGTCTTCGTGCAGCTGCTGCGCGTGCGGGCGGGCATCCTCGCCGCCTTCGCGCTGCTGATCACGATGGCCGGAGTCTTCTCGGTCAACAACGACCCGTTCGACATGTGGGTCGTGCTGGTGTTCGGCGTCGTCGGCTGGCTGATGAAGAAGACCGGGTTCGAGCCCGGGCCGCTCGTGCTGGCGTTCGTGCTCGGCTCGATCCTCGAGCGGGCGTTCCGCCAGTCGATGCTGCTCTCCGGAGGGGAGTTCGACATCTTCATCACCCGGCCGCTCTCGGGCACGATCTTCGCGCTCATGGCGGCGGTGGTCATCTACAGCACGGTGCGCGGGATCCGGCGGCAGCGCCGGGGCCGGCCGGCGGCGCTGTACGCCGACCAGCTCGAGTCCGCGGCGCCGGGTCAGGACACCCCGGGCGCCGAGTCCGAGGGGACCTCGTGGACCCCTGAGTCGGACCACGACGACGCGACGCGGGAGGTCGGCCCCGGCGAGCGGGACGGCGGTGGCAGCACACGGGTCGACATCGACCGCCCCTGAGCCGCGACCGCTGGGCACCTGGGGCAGAGTGGGGAGGCCGGAGGACACCAGCGGACGGGGAGCCAGTGATCGACAAGCGGGTCGGGTCGCTGACCGAGGCGGTCGCCGGGATCGCCGACGGCGCGACGGTGCTCGTCGGCGGGTTCGGCAACTCCGGGATCCCGGTGGAGCTGGTGCACGCCCTGCTCAACGAGGGCGCCCGCGACCTGACGCTGGTGACCAACAACGCCGGCAGCGGGGAGACCGACGTCGCCGCCCTGCTGCGCGAGCGCCGGGTGCGCAAGATCATCTGCTCCTACCCGAGGTCCAGCGGCTCGGTGTGGTTCGAGGAGCGCTACCGCGCGGGCGAGATCGAGCTGGAGCTCGTCCCGCAGGGGACGCTCAGCGAGCGGATGCGCGCCGCCGGCGCCGGCCTGGGCGGCTTCTTCACCCCCGCGGGCGCGGACTCGCTGCTCGCCGAGGGCAAGGAGGTGCGGGTCATCAACGGCCGGCGGCACGTCTTCGAGGAGCCGCTGCACGGGGACGTCGCGCTGATCAAGGCGCGCAAGGCGGATCGCTGGGGCAACCTCGTCTACTCGACGGCGGCCAGGAACTTCGGCCCGACGATGGCCACCGCGGCGGCGCTGACCGTCGTCCAGGTGCGCGAGTTCGTCGAGCTCGGCGACCTCGACCCGGAGTGCGTCGTGACCCCCGGCATCTTCGTCGACCGCGTCGTGGAGGTCCCCGCATGAGCCGGCTCGCGCTCACCGACATGGCCCGGCGCGTGGCCCGCGACATCCCCAGCGGCGCCTACGTCAACCTCGGCATCGGCATGCCCACGCTGGTGGGCCAGGTCGTCTCGCCCGAGAAGGAGATCGTCTACCACTCGGAGAACGGCATCCTCGGGATGGGGCCGGCGCCCGCGCCCGGTGAAGGCGACCCCGAGCTGATCAACGCCGGCAAGCAGCCGGTCACCCTGGTGCCCGGCGGCTCGTTCTTCCACCACACCGACTCGTTCATGATGATGCGCGGTGGGCACATCGACGTCACCGTGCTCGGCGGGTTCCAGGTCTCGGAGAAGGGCGACCTGGCCAACTGGGCGACCGACGACGTCGGCCACCCGCCGGCGGTCGGCGGCGCCATGGACCTCGCCGTCGGCGCCAAGCGGGTGCTGGTGCTGATGACGCACACCACCAAGGACGGCCGGCCCAAGATCCTGCCGCTGTGCACGTACCCGCTCACCGCGGCGGCCGTGGTCGACCGGATCTACACCGACCTGGCGGTCATCGACGTCGTGCCCGGGGGGCTGCTCGTGCGCGAGGTGGTCGAGGGCCTGGGCCGTGACGAGCTCCAGGAGCGCACCGGCGCCCGGCTCTCCTTCGCCGACGACGTCGTCCCGCTGGTACCCGGCGCGGTCTGACGGGGGCGGCGTGCGCACCGCCGAGAACCGGAACGCTTCGAGCCCGTAGTGTTTCTGCGCTGACCGGTCCGGGCACCGCCCCGGTCATGCTCGCGGAGTGCACCGTGGTCGTGCCCACGGTCGGGCGGCCCTCGCTCGACGTGCTCCTGGACGCGCTCGCCACCGCCTCCGGCCCGCGCCCGGCCGAGCTGGTGCTGGTCGACGACCGCCCCGCCGGACCGCCGCTGGCGCCCGAGCGCCCCGGCCTCCCGCCGGTCCGCGTGGTCCGCACCGGGGGCGGGGGCCCCGCCCGCGCCCGCAACCTCGGCTGGCGCACCGCGCGCACCCCGTGGATCGCGTTCCTCGACGACGACGTCGTCCCCGATCCCGACTGGTACGCCGCGCTGGACCGCGATCTCGCCGAGCTGCCGGCCGACGTCGCCGGCAGCCAGGGCCGGGTGCGCGTCCCGCTGCCGGAGGACCGCCCGCCCACCGACTGGGAGCGCGGCACCGCCGGCCTGGCCACGAGCTCCTGGATCACCGCCGACCTGGCCTACCGCCGGGCCGCGCTCTCCGCTGTCGGCGGCTTCGACGAGCGCTTCCCCCGCGCCTTCCGCGAGGACTCCGACCTGGCGCTGCGGATCACGGCCACCGGCGCGCGCCTGGTCCGCGGGGAGCGGTGGATCACCCACCCGGTGCGCCCCACCGACCGCTGGGTGAGCGCCCGCGTGCAGGCCGGCAACGCCGACGACGTCCTCATGCGGCGGCTGCACGGGCCGGGCTGGCGCGCTCCGCACCGGGCGAACGCCCCGCTCGGCCGCCGCCCCCAGCACACCGCCGTCACCGCCGCCGCGGTCGCCGCCGCGGGCCTCGCGCTCAGCGGCCGGCCCCGGGCCGCCCTCGCCGCGGCCGGCGCCTGGGCCGCCGGCACCGCGGAGTTCGCCTGGCGCCGCATCGCGCCCGGGCCGCGCACCCGCGATGAGGTGCGCACGATGCTCGCCACCAGCGCCGTCATCCCGCCCCTGGCGACGTGGCACTGGCTGCGGGGCGTCGTGCGGCACGTCGGCGTCCGGCCGTGGCGCGGGCTGCCCGACCTCGTGCTCTTCGACCGCGACGGCACGCTGGTCCGCGACTACCCCTACAACGGGGACCCGGCGCTGGTGAGGCCGGTGGACGGCGCGAAGGCGGCGCTGGACGCGCTGCGCGCCCGCGGCGTGCGGGTCGGGGTGGTCAGCAACCAGTCCGGCGTGGCCCGCGGGATCATCATCCGGGCGCAGGTCGACGCCTGCATGGCGCGGCTCGCGGAGCTGCTCGGCCCGTTCGACACGCTGCAGGTCTGCCCGCACGGCCCGGACGACGGCTGCACCTGCCGCAAGCCCGCGCCCGGCATGGTGAAGACCGCCTGCGCCGAGCTCGACGTCGACCCCGCGCGGTGCGTGGTCATCGGCGACATCGCCGCCGACGTCGACGCCGCGGCCGCCGCCGGCGCCACCGGGATCATGGTGCCGACGCCGGTCACCCGGAAGGCCGAGGTCGCCGCGGCCGCGCACGTCGCGCCGACGCTGACCGCCGCGGTCGACGACGTCCTGGGCGGCCGGTGGTGACCGCCCGCCCGGTACCGGGACCCCGGACGGTGCTGGTCGCCCGGCTGGACAACGCCGGCGACGTCCTCCTGCAGGGCCCGCTGGTGCGTGCCGTCGCGCACGGCGCCGAGCGCGTGGTGTTCCTCGCCGGGCCGGCCGGGGCCGCCGCCGCCGAGCTGCTGCCCGGCGTCGACGAGGTCTGGACGTGGGCCTGCCCGTGGATCCTCGGCGACCCGCCCCCGGTGGACGCCGACGACCTCGCCGCCCTCACCGAGCGGATCCGGGGACTCGCACCCGACGAGGCGGTCGTCTCCACCTCGTTCCACCAGTCGCCGCTGCCCCTGGCCTTGCTGCTGCGCACCGCCGGCGTGCGACGCATCTCCGCGATCAGCGTCGACTACCCGGGCTCGCTGCTCGACGTCCGGCACGCCGTCGACGACGACCTGCCCGAGCCCGAGCGGGCCCTCTCGCTGGCCCGCGCCGCCGGGTTCGAGCTGCCGCCCGGCGACGACGGCCGGCTGGCGCTGCGCCGCCCGCTGACCCTTCCGCGAGATCTGCACACTCGCGGCATCCGCAGCGCGGAAAGCCACGAGTGCGCAGATCTCGTGGACCTGGCGCCGGGGTACGTCGTCCTGCACCCGGGGGCGTCGGTACCCGCCCGGGCCTGGCCGCCGGAGCGCTGCGCGGAGGCGGTTGAGGCGCTCGCGGACGCCGGGCACCGGGTCGTGGTCACCGGCGGGCCCGGCGAGCGCGCGCTGACCGCGCGCGTCGCCGGCACCCGCGGGCTGGATCTCGGCGGTGCGACGACGCTGGCGGAGATGGCCGCGCTGCTCGACGGGGCGGCCGCGGTCGTCGTCGGCAACACCGGCCCGGCGCACCTGGCCGCCGCCGTCGGGACGCCGGTGGTCTCGCTGTTCGCCCCCGTCGTCCCCGCGAGCCGGTGGGCGCCCTACGGCGTGCCCCACCGTGCTGCTCGGCGACCAGTCCGCCCCCTGCCGCGGCACCCGCGCCCGCGTCTGCCCCGTGCCCGGCCACCCCTGCCTGACCTCCGTGACCGCCGACGACGTCGTCGCGGCCGTCGGGAAGCTGGTGGACGCATGAAGGTGCTGGTCTGGCACGTGCACGGCTCGTGGACGACGGCCTTCGTCCAGGGCGGCCACGAGTACCTGCTCCCGGTGGTCGAGGGGCGCGGGCCGGACGGGCTCGGCCGCGCCCGCACCTGGGACTGGCCGGCCTCGGCGCGGGAGGTGACGCCCGAGCAGCTGCGGGCCGAGCAGCCCGACGTCGTCGTCCTGCAGCGGGTGCGCGACCTGGAGCTGGTCCGCGAGTGGCTGGGCCGCGAGCCCGGCCGCGACCTGCCGGCGGTCTTCCTCGAGCACAACGCCCCCGGCCTGGACGACGGAGCCGCACCCGTTCCCCACACCCTGCACCCGGTGGCCGGGCGGTCGGACATCCCGATCGCGCACGTCACGCACTTCAACCGGCTCTTCTACGACAACGGCCGGGCGCCGACGACGGTGATCGAGCACGGCATCGTCGACCCCGGCGAGCGCTGGACCGGCGAGCTCGCCCGCGCGGCCGTCGTCACCAACGAACCGGTGCGCCGCGGCCGGACCGTCGGCGCCGACCTGCTGCCGGGGCTGGCCGCGGTCGCGCCGGTCGACGTCTTCGGCATGGGGTTGGCCGGGCTGCACGAGCGGTACGGGCTGGACCCCGCGCGGGTGGCGCTGTTCGACGACCCGCCGCAGGCCGCCATGCACGCCGAGCTGGCCCGCCGCCGCGTCTACGTGCACCCGGTGCGCTGGACCTCCCTCGGGCTCTCGCTGCTCGAGGCGATGCACCTGGGCATGCCGGTGGTGGCGCTCGCCACGACCGAGGTGGTCGAGGCGGTGCCGGCCGGGGCGGGGCTGATCAGCACCCGGCCCGAGCGGCTGTGGGAGGGCGTGCGCACCTTCCTGCACGACGACGACGCCGCCCGGCTCGCCGGCAAGGCGGCCCGCGCCGCGGCGCTGGAGCGCTACGGGCTCGGCCGCTTCCTGCGCGACTGGGACGAGCTCCTGGCGGAGGTGACCCGGTGAACATCCACCTGGTGAGCGAGCACGCCAGCCCGCTGGCGGCCATCGGCGGCGTCGACGCCGGCGGGCAGAACGTGCACGTGGCCGCGCTCGCGGCCGGCCTGGCCCAGCGCGGGCACGACGTCACGGTGCACACCCGCCGGGACGACGCGGCGCTGCCCGAGCGCGTCGTCCTGCAGGACGGCTACGAGGTGGTGCACGTGCCCGCCGGGCCGGCCCGTGAGCTGCCCAAGGACGACCTGCTGCGGCACATGCCCGAGTTCGCCGCGAACCTGCGGCGCACGTGGGCCGCGCACCCGCCGGACCTCGTGCACGCGCACTTCTGGATGAGCGGCCTGGCATCCGTCGCCGCGGCCGGTGCCCTCCCGGTCGTGCAGACCTTCCACGCCCTCGGCTCGGTCAAGCGCCGCCACCAGGGCGACGCCGACACGTCGCCGCCGAACCGGATCGCGCTCGAGCGCTCGCTGTGCGGCACGGTCGACCACGTCGTCGCGACCTGCACCGACGAGGTGTTCGAGCTGCGCCGGCTCGGGCTGAGCGCCGACCGCGTCTCGGTCGTGCCCTGCGGCGTGGACACCGCCGTCTTCACCCCCGACGGCCCCGTCGCGCCCCGCACCGGCCGCCGGCGGCTGCTCGTCCTCGGGCGGCTGGTCGAGCGCAAGGGGCAGGACGACGCGGTGCGGGCGCTGCGGGCGGTGCCCGACGCCGAGCTGGTCGTCGTGGGCGGCCCGCCGCCCGACCGGGTCGACGCCGACCCCGAGGTGCGCCGGCTGCGGGCGATCGCCGCCGAGGCCGGGGTGGCCGACCGGCTGGTGTTCGCCGGTTCCGTGGCGCGCGCCGACGTCCCCGCGTGGGTGCGCTCGGCCGACGTGGTCCTCGCCGTCCCCTGGTACGAGCCGTTCGGCATCACGCCGCTGGAGGCGATGGCCTGCGGCCGTGCGGTCGTGGCCACCGCCGTCGGCGGGCTGCAGGACAGCGTCGTCGACGGCGTGACCGGTGACCTCGTGCCCCCGCGGGACCCGGAGCGGCTCGGCGCGGTGCTCGCCGCGCTGCTCGCCGACGACGCCCGCCGCACCGCCTACGGCGCCGCCGGGGTGGCGCGGGCCCGCGACCGCTACCGGTGGAGCCGCGTCGCGGCCGACACCGAGTCCGTCTACCGGCAGGTGCGCACCGGCCGCCGTCTCGTGGAGGTCCTCCGATGAGCCGCCCGCACTCCTTCTTCGAGAACGTGGCCGCCGAGGTCCCCGACCCGGCGACCTGCACCCACCTCACCGGCGCCGACCACGTCGCCTCGCTGACCGCCGCGCTCGGCTCGCTGCACGGTCAGCTCGACGTCCTCGACGACTGGGGGCGGCTGCTCGCCGGCGTGCTGTGCGGGGAGGGCCGCGGCCGGCTGCTGGCCGCCGGCAACGGGGGCAGCGCCGCCCAGGCGCAGCACCTCACCGCCGAGCTGGTCGGGCGGTACCGGGCCGACCGGCCGCCCTTCTCGGCGATCTGCCTGACCGCGGAGACCTCGTCGCTGACCGCGATCGCCAACGACTACCCGGCCGACGAGCTCTTCGCCCGCCAGGTGGAGGCGCACGGCCGGCCCGGCGACGTGCTGGTGCTGCTCTCGACGTCGGGCCGCTCGCCGAACGCCGTCGCGGCCGCCCGCCGCGCCCGCGCGTGCGGCATCACGACCCTGGCCATGACCGGTCCGGGCCCGAACCCCCTGGCCGCCGCGGCCGACGACGCGATCTGCATCGACAGCCCGTGGACGGCGACGGTGCAGGAGTGCCACCTCGTCGCGCTGCACCTGGTCTGCGCCGCCTTCGACGCGGCCGTGCTGGCCGAGCCCTCCCGCGTGCCGGCGGGCCCGGCGCTGGGCCCGGTCCGGTGAGCGGGCGCACGGGCTCGGCCGGCCGGCCGCTGGTCGTCGTCGGCGACGCGCTGCTCGACGTCGACCTGGTCGGCAGCGCCTCGCGGCTCACCCCCGACGCGCCGGTGCCGGTGGTCGAGGACGTCGAGCGCCGCGAGCGCCCCGGCGGGGCCGCGTTGGCCGCGGTGATCGCCGCGGCCGCGACCTCCCGCGAGGTGGTGCTGGTCGCCCCGCTGGACTCCGACGAGGGCGCCGGCCGGCTGCGGGCGCTGCTCGACGGGCGGGTGCGGCTGATCGCGATCCCGGCCGGCGGGGGCACCGCGGTCAAGCAGCGCATCCGGGTGGGTGACCACTCCGTCGCCCGGCTCGACAGCGGCGCCCCCGTGGCCGAGCTGGGCGCGCTGCCGGCCGAGGCCGCCGACGCCATCCGCGACGCCGCCGCCGTGCTCCTCGCCGACTACGGCCGGGGGACGACGGCCGCCGCCGACGTGCGCGCCGCGCTGGCCGCCGCCCGCGGGCCGGTCGTGTGGGACCCGCACCCGCGCGGCGCCGACCCGGTGCGCGGCGTCCGGCTGGTCACACCCAACGGCGCCGAGGCCGCCCGCGTCGTGCCCGACGTGCCCGGCGAGGGGCTGGCCGCCGTCGGCGCGCGGGCCGAGGTGCTGATCGGGCGCTGGGGGGTCGGGGCGGTCGCGGTGACCATGGGTGCCCGCGGGGCGCTGCTCTCCTACGGCCCGGGGGCGCCGATGGTCGTGCCCGCGGTGCCGGTGACCGGCGGCGACCCCTGCGGCGCCGGCGACTCGTTCGCTGCGGCGGCCGCGCTGGCGCTCGCCGACGGCGCCGTCACCGGGGAGGCCGTCGCGTCGGCCGTCGCGTTCGCCTCCGCGTTCGTGGGCCGCGGCGGCGCCACGGCGTGGGACCGGGAGACGCCCGACGTCGTCGTCGCCCGACCTGGAGCCGAGGGCGTCATCGCGCGGGTGCGGGCGGCCGGCGGCACCGTCGTCGCCACGGGGGGCTGCTTCGACCTGCTGCACCCCGGGCACGTCGCCACGCTGCGCGCCGCGCGCGGGCTGGGCGACTGCCTGGTGGTCTGCATCAACTCCGACGACTCCGTCCGCCGGCTCAAGGGCCCGTCGCGACCGCTCACCAGCGCGCCCGACCGGGCCCGCGTGCTCGAGGCGCTGGAGTTCGTCGACGCCGTCGTCGTGTTCGAGGAGGACACCCCCTCGGCCGTGCTCGAGCGGCTGCGCCCGGACGTGTGGGCCAAGGGCGGCGACTACGCCGGCGCCGACCTGCCCGAGGCGGCGGTGCTGCGCAGCTGGGGCGGGCAGGCCGTCGTCCTGCCCTACCTCGACGGGCACTCGACCACCGCCCTGGTCGAGCGCTCCCGCGTCTGATGGACCACCCCGCCCCAGGGACTTCCTGTACAGAAAGTCCCGACCCCGTGGGACTTTCTGTACAGAAAGTCCCGACGGCGGTGGTGCTGCGGCCGCTCGGGCTGGGGGACCTGCTCACCGCGGTGCCCGCGATCCGCGCCGTTCGGGCCGCGGTCCCCGGGCACCGGCTGGTCCTGGCGACGACGGAGGCGCTGCGCCCGCTCGCCGGGCTGATCGACGCCGTCGACGAGGTGCTGCCCGCCCGCGAGCTCGAGCCGCTGGACTGGACCGGCCCACCGCCCGTGCTCGCCGTCGACCTGCACGGCAAGGGCCCCGCCTCGCACGTCGTCGTCGCCGCCCTGCACCCGGAGCGGCTGCTGACCTTCGACAGCCCCGGCTACCCCGGGCCGACGTGGTACCCCGACGAGCACGAGGTCCGGCGCTGGTGCCGGCTGGTCGCCGAGGGGCTGGGCGTCGCGGCCGACCCCGACGCGCTCGACCTCGCCGTCCCCCGGGTGCCGCGGGCGGTGCGGGACGTCGCGGTCGTGCACCCCGGCGCCGCCTACCCGAGCCGGCGCTGGCCGGCCGACCGGTTCGCGGCCGTCGCCCGCCATCTGGCGGCCGCGGGGCACGACGTGCGGATCACCGGCGGCCCCGACGAGGTCGAGCTGGCCCGCGCGGTCGCCGAGGCCGCCGGGCTCGGCCCGGACGCCGTGCTGGCCGGGCGGACGACGTCGCTGGAGCTCGCCGCCGTCGTCGCCGCGGCGCGGGTCGTGGTCTGCGGCGACACCGGGGTGGCGCACCTCGCGACCGCCTACCGCCGTCCCTCGGTGGTGCTGTTCGGCCCGGTGTCACCCGCGCTGTGGGGCCCGCCGGACCGCTCGCAGCACGTGGTGCTCTGGCACGGCGGCGTCCACGGCGGCAGCGGCGACCCGTGGGGCAGCGAGCTCGACCCCGCGCTGGCGGAGATCACCGTCGACGAGGTGGTGAACGCCGTGCAGTCCCTCCCGTGAGGACGTGGACTGCTCCCCAGGGGACTTTCGGTACCGAAAGTCCGCTCGTCCCCGGGACTTTCTGTACCGAAAGTCCGCGCTTGATCGGGACTTTCGGTACAGAAAGTCCCTAGCCGCGCTGGCGGAGGGCGTCGAAGAGCACCGTCTGCAGGTCGTTCTCGTCGAGGGCGGAGTAGGCGTCACCGCCGGTCGCCTCGCCGATGGACTGCAGGGCGCTCAGGTCGGCGTCCGGGCCGAGGGCGATGCCGATGACCTTCACCGGGCGGCCGGGGTCGGCCTCGGAGGCGAGGGTCTGCAGCAGCCCGTCCAGGCCGATGCTGCCGTCGTCCTCGTCGGTGCCGTCGGTGATGATCACGACGGTGTTGACCGCGGTCGGGTCGTAGTCGACGCGGGCCTTGCGGACGGCGGCCAGCACCGTGTCGTAGAGCCCGGTGCCGCCGGGGGAGAGGCGGGTCGGGAACGAGTCCGCCTGCTCCTGGAGGATCTCCCGCTGCGTACGGCCGTCGATCTCGGTGTCGAGCACGCGGGTGGGCACCAGTTCCTGCCAGTCGGTGCCGCCGTCGAGCTCGCGGGCGAACACCCACAGGCCCAGCGCCGAGCGCCCCGGGATGAGCGCCAGCGCGCTCTTGGCGGCGTCGCGGGCCAGCGTGGCGCGGGTGCCGCCGCCGCCCACGTTCGCCTCCATCGACGCCGAGACGTCGACGACGGCCAGCAGCCGGGAGGGCGCGGCCAGCGCGGCCAGCCGGGAGAGCAGTGCCTGCACCTCGTCGGGGTCCAGCGGCACCTCCTCCGGGGCCTCCTCGCGGATGCCGCTCTCCTCACCGGCCGCGGGGGGTGCGGTGCCGTCGGCGTCCCGGAACCCGGCCTCGCCGGCGGCGGTCCGCGCGTCGGCCGAGGTCAGGACGGCGACGACGGAGTCGACGGCCCGGCTCTGGTCGCCGCTGGGCGAGCCGACCCGGACGACGGGGTAGTCGAGCACCGGCGAGCCGCCCTCGGGGTAGACCGCGGTGAGGGCGGAACCGGCGTCGGTCGCCCGCGCGGCGTAGACCGCCTGCTCGGTGACGGGCACCAGCGGGGCGTCCGCGCTGCCCCCGGCGGCGGCGTCCAGGGCGCTGGAGGCGCCCCCGGCGCCGCGGTCGGCGGCCAGCACGGCCTGGACGACGGCGGTGTCGCCCGCGTCGGCGTCGCCGGCGGAGGTCATGAGCGCGGAGAGGGCGGCCAGCGCCTCGCCGCTGGAGGCGATGTCGGGCATGGCGACCGGCTGGTCGCCGGTGAGCGCCTCGGCCCACGTCGGCGGCGCGTCGGCCCAGCCCTGCGCGTCGACGACGGCGGTGCTGGTGCCGAGGACGACCGGCGAGGTGGCCAGCGACGAGTCGGGGGAGAGCTCGGCGTCCCCGGCGCGGGGGAACCAGATCGAGGAGTCGGGCACCCAGACGTCGGGCAGCGCGTCGTCGTCCAGGGCGCTCAGGTCACCAGCGGTCTGCAGCGGGCTCTGGGCGGTCACGTCGGCGGTGACGCAGCCGTCGGCACCCAGCGCATCGGGATCGGAGAGGAGCCCGTCGACGAGGTCGGCGATCTCGGGGGTCACCGTGACGGCGACCGTGGAGCGCGTCGCGCAGCTCTCGTCGTCGCCCCCGGCCAGCCACCACACGAGTCCGCCGGCGAGGAGGAGGACGACCACGGCCCCCGCGGCGGCGACCCACAGCGTGGGGAACGGGCGGCGGTTCTCGGTCGGGTCAGCGTGGCGGCCCATGCTCGCTCTCTGTCATCGACTCGGTGACGGGCGCGGCCCCCCGGCCCGCGGTGGCCAGCCTAGTGGGAAGCCGCCGCACCGCCGCCCGGCCCGCCGGATCAACCGGCGCGCACCTCGTCCCGGGCCAGCTGCTCGGCGAACCAGGCCACGGTCCGGCGCAGCCCGACCTCGCTCGGCACCGAGGGCCGCCACCCCAGCAGCTGCTCGGCGCGGGTGGTGTCGGGGCGGCGGACCTTCGGGTCGTCGACGGGCAGGTCGATGAACTCGACGGGTGAGTCCGAGCCGGTGAGCTCGACGATCCACTCGGCCAGCCGCAGCATCGACAGCTCGTCGGGGTTGCCGATGTTGACCGGGCCGGGGTGCTCGGAGAAGGCCATGGCGAGGATGCCCGTGACGGTGTCGTCGACGTAGCAGATGGAGCGGGTCTGCGAGCCGTCGCCGGCGACGGTGAGGGGGCGGCCGGCGAGCGCCTGGCCGACGAAGGCGGGGATGGCCCGGCCGTCGTCGGCGCGCATCCGCGGTCCGTAGGTGTTGAAGATGCGGACGATCCCGGTGTCGGTCCCGCGGGAGCTGCGGTAGGCCGTCGTCAGGGCCTCGCTGAACCGCTTCGCCTCGTCGTACACGCCGCGCGGGCCGACCGGGTTGACGTTGCCCCAGTACTCCTCGGGCTGGGGGTGCACCAGCGGGTCGCCGTAGACCTCCGACGTCGAGGCCAGGACGTACCGGGCGCCCTTCTCGCGGGCCAGGCCGAGCGTGTGCAGCGTGCCGAGGCTGCCGACCTTGAGCGTCTCGATCGGCATCCTCAGGTAGTCCAGCGGGCTGGCCGGCGAGGCGAAGTGCAGGACGAGGTCGACCGGGCCGGGCACGTGCACGTAGTCGGTGACGTCGCAGCGCACCAGCCGGAAGCCGGGGCGCTCCAGGAGGTGCACGACGTTCTCGGGCGAGCCGGTGAGGAAGTTGTCGAGGCACACGACCTCGACGCCGCGGTCGAGCAGGTGCTCGCAGAGGTGCGAGCCGAGGAATCCGGCGCCGCCGGTCACCACCGCGCGCCGGTTGTCCCGCGCCGCCCGCACCGGCTCCGCCATGCCCGCTCCCTCGGTCGCCGCGGCGCCCGGCGAGGCGCTCGCGCAGGCCGGACTCCTACCCGGCCGGCGTGGAGTGACACGCGTCGTCCGCGACGGCGTCGGGAGGGTACCCGGCGTCGAGAGCGCCGCCGGGGACGGCGACGATTAGGTCACGAGTACGTCCGAAAGCGCCGGGCCTGTCGTGCGTCGGGTCACAATGGGCTCACCGCACAGTCATGGTGGCGACGTGTTGTGCTGTACGTCACGTCGGAACCGTCCGGTCGGAAAAGGAGCTCGAGTGCAGGCGTTCGACACCGAGGTCACGTCGTGTCTGGTCGACCTGGCCCCGATGCTGCTCGAGCAGCTGGACTCGATGACCGACCGGATGATGGACGTGCTCTCGCGCACCGAGCCGTCCTACCGCGAGCTCATCGAGGCGTCCGGCGAGGAGCTGCGCGGCTCGACCCGCGACAACCTCGAGCACGGCCTGCTCGCGCTCGTCGGCGCCCCCGTCGCCGACCGGCCGGCGCTGCACGCGGCCCGCGAGATCGGCCGCCGCCGCGCCGCGCAGGGCATCCCGCTGGAGGCGGCGCTGCGCGCCTACCGGCTCGGCGGGCAGGTGACCTGGGAGGCGCTGCTCACGGTCTCGGCCCAGGCCGGCGGCCGGCACGACACGCTGCTGCTGCAGGTGGCCGGCACCGTCTGGCGCACCAACGACATCGAGTGCGCGGAGCTCGCCGAGGGCTACCGCGAGGAGCAGCGCCGGCTGGCCGGGGTGGACGAGGAGACCCGCCGCCGCGTGCTCGACGGGCTGCTCGACGGCCGCGGCGACGACCCCGCGTTCGTGCGCACCGCCGCCGACCTGCTGTCCATGCCGCTCGACGGCCGGCTGATGGCGGTCGTCGCGCTGCCCGCCGAGGACGACGAGCCGGGGCTCGACGGCGTCGGGCCCGAGCTGCTGCGCCACGGCGTCCGCTCGGTGTGGGGCACCCGGTCGGGCGCGCAGGTCGGCGTGATCGCCCTCGGCGCGCTCGGCGCCAACGAGGTCCGGGCCCGGTTGCAGGCGCTGACCACCGGCCCGGTCGGGGTCTCCGCGCCGGTCGACGGCGCCGCGATGGTGAGCTCGGCCTACCGGCTGGCCGAGACGGCCGCCCGCACGCTGCCGCGCGGCACCCGCCGCGTCGTCACCATCGACGAGCGGCTGCCCGAGGCGCTGCTGAGCAACTCACCGGAGATCAGCTCGCGGCTGGTCGGGCAGACGCTGGGCGGGCTGCTCGCGCTGCCGCAGGACGAGCGCGACGTGCTGCTGGACACGCTCGCCGCGTTCCTCGCCTCGGACGGCTCGCCGACCCGGGCGGCCGACGAGCTGTACTGCCACCGGAACACGGTCATGCATCGGCTGCGGCGGATCGAGCAGGTCACCGGCCGCACCGTCGCCGACCCGCGCGCGCGCCTGCAGTGGCAGCTCGCCCTGCTGGGCGCGCAGCACGGGCGGCCGGCCGCTCGGTCGGCCTAGCCCGCCCGGGGGCTCACTGCAGGTAGTTCTCCACCTGCGGCTCGGGGCGGAGCTCCGCCTCGTCGGGGTTCTCGTCGTACTGGCGCTTGGCCCGGCGCTGCCGGAGCAGGTCCCACAGCTGGTCCAGGTCGGCCTCGAGCTTGGTCATCCGGGCCCGCGTCTCGTCGGTGTGCTCGGTGCTGTCCCGGAGCCGGTGCTCCTCGTCGACGAGCGCGTGGATGCGGCTGAGGATGTCGGTCTCGTCCATGCCCGGGTGCCTGCCCCTCCACGGCGGACCGAAACGGTCAGGCGGGCACCCAGCCCTCGAGGAACGCCGCCAGCCGCCCGGTGACCGCGCCCCCGGCCCGGCCCAGCGCCAGCAGCGCGGCCCGCTCGAGCGGCATCCGCACCGACCGGCGCCCGGTCTCCCGGGTGACGACGGCGTGCCCGGCGGCCACCAGCTCCGGCCACGGGCGGGCGAGCTCGGCGCGCACCCGGTCCAGCGCCGCCCCGGTCGGGCCGGCGTTGCCCTCGACCATCGCGGTGACGAACGCCGGGTCGCTGCCGATGACCCGGGTGCCGGAGCCGAAGCTGCCGGCGGCCAGCGCGAGGGCGAGCGGGCCGGCCTCCGCGGCCGCGGTGGCCAGGGCGGCGGCGAGCAGGTGCGGCACGTGGCTGATCGCGGCGACCGCGGCGTCGTGCTCGGCGGCCGTCGCGGGCACGACCTCCGCGCCGACGGCGAGCGCGACCTCGGCCACCCGCAGCCACCGCGCGAGGTCGGTGTCCGGCTCCAGGCACAGCGCCCAGCGCCGGCCGGCGAAGAGCGCGGGGTCGACGGCGGTGTGGCCGGAGCGCTCGGTGCCGCACATGGGGTGCCCGCCCACGAACCGTCGTCCGAGCGCCGGGGTGAGCGCTTCGAGCACGGGGGTCTTCACCGAGCCGAGGTCGGTGACGGTGGCGTCTGGGTCGACGGCGAGCCCGTCCAGCGCCGTCGCCATGGCGGGCAGCGGCACCGCCAGGACGACGACACCGGAGACCTGCTGGGAGATCGTCACCCCGCGGGCGGCCGCGGCGTCGCGCGCGGCGGGGTCGACGTCCCAGCCGGAGACGGCGCGACCGGCGGCGACCAGCGCCGCGGCCAGCGAGCCGCCCAGCTGCCCCAGCCCCACCACGGAGACCGGCGGTGCGGGCATCGTGGGCACCGGGAACGACGGCGTCCCGGGCGGAGCGGTCCCGGAACCTGCGGCATCGGCCATGATCAGAGGCTATGACCCCCAGGTCGTTCCTCCTCACGCCACGGCTCGCCGACTACGTGCGCGCCTCCTCGGACCCCCTCGACGACGTCGCGGCCGATCTCGTGCGCGAGACCGCGGAGCTCGCCGGCCGCGGCGAGGTGTCGGCGACGATGCAGATCGCCCCCGAGCAGGGCGTGCTCATGCAACTGCTGACGACGGCGCTCGGCGCGCGCACCGCGATCGAGATCGGCACGTTCACCGGGCTCTCCGCGCTGTGCATCGCCCGCGGGCTGCCGGCCGGCGGAATGCTGCTCTGCCTCGACCGCGATCCCGAGGTCACGGCGGTGGCGCGCCGGTACTGGGAGCGCGCCGGGGTGGCCGACCGGATCGAGCTGCGGCTGGGCGACGCGCTGCCCGCGCTGCGGTCGCTGCCCGCCGAGCCGGCCTTCGACCTGGCGTTCGTCGACGCCGACAAGACCGGCTACGCCGCCTACGTCGAGGAGCTGCACCCGCGGCTGCACCCGAACGGCGTCGTGCTGCTGGACAACACGCTGCGCGGCGGCCGGGTGCTGGAGCCGCAGGACGAGGAACGACGGCGCGCTCGCCGCGCTCAACGCCGCCCTGGCCGCGGACCCGCGCTGGGAGACCGCGCTGCTGCCGCTGGCCGACGGCCTGACCCTGCTGCGCAAGCGGTGAGCGCGCTCGAGGGCGGGCCGACGGCCTCGGGCAGCTTCGCCGTGCGGGTCGCGCGGGAGGGCGCCCGCTGGCGGGTGGAGCTGCTGGCCGACGACGCCGGCGACGAGCTGCCGGTGCTGGAGCGCGCGCTGGGCGAGTTCGACCGCGCCGCCTGGCCGCCGCCGTTCGTCGTCGTGGTCGACTCGCGGCTGTACTTCGTCGTCCTGCGGCACGGACCCGAGGGCATGGTCCGCGCGCTCATCTCCGACGCGACGATGCTCGAATGGGTGCTCGCCGCCGAGGTGGTGGAGCGGTACGGGATCGGCGTCGACACCGACGGCGCCTTCGACGACGACGAGAGCGGCTGGCCCGGTGGCGACATGGACGTGTTCGCCGACGACGGGCTGCCCGCGGAGGAGCTGAGGACGATCGTGACAGCGGATGACCTGTGGGCCGAGGAGATGGTGGAACGGATCGCCGCCCGCCTCGGGTTCGCCGACGAGCTGGCCGCGGCGGTGACCGCGTGAGCGCTCCGGCGGCCGGCACCGTCTCGGCGGTGGTCTTCGACCTCGGCGGGGTGATCACCGAGAGCCCGATGATCGCCTTCGCCGCCTACGAGCGGGAGGCGGGTCTCCCGGACGGGCTGATCCGGCAGCTGAACTCCACCGACCCCGACACCAACGCCTGGGCGCGCTTCGAGCGCAACGAGCTCGACGTGGCCGGGTTCTCCGCGGCGTTCGAGGCCGAGGCGGCGGCTCTGGGGCACACGCTGGACGCGAGCCGCGTGCTGGCCGCGCTGCGGGGCGAGGTGCGGCCCGCCATGGTCGAGGCGATCCGCCGGCTGCGCGCGGCGGGCCTGCCGCTGGGCATGGTGTCGAACAACGTCTCGCCGATGGAGCGCGGCGGCCGGATGGACGACATCCTGGACCTGTTCGACGTCATCGTGGAGTCCTCGATCGAGGGCATCCGCAAGCCCGAGCCGGAGATCTACGTCCGGGCGCTGGACCGGCTCTCCGACGCCGTGGGCCGGCGGATCGAGGCGACCGACTGCGCCTACCTCGACGACCTGGGCATCAACCTCAAGCCCGCGCGGGCGCTGGGCTTCTCCACCATCAAGGTCGTCGACCCGGCCGTCGCGATCGCCGAGCTGTCCGCGCTGGTCGGTTTCCCGCTGGACGAGGCCGCGTGAGCCGACCGGCACATCCGTTCCCGGGACAGTTGGGTTCTGCCCGCGGTGGTGGGCAGAACCCAACTGTGCGCGGAGCGCATGCGTGACGCTCGACCTCGACGCGGCCATGGGCCGGGCTCTCGAGCTCGCGGCCGCCGCGCAGGAGTGGGGCGACACCCCGATCGGGGCCGTCGTCCTGGGGCCGGACGGCGTGGTGCTGGCCGAGGCGGCCAACGAGCGGGAGAAGACCGGCGACCCGACGGCGCACGCGGAGGTGCTGGCGCTGCGGGCGGCCGCGCGGGTGCACGGCGACGGCTGGCGGCTGACCGGCTGCACGCTCGTGGTCACCCTCGAGCCCTGCACGATGTGCGCCGGCGCCAGCGTGCTCTCCCGCGTCGACCGCGTGGTCTACGCCGCCGACGACCCCAAGGCGGGCGCGGCAGGGTCGCTCTGGGACGTCGTCCGGGACCGGCGGCTCAACCACCGGCCGGTGGTCACCGCGGGCATCCGGGCCGAGGAGTCCGCCACGCTGCTACGTGCGTTCTTCCGCGCGCAGAGGGGCCTGTAGTCTCTTCGGCGGTGGCGTGTCCGAGCGGCCGAAGGAGCACGCCTCGAAAGCGTGTGAGGTTCACAGCCTCCGTGGGTTCAAATCCCACCGCCACCGCAGTCCGACGGCGGCGTCTCCTCACGGGGGCGCCGCCGTCGCCGCTTTCCGGGGCCGGTCGGGGCCGGGCCGGGGCCGCTCGGGGCCGATGACGCCCTACCGGGCCTCGTCCCGGTCCAGCAGCAGCCGGCCGTCCGCGCCGGCCACGAAGCGCAGCTCGTGCTGCTCGGTCTCGCGGGAGCCGTCGGGCCGCACGTAGGTGATGTCGACCGTCGCGCGGTCGTCGCCGTCGGCCTGCACGTCGCTGATCTGCACGGCCGAGAAGTCGTCCCAGAAGCCGGCGAACCGCTCCAGCGGGAACTCCTCCTGGAACGACGGGCTGGTGAGCCGGTGCGCCGCCGCCAGGTCGCCGGGGACGAGGGCGAAGAAGGCCCGCGTCGCCGCGGCCGGGTCGCCCGCGGTGGGCGCCCCCTCGTCGGCGGGCTGGTCGCCGCCGCCGGCGGCGCCTCCGGTCGTGCCGTCGCCGTCCGCCGATCCGGTGGACGGCGCCTCGGAGGACGGCGCCTCGGAGGACGGCGCGGCCGAGGACGTCGCCTCGGAGGACGGCGCGGCGGACGACGACGGCGTGCTTCCCGCCTGCGGGTCGCCGTCGTCGCCGTCCGGGCGGAGGAGCAGGAAGCCGACCAGCCCGACGATCACCAGGGCGACCAGCGCGGCGGCGAGCCACGCGGCCCGGCGGCCGCGGCGGGCAGGGGCCGGTGTGACCCGGGGCCGGGCGGCCGCGGGGGCAGCCGCGGCCGGGGCAGCCGCGGCCGGGGGAGGCGTGGCGGGGGCGGGCTCGGCGGTCGCGTCGTCCGCACCGGCGGCCGCTGCGACGGGGAGGACCTCGGTGCGCGGCCGACCGCCGGCCGGGCGCAGGTCGGTGCGCGCCAGCAGCACCGTCGTGGTGTCGCCGCTGCGGCCGGCGGCCAGCCGGGCGAGCTCGTCACGCACCTCGGCCATGGTGGGCCGCTCGGCGGGATCGGCCGCGAGCATGCGGGTGAGGGGACCGGAGAGCGAGCCGGCCCGTACCGGCGGCCGGATCGAGCCGCCGGCCACCTTGTGCAGCATCGCCAGCGCGTTGTCCTCCATGCCGAAGGGCGGGCTGGCCCTCCAGGCAGGTGTACAGCGTCGCGCCCAGCGAGAAGACGTCGCTGGCCTCGCCCATCTCGGCGCCCTGCGCGACCTCGGGGGCCAGGAAGGCCGGCGTCCCGGTGATCTGGCCGGTCTGGGTGAGCGTGACGTCGCCGTGGGCGTGCGAGATCCCGAAGTCGGTGATCTTGACCAGGCCCTCGATCCGCTCGCCCCGGCCGATGAGGACGTTCGCCGGCTTCACGTCGCGGTGCACGATGCCGGCGGCGTGCGTGGCGGCGAGCGCGTCGGCGACCTGGGCGCCGATCTGCGCCACCTGGTCCACCCGCAGCACGCCGTCGGCGCTGACCACCTCGGCGAGGCTGCGCGAGGGCAGGTACTCCATGACCAGCCACGGGACCTCGCCCTCCTGGGCGACGTCGTACACCGAGATCGCGTGCGGGTGGCTCAGCCGGGCGGCGATCCGGCCCTCGCGCAGGGCGCGCTGCCGCTGCTGCTCGGCCAGCACCGGGTCGCTCTCGGAGACGAGCACCTGCTTGACCGCGACCTGCCGGCCCAGCAGTTCGTCGAGGGCCAGCCAGACCGCGCCCATGCCGCCGCCGCCGATCTGCGACTGCAGCCGGTAGCGCCCGGCGACCAGCCGGCCGGGCGTGGTGAGGGATGTGGACATGGGGGTGTCGGGGTCGACCGCGTGGTCAGGCGCCCGTGGGCTCCCCGTACCGGCGCACGTACTCGTCGCGGGCCCCCGCGGGGAGGGCGTCGAAGAGGGCGCCGAGCTCGGCGTGCACCGCCGGGTCGAGGTCGTCGAAGATCTGCGCCCACGTCGGGGGCTCGTCGTAGCTGCGGGTCACCAGCAGCTCCCAGGCCTGCGACTGGCGGTCGCGCTTCTGCCGGTCGGCGACGAAGTCCGACAGGTAGGAGTCCTTGGCCGCGGCCTTCTCCGCGGCGGTCGCGCCCTCCGGCAGGGCGGCGGCGTCGCCGCCCTTGAGGACGCCGACGATCGCCTCGACGACGTCGGGCCGCACCTGCGTGTCCTCGCTCATGTCCGTCTCCTCCTCCGGTCGCCGCGCGGCGCGTTCTCCGGGGCCACCCGATCGTTGCGTGCGGGGATGCCCGCAGGTCGCGACACTCAACCACCCGGGCGGCCCGGGAACCGCGTCGTTCCGGGTCTGAGCCCCTAACCTGTCGCCGGCCGCCTGACCGGCCGGCGGTCCGGCGCCGGCAGCCGCGGCTCCGGGCGGGAGCGGGCATGGGCGAGATCAGGACCACCACGACACGGGCGACGCGGCCGGGCAAGGCGGTCAGCCGCCGCACCCGCATGGCGACGCCGGCCACCGGCGCGCCGGTGCGGCGCGCGTCCCGGCCGGCGCGCACGCCGACCCCCGGCCAGCGGCTGCGCTACCGGTTCGACAACGCCCTCGCCCGCGGTGCCGGCGTCGTGATCGGCTGGCTGGCGCTGCTGACCCTGGCGATCTTCGTCGTCGCCGGCCTGGCGTTCTGGGGCTTCGGGCTCGACGGTGTCAACGGCGAGGGGCCGGTGGCGAACCCCGCGGAGGGCATCTGGCAGGCGATGCTGCGCGTCGTCGACGCCGGCACGTTCGCAGGCGACAGCAGCTGGCCGATGCGGCTGCTGTCCTTCCTGGTCACCCTCGCCGGCATCTTCATCGCCGGCAGCCTGATCGGGTTGATCGCCAACGCCGTCGACCAGCGGATCGAGGGCCTGCGCAAGGGGCGCAGCCAGGTCCTCGAGTCCGGGCACACCGTCGTCCTCGGCTGGTCGCCGCGGATCGCCGCGATCGTGTCGGAGCTGGTCGTCGCCAACGCCAGCGAGCGGCGCGCGGCCGTGGTCGTCCTCGGCGCGGAGGACAAGACCGTGATGGAGGACGCGCTGGCGGCCGCCGTCGGCGACACCGGCACGACCCGGCTGGTCTGCCGCTCCGGCTCGCCGGCCTCGGTCGCGGACCTGGAGATGGTCGACGTCCTCGGTGCGCGCTCGGTGATCGTGATGAGCGCCGGGAACGGCGACGCCGACGCGATCCGCGCCGTGCTCGCCCTCAAGACGCTCGACCCGGAGTTCGCCGGCCCGCGGGTGGTCGCCGAGATCTCCGACCCCACGTACGCCGCGAGCCTCGCCGCGCTCACCGACGGGCGGGTGGTCACGGTCAACTCCGACCACGTGATCGCCGAGATCACCGCGCAGTCCTGCCGGCAGAGCGGCCTGTCGCAGGTGCTCCGCGACCTCATCGACTTCGACGGCGACGAGATCTACTTCGCCCCCTTCGACGAGCTCACCGGCCGCACCTACGCCGAGGTGCTGACCGCGTTCGACGCCTGCGCCGTCCTCGGGCTGGCCCGGGCCGACGGCCGCATCCTGCTCAACCCGCCGGCCGCGACGGTCCTCGGCGACGGCGACCAGGTCATCGCCGTCGCGGAGGACGACTCCACGTTCCGCTGCACCGGGACCACCACCTGGCCGGTGCCCGAGGCCGAGCTGCTGGCGGACGAGGTCCCGCTGCCCAAGCGGCTGCTCATCGTCGGCTGGAGCCAGCTCGGCGCGAAGGTGGTGCGCGAGTTCGACCAGTTCGCCGTCCCCGGCACCGTCGTCGACGTCGTCGTCGACCCAGCGCTGGTCGACCCGGGGGACGTGCTGGTCCAGGATCTGCAGCACACCGAGGTCCGCGTGCACCCGACCAGCGCCGGGCCCGAGGAGCTCGCCGCGCTGGTGCAGGACGGCGACTACGACCAGGGCATCGTGCTCAGCTACCGCGACGCCGTCGCGGCCGCCGACGGCGACGCCCGCACCCTGCTCACCCTGCTCGCGCTGCGGCGGGCCTGGCCGGCCGGCGGTGAGCGGGCGGTCCGGATCGTCGCCGAGGTGCTCGAGCGCGACGACGTCGAGCTGGTGCGGGCCGGCGGGGTGGACGACTGGATCGTCAGCGACGAGGTGACCAGCCTCGTGCTGGCCCAGCTCTCGGAGCGCACGGAGCTGGCCCAGGTCTTCGTGGAGCTCTTCGACCCCGAGGGTGCGCGGCTCGGGTTCCACCCGGCGCGCCGCTACGTCGGCCGGGAGCCCGTGCCCTTCGGCGCGGTCGTGGCGGCCGGGGCGTCCCGCGGGCAGTCGGTGCTCGGCTACCGCGTCGGCGCGACCGGGGAGGTGCGGCTGAACCCCGCCAAGAGCGAGGTGGTGGACCTCGGTGCGGCCGATTCGGTGCTCGTCGTCGAGAGCCGTGGCAGCGGTGCCGGGGGCGCCCGGTAGGATCGGCTCCGCAGTTGGAGGATTCGCCTAGTGGCCTATGGCGCTCGCTTGGAAAGCGGGTTGGGATAAAACCCTCGGGAGTTCGAATCTCCCATCCTCCGCAGCACCGGGCCCGCCCGTCCACCAGGACGCGGCGGGCCCGCCTGCGTCCGGGGGTGGTCGCGGCCGTGCTCTACAGTGGAGCCCGACCCCTCGTGTGGCGTCACCCTGTGAACCTCCCCAGGGCCGGAAGGCAGCAAGGATAAGCGGGCTCTGGCGGGTGCGCGGGGGGTCCTTTTCTTTCCCCGGGCCGCTCCGCGGACCGGTTCCACCCGGCTGCTCCGGGAGTGTCCCCGCCTCCGCGTAACCTGCCTCCGTGGCCCTGGCTCTGTACCGGAAGTACCGCCCGGCGACGTTCGCCGAGGTGGTCGGCCAGGAGCACGTGACCGCGCCGCTGGTGAACGCGGTCGACGGCGGCCGGATCAACCACGCCTACCTGTTCAGCGGTCCGCGCGGCTGCGGCAAGACGTCCTCGGCGCGCATCCTGGCGCGCTCGCTGAACTGCGAGCAGGGCCCGACGTCCACCCCGTGCGGGGTCTGCGCCTCCTGCGTCGCCCTGGCCCCCGACGGCCCCGGCTCGCTCGACGTCATCGAGATCGACGCGGCCAGCCACGGTGGTGTGGACGACGCCCGCGACCTGCGCGAGCGGGCCTTCTTCGCCCCGGTGAGCAGCCGGTACAAGGTCTACATCGTCGACGAGGCGCACATGGTCACCACGCAGGGCTTCAACGCCCTGCTGAAGGTGGTCGAGGAGCCGCCGGAGTTCCTCGTCTTCGTCTTCGCGACGACGGAGCCGGACAAGGTGCTGCCGACCATCCGGTCGCGCACGCACCACTACCCGTTCCGGCTCGTCCCGCCGACCACGCTGCGCGGCCTGCTGGAGAAGACCTGCGAGGCCGAGGGCGTCACCGTCGAGCCCACCGTGTTCCCGCTGGTCGTGCGCGCCGGTGGCGGTTCGGTCCGCGACTCGCTGTCCATCCTCGACCAGCTCCTGGCGGGTGCGGGGCCCGAGGGCGTGACCTACCGCAGCGCCGTCGGCCTGCTCGGGGTCACCGACGACGCGCTGCTCGACGAGACCATCGACGCCCTCGCCGCGCACGACGCCGCCGGGGTGTTCCGCGCCGTCGACCGCGTGGTCGAGGCCGGGCACGACCCGCGCCGGTTCGCCACCGACCTGCTGGACCGGCTGCGCGACCTGATCGTGCTGGACGCGGTGCCCGACGCCGGCGGCAACGGGCTGCTCGACTCCCCGTCCGACCGGGTGGACCTCATGAGCGCTCAGGCGCAGGCGCTGGGCTCCGCGACGCTGTCGCGCATGGCCGACACCGTGCACGAGGGCCTCACCGAGATGCGGGGGACGACGGCGCCGCGGCTGCTGCTCGAGCTGGTCTGCGCCCGCATGCTGCTGCCCGGCACCGACGGCTCGGCCGTGGCCACCCTGCAGCGGCTCGAGCGCCTCGAGCGGCGGATGTCGATCGCCGGCGAGCACGCCGGCCGGGTGGGCGGGGGAGCGGTAGCCGCGCCCGAGCCCGCGCGGGCCGCCGAGTCCCGCCCGGCACCGGCTCGCGCGCCCGAGCCCACCCGGGCGCCCGAGCCCACCAGGGCACCCGAGCCCGCCCGCGCGGCCGAGCCGGTCCGCGAGCAGCCGGCCGCCGCGCCGGCGTACGTCCGCCCGTCGCAGCGCCGCGAGGCCGCCGCCCAGCCGCCCGCCGCCCAGCAGCCGGCCGCCCGACCGCCCGCGGCCGCGGCCACCGACGACTGGCCGGAGACGGTGCAGCCCGGCTCGGCCCGCCGCTCCGCACCCGCCGCGGCGGCCCCGGCTGCGACGCCGGCCCCGCCGTCCCCGGCCCCGTCGTCCCCGGCGCCCGCCGCCGAGCGCGCGCCCGAGCCGAGCCGTCCGCGGGTGGCCGCTGGCGAGCCCGACATCCCGCTGCCCCCCGAGCCCACCGACGACGAGGACTGGCCGCACCCGGCCCGGCCCGAGGCCGTCCGCGCCGCCGCCGAGCGGGTGGAGGAGCCCCGGTCGGAGACCGCGCCGCGTCCCGCCGCCGAGTCCTCACCGGTGCCGCGCGGCGGCGAGCCGACCCCCGTGGTGTCGGCGAACCCGCCGGAGTCCGACGGCACGCTGAACACCAGCGACGTCCGGCGGGTGTGGCCCGAGCTGCTCAAGGTCGTCCGCGGGCACAAGCGCACCACCGAGGCGCTGCTCAAGAGCGCCCAGGTGCACGACCTCGCCAACGGGGTGCTCACGCTGGCCGCGACCTCGCCGGCGCTGGCGAAGATGCTCGGCGACGACCTCAACAAGGACGTCATCCGCGCCTCGCTGCAGGAGCTGCTCGGCGTCCGCTGGAAGGTGCAGGTCGTCGTCGAGGGCGCGACGGCCGCCGGCCCGGGGGCCAGCCGCGAGGACGCCCGCGCGGCGGCCCGCGCCGCGGAGGCCGCGGAGGCCCGCGAGCTCATGGCCGAGCGGGCGGCCGAGGCGTCGCTGCCCGAGGGCGAGCGCGAGCCCGCCGTCGACCCCGAGCAGGCCGCCCTCCAGCTGCTCAAGGCGCAGCTCGGCGCCCGCCCGATCGACTCCTGAGCCCGGTCGCCCCGCCGACACCAGCCGTCCCGGCCGAGCCGCTCCCGGTCGTATCCGCGGCCTACTCTCGGAGCATGTTCCCCGGAGGTGGCCAGCCCGACCTGGCGCAGCTGATGAAGCAGGCGCAGCAGATGCAGCAGCAGCTGGTCGCCGCGCAGGAGGAACTCGCGTCGCGCGAGGTGACCGGCACCGCCGGCGGCGGTCTCGTCTCGGCCACCATGACCGGCGCCGGCGAGCTGACCGCGCTCACCATCGACCCGTCGGCGGTCGACCCGGCCGACGTCGAGACGCTGCAGGACCTCGTCGTCGCCGCCGTCCGCGACGCCAAGCGCGCCGTCGACGAGCTGGCCGCCGACGCGATGGGCCCGCTGGCCGGTGGGCTCGGCGGCCCCGGCGGCGGGCTGGGCCTGCCCGGCTTCTGACCGCCCGACCCGGGCAGCGCGCCTGACCGGTTGCCCCTCCAGATCGCCCAGGGAACGAGGAACACCGTGTACGAGGGTGCCGTCCAGGACCTCATCGACGAGCTCGGCCGCCTCCCCGGCGTCGGGCCCAAGAGCGCGCAGCGGATCGCCTTCCACCTGCTGGCGTCGGAGTCCGCCGACGTCGGCCGGCTGGTGGCCGCGCTCACCCGCGTGCAGGCCGAGGTCCGCTTCTGCGTCACCTGCTACAACGTCGCCGAGGCCGAGCAGTGCCGCATCTGCCGCGACCCGCGCCGCTCCGAGGACGTCATCTGCGTCGTCGAGGAGCCCAAGGACGTCGTCGCCATCGAGCGCACCCGCGAGTTCCGCGGCCGCTACCACGTGCTCGGCGGAGCGATCAGCCCGATCGACGGCGTCGGCCCCGACGACCTGCGGGTCAAGGAGCTCATGACCAGGCTGATGAACAGCGGCGTCACCGAGCTGATCATCGCCACCGACCCGAACCTGGAGGGCGAGGCGACCGCGGCCTACCTGGCCCGGCTCGTCGGCCCGCTCGGCCTGACGGTGAGCCGGCTGGCCAGCGGGCTGCCGGTCGGCGGCGACCTGGAGTACGCCGACGAGGTCACCCTCGGCCGCGCTTTCGAGGGCCGCCGCACCATCACCGCCTGACCGCACCGCACAGGGACTTTCGGTACCGAAAGTCCGGGGAGGTGGGGGACTTTCGGTACCGAAAGTCCCGAGGGGGTGTCCGGGGAGGACAACGGCACGGGTCGGGGGTGGCTCACATCCGGGAGGGGTGAGGGGTCGCTCACATCCGGCACGGTCCGTGGTCGGAAACCGCCGGGACGGGGGAGACTCGACCCGTGGTGGGAGGTGGGGTGCTGACGCGTCGGCGTGCCATCGACCTCATGCGCACGGCCAGCCGCCTGTAGCTGCGGCTCGTCCGCGCCTGCCCGGGATCCCCGCGCCGGCGCCCCGTCCCGTGCCGCACCGCCGAGCCCCCACCGAGGCCTCCCCGTGATCGAACTGACCGACGTCCGCAAGGTCTTCCCCGCCCGCCGCGGGGCGGCCGCGGTGACCGCCGTCGACGGCATCTCGCTGTCGGTCGCCGACGGCGAGTTCGCCGGCGTCGTCGGCCCCAGCGGCTCGGGCAAGAGCACGCTGGCCCGGATGGTCAACCTGCTCGAGCGGCCGACCTCGGGCCGGGTCGTCGTCGACGGGCAGGTGCTCACCGACCTCGACGGCGACGGCGTCCGGCAGGCCCGGCGCACCGTCGGCATGGTCTTCCAGCACTTCAACCTGCTCGACTCGCGCACCGCCGCGGGCAACGTCGAGCACCCCCTCGAGCTCGCCGGGGTCGGCAAGGCCGAGCGCCGCCGCCGGGTCGCCGACCTGCTCGACCTCGTCGGCCTGGGCGACCGGCACGGCTCCCGGCCGGCCCAGCTCTCCGGCGGCCAGAAGCAGCGCGTCGCCATCGCCCGGGCGCTCGCGGCGCGACCGAAGGTGCTGCTCTGCGACGAGGCGACCAGCGCGCTGGACCCGGCCAGCACCGCCGGCGTCCTCGACCTGCTCCGCCAGGTGCGCGCGGAGCTGGGGCTCACCGTCCTGCTCATCACCCACGAGATGGCCGTCGTCCGCGCCGTCTGCGACAGCGCCGTGCTGCTGGACGCCGGCCGCGTCGTCGACGGCGGACCCCTCGCCGAGGTGCTCACCCGGCCGCACTCCGCGCTGGCCGCCCAGCTGCTGCCCGCCCCGGCCGCCGCCGGCGCCGCCGGCGACCTCGTGCGGATCACCGTCACCGAGGCCGCACCCGAGGGCCGGGTGCTGCGCACCCTGGCCGGCGAGCTCGGGCTGGACGTCGAGATCGTCGGCGGGTCGGTGGAGACCGTCGCCGGCCGGCGGTTCGGCCGCCTCCTGCTCGCGGTCACCGGGGACGACGGCCGGCTGGACCCCGCGCTGGAGCGGCTCCGCGACGGCGGCTCGCTGGTGGAGCGCGCCGTGCCCTGCGACCAGCCGCCGCCCGTCGACCTGACCGGGCCCGGGCCCGAACCCGCCCCCGGCGCCGGCGCCCCCGCGCTGACCCGCCTCCTCGACTCCCCGGACGTGCAGCGGTGAACGACTGGTCCCGCATCGCCCCGCAGCTGGCCGAGGCCACCTGGGACACCCTCTACATGGTCGGCGTCTCCACGCTGCTCACCGTGCTCGTCGGGGTGCCGCTCGGCGTGCTGCTCACGATCACCGCGCCCGGCGCGCTCTCCCCGCGGCCGGTGCTCCACCGGGTGCTGGGCCTGGTGGTCAACCTGGGCCGCTCGCTGCCGTTCATCATCCTGCTGGTGCTGGTCGCCCCGGTGACCCGCGGCATCGTCGGCACCACGATCGGCTCCACCGCGACGATCGTGCCGCTCACCATCGGCGCGGTCCCGTTCCTGGCCCGCCTGGTGGAGACCAGCCTGCGCGAGGTGAGCCCCGGCAAGGTCGAGGCGACGCTGTCCATGGGCGCCCGCCGGCGCGACGTCGTCCGCACGGTGCTGCTGCCCGAGGCGCTGCCCTCGCTGGTCGCCGGCGTCACCGTCACCGTCGTCGCGCTGATCAGCTACTCCGCGATGGCCGGTGCGATCGGCGGCGGCGGGCTCGGCGACTTCGCCATCCGCTACGGCTACCAGCAGTTCCGCACCGACATCACCGTGACCACCGTCGTCCTGCTGCTGGTGCTGGTCCAGCTCCTGCAGTGGGCCGGCGACCGGTGGGCCCGGCGTCTCGCGCACGTCTGAGCCCACGCACCGCCCCACGAGCAAGGAGATCCACCATGTCCCGCCCCCGTAGGTCCGTCCTGGCCGCCGTCGCGGCCGCCGCCGTGCTCGGCCTGTCCGCGTGCGGGGGTGACGCGGAGCTCTCCGGCGCCGACGAGCCGCTGCGCGTCGGCGCCTCGCCGGTGCCGCACGCCGAGATCCTGAACTTCATCGCCGACGAGCTCGCCGACGACGCCGGTCTGGAGCTGGAGATCGTCGAGTTCACCGACTACGTGCAGCCCAATGTCGCCCTCGACGACGGCTCGCTGGACGCCAACTTCTTCCAGACCGTGCCGTACCTGGAGGAGCAGGAGAAGAACGCCGGCTACGACTTCACCGCCCTCGACCCGGTGCACATCGAGCCGCTGGGCCTGTACTCCGAGTCGATCGACGACGTCGCCGCCCTGCCCGACGGCGCGACGATCGCCATCCCGAACGACCCGACCAACGCCGGCCGCGCGCTGCGGCTGCTCGAGGCCAACGACCTGCTCACGCTGGCCGACACCGGGGACGACGCCCCGACGGCGCTCGACGTCGACCAGAACCCGAAGAACCTCGAGATCACCGAGGTCGAGGCCGCGCAGCTGCCCCGCTCGCTGGCCGACGTCGACGCCGCGGTCATCAACGGCAACTACGCCATCGACGCCGACCTGAACCCGGCCGAGGACGCGCTCGTGCTGGAGGAGGGCGAGGGCAACCCGAACGCCAACCTGCTCGTCGTGCGCACCGGCGACGAGGGCGACGAGCGGATCACGAAGCTGGAGGAGCTGCTGCACTCCGACGAGGTCCGCACCTTCATCGAGGAGACCTACTCCGGCGCGGTCCTGCCCGCGTTCTGATGACATCCGGTGAGCCCGGGCACACGGACGAGGACGTCCGCGTGTCCGGGCTCACTGCTGCAGTCACGACGTCATAACGGTGTCGGGACGGGATTCCTTGCGGCCGCACCGGCGTGTTAGACCTGCTTCATCCACTGACCTGTGGTGGCCCGCAGCCGCGCCCGGTGCGCCGCGCGGGTCGCATTTTGATGAAGACGAGGTATCGGATGATCTCCGGATCGAGCAGCCGTCGGCGCATGGTCGCCACGGCGGGCGTCGCGGTGACCGCTCTCCTGCTGAGCGCCTGCGGCGGCGACGACGACGGTGGCAACGGCGGTTCCGGTGGCGGCTCCGGCAGCGGCGGCGCCCTGACCATCGGCACCACCGACAAGATCACCTTCCTCGACCCGGCCGGTTCCTACGACAACGGCTCGTTCGCGGTCATGAACCAGATCTACCCGTTCCTGCTGAACACCCCGTACGGCAGCCCGGACGTCGAGCCCGACATCGCCGAGTCGGCGGAGTTCACCTCCCCGACCCAGTACACGGTCACCCTGAAGCCGGGCCTGAAGTGGGCCAACGGCAACGACCTGACCAGCTCCGACGTCAAGTTCACCTTCGACCGCCAGCTGGCGATCGCGGACGAGAACGGCCCGTCCTCGCTGCTCTACAACCTCGACAGCGTCGAGACCCCGGACGACACCACGGTCGTGTTCAACCTGAAGACCGAGAACGACCAGGTCTTCCCGCAGATCCTCTCCAGCCCGGCCGGCCCGATCGTGGACGAGGACGTCTTCTCGGCCGACGAGATCACCCCGGACCAGGAGATCGTCGACGGCGAGGCCTTCCACGGTCAGTACGTCATCACGAACTACGACCAGAACAACCTGATCTCCTACGAGGCCTACCCCGACTACCAGGGTGTGCTGGGCGAGGCGAAGACCGAGAAGGTCAACGTCAAGTACTACGCCGAGGCCTCGAACCTCAAGCTGGACATCCAGCAGGGCAACATCGACGTCGCGTGGCGCAGCCTGACCGCCACGGACATCGACGACCTGCGTGGCAACGACGACGTCAAGGTCGTCGACGGCCCCGGCGGCGAGATCCGCTACATCGTGTTCAACTTCAACACCCAGCCGTTCGGCGCCACCACGCCGGAGGTCGACCCGGCCAAGGCGCTGGCCGTCCGCCAGGCCGCCGCCGACCTGCTCGACCGCGAGGAGATCGCCGAGCAGGTCTACAAGGGCACCTACACGCCGCTGTACTCCCACGTCCCCGAGGGCCTGACCGGCGCGATCGAGCCGCTCCTGGAGAAGTACGGCGACAACGAGGGCGGCCCCGACGCCGCCGCGGCGAAGGCCCGCCTCGAGGCGGCCGGCGTCACCACCCCGGTCGAGCTGAACCTGCAGTACTCGAACGACCACTACGGCCCGTCCTCGGCCGACGAGTACGCGCTGATCAAGGACCAGCTCGAGGCGGACGGCCTGTTCACGGTCAACCTGCAGACCACCGAGTGGACCCAGTACTCGGAGCAGCGCACCGCGGACGCCTACCCGGCCTACCAGCTCGGCTGGTTCCCGGACTACTCCGACGCCGACAACTACCTGACGCCGTTCTTCCTGCTGGAGAACTTCCTCAGCAACCACTACGAGAACCAGCAGGTCAACGACCTGATCCTGCAGCAGGCGACGACGGCCGACCCCGCCGAGCGCCAGGGCCTGCTCGAGCAGATCCAGGACCTGGTCGCCGACGACCTGTCCACGCTGCCCTACCTGCAGGGCGCCCAGGTCGCCGTCGTCGGTTCCGACGTCGAGGGCGCGGAGGACACGCTCGATGCGTCCTTCAAGTTCCGCTACGGCGCCCTGAGCAAGGGCTGATCCCACCAGCTGGGAGACTGTAGGCACCACGGCCCCGGGTGACCCGCCGCGAGCGGGTCACCCGGGGTCTGCCGTGTGAGGGCCCGAAAGAACCGAGTGGGAGAGATGACCACCACCACGACCGAGCTGACCGGGGGCGGAGCCGCCCCCGAGGCCGCGCCCACCGCGGCTCGTCAGCGCCGCAGCGGGGGGCTGGGCAGCTACCTGCTCGTCCGCTTCCTGCTGATCTTCCCGACGATCTTCATCCTCGTGACGACGGTCTTCGTCCTCATGCGCCTGACCGGTGACCCGATCACCGCCGCGCAGGGCGGCCGGCTCCCGGCCGAGGAGCTCGCCCGGCGGATCGCCGAGGCCGGCTACGACCGGCCGATCCTCGTCCAGTACTGGGAGTACCTCGGCCAGCTCGCCCGCGGCGACTTCGGGACGGCGATCAGCGACGGCCGCGAGATCAGCGACATGCTGACCACGTTCGGCGCCGCCACCCTCGAGCTCGCCTTCTACGCGCTGATCGTGGCGTTCGCCGTCGGCATCCCGCTCGGCCGGCTCGCCGCCTACCTGCGCGACCGCTGGCCCGACGCGCTGCTGCGCGTGTTCGCGATCCTCTGCTACGCCACCCCGGTCTTCTTCGCGGGCCTGCTGCTCAAGCTGGTCTTCGCGGTCAACCTCGGCTGGCTCCCGGTCGCGGGGCGCGCCTCCACCGGCGCGGAGATCCAGCTCCAGTCCCTGGAGAACCCCACCGGCATCTACCTGATCGACGCGATCAAGCTCGGCGACGGCGAGGTCCTCCGGGACGTGCTGGAGCACGCCGTCCTCCCGGCCATCGCGCTGGGCCTGCTCACCGCCGGGGTCTTCCTCCGGCTGGTGCGCACCAACGTCATCGGCACCCTGGGCAGCGGCTACGTGGAGGCGGCACGCTCCCGCGGGGTCAGCGAGCGCCGGCTGCTGCGCAAGCACGCCTACCGGCCCGCGCTCATCCCGATCGTCACCGTGATCGGCCTGCAGATCGCGCTGCTGCTCGGCGGCGCGGTGCTCACCGAGACCACCTTCGAGTGGAAGGGCCTGGGCTTCCAGCTGGTCGAGTACCTGCAGGCCCGCGACTTCGTCGCCGTCCAGGGCATCGTGGTCCTGGCCGCGGTCATCGTGGCGCTGGTCAACTTCGTCGTCGACGTCATCGCCGCGCTCATCGACCCCCGGGTGAGGTACTGAGATGGCCACCAGCACGAACGCCGAGCCCGCCGACGCCCCCGCCGCCGGCCGCCGGCCCCGCGGGTGGCGCGGCCTGCCGGTCGTCCACCAGCTCCGCCAGAGCGTCGGCCTGCAGCGCGGCATGCTCGTCGCCGGACTGGTCCTGACCGGCATCTTCCTGATCACCGCGATCTTCGCGCCGCTGCTGGCGCCCTACGAGTTCAACCAGCTGCGCGACCCCAGCGGCCCGTTCGGCGCCCAGCAGGAGCCGTCGTCGGCGCACTGGCTGGGCACCACGGTCGGTGGGTACGACGTGCTCTCCCGCGTCATCTGGGGCACGCGGACGGCGCTGTACGTGATCGTCGCCGCCGTCCTCATGTCGATCGTGATCGGCGTGCTGCTCGGGCTGATCGCCGGCTACTTCGGCGGCTGGCTGGACCGCGTGCTCGTCGTCGTCGCGGACGCGATCTACGCCTTCCCGTCGCTGCTGCTGGCGATCGTCGTGGGCATCGTGCTCAACGGGGGCGAGTCCAGCCTCAAGGGCGGCATCATGGCCGCGGCCCTCTCCATCACCGTGATCTTCGTGCCGCAATACCTCCGGGTGGTGCGCGCGGAGACGGTGCGGATCAAGGCCGAGGCCTACGTCGAGTCCGCCCGCGTCATCGGCGCCTCGCACTGGCGGATCATGTCGCGGCACGTCTTCCGCAACGCCACGCGCACGCTGCCGCTGATCCTCACCCTCAACGCGTCCGAGGCGATCCTGACGCTGGCCGGCCTGGGCTTCCTCGGCTTCGGCATCGAGCCCACGGCCGCCGCCGAGTGGGGCTACGACCTGCAGAAGTCGCTGTCCGACGTCACCAGCGGCATCTGGTGGACCTCGCTGTTCCCCGGCCTGGCGATCGTGCTCGTCGTCCTGGGGCTGACCCTGGTCGGCGAGAGCCTCAACGACCTGGCCGACCCGCGGCTGCGCACCCGCCGCCGCGGCCCGACGACGGCGGCCGACGTCGCGGAGACCTCGGTCGTGCCCGGCGCCATCGCCGCCGGACGACCTGTACGTGGACGAGAAGGGTGCCGAGCTGTGACGACCACACCCGCGCGCGACGTCGTCGAGATCGAGAAGCTGTCGGTCACGTTCGCCACGGACGCAGGCGACGTCGCCGCCGTCCGCGACGTCAGCCTGACCGTGGGCGCCGGCGAGGTGCTGGCGATCGTGGGGGAGAGCGGCAGCGGCAAGACCGTCACCGCGCGGAGCATCCTCGGGCTGCTGCCCGAGACCGCGCTCACCCGCGGCGCGATCGTGCTCACCAGCAAGGACGGCAGCAGCAGTGCCGACGTCGTCGCGCTGTCCCGCCGCGACCTGGGCGACGTGCGCGGCCGGGACGCCGCCATGGTGTTCCAGGAGCCCTCCACCGCGCTGAACCCGGTGTTCCCGGTCGGCTGGCAGATCGCCGAGGGCCTGCGCGCCCACGGCGACTACAGCAAGAAGGAGGCGCGGGCCAAGGCGATCGACGTCCTGCGCCGCGTCGGCATCCCGGACCCCGAGACGCGGGTCGACCACTACCCGCACCAGTTCTCCGGCGGGCAGAAGCAGCGCATCGTCATCGCCCAGGCGCTGGCGCTGGACCCCGGCGTGATCATCGCCGACGAGCCGACCACCGCCCTCGACGTGACCGTGCAGGCCGAGATCCTCGACCTGCTGCGCCGCTGCCGCGACGAGTTCGGCACCGCGATCGTGCTGATCACGCACAACATGGGCGTGGTCGCGGACCTCGCGGACCGGGTCGCGGTCATGTACCACGGCCGGATCGTCGAGCAGGCCGACGTCCGGACGCTGTTCACCGCGCCGAAGGACGACTACACCCGCCAACTGCTGGGCTCCGTGCCGCGGCTGGGCGAGGGACGCGCCCGCACGGCCGACCGGGCCGCCGCCCGGCCCGCCGGCTGGCAGGAGGCGGCGCCGGTGGTGGAGGCCCGCGACCTGCGGATCGTCTACCCCGGCCGGCTGCGCCAGCCCGACTTCGTCGCGGTGGACGGGGTCAGCTTCGCGATCCGCCCGGGCGAGGTGCTGGGGCTGGTCGGCGAGAGCGGCAGCGGCAAGACCACGATCGGCCGGGCGATCGCCGGGCTGACCAAGGTCACCGGCGGCTCGCTCACCGTGCACGGCACCGAGATGAACGGGCTCAAGGAGCGGGCGTTCCGGCCGCTGCGCGAGCGGATCGGGTTCGTCTTCCAGGACCCGGCGTCCAGCTTCAACCCGCTGCTGACGATCGCCGACGCCGTCGCCGAGCCGCTCGTCGTGCACAAGCGGGCGAAGAACCCGCAGGCGGCGCGCGGCCGGGTCGACGAGCTGCTCGAGGCGGTGCAGCTGCCGAAGAGCTTCGGCGACCGCTTCCCGCACGAGCTCTCCGGCGGTCAGCGGCAGCGCGCGAGCCTGGCCCGTGCGCTGGCCCTGGACCCCGAGTTGCTGATCGCCGACGAGCCCACCTCGGCGCTGGACGTGTCGGTGCAGGCGCGGGTGCTCGAGCTGTTCGACGAGCTGCAGCGCGAGCTGGGCTTCGCCTGCCTGTTCATCAGCCACGACCTCGCCGTCGTCGACCTGCTGGCCGACCGCATCGCGGTGCTCTACAAGGGCGAGCTGGTCGAGGAGGGCACCGGCGAGCAGGTGCTCGGCGCTCCGCAGCACCCGTACACGCAGCGGTTGCTGGCCTCGCTGCCCGTGCCCGATCCCGACGAGCAGGCCCGCCGCCGCGCCGAGTGGGACCGCCTCCGCTGACCGACGGGAGGGCGGGCTACTCGAGGACGACGTCGGTGCCGGAGCGGGTGGCGCGGCGGACGCGCAGCCGGGCCAGCGAGCCGAGCAGCCGCACCAGCTGGGTGTAGCCCGGGGTCGGGCCGTGGTAGCCGAGGAAGCCGCGCGGCCCCTCGACCATCTCGCCCGTGCGCACGTCGTAGCGGCTCTGGTGCCAGGGGCAGACCAGGCAGCCGTCGGCGTCCAGCGAGCCCTCCGACAGGTCGGCCAGCTGGTGCCGGCAGCGGCGGGAGACGGCGAAGTGGCGGTCCGCGCCGTCGGGTTCGGGGCCGCGGTTGCCCACGGCCCAGTCGCCGACACGGCGGACGGTGCCCGGGGGCAGCTCGGTGGCGGGGATCCGGTCGTCGTCCGGCACGGGGTCTCCTCGGGTGGTCGGGACGTCGAGCCCCCCTACCCGCAGGGCGGCCGCCGGACCCCCACCTCCTCGGTACTGTCGTCTCCCGCACCGATTCGCTCCAGGAGGTGGCCGTGCGCCGGCTGTTCGTGGTTCTCGGCGCATCCGCCGTGCTCGGCCTGGCCGCGTCCCCGGCCCTCGCGCAGGAGCCGTTCCGCCTCGAGGACCAGATCGTCGACGAGGCCGGGGTGCTGGGGGACGAGTCGGAGATCGAGGCCGCGCTCGACGAGCTGCAGTCCGAGGACGGCACGCAGCTGTTCGTCGTCTTCGTGGACTCGTTCGACGGCGTGGACTCGCAGGACTGGATGCTGTCGACCGGCGAGCTCTCCGGGCTGGGCGGCGGGGACGCGATGCTGGCCGTGGCGGTCGACGACGGCGCCTACGGGTTCATCCCGCCGAACGGCTCGGACATGAGCAACGAGGAGATCGACCGGCTGGCCGGGCAGGCCGTGGAGCCGGAGTTCGCCGACGGCGACTGGGAGGCCGGTGTCGTCGCGTTCGCCGACATCCTGCGCACCGGCAAGGCGCCCGGCTCCGGATCGGGCGGTGGGGGTGCCCTGCTGGTGGTCGGCGGGGTCGCGGTCGTCGGCGGCGGCGCCTACCTGGTCGCGCGGAACCGCCGCAAGAAGCAGCGGGCGGCACTGCCGCCGGTCGCGCGGATCGAGCAGGTCGACCCCCACGCCGGCGAGCCGACGGAGAAGCTGCAGTTCCGGGCCAGCACCGCGCTGCTCGAGCTGGACGAGGCGATGCAGACCTCCCAGCTCGACCTCGACTACGCCCGCGCGCAGTACGGGCCGCAGGCGGTGGAGGGTTTCGACAAGGCCCTGGCCGCCTCCCGCGACGAGCTCTCCCGGGCGTTCACGCTGCGCCAGCAGCTGGACGACGACGTCCCGGAGGACGAGCCGACCACCCGGAAGATGCTCGGCGAGATGCTGCAGCTGACCCAGGCGGCGGGCGCACGCCTGGACGAGCAGGCCGCGGCGTTCGCGGCGCTGCGCGACCTCGAGCACACCGCGCCGCAGGTGCTGGACGCGCTCGCGCCGCGGATCGCCGAGCTGCACGCCCGGATCCCGCAGGAGGAGGAGCGGCTCGGCGCGCTGCGGCAGGGGTTCGCCGACACCGCCACGGCCCCGGTCGCGGACAACGTGACCGAGGCCCGCGCCCGGCTGGCCGCGGCCGAGCAGGAGGTGCAGGAGGCCCGGACGGCGCTCGCCTCGCCCGAGCCCGGCACCGCCGTCGGCGACATCCGCGCGGCCGAGGACGCGGTGGCGCAGACGACCACGCTGCTGAACGCCGTCGGCCGGCTCGGCGCCGACCTGGAGGCCGCCGGGGGCCGCGTCGCCGCGGTGCGCGCCGAGACGGAGAAGGATCTCGCCGAGGCCCGGGCGCTCACCGCGTCCGGGGACCGCAGCGGCCTGCGCCCGCAGATCTCCCGCGCCGAGGCGGCCCTGGCCGCGGCCGACGAGCTGCTCGCCGGGGAGCGGCCCGACCCGCTGGCCGCGCTCCGGCAGCTGGAGGAGGCCGACATCGCGCTGGACCAGGGGCTCACCGTGGCCCGCGACGCCGAGGCCCAGGCGCGCCGGGCGGCCGGCGCGCTGGAGCAGGCGGTGCTGACCGCCCGGGCCGAGATCGCGTCCGCGCGCGACTTCATCGCCACCCGCCGCGGCGCGGTCGGCGCCGAGGCGCGCACCCGGCTGGCCGAGGCGCAGCGGCACCTCGACGCCGCGGTGGACCGCGGGCGCGACGAGCCGGTGGCCGCGCTGCAGGAGGCCCACCAGGCGACCTCGCTGGCGCGGTCGGCCCTGTCGCGGGCGCAGGACGACCTGCAGGGCTGGGGCGGCGGCCCCGGCGGCTTCGGTGGCGGGTACGGGCCGGGGTACCGCCGCGGCGGGGTGGACCTCGGCAGCCTGGTGCTCGGCGGCATCCTCGCCGGCGGCTCCCGCGGCGGGTTCGGCGGTGGCTTCGGCGGCGGCGGTGGCTTCGGGGGAGGCGGCGGCTTCGGCGGCGGTGGCGGAGGGGGCGGCGGCTTCGGCGGTGGCGGGGGCGGCGGCGGCCGGTTCTGATCCGCAATCCCGTGCAAGCGCACCGGATTGGTGTGCTTTGCTGGGATCTCGCCGTCCCGACGCTCGCGAGGTCCTCATGCAGTTCCACTGGTTCCTGCCCACGCGCGGCGACGGGCACGACGCGGCTCCGGCGACGACGGTCACCGGCACCTCCCGGACGGCGCTGCGCCGGCCGGCCACGCTGCGCTACCTCGGCGACGTCGCCCGCGCCGCCGAGCAGTCCGGCTTCACCGGCGTGCTCACCCCGGTCGGCGCCGGCTGCCCCGATCCGTGGATCGTCTGCTCCTCGCTGGCCGCGCTGACCGACCGGCTGGAGTTCCTGGTCGCGCTGCGGCCGGGGTTCGCGCTGCCCACGCTGGTCGCGCAGCAGGCGGCGACCTTCCAGGAGCTCAGCGGCAACCGGCTGCGGATCAACGTCGTCACCGGCGGTGACCCGGTCGAGCAGCGGGCCTACGGCGACTTCCTGGACCACGACGCGCGCTACGCCCGCACCGGGGAGTTCCTGGAGGTCTTCCGCCGCAGCTTCGAGGGCCGGCCGTTCGACTTCGCCGGGGAGCACGTGCGCGTCGAGGGCGCCGGCCTGGCCGCGCCCGCGCCGATGCCGCGGATCTACCTGGGCGGGGCCTCCGGGCCGGCCGAGGACGTCACGGCGCGACTGGTCGACACCTACCTGACCTGGGGCGAGCCGCCCGCGCTGGTCGGCGAGCGGGTGGAGCGGGTGCGCGAGAAGGCCGCGGCCGCGGGCCGGGAGGTCCGGTTCGGCATCCGGCTGCACGTGCTGAGCAGGGACACCGCCGAGGAGGCCTGGGGCGTCGCCGACCGCATGCTGGCCGGGATGGCGCCCGAGGCGATCGCGGCCACGCAGGCCCGGTTCGCCCGGATGGACTCCGTGGGGCAGGCGCGCATGGCGGCGCTGCACGGCGGCACCGCGGCCGACGGGGCGCGCTCGCTGGAGGTCGCACCCAACCTGTGGGCCGGCATCGGGCTGGTGCGCGAGGGTGCGGCCACCGCGCTCGTGGGCAGCCACGAGCAGGTCGCGGAGCGGATCTCGGAGTACGCCGGCCTCGGCTTCGACGAGTTCATCCTCTCCGGCTACCCGCACCTCGAGGAGGCCTGGCGGGTGGGCGAGGAGGTGCTCCCGCTGCTGGGCGCGCAGGCCCTCGCCGCCTGAAGACGACGGGCCGCCGTTCTGTCGGACCCCGGTGGCATCGTGACCTGCCTCACACCCGAGGGAGGAACGAGATGCCCACACGAGACACCGCCTGGCCCGCCGGCACCCCCTGCTGGATCGACTACGGCGCGGCCGACCCGGACGCCGCCAAGTCCTTCTACGCCGAGCTCATGGGCTGGGTGTGGACCGGCGGCGAACCCGAGTACGGCGGCTACGCGAACGCGGAGAAGGACGGCCGGCAGGTCGCCGGCCTCGGCCCGCTCACCGAGGGGGACCCGCCGTCGTGGACGACGTACTTCGCGACGGAGGACGCCGCGGCCACGGCGGCGCGCATCCGCGAGGCCGGGGGCGCCGTGGTCGTGGAGCCGATGGAGATCGGGCCGGTCGGCACGATGGTCATGGCGCGGGACCCGCAGGGGAACGCGTTCGGCCTCTGGCAGGCCGGTGAGCACACCGGCGTCCAGCGCTTCAACGAGCCCGGCTCGCTGGTCTGGAACGAGGCCGCGGTCCAGGACCCGGCCGCCGCCCAGGAGTTCTACACCGCGGTCTTCGGTTTCCGGTGGGATCCGGTGGAGGGCATGGAGTACTCGACCTTCCGCACCGCTGACCGCCCGCTGGGCGGGCTGGGGCCGGTGCAGCCGGGCCTGCCCACGGGCTGGACGGTCTGCTTCGCCGTCGCGTCCGCCGACGGCACCGTGGCCGCCGTCGAGGCCGCCGGCGGGAAGGTGCTGCACCCGGCCGAGGACAGCCAGTTCGGCCGGTTCGCGGTTCTCGAGGACCCCTGGGGCGCCGCCTTCTCGATCATGGAGGCCGCCACGGAGGAGTGACCGCCGCAGGTCCCGCCCCTCCGGAGGATGACCCGGAGGGGCGAGACCGGCGAGGAGCAGGGGGTCAGGGCTACCGGGACTCGCCCTGCACGTCGGCGTGCGGTGCGCGGCGTCCGTAGGAGGCGGGGATGGAGCCCAGCCGGCCCTTCTGGAAGTCCTCGAACGCGTCGAGGACCTCCTGCCGCGAGTTCATGACGAACGGGCCGGCCATGGCGATCGGCTCGCGGATCGGGGCGCCGCCGAGGACGACGACGTCGAGCGCCGGCGTGCGCGACTCGCCTGGGCCACCGCGCCGGTGATCGACACGGTGTCCCCGGGACCGAGCACGGCGAGCTGACCGGTGCGCACCGGGGCGCCGTCGATGCCGACGGAGCCCGCGCCGGAGAGCACGTAGACCAGGGCGTTGAAGTCCGGCCGCCAGGGCAGGTCCAGCCGCGCGCCCGGCGCCACGGTGGCGTGCACCATCGCCATCGGGGTGTAGGTCGACCCCGGGCCGGTGTGCCCACCGATGTCGCCGGCGATCACCCGGAGCAGCGCCCCGGCGTCCTGGCTGGCGAGCAGGACCGACTCCTGGGCCCGCAGGTCCTGGTAGCGCGGCTCGACCCACTTCTGCGCGCGCGGCAGGTTCACCCACAGCTGCAGGCCGTGGAAGAGCCCGCCGCTGACGACGAGCTGCTCCGGCGGGCGCTCGATGTGCAGGACGCCGCCGCCCGCGGTCATCCACTGGGTGTCCCCGTTGGTGATCGTGCCGCCGCCGCCGTGGGAGTCGGCGTGCTCGAACGTGCCGTCGATGATGTAGGTGACGGTCTCGAAGCCGCGGTGGGGGTGCCAGGAGGTGCCCTTCGGCTCCCCGGGGGCGTACTCGACCTCGCCCATCTGGTCCATGTGGATGAACGGGTCCAGGTCGCGGAGGTCGACGCCGGCGAACGCGCGGCGCACCGGGAAGCCCTCGCCCTCGAACCCCGACGGCGCCGTGGTGACCGAGCGGGTCCGGCGGCGGACGCTGCGGGGCGCGGGCAGGGGGACGCGGGGCAGCGTGGTGGTGTCCTCGACGGTCACGGCGGGCATGCCGGCCTCCTCGGTTGAGAGTTCAACTAGTGCCACCGTAACTCGTCCCGGCCGTGCTGTCTTCCCGCTCCGTGCCCGTGTTTCGGCGGTCGCCGGACCGGACACCGTGCGACGGTGCCGGACCTGCAGCTGCCCCGGCTCGGCTGCCCGAAGCGCATGGTCTTCGGCCCCTGCGGGGGGGTCCGCGGGGACGGGCGCTGCGAGGTGGCCGAGCACGAGTGCGTCTTCCTCGACGAGCCGGCGCCGCACTGGCCCGAGCGGCCGGTCGCACCGGCCGCGACCAGCGCCCTGCTCGCCGCCGCGGACACCGGTCCGGTGGTGCTCGCCGACCTCACGACGGCGCCGTTCGACGCCGGTTCCGTGCGCCGGGTGGTGGAGGTGCTGGCCCCGGTCTGCGACGCCGTGCTCGCCGGGGAGCACGCCAACCGCCCGGACGTGCCGCCCACCATGCTGGCCGCGCGGGTGCACGACGCCGGCGGCCGGCTGTGGACCACGCTGGCCTGCCGCGACCGCAACCGCGTCGTGCTGGAGCAGGAGCTGGCCGGGCTCGCGGCGCTCGGCGTCGACGGCGTCCTGTGCGTGACCGGCGACGCCCGCGGGCCGGGGGTCGCGGCCGGGGCCACCCAGGTGTTCGACCTGGACGGGCCGCGGCTGGCCGCGCTGGCCGCCGCCACCGGGCTGCCGGTCGCCGTCCCCGAGTCGCCCGAGGCGCCGCCGGTCGCCGCCCGCCCGGCGCGGGTGGCCGCCAAGCAGCGCGCCGGGGCGCAGCTGTGCGTGCTCAACCACGTCAGCAGCCCGGCGCGGGTCGCGGAGTTCGTGGCCGCCGCTCGGGCGGCCGGCGCGACGCTGCCGTTCCTCGCCGGGGTCGCCGTCTACACCGACGAGCGCTCGGCGCGGGTGCTGCAGCGCTTCCCCGGCCTGCACCTGGACGACGAGCGGGTCGAGCAGGTGCTGGCCGCGCCCGACCCGCGGGCCGCCGGGATCGCTGCGGCCGTCGAGGAGGCGCGGGCGCTGCTCGCCGTGGAGGGCGTGGTCGGGGTGAACCTGTCCGGGATGGGCTCGGGCCGGGGCGAGGACGACGGCGCGCGGATCAAGGCCGCCGTCGCGACGGAGCTGAGAGGGATGGCATGACGGAGCTCGCGAGCGAGGCGATGGAGGCGGAGTTCGACACCGTCGCCGGCTGGACCGAGGAGGCCGTGCGCGCCCTCGGGCCGGAGACCGCCATCCCGGCGGGCTGCCGGGGGAGCGGCAGCGAGGGCGCGCTGCGCTGGCTGGCCGACCGGCTGGAGCTGCGCCCGGGGAGCCGGGTGCTCGACTCCGGCGCGGGCGTCGGCGGGCCGGCCGCCTGGCTCGCCGCCGAGCGCGGCGTCCGGCCGGTGTGCGCCGAGCCGATGGTCGCGGCGGTGCGGGCGTCGCGCCGGATGTTCGGCCTGCGCTCGGTCGTGGCCCTGGGCCAGCAGCTGCCCTTCGCCGACGGCTCCTTCGACGCCGCGGAGTGCCTGGGCGTGCTGGACACCATGCCGGACAAGGCCGGTGCACTCGGCGAGCTGCGGCGGGTGCTGGTCGACGGCGCCCGGCTCGGCCTGCTCGTCTTCGTCGCCGACGGCCCCCTCACCTCCCCGGCGCCCGACGGCAACGAGTTCCCGTCCGAGGCGGAGACCCGAGAGCTGCTCGCCGCCGCCGGCTTCGAGGTCATCGACACCGCCGAGGCCGACCTCTCCGACAGCCCCGAGGAGTGGACCCGCGCCGCCGACGCCGTCGACGCCGAGGTGGCCCGCCGGCACGGTGGGGACCCGGCGTTCCGGCAGGCGGAGGAGAACTCCGGGCGGGTCGGCCGGCTGCTCGCCGACGGCGCGCTGCGCCCCTGGCTCGCCGTCGCGGTCGCCGTCTGAACCCTCCCGGCGAGATCCGCGAGATCGGCGATCTGGCGCCTTCCGGGCGTCCTATGCGGCGAGATCGGCGATCTGGCGCCTTCCGGGCGCCCTACGCGGCGAGATCGGCGATCTGGTCGCGTCGACGGGGGAGCGGGCGGCGGGTTCGCGCTGCCGAAACGCGCGGGACACATCCCCGAACTAGGTTCTCGACCATGGCGGATCTCTTCGACGGCTACCTCCTGGGGCAGCAGTGGGACGAGATGTTCGGCGACGTCGGCGAACCCCGGCCGCCGTACGCGGGCCTGCACTCCTCGCTCCAGCCGATCGACGGCGAGGAGCTGGCCGCGCGGGCCGACCTGCTCAGCCAGACCTACCGCGACGCCGGTGTCACCTTCGCCCACGCCGGCGAGGAGCAGCCGTTCCCGCTGGACATCGTGCCGCGGGTCATCGGCGCCGACGAGTGGGACGTCATCGAGCGCGGGGTCGTCCAGCGGGTGCTGGCGCTCGAGGCGTTCCTCGCCGACGTCTACGGCGCCGGCCAGGTCTTCGCCGACCGGGTGGTGCCGCGCAGCGTGGTCACCACCAGCGCGCACTTCCACCGCCAGGCGCACGGGCTGGTCCCGCCCAACGGCGTCCGCGTGCACGTCAGCGGCATCGACCTGGTCCGCGACGAGGCCGGCGACTTCCGGGTGCTCGAGGACAACCTGCGCTCGCCGTCAGGGGTCAGCTACGTGATCACCAACCGGGCGGCGATGAGCCAGGTGCTGCCCGAGCTGTTCGCCGACCACCGCATCCAGCCGGTCGACGACTACCCGTCCCGCCTGCTGGCCGCGCTCAAGGCCAGCGCGCCGTCGAACGTCGCCGACCCGACGGTCGTCGTCCTCACGCCCGGCGTCTACAACTCCGCCTACTTCGAGCACGCGCTGCTGGCCCGCCAGATGGGCGTCGAGCTGGTCGAGGGGCGCGACCTGGTCTGCGCCGGCAACCAGGTCAGCATGCGGACGACGGACGGGCAGCGCCGCGTCGACGTCATCTACCGCCGCATCGACGACGAGTTCCTCGACCCGGTGCACTTCCGCCCGGACTCGGTGATCGGCTGCGCCGGCGTCCTCAACGCGGCCCGCGCCGGCCGGGTGACCATCGCCAACGCGGTCGGCAACGGCGTCGCCGACGACAAGCTGCTCTACACCTGGGTGCCCGATTTGATCCGGTACTACCTGGGCGAGGAGCCGGTGCTGCAGAACGCCGAGACGCACCGGCTCGACGACCGGGACACCGTCGAGTGGGTGCTCGAGTCCCTCGACCAGCTGGTGCTCAAGCCGGTCGACGGCTCCGGCGGCAAGGGCATCGTCATCGGCCCGCGCGCCGACGAGAAGACGCTCCAGGAGCTGGCCGTGAAGGTGCGTGCGAAGCCCCGCGACTGGATCGCGCAGAAACCGATCGGGCTGTCCACCTGCCCGACGCTGGTGGGTGGCCGGATCGCCCCGCGGCACGTGGACCTGCGGCCCTTCGCGGTCAACGACGGCGACAAGGTGTGGGTGCTGCCCGGCGGGCTGACCCGGGTGGCGCTGCCGGAGGGGGAGCTGGTGGTCAACTCCAGCCAGGGCGGGGGCTCCAAGGACACCTGGGTGCTCAGCCGCCCCCGGCCGGTCGACAGCACGGTGCCGCTGGGCCCGGCCCGCGACACCACCACCATCGAGTTCACCGCCGCCGACCTGCCCGACGAGCCACCGACGCAGGACCCCGGCCCGCTGAACGACAACGCCCTGGCCCAGTCGCAGCAGTCGGAGCAGCAGCAGCAAGGGGCAGAGATGGCCATGTCTGCCCCTCGGGGAGGCGCGGGATGCTGAGCCGGATCGCGGAGTCGCTGTTCTGGATCGGCCGCTACGTAGAGCGGGCCGATGACACCGCCCGCATCCTCGACGTGCACACCCAGCGGCTGGTCGAGGACCCGTGGATCGACGAGCGCCGGGCCTGCGCCAACCTGCTCGCGCTCATGGGGACGCCGGTACCCGAGGAGGAGGCCGACACCGAGCGGGTACTGGCCGGCCTGGCGTTCGACCGGGCCAGCCCGAGCTCGATCGTCGGCGCGCTCTCGGCGGCGCGGGAGAACGCCCGCGGTGCCCGCGAGGTGCTCAGCGCCGAGATCTGGGAGTCGCTCAACGTCACGCACAACGCGCTGCCGCAGCAGCGCACCATGGCCCGCCGGTACGGCCCGCACTCGCTGTTCCGCTTCGTCCGCGAGCGCTCGGCGATGGTGTTCGGGCTGGCCGACGCCACGATGAGCCGCGACGAGAGCTGGCTGTTCCTCATCCTGGGCCGCTCCCTGGAGCGGGTGGACATGACCGCGCGGATGCTCTCCACCCGCGTGCTCGCCGGCGACGCCGCGCCGTCCTGGACGCTGGTGCTGCGCTCCACCGGCGCCTACGAGCCCTACCTGCGCACCTACCGCGGGGTCGTGGACTCCAGCCGCGCCGCGGAGTTCCTGCTGCTGGACCGGTTGTTCCCGCGCTCGGTGTTCGCCTCGCTGGAGCAGGCCGAGGCGTGCCTGGCCGAGCTGGAGCGCTCCACGGTCCGCGACGCGGCCCGGGTCGGCGTCGCCGGGGAGGCGCACCGCATCGTCGGCCGGGCGCGCACGATGCTCGAGTTCATGTCCACCCCCGAGCTGCTGGCCCAGCTGCCGGTCCGGCTCGAGGAGCTGCAGCGGACCTGCTCGGCGGCGAGCGCGGCGGTCACCCACCGCTTCTTCACCGAACAGGCGCCGCAGGTGTGGGTGCCGGAGGAGGCAGGGTGAGCGGCCGATGACCCAGTTCCAGACGCAGGCGCCGCCCGCGCGCAGCGGCGGCTCCCGCTGGCGGCTGCAGATCGTGCACCGCACCCGCTTCCACTACAGCGGGCCGGTGCGCTCCTCCTACAACGAGGCCCGGCTGACGCCGGAGAACAGCGCGCGGCAGACGACGCTGCGCTCCCGGGTGGAGATCGAACCGGGCGCCACCGCCTACGCCTACCGCGACTACTGGGGCTCGACGGTCACCGCCTTCGACCTGCACACCCCGCACGCGGAGCTCGTCGTCACCGGCACCTCGACCGTGGAGGCCGGTCCGGACCTCGCCGCGCACGACCGGCTGGGCTGGTCCGCGCTCACCGGCCGCGAGGTCCGCGAGCAGTTCGGCGAGCTGCTCGCGCCGACGGCGCTCACCGCCATCGACGACGACGTCGTCGCCGCGGCGCGGGAGGCCGTGGGCGACGCGATCCCGCACGACGCCGGCCCGCTGGTGTGCGAGTTCGTGCACGACCGCATGGAGTACCTGCCGGGCTCCACCAACGTGAAGACCAACGCCATGCAGGCCTGGACGTCCGGCAAGGGTGTCTGCCAGGACATCTCGCACGTCACCGTGGGCATCCTGCGCGCGCTCGGGCTGCCCGCCCGGTACGTCTCGGGGTACCTGCACCCGCGGCCCGACGGCGAGATCGGCGCCGCGGTGACCGGCGAGAGCCACGCCTGGGTGGAGTGGTGGGACGGCGGCTGGAACGGCTTCGACCCGACGAACGCGGTGCCGATCGGCAACCGGCACGTCACGCTCGGCCGGGGACGCGACTACGGAGACGTCCCGCCGTTCAAGGGGCTGTTCTCCGGCCCGAAGAGCGAGGGCCACACCGTCACCGTGGAGGTCACCCGGCTCGCCTGACCCGCGACACCCGCTGACTGGTGTCGCTCCACCGGTCCGACCTGCCAGGATGCCGCGGGTGCCCGGGCCGTCCCGGCCGGGGCGGAGCGGATGGGGTCCCATGCGTCGTCGGTGGTCGGTCCTGGGTGCGGCGGCGAGCCTGCTCGTGGCAGCGGGGTGCACGAGCGAGCCGGAGGAGCCGGCGGAGCCCTCGGCGGCGGCCGCGGCCGACGGCGAGGGCTGGACGGTGCTCGTCTACTCGATCGCCGACACCGACCTCGAGCCCTACCTCCTGGCCGACCTGGAGGAGTTCGCCGAGGTCGGGTCGCAGGACGGCCTGCAGGTCGCGGCCATGGTCGACCGCTCCGCCGACTACAGCAGCGACCCGTTCCTCGGCCTGGACGACTGGGTCGGCGCGAAGTACGTGTCGATCGGCCAGGGCGAGGCCACCGAGCTGGCCGACGTGGGCGACGTCGACACCGGCGACCCCACGCCGCTGGCCGACTTCATCGCCGCCGGGATCACCGACCACCCGGCCGAGCACTACGCGCTGGTGATCAGCGACCACGGCGCCTCCTGGCCCGGCGTCGGCGGGGACGAGGGCTCGGACTTCAGCAGCCTGAGCCTGGAGGAGATCCGCAGCGGCATCGCCGACGGCCTGGACCAGGCCGGCGTGGAGAAGCTGGACCTGCTGGGCTTCGACGCCTGCCTCATGGCCACCTACGAGACGGCCAGCACGATGGCCCCGCTGGCCGACCGGATGATCGCCAGCCAGGAGCTGGAGCCGGGTCACGGCTGGGACTACCGCGCCTTCCAGGTGGCCGCCGACGACCCCGCGGTCGACGTCGACACCCTCGGGACCGCGATCGTCGACGGCTTCGCCGCGCAGGCGGAGGAGGCCGGGACCGGCGCCGACATCACCCTCTCGATGATCGACCTGACCGCCATGGACGCCGTCGACGAGGCGGTGGCCGCGTTCGGCGAGGCGCTCGGCGAGCGCGCGGCCGCGGTCGCCCCCGTCGTCGGCCGGGAGCGCGCCTCGGTTCTCTCCTTCGGCCGCGACCCCGACCCCGAGGTGGACACGCACATGGCCGACCTCGGCCTGCTGGCCGCCGAGATCGGCGTGGACGCCCTCGACGTCTCCGACCAGGCCGACGCCGTCATCCGGGCGCTCGACGACGCCGTCCCGTACAAGATCGCCGGCCCGGCGGCACTGGGCGCCAGCGGCCTGTCGATCTACTTCCCGCCGACCGAGGACCTGCTGAACCCCGACTACGCCTCGGTGGAGAGCGCGCAGGCGTGGAGCGAGTTCCTGGCCAGCTACTTCGACGCCGGCAAGGCCATCCCGGTCGAGCAGCAGGCGTCCTTCGGCGACGGCAGCGTCGAGGCGTTCTTCGACGAGGACGGGCTGAACCTCTTCGCGACCTTCGCCGAGGCGGCCGCGGAGAACGTGGTCTGGTCCTCGATCAGCTACGGCGAGCTCGCCGACGACGGGTCGGTCACCTTCTTCGGCGAGGAGGAGGCCGACATCGCCGAGGACGGCTCCGGGGGCGTCCTGGGGATCTACGACCTGACCGTCATGACGATCAGCGACGGCATCGACACCTCGTACGCCTACCTGACGCTGGCCTGGGACGACGAGGCCGAGGTGGGCACCATCGACGTCCCGCTGGCCTACTTCGAGCCCGGCGAGGACGAGGAGTACCGGGACGTGACGCTGACGATCACGTTCGACCCGGAGACCGGGGACGTGCTCAACGAGACCTACTACGGGACGACGTCCGCCGGCACCTACGGGGAGCTCACCGCCGACCCCGAGGGGATCATCGTGCCCAAGCTGCTGGTGGTCGCCGCCGACGGCAGCTCGTCCTGGGAGCCGGCCACCGACGTCGGGCTCTACGCCGACCTGCCGAGCCTGCAGTACGACTTCGAGACGCTGGAGAGCGGCACCGCGCTGTTCGCCCAGCTGTCGGTCACCGACTTCGGCGGCAACAGCGACGCGGTGTCGGCGGAGGTCGTCGTCCCCTGATGCGGCGGCTGCCGGTCCCTCAGGGGGCCGGCAGCTCGCGGTCGGGGCGCAGGTTGCGGATCGGGACGCCGGCGGCCTCGTCGTCGGGGGTCATGGGCGGCAGGTGCGCCGTGCGGGCGGGGACGTACCGCTGCCACCACCCGGGGGCGTCGGCCAGCCAGGCGTCGCCGAGGTCGGTCAGCCGGCCGTCGCTGCCCAGCGCCGCCCAGCCCATGGCGATCCGTATGCCCACGGCCATCAGCACGAGCTTGCCGGCGACCCCGCGGCGGCGGTGGGCGGGCGCCACGTAGATCTGCCCGATGACGCCGGAGGACGGCGACCAGCGCAGCGCCCCGACCTGGTTGGCCCACGACAGGTCCCGGCGGGCGAACGCGGCGCGGTCCAGCAGTGCGCCGTCGGGGGCGTCGGCGGTGGAGAAGGCGACCAGGTCGACCTGGTCGCCGCAGCCGGCCGGGGAGACGACGCCCCACAGCAGCGGCGCGCCCGGGGCCGCCTCGGGCGAGACCAGGACGCGCCGCGGGAGCCGGCCGGGCACCGGGACCTGCGCCTCGACCTGCCAGCCGGCGGGGTGCCGCGGGGGGCCGGGCAGCTCGACGACCGTGCCGGCGGCGAAGTCCGGCGTGGCGACGCCGACGATCACCCGCCCCGGCGGCGCCGCGTGGGAGGCGTACCAGATCCCGGGTGCCGCCGGGTCGATCACCGGGTGCGCCGCCGGGCGACGCCGACCGTCACCGCGCCGGCGGCGACCAGGCCGGCGCCGAGCGCGAGGACGGGCATCGGCGCAGCACCCGTGGCGGCCAGCCGGCCGGAGCCGCCGGACGCCGGGGCCGACGCGCCCGCAGCGGGTGCGGGAGCGGCCGCGGCGAGCGTGCTGCTCGCGGGGGTCGTCGCAGGGGCGGTCGAGACGGGCAGCAGAACAGGGGCGCCGGTGTCGGCGACGCTGCTGGCAGCGGCCAGCGTCAGCAGGAACGGCGCCGTCGAGAAGGGCGAGCCGTCGGCGGACGCGGTCTGCCGGATCTGGTACTGCCCGGGGAGGTACAGGCCGGGGAAGAGCAGCTGCCCGCCCGCGCTGGAGACGGCGCTGACGGTCAGCGGGCTCGCGGCGGCGATCGGCGCGGAACCGGACGCCGTCGTCGGCGCGGCGGCGGCGCAGGTGCCGCCGGGCTGGGTGCACAGCTCGAAGGTCGCGCCGGCCACGGGTGCGCCGCCGGCACCGGTGAGGGTGACCCCGAGCGTCCGGTAGGCGCCCGGGGCCTCGAACACCGCGGCGACCGGGCCCTCGAAGTCCTCGTCGGTGTAGCCGGCGATGGTCCGGCCGCCGGCCGGGAGCAGCACCTGGCCCGAGGTCGGGACGCGGACGAGCTCGACGGTGAACTCGGACAGCGGGAAGAGGATCGCCCCGTCGACGTCGGTGTCGATCACCATCTCGGAGCCGGTGAAGTCGCAGGGGTTCCCGTTGCCGTCGGTGTCCGCCTCGTCCCAGGTGCACTCGATGACGGGGACGCCGTCCGGGAAGTCCTCGGTGTCCGAGGTGTCCCGGTCGAAGACCTTCGTGTAGGTCACGCGGAACGTCGCGCCGGTCCGGTCGAGCTCGGCGTCCGCGGGGAAGGAGCTGCCCGCGCTGACGAGGAGGTCGGGCTCGAGCTTGCCCCAGCCGAAGTGGGCCGCGGTGGCGCTCGCGGGCGAGGCCCCGGCGGCCAGCGGCGCGGGGGTGAGGACCTCTGCGGCCTCCGTCCCGGCCTCGGGCTGCGCGGCGGCGCCCGGGTCCGGCGTCTCGTCGGCCGGGGCGGCCAGGGCGGTGGCCGGGACGCCGAGGGTGACGGCGCCCAGGGTCAGGGCGGTGAGCCCGCCGGCACGACGGGCACGGGCGGAGGTGGCGAGGGACACGGAGAGCTCCAGGGGTGGACCGCCGAGCCACTCGGCGTGTCGAGCGGGAACTGTCCTCGTCCGGGCGTCTGCGCAGGTCAGCGGCGTGCGGCGTGTCCTGACGGGCCGGGGGAGGGGTCTTCGTCAACGTCCGCCATCAGCGCGCGATACTGGGGGGTGATGAGCACCCCCTTGAACCTGGTCAACCTGGAGCGGGTGCACAAGGCGCACGGCACCACCATGATCCTCGACGACGTCTCCCTGGGCGTCGCCGCGGGCGAGCGGATCGGCGTCGTGGGCCGCAACGGCGGCGGGAAGTCCACGCTGCTGTCCCTGCTCACGGGCACCGACGAACCCGACTCCGGCCGCGTGACCCGGCGCGGCGACCTCGCCATGGGCGTGCTCGACCAGCTCGGCACGCTGCCCGAGGGGACGACGGTGCGCGACGTCGTCCTCCCGACCAGCATGTTCGCCAACGAGCACGAGTGGGCCGCCGATCCCGCCGTCCGCAGCGTGCTCGCCGGCCTCGAGCTCGACCGGATGGGACTGGACGCCCCGGTCGCCCCGATGTCCGGTGGCGAGCGCCGGCGGGTGGCGCTCGCCGCGCAGCTCATCCGCCCGCTGGACCTGCTGGTCCTCGACGAGCCGACCAACCACCTCGACGTCGAGGGCGTCGCCTGGCTGGCCGAGTACGTCAACCAGCGCGCCGGCGGGCTCGTCGTCGTCACCCACGACCGGTGGTTCCTCGACGAGGTCTGCACCACGACGTGGGAGGTCGCCGACGGGAACGTGCACGCCTACGACGGCGGGTACTCGGCGTACACCCTGGCCCGCGCGGAGCGGGCGCGGATCGCCTCGGTCACCGAGGAGCGCCGGCTGAACCTGGTCCGCAAGGAGCTGGCCTGGCTGCGGCGCGGCCCGCCGGCCCGCACCAGCAAGCCGAAGTTCCGCATCGAGGCCGCGCAGGCGCTGATCGCCGACGAGCCCCCGGCGCGGGACTCGATGGCGCTCAAGGGGTTCGCCGCGAAGCGGCTCGGCAAGACCGTCTACGAGCTGGAGGACGTCAGCTACGCCGTCCCCACCGAGGACGGGCCGCGCACGCTGTTCCGCGACCTGACCTGGAACGTCGGCCCGGGCGACCGGATCGGCATCGTCGGCGTGAACGGCGCGGGCAAGACCTCGCTGCTCAAGCTGCTCGTGGGGGAGACCTCCCCGGACGCCGGCACCGTGGTCGTCGGGCAGACGGTGTCGCCGGCCTACCTGTCCCAGCACGTGACCGAGCTGCCCCCCAAGGCGCGGGTGCTGGAGGCGGTGCAGGACGTCGCCCGGCTGGCCCGGATCGGCAACCAGGAGATCTCGGCGTCGACGCTGGCCGAGCGGTTCGGCTTCGCGGCCAACCGCCAGTGGACGCCGGTCGGGGACCTCTCCGGCGGCGAGCGGCGTCGGCTCCAGCTGCTCCGGCTGCTCATGGCCGAGCCGAACGTGCTGGTGCTCGACGAGCCGACCAACGACCTGGACATCGACACCCTGACCGCGCTGGAGGACCTGCTCGACGGCTTCCCCGGCACGGTGCTGGTGGTCAGCCACGACCGGTACTTCGTGGACCGCGTCTGCGACAAGGTGGTCGCGCTGCTGGGCGACGGCTCGCTGGCCGAGCTGCCCGGCGGGGTGGACGAGTACCTGCGCCGCCGCGCCGCGGGCGGTGCTCCGCTGTCGACGGCGTCCGGCGGCGGGGGCACCCGCCCGGTGGGCGCGCCCTCGACCTCCGCCCACGGCCGTCTCGGCGGCCGATGCTCGGGCGGCGAAGAAGGAGGTCGGCCGGCTCGAGCGCCGCATGCTCAAGCTGGACGCCGACGAGAAGAAGCTGCACGAGCAGCTCGCCGCCGCCGCGACGGACTACGCGAAGGCCGCCGAGCTGGACGCGAAGCTCAAGGAGCTGCAGGCGGAGAAGACCGAGGTCGAGGAGGCCTGGCTGACCGCCTCCGAGCTCGCCGACGGCTGAGCCGGCACGTACTCCCGGCGCAGCGCGTCCTCCCTCACCGCCGAGCGTCCTCCCTCACCGCGGACCGTGAGGGAGGACGCTCGATGATCAGGTGACCTGATCGTGGCGGGGTGACTCAGGCGGTGGTGGCCTCCACGCGGGAGCGCTGGATCATCCGCAGGCCGATCGCGATCGCCGGGACGGCGCCGACGAGCGCGTACACGCCGAACAGCACCGGGCTGAAGGGCGTCGCCATCGAGGCAACCAGCGACGCGACGCACGGGGCGACCAGCCACCAGCTGATGACGCCGGCCCGCGCCAGGCCCGAGTAGGCGATCACCGGCCCGAGCAGCCCGAACAGGGTCAGCGTGCCGGCGACGGCGACCCCCACGGAGCCGTTCACGGTCTCGAACAGCGCCAGGGCGGTGGCCTGGTCGAGCTCGCTGCCGATGGCGCCGGTCCAGTAGTCGAACTGCACCATGCCGGTGACGGTCACCAGGCCGATCGCCGAGAGCAGCGCGCCGACGATCGTCGTCCTGCTGCCGCGGCGGCCGCGGACCAGCGCCGGTGCGGCCAGCCAGGCCAGCGCCAGCGCCAGGTTCCCGTAGTGCAGGAGCATCGCGGAGAGCGCGGTCCGGCCCTCGTCGCGGGCCAGCGAGGCGATGTAGTCGGCGTCGGACATCGAGTCGGCCGGCGGCGAGGCGGCCATACCGGTGACGTACAGCAGCGAGCCGGCGATCAGCGCGCCGCCGGCGAGCGGTAGCAGGCGGGAGCCGGCGGAACGGGGGCGCTCGTCGAGAGCCGGGGCGGGCGGGGTGGTGAGTGAGGTCGTCATGGCCGGAAAAGCTAGGGACGGCCGGGGGTGCGGGGCGTCCACCGGGACGGACCGATCTCCCTCCGCCGCGAGGGGGACCCGACGGCGTCCCCGTTCGGCCGCGAGGGGGATGTGCGCAGGTCCGCGCGGCCCCTAGCGTGCTCGCATGCCGCGCTGGTCCGCCTCCCTCCCCGACCGCAGCCACCTGGTCTGGGCCGCCGTCGGGCTCGCGCTGGGCAGCATGTCCGTCGTCGAGACGGCGACCGACTCGGTCTTCGACTACGGCATGGCGGCGGCGCTGCCCGGGGTCGCGGTCGGCGTGCTGCTGGCGCTCAGCCCGCGCTGGCCGGCGGCCGCGGCACTGGCCGGCGCGTTCTCGGTCTTCGGCAACTACGCGCTGGGCACCCCCGGTCCCGGGGGCGCCCAGCTGCTCGGCATGGGCGTGCTCATCGGGCACGCCGCCGCGGTGCTGCCGCCCTGGCGCGGTGCCGGCGTCGCGGCCCTCTCGGCGCTGGTCGTGGTCGGCTCCGGCTTCCTGGCCATCCCCTCGCCCTGGGAGGGGCTGTTCTACCTGCTGGTCGCCGCCGCCGCGTGGGGCGTCGGGGCGCTGGTCCACCAGGTGCAGGCGCGCTCGCGGGAGCTGCAGGTGCTCGCGGCCCGCCTGGCCGCGCAGCAGGAGGCCGTCGCGGCGTCCGCGGTGGTCGCCGAGCGGGCCCGGATCGCCCGCGAGGTGCACGACTCCGTGGCGCACTCGGTCAGCGTGATGGTGCTGCAGATGGGCGGGTTGCGCCGGCTGCTGCCCGACCACCCGGAGGCCCAGGAGGTGCTGCTGGGCCTGGAGCGGCTGGGCCGCGAGGCGGTCGACGAGATGCGCCGGGTGGTCGGCATCCTGCGCGACGGGGTGGCAGGGGAGGCCGCCGACCCGGCGCCGCAGCCCTCGCTGGCCCGGCTGGACGCCGTGCTCGACGAGCTCCGCGCCGGCGGCATGCCCATCGAGCTGGTGGTCACCGGCGAGCCCGTCGAGCTGCCCCAGCTCGTGGACGTGAGCGCCGTGCGGGTCGTGCAGGAGGCGCTGTCCAACGTCGTCCGGCACGCGGGCGCCGCCGCCACGCGGGTCGAGGTGGCCTGGAGCCGGGGCCAGGTCGCCGTCGCCGTCTGCGACGACGGGCGGCCGCGGGTGCCGGCCCCGCGGAGCGCGGGCGGCACCTCCGGTGGGCACGGCCAGCTGCACATGCGCGAACGGGTGGCGGTCTCCGGCGGCGCGCTGGAGGTGGGGCCGGTGCGCGGCGGCGGGTACCGGGTGCGCGCCACCTTCCCGCTGCCGGCGGAGGCCGCGGCGGTGCGCGCGTGACGATCCGGGTGGTGCTGGTCGACGACCAGGCGATGGTGCGCACCGGCCTGCGCATGGTGCTCGCCGCCGAGGACGACATCGAGGTCGTCGGGGAGGCCGACGACGGCGCGGCCGGCGTCCGCGTGGTCACCGAGCTGATCCCGGACGTCGTGCTCATGGACGTGCGGATGCCCGGGACCGACGGGCTCGAGGCGGCCCGGCAGATCCTCGTCGCGGACCTGCCCACCCGTGTCGTCGTCCTGACCACGTTCGACGAGGACGAGTACGTGGCCGCCGCCCTGCGCGCGGGGGTGAGCGGGTTCCTCCTCAAGGTGGCCCCGCCGGAGGACCTGGTCGGCGCCGTGCGCACGGTGGCCGCGGGGCAGGGGCTGCTCGACCCGGCGGTCACGCTGCGGGTGATCGAGCGGTACGCCGCCGCCCCGGCCCCCGATCCGGCCCGCGCCGCCGCGCTCGCCGGGCTCACCGAGCGGGAGACCGACGTGCTGGCCCTCGTCGCCGCCGGGCACTCCAACGCCGAGATCGCCGCCCGCCTCTACCTCGGCGAGGCGACGGTCAAGACCCACGTGAGCCGGATCCTGCTCAAGCTGGGTCTGCGCGACCGGGTGCAGGCCGTGGCGTTCGCCTACCGAGAGCGGGCTGGTGACGCCCGGCGGTCGTTGAACGCGGGACGGTAACCTGGACGGCACCGCCGGTGTCCTCCGACGTCTGTGGTCCCCCGAGCCCCTCGAGACTCCCGGAGACCCGTGCTCGCTCTGCTGCTCCTCCACCTGGTCGCTGCGACGGCTGCGCCGTTGCTCGTGCGCTGGTGGGGGCGGCAGGCCTTCCTCGCCCTGGCGCTCGTCCCTGCGGCAGCCTTCGCCTGGACCATGGCCCAGCTCGGCACCGTCACCGGCGGCGACGAGGTCCGCGAGACGACGGCGTGGGTGCCCGCGCTCGACCTCGAGCTCGCGCTGCGCCTCGACGAGCTCTCCCTGACCCTGGCCGCGCTGGTCACCGGCGTCGGCGCGCTCGTGCTGCTCTACTGCGCGCGCTACTTCGAGCCCGACGACGAGGGCATCGGCCGCTTCGCCGGCAACCTCACCGCGTTCGCGGGCTCCATGCTCGGGCTCGTCCTCGCCGACGACCTGCTCCTGCTCTACGTGTTCTGGGAGCTCACCACCGTCTTCTCCTATCTGCTGATCGGCGGCTCCGGCGCCCGCCTGGCGGCCCGGCGCGCGGCCAGCCAGGCGCTGGTGCTCACCACCGCCGGCGGCCTGGCGATGCTGGTCGGGCTGATCATGATCGGGGAGACCAGCGGCAGCTACCTGCTGTCGGAGGTGGTCGCGAACCCGGGCGACGGGCCGTTCCTGATCGCGGGCACGGTGCTGGTCCTGGTCGGGGCGATCACCAAGTCCGCGATGATCCCGTTCCACTTCTGGCTGCCCGCCGCCATGGAGGCGCCGACGCCGGTCAGCGCCTACCTGCACGCCGCGGCCATGGTGAAGGCCGGCATCTACCTGGTGGCCCGCCTGGCGCCCGGATTCGCCGAGGTGCCGGGCTGGCGGCCGATCGTGCTCGGGCTGGGCCTGGCGACGATGCTCGTCGGCGGCTACCGCGCGCTGCGGCAGAACGACCTCAAGCTGCTGCTGGCCTTCGGCACCGTCAGCCAGCTGGGCTTCCTCATGGTGCTGGTCGGCGCCGGCAGCCAGGAGATGGCCGCGGCCGGGCTGGCGATGGTGGTCGCGCACGCCCTGTTCAAGTCCACCCTCTTCCTGAGCGTCGGCGTGATCGACCACGCGACCGGCACCCGCGACCTGCGCGTGCTCTCCGGCCTCGGCCGCCGGCTGCCGGTGCTCGCCCTCGTCGCCGGGCTGGCCGGGGCCTCCATGGCCGGCATCCCGCCGCTGCTCGGCTTCGTCGGCAAGGAGGCGGCGTTCACCGCGCTGCTGGACGGCGGCCTGCCCGACCGCACCGCCGCCCTGCTGGAGCTGGCCGGGCTGGTGCTCGGGTCGGTGCTCACCGCGGCCTACACGTTCCGCTTCCTGTGGGGCGCCTTCGCCCGCAAGCCCGCCTGCGCCGACACCGAGCTGGTGCACCCGCCGACCGGACTCTTCCTCGCCGCCCCGGCGCTGCTGGCGACGGCGAGCCTGGTCCTCGGCCCGGGCAGCCCCCTGCTCGACCCGCTGGCTGCCGGCTACGCCGAGGACCTGCCGCTGATCGCCCCGGAGGCCGAGCACCTGGCGCTGTGGCACGGCCTGCAGCCGGCCCTGGCGCTCTCGGCCATCACCCTGCTCGGCGGCTACGCGATCTTCGCCCTCCGCGCGCCGATCAACCGGTTCCAGCGGAAGGTGGCCGTCGGCGCCTCGGCCGACGAGGGCTACTGGAACGTCATGCAGGGCCTGGACCGGCTGTCGGTGCTGGTCACCGGGACGACGCAGCGCGGCTCGCTGCCGGCCTACCTGGGCACGATCCTCGTCGTCGTCCTCGCGCTGCCCGGCAGCGTGCTGCTGTTCCGGGCGCCGTGGCCGGGGGAGTGGCGCGCCTGGGACACCCCGATCCAGGCGCTCGTCGGCGCGGTCGTGCTCATCGCCGCCGTGCTCGCGCTCCGGATCCGCCAGCGGCTGTCGGCGGTGCTCGTCGTCGGCGTCACCGGCTACGGCCTGGCCGTGCTGTTCGTGCTGCAGGGGGCGCCGGACCTCGCGCTCACCCAGTTCCTCATCGAGACGCTGACCCTGGTCGTCTTCGTCCTCGTGCTGCGCAAGCTGCCCAAGGACATCACCGACCGGCACCGCCCGCGCGAGCGCGCCGTCCGCGGCGTCATCGCCGTCGCCGTCGGCCTGCTCATGGCCTGCGTCGGGGCCGTGGCGCTCAGCTCGCGGACCGCCACCCCGGTCTCCGTCGACTACCCGGAGGCCGCCTACGAGTTCGGCGGCGGCCAGAACATCGTCAACGTGACCCTGGTCGACATCCGCGCCTGGGACACCCTCGGCGAGATCTCGGTGCTCGTCGTGGCCGCCACCGGCGTCGCCAGCCTGGTGTTCCTGCGCCGGCGCACCGGCGGTGTCGAGCGGATCGACCCCGTGCAGCTGGCCCGGCGCACCGACAACCTCCGCCGCGCGCCCCGCGGGCAGTGGCTGGCGGCGTCGGCCGCGCTGGCCCCCGAGCGGCGGTCGGTGGTGCTCGAGGTCATCACCCGGATCCTGTTCCACACCGTCGTCGTGTTCTCGGTGTACCTGCTGTTCAGCGGGCACAACGAACCCGGCGGCGGGTTCGCCGGCGGGCTGGTGGCCGGGCTCGCGCTCGTGCTGCGCTACCTCGCCGGCGGCCGCTACGAGCTGGGCGAGGCGGCGCCGGTCGACCCGGGCCTGCTGCTGGGCATCGGGCTGCTGTTCGCCGGCGGCACCGGCGTCGTCGGGCTGGCGTTGGGCGCCGAGGTGCTGCAGACGGCGATCCTGCAGACGACGCTGCCGGTCCTGGGCGACGTCAAGCTCGTGACCTCGCTGTTCTTCGACATCGGCGTCTACCTGGTGGTGGTCGGCCTGGTCCTCGACATCCTGCGCAGCCTCGGCGCCGAGCTGGACCGCCAGGTGGACGAGAACGACCCGATCGACGCCGCGCCCGACGAGGTGATCGTCCGATGACGCCCACCGTCGTCCTGCCGGTGATCATCGGCGGCCTCTACGCCGCCGGGGTCTACCTGCTGCTGGACCGCAGCCTGACCCGCGTGCTGCTCGGCGTCCTGCTGCTCGGCAACGCCACCAACCTGCTGCTGCTGTCCTCGGGCGGCCCGAACGGCCGCGCGCCGATCCTCGGCTACGCAGAACCCGAGGAGATGACCGACCCGATGCCCCAGGCGCTGATCCTCACCGCCATCGTCATCACCTTCGGGATCTCCGCGTTCCTGCTGGCGATCATCTACCGCTCCTGGCGGCTGGTCCGGCAGGAGGTCGTCGGGGTGGACGAGGAGGACCGCCGGGTGGCGCGCCGCTCGCGCAGCACCGACGCCGACGAGATCGACCCGGACGACCTCGCCCCCGAGGACCGCCCGGCCGGGCACGCCGACAGCCTGCAGTCCGACGCCGAGGTGGAGGCGCTGCTGGAGCAACGGCTCCCCGGCATCCCCTCCGACGACGTCGACCTGCCGGTCTGGGGAAGGCGGGAACCGGTGATCAGCGTCCTGACCCCCCTGCCGGTGCTGCTGCCGCTCCTGGGCGCAGCCGCGGCGCTGCTGGTCGGCGGGCGGCACCCGGGCGTGCAGCGGGCGCTGAGCATCGTGGTGCTCACCGCGGTGCTCACCGTCTCGGTCGTGCTGCTCGTCATCGCCGACTCCGACGGCGCCGCCTCGGTCTCCGTGGGCGGCTGGCCGGTGCCGCTGGGCATCGTGCTGGTCGTCGACCGGCTGTCGGCTCTCATGCTGGTGGTCGCGGCGACGGTGGCGCTCGGGGTGCTCGTGTTCGCCGTCGGCCAGGGCTCGGCCGACGGCGACGAGGAGACGCCGCTGTCGATCTTCCACCCGACGTTCCTGGTGCTGATCGCGGGCGTGGCCAACGCGTTCCTCGCCGGCGACCTGTTCAACCTCTACGTCGGCTTCGAGATCCTGCTGACCGCCAGCTACGTGCTGCTGACCCTCGGCGGCTCGGCCCCCCGCATCCGCGCCGGCATCACCTACATCGTGGTGAGCCTGCTGTCGTCGCTGATCTTCCTCGCCGCGATCGCGCTGGTCTACGCGTCGACCGGCACGGTGAACCTGGCCCAGCTCGCCGTCCGGCTGCAGGAGCTGCCCGACGGCACCCAGCTGTTGCTGCAGTCGATGCTGCTCATCGCGTTCGCCATCAAGGCGGCGGTCTTCCCGCTGTCGGCGTGGTTGCCGGACAGCTACCCGACCGCGCCGGCGCCGGTCACCGCGGTGTTCGCCGGCCTGCTGACCAAGGTCGGCGTCTACGCGATCATCCGCACCCAGACGCTGCTGTTCCCGGGTGGGGCGTTCGACGGGATCCTCATGTGGGCGGCGCTCGCGACGATGGTGATCGGCATCCTCGGTGCGGTGGCGCAGACCGACATCCGGCGGATCCTGTCGTTCACGCTGGTCAGCCACATCGGCTACATGGTGTTCGGCATCGCGCTGGCCTCCACCGCGGGGCTGGCCGGCGCGATCTTCTACGTCGTCCACCACATCGCCATCCAGACCACGCTGTTCCTGGTCGCCGGGCTCGTCGAGCGGCAGGGCGGGTCGACGTCGGTGGACCGGCTGGGCGGCCTCGCGACGGCGTCGCCGCTGCTCGCCGTCCTGTACTTCGTGCCGGCCATGAACCTGGCGGGGATCCCACCGTTCTCCGGCTTCATCGGCAAGGTCGGGCTGCTCGAGGCGGGCATCGACGACGGCGGCACGCTGCCGGTGGTGCTGGTCGTGGGCGGCGTCGTGACCAGCCTGCTCACGCTGGTGGCGATCTCGCGGGTCTGGAACCGCGCGTTCTGGCGGCCACCGGCGCAGTCGGCGGCGCAGGATTCCTCGGACGCCGCGGCCGCCGACGCCGGGCCGGAGCTGCAGCCGGCGGGCGTGTCCGCCGACGCCCCGGGTGCCGCGGAGACCGACGCCGGGGGTGCCGACGAGGCGGCCGCAGCGGGCGCGTCGGCGGCCGGGGGACGCCGGGCCGCGCGGCGCGCGGCGTGGCTGCGGCACACCGCCGTCGCGACCGACTCCGAGCCGGCCGAGGCCGGGCGGGGCGGGGAGCGCGGGCGGGGCCGGGAACGGCCGCTGGAGCCGCTGCCCCGGGTGATGGTCGGGGCCACCGCGGCGATGGTCGTGGTGACCGTGGGCCTCACCGCCGTCGCCGGCCCGCTGTACGGGGTGGCGATGCGCGCTGCCGAGGACCTGCGGGACCGGACGCCGTACATCTCCGCCGTCTTCGGAGCGGAGGACGCGCAGTGAGCGCCGGGGGGCGAGCCGTGGGCACGGACCCGGGTGGCGAGGGGCTGGCCCACCAGCTGAAGCACCAGGTGCCGCTGATGCTGTGGCTGGTCTTCGTCTGGATGCTGCTGTGGGGCACCTGGTCGTGGGCGAACCTGATCAGCGGGTCCGTGGTGGCCCTGGCGGTGACCGTGCTGCTGCCGCTGCCCCCGGTGATCGGCGGCGCACGGGTGCACCCGGTGGGGCTGGCGGTCTTCGTCGGCTACTTCTTCGTCGACCTGGTGCGCTCGGCGGCGCTGGTGGCGTGGCAGACGCTGCGGCCGGGCGGGATCGGCAACAGCGCGATCATCCAGGTGCAGATGCGCACCGACTCCGACCTGCTGCTGACCATCGTGGCCGAGTCGCTGACGCTGGTGCCCGGCTCGGTGGTGATCGACATGGACCGCGAGCGGCGGACGCTGTCGCTGCACATCCTGCACGTGCGCGACCTCGCCGACGTGGAGTCGCGCCGGGCCGCGGTGCTGGCCGAGGAGGAGCGGGTGGTGCGGGCGTTCGGGTCGCCGGACGAGATCGCCGCGCTCGCGCACGCCCCGGGTGAGGCGCCGGTCGCGACGGGGAGGCGGACACCGTGATCGCCGTGTTCTGGGCGGCCTACGTGATGCTCGGCGCGGGTGCGCTGCTCACCCTGGTGCGGCTGGCGCGCGGCCCGTCGCTGCTGGACCGGGTGGTGGCCACCGACGTCCTGCTGGTGATCATCTCGGCGGGCCTGGCGGTGTACGCGGCGCTGCAGCGCGACCCGACCGTCGTGCCGGTGCTCGTGGTGGTGTCGCTGCTGGCCTTCGTCGGCTCGGTGTCGGTGGCCCGCTACATCGGCGGCATGCTCCTCACCTCCGGCGGGGACGGCCAGGACGTCGGCCTGCCGCTGGCCGACGAGGAGCGGATCGCCCGAGGGGCGGAGGAGGAGCGGCGATGAGCGACGTGGACAGCGTCCGCGACGTCGTGGCCGTGGTGCTCCTGCTGGCGGGGGCGTTCCTGTGCCTCACCGCCGGGCTGGGCCTCGTGCGGTTCCACGACGTGCTGACCCGCATGCACGCGGGCACCAAGCCGCAGGTGCTCGGCATCCTGCTGATCATGATCGGCGGCGCGATCCGGCTGGAGGGCTGGTCGGCAACGTGGATGCTGCTGCTGGTCGCGGTGTTCCAGATGCTCACCGCCCCGGTGAGCGCGCACATGATCAGCCGGGTGGCCTACCGCCGGCGGCACGTGCGGCGCGACCTGCTGCTGGTCGACGAGCTGCGCACCGGCGAGGCGGCCGACCGGCTGTACCGCGGCGACGAGCCGGCCGACGCCCCGCCGGAGGAGCCCGCGACGGCGCTCGAGGAGAGCCGTCGCGACGAGGGGACCCTCCCGCCCGCCTGAGCGGGAGGGACCCCCGGTCCGCCTAGCGCTGGGCCCGGTTGACCGCGGAGACGACCGCGCGCAGCGAGGCGGTGACGATGTTGGCGTCGATGCCGACGCCCCACAGGATGCGGTCGCCGACGGCGCACTCGACGTAGGCGGCCGCGCGGGCGTCGCCGCCGGCGGAGAGCGCGTGCTCGGCGTAGTCCAGCACCCGGACGTCGACGTCCACGCCGGACAGGGCGTCGACGAACGCGGCGATGGGGCCGTTGCCGCGGCCCTGCAGCGTCACCGGGACGCCGTTGTCCACCAGGTCGACGACGATCTCGTCCTCCTGTTCCCCGCTGGCGGTGTGCCGGTGCCCGGCCAGGCCGAACCGGCCCCACGGGGCGTCGGGGTCGGGCAGGTACTCGTTGGAGAACGCGGTCCACATCTGGGCCGCGGTCACCTCGCCGCCCTCGTCGTCGGTGTGCTGCTGGATGACCGCGCTGAACTCGATCTGCAGCCGGCGGGGCAGGTCGAGGTGGTTCTCGGTCTTCATGATGTAGGCGACGCCGCCCTTGCCGGACTGGCTGTTCACCCGGATGACGGCCTCGTAGCTGCGGCCGACGTCCTTGGGGTCGATCGGCAGGTACGGCACCGCCCACGGCATCCGGTCGACGGTGGTGCCGGCGGCCGCGGCGTCGGCCTCGAGGGCCTTGAAGCCCTTGTTGATCGCGTCCTGGTGGGAGCCGGAGAACGCGGTGTAGACCAGGTCGCCGCCGTAGGGGTGCCGCTCGTGCACGCCCAGCTGGTTGCAGTACTCGACGGTGCGGCGGATCTCGTCGATGTCGGAGAAGTCGATCTGCGGGTCGATGCCCTGGCTGAACAGGTTCAGGCCCAGGGTGACCAGGTCGACGTTGCCGGTGCGCTCGCCGTTGCCGAACAGGCAGCCCTCGATGCGGTCGGCGCCGGCGCGGTAGCCCAGCTCGGCGGCGGCGACGGCGGTGCCGCGGTCGTTGTGCGGGTGCAGGCTGAGGACCACCGAGTCGCGGCGGCCCAGGTTGCGGTGCATCCACTCGATCTGGTCGGCGTAGACGGTCGGCTCGGCCATCTCGACGGTGGCCGGCAGGTTGAGGATCGTCGGCCGGTCGGGGGTGGGCTCCCAGACGTCGGTGACGGCGTCGCAGATCTCGACGGCGAAGTCGAGCTCGGTGCCGGTGAAGGACTCGGGGGAGTACTCGTAGCGGATGTCGGTGTCGCCCATCTGCTCGGCGAACTTCCGCACCACCCGGGCGCCGTGGACGGCGATGTCGACGATGCCGGCGCGGTCGGAGTCGAACACGACGCGGCGCTGCAGGGTGCTGGTCGAGTTGTACAGGTGGACGATCGCCTGCTTGGCGCCGACCAGGGACTCGAACGTGCGCTCGATGAGCTCGTCGCGGGCCTGCGTCAGCACCTGGATGCAGACGTCGTCGGGGACCAGGTCGTCCTCGATGAGCTGCCGGACGAAGTCGAAGTCGGTCTGGCTGGCCGCGGGGAAGCCGACCTCGATCTCCTTGTAGCCCATGCCGACCAGCAGCTGGAACATGCGCCGCTTGCGATCGGGGGTCATCGGGTCGATGAGGGCCTGGTTGCCGTCACGCAGGTCGACCGCGCACCAGCGCGGGGCCTGGGTGGTGACGCGGTCGGGCCACGTGCGGTCGGCCAGGACGACCGGGGTGAAGGGGGCGTAGCGGTGGATCGGCATCCGCGAGGCCTGCTGCGGATGGCGTACGTGCGGGTGCTGCTCGTTCACGGAAGGGCTCCTCTGGCGCGGGCTGGACTCAGCTCCGGTGGGGCGGTCAGCAGGCGCCGGGAACGCGTGGGGTCACGGCGGGACACCGCGGCGAGGGGGCCGACCTAGGAGAGGGCCTCGCCGCGGCTCATAAGCAGGAGGCTGCCGCGCACGCCGTCACGGTACCAGCGCCTCAGGCGAGGTCGCAGGAACACGGGCAGCTCTCGGTGTGGACGGGCGGCCCGGACCGGTCGTCGAGCTCGTCGCACGCCGGCGGGCACGCGCACTCGAAGCCGGGGTCGCCGCTCCGGAGCTCGCCTGCGAGGAACCGGTGCGCCCGTTCCTCGCGGAGGCGGCGGATCGCGGCGAGACGCCGGGCCGCGGCCCGCTCCTCCGGTGCGTCGCCGGGCTGCGGCACGAGGTGGTCGTCCGGCCGGTCCCCTGCCCGGGTGCCGGCGTCGTCCCACGGAGAGCGGCGGTCGAACGTGTACGTCGGCCGGCGCAGGGTCGGGCGGTGCTCCCACCTCCAGGCGCGCTCCTCGCTCAGCACGGTGTCGAGGTGGGCCGGGAACCGCCGTCCGCCCCTGTCCCGCACGCCGTCCGGGCGCATGCCCCGGACCTCGTGGTCGTCGCCGTCGAGCAGCGCCAGGCGCAGGCCGGCCAGGTCCGCCGCTGCCGCGAGGACACGGACGTCGAGGCCACCACCGCCGGTCTCAGCAGCCGCGATCGCGGACTTCGAGGCGCCGACCCGCGCGGCCAGCTCGCGCTGCGACAGGTCGGCCGACCGGCGGATGCGGCGCAGGATGCCGCTCAGGTCGAAGCCGGTCCCGGGCACGTGTCGATGGTGGTCGACCCCGACCGCCGTCCCGGGGCAGCTCGTGCATCTGTGGACAGCCGGTCCGTGCCCACAGGGTCGGCGGCGGACGCCCGGCGGTCCTGCGAACACTCTTCCCCGCACAGTTGGCTTCTGCCCACGGAGATGGGCAGAAGCCAACTGTGCGCGGGAGCATCGGGCGAGGTCGCGCTCCGGGGCGACGGGTCAGACCTGCGCCGCGGCCCACAGGACGCAGGCCAGGAGGATGACCAGGCTGCTGAGCAGGGCGGTGCCGTTGGTGCCGAGGGAGCGCATGTCAGACCATTCCGAACTTCTCGCTGTGGACGCGGTGGCGGGGGACGTCGAGCCAGTCGAGGTAGGCCTCGACGGACTCGACCATCTGCTCCCCCGAGCAGATGAAGTACTGCAGGGAGCGGCGGTGCTGCGGCAGCAGGCGGTCGAGCAGATCGGCGTCGACGTGCCCCCGCACCCCGGTCCACTGCTCCGACGGTCGGCTGATGACGTGGACCACCCGGAGGTTCAGCCGGTCCTGCAGGCGGGCGAGCTGCCGCACGCCGGTCACCTGGTCCTCGTACCGGTTGGCGAGGATCAGCGTGCAGGGCCGCTGGTCGCCCTGGTCGGCGAGGGTGGCGAGCATGCTGAGGAACGGCGTGACCCCGACCCCGGCCGCGATGAAGACGAAGCCCATGCCCGGGTGCCGCTCGAGGGTGAACGAGCCGTGCGGGCCGTCGACGTAGACGGTGTCGCCGATCTGCAGGCCGCGGATGGAGTCGGTGAAGTCGCCGACCTGCTTGATGGTGAACTCGACGCGGGCCGCGTGCGCGCTCGACGACATCGAGAACGGGTGGTACGTCAGCGTGAACGGGGTCCGGCCCGGGAGGATCCAGGCGAACTGGCCGGCGCGGAAGCGGAACGGGCGGGCGTGCCGCCGCGCGGGCTCGAGCCCCACGGTGACGCTCCCGCCCGGCTCGGGCCACAGCGTGGCCACGCGGAAGCGGCGCCGCCACAGCGCCAGGGGCTTCACCAGCCGGACCCACACGGCCAGCCACAGGAAGGCCGCGGTGTAGCAGCCCCAGACCAGGCGCATCAGGGGTTCGCTGAAGTAGTAGCCGACGCCGAACGCGTGGCCGAGGCCGGCGAGGACGATCCCCACCCCGAGGGCGGAGTGGAGCACGTGCCACACCGGGTAGCTGATCCGCAGCGCCCGCCGCCAGATCGAGGTCACCATCAGCGCCAGCAGGGCGAGGACCGACAGCCACGCCAGCTGGGCGCGCAGCGGGGCGTGGACGACGTCGAGCAGCCGGCGGTAGGTGTCCGACGTGCAGAACAGCAGCACCGGGTGGCCGAAGGCGGCCAGCACCGCGAGGAACGAGATCTGTCGGTGGTACCGCAGGACCGCGTCGATCCCGAACGGGGCCGTCGCGCGGGTGAAGCGGGCGGCCAGGGCGAACTGCAGGCCCAGGACCGACAGGGCGACGAATCCCAGCGCCACCGACAGGTTGACGACGAAGCCCCGCCCGGCGTGCTCCTCGCCGAAGCACAGCGCCAGGGGGGTCAGGCCGATGGCGACGTGCCCCGCGACCCACCCCGCCGCCCGTCCGCCGGTGGAGGGGGCGGCCCGCCGGGGCCGGCTCTGGACCGCCGGGTAGCTGCCGGAGTCCGGCGCGGGCAGTCGCGGAGGGTGCGGTCGCGGCGTGGGCCGTCGTGGCGCGGGCACCGGCCGGGAGGGGAGCGAGGCGCGCTCCTCGGAGTGCCGGCCACCGCTCCGGGTCGACACGAGCGGCGTGGACATGGCTCTCCTGGAGGACGCGACCGGGGAAGGTGGGCGGCGGAGCCCACGGGCACGGCACCGCTCACGGCGGGGCGCGAGGCGACGAGACGCACCGTGCTCGGCTGACGACGGTAGGTGACCGAGCGGGCTCGGAGAAGGTGTGAGACGGACCGGTCCGCATCCGTGCTGGTCGGGGACCACCGTGATGTCGGTCACCGCGTGCCGGGGGAGTGCCCGCGCGGTCAGAAGCCCTTGCGCAGGCGCAGGCGCAGGCGCAGCGGGCGGCCGTCGGGATCGACCAGCAGCCGGTAGACCGGCGTGGCCCACAGCCGGGTGAGCCGGGAGAGCTTCTCCGGGCGGTGCGGTTGCAGGCGGCCGGGCGGGCGAGGGCCCTGCCGGCCACCCTCGTGCCACTCCGCCAGTGCGGCCGCGCGCGCCTCCAGGGTGTCGACGAAGCGCTGCACGTCGATCGCCAGCTCGTCCTCGGCGCCGTCGGGATCGAGGTCCAGGTGCTCGCGGGCGAGCGCGAGGCGCAGGTCCCGGGCGAACACCCGCGCACCGTCGCCGGCACCACCCGGGTCGAGGGGTTCCCGCGCATCGCGCGTCGTGTCGAGCACCGCCGTGGACAGCTCGCTGTCATGGGTCCAGGAGCGCCGGTTGAAGTTGTCGCTGCCGATGCTGGCCCACACGTCGTCGACGACGCAGACCTTGGCGTGCACGTAGACCGGCGTCCCCTCGTGGTTCTCCACGTCGAAGACGTGCACCCGCTCCTTGCCGCCGGCCCGCACGCAGAGGTCGATCGCCTGCCGGCGGCCCACGTACTGGGGCGTCGCGTTGAACGAGCCCTCCTGGTCCGGCAGCCGGGGGACCACCACCACCAGGTGCAGGTCGGGGTTGGCCTCGAGAGCGTCGGCGAACAGCTGGGCCACCTCGGCCGACCACAGGTACTGGTCCTCCAGGTAGATCAGCCGGCGGGCCCTCCTGATCGCCTTCGTGTAGCCCCGCGCGACCGACCGTTCGCCCTCGGGCGCGAAGTCGTAGGCGGGTCGGATCTTCGGGTAGGTGCGCAGCGTCTGCGCCAGGTGCGGCCCGCACTCCGCCGGCGGCGGCAGCTCCGGCGGCAGCGGTGAGGGGTCCAGCCGGGCCCGCCGGAACCGGTCGACCAGGTAGGCGATCGGGTTGCCGCTGTCGGGATTGGTGGGGTCGTCCCAGCGTTCCCGGAACACCGTCTCCAGCACCGCGACGGCCGGGCCGCGGATCTCTGCCTGCACGTCGTGCCAGGGAGGGGTGCGGCCGTAGGCGTCCGACATCCGCACCGCCTGCGGGTCCCCGCCGTGCGCGGCGTCGTCCCGCCGGCTGTGGCACAGGTCGATCCCCCCGGCGAAGGCGACGTCGCGGGACGGATCGCCGGGGCTGCGGACGAGCACCAGCTTCTGGTGGTGGCTGCCCGCCCGCCGCACCCGCTGGTCGAGCACGATCTTGCCGCCGTCCTCCTCGATCTCCCGGTCCAGCGCCCGGTTCTCCTCCTTGCTGAAGGACATCGCGTCGGTGTGCGAGCGCCAGACCAGCCCCCGGACATCCACCCCGCGCCGGGACGCCGCGCTGAACAGCTCGTCGACGGTGGGCCCGTCGGCGCGGAGCCGCTGGTCGGGATCGCCGCGCCAGTCGGTGAACCACAACCGGTCGCCCTCGCCCAGCTGCTGCACGACCTCGACCAGCCGGTCGAAGTACGCGGCGCCGTGCAGGAGGGGGCGGACGAGGTTCCCCGACGTCCACGCGGGGAGGGGGGTGCCCGGGTTCCCGCGCTCCTCCGAGGTCAGCAGCCAGCGCGACGGGTCGTCCACCGGCCGATCCCACCCTGCGGGAACGGCGGACGCAACCGCCGGCGCCTGCGCCGACGTCGGTAGCCTGTGGACCCGTGGCCCTCGTCGTCCAGAAGTACGGCGGCTCCTCCGTCGCCTCCGCAGCACACATGAAGCGTGTCGCCGAGCGGATCGTCGCCGCCAAGCAGAACGGCGACGACGTCGTCGTCGTGGTCTCCGCGATGGGGGACAGCACCGACGAGCTGCTCGACCTCGCCGGGCAGATCACCGACGAACCGCCCGGTCGCGAGCTCGACATGCTGCTGACCGCGGGCGAGCGCATCTCCATGGCGCTGCTCGCGATCGCCATCTCGACCCACGGCTACGAGGCGCGCTCGTTCACCGGCTCGCAGGCCGGCGTCATCACCACCGGCAGCCACGGCAAGGCCCGGATCATCGACGTCACGCCCGGCCGGCTGCGCTCCGCGCTGGACGAGGGCTCGATCGTCATCGTCGCCGGCTTCCAGGGCGTCAGCCAGGACACCAAGGACATCACCACGCTCGGCCGCGGTGGCTCCGACACCACGGCCGTCGCAGTCGCCGCCGCGCTGAACGCCGACGTCTGCGAGATCTACACCGACGTCGACGGCGTCTTCACCGCCGACCCGCGCATCGTCCCCGAACGCCCAGCGGCTCGACACCATCACCTACGAGGAGATGCTCGAGCTCGCCGCGTCCGGGGCGAAGGTGCTCATGCTCCGCTGCGTCGAGTACGCCCGCCGCTACGGCATCCCCGTGCACGTCCGCAGCTCCTACTCACAGCTCCCCGGCACGATCGTGTCCGGCTCGATGGAGGACCTCCCGGTGGAACAGGCGATCATCACGGGCGTCGCGCACGACCGCTCCGAGGGCAAGATCACCGTCTACGGGGTGCCGGACCGGCCGGGCGAGGCCGCCCAGCTCTTCCGCGTCCTGGCCGACGCCGAGGTCAACATCGACATGATCGTGCAGAACGTGTCGACGGCCGCGGACAAGCTCGCCGACATCTCCTTCACGCTGCCCAAGGGCGACGGCCCCACCGCGCTGGCCGCCCTGGAACGGGTGAAGCACACCGTCGGTTACACCGACGTGAGCTTCGACCAGCACATCGGCAAGGTGTCGCTGGTCGGCGCCGGCATGCGCTCGCACCCGGGCGTCTCCGCCAAGTTCTTCGGCGCGCTCGCCGACGCCGGCGTGAACCTCGAGCTCATCAGCACCTCGGAGATCCGCATCTCCGTGGTCTGCCGCGACACCGACGTCGACATCGCCGTCCGCGCGGTGCACGACGCCTTCGACCTCGGCTCGGACGTCGAGGCCGTCGTCTACGGAGGGACCGGACGATGACCATGCGCCCGCTCAACGTCGGGATCGTCGGCGCGACCGGCCAGGTCGGCGCGGCCATGCGCTCGATCCTGGCCGAGCGCGACCTGCCGATCGCCTCGATCCGCTTCTTCGCCTCCGCCCGCTCCGCCGGCAGCACGCTGCCGTGGGGCGACGGCGAGATCACCGTCGAGGACGCCGCCACCGCCGACCCCACCGGCCTGGACGTCGCGCTGTTCTCCGCCGGTGCGACCACGTCGCGCGCGCAGGCCCCCCGGTTCGCCGAGGCCGGCGTCACCGTCATCGACAACAGCTCCGCGTTCCGCCGCGACCCGGAGATCCCGCTGGTCTGCAGCGAGGTCAACCCCGGCGACATCGCCAAGGCGCACGGCCGGATCATCGCCAACCCGAACTGCACCACCATGGCCGCGATGCCGGTGCTCAAGCCGCTGCACGACGAGGCCGGCCTGGTCCGCATCATCGCCAGCACCTACCAGGCGGTCTCGGGTTCGGGCATCGCCGGCGTCCGGGAGCTGCACTCGCAGGCCCGCGCCGTCGTCGACAAGGCCGACGAGCTGGCCTACGACGGCTCCGCGGTCGAGTTCCCAGCGCCCGCCACGTACGTCGCGCCGATCGCCTTCAACGTGCTGCCCATGGCGGGTTCCGTCGTCGACGACGGCAGCTTCGAGACCGACGAGGAGCAGAAGCTCCGCAACGAGAGCCGCAAGATCCTCGGCATCCCCGACCTGCGCGTCTCGGGCACCTGCGTGCGGGTGCCCGTCTTCACCGGCCACTCGCTGTCGCTGAACGTGGAATTTCAGCGTGAGATCAGTGTCGAGCGGGCCACCGAGCTGCTGGCCGCAGCACCCGGCGTCGAGCTCTCCGAGGTCCCGACCCCGCTGCACGCCGCCGGCCGCGACCCGAGCTACGTGGGCCGCATCCGGCAGGACGGCGAGCGCGGCCTCGCGCTGTTCGTCAGCAACGACAACCTGCGCAAGGGCGCCGCGCTCAACACCATCCAGATCGCCGAGCTCATCGCATCGTCACGCTCCGCGTGACACCGCGACCAGGAGCCGTGCCCCGGGTGCGCTGAGCGCGTCCCCGTCGCGGTTGCTCACGGCTTGACGTGCTGGAGGGCGAAGGCGAGGGCGACCTCGACCTGGCGGATGGTCTCCTCGATGACCAGCGAGCCGTGGCCGGCGTCGAAGCGGTAGACCTCGTGCTCCTTGCCGAGCTCGGCCAGCCGGGCCAGGTAGTTGTCGATCTGCCGGATGGGGCAGCGGGGGTCGTTGGCGCCCGCGACCACCAGCACCGGGGCGGCGACGGCGTCGACGTAGGTGATCGGCGAGGAGCGCACGTACACGTCGCGCACCTCGTCCGGTGAGCCGCCGAACAGCGCGCGGTCGTAGGCCCGCAGGCCCTCCATCTCGTCCTCGTAGGCGGCCAGGTAGTCCGCCACCGGCACCTCGGCGATGCCGGCCGCCCAGCGCTCCGGCTGGGTGCCCAGGCCGAGGAGGGTGAGGAAGCCGCCCCACGAGCCGCCGGTCAGCAGCGCGCGGGCCGGGTCGACGATCCCCTCGGCGACCAGGGCGTCGTAGACGGCGCCGATGTCCTCCAGCTCGGTCAGGCCCGGACGGCCGGTGAGCGCGTCCCGCCAGGCCGAGCCGTAGCCCGTGGAGCCCCGGTAGTTGACGTGGACGACGGCGTAGCCCGCGTCCACGTAGGCCGCACGGCGGGCGCGGTAGGAGTCGTCGTCGGCCGCCTCGGGGCCGCCGTGCACGAGGAACGCGGTCGCGTACGGCCCGTCGCCGGCCGGGCGCACCAGCAGCGCGTGGATGTCCCCGCCCGGGCCGGGCACCCAGCGGTCCTCGACCGGGTAGGCCGCGGGCGGCTCCTCCTCGCTCACCGAGAGGACGACGGGCCCGTCCGCGCGACGGATCACCGGCGGCAGCTCGGCGTTGGACCAGGCCAGCTCCACCGTTCCGTCCGGGCGCGCGGTGGCCCCGCGGACGACGCCGGTCGGCGTGTCCAGCTTCTCCAGGGCCCCGCTGGCCAGGTCGTAGCGGTAGAGCTCGGTGCGGGCGGCGTGGTCGTGGCCCACCAGCAGCGCGCTGCCGTCGGGGTACCAGCCGGCCGAGACGTCGCCGGGCAGGTCCAGGTCGAGCTCGGTCTCGGTGCCGGTCGCGACGTCCCAGATCAGCAGCTCCTCGCGGCCGCGGCGCTCGTGGCCGACCAGCAGCCGGGTGTCCCCGGGCAGCGGCGCGAACTCCGAGGCGTGCAGGCCCAGGCCCTCGCCGTCCCACTTCTCGGCGACGACGGCCGGCGCCTCCTCGGTGGTGTCGGCGGTCCGCAGCACGCGCAGCGCCGGGTAGCGCGGGTCGCCGTGCTCGGAGTGCGAGATGACCAGCAGGTCGCCGTCGTGGGTGAGGGCGTCGACCGACGCCGGGTCGGGGTGCCGGTAGACCACCCGCGGGTCGGCGCCGCGGGGGCAGAGCCACAGCTCGCTGCCGTCGTCGGTGGAGCGCCCGATGGCCACCACGTCGTCGCCGAGCTCCAGGCCCGCCGGGTAGGCCGGCCCGACCTCGGGGACGGCGACGACGTCGGGGCCGCCGGCGAAGGGCTGGGTCATCCAGACGCCGAACTCGTCGCCGTCGGTGTCGGCGAACCACCAGATCGTCTCGCCGTCGGGGCTCAGCGTGCCGATGAGCGTGCCGTTCGGCCGGTCGGTGACCTGGCGGTGGGTGCCGGTCGAGCGGTCCCACGCGTACTGCTCGATGACGCCGCTGACGTCGGAGGCGTAGAGGTTGCGGTGCGGGGCGTCGAACGCCCAGTCCGGCAGCGACACCCGCGGGGCGCGGAAGCGCGCCTGCCAGCGGGCGGTGACCTCGGGGGGAAGGGCGGGGGCGGTCGGCTCGGACGTCACCGCACCATCTTGCCCCTGACCGGAAACGACTCAGGGGCCGCCATCGGCGGCCCCTGAGTGCTGGTCGGGGTGACAGGATTTGAACCTGCGGCCTCGTCGTCCCGAACGACGCGCGCTACCAAGCTGCGCCACACCCCGAGGTGCGCTGGACGAGTCTAGCGCTCCCCGCTCGCGCCCCGACCGGCGGGGGCGGCGGCGGCTGCGGCCTCCCGCGCGACGAGGGTGAGCAGCGTGGCCTCGGGCGGGCAGGCGAAGCGGACCGGGGCGTAGGGGCTGGTCCCGAGACCTGCCGAGACGTGCAGCCACGTGCCGTTCGGGCGCTCGGCGTCCGGCTCCGCCCAGCGGTGCAGCCAGCGCACCCGGTCGCGGTCGATGCCGCAGTTGGTGACCAGCGCGCCGTAGAAGGGCACCCGGAGCTGGCCGCCGTGGGTGTGCCCGCACAGCATCAGGTCGTAGCCGTCGGAGGCGAACCGGTCGAGCACCCGCGGCTCGGGGGAGTGCGCCAGGCCCAGGCGCAGATCGGCGGAGCGGTCGGCGGGCCCGGCGACGACGTCGTACCGGTCGCGCTTGAGGTGCGAGTCGTCGACACCGGCGAGCGCGATCCGCCGGTCGCCGACGACGAGCTCGCCGGCGCCGTTGGTGAGGTCCAGCCAGCCGCGGTCGCGCATGCCGTCGCGCAGGTCCCGCCAGGGCAGCTCGTCGCCGTGCACCCGCTTGTGGCTGGGGAAGAAGTACTTGAACGGGTTCTTCGGCCGGGGCGCGTAGTAGTCGTTGCTGGCCAGGACGAAGGCGCCCGGCCGGTCCATGAGGGGGTCCAGCGCCCGCAGCGTGCCCGGGACGGCGTCGAAGCCGGCCAGGTTGTCGCCGGTGTTGATGACCAGGTCCGGCTCGAGGGCGGCCAGAGCTGCGACCCACTCCTGCTTGGACCGCTGGGTCGCGGTCATGTGCAGGTCGGACAGGTGCAGGACGGTCAGCGGCGCGGAGCCCGGCGCGAGCACCGGCACCTCGAAGCGGCGCAGCGTCCAGCGGGTGCGCTCGTAGAGGCTCGCGTAGGCGATCGTGCCGGCGCCGGTGGCGGCGAGGGCTGCGGGGACGGTGTACCAGCGCACACCGGGGAGCCTACGGGCGCGGGCCCGCGGGCCGCCGTGCCAGGCTGGGAACGTGAGTGACCTGAAGAAGCAGCTGCGCGACGACCTGACCACCGCCATGAAGGCCCGCGACGAGCTGCGCACCGCGACGCTGCGCATGGTGCTGACCGCCGTGAGCGCGGAGGAGGTCTCCGGCAAGGAGGCCCGCGAGCTCGACGACGACGAGGTGCAGGCGGTGCTGCGCCGCGAGGCGAAGAAGCGCAAGGAGGCCGCGGAGGCGTTCGCCGGGGCCGGCCGGGCCGAGCAGGCCGAGCGCGAGCGGGCCGAGGGTGAGGTGCTCGCCGGCTACCTGCCGGCCCAGCTGGAGGACGCCGACCTGGCCGCGATCGTCGCCGACGTGATCACCCGCACCGGGGCCTCCGGCATGAAGGACATGGGCAAGGTCATGGGCGCGGCGAACGGCGTCGTCGCGGGTCGGGCCGACGGCGGGCGCGTGGCCGCCGAGGTGCGCCGCCAGCTCGGCTGAGCCGGCTCAGGGCGCCGGCGGGGGCTCGGGTGCCGGCGGCGGCTCGGGCGCCGGCTCGCCCGGCTGGGTGCGGGGCCCTCCGCCCGGGCCCTGCGGCCCACCCGGAGCGGGTGGCTGGGGCTGGGGCTGCTGCTGCGGTTGCTGGGTGGGGTCGGGCTGCTGCGTCGGCGACGGCGTCTCGACCGGCCGCGGCCCGGCGCTGACCAGGATCGCCACCGGCTCCCGCACGTAGGCCTGCTGACCGACCGCCGGGCTGGTGCCCAGGAAGGTGCCGCGGGGGGAGTCGCTCTCCACCGTGCGGCTGGTGACCTGCAGGCCGGCGGCGGTGAGGGCCTGCTCGCACTCGGCGGGGGAGGAGCAGCTCGGCACCGGAACGCTGCGGCCGTTGAGCACCTGCGGGTCCGGCGGGGCGAACGGCACGTTCGGCTGGGCGCTCAGGATCGGCGCCATGGCGTCGTGCCAGATGGTGGCCGGCTTGTTGCCGCCGAAGCCGCCGACGTCCTGGTTCTCCTTGGGGTTGAGCACCATCACGCTGGCCGCGTACTGCGGGGTGTAGCCGACGAACGCCACCGAGAAGTTGTTCTGCGAGGTGCCGGTCTTGCCGGCGATGTCGACGCCCGGGACGGCGGCCCGGGTGCCGGTGCCCTCCGGGCTCATGACGTCACCCTTGAGGATGTCGTTCAGCGTGGTGGCCACGCCCGGCGGGATCGCCTCCGGGGTGCAGGCGTTGCCGGCCCACACCGGCGTGCCGTCGTCCTTCTCGAGCGGCTCACCGAAGCGGTCCAGCACGCCATCGATCGGCGTGGGCGGGCAGGCCGTGCCGTTGGCCGCCATGGTGCCGTAGGCGCTGGCGAGGTCCAGCGGGCTGGTGGCCTCCGACCCGAGGGTGAACGAGCCGCGGCGCTCGGCGATGATCTGGTCGGCCACCGGGTCGAGGGACCGCAGCCCCATCGCCTGGGCCATCCGCACCGGCTGCTCGACGCTGCCCAGCTGGTCGAGCAGGGCCAGGAAGTAGGTGTTGGACGAGCGCACCAGGGCGCCGCGCATGTCGAGCGTGTCCGGGTAGTTGCCCACGTTCTGCACGCAGTACATGCCGCGCGCGTTGGTGCCGTTGCGGTCGGCGCCGCAGCTGGGGCCGCGGAAGATCCGGGAGGTGTAGCGGTCGCCCGGGGTGGAGATCGTCGTGGTCGCCGGGATGCCCTCGGCGAGCGCTGCGGCGGCGGTGAAGACCTTGTACGTCGAACCCGCGCCCTGGCTGGCGCGGGCGTTCAGGATGACCGGACTCGCACTCCTGGCCGTCACAGCCGAAGCGCCGGTTGACGCTCATCGCCAGCAGCTTGCCGGTGCCCGGCTCCAGTGCGGTGTACATGCCGGCGAGGGGGTCGCCCATGGGCAGCGTGTTGAGCACCGCCTGGTCCCCCAGCACCTGCATGTCCGGGCGCAGCGTGGTCTGGATGGTCAGCCCGTCGGTCTTCAACTGGCTCTCGGTGAGGCCGAGCTCCCCGGTGAGGTAGTTGACGGCGTAGGCGCAGAAGAAGCCGCCGATGGTGGCGTCGATGCAACCGTTGGCCGGGGGGATGCCGGGCGCGACCTCGACGGGGGTGGCCGCGATCTCGGTGTACTGCTGCTCGGTGATGTGCCCGAGGTCGAACATCCGCTTCAGCACCTGGTTGCGCCGCGTCTGCGCGTTCTCCGGGTTGTCGATCGGGTCGTCGAGGAACGGGCTCTGCACCAGCCCGGCGAGCATCGCCGCCTGCGGGAGCGTCAGGTCGCGCGCGTCGACGCTGAAGTAGCGCTGGGCCGCGGCCTGGATGCCGTAGGCGCCCTTCCCGAAGTACACGATGTTCAGGTACCGGGTGAGGATCTCGTCCTTGTCGTAGGTCTCCTCGAGCGCGAGCGCCAGCCGCGCCTCGCGCAGCTTGCGCGCCGGCGTCTGCTCGGTGGCCGCGGTGCGGGCCTCGGCGGTGTCCGCCGTCTGCAGCAGCGTCTGCTTGACCAGCTGCTGGGTGAGGGTCGAGCCGCCCTCCTGCACCGAGCCCGCGACCAGGTTCTTCACCAGCGCGCGCATCGTGCCCTGCACGTCGAGCCCGTTGTGGTCGTAGAAGCGCGAGTCCTCGATGTCGACCAGCGCCTGCTTCATCACGTCGGCGATCTCGTCCGAGGCAACGGGCGTCCGGTTCTTGTCGTACAGGTTGGTGATCAGCTGCCCGTCGGCGGCGAGCACCTTCGTCATCCCGGCCGGCGTCGCGTCGGTCAGCTCCACCGGCAGCGCGTCGAGCAGGTTCGCCGAGTTGCGGGCGACCAGCCCGCCGCCCCCGACCCACGGCAGCAGGAGACCGGCCACGAGCACCCCGGCGACGACGATCGTCAGGGCGAGCTTGGCGAGCAGGCGGGTGCGGAGGCGGGCGTTGTCCGACATCGCCGCCCAATGTACGGCGCGGGGCCGACAGGAACCCCGGCTCAGCCTCGGCGCGCGGGGAGGATGCGCGTGCGCGGCGTGCCGGTCGGCGTGTCCCCGTCGGCGCCGGTCAGCGCGTCGGCCATGGTGCGCAGCCCGTCCAGGTCGTGGACGTCGCCGGCAGCGGCCGGCACGGTGCGGACGGCGACCTCCGGGTGGGCGCTGGTGAACCGGTCGGCCAGGTGCTGCTCGCGCGCGGCCAGCGTCATCCGCTCGGCGTGCACCCGCAGTGCCGCCGCGGCCAGCGGCGCGTCGGGCCCACCGGCCTCCAGCACCTCCTCGGCCGCGGCCTCGGCGCGGGTGGCCGACAGCGCGGCGGTGGCCGGCGGGTGGGTGCGGTTCACGACCAGCCCGGCCAGCGGCATCTCGTCGGCGGAGAGCCGGTCGACGAAGTAGGAGGCCTCGCGCAGCGCGTCCGGCTCCGGGGAGGCGACGACGACGAACGACGTCCCCGGCTTGCGGAGCAGCTCGTAGGTGGCGGTGGCCCGCTCGCGGAAGCCGCCGAACATGGTGTCCAGCGCGGCGACGAACGCGGAGATGTCGCGCAGCAGCTGGCCGCCGAGGATCTTCGACACGATCCGGCTGAACAGCAGGAAGCCGGCGCTGGCGAACTTGAAACCGGCCCGGCTGGGCGCCATGAGCAGCCGGATCATCGTGCCGTCGAGGAAGCGGCTCATCCGGTTCGGGGCGTCGAGGAAGTCCAGCGCCGACCGCGACGGCGGGGTGTCGACGACGATGAGGTCCCACTGGTCGCTGGCCCGCAGCTGCCCCAGCTTCTCCATCGCCATGTACTCCTGCGTCCCGGAGAACGACGAGCTCAGGGTCTGGTAGAAGGGGTTGTCCAGGACCTGCTGGGCCCGCTCGGGCGTCGAGTGCGCGGCGACGACGTCGTCGAACGTCCGCTTCATGTCCAGCATCATCGCGTGCAGCTCGCCCGGGGCCCCCGGGACGTCGACCCGCCGCGGCTCGTTGTCGAGCTCGGTCAGGCCCAGCGACTGCGCCAGCCGGCGGGCCGGGTCGATGGTGAGGACGACGACGCTGCGGCCGGCCTCGGCGGCGGCCAGGGCGAGCGCGGCCGACGTCGTCGTCTTGCCGACGCCGCCGGCGCCGCAGCAGACGACGATCCGGGTCGCCGGGTCGGCGATCAGCGCGCCGAGGTCGAGCGCGGGTGCCTGCGGGCGGGGCCGGGCGGCGGTCACGCGGCGACGTCCTCGGCGAGCAGGTGCTCCTCGAGCCGTCCGGCGAGCTCGAACAGCGAGCCGAGGTCCACCGGGCCGGTGAGCAGCGGCAGCTCGACCGTGGGCTGGCCGAGCGCCTCGACGTCGTCGCGCAGCGCGTCCTGAGCGGCCCAGCGGCGGGCGTGCTCGACGGTTTGGGTGGCCAGCGCCTCGGCGACCGCGCCGTCGCCGGGCAGGTGCGCGGCGGCCAGCGCGGGGGCGAGGTCGGCGCCGGTGAGCCCGTCGTCCGCGGCGCGGGCGAGGTCAGCGGGCGGGAGCACGGGCTCGGTGGCCAGGTTGACGATCACCGAGCCGATCGGCAGCCCGGCCTCGCGCAGCTCGGCGATCGCGTCGGCGGTCTCCTGCACGGGCATGTCCTCGAGGATCGTGACCAGGTGGACGGCGGTCTGCGGCGACTTCAGCACCGCCATCACGCCGTCGCTCTGGGTCTTGATGGGGCCGGAGCGGGCCAGCTGCGACATCTCGCCGGTGACGCCGAGGAAGCGCGTGATCCGGCCGGTGGGCGGCGCGTCGACGACGACGGCGTCGTAGACCGGGTGGCCGTCCTTGCGGCGGCTGACCGCCTCCTTGATCTTCCCGGTGATGAGCACGTCGCGCAGGCCCGGGGCGATGGCCGTGGCGAAGTCGATCGCGCCCATCTTGCGCAGCGCCCGGCCGGCGCGGCGCAGGTTGTAGAACATGTCGAGGTAGTCCAGCAGCGCCTCCTCGACGTCGATGGCCAGCGCGCGCACCTCGCCGCCGCCGCGGGCCACGGCCACGCGGCGCTCCTCGTAGGGCAGCGGCGCGGTGTCGAACAGCTGGGCGATGCCCTGGCGGCCCTCGGTCTCGACGAGGAGCACCGAGCGCCCGTCGGCCGCGAGTGCGAGCGCCAGCGCCGCCGCGACGGTGGTCTTCCCCGTCCCGCCCTTGCCGGTGACGACGTGCAGGCGCGCGGACGAGGGGTCGGGGCTCACCGCTCCAGCGTAGGAGCAGGTCGGTCGCCCGGCCCGGCGCAGCCGGGGACGCATGCTCGGCGGGCGCCGCCCGCTGCGCTAGCGTCGCGCGCATGACGGAATCGGCACGCCAGCGCTGGGAGTACGCCACCATCCCGCTGCTCATCCACAACACCAAGGCGATCCTCGACTCCTGGGGCGTGGACGGCTGGGAGCTGGTCACCGTGCTCCCCGGCCCGAGCGGGTCCGACCAGCTCGTCGCGTACCTCAAGCGCCCGGCGTGACGGCGCCCGCGGGCGGCTGGCACGCCCGGCTCGCCGAACTGGGCATCCGGCTGCCGCCCGTGGCCGCGCCGGTCGCCGCGTACGTGCCGGCCGTGCGCACCGGGTCGCTGGTGTTCACCTCCGGCCAGCTGCCGTTCGTCGACGGCGGGCTGCGCCGCACCGGCAAGGTCGGCGGCTCGGTCGACGTGGAGGCCGCGGCCGCCGACGCCAAGGTGTGCGCGCTCAACGCCCTCGCCGCCGTCGACGACCTGGTGGGCCTGGACGAGGTGGCCCGCGTGGTGCGGGTGGTCGGCTACGTGGCCAGCGCGGAGGGCTTCACCGGCCAGCCGCGGGTGATCAACGGCGCCAGCGAGTTCCTCGCGAAGATCTTCGGGGACGCCGGCCGGCACGCCCGCAGCGCCGTCGGCGTCGCCGAGCTGCCGCTGGGCTCCCCGGTCGAGGTCGAGCTGACGGTCGAGCTGCGATGAGCGCCGACATCCGGCACGCGGCCACCGTCCTCGTCGTCCGCGACGGCGATCCCGGCCTCGAGGTGTACCTGCTGCGGCGCACCAAGGGCATGCCGTTCGCCGGCGGGATGACCGCCTACCCAGGTGGCGGCGTCGACGAGCGCGACGCCGACACCGAGATCGGCTGGGCCGGCCCGACGCCCGCCGAGTGGGCGGCCGCTTTCGGCTGCGACGAGCGGCTGGCCCGCGAGCTGGTCTGCGCCGCGGTGCGGGAGACCTTCGAGGAGGCCGGCGTCCTGCTGGCCGGGCCCGCCGAGGGTGCGGTCGTGCCGGACGTCTCCGGCGACGACTGGGAGCAGCAGCGCCAGGCGCTGCTGCGCCGCGACCTGTCGCTCACCGAGCTGCTCGCCGGCCGCGGCCTGGTGCTGCGCTCGGACCTGCTACGCCCCTTCGCGCACTGGATCACCCCGCCGATGGAGTCCCGCCGCTACGACACCAAGTTCTTCGTGGCGGCGCTGCCGGCCGGGCAGGAGGCGCGCGACGTCTCCGGGGAGGCCGACGAGGCCGCCTGGCTCTCGCCGGCCGCCGCGCTGGCCGAGCACCACGCCGGGACCCGGCCGATGCTGCCGCCGACGTCGCACACGCTGTCCCAGCTGGGCCGGTTCGCCGACGTCTCCGCCGCGCTCGCCGGCTCCCCGCCGGACCCGATCGAGCCGATCCTGCCCGAGTTCGAGCAGACCGACGAGGGCCGCTTCGCAGTCCTGCCCAACGGGGAGAAGGTCCCCCTGGTGGCTATGACGAAGAAGTAGGGCATCGAACGACAGAGGCCCGGAACCGTGACGGTTCCGGGCCTCTGGCGTTCAACGCTCAGGTCACCTCGCGCGGCGGCGCAGGCGCTCCTCGTCGAGGACGACGACCGACTTGCCCTGCAGCTGGATCCAGCCGCGGTGCACGAAGTCGGCCAGCGCCTTGTTGACCGTCTCGCGGGAGGCGCCGACGAGCTGGGCCAGCTCCTCCTGGGTGAGGTCGTGCTTGACGCGCAGGCCGTCGCTCTCGCGGTTGCCGAAGCGGTCGGCCATCTGCAGCAGCGCCTTGGCCACGCGGCCGGGGACGTCGGTGAAGATCAGGTCGGCGACGGAGTCGTTGGTGCGGCGCAGGCGGCGGGCCAGCACGCGGAGCAGCTGCTCGCCGATCTCCGGGTGCGCCTCGATCCACGGGCGCAGCACCGACTGCGGCATGCGGGCCAGGCGGACGTCGGTGACCGCGGTCGCCGTCGCCGTCCGCGGGCCGGGGTCGAAGACCGACAGCTCGCCGAACTGGTCGGAGGGGCCCATTACGGCCAGCACGTTCTCGCGGCCGTCGGGGGCGCGGCGGGAGAGCTTGATCTTGCCCGTCATCACGATGTAGAGGCTGTCGCCGGGGCTCGCCCTCGTTGAAGACGACGCGGCCGCGGGGGAGCGTGACGATCTCGAGCCGGCTGAGGACGGGGTCCACCGCGTCTTCCGACAGCCCCTGGAAGAGCCCCGACTGGGCCAGCACCTCGTCCACTGCACGTCCTTTCCCACTGCTGCTCGACGGGCGCATTGCTCCCGTGTCCGCAGCGAGTCTAGGGGCCTGTGCCCCGGGTCACCCGTTCGGTGGCACCCGGTGTCCCCCCTGCGAGCGAGTGCGCCGGCTCACAGGCGCCCCGGCCGGGGGTCAGACCAGCGGGGGGTTCGTGGTGCTCGCGCCGCCTTTGCGGCGGCGTCGCCAGCGGAACAGCGCCCGGCGGATGCCCGAGGAGGCCAGCGTGTCGACCTCGTCGGCGGTGGCGGTGTCGAGGAACTCGCCGACCTCGCGCGGCGAGGCGGGACGGCGCAACGGCTCCTCGACGCGCTCCATGACGAGCAGGAAGGCGATCAGCAGGGGCGGGAAGAGGATGGACGCTCAGCGCGACCACGGCGACCTCCTCCCGACCTCGTGCGACGCGTCGCCGGCCCGCGGGACGCGGGATCGGCCGTTCTCGATTCTGGCACGACCGCTCCCTGTCAGCCGGGCCGCCTACGCTCGGTCGCGTGTCCGCCCCCGCTCCGTCGCCGGCCTACGCGCGCCCGGTCAAGCCCCGCCGGCCCACGAAGGCCGCCCGCACGGGGGCCTCCCCCTTCGATCCGGGCGAGACCCCGCTCGGTCGCACCCGCCGGGCCCGGCGCATGGCGCGCGAGCTGGCCGTCATCCACCCCGACGCGCACTGCGAGCTGGACTTCACGAACGCCTTCGAGCTGCTCGTGGCCACCGTGCTGTCCGCGCAGACGACGGACAAGATGGTCAACAAGGTCACCCCGCGGCTGTTCGCCCGCTTCCCGGACGCGCACGCCCTCGCCGGTGCCGACCGCGCCGAGCTCGAGGAGATCCTCAAGCCCACCGGCTTCTTCCGCGCGAAGATTCGAACTCGGCCCTCGGGCTGGCGCAGGCGCTGGTGGAGCGGTTCGACGGCGAGGTGCCCGGCCGGATGGCCGACCTCGTCACGCTGCCCGGCGTCGGGCGCAAGACGGCCAACGTCGTCCTCGGCAACGCGTTCGGCATCCCCGGGCTCACCGTCGACACGCACTTCGGCCGGCTGGTGCGCCGCTTCGGCTGGACCGAGGAGGAAGACCCGGTCAAGGTCGAGGCGCAGATCGCCGAGCTGATCCCGAAGAAGGAGTGGACCGACTTCTCCCACCGCGTGATCTTCCACGGCCGGCGCGTGTGCCACGCCAAGAAGGCCGCGTGCGGGGCATGCGGGCTGGCGCAGTGGTGCCCCTCCTACGGCATCGGCCCGGTCGACCCCGAGGTCGCCGGGAAGCTGGTCAAGACCCCCGCGGCCTCGGACACCGAGTGATGCGCGTCCGGTTCCTGGGGCTCGCCGCGCTGCTCGCCCTCACCGCCTGCACCGGTGACGACGCCGACGACGCCGCCCCCTCGCGCACCCTCGCCGACGCCACCGCCCTGGAACCATGCCCCGAGCAGCCGGACCAGCCGGCCGCGGGCGCGGCGACCCTGCCCCCGCTGGTCTTCGACTGCCTGGGCGGGGGCTCGCTCGACCTCGGACGGGCACCGGGCGTCCCGACGCTGGTCAACCTGTGGGGCAGCTGGTGCGCGCCCTGCCGCACCGAGCTGCCGCTGATCCAGGAGTTCGCGACGGCGGCCGGCGACCGGGTCCGCGTGCTCGGCGTCATCAGCAAGGACGGTGCGCCGCAGGCCGACTCGCTCGCCGCTGATCTGGGGATCACGTTTCCGGGTGCCTTCGACGGGGACGGTGAGCTCATGGACGAGCTCGGCATCAACGCGCTGCCGTTCACCTATTTCCTCGACGCCGACGGCGCGCTGGTGCACACCGAGGTCGGTCAGGTGACCTCGGTCGAGGAGCTGCGCACCCTCGTCGCCGAGCACCTCGGGGTGCAGCTGTGAGCGCAGCGGACCACGTCCGCACCGACGGGGTGCCCGAGTACCTGCGGCGGCTGCTGGACGCCGCCGACGACCTGCCCCTGGCCCGCCGGATGCCGGAGCCCTCGGCCACCGCCCGGCGCGCGGCCGTGCTGATCCTGTTCGGCGAGGGCCCGGCCGGCCCGGACCTGCTGTTCATCGAGAAGTCCGCGCACCTGCGCAGCCACGCCGGCCAGCCCGCCTTCCCCGGTGGCGGGGCCGAGGCCGGTGACGACTTCCCGATCGGCACCGCGCTGCGCGAGGCGCACGAGGAGGCCGGCATCCACCCCGAGAGCGTGCGCGTGCTGGCCACGCTGCAGGAGCTCTACCTGCCGCCGTCGAACCGGCTCGTGGTGCCGGTCGTCGGCTGGTGGGACGACCCGCGGGACGTCACCGTCGGCGATCCGCACGAGGTGGCCCGCGTGGCCCGGGTGCCGCTGGCCGAGCTGGTCGACCCGGCCAACCGCTACCGGCTGCGCCACCCGTCGGGCTACATCGGCCCGGCCTTCGCCGTCGCCGACATGGAGGTGTGGGGCTTCACCGCCGGGCTGGTCGACACGATCCTGGAGGCCGCCGGCCTGACCCGGCCGTGGGACCAGCGCGACGTCCGCACGATGGGCGCGGCCCGGCCGAAGCGGTACACGCTGCCCGGCTCCGGGGACGACGACCCGGCCGGCGACGCCGCCGCGCCGACGGTGGCCGATCCCGCGCCCGACGGCCCGCCGACGCGTACGGTCCCTCCCCGATGAGGGCGGGCGCGAGGCGGCGGACGGCGGCGCTGTGCGCCGGGGCGGTGCTCGCGGTCGGGGCGCTCACCGGCTGCGGGGGCGACGACGGCGGGGACGGCGGCGGGGGCGACGGGACGTCGGCCTCGACCGAGGTTCTCGGGGTGGTGACCATCGCCGAGGACGGCGTCCAGGAGGTCACGATCCGGACCCAGGACGACTACGTCTTCACCCCGGACACCTTCACCGTCGCGCCGGGGAAGGTGCGGCTGACGGTGGTCAACGCCGCCGACGAGATGACCCACAACCTGAAGTTCGACGAGGGCGAGGGGCCCGAACCGATCGGCGCCGGCATCGACTTCCTGGCCCCCGGCCAGGAGCTGACCATCGACTTCGAGGTCGCCGTGCCCGGCGACCACCCGTTCACCTGCACGTTCCACACCCAGCTCGGCCAGGTGGGCACCATGACGGTGAGCCAGGGGGGCTGACCGTGTCGCTGGTGGACGTGGTGCTGATCGTGCTGGCGATGGCCTTCGCGCTGTCCGGGTTCCGGCAGGGGCTGCTCGTGTCGGCCACCTCGATCGCCGGTTTCCTGGGCGGCGCGGTGCTCGGCGCCCAGCTGTCCGGGCCGGTCGCCGAGCGGATCGACGGCTCCAGCGTCACCCGGGTGTTCGCCGCGCTCGTCGTCGTCCTCGCCGGGGCGCTGCTCGGGCAGATCCTGGCCGGGGCGATCGGCCGGGCGGTCCGGCGCACGGTGACCTGGGAGCCGGCGAAGATGCTGGACTCGGTCGCCGGTGCCGTCGTCTCCGCGGCCGCCGTCCTGCTGGTCGCCTGGATGGTCGCCTCGCCGCTGGCCAGCTCGCCGTTCCCGCAGGTGGCCGCGCAGGTGCGGCAGTCGGCGCTGGTGCAGGCCGTCGACAGCACCGTGCCCTCCGGCGTCCGGTCGGTCTACGACAGCCTCCGCGAGGCCATCGACCGGCGGGGGCTGCCCGACGTGCTCGACCCGCTCACCCCGACACGGGTCCGCGACGTGCCGGCGCCGGACCCCGCGCTCGAGGGCAGCCAGGTCGTCACCTCCGTGCGCGGCTCGGTCGTCAAGATCACCGGGATCGCGCCGTCCTGCTCGCGGCAGATCGACGGCTCCGGCTTCGTCTACGCGCCGGAGCGGGTCATGACCAACGCGCACGTGCTCGCCGGGGTCACCGAGCCCACCGTCGAGGCCGAGGGCGAGGAGTACGACGCGACGCCGGTGTACGTTGGACGAGGCGATCGACGTCGCCGTCCTGCTCGTGCCGGGCCTGCCGCAGGTGCCGCTGACGCTCACCACGGCGCCGGCCGCGGCCGGGGACGACGCGATCATCATGGGCTACCCCGGGGGCGGGGACTTCTTCGTCGGTGCCGCGCGGATCCGCGACCAGGGCGACATCAGCGGGCCGGACTTCCGGGGCAGCCGCACCGTCGTCCGCGACGTGTACGCGCTGTTCGGCACCGTGCGGGCCGGCAACTCCGGCGGCCCGCTGCTCGCGCCCGACGGCCAGGTGCTCGGCGTGGTCTTCGCCTCGGCGATCGACGACCCGGACACCGGCTACGCGCTCACCGGCGCCGAGGTCGAGGACGCTGCACTGGCCGGCACGACCGCCCGCGCGACCGTCGGGACCGGCCCCTGCGAGTGAGCCTCAGCGGGCCCAGTCGGCGATGGCCGCGCTGATCTCGTCGGGGGCCTCCTCGGGGAGGAAGTGCCCCCGACCGGGCAGCTCGCGCGCCACTCGTAGGCACCGGCGACGTAGCGGCCCGAGCCCGCCGCGGTGGCCGGCAGCACGCACCCGTCGAGCTCGCCGTGCAGCTGCAGCGTCGGCGCGGAGATCGGCGCGGCCATCCGCCGGGCGTACCGCAGGCCGTCGGGCCGCAGCTGCGAGCGGCCCGCCCAGCGGAAGTACTCCATCGAGCCGTAGGCGGCCTGCGGGATGCGGGCGGCGGAGCGGTACCGGTCGACGGCCTCGGCGAAGCCGGGCGCCTGCGTCCACGCCGGGCCCGACCAGTCGCGCAGCAGCTCGGCCACCGGGTCGTCGTCGGCACGGGTCAGCCGGCGCTCGGGCAGCCGCGGGAGCTGGGCGCCCAGGAAGTAGCGGAACGCCCGCCGTTGCGCGGCGTCGGCCATCCCGGCGCGCAGCCGGCGCGGATGCGCCATGGACAGGACGACGAGGCGGCGGACGCTGCGCGGGTGCAGCGCGGCCGTCGTCCAGGCGACCAGGGCACCCCAGTCGTGCCCGACCAGCACGGCGTCCCGCTCGCCCAGGGCGCGCACCAGCGCGGCGACGTCGGCCGCCGCGGTGGGCAGGTCGTAGCCGCGCGGCGGCTTGTCGCTCGCGCCGTAGCCGCGCAGGTCGGGCGCGACCACGCGGAAACCCGCCGCGGACAGGGCGGTGAGCTGGGCCCGCCAGGCCCACCAGAACTGCGGGAAGCCGTGCAGGAGCAGCACCAGCGGACCCTCGCCCGCCTCGGCGGTGTGCAGCGAGATGCCGTTGGCCGAGACGTCCCGGTGGGTCCACGGCCCCGGCAGCAGGACGCTGGTCGCGTCCGGCTGCCCGTCCGGCGGGACGGTCACCGCCGGCTCAGAGCTTGTAGGACTCGTTGCCGCGCAGCGCGACCTTGCCGCCGCTCACCTCGGGCACGGCCCGGTGCCGCTGGCCAGGAGCCTCGCGGTGCAGCACGTCCGGCAGGTCGGAGAGGGTCTCCAGCGTGCGCTCGGGCTTCTCGATCTTGGAGATCAGGCGCTTGCCCACCAGCGCGAGGAGCCCGGCCAGCAGCAGCAGGAAGACCCACACCAGCAGGTAGGACAGCCACCGGGGGAGGCCGATCGCGGTCAGCCCCTCGGCCAGCGCGATGAAGACGAAGAACATCGAGAAGCCCGCGACCACCGCGGCGGCGCCGAACAGGCCACCACCGATGCCGGCCTTCTTCGCGGACTTGCCGACCTCGGCCTTGGCCAGCTCGATCTCGGCGCGGACCAGGGTGGACATGTCGGCCATCGCGCTCTGGACGAGGGCCCCGACCGAGGGCTCCTCGGCTCCGGCGGTCGTCCCGAGCGGGGTCGGCGACACACTGTGGGCCACGGGTGGCTCCTCCTTCGTCGGGTCGTGCGGATCAGCGTTCCTGACCAGGGGAATGGTGCCCCACGGCGGACCGGGGCGCGCCCTCGCGTCCCCCGACGGGTCACCCCCCGAGGGCAGACATGGCCATTTCTGCCCTCGGGGGGAGCCGGCGGGTCAGTCCTCCGCGGGGGCGGCGGGCAGCTTCTCCTTGATCAGGTTCATCACCGACGAGTCGGTGAGCGTGGTGACGTCGCCGAGCTCGCGGTTCTCGGCGATGTCGCGGAGCAGCCGCCGCATGATCTTGCCCGACCGCGTCTTGGGCAGCTCCTGCACGACCATGATCTGGCGCGGCTTGGCGATCGGCCCGATGTCCTTGCCGACGTGCGTGCGCAGCGTCTGCACCAGCTCGTCGCCGGAGTCCACCCCGCTCTCGCGGAGGATCACGAACGCCACGATGCCCTGGCCGGTGGTCGGGTCGGTGGCGCCGACGACCGCCGCCTCGGCGACCGCGGGGTGCCCGACCAGCGAGGACTCCACCTCCGTCGTGGAGATCCGGTGCCCCGACACGTTCATCACGTCGTCCACCCGGCCGAGCAGCCAGATGTTGCCGTCGGCGTCCTTCTTGGCGCCGTCGCCGGCGAAGTAGACGTTCTTCCCGAACCGCGACGCAGTAGGTGTCCACGTAGCGGTCGTCGTCGCCCCAGATGGTGCGCAGCATCGACGGCCACGGCTCGGTGAGCACGAGCAGGCCGGTCGAGTCGTCGGCCAGCTCGTTGCCCTCGTCGTCGACCACCTTCGCCGCGATGCCGGGGAAGGGCACCTGCGCCGAGCCCGGGACCAGCGACGTGACGCCCGGCAGCGGGTTGATCATGTGGCCGCCGGTCTCGGTCTGCCACCAGGTGTCGACGATCGGGCAGCGGCCGCCGCCGATGTGCTCGTGGTACCAGAGCCAGGCCTCGGGGTTGATCGGCTCACCCACCGAGCCCAGCACCCGCAGGCTGGACAGGTCGAAGCCGGCCGGGATCTCCGCGCCCCACTTCATGAAGGTCCGGATCACCGTCGGGGCGGTGTAGAGGATGGTCACGCCGTACTTCTGGATCAGCTCGAACCAGCGGCCGCGGTGCGGGGTCTCCGGGGTGCCCTCGTACATCACCGACGTCGCCCGGTTGGGAGAGCGGGCCGTAGACGATGTAGCTGTGGCCGGTCACCCAGCCGACGTCGGCCGCCGTCCAGAAGACGTCCTCGTCCGGCTTGAGGTCGAAGCTCGCCCAGTGGGTGAAGCTCACCTGGGTCAGGTAGCCGCCGGAGGTGTGCAGGATGCCCTTGGGCTTCGCCGTCGTCCCGGACGTGTACATGATGTAGAGCGGGTGCTCGGCGTCGAAGAACTCGCAGGTGTGCTCGGTCGACTGCCGGCCCACCACGTCGTGCCACCACAGGTCGCGGCCCTCGGTCCACTCCACGTCCTGCTCGGTGCGCTTCACGACGAGCACGTTGCGGACGCCGGGGGAGCGGCCCACCGCGTCGTCGACCGCGGGCTTGAGCGCGCTGGGCGCGCCGCGGCGGTACCCGCCGTCGGCGGTGATGACGAGGACGGCGCCGGCGTCGTCGATGCGGCTGGCCAGGGCGTCGGCGGAGAAGCCGCCGAAGACCACCATGTGGACGGCGCCGATCCGGGCGCAGGCCAGCATCGAGATGACCGCCTCGGGGATCATCGGCAGGTAGATCGCGACCCGGTCCCCGGCCTGCACGCCGAGCTCGACCAGCGCGTTCGCCGCGCGGCTGACCTCGTCCTTGAGCTGGGCGTAGGTGATCGTCCGGGTGTCGCCGGGTTCGCCCTCCCAGTGGTAGGCGACCTGCTCGCCGTGGCCGGCCTCGACGTGCCGGTCCACGCAGTTGTAGGCGACGTTGAGCTTCCCGCCGACGAACCACTTGGCGAACGGCGGGTTGCTCCAGTCGAGCACCTCGTCCCACGGCCGCTCCCAGGACAGCCGGCCCGCCTGCTCGGCCCAGAAGCTCAGCCGGTCGGCCGCCGCCCGCTCGTAGACCTCGGGACCGACGTTGGCCCGGGCGGCGATCGCCTCGGGCGGCGGGAAGGTGCGGCTGCCGGTCGGGGTCGTCTCGCTCATGCCCTACCTCCGTGTCCGGCGCCGCCCGGATCGGCGGCGCAGCGTGGCTCAGGTCACCGTATGGCCTCCCGTGCCCGCCCGTCTGCCCCGGGACGGCGGGCGGCGGGATCCGTGCGGCGGCCGGTCAGAGCGGCCGGGTGCGCACGCCGGAGCAGGACGCCCTCCTCGAGCGCCTGACCGGCGCCGCTGATCCGGCTGCCGACCCCGGGAGGGGCTTTCGGTACCGAAAGTCCCGACGGGATGGGGACTTTCGGTACCGAAAGTCCCGATGGGAGGGGGACTTTCGGTACAGAAAGTCCCGGGAGGGGGTGGTCAGGAGGAGCGCGGCACGTCCTGGAACGGGACGTCGCGGTCCACCTCGGGTTCGCGCGGCAGGCCGAGCAGCCGCTCGCCGATGATGTTCCGCTGGATCTGGTCGGTGCCGCCGCCGATCGAGGTGAAGTAGGCGTTCATCGAGGCGAAGTTGGCGTCGTCGCCGTCGGGGTGCTCCGGGCCCTCGAGCAGCGCCTGCGCCCCGACGATCGCTGACTGCACGCGGCCGGTCTCGTGCACGATCCGCGACATCGCCAGCTTGCCCAGCGACGCCAGCGGGGAGGAGCCGCCCTGCTCGGCCTGGGCCAGCGCCCGCTGGTTGGTCCAGCGGTTGACCGAGCGCAGGGCGAACACGCGCGCGATGTCGCGGCGGAGCAGCACGTCGCCGGCCCGGCCGTGGCGCTTCGCCAGCTCGGGCAGGTCGGCCTCCGCGCGCCCGTTCGCGCGCGTCATCGCCCCCAGGTTGGTGGAGCCCAGCGCGACCCGCTCGAAGGCCAGCGCGGTGAGCAGCACCCGCCAGCCCTGCCCGGGCCCGCCCAGCAGGTTGGCGGCCGGCACCCGCGCGCCGGTCAGGAAGACCTCGTTGAAGTGCGCCTCGCCGGTGATCTGCCGCAGCGGCCGGACCTCGACACCGGGCTGGTCCATCGGGAGGAAGAAGAAGCTCAGGCCGCGGTGCTTGGGCACGGCCGGGTCGGTGCGGGCCAGCAGCATCCCGTAGTCGGCGCCGGCGGCGTTCGACGTCCACACCTTCTGGCCGTCGACGACGTACTCCTCGCCGTCGCGCACCGCGCTGGTGCGCACGCCGGCGAGGTCGGAGCCCGCGCCCGGCTCGCTGTAGAGCAGGCACATCCGCACCCGGTTCTCCAGCAGGGGGCGCAGCAGCCGGGCGCGCAGCTCGTCGGTGCCGAAGGTCAGCAGGGTGCCCGCCCACAGGTTGGTCCGGTCCTGCCCGCTGCCGGGGGCGCCGGCCCGGGCGAACTCCGCCTCGACGATCCGCGCCTGCGCCTCGTCCAGCTCCCGGCCGAACGCCGCGCGCGGCCAGCGCGGCACCGCGTACCCGGCGTCGACGACGGCGGCGGTCCACGCGGCCCGGTCGGCGGCGGGGTCCCAGTGCGCGGCCAGCCAGGCGCGGACCTCGTCGCGGAGCTGTGCGTCGCTGCTCATCCCGCCGTCCTACCAGGTCCCGGCACCGGCGTCAGGGGCCGAGGACGACGGTGGACAGCGCCATCACGCCCACGAGCAGGATCAGCGCGGTCACGACCGCGAACAGCCGGGCGTCGGGCAGCACCTCGTCGCGCCGCAGCCGGTCCTCCGCGGTGCGGTGCCGCAGCGCCGCACGGGCGCCGATGACCGCCACGAGCGCCGTGGCGACCGCCGCGAGGGTGATCGCGGTGGCCGGGGAGCGGTCGAGCAGCAACCGGCCGATCAGCAGCGCGGCGCCGTACCCGGAGAGCACGGTCCGCCGCCAGGCCAGGGTCGTCCGCTCGAGCTGCAGGCCGGGATCCCAGGGAGGCATCAGAGGAGCAGGACGAGGACCAGGCCGAGGGCGATCACCGCGACGCCCCCGGCCAGGACGGTCCCGACCCCCAGGCCGGGCAGCGGCTCCTGCCGGCGCATGGCCCGTTCGTTGGCCATCCAGCGGACGAAGGCGGTCCCGCTGGCGGCCATCCCGAGCACGATGAGGGCGACGGCGAGCGGCCGGTAGCCGTCCGCGTCGCCGTCGGCCTGCTCGGCGAGGACGTCGACGGCCACGCCGGCCACCACGAGCGCCAGCGCCGTCCGCAGCCAGGCGAGGAAGGTGCGCTCGTTGGCGAAGGTGAACCGCGGGTCGGGCTCGACGCCCTCCCGGTAGACGCGGCGGGGCCAGCGCGTCACTGGTCCCGCGGGCCGGCGAGCAGCCGGGCCGAGGGCCCCGCCTGCTGCCCGGCCCCGCCGGTGACCTTACGGGACTCGGCGGCGGCCCAGGTGAAGATGCCGCGCGCCATCAGCGACTCCTCGGCCTTCGCCCGCGCCTCGTACACCTCGGCGCGAGCGGCGTGCGCCGTCGCGTCGGCGGCGTCGGCCTGCACGGCGAGCTCGGCGAAGTGCGCGGCCAGGCGCAGCTCCCCGGCGTCGGCGTAGCGGCGGGCGACGTCGGCCAGTGCGGTGGAGCCGCCGGCGAGCTCGGCCACCGCGGCGGCGAGCTGGGCGTCGGGGGCCGGCTTGAGGTTGGCCGGGTTGCCGTCGTACCAGCCGGCGTAGCGCCGCCAGAGGTTGCGCACGATGAACTCGGGCTCGTCGTACCGGGCGCGCAGGTAGGGCCGGTCGGCCAGGTGCGCGGGGGCCCGGACGGCGTGCACCAGTTCGTCGAGCCGGGCACCGGCGTTCATCCCGTCCAGCGTCTGCTCGACCAGGCTCTCCAGCCACTCGGCGGTCTCGGTGAGCGCCTGGCGGATCCGGTCGGCACCGAAGACCGGGGCCCCGTGCGAGGGCAGCATGGTCTCCGCGCCCAGGGCCGCCATCCGGCGCATGGCGATCGCCCACTCGCGCGGGTAGCGCTGCACCTTCTGCGGGTTGCCGCAGTTCGGCGTCACCCAGATGAACATGTCGCCGGGGCAGAGGATCTTCTGCTCGGGCAGCCAGGCGACGGTGGCGTCGTCGGTCTCGCCCTGGACGTGGAACAGCTCCATCGTCAGGCCGCCGCGGGTCAGCGTCATGGCGTCCCGGTAGGTGACGTCAGGACGGCGGTACTCGGTGGGCCAGGTCAGGTTGGGGGCCTGGAACTGGCGCTGGTTGATGACGGCGTTGTAGCCGTTGGTGAGGACGTAGCGGTCGAAGCGCGCGCCGATGAGCTCCTGGGCGACGACGGTGGGCCGCGGGCCGGGCTCGGCGTCGAACGGCCCGACGCCGAAGACGTGGTCGATGTGCCCGTGGGAGAAGACGACGGTGCTGACCGGGTCGGGGCTCCAGGTGCGGATCGCGGTGTGCAGCGCGGCCGCGCCCATCGGGTTGCCGCTGTCGAACAGCAGCACCTCGCCGCCGGCCTTGAAGGTGATGACGTTGCCGAAGCCGGGGTGGAACCCGACGCCGTCGGCGACGTCGAGGACGCCGCTGCCGGCCGATCCGCTCTGGGCGATGTTGTCGTCCGCCGCCCCGTTCCAGACGTCGTCGGCGTAGTCGATGAGGGAGCGCGTCATGCCGTCCACCGTGGCGGCTGCGCGCGGGGCGGGCAAGGAGCGGGCGCGCCAGGTCGACGCCGCTATCGTTGTGAGATGTCACAGCCCGACGTGCCGGAGCAGGCCGCCGCGCTGGCGGCGCGGCTCGTCCCGCGGGTGCCGGAGCTGGCCCGGCGGGTCGTCGAACGGATCCGCGCCGAGGTGCCGGGGTTCGACCGGCTGCCCGGCGAGATCCAGGACGTCGAGGTCGCCGGCACCGCGCGCGCGTCGATCCGGGCGTTCCTCCGGCACGCGCAGGGGCTGCCCGGCGCCGGCTCCGCGCTGTCCCGGGAACGGGCCGTGCAGCGGGCGGAGGAGGGCATCCCGCTCGCGGCGCTGGTGCAGACCTACCACGTCGGTGCCGAGGTGGTCGTCGACGCGCTCGCGGCCGAGTCCCGGCCGGACGAGGCGGCCGCCGTGCTGCACCTGGTCCGCGAGCAGCTGCGCGCGGTGGGCTCGGCGGTCACCCGGGTGACCGAGGCGTACCTGGCCGGCGGGGCCGACCAGCACGTCGCCGTCCGCGAGCTGACCTGGGCCCTGCTGCGCGGCGAGCGGCCGGAGGACGTCGCCGCGCGCTACGGCCTGCCGCTGGAGAGCGGCTACCTCGTGCTCCGGGTGCGCGCGCCCGGGGACGGCGACCCGCGGGTCGCGCTGCGGTGGGTGCTGGCCCGCACCGCGGCCCGGGCGGAGGGCCGGGCGCTGAGCCTGCGCGACGACCTCGGCGGGCACGTGCTCCTGCCCCCGTCGTTCCCCCTCGCGGACCTGGTGCGGGCGGCGGCGCCGGGGGAGGGGGTCCCGGTCGTGGGGGTGGCGCCGGCCGCGACGCCGGCGGACGTCCCGGCGGCCGCCCGGCGGGCCGGTCGCATCGCGGCGGTGGCCGGGACGCCCGGCCTGCACCGGCTCGCCGACGTGCTGCTCGACTACCACCTGGCGCAGCCCGGCGACGGTGCCGCCGAGGTGGCCGCGGTGCTCGACCCGCTGGTCGCGCACCCCGACCTGCTGCCCACGCTGACCGCATGGCTCGGCGCCGACCTGGACCGCCGCGGCACGGCGCGGGCCCTGGGCGTGCACGCGAACACCGTCGACAACCGGCTGGAGCGGATCGCCGAGCTCACCGGCGTGGATCCCCGGTCGGCGCGCGGCATCCAGCTGTTCGGCGCGGCGCTCGCGCTGCGCCGGGCGCCGGCCTGACCGCGGCCGGAGGCCTCGCGGCCGGGTGCCGACCGGGTGCATGATCGCACCCGGCGTCGACCGGGGAGAAGTCGCATGACGGTGCTGCCCGCCGCGTTCTTCGGGCACGGCAATCCGATGAACGCGCTGGAGAGGAACCGCTACACCGACGCCTGGCGGGCCTTCGGCCGCTCCGTGCCACGCCCGCGGGCGATCCTGGTCGTCTCCGCCCACTGGTACATCCAGGCCACTGCCGTGACCGCCATGCCGCGGCCGCGCACGATCCACGACTTCTACGGCTTCCCGCGGGAGCTGTTCGACGTCCGGTACGAGCCGCCGGGGCTGCCCGATCTCCACGACGAGATCGCCGACGTCGTGCACCCCACCTGGGTCGGCGCCGACGTCGACAGCTGGGGGATCGACCACGGCACCTGGTCGGTGCTGCTGCACGCCTTCCCGGACGCCGACATCCCGGTCGTCCAGCTGTCGATCAACGCGCTCAAGTCCTTCGACTACCACCTGCAGCTCGGGGCGGCGCTGGCGCCGCTGCGCCGCCGCGGCGTGCTGGTGATCGGCAGCGGCAACGTCGTGCACAACCTGGGCGGGGTCAGCCGGGCCATGCCCGACGCCGGGTTCGACTGGGCCCAGCGCTTCGACGAGCGGGCCAAGGAGCAGATGCTCACCGCGCCGACCGACGTCGCGCGGCTCGACGGGCACCGCGACTTCGACCTCGCCGTCCCGACGCCGGACCACTTCCTCCCGCTGCTCTACCTCGCCGGTTTGGCCGGCGCGACCGGCGACGCGGCGGAGGTGCTGGTCGACGGCTACGCCTACGGCTCGCTGTCGATGACCGCCTACACGGTCGGCATGGCGCCGCCGGAGACCACCGGCTCGGGCGTCGCCGCCGCGCTGCCGCAGGACCCGCCGACCGACGGCGCCAACATCTAGCCGCAGGTCAGCGGCCTGCGGCGAGAAGAGTGGGAACGGTCCGTCCCGTTCTGGTCGCGGATCGTGACGGCACACGCGCGTCACAGGTAAAAGTCCCGGCGCCGGCTGGCAGGTATCCAGGCGTCTCCGGACAGTGAGGGCGCTCACCAACTTGTCGTTACCGGGGGTCACACTTGTCTCTGCGCCGTTCCTCCTCTCCGTCCGGGCGACGTGCCCTCGTGGCCGCCGGCCTCGCCGCCGCCCTGGTCGCCGTCCCCGGGACCGCCGCCGCGGCCGATCCCGACCCGGTGGCGGAGGTGACGGGCTTCCTCGACCAGCTGGCCGGGGGAGCGCCGTCGGCGCAGAGCGTCCCCGGCCTGCCGGAGTTCGCGGTGCCCCCGGAGATCCGCGACGCCTTCCAGCAGCTGGCCGACGCCGCGATGCTGCCGGAGAACTGCGTGGACGGCGTCGCTGACGCCCTCGAGCTGATCCTGAACGGCCTGGTCGCGCTCCCGCTCGAGCTGGCCGACGTCCTGGCCGACCTGCTCGCCCTCCTGGGCGGCGGCGGGTTGCCCACGCCCGGCGACCTCACCGTGCTGGAGGACCTGCTCGACGAGCTGCTCGGCGGCCTGACCGGTGGGCTGGGTGGCGGTGTCCCCGCCCCCCTGGCGGCCGGTGGCACGACCGAGGAGGAGGGGACGGCGCCCGCGGCGACCACCACCACCGCGCCGGCGACGGCATCCGAGGAGGAAGCGCCCGAGGAGGGAGCGCCCGCCGAGGAGTCGCCCGAGCTGCCCACCCTGGTCGACGGCCTGCTGGCGCTCGGCGAGGCGCTGGCCGGCTGCCTCCCGGCCCTGCCCGCCCCGGGCGACACCGGCACCCCGCAGCCCGCTGCGCCGGTCGCGAGCCCGACCCAGCAGCCGCCGGCGGCGACCCCGGCCCCCGTGGCCGCGGCGCCCACCGCGCAGCCGGTGGCCTACCTCGGCTACGCGCCGACCGGCGCCGACGCGCCGCGGGCCGACGACACGTCGGTGCCGCTGACCGCCGTCGCCGGGGGGCTGGTCCTCCTGGCCGGGGCGGGCGCGGCCGGATACGGGATGCGGGGCCGTGCGGTTCGCTCGCGCGGCTGACCTGCGCGCCGCCGGCGCCTTCCTGGTGGTGCTGGCGGCCGGTCTCGGGATGCTGCTGCTCGTCGCCGGGCGGCCGGGTGCGGACGACGCTCCGCAGCCGGCCCCCGCGGCGGCGGCTCCCGGGGAGGTGCTGGCGACCGGGCCCATCCAGCCCGCGGCGCTGAGCATCCCGGCGATCGGCGTGGACAGCCCCGTGGAGTCGCGCGGGACGGTCCGCTACGAGAACCCGTTCACCGGGCAGCCGGTCGACGGGTACGGCGTCCCGGAGTCGATGCGGACGACCTCGTGGTGGTCCGACGGGCCGCTGCCGGGCTCCGGGCAGATGGCGGTCATCCTCGGCCACCAGCAGGCCGGTGGCGGAGCGGTGTTCGACCGGCTGCACACGCTGGCCCCCGGCGACGAGGTCACCCTGCGGGACGGCGCCGGCGCGGTGCTGCGGCTGCAGGTCCTGGGCGAGCCGGTGACCGGGCTGGACAAGGCGACGTCCGCGCTGTCCGACACGCTCAACGCCCACCCGGCCGGCGCCGACGTCGCGCTGGTGACCTGCGGCGGCGAGTTCGTCGAGGACGCCGGCGCGAGCACGGACAACACGGTGGTCTTCGCGACCGTCGTCCGCTGAGCGGGTCAGCCGCCGGCCGCGTCGTCCCCGGGGGCCAGTGAGACCACCGGCCCGACCACCCACACCGAGGGCGGCCGGATGTCGGCGGTCGCGAGGGTCCCGGGCAGCCCGCCCAGCGTGGTGCGCACCGTGCGCTGCGTGGGCGTCGAGCCGTCGCTGACGATCGCGACCGGGGTCGACGGGTCGCGGCCCGTGCTCGACCAGCGCGGCCGCGATCGCCGGCGCGGTGTCGACGCCCATGAGCACGACGACGGTGCCGCGCAGCCGGGCGATGGCCGGCCACTCGACCAGCGAGTTCGGGTGGCCCGGGGGCAGGTGGCCGGAGACGACCACGAACTCGTGGGTCAGCCCGCGGTGGGTGACCGGGATCCCGGCCAGCGCGGGCACGGAGATCGCGCTGGTGACGCCGGGGACCACCTCGACCGGCACCCCGGCCGCCAGGCACGCCTCGACCTCCTCCATGCCGCGGCCGAAGACGAACGGGTCGCCGCCCTTGAGCCGCACGACCCGCTTGCCGGCCAGCGCCCTGTCCACCAGCAGCTCGTTGATCTGCTCCTGCGCCATCGACCGGCCCCGCGGCAGCTTCGAGGCGTCGATGACCTCGACGTCCGGGGGCAGGGAGGCGAGCAGCGACAGCGGCGCCAGGTGGTCGGCGACGACGACGTCGGCCTGCGCCACCGCCTGCCGCCCGCGGACGGTGATCAGCGCCGGGTCGCCGGGGCCGCCGCCCACCAGCACGACCCCGCCCGCGCGGCCGGCGGCGACCGGGCGGGAGGTGCGGTCGGCGATCGTGCCGTCGGTCAGCCCGGTGAGGACGGCGTCCCGCACCGCGACGGCCCGCTGCGGGTCCCCGCCGCCGTGGACGCCGACGACGAGGTCGCCGTGCCGCCCGGTGGCCGGCGTCCAGACGCTGGAGGCGGTCCGGTCGTCGGCGCGGGCGCAGAAGATCCGCGCGCTCTCGGCCTCGGCGGCGACGGCCGCGTTCACCTCCGCGTCGTCGGTCGCGGCCACCGCGTACCAGGCGCCGGCGAGGTCGCCGGGTGCGTAGGGCCGGCGCACCCAGGTGAGCGAGCCGGGGGCGACGAGCGCCTCGATGGCCGGGGTGACCTCCGGGCTGACCACCGTCACCCGGGCCTGGGCCTCGAGCAGCCCGGCGACCCGCCGGTGCGCCACCTGCCCGCCGCCCACGACGACGACGGCCCGGTCCCGCAGGCGCAGGCCGACCGGGTAGACGGGGGAGACCATCAGGCCTTCTCGGTGACGCCGGCGGAGTCGAAGGTGGCGACGTCCCGCAGCGCGCGGGCGGCGCTGGTCACCAGCGGGAGCGCCAGCAGCGCGCCGGTGCCCTCGCCGAGGCGCAGGTCCAGACCCAGCAGCGGCCGGAGGCCCAGCGCCTCCAGGGCGACCGCGTGGCCCGGCTCGACCGAGCTGTGCCCGGCCAGCGCGAACTCCACCGCGGTGGGGCACAGCGCCGCGGCCACCAGGGCCGCGGACCCCGCGATCGCGCCGTCGAGGAGCACCGGCACCCGCGTGGCGGCGGCACCGAGCACGAACCCGGCCAGGCCGGCGTGCTCCAGACCGCCGAGCTCGGCGAGGACGGCGAGCGCGGCCTCGGGCGTCGTCGGCCGCGAGGGGATGCGGGCCACCGCACGGCTCACGACCTCGACCTTGCGGGCCAGCGTCGGGTCGTCGATGCCGGTGCCGCGGCCGGTCGCCGCGGCCGGGGTGGCGCCGGTGAACGCGCAGATGAGCGCCGCCGAGGCGGTGGTGTTGGTGATCCCCATGTCGCCGGTGACCAGGCAGCCGCTGCGCGCGGCCAGCGTCGTCGCCACCTCGATGCCCGCCTCGACGGCCCGGCGCGCCTCGTCGACGGTCATCGCCGGGCCGAGGGCGAGGTCGGCGGTGCCGGGGCGGACCTTCCGGTCGAGCAGCGACGGCGCGGGCTCCAGCGGGACGGCGACGCCGACGTCGACCACGAGGACCTCCGCGCCGAGGCCCGCGGCGAAGGCGTTCACCACGGCGCCGCCGGCGACGAAGTTCGCCACCATCTGCGCGGTGACCTCCTGCGGCCAGGGCGTCACGCCCTGGGCGTGCACCCCGTGGTCGCCGGCGAAGACCGCGACGGCGGCGGGCTCGGGCAGCGGCGCCGGGCAGGTGCCCGCGATGCCGGCCAGCTGCGCGGCCACGTCCTCCAGGACGCCGAGCGAGCCCGGCGGCTTGGTCATGCGGTCGAGCCGCTCGCGGGCGGCCCGCTCGGCGGCCGCGTCCCGCGGGGTGACCGCGGCGATGGTGTCGCCCAGCAGCGTGCCGGCGAAGGGCGTCGGGTCGGTGTTCAGCGGAACTCCTCGGCAGGGGCTTGTGGGTCAAGGATCGCAGCGCGGACGCCGCCCCCGGACCGCGGGGCGCGCCTACCCTTGCTGGTCGCGGAACGAGCGAGGGAGCGCTGACCTGTCCGAGGACGCTGGAACCGGGGCCGAACCGGCCGACGACGACGCCGTGCTGCTGTACGTCGGCGGCCCGCTGGACGGCCGCGTGGAGATCCGCAAGGCCTGCCACGGCGATCCGCTGCCCACGGTCACGCACGTGCACCTGCACGGCGGCCCCAAGGTCGTGCACCGCTACGACCTGCAGACCCTCGCCGACGGCGCCGGCGTCTACACCGTGCGGCCGCGTACGCAGCGCCCCGTGCCGGACGACGCCGTCCCCGACTGAGTCGGGCTCACCAGCCCTGGACGCGCCGGGCCTCGGCGACGACGCGGTCGAAGCGGGCGCGGTCCAGCGCGGCGCCCTCGCGCCGCACATCGCCGGGCGCCAGCTCCAGCAGCCGGTCCAGGCGCACCTCGCTGGGGCGGCGGCGGGCGTCCCACGAGCCGGTGCCGATGTCGGTCCAGATCCGGCCGTGGCGGGCCTCGTCGGCGGCGTCGCGGTCGTGGTCCTGGCTGCTGAGCATGAGGCCGAGCAGCATCGGGCCGCGCCGCCCGATGACCAGCACCGGCCGGTCCTTGCCGCGCCCGTCGTCCTCGTCGTAGGGGACCCACGCCCAGACGATCTCGCCCGGGTCCGCCGCGTCGTCGGCGTGCGGCCGGTACTCGACGTCCGGCACCGCTGGCCTGGGCGGCGGCGCGGTCCGGCCTGCTCCGGCCGGGCGGGACGGGCCTGCTCCGGCCGGGCGGGACGGGCCTGCTCCGGCCGGGTGGGACGGGCGGAGGAGCCCCAGGATCGACCGGGCCGCTCTCCGGAGCCCGCGCTCTGCTGCCATGCCCGGCACGCTACGGCCGCGGCTCCCGGGCGGCGCCCCCTGTGTCCCGTGTGACACATGGAAATCATCTGGTGACGGAGTGGTTAGGGAACACGATCGGTGGGAAACACTCGCCGCACGGGGTCGGCCGGAGCACGCGCGTTCGTGGCTCGCCCCCGGGAGATGAGGGGTTCCCATGACGTCGGCAGAGCCGGTCCCCCCGGCCGGTCCCCGGACCGGTGAGGTGCAGGCGAGCGTCCTGGCCGCCCTCCAGCTGGTCGAGGACGCGCGCTACCGGGACAGCCGCCGCAGGCGCAAGCTGCAGCGGGCCCGCGTGCTCGCCGAGCGCGCCGTCGCCGACCGCCGGCTCGCCCGGGACCAGACCGAGGACTGACCCTCAGGTCACGCAGAACTCGTTGCCCTGCGGATCGGCCAGCGTCGCCCATGCGATCGGCCCCTGCGCCCCCCGCCAGAGCTCGGTCGCCCCGAGCCCGACCAGCCGGGTGATCTCGGCCTCCCGCTGCTCCGGCCCGACGCGGACGTCGAGGTGCAGCCGGTTCTTGACCGTCTTGGCCTCGGAGACCCGTTGGAACAGCACCCGCGGCCGGCCCGGGTCGGGCGAGGTGATGGCTGCGCCCACGGCCCACACCAGCGCACCGCGGTGCCGCATCGTGTCCGCCTCGGTCGCGGCCCCGGCCTGCACCATGCGGGTGATGAACGCCTCGTCCTGCGGTTCCACCTGCCAGCCCAGCGCCTCGGCCCACCAGTCGGCGAGCTCGTGCGGTGCGGTGGAGTCGACGACGACCTGCACATCGAATGCCATGCCGGGACGCTAGGGCAGCCCACCGACAGAACGGGCGCTACAGCTCCTGGCGCAGGTCGGCCCAGATGGTGGCGTCGTCGGGCAGGTCCGCCTCGAGCGCGCAGTGGTCCTTGATGACCCGGCCGAACGGGGTCAGCGTCGCCGGGGCCACCCGCTGCTCGGGGTCCCACAACCCCGAGCGCATGACCGACTTCGGGCACTGGAAGAAGGCCCGGCGGACCGTCATGACCAGCACCGACAGGGGCGCGCGGCCGAACTCGGTGAGGTCGACGTCGAGCTCCTCGGGGCGCAGCAGCGCCGTCGTCCCGTAGACGCGCAGCGTCTGGTCCACGCCGGGGACGAAGAACATCAGCGCCGCCCGCGGGTTGACCGCGAGGTTCTTCAGGCTGTCCACCCGGTTGTTCCCGGGGCGGTCGGGCAGCGCCAGCCGGTGCTCGTCGAGCACGTGCACGAACCCGCGGTCGCCACCGCGCGGGGAGATCTCCGGCCAGCCCTCGGGATCGGCGGTGGCGAGCGTGGCGAAGGGGGAGTGCGCGATGAACTCGCGGCAGTGCGGGTCGAGGTGGTCGATCACCTTGTCCAGCACGAGCCCGCCCGGCGCGCGGTAGCCCTCGAGGACCTCGCGGTCGGCGGGCGCTGCGGGCGGGGGGACCGGGGCGGGAACGGGAGCCACGAGACGACGGTAACCGGCGGGTGCGTCACCCCCTGGCGGTCCGTTCAGGCGGCGGGTCCCGTCGGCGCGCCCCAGCCGTCCTTCTCCTGGCCGGAGAGGGCGGCGATCTGCTCCATGATCAGGTCGGTGACCTCGCGCCGGGCCTTCCCCTTGCCGGCCAGCCCCCGGTGCTCCGGGAAGGTGAGCGGCGCCCCGAAGGTGACCGACACCCGCCGCGGGCGCGGCCAGCGGGCGCCGATCGGCTGCACCCGGTCCGTGCCGTGCACGGCGATGGGGACGACGGGGCAGTCGGCGGTCAGGGCGAGCCAGGCGACCCCGGTCTTGCCGCGGGCCAGCCGGCCGTCGCGCGAGCGGGTGCCCTCCGGGTAGAGGCCGAACGCCTCACCCCGGTGCAGCAGGCCGAGTGCGGTGTCCAGCGCGGCCTGGGCGGCGCGGTGGGTCTCCCGCTCGACGGGGTGCGCGCCGAGCGCGGTGAACAGGACGCGGGTGAACCAGCCGGAGATCCCGGTGCCGGTGAAGTACTCGGCCTTGGCCAGCAGGGCGACCCGGCGGGGGGCCACGGTCGGGATCACGATGCTGTCGATGAAGGACAGGTGGTTGCTGGCCAGGATGACCGGGCCGGTGCGCGGCACGTTCTCCCGGCCGGTCACGCGCGGCCGGAGCAGGACCCACAGCAGCGGGCGGATGACGAAGCGGGCGACGACGTAGAACACCGGGTGCTCCCTCCTCGGCCCGCCCCCGGCCGGCGGCGGGGGACCGTCGGCTCGTACGGCGTCCGCATCCTCCCCGACGGCCCCGGGCGCCCCGCGCAGGCTCCCCGCGGCCGGAGCGCGGGGGTGCTCCGGTCCGGGCGGTCAATAGAGTCGGCGTCATGCGTCTGCCCGGCCGTTACGACGGCGTCGCCCGGCCCATCGTCACCTACGGCACCGACCCCGTGCTGCACCGCTCCTGCGCGCCGGTGACCGCCTTCGACCGGGACCTGCGGCACCTGGTGCTCGACATGTTCGCCTCGATGGAGGCCGCGGACGGCGTGGGCCTGGCCGCCAACCAGATCGGTGTGGACGCCCGCATCTTCGTCATCGACTGCCCCGACGCCGTCGGTGACGACGTCGTCGGGTACGTGGTGAACCCGGTGCTGACGATCCTCGACCCGCAGGAGGGCGAGCCGGCCGAGGAGGTCACCGAGGAGGGCTGCCTGTCGGTGCCCGGCCCCTATGCCGAGCTGCCGCGCGCCTTCCGCGCCCGCGTCGACGGCGTCGACGTGCACGGCGACCCGGTGCGGATCGAGGCCACCGGCATGGCCGCCCGGTGCCTCCAGCACGAGGTCGACCACCTCGACGGCACGGTGTACGTGGACCGGCTGCCCGAGGCGGACCGGGAACGGCTGCTCGCCGAGGCCGCCGGCCCGAACGGGGACCTGCCCGCCTGACGGGCCCTCCCGGGCCGGAAAACCGGGTGAGGGAACTGCCGTCGTCCCGCACGATGAGCGTTCCCACCAGCCGAGGAGATCGATCGTGCACGCCCTCACCGAGCAGCAGGTCCGCCGCTCGTTCGTCAACTGCTCCCAGGGCGAGGCCAGGGGCCTGGCCCTGCCGAAGGACTTCGCGGAGCTCGACTGGGGCGCCCTCGAGCTGCTCGGCTGGCGGGACCCGAAGGCGCCGCTGCGCGGCTACCTCGTCGTCGAGACCGGGGACGCCTCCGGGGTCCGGCCGGTCGGCATCGCGGTGCGCGCCGCGGAGTCCCGGATGTCGGCGCGGACCACGGCCATGTGCCTGCTCTGCCAGACGGCGCAGAGCGGGGACGCCGTCTCGCTGTTCACGGCGAAGCGGACCGGGGCGGCCGGGCGCAACGGCAACACGATCGGCACCTACATCTGCGCCGACCTGGGCTGCGCGGACCGCGTCCGCACGGAGATCCCGCCGTGGTTGCAGGAGCGCGACCCGGCCGAGGTGGTCGCCGAGCGCGCCGCCGAGCTGCGCGACCGGGTGCGGGGCTTCGTCGACGCCGTCCGCCGCTGAGGTGTGGGGCGGGGGCCTCCCGGGGCACCCGCCCCGCATGACCGACACCGCACCCACCCCGCCGCTGCGCGCCCTCGCCCTGGTGTGCAGCCTCAAGCCCTCGCCCGCACCGTCCAGCAGCGAGCTCCTCGCCCGCCAGGTCCTCGACCAGCTGGCACAGCACGGCGTCACCGGCGACGTCGTCCGGGTCGTGGACCACGACGTGAAGCCCGGCGTCGAGATCGACATGGGCGAGGGCGACGCCTGGCCGGCCATCCGCGAGCAGCTGATGGCCGCCGACATCCTGATCGTCTCGACGCCCACCTGGGTCGGGCACATGAGCAGCGTCGCGCAGCGGGTGCTCGAGCGCCTGGACGGCGAGCTGTCCGAGACCGACGACTCGGGTCGCCCGCTGGTCGCCGGGAAGGTGGCGGTCACCGCCGTCGTCGGCAACGAGGGCACGGCGCGCACAAGATCACCGCGGACCTGTTCCAGGGCCTGAACGACATCGGCTTCACCATCCCGTCGCAGGGCGGCACCTACTGGAACGACGTGGCGATGGGCAGCCGCGACTACCAGGACCTGGACGAGACGCCCGAGGCCGTCGCCTCCACGACCGCGACGCTGGCGGAGAACGCCGCGCACCTGGCCCGGGCGCTCACGGCGACGCCCTACCCGGGCAGCTGAGCCGGAGCCCGCAGCTCCGCGTCCGTGGCGGCCGGGCCGAGCGACCCGGCCGCCCGGCGGGCGCGCACGAGGGCGGTCACGGCCAGCAGCGCCAGGACGACGACGGTCGCGCCGTACACCTCCGTCGTCCCCGTCAGCCCGGCGTGCCCGGACGCGATGCCCGCGGCGATCGCCGGGAGGCTGAACGCCAGGTAGCCGACCACGAAGACGGCGGCCAGCAGCCCCGCGCGGTGCCCGGGAGCGACGCCGAGGGTGATGGTGGCGACGGCGCCGAGGAAGGCCGCGCCGAAGCCGAAGCCGGTGACGACGGCCGAGCCGAACAGCAGCGGCGCGGAGGTGAGGGCCAGCGACCCGAGGGTGCCGAGGACGCCGGCGGTGAAGACCAGCGCGCCGACGAGCATCGCGCGCTCGGGTGCCGCGGTGCGCAGCGCGAGCGACCCGAGGATGCCGGTGCCGTTGAGCGCCAGGATCAGCAGCGCACCCACGAGGTGGTTGTCGATGGCGAAGACGTCGGCGACCAGCGACGGGCCGAGCGAGGCGTACAGCCCGCCGAGCGCCCAGCAGGCCACGAGCAGCGGCAGCGCGGCGACGAAGGGTCGCCGGTTCGCCGGTGGCACGTGCACCCGCGGGCGCAGGGACGCCACGGCCCCGGGCAGGCGGGGTGAGCTCTCGGGCAGCAGCAGGGCGCCGAGGGCGGCCAGCACGAAGACGACGGCCAGCACCGCGAAGACCCAGGTGTCCGGGCTGGCCACGGACTGCACGAGGAGCCCGGCGCCCACCGCGCCCACGGACAGCCCCAGGCCGGGCGAGGCGCTGTTGATGAAGGCGCCCATCGGGCGGTCGGCGCGCTGCAGGTCCAGCAGCGAGGCGCCCAGCGTGCTGGTGAGCGCGCCCGTGGCCAGGCCCTGCACCACGCGCGCGGCCAGCAACCAGCCGACGCCGTCGGCAGCCAGGAAGAGCACCATGGCGACCGCCTCGAGCAGGAACGCCCCGATCAGCACCGGCCGGCGCCCGACGTGGTCGGACAGGCCACCCACGACCAGCAACGAGGCCAGCAGCGCGAACGCGTAGATGCCGAAGATCGTCGTCAGGACGCCGGGGCCGAAGCCGAACTCGTCCTGGTAGACGCGGTAGAGCGGCGAGGGCACGCCCGACGCGGCCAGCATGAGCACCAGGAGGACGGCGACCGACCAGAAGGCGGGGGCGCGGGGCAGGCGTCGGGACGGGGGCACGACAGAGAGCAAGCGCATCGCCCGGGTGCTGATTCCCCGGACGCGTGTCGGGACGGCGCGCGGCGGGGTAGGGGCGGCTCATGGCGCTTCCCCGCATCCTCGTCCTCGTCCTGGCCGGTGGAGCGGGTGGCCGGCTCGAGCTGCTCACCGACCGACGGGCCAAGCCCGCCGTCCCGTTCGCCGGGGTCTACCGGCTGGTCGACTTCCCGCTGAGCAACTGCCTGCACTCCGGGATCGCCGACGTCTGGGTGTCGATCCAGTTCCACCCGACCTCGATCTCGGAGCACCTGGCCAACGGCCGCCCGTGGGACCTCGACCGCACGACCGGCGGGCTGCTGACCCTGCCGCCGTTCCAGGGCACCGACCGCGGCGGGTGGCACACCGGCACCGCCGACTCGCTGTGGCGCCAGGCCGAGCTGATCAGAGCCTTCGCGCCCGACGCGCTGGTCGTGGTCAGCTCCGACGCGGTCTACAAGCTGGACTACCGCGAGGTCGCCGAGGCCCACCTCGGCTCGGGCGCCGAGGTGACGATGGTGACCACCGAGGTGGCTCCCGACGACGCCTCGCGCTACGGCATCGTCGAGGTGGGCGAGGGCGGCCGGGTGACCGGCTACGCCTACAAGCCCGACGAGCCGGCGACGACGACGGCCACCAACGAGGTGTTCGTCTTCTCGCCCGGCCCGACCCTGGACCGGCTCGAGGCGCTGGCCCGGGACGCGGGCGAGGACGGGCTGGACGACCTCGGCTCGCAGCTGCTGCCCGCGCAGACCGCCGACGGCCTGGCCCGGGCGGTGCCGCTGGACGGCTACTGGCGCGACGTCGGCACCGTCCCCGCCTACTGGGAGGCGCACCGGGACTTCATCCGCGAGGAGCCACCGCTGGACCTCGACGACCCGTCCTGGGCGATCCGCACCCGTGGCGGCCGGCACAGCGCAGCGCGCCTGCTGCGCGGCGCGGTGGTCGAGGAGAGCCTGATCTCCGGCGGCACCCGCGTCGCGGGCGAGGTGCGCGGATCGGTGCTGTCCCCGGGGGTCGTCGTGGAGCGCGGCGCCGTCGTCGTCGACTCGGTGCTGCTGCCCGGGGTCCGCGTGCGGGCCGGCGCGCGGGTCACCCGGGCGGTGCTGGACGACGGCGTCGAGATCGGCCCGTCGGCCGAGGTCGGGGGTGAGGGGGACATCGCGCTGGTCGGCCGGCGGGCGGCGGTGCCGGCCGGCACCCGGCTCGCCGCCGGCGCCCGCCACCCCGAGCCGGACGAGGACTGAGTCAGCCGAACTGCATCCACACCCGACGCCGGTCGCCCCGGGTGTGCACCTGCGCCATGGCCTCGACCCGGCGGCGCTGGTCGTCGGTGGCCCGGTGCTCGACCACGGCGATCTCGGCCTCGCGCATGGCGCGCTCGGCGGCGAACTCGGCCGGCGTCGAGGGGTAGGACTCCGGTCCGTCGGCGTCGTCGCTCCCCGGGCGCGGCCGGGCGTAGGGGCTGTCCGGCGGGAGGTTCCCGCTGACCCGGCCGTAGGCGCCCAGGAGCAGCAGGACCAGCCCGGTGATCTCGGCGAAGAAGACGTTCTCGATCTCGAAGGCGAGCAGGTTGGCCTCGGTGCGGAGCACCGCCAGGCTCGCCAGGCCGGAGACCAGGAAGAGGACGCCGACGACCATCATCAGCGTCGAGGCCGTCCGCGGGCTGCGCATCGCGGCGAGGACCAGGACGGCGGCGGTGACGACGGAGACCGTCGACAGCAGGCCGTTGGACGACAGGCCCAGGATCGGCTCGCCGTCGGTCGAGAAGAAGTCCAGGCCGCCGGCGAAGCCGAGCACGCCGAAGACCAGGATCACGGCGGCGACGACGAGTGCGCCGGTCCGCTGGACGGCGAAGACGCGGGGGTCGTAGCTGCGGCCGTGCGCGTCCGTGGCACGGGCCGTGGCGCGGGCCGGGTCGGGGCGGTCCGTCGTCCGGGGGGTGGGGCGGTGGCGAAGCTGCATGGCGAGCTCCTCGGGAGGGGGAGGGATGCCCCGGTCTTCAGCCGCTCCCCGCGCCCTGGATGCGGCTTCCCGGCGTGTCGCGCGGGGTGACTGCGAAGCACCAGGTCGGCCGGGGAAGCCGCGGCCCCCCGCGGGCGTTGGAGGTGCCGTGGACCAGCAGCCGTTCGAGATCGACCTGCACTCGGAGTTCCTGCGCGCGGACCTGTTCCTGTCCATGGGTCGGCCCGACGAGGCGGCGCGCATCCTGCAGCCCGTCGTCGACGCCGCACCCGAGAACGAGGCGGCGCTCGAGGCGCTGGCGCGGGCCTACTTCGGCTCCGCCCAGCTGGCCAGGGCCGAGGCCGCGCTCACCCGGCTGGTCGCGCTCGCGCCGGCGCACGGCTGGGCCCGCCGGGCCCTGGCCCGCACGCTGGAGCGGCAGAGCCGGCACGCCGAGGCGGTGCCGCACCACCGGATGGCCGACGCCCTCGGCGCCGGCTGACCCCCCGGCACGGATGGTTGGTCCGTGCTCCTCCACCGCCCGTCACGCCACGCCGGGGGCGCTGCGACGGGACGGATCGGGTCCCGCCGGGCGGGGCACCCACCTGCCCATGAGCATCCTCGGACGACTGATGGGAACGGCTGAAGGCGCCGCGCGTGGAGCGGTCCGCGGCGGACGCACGACCGCACGACCCGCGCGGGGGACCGGCCGCGGGGCCGCCCGCGGAGCGGTCGGCGGGCGCGGCGCGCTCGGCGGCGGCATGCGGCGCGGCCGGGCCGCTCCGGCGGCTACCGGCGGGCTCGGCTCGCTCGTCGGCGGACTGCTGCGCCGGCGCTGAGGTCCCGGCGCTGAGGTCCCGGCGCTGAGTTTTCGGCCGAACCCCAGAGGGCGGAGCTACCAGAGGGCGGCGGCGACCAGCAGGGTCGCCGCCGTCGCCACCTCGGCGGTGGCGCCCATGACGTCGCCGGTCGTGCCGCCGAGCCGGCGCACCGCCCGGCGGTGCAGCACCTCGGCGGCCGCGGCGCCGGCCACGAGCGAGCCGAGCAGCACGGCGGCCTGCCCCGGCCCGAACAGCGCGGCCGCGACCCCCGCGGCGAGCAGCACGGTGGCGGCGGCCGCGCCGGCGAACCAGGCGCGCGAGACGGTGCCGGCGACCGTGCGGCCGAGCGAGGACCCCTCCGCGACCGGGATGCCCGGTAGCCCGCTGCGCGCCATCACCAGCCGGGCGCCCACGACCGCGGCCCAGAGCACCAGCCAGCCGCCGTCGCGCGGGAGCAGCGCGGCGAGGCAGGCGATCTGCAGCAGCAGGGTCAGCACCAGCGTGACCACGCCGAACGGCCCGACGTCGCTCTGGTGCATCACCTGCAGCGCGCGCTCCCGGCCACGCAGCGGGCCCAGCCCGTCCGCGGTGTCGGCCAGCCCGTCCAGGTGCAGGCCCCGGGTGAGCAGCGCGAGCGCGGCGACCGCCAGCACCGCGCCGGTCAGCGGCGACACGACGCGTGCACCGCCGTCCCCGGCCGCGGCCGCGACGCCACCCAGCAGCAGCCCCACCAGCGGGGCCCACGGCAGCACGCCGCGGGTGGAGCGCGCCCCGGACGCCGGGACGGGGAGGGCGGTGAGCAGCGCGACCGACTCCCAGGGGCCGGTCGTCCTCATCGGGACCGGCGCCCCGCCCCGGCCGCGGGCACGTGCCAGGTCGCGGATGCGGGCCGGCTCGCGGGTGTTGCGGGTGCCGCGGGTGCCGTGGGTGCTGCGGGCGTCACGGGCAGAACTCCACCCGGGTGACGCTGCCGTTGTGCGGCGTGACCGCGGGCATCGCGTCCGGCCCCAGGTCGGCGACGACCGCCTGGATCGCCCGGATCGTGTCCCCGTGGGTGACCAGCGCCATCACGTCCGCGGGCGGCTCGGCGCACAGGTCCTTGAGGTAGGCGGCGACCCGGCCGTGCAGCTCGGCCAGGCTCTCCCCGCCCTCGGCCGACCACTGCGCGTCGGACCAGTCGACGACGTCCCACAGCTCCCGGGACGGGCGGCCCTCGAGCACGCCGTAACCCTGCTCGCGCAGCGACGGCGTCGTGACGAACCGGCAGGCCGGTCGCGCGGGAGCAGGCCTCCGCGGTCTGCACCGCCCGCAGCAGGTCGCTGCTGATGAGCGCGCCGGGGGAGAGGGTCGCCAGCTCGGCCGCGGCCTCCTCGGCCTGGCTGCGGCCCAGCGCGGTCAGGGGCACGTGCGGCGTCTGACCCTGCATGAGACCCGCGGCGTTCCACTCGCTCTGCCCGTGGCGGACGAGCAGGAGGGTCAGCGGGCGGGCCATGGTGGGAGGGAGCGTAGCCAGGTGGGCGACGATCCGCGGACCGCGCCTCGTACCGTCGTCCTGGCGGCCCACCAGCGAGGCCGCGACGCACCGGCACAGCAGCAGCGCCGATCGGCCCCGCCGACGCGCGCAGCGAGGAGATCACGTGAGCATCCCCGTCCGTCCCGGCGCCGGCCGTCCCGCGGCCCGGCCGGGTGCCCCGGACCCGCTGGCGCCGCTGCTGGAGCTGCCCGGCGTCCGCGTCGCTGCCGACGCCGCCCGCGCTGGCGTGGACCGGTTGCTCAGCCACAAGGTGCTGCGCCGCGAGTCGGCCGGGGTGAGCACCGAGTCCGCGCTGCGCGGCGCCCGCGCCTCGGCCGCGCTCGAGGGGGTCGACGTGCCCCTGGCCGAGCTGCGCGCCGGCGCCGTCGAGGACCCCGTCGTGCAGGGCGCGCTCCGGGTGTCCGCGGGCCTGGGCGGCATGCTCGAGACCTGGCCCAAGGCGCCCGGTCAGGTGCTCGCCCGCCTGCACGTGCTCGCCGCGAGCGACCGGGTGGACCCGGCCGAGCTGGGCCGGCCCGCAGCGCACGCGGGGCCGCGGCTGTCCGGGCTGTTCTCGCTGGTCACGGCGACGACGTCGGTCCCCGCGGTGCTCGTCGCCGCGCTGGTGCACGGCGAGATCGCGGCGCTGGCGCCGTTCGGGGTGGCCGACGGGCTGGTGGCCCGCGCGGCCGGCCGGCTCACCGGCGTCGCCCGCGGGCTGGACCCCAAGGCGGTCTCGGTGCCGGAGGTCGGCTTCGTCGAGCTGGGCGCGGACGCCTACGCCGAGGCGCTGGCCGGCTACGCCTCCGGCGATCCCGCGGGCGTGGCGCGCTGGCTGGTGCACTGCTGCCAGGCCACCGAGCACGGCGCCCTGGAGGGCCTGGCGATCTGCGAGAGCCTGCTCCGCGGCTGACCGCGGCCCGGCGCTCAGCGCCGGGCGAGGACCAGGCCGGTGACCGCGACGGCGGTCGCCGCGACGGCGCAGCCGGCCGCGGCGGGCACCCACGCCCGGGTCGCGGCACCCCAGCCGAGGGCGGCGAGCAGCACGAGCCACGGCCCCGACAGCGACAGGAACAGGCCCAGCCGCGCGGCCGGCCCCCTGCGACGGCGGCGGGGCGCGGTGCGCACCGACTGCCCGAGCAGGGCCGCCGCCACGCACACGGCCAGGGCCGCGAGCCAGGCCAGGACCGCGGTGAGCACGTCCGCAGGATGGCCGACGCGGGAACGTCCCGGCCGGTGCCCCGCCGGGAGAGGGGGTCAGGCCCCGAAGCGCCGCCGGCGACCGGGCACGGGTCCCGACGCCTCCGGCAGGACCGCGCGGCCCGACCGGTGCCGGGCGTACCAGGCCAGCCCGACGACCGCGGCGCCGACGCCCATCGCCGCCGCGCCGGTGACCACCGGGGTGGTCGGCACGGAGAACCGGGCGCGCATGCTCACCGGCCGCTCGAACCGGAGCACCGGCCAGCCGTGCTGCAGCGCCGCTTTGCGCAGCCCGCGGTCGGGGTTGACCGCCGTGGGGTGCCCGACCGCGCTGAGCATGGGCAGGTCGGTGACGGAGTCGCTGTAGGCGTAGCAGTCGGCGAGGTCGTAGCCGCCCTCGGCGGCCACCTCGCGCATCGCGGCCGCCTTGTTCTCGGCGTAGGCGTAGTACTCGATCTCGCCGGTGTAGCGGCCGTCCTCGACGACCATCCGGGTGGCGACCACGCGGTCGGCGCCCAGCATCTCGCCGATCGGCGCCACCATCTCCGCCCCGCTGCTGGAGACGATGACGATCTCCCGCCCGGCAGCCCGGTGCTCCTCGATGAGGTCGGCCGCCTCGGCGTAGACCAGCGGGTCGACGATCTCGTGCAGCGTCTCGCGGACGATCTCGTGCACGGTCGCGGCGTCCCAGCCGGTGACCATGGCGGTCATCTGCGCGCGCAGCCGCTCCATCTGCTGGGCGTCGGCTCCGGCGAGGGAGAACACCAGCTGGGCGTAGGCGGTCTTGAGAACCGTCCGCCGGTTGATCAGCCCGCCCTGGAAGAACGGGCGGCCGAAGGCCAGGGTGCTGGACTTGGCGATGATCGTCTTGTCCAGATCGAAGAACGCCGCGGCGCGGGTCACGAGGCATGACGGTAGTGGTGCCACACGGCGCGGACAGATCGCGCGCGCCGTCCACACCCGAAGGAGTCATCCACAGTTCGGCCGCCGATCTGGCACAGTTCGCCCGCTCTCCGGTGGGCTCGGCGCCGTGCCTGCCGCTGCCTACCCACCCGATCCGTCCCCGCGGCCCCTGGTCGTCAGCCGGGACGACGACCTGCTCGACGACCTGCTGCGGGTGCTGGCCGCCGCCGGCACCGAGCCCGAGATCGCCGCCGGGGGCCCCGCGCTGCGGCGCGCACACCGAGAGGCCCCGCTGGTCCTGCTCGGCGCCGACGTGCTCGGCACGGCCGCCGTGCGCGGGCTGGGGCGGCGGCCGGGGGTCGTCGTGGTCGCCCGCGGTGAGCTGCCCGCCGCCGAGTGGGCCGCGGCGGTCGAGGTCGGCGCCGAGCGGGTCGCGACGCTGCCCGACGACGAGGGGTGGCTGCTGTCCCGCGCGGTCGCCGCGGTCCGGACGCCGGTCGACCGCGGCTGGCTCGTGGCCGTCGGCGGTGGCTGCGGGGGTGCGGGGGCGAGCACCGTCGCCGCGGCCCTGGCCGTGGCGGCCGCACCCGGCGTCCTCCTCGTGGACGCCGACGGCTGGGGCGCCGGGCTCGACCTGCTGCTCGGGGCCGAGCGGCTTGAGGGGCTGCGCTGGCCGGAGCTGACCGGCCTGCGGGGCCGGGTCTCCGGCGAGGCCCTGCGGGCCTGCCTGCCGGAGGTCGCCGGCGTGCACGTCCTCGCCGCGGCCCGGTCGGCCGGGCCCGCGCTGCCGGAGGAGGCGGTGCGGGCGGTCGTGGAGGCGGCCCGCGCCGAGGGCTCCCCGGTGGTCGTGGACCTGCCCCGCCCCGGGCCCGCTGGTGCCTGCGCGACGACGCACGCCGTGCTCGCCGAGGCCGACCTGGCACTGCTCGTCGTCCCGGCCCGGTTGCGCGCGGCCACCGCGGCCCGGGTGCTGGTCACGGGCCCGGGCTCGCCCTGGTCGGCGGCCCAGCTCGTGGTCCGGCCCGTCGCCGGCGGCCTGGCCCCCGCCGAGGTGGCCGATGTGGTGGGGCGGCCGGTGCTGGCCGAGCTGCCGCACGACCGCAGCGCCGTGCCGCGCGGCGAGCGGGGTGAGCCGCCGGCCGTCGCCCCCCGCACGCCGCTGGGTGGCGTCACCCGGCGGGTGCTCGCCCGGGTGCGGGAGGCCGCGGCGTGAGCGCCGCGCTGCTGGACCGGGTCCGGGCGCGGCTGGCGCTGGGGCCCGGGCTGCCGACCCAGGCCGAGGTGGCGGCGGTCGTCCGCGCCGAGAGCGGTGGCCTGCTCGGGGACGACGACGTGCTGCGGGCGGTGCGCGACGCCGTCGACGAGCTGGCCGGGGCCGGTCCGCTCGAGCCCCTGCTGCGCCTGCCGGACGTCACCGACGTGCTGGTCGCGGCACCCGACCGGGTGTGGATCGACCGCGGATCGGGTCTGGAGCTCACCGAGGTGCGCTTCCCGGACGACGCGGCCGTCCGCCGGCTCGCGGTCCGGCTGGCCGCGGCCGCCGGGCGGCGCCTGGACGACGCCGCGCCCTGGGTGGACGTCGGGCTGCCCGACGGCACCCGCCTGCACGCGGTGCTGGCACCGGTGGCCGGCAGCACCTGCCTGTCGCTGCGGGTGCTGCGCCGCTGCCACCGGAGCCTGGCCGACCTCGCGGCGCTCGGTGCGCTGCCCGGGGAGAGCCCGGCACTGCTGCGGGCGCTCGTGCGGTGGCGCCGGGCGTTCCTCGTGACCGGCGGGACCGGTTCGGGCAAGACGACGGTGCTCTCGGCCCTGCTCGGCGAGGTCGGTCCGGCCGAACGGGTGCTGACCTGCGAGGACGCGCCGGAGCTCGCGCCGGACCACCCGCACGTCGTCCGGCTGCTGACCCGCCCCCCCAACGTGGAGGGCGTCGGGCAGGTGACGCTGCGCGACCTGGTGCGGCAGGCGCTGCGGATGCGCCCGGACCGGCTGGTGGTCGGGGAGGTGCGCGGCGCCGAGGTCGGCGATCTGCTGGCCGCGCTGAACACCGGCCACGACGGAGGCTGCGGCACCCTGCACGCCAACCGGCCGGCGGAGGTTCCGGCGCGGCTGGAGGCGCTCGGTGTGGCGGCGGGGTTGGACCGCGCGGCGGTGCACAGCCTCGCGGCCGCAGCGCTCCACGTCGTGGTCCACCTGGGGCGCACCCCGGAGGGCCGTCGGGTGGAGGAGCTGGGGGTGCTGTGGCGGGCCGGGGAGCGGGTGGTCGTGGAGCCCGGCTGGCGGGCCGACGGCGGCCCGTGCCCGGCGGCCGACCGGCTGCACGAGCTGCTGGACGGGACGGCCCGGAGATGAGCGCACTGCTGCTGGTCGCGGCAGCGCTGCTGCTGTGGCCCGGGCGGGGAGCCGGCGTCCGGCTGTCCCGCACCGGTCCGGGCGCGCGCCCGCGCGTCGCCTGGATGCCCGACCTCCCCGTCCTGCTGGTGGCCGCTCTGGCGGCCGCGGTCGCCGCGCTGGTCAGCACACCCCTGGTCGCGGCGCTCGCCGGCGCCGCCGCAGCCGCAGGCGTCCGCGCGCACGCCGCGCGCCGGGGCGATGCCCTCGCCGGCGCCAGCCTGCGCGGACTGGCCGACGGGCTCGGCGCGCTGGCCGCGGACCTGCGCAGCGGCCGGTCGATGGAGGAGGCCACCGCGGCCGCCGAGCACGCGACGGGGGACGCGGGCACCGGCCGGCTCCTCGCCCGCGCGGTCCGGGCGCCGGACGTCGCGTTCCCCGAGGTGCCGGGGGAGATGGGTGCCGCGCTGGGCCGGATCGCCGCCGGTACCCGGCTCAGCGCGCGGACCGGGTGCTCCCTGGCAGCCGTGGCCACCGCGGTCGAGGACGACCTGCGGGCGCGGTCCCGGCACCGGGAGGAGCTGCGTGCCGCCACGGCGGGTCCGCGGGCGAGCGCCGCGGTCCTGGCCGGCCTGCCGGTGCTCGGCCTGCTCATGGGCAGCGGGGTCGGCGCCGACCCGTGGCGGGTGCTGACGACCACCGGGACGGGGCAGGTGCTGCTGGTCGTCGGGGTGGCGCTCGAGGCGGCGGGGCTGGCCTGGTCGCGCCGGCTGGTCCAGCGGGCGCTGCGGTGACCCGCCGTCGGCCGTGACGACGGACCGTCCCTGGGCGGTGCTGCTGGTGCTCGCCGCCGCGCTGGCCCTGTGGCCCGCGGCCGGCGGTGCGGGGGCGGCCCGCTGGTCGGCGATCCGGCCCGCCGCTGCGTCGCCCGGTGCCGGACCCCCGCCGCCGGACGCCGCGCGCGAGCGGCTCCGGCGCCGGCTGCTCGCCGCGGCCGCCGGCTCCGCGGTGGCGCTCCTGCTCGGCGGGATCGTCGGGCTGGCCACCGGGGGCGTGCTCGCCGTCGTCGTCGACCGCCTGCTGCGCGGGCGGGAGGACGGATCTGCCCGGGACGGCGCGGCGCTGGTGCGCGACCTGCCCGCGGCCTGCGACCTGCTGGGCGTGTGCCTGGCCGCGGGGTTGCCCGTCGAGGGCGCGCTCGAGGCGGTGGGGACCGCCCTGGGTGGCCCGCTGGGCGGCGAGCTGCGCGCCGTGGCGGCCGTGGCCCGCCTGGGCGCCGACCCCCGCCGGGCGTGGGCCGACGCACCACCGGAGCTGGCGCCGCTGGCGCGGGTGCTCGTCCGGGCCGGGGAGTCCGGCGCCTCGGTGGCCGGTGCCCTGCGGACGCTGGCCGCGGAGACCCGGGCCGCTGCCCGGGCGGCGACGCAGGCCGCCGTCCAGCGGGCCGGCGTGTGGGTGCTCGCCCCGCTCGGTGCCTGCTTCCTTCCGGCCTTCGTCTGCCTGGGGGTCGCGCCGCTGGTGCTCGGCATCGCCGGCGACGTCCTCGGGTGAGGGTCAGGGGTGCGGTGCAAGCACGAAGACGTCGGAGAACTCGGAGACGACCTCCAGCACCGCGGTGAGGTCACCGGTGGCGCGCGCCTCGGCCATCCGCTGGTGGAACTCGCCCGTGCGCAGCGCCGGCCGGGTCTCCCAGCTGACGACGGCGCGCACCGCGCCGGGGTTGCGCATCCGGTGCACGCTCCCGGCCGGGACGTCGACGGTGTCCCCGGCCCGCAGGGTGGTCGCCGCGCCGTCCACCTCGCACCACATCTCGCCCTCCAGCACGGTGAATCGCTCGCTCTGCTGGGGGTGCAGGTGGGCCGGGGGCAGGTCGGAGCCGGGCCGGTAGGTGGCCAGCATCGCGTGCACCTGCCCGCCGCTGCCCTCGCCGGTGGTCGTGAACTCCAGCCGTACGTTGCCGTCGTCCAGCACGGTCGGTTCCATGGCGCGTCCTCGTGGTCGTCTCGGGGGAGTGCGGTCGCCGCGAAGGCTGCCCGCGGGCCCTTGGGCCGCACTGGTGCCGCGCTTGCGCCGCCGCGGATCCACAGCGGCACCGGCCCTCCACAGATGCGCCCGGGGCCTGGGCCGGAGCACCGGGACCGCCGAGGCTCGGTTCACGGCCCGAGCCGCGGGCCCCGACGCCAGGAGGCGACCGTGACCACCAGTTCCGCGACCGTGCCCGAGCCCGCGCCCGACGGGGGCCCGGCCCGTCCGCGCGGTCCCCGCGCAGCCCTCCGCCGCCGCCTCGCGCTGCTGGCCGCCGAGCCCGAGGCCGGCATGAGCACCGCGGAGTACGCGGTCGGGACGGTGGCGGCCTGCGCCTTCGCCGCGGTCCTGTTCCGGGTGGTCACCGGCGACTCGGTCGTCGACGGGCTGACCGACCTGGTCGACCGCGCGCTGGCCACGCTCGCCTGACGTGGGCTCCCTCCCGGGCGGCAGTCGCCGGCGGGCAGGTCGCGAGGCGGGCATGGTGACCGCCGAGACCGCGGTCGTCCTGCCGGTGCTGCTGCTCGTGCTGGTGTGCGCGGTCGCGGCGGTGACGCTGGTGGGCGCCCAGCTCCGCTGCGTCGACGCCGCCCGGGAGGGCGCCCGCGCCGCCGCGCGGGGCGAGGCCGACGCCGTGGTGGCCGAGCTCGCCGGCCGGATCGCCCCGGACGGAGCGGTCACCGCCGTCCGCCTCGCCGGGGACCGCGTCAGGGTCGTGGTGAGCGTCGAGGTGGCGCCGCTGGGCCCGGTGCCGCTGCGCACGCGGGTCTCGGCGGAGGCGGTCGCGCAGCGCGAGCCGGGCGCGGGCGGGCCGCCGTGAGGGGCGACGGCGAGCGCGGGTCGGCCACGGTCTGGGTGCTCGCGCTCGTCGGCGTGCTCGCGCTGGTGGGCCTGGCCGCGGTGCTGGTGGGGGCTGCCGCCGTCGCCCGGCACCGCGCCGGCAGCGCGGCGGACCTGGCCGCACTGGCCGCGGCCGCACGTGCGGTGCTCGCCGATCCGAGCGCCTGCGGGGCGGCCGGGGAGGTGGCGGCGGAGAACGCCGCGCGGTTGGACCGCTGCGCGGTCGATCCGGCCGGGACCGTCGAGGTGACCGTCAGCGTCCGGGTGGACCTGGGCCCGGTCGGGGAGCGCACGGCGACCGCGCGGGCCCGGGCCGGCCCGGTGGCGCCGGACCAGGGCCCGGCCGCCGGTGGCTCAGAAGACGAGGTCGGGCTCCGCCTCGACCGCGGGCTCCTCGACCACGGGCTTCTCGGCGGCGGGCTTCTCGGCGGCGGGCTGCTCGACGGCGATCTCCTCGGCGCCGGCCCGCTCCTCGACGAGGTCGGCGGCGACGGCGAGCTCGTCGAGCACCACGTCCAGCACGCGGACCGCGCCCGCCTTGTCCAGCGGGTCGTTGCCGTTGCCGCACTTGGGCGACTGGACGCACGACGGGCAGCCGCTCTCGCACTCGCAGCTGAACACGGTGGCCCGGGTCGCCCGCAGCCATTCGCGCAGCACCGCGAAGCCGCGTTCGGCGAAGCCCGCGCCGCCGGGATGGCCGTCGTAGACGAAGATCGCCGCCGTCCCGGTGTCGGGGTGCAGGGCCGTCGACAGGCCGCCGAGGTCCCACCGGTCGCAGGTCGCCAGCAGGGGCAGGATGCCGATCGCGGCGTGCTCGGCGGCGTGCAGCGACCCGGGGAGCGCCACCTCGTCGAGCTCCGCGCGTTCCACGGCGCGGTCGCTGAGGGTCAGCCAGACCGCGCGGGTGCGCAGCTGCCGCGGCGGGAGGTCCAGCGGGAACTCGGCGAGCACCTCGCCGGTCCCGAGCCGGCGGCGCTGGTAGGCCACCACCTGGTTGGTCACGTCGACGACGCCGGTGTGCGCGGTGACCGTGCCCAACCGGCGGCTGCGGTCGGTCGAGACGATCGACAGGTCGGTGATGTCGCGCGCCACGGTCGTCCACTCGGGGCTCTCGGGGTGCACCGCGGCGCAGGCGTCGGCCACGTCGTACTCGTCGACGACGAAGGTCTCGCCCCGGTGCACGTAGAGCGCGCCCTCGTGCACCGTCGCGTGGGCGGCGCCGCCGTCGACGGTGCCCAGCAGCCGCCCGGTCGCGCCCTCGATGATCGCCACCGGCTCGTCGCCGCTGCCCCGGATGTCGACGTCGGGGCGGCCGCGGCCGGCCCAGTACCAGCCGGCCGGCCGGCGGCGCAGCTGCCCGTCGGCGACCAGCTGCTCGAGCTGCGCCTCGGCCACCGGGCCGCCGAAGTCGGGCAGGTCGGCCGGGGTCAGCGGGAGCTCCGCGGCGGCGCAGCACAGCTGCGGGCCGAGCACGTAGGGGTTGGCCGGATCGGTGACGGTCGCCTCGATGGCGCGACCGAACACCGCCTGCGGGTGGTGGGCCAGGTAGTGGTCCAGCGGGTCGTCGCGGGCGACGAAGACGACGAGGGACTCCCGTTGCGCCCGCCCCGCCCGGCCGGCCTGCTGCCAGAGCGAGGCGAGGGTGCCGGGGTAGCCGGCGAGCACCACCGCGTCCAGGCCGGCGATGTCGATGCCGAGCTCCAGGGCGTTGGTCGTCGCGACCCCCAGCAGGTCGCCGGAGGACAGCGCCCGCTCCAGCTCGCGCCGCTCCTCGGGCAGGTAGCCGCCGCGGTAGGAGTCGACGCGGCGCACGAGATCGCCGCGGCCGCGGTCCTGCAGCAGCCGGCGGGCCTGGTCGGCGACGGATTCCGCGCTGCGCCGGGAGCGCACGAACGCCAGCGTGCGGGCCCCCCGCTCCACCAGGTCGGCGAGCAGCCCCGCGGCGTCGGCGGCCGCGGACCGGCGCAGCGGGGCGCCGTGCTCGCCGGTGTGCTCGGTGAGCGGCGGCTCCCAGAGGGCGAACGTCGCCCCGGGCCGCGGCGAGCCGTCCTCGGTCACCGCGACCACCGGCTCACCGACCAGCCGCGAGGCCGCCCCGGCGGGGTCGGCGACGGTCGCGGAGGCCAGCACGAAGACCGGCTCGGCGCCGTACCGCCGGCAGATCCGGCGCAGCCGTCGCAGCACGTGCCCGACGTGGGAGCCGAAGACGCCGCGGTAGGCGTGGCACTCGTCGATGACGACGTAGGCGACCCGGCGCAGCGTGCTCGACCACTTCTGGTGCGCCGGCAGGATCCCGCGGTGCAGCATGTCCGGGTTGGTGACGATCCAGCGGGCGTGCCGGCCGACCCAGTCGCGTTCCTCGCCGGGGGTGTCGCCGTCGTAGGCGGCGGGACGCACCGAGGGGTCGGCCAGCGTCGCCACCGCCGCCAGCTGATCGCGCGCGAGGGCCTTGGTCGGGGCGAGGTAGAGCACGCAGGCGCGGGGGTCCTCGGCCAGCCGGCTCAGCGCCGGGAGCTGGTAGGCCAGGGACTTGCCCGACGCCGTCCCCGTCGCGACGACGACGTGCCGGCCGGCGTGCGCCAGCTCGGCGGCCTCCACCTGGTGGGCGTAGGGCGCGGTCACCCCGCGGTCCTGCAGCCGCGCGCGCAGCGGCTCGCTCACCCACTCGGGCCAGGGCCGCGTGCGGCGTTCGCGCACCGGCACCGAGTGCACGTGGGTCACCGGCTGCTCGTCCTCGGCCGTGGTGGCGAGCAGCGAGGCCAGCAGCTCGGCGCCCGGCGGCGGCTGGAGGGTGGTCACCGGGGCCTCCTCGCTTGGTGCCGGCCGGTCCTGCGTCCGGCTCGTCGTGGGTTCCGCGGCGGGGTGCACCCGCTCCGCTCCACCACTGTCACACCCCGCGGCAACCCCCGGTCGGCCTGGCGCCGAGGACGGGTCGCCGGCGGGGAAGGACGCAGCGTCCAAGGGGGATGCACATCGTGTGATCTCCCTTACACTTCCGCGCGTTGCGGTGCGCCACCGTCACACCGCTTCGGCACCTCCGCCGCACCGGGGAGCAACGGCGCCTCCCGGCGGCGGTCGACGCTGGGAGGTACGCATGCCCGACGCTTCGCTGTCCGGCGGGGATACGGCGCTGGTCGCCGTCATCCTCGTCATCTCGCTGGCCGCCCTGGGCTTCGCCGCCTATCTGGTCAAGGCCGTCATGGCCGCGGACCAGGGCACGACGCGGATGCGCGACATCGCGCTGGCGGTCCAGGAAGGTGCCGCGGCCTTCCTGCGCCGGCAGTTCCGGACGCTGGGCGTCTTCGCCGTCATCGTCTTCCTGCTGCTGCTGGTCCTGCCCGTCGCCGACGGCGGGTGGGGGACCCGGGCCGGGCGCGCGGTGTTCTTCCTCGTCGGCGCGCTCTTCTCGGCGTCCGTCGGCTTCATCGGGATGACCCTGGCCACCCGGGCCAACGTCCGCGTCGCGGCCGCGGGCAACGCGGGCGGCTACCAACCGGCCTTCCGGATCGCGTACCGCACCGGTGGCGTGGTCGGCATGATCACCATCGGGCTGGGGCTCTTCGGCGCCGCCATGGCCCTGCTGCTCTTCGACGACACCGCACCGGTCGTCCTCGAGGGCTTCGGCTTCGGCGGCGCGCTGCTGGCCATGTTCATGCGTGTGGGCGGCGGCATCTTCACCAAGGCCGCCGACGTCGGTGCCGATCTCGTCGGCAAGGTCGAGGCCGGCATCCCCGAGGACGACCCGCGCAACGCCGCGACCATCGCGGACAACGTGGGCGACAACGTCGGCGACTGCGCGGGCATGGCCGCCGACCTCTTCGAGTCCTACGCGGTCACCCTCGTCGCCGCGCTGATCCTGGGCCAGGTCGCCTTCGGCCCGGTCGGCATGGTCTTCCCGCTGCTGGTCGCCGCCATCGGCGTCATCGCCTCGGTCGTCGGCGTGCTGGCCACCCGCCCCAACGCCGGGGACGCCAGCGGGATGGCACCGATCAACCGAGGTTTCTTCGTCGCCGCCGCGGTCTCCCTCGTGCTGGTCGCGGCCGCCGCCTTCACCTACCTGCCGAGCATCTCCGACGGCGTCGACATGGAGGTCAGCCCGCAGGTCCTCGGGTTCGTCGCCGTGCTCATCGGCGTCGTCCTGGCCGCCGCGATCCAGCAGCTCACCGGCTACTTCACCGAGACCAGCCGCAAGCCGGTCAAGGACATCGGCCGCAGCTCGCTGACCGGCCCGGCCACCGTGATCCTCTCGGGCATCTCGCTGGGGCTGGAGTCGGCCGTCTACGCCGCGCTGCTCATCGGCGGCGCGGTCTACGGCGCCTTCCTCATCGGTGGTGGCGCGGCCCTCTACGCCGTCGCCCTCGCCGGCTGCGGCCTGCTCACCACCGCCGGCGTCATCGTCGCGATGGACACCTTCGGCCCGGTGAGCGACAACGCGCAGGGCATCGCGGAGATGTCCGGCGACATCGACGAGGCCGGCGCCCGGGTCCTCACCGACCTCGACGCCGTCGGCAACACCACCAAGGCGATCACCAAGGGCATCGCGATCGCCACCGCCGTGCTGGCCGCGACCGCCCTCTTCGGCTCCTACAACGCGCAGATCAACGTCGCCCTCGAGGACGCCGGCGACACCCTCGGCGACGCGTTCAGCCTGGTGAACCCGAACAACATCGTCGGCGCCGTCATCGGCGCGGCCGTGGTGTTCTTCTTCTCCGGCCTGGCGATCAGCGCGGTCTCGCGGGCCGCCGGGCGGGTGGTGTTCGAGGTCCGGGAGCAGTTCCGCACCAAGCCCGGGATCATGGACTTCAGCGAGAAGCCCGACTACGGCGCGGTCGTCGACATCTGCACGAAGGACTCGCTGCGCGAGCTGGCCACCCCCGGGCTGCTCGCCGTCCTCGCGCCGGTCGCGGTCGGCTTCGGGCTCGGCTTCGGCCCGCTCGCGGCCTACCTCGTGGGCGCCATCGCGGCGGGCACCCTGATGGCGGTCTTCCTCGCCAACTCCGGCGGGGCCTGGGACAACGCGAAGAAGATGGTGGAGGACGGCGCCTACGGCGGGAAGGGCAGCGAGGCGCACGCCGCCACGGTCATCGGCGACACCGTCGGCGACCCGTTCAAGGACACCGCCGGCCCGGCCATCAACCCGCTGATCAAGGTCATGAACCTGGTGGCCCTGATCATCGCCCCGGCGGTCGTCAGCCTCTCGGTGGGCGAGGACGCCAACGACGCCCTCCGGATCGTGATCGCCCTGGTCGCGACGGCGGTGGTCGTGGGGGCCGTCGTGGTGTCCAAGCGTCGGTCGGTCGTGGTCGGCGAGGTCACCGCCCAGCCCGACGCGGGCTCCCTGACGACCACCGCTCCCTGATCCGCGCACACCGCGACCCTCCCGCCCGGAACGCCGGGTCGGGAGGGTCGCGGTGCGTTCTGTGGACGCCCGCACGCGTTGTGGACGACGGCCGGCACGACGTCGGCGCGGGTGCCTAGCGTCGCCGCCTCCCGTCCACCCCGGACGCGGAGCGACGACCGGGAGGCCGCATGGCACCGAGGATCTCCGTGCACCCCGGCGAGCTCGCTGCGCTCGCCGACGAGCTGTCCAGGCTGGCCCGCACCCTCGCCGAGGACGGCGACCGGTGCCGGGTCGCCGCCGGCACCCTGACCGGCGCGCTCGGCGGCCGGGAAGGAGCCGCCGCCGGCGCCGTGGCCGACCGCTGGGCGGTGCTGGCCGGGGCGCTCGCCGAGGGCACCGGGGTGGTCGCCGACGCGATCCGCTCGGCCGTCGAGGCCTACGCCGCCGTGGACCGGGAGCTCGCCGGGCGGATGGACCCGCCGTGACCGCACCGCTCCCCGCCGGACCGGGCGCCGCGGCGCGCCTGGCGGTCGTCGCGGGCTGGGACGTGCCCGGGGTGCGCGGCGGGCTGGCGGCGCTCGGCGAGCTGGACGACGGCTTCCCGGCCTGGCGGGCGCGGCTGGACGTCGTCGCCCGCACCCTGGAGGAGGGGCGTGACTGGTCCGGCCCGGCGGCGACGCAGGCGCGGGAACTGCTCCTGCAGCTGTCCTCCGCCGCGGCGTCGCTCGACGCGGGCTTCTCCGGCTCGCGCGCGGACTGCGCCCGGCTCCTGCGGGCGGCGATCACCGCGACCGACCGCGCGACCACCGCCCTGGCCCTCGCCCGCGAGCTGCCCGTCCCCCTGGACGCCGCCCTCGACGACGCGGGCACCCTGTCGGCCGCCGTGGACCGGCTGGTCCTCGGGCCGGCTGCGGTGGCGCCCGCGGTGACCGCCGCGCAGGAGGCGCTGGCTGCGGCCGAGGCGGTGCAGGCGGCCGCGGGACGGGCGGCCGGCGAGCTGCCCGCGCTCGTCGCCCTGCCCGGTGGGTCGATCGGTCCGGTCGGCCCGCCGCCCGCGCTCCCCGCCGCGGGCTCGCCTGCCCTCGTCGCCCGCTGGTGGGCGGCGCTCCCGCTGGCCGACCAGCTGTCGCTGATCGCCAGCGAGCCCGGGCGGGTGGGCGCGATGGACGGCGTGCCCGCCTGGGCGCGGGACCGCGCCAACCGGATCGCGCTCGGCGAGGTGCTCGCCGATCCGGCGGCCGGCGACGGGGTCCGGGCGGCCGCGCGGGTGGTCGACGAGCTGCTGGCGGGGGAGGAGCGCGCCGGGCGGAGCGCCCAGCTCCACCTCCTCGACCTGGCCGGCGACCGGGTCGCGGTGGCGTTCGGCGACGTCGACACCGCGGACGCGGTCGCCCTGGTCGTCCCCGGCATGGCCACCTCGCCGGCCGACGACCTCGCCGCCGTCTCCGGGGACGCGCGCGACCTGGCCCGCGCCGCGCGGGAGGCCGAACCGGGCGTCGCCGTGGCGACCGTGGCCTGGCTGGGCTACCGGGCGCCGCAGTTCCTCTCCGCGGCCGCCCGCGGGGCCGCGACGCGGGGCGGCGCGCTCCTCGACCGGGCGCTCGGCGGGCTGGCCGCGGCGCGGGCCGCGACCGGTGCCCCGCCGGCGCGGACGACGGTCGTCGCGCACAGCTACGGCACCGTCGTCGTCGACGAGGCCGCCGATCGGCCCGGTCGGCTGGCCGCCGATGCCCTCGTCCTGCTGGGCAGCCCCGGGATGGAGGAGACCGCCGCGGACCTGGAGGCCGCCGAGGTCTTCGACGCCGCGTCGCCGGCCGATCCGGTGTCGTGGGTGGGCTGGTTCGGCACCGAGACGTGGTCCCGGGCGTTCGGCTCCACGGGCCTCCCGGCGGACGCCGGAACGGGCCACTCGGGGTGGTTCGACCCCGACCGGCCGACGCTCGCCGCCGTGGGGGAGGTGGTCGTGGGCACGCGCCCGGGCTGACCCCTCGGCGGGAGGCCCCTTCCGCCCGCGGGAACAGTCGCGCAGCATGCACGTTCGGCAAGGGGACGGCACGCCCACCCGGGCTCGTCCCGGGCGCGCCGTCGGCAGGGTGGCCTACCGTGGCCCGCCGAGGGGGCATCCACGTCGCGGCACCGCGCCGTGCGAAGCCCCCGTCCGGATGCGGGCACCACCCGCAGAGCGCCGGCCCGCAGCACAGCACCACACAGCACCACCCCCAGGCACCACCGACAGGAGCACCGTGCCCACGAAGACCACGCAGACCGGGAGCGAGAGCACCGAGCCGACCGCCGGGGGCGCCAAGACCCCGCGACGGGGCTCGGCCGCGGCCGGCGGCAAGCCGCTGGTCATCGTGGAGTCGCCCACCAAGGCCACCAAGATCGCCGGCTACCTGGGCAGCGGCTACGTCGTCGAGGCCAGCGTCGGGCACATCCGCGACCTGCCGCGCAACGCCGCGGACGTCCCGGCCGAGCACAAGGGCGCGTCCTGGGCCCGCCTGGGCGTCGACGTCGACAACTCCTTCGAGCCGCTCTACGTCGTGAGCCCCGACCGCAAGCAGCAGGTCAGCCGGCTCAAGCAGCTGGTCAAGGGCGCCAGCGAGATCTACCTCGCGACAGACGAGGACCGCGAGGGCGAGGCCATCGCCTGGCACCTCATCGACACCCTCAAGCCGCGCGTGCCCGTCCGCCGCATGGTCTTCCACGAGATCACCCCCGAGGCGATCGCCCGCGCCGTCGCCAACCCGCGCGAGCTCGACACCGCCCTGGTCGACGCCCAGGAGACCCGCCGCATCCTCGACCGGCTGTACGGCTACGAGGTCAGCCCGGTGCTGTGGAAGAAGGTGCTGCCCAAGCTGTCGGCCGGCCGCGTGCAGTCGGTCGCCACCCGGATCGTGGTGGAGCGCGAGCGCGAGCGCATGGCGTTCCACGCCGCCGACTACTGGTCGCTCGAGGGCACCTTCGCCGTCCCCGGGACGGTGACCGGCGCCGACGAGGGCGAGCCGACCACGGTGCGCGCCAAGCTGGTCAGCGTCGACGACAGCCGCGTCGCCACCGGCCGCGACTTCGACGCCGCCACCGGCCGGGTCTCCGGCGACGTGGTGCCACCTCGACGAGGCCGGCGCCCGCGGGCTGGCCGCGCGGCTCGAGGGCCGCCAGGTCACCGTCGCCCGGGTCGACGAGAAGCCCTACCGCCGTCGCCCGTACGCGCCGTTCACGACCTCCACGCTGCAGATGGAGGCCGGGCGCAAGCTCGGCTGGTCCTCGGCGCAGACGATGCGCGTGGCGCAGCGGCTGTACGAGAACGGTCACATCACCTACATGCGGACCGACTCGACGAACCTCTCCGACGAGGCGATCAACGCCGCGCGGAGCCAGGCCCGCGAGCTGTACGGAGACGCGTACGTGCCGGCGGAGGCCCGCCGCTACAAGAGCAAGGCCAAGGGCGCGCAGGAGGCGCACGAGGCCATCCGCCCCGCGGGCGACAGCTTCCGCACCCCCGGCCAGCTCGCCGCCGAGCTCGCCCGCGACGAGTTCCGCCTCTACGAGCTGATCTGGAAGCGCACCGTCGCCTCGCAGATGGCCGATGCCGTGGGGCAGACCGTCAGCATCCGGCTGGCCGGCCGCAGCGCCACCGACGAGGCGGTCGAGTTCACCGCCAGCGGCCGGACCATCACCTTCCCCGGCTTCCTCAAGGCCTACGTCGAGTCGCAGGACGAGGGCCGGCAGGGCACCGGGGACGACGACGAGGGCGGCGACGACGCCGAGCGCCGGCTGCCCCGCCTGGAGCGCGGGCAGCAGCTCGACACCCAGGAGCTCGACGCCAAGGGCCACACCACCAGCCCGCCGGCCCGGTACACCGAGCCCAGCCTGGTCGCCCGGCTCGAGGAGCTCGGGATCGGCCGCCCGTCGACGTTCGCCTCGATCATGCAGACCATCCAGGACCGCGGTTACGTCTGGAAGAAGGGCAACTCGCTGGTGCCCTCCTTCATCGCGTTCGCGGTGGTCAACCTGCTCGAGCAGCACTTCACCCAGCTCGTCGACTACCAGTTCACCGCCTCGCTGGAGGAGGAGCTCGACCAGATCGCCGGCGGCAACCTGCAGCGGGTGGACTGGCTGACCGAGTTCTACTTCGGCGTCGAGGGCCGCAACACCGGGGGCATCGCCGAGTCCGGCGGGCTCAAGCACATCGTCGGCCAGCGGCTCGAGGAGATCGACGCCCGCGGGGTCAACAGCATCCCGCTGCGCGCGACCACCCCCGACGGGGAGCCGGTCGTCGTCCGGGTGGGCCGGTACGGCCCCTACCTGCAGGCCGGCGAGGACGGCGGGCGGGTGAGCATCCCCGAGGACCTCGCTCCCGACGAGCTCACCGAGGAGAAGGTCCGGGAGCTGCTCGAGGCGCCGTCGGGCGACCGCGAGCTGGGCACCGACCCGGAGTCGGGGCTGCCGGTGGTCGTGAAGGCCGGGCGCTACGGCCCCTACGTCACCACCGTCGTCCCCGAGGGCAGCAAGGAGTCCCCGCGGACGGCCAGCCTGTTCGCCTCGATGTCGCCGGAGACGGTGACGATCGAGGACGCGCTCAAGCTGCTGACGCTGCCCCGCACCGTCGGGTCCACGCCCGAGGGCGAGGAGATCCAGGCGCTCAACGGCCGCTACGGGCCCTACATCAAGAAGGGCACCGACTCCCGGTCGCTGGACAGCGAGGAGAAGCTGTTCAGCATCACCCTGGACGAGGCGCTGGCGATCTTCGCCCAGCCCAAGCAGCGGGGCCGCGCCGCGGCCAAGGCACCGCTGAAGGAGCTCGGCCCCGATCCGGTGACCGAGGGCGTGGTCACCGTCCGCGAGGGCCGGTTCGGGCCGTACGTGACCGACGGCGAGACCAACGCCAGCCTGCGCAAGGGCGACGACGTCGAGACGATCACCATCGAGCGCGCCGCCGAGCTGCTGGCCGATCGCCGCGCGGCCGGCCCGGCCAAGAAGAAGAAGGCCGCGAAGAAGACCACGGCCAAGAAGACCGCCGCGAAGAAGGCCCCGGCGAAGAAGGCGGCCACGAAGAAGGCCGCCGCGGAGCCGGTCGCCACCAGCTGAGCCGGTCCCGGCCGCCCCGACCCCGTGGTCAGGACGGCCGGGTGCCGACGGCGAAGATCCGGCGGAACGGCAGCACGGTCGTGCCGTCGGCGCGCTCCGGGTAGGCGTCGCGCAGCGCGGCGGCGTGCTCCGCGGTGAACGCGGCGGCGTCCGCCGCGCCGAGCCGGGCGAGCACCGGCCGCAGCACCGTGCTGCGCACCCAGCCGAGCACCGGGTCGGACCCGGTCAGCACGTGCAGGTAGGTGGTCTCCCAGACGTCGGCGGCCAGCCCGGCCGCGCCGAGGACGTCGAGGTACCCGGCCGGCTCGAGCACGGCCGACGGCGACGGTGCCGCACCGGCGACCCGGGCGGCCCACCTCGGCGAACGGCACAGGTCGGCCAGCAGCGCGTGCGTCGGTGCCCGGGAGTTGCCCGGCACCTGCACCGCCAGCGCGCCGCCCGGCGCGAGGTGCCCCGCCCACCGCTCCAGCAGCCGGTCGTGGCCGGGGACCCAGTGCAGCACCGCGTTGCTCACCAGCACGTCGACGGGGCCGTCGGGCCGCCAGTCCCGCACATCACCGAGCCGGAACTCCAGCCCCGGCCGGGCGGGCGCGGTGGCCAGCATCGCGGGCGAGGAGTCGACGCCGGTCACCCGCGCGGCCGGCCAGCGGTCGGCCAGCAGTGCGGTCGCCGAGCCCTCGCCGCAGCCCAGGTCGACCACGACGGCCGGGGCGGCGACGTCCACGCGGGCGACCAGGTCGAGGAACGGTCGCGCCCGCTCGCGGGCGTTCCGCAGGTAGACGGCGGGATCCCAGTCGCCGTCCGACGGTTCCGGCTGCTCGTCCGCGCGCACGCCGGGACGCTAGCCCCCCGGACGGCCGAAAGGGATCGGGATCGTCGGTGCCGGCCGGTAGCGTGAGCTCTCCGGGGCCAGCTCCGCCCCCTCCGCCACGAACCCGGGAGCCGTGATCCAGCCCGACCCGACGCCACCGGTGCCGCCGCGCGATGAGCCGGCGACGCCGGACGAGCGGACCGCACCCCCGGCCGACGGCCTGCCGCCGGCGGCGACGCCGGTCGCGCCGGACGGCGGCGCCCGGCCGGGCGTCGGCCTGGTCGCCAAGCTGCGCGCGGTGCTGCGGGTGCGCGACTTCCGCAAGCTGTGGCTGTCGATGTCACTGTCCAGCTTCGGCGACTGGCTGGGCCTGCTGGCCATCACCGCGACCGCGACGGCGCTGGTGGACGGCTTCGCGGCGGCCAACTTCGCCCTCGGCGGCGTGCTGCTGTTCCGCCTGCTCCCCGCGATCGTGCTCGGCCCGCTGGCCGGCGCGTTCGCCGACCGCTTCGACCGCCGCAAGACGATGGTCGTCACCGACATCCTCCGGTTCGGCCTGTTCGCGTCGATCCCGATCGTCGACGAGCTGGTCTGGCTGTTCGTCGCGCAGTTCCTCATCGAGGCGATCAGCCTGTTCTGGATCCCGGCGAAGGACGCCGCCGTCCCGAACATGCTGCGCAAGGACCAGCTGGAGCCGGCCAACCAGCTCTCCCTGGTGACCACCTACGGGCTGACGCCGGTGCTCGCCGCGGTCGTGTTCGCGGTGCTGAACTCGACCGACGGCTGGCTGCAGACCTGGCTGCCCGACGTCGACCAGGTCGACGTCGCGCTGTACCTGAACGCCCTCACCTTCCTCGTCGCCGCCGTCGTCATCTGGCGGCTGCCCTCGATCAGCGGCCGCCGGGCCGCCGACGCGGTCACCGAGCGGGAGAGCTTCCTCGGCTCGCTGAGGAACGGCTTCTCCTTCGCCGGGCACACGCCGTTGGTCCGGGGCCTGGTCGTCGGCATCACCGGCGCCTTCGCCGCCGCCGGCGTGATCATCGCGACCGGCCAGGCGTACTCGAACGCCCTCGGTGGTGGCGAGTCCGCCTACGGGCTGCTGTTCGGCGCCGTCTTCATCGGGCTGGGGCTCGGCATCGCGCTGGGGCCGAGCGTGGCCCACGACCTGGCCCGCGAGCGGCTCTTCGGCATCGCGATCGTCGGCGCCGGGATCATGGTCGTGATCATGTCGTGGACGTCCACGCTGTGGGTCGCGCTGCTGCTGGTGGTCCTCATGGGCTTCTTCGCGGGCATCGCCTACCTGGCCGGCTTCACGCTGCTCGGCACGGAGGTGCAGGACGAGGTGCGCGGCCGCACCTTCGCGATCGTCCAGTCCCTGGTCCGGGCCGCGCTGATCCTGTCGCTGGCGGTCGTGCCCTTCGGGGTGGGGCTGATCGGGCGGCACTCGGTCGACCTCGGCGTCGTCACCCTCCCGGTCACCGGCGAGCGGATCATGCTGCTGGCCGCCGGGCTGCTCGCCGTCGGCGTCGGGCTGCTGGCCTACCGGCAGATGGACGACGGCCGGCCGGTCCCGCTGCTCGCCGACGTCGTCACCGCCCTGCGCCGGGACACCACCGCCCGGCGCCGGCTGGCCGGGGGCGGGGTGTTCATCGCCTTCGAGGGCGGCGAGGGCGCCGGCAAGTCCACCCAGGTCAAGCGCTTGCAGGAGTGGCTGACCAACGAGGGGCTGGTGGCCCGCACCACCTTCGAGCCGGGCGCGACGCCGTCGGGCGCGGGCATCCGGGCGATCCTGCTGGACCGGTCGCACACCGCCATCGCCCCCCGCTCGGAGGCGCTGCTCTACGCCGCGGACCGCGCCCAGCACGTGCACGACGTGCTCCGGCCGGCCCTCGACGCCGGCGAGGTGGTCATCACCGACCGGTTCGTGGACAGCTCGCTGGCCTACCAGGGCGCCGGCCGCACGATCCCGCTGGACGACGTCCGGATGCTCTCCCGCTGGGCCACCGGCGGGCTGCGCCCCGACCTCACCGTGCTGCTGGACCTGCCGCCGGAGACCGGGCTGGCCCGCGCCCGCGGCCGGTCGGTGGCCGACCGCATGGAATCGGAGTCCCTGGAGTTCCACCAGCGGGTGCGGCAGACCTTCCGCGCCCTGGCCGAGAGCGACCCCGACCGCTACCTCGTGCTGGACGCCACCCGCGACCTCGACGAGCTCGCCGCCGCCATCCGCGTGCGCGTCGCCGAGCTGCTCTCCGGGCTGCCGCTGCAGACACTCCCGCAGACCGACCCGGAGCGCACCCAGGGGGCGGCCCCGACGCCGGTGCAGCGCCACCCGCACGCCCAGACCGGCCCGACCCCGCAGCTGCACCCATGAGCGTGGTGGCGGGCCAGGGCGTCTGGGCGAAGGTGATCGGCCAGCCCGCGGTGGTGGCGGAGCTGCGGGCGGCGATCGACGACCCCACGGCGATGACGCACGCCTGGCTGTTCACCGGCCCGCCGGGATCCGGCCGGTCGGTGGCCGCGCGGGCCTTCGCCGCGGCGCTGCAGTGCCCCGACGGCGGCGACGGCACCTGCCACGCCTGCCGGACGGTGCTCGCCGGGACGCACGCCGACGTGACGGTGATCGTCCCGGACGGGCTGTCCATCGGGGTCAACGAGGCCCGCGAGCTGGTGCGGGTGGCCGGGCGGTCGCCGTCCCAGGGCCGGTGGCAGATGATCATCGTCGAGGACGCCGACCGGATGAGCGAGTCCGCGTCGAACGCGGTGCTCAAGATGATCGAGGAGCCGCCGCCGCGCACCGTGGTGATGCTGTGCGCGCCGAGCCTGCACCCCGACGACGTCCCGGTGACCATCCGCTCGCGCTGCCGCGTCGTCGCGCTGCGGACCCCCACGGTCGCGGCCATCTCCGAGGTCCTGGTGGCCGACGGCGTCGACCCGGCGCTGGCCGCGTGGTCGGCCGCGGCCTCCGGCGGCCACGTGGGCCGGGCCCGCCGGCTGGCGCGGGACGAGGAGGCGCGGCTGGCCCGCAAGGCGGTGCTCGACGTCCCGCTGCGGCTGGTCTCCCTGGCCGCCTGCATGGACGCCGCCGACGACCTCGTCGGGGCCGCCAAGGAGGAGACCGAGGCGGCCACCGAGGTGCTCGACGGCGCCGAGACCGACGCGCTGAAGAACAGCCTGGGAGTGGGCGCGCGCGGGCCGGGCGTGGTCGCGGCCAGCAGGGGGAGCGCCGGCCAGCTCAAGGAGCTGGAGAAGCGGCAGAAGTCGCGGGCCACCCGCATCGGACGGGACTCCCTGGACCGGGCGCTGGTCGACCTCGCCGGGCTCTACCGGGACGCGCTGGTGCTGGCGGCGGCACCGTCCGGGGAGCTGCCGCTCAACCACCCGGACCGCCGCGCGGACGCCGTGGAGCTGGCCCGGCTGATCGGCCCCGAGGGGGCGCTGCGCCGGATCGACGCCATCCTCGACTGCCGGACGGCGCTGGAGCAGAACGTCAAGCCGCAGATCGCGCTGGAGGCGCTCACCGTCGCCCTGCGGCTGCCCGCCTGACCCCCGGCCCCTGCGCCGGATCGCGGCGGCGGTGCCGTAGTCTGTGCGGGCACGTCCGCCGCCTTAGCTCAGTCGGTAGAGCATCTCACTCGTAATGAGAAGGTCGTCGGTTCGATTCCGACAGGCGGCTCTGCCAGGGATCAGCGGGTCCTCCCTCCGGGGAGGGCCCGCTGTCTCGTTCCCGGGGTCCGCGACCCCATGCGCCCCGTCCGTGCAGGGTCGGTGGTTCCACTACAGATCCGGCGCCGCATTGCCGATGAACAGGACCGACGAGTGCGTCGGGCAGCGTGCGGATCGCGGGGGAGGAAGCCGGCAGTGGTGGCATCGACGCCCGGCAGCGACGGGCTAGCGCCCGCGCCCGCCGTGGCGGCCGGGCCCGGGCACGCGGCGTCACCCGAGGGCCGGCCGTGGGTGCTGGCGGCGTACGGCGTCGTGACGACCGTGGCCCTGGTCGTCTTCGGCGTCGACCCGACGCTGGGCGTCATCGCCGGAGCGCTCAACGTCGTCTTCGCGGTCTTCTTCATCCGGCACCTCTCCTTCGCCGTCGCCGCCGCGCGGTGGGCCGAGCGCGACCTCCTGGCCGCGGACATCGGCCTGGGGGACTACACCCCGGACGTCGCGGTCCTCGTCGGCTGCAAGAACGAGGAACTGGTCGTCGACGGCATGGTCAGCGCGCTGCTGGCCCTGGACTACCCGGCCCACCGGCTGACCCTGGTCGTGGTCGACGACGGATCGGACGACGACACCGGTCCGAAGCTGGACGCGTGGGCCGCCCGGGAGCCCCGGCTGCGCGTGCTGCACCGGCCCCCGGGCGCCGGCGGGGGGAAGTCCGGTGCCCTCAACGACGCCCTGGCACTCGTCGAGGCCGAGGTCGTGCTCGTCTTCGACGCCGACCACGAGCCGGAGCCTTCGGCGCTGCGCCGGCTGGTCCGGCACTTCCGCGACCCCACGGTCGGCGCGGTCATGGGCCGGTGCGTCATCCGCAACGGCAAGGACTCGTCCATGGCCGGGACCGTCTTCGTCGACTACCTCTCCGGCTACCTGGTCAACGAGTACGGCCGCCAGGCCCTGTTCGAGCTGCCCGCCTACGGTGGCGCCAACTGCGCCGTGCGGATGTCGACGCTGCGCGCACTGGGCGGCTGGAACCCGGAGACCGTCACCGAGGACACCGACCTCACGCTGCGGATCCTCATGGCCGGCCAGCGGGTGCGCTTCGACGTCACCGCGATCGACTTCGAGGAAGCGGTCGTCACCGCCCAGCGGTTCTGGAAGCAGCGGTACCGGTGGGCGCGCGGCCACCAGAAGTGCCTGCGCGACTACTGGCGTCCGCTGATGCGCTCCCCGCACCTCTCGCTGCTCGAGAAGGTCGAGACGACGCTGTTCCTGCTCGTCTACCACGTGCCGGTGCTCAGCGGGCTGGGGCTGCTGCTCACGGTCCTGCGCGCCTTCGGCATCGGCGACCTGCCCGCCGTCGCGGTGCTGCCCCTGTCGATGCTGCTGTTCGTCGGCCCCCTGGCCGAGCTGTGCGTGGGCCTGCTCGTCGGCCGGGTCGAGCGCCGGTCGGCCTGGCGGCTGCTCGGCTTCCTGCCCTCGTTCGCGCTGGCGGTGGTCATCACCACCCGGGCCTACGTCGACGGGATGCTCGGCCGCCCGTACACGTGGGTGAAGACCTCCCGCTCCGGCGCGACGTCCACGGTCCGCCCGGCTGCGGTCGCGCGGGCGGAGAGCGCCGGCCCCGCTGCCGTGCCCGCGGGGGCGCCGACCCGCCCGCGGACCTTCGCCCTGAGCGGCCCGCGGCCCGCGGAGGTGGGGGAGCGATGACGTCCGTCGCCGCCGACCCGGCGCCCGCGGTGTCCCGCAGGGCCGGCCTCGTCCGCCGGGGGAGCGCCCGCCGGCTGTTCCCCGTGGCGCTGGACCTGGTCCTCGCGGCGCTGATCTGCTTCGTCGGCTTTCGCTACCTGACCGATCCGCTGCGCGAACTCGAAGCGCTCGGCCTCGCCCAGGTGGTCTCCTGGATCGAGCCGGGGCGGGCCTCGGACATCCTGCCGGGGCACGTCCTGCTCTTCCCCGAGCGCGGCGGCATGATCGACGCCGTCGTCACGGCCTCGTGCTCGTCGATCCTGTCGGTGCTCGGGCTGACCGCCCTCACCGCCGTCATCCTGCGCGGTCGCAAGCTCCACGCGGTCGCCGGGCTGCTGGTCGCCGTCGCCGCCCTCCTCGTGCTCAACCACGTGCGGCTGCTGCTGTCGGCCCTGGCCGGCATGTGGTGGAGCGACGCCGCGCTCGTGCTCTTCCACGACTGGGTCGGCACGCTGTGGAACCTGGCCGCCACCCTGGGCGGGTTCCTGCTCATGGTGTGGTTCGCCCTGCCGACCCTTGAGCGGGCGGAGCAGGACGTCGCGGGCCGGCACACCGCCCGCCGTCCCGACAGCTGGGCCCGACCCGGGCTCGGCTACCGGGCGCCGGAGGTCGAGGAGGCCCGGAAGCCGGGCCGACGGAGGACGTCGATCACCGGCCTGCTGCACCGCTACGTCTACCCGGCCCGGCTGTCCGCGTGGCTGGGCGCCCGACGGGAGGCCGGGCGGATCGACTACCGCATCGGTCACCTCCCGGTGTCGGCGCGCATCGCGCGCGTCCGGGCGCTGGTCTCCGACGGTCTCGGCCGCGCACCCGGCCTCGCTGGTCGCGGTCGCCTCCTACGACGAGGACCCGCTGGTCCTCGACGCCCTGGCGCAGGCGGTCGCGGCGCGCCAGTGGGAACCGGTCACGAACCACCGCGTGGCCGCCCTCCGGCTGTGGGCCCGCGGCTGGCTGCTGGCCCGCGGCCCCGGGAACGAGCCCGACGACCCGGTGCACGCCGTCGAGGAGCCGCACCTCCTCGACGGGACCGTCCGCATCCCGGCCGTGACGGTCACCCGCATGGCGGTCCCGCCGCCGCCGCCCACCACCGGCCCGGACGGGCTCACCCGGCACCGCCGGCTCAGCTTCGCCCGCCCGCTCCCCCCGCAGACGCCACCAGGAGACGCCTCGTGACCTCCACCCTCGACGCGCCGCCGCCCGCGCCCAGCGGCCCGGACGCGCACGACGCCCCCGCCGTTCTCGTCACCGGAGCGGGCGGACCGGCCGGGATCGCGGTCATCCGCCGGCTCATGGCACGCGGGCAGCGGGTGGTCGCCGTCGATGCCGATCCGTGGGCGACCGGCTGCGAGCTGGCGACGGTCGGTGCCATGGTCCCGCGCGCGGACCACCTGCACTTCGTCGACGCCCTGATCGGCGTCGCGACGGCGCACGGCGTCGACGCGCTCATCGGCACGGTCGCCGAGGAGCTGCCCGCACTGGCCGCCGGTGCCGAGCGGCTGGCCCGGGCCGGCGTGGCGACCTGGTTCGCCGACCCGCTCAGCGTCGAGCTGTGCTGCGACAAGTCCGCCTTCGCCCGTGCCCTGCGGCTCGCCGGGGTCCCGCACCCGGCGACGACCGACACCCCCGCGGGCCTCAACGAGGTCCCCGGCCCCTGGGTGGTCAAGCCGCGGGCGGGTCGTGGCAGCCGCGGCGTCCGCCTGCTCGACTCGCGCTCGGCCGTCGTCGAGGCCATGCGGGCCGATCCGTCGCTCATCGTGCAGACCCGGCTCTCCGGCCGGGAGTTCACCGCCGACGCCCTGGTGGACCGGAACGGCGAGCTGCTGACCGTCGTCCCCCGGTGGCGCACGGAGGTCAAGGCGGGCATCTCGGTCAAGGGCACCACCTTCGACTCCTCGACGGTGACCGACGCGGTGGCCGGCGCGCTGGAGGCCGTCGGCCTGACCGGGCCGGCCAACGTCCAGGGGTTCGTCGCCGACGACGGACGGGTGACGGTGCTCGAGATCAACCCGCGGTTCTCCGGCGGCCTGCCGCTGACCCTGGCGGCCGGCGCCGACGTCGTGAGCACCTACCTGTCCGGGATCCGGGAGCCGGGCCGGCAGCTGCAGCACCTCTGGTTCACCCCGGGGGTGAGCATGCGCCGCTACTTCGCCGAGGTGTTCACCGCCGAGGACGGCAGCCACCTGCCCGATCCCAGCGACGTCCGGGTCGGGCAGGCATGAGCCGCAGCCGCTCGGTCCTGGTGCCCTTCGGCACCCGCCCGGAGGTGGTGAAGCTAGCGCCGGTGGTCGCGGCGCTGACCGCCGCCGGCCACCGCGTCGACGTCGTCGACACCGGCCAGCACACCGACCCGGCCCTGGCCGGCGAGCTGCAGCAGTCGCTGGGGCTGACCCCCACCCACCGCTTCACGCTCCCGGACGACGAGCCGGCCGCCCGGCTCGGCGCGCTCCACGCCGACGCGGCCCGCGCGGTGGCGCGGTTCCGCCCGGACCTCGTCCTCGCGCTCGGCGACACCAACACGGTGCCGGCGTACGCGCTGGCCGCCCGGGGCGCCGGGATCCCCTTCGCCCACCTCGAGGCGGGGCTGCGCAGCCTCAACCCGCGCAGCGTGGAGGAGGTCAACCGCCGCGTCGCCGCCGCCGTCGCCGCCCTGCACCTGGCCCCGACCCGCCGCGCGGCGGCGTTCCTCGCGGCCGAGGGCGTGCCCGCGGACCGCGTCTTCGTCGTGGGCAACCCCGTCGTCGACACCCTCGTCGCGCGGGGCGTCCGCCCGGTGCCCGTGGCCGACCGCTCCGGCGTCCTGGTGACCGCGCACCGCCCGACCAACGTCGACGACCCGGTCCGGCTCGAACGCCTGGTCGCCGTCGTCCGCTCGCTGGCCGAGCGGGTCGGGCCGGTGACCTTCCCGCTGCACCCGCGCACCGCCGCCCGGCTGGCCGCCACCGGCCTGGACGTGCAGCTCGACCACCCGCTCGTCGCGCTGAGCGGGCCCCTCGGGTACGACGACCTCCTGACGGCCCTGGCCTCGGCCCGGCTGGCCGTCACCGACTCCGGCGGGATCCAGGAGGAGGCCGCCTACCTCGGCGTCCCGGTCGTCGTGCTGCGCGGTTCCACGCCGCGCTGGGAGGGTGTCGAGGCCGGGACGACCACGCTGGCCGGCCTCGCGGACGACACCTCTGCCGACGCCGTCCTCGCCGCCGCGGCCCGGCACGCGACGCCCGAGGCGCAGGCGCGGGCCGCCTCCCTGCCCTGCCCCTACGGCGACGGGACCACGGGTCGGCAGGTCGCCGCCATCCTCTCCGATCCGGGGACCGACGCCCTGCTGGCCATCGAGGAGCCGGACTTCACCGACGGCAGCCTCCCGTGGTGACCCGGCGGCCGCTCGCCGTCGTCGTCGACCTCGACGACACGCTGTACCCGCAGGCCGAGTACCTGGCCGGTGCCGCGGTCGCCGTGGGCGCGGCCGCGACCGCGGCCGGCGTGGACGGCGCCCGGGTGCACGAGGCCCTGGTGCGCGAGCTCGCGGCCGGCTCCGACGCCGGCGGCACGATCGACCGCGCGCTGCTGGCCGCCGGGGTGCCCGCCGCGGAGCTGCCTCTGCTGGTGCCGGGGCTGGTCGCCGCGTTCACCGGGTTCCAGCCCGAGCGGCTGAGCCCGTACCCCGGCGTCGCGGCCGGGCTGCGGGCGCTGGCCGCGGTGGCCCCGCTGGGGTGCCTCACCGACGGCAACCCCGTCATCCAGGATGCCAAGCTGGCCGCGACCGGGCTGCTGCCGCTGCTGCCCGTCGTGCTGGTCACCGACACGCTCGGTGGCCGGGCGGCCCGGAAGCCCGCGCCGGTCGGGCTGCTGGCGCTCGCCGAGGCCCTGGGCGTGCCGGCCGACCGGGTGCTGGTCATCGGGGACCGGCCGGGCAAGGACGTCGCGGTGGCCGCTGCCGTGGGCGCGCGGGCGGTGCGGATCCGCCAGGGCGAGTACGCCTCCGCGCCGGACGAGCCGCGGGCGGAGGCCGTCGTCGACTCGTTCCCGGCCGCGGTGGACGTCGCGCTCGGGCTCCTCGACGGCGCCGTCGTCCCGGCCTGACGTCCCTCCTCCGGGTGAGGTGGTCCGCCGTCCGCTCCAGCCGGGGCCGGGAACGTCCGATGGCCACGGGGACGAGCGGGGACGCCGCTCCGGACAGGGAGACGACGCCGTGATCGGCACCCGAACCACATCCGCCCCCCGCTTCCGCGGGCGGCTCGCACGATTCGCCACGGCCGCGGTGGTCGCGGCGCTGTCACTGGTCGCGATCCCGGGCACCGCCTCGGCGGCCGGCAGCGTGGCCCCGATCGTCGACTGCTACCGCGACAACGGGGACGGCAGCTACTGGGTCGTCGTGGGCTACAACAACACGACCGGCAGCCAGAAGACCTACCCGTACGGGACGGCGAACCAGGTGTACCCGACGCGCCTGCAGGGCCAGCAGCCCACCACGTTCGCCAAGGGGACCGTGCACGGCGCCTGGCAGGTGAAGCTGACCTTCAGCGAGATCTTCTACCAGAACGCGCGGTGGACCCTGAACGGCACGACGATCCAGTACTCGCAGTACGTGCAGTACGCGACGGTCTGCCCGCCGAGCACGGTCCTCCCGGCCGACGGGAACGGCCTGGGGACGACGATGGCGCTCGGTGGAGCGGGAGTGGTCGGCGCGTTCATGCTCTACCGCTCGCGCCGCCGGCTCGCGAACCTGCCGGACCCCGCGGGAACGACGACGGCGGTCTGACGGCCGCCCCCACGAGCCACGCGCAGCGGCCCGGTACCCACCCCCTTGGGGGTGAGTACCGGGCCGTCGTGCTGCAGGCGCCCGGTGCGGACGCCGATGGAGATGCGACGGCGAGGACGACCACGCCGACGGACCGGGAGGACACCTCACCATGAACGGTGCGGGCGCGAGGAAGTCGGGACGCAACGTCCTGGCCATCGGGGCACACCCCGACGACATCGAGCTCGGCTGCGGAGGGGCGCTGCTGGCGCACGCCGCGGCGGGCGACTCGGTGACGATGCTGGTCGTGACCGGCGGCGAGAACGGCCCGGGTGACGCCGTCCGTCGCGAGGAGCAGGAGCGCGCCGCGCGCGTGCTCGGCGCCCGCCTGGTGTGGGGCGGGCTGCGCGACTGCGAGGTCGTCGCGGACTCCGCGACCGTCCGCGTGATCGAGCAGGTCCTCCAGGACACCCGGGCCGACCTGGTCTACGTGCACGCTCCGGAGGACAGCCACCAGGACCACCGGGCGGTCGCGGCCGCGACGCTGGGCGCCACGCGCCGGCTGTCGCGGGTGCTGCACTACCAGAGCCCGTCGACGCTGTCGTTCACCCCGACCGTCTACGTCGACGTGACCGCCTACCTGTCGGGCAAGGTCGCGGCCCTGTCCGCCCACGCCTCCCAGGTGGAGCTGTCCGCGATGGTCGAGCCCGACGCGGTCGTGGCGTCGGCCCGGCACTGGGGGGCCCAGGCCCGCATCGGGTACGCCGAGGCCTTCCAGCCCACCCGTCTCGTGCTCGACCTCGTCCCGGTCAGCGGGTTCGGCGTGGCCGCGATCCCGGCGGCGTGGCAGCTCGCGCCCTCCCTCTCCACCTGACGCCGGCACCCCCGACGCCCGGAACGCTGACGGCGGCCCACCCGTGCAGGGTGAGCCGCCGTCGGTGCGCTCGGGGACCCGGAGGGCCGTGGACAGGGGTCAGTGGTGCGGTGCCGCGTTCTTGGCGCGCTCGAGCGAGGCGATGATCTCGGCCTCGGCCTCTTCGCGGCCGACCCAGTTGGCGCCCTCGACCGACTTGCCCGGCTCGAGGTCCTTGTAGGTCTCGAAGAAGTGCTGGATCTCGAGGCGGTCGAACTCCGACACGTCGGAGATGTCCTTGAGGTGGGACATCCGCGGGTCGGTCGCCGGCACGGTGAGGACCTTGTCGTCCCCGCCCGCCTCGTCGGTCATGCGGAACATGCCGATGGCCCGGCAGGTGATCAGGCACCCGGGGAACGTCGGCTCCTCGAGCAGCACCAGGGCGTCGAGCGGGTCGCCGTCCTGTCCCAGGGTGCTCTCGATGTAGCCGTAGTCCGCCGGGTAGCGGGTTGAGGTGAACAGCATCCGGTCCAATCGGATGCGTCCGGTGGCATGGTCCAGCTCGTACTTGTTGCGCTGGCCCTTCGGGATTTCTACCGTCACGTCGAACTGCACCCGCCTAGTCTTGCGCACGGTGACCCCGCATGTTCTGCGGAGGTCACCTTTTGGGGGGTGGGCACCATCGCGTCGAGCGGTTCGACGATCGTCACAGCGCGGACCGGACGGTTCCGGCGCCGCATCGCGCTCGGCGTCATCGCGCTGGTCCTGGTGCTCGTCGGCGGCGGCATCGCGCTCACCGGCGGCTTCGGTGGCGACGACGACGCGACCGCCGGCACGGTGTCGGTCCCGGACGCCGACCTGCCCGAGCTCGGCGAGGTCACGCCGGTGCTCGCCTCGCTCGACTCCGCCGCCCCGGCGCCGGACCCGGACGTGCTCGCCGCGCGGATCGGGCCGCTGCTGCAGGACCCCGGCCTGGGGTCCGGCGTCTCCGCCGAGGTCGTCGACGTGGCCAGCGGTGACGTGCTCCTCGACCTGGACGCCGCCGACCCCGCCATCCCCGCCTCGACCGCGAAGCTGCTCACCGCCGTCGCCGCGCTCACCACCCTGGACCCGGCGCAGACGATCCCCACGACCGTCGTCGCGGGCAGCACGCCCGGCGAGGTCGTCCTCGTCGGGGGCGGCGACCCGACGCTGTCGCGCACCTCGCCGTCGACAGACCTACCCCGGTGCCCCGACCGTCGCCGACCTCGCGTCGCAGGTGGTCGTGGCGCTGCCCGCGGGCACCCCGGTCAGCCGCGTCGTCGTCGACAGCTCGCTGTTCACCGGGCCGCTGACGGCGCAGGGCTGGGGGCCCTCGGACGCCCCGTCGAGCTACGCCGCCCCCGTCACGGCGACCGCCGTCGACGGCGCCCGCGTGAGCCCCGGCTCGCTGGCCCGCAGCGGCCAGCCCGGCATCGACGCAGGTGTCGCGCTCGCCGACGCCCTGGGCGCCCCGGGCGCGACCGTCGTCCCCGGCGAAGCGCCGGCCGGCGCGCGGACGCTGGCCACCGTGCAGTCGGCGCCGATCGCCCGGCTGGTCGAGCAGACCCTGTCCATGTCGGACAACGTGCTGGCCGAGGCCCTGGCCCGCCAGGTGGCGCTGGCCCGCGACCTGCCCGCCTCGTTCGAGGGCGCGGCGGAGGCCGTCGTCGAGGCCCTGGGTGAGGCCGGGATCGACGTCGGCCGCGTCGCGCTGGCCGACGGCAGCGGCCTGTCGCGGCTGGATCAGGTGCCCGCCGACGTGCTCACCGACCTGGTCGCCGGCGCCGCGGACGGCTCGCTGCCCCACGCCTCCGCGGTGCTGTCCGGCCTCCCGGTCGCCGGGTACACCGGCACGCTGTTCGACCGGGGCGACGCGAACACCGCGCCCGGCGTCGTGCGGGCCAAGACCGGGACGCTGCTCGGCGTGCACGCCCTGGCCGGGACGGCGGTCACCGCCGACGGCCGCCTGCTGGCCTTCGCCCTCGTCGCCGACGACTCGGGCAGCGAGGCCGGTGCCGAGGCGGCCCTGGACGCCGTCGCCGCCGCGCTCGCGGGCTGCGGCTGCAGCTGACGCGCGCACCCGGGGACGTCGTCCCCCGTGGGTACCGTGGGCCGATGAGCAGCCCCTCCTCGATGGTCGACTGGAAGCTCGCCGGCCGCACCGCGCGCCGGCTCGCCGGACCGGGGCCGGCCCACGACCCGCGAGGACGCCGCCGCCGTCGTCCGCGAGCTGCACGAGGCCGCGGCCACCGCCGTCGCGCACGTGGAGCGGCTGACCGGGATGACCCCGGTCGCCGGCGGCCCCGTCCCCGAGGTCGCCGTCGTCGACCGGCCCGGCTGGGTCGACGCCAACGCGCGGGGGATGGCCGCGCTGCTCGACCCGCTCGTCGACGCGCTCGCCGAGCGCACCGGGAGCCGCCCCGGCGCCCTCGCCACCGCGATCGGCTCGCGGGCCACCGGCATCCAGGCCGGCGGCGTCCTGGCCTTCCTCAGCTCGCGGGTGCTCGGCCAGTACGAGGTCTTCGGCACCGGCGGGCGGCTCCTCCTCGTCGCCCCCAACATCGTCGCCACCGAGCAGAAGCTGGGCGTCGACCCGTCGGACTTCCGGCTCTGGGTGTGCCTGCACGAGGTCACCCACCAGCTGCAGTTCACCGCCGTCCCGTGGCTGCGGCCCTACCTCGAGAGCCAGATCGCCGAGTTCGTCGACGCCACCGACCTCACCGCCGACGTGCTGCGCGACCGCCTGCAGGACGTGCTCCGCGGCATCACCGGGGCCCTCCGCGGCGACGACGACGAGTCCGAGGGGCTCATGGCGCTCATCCGCGACCCCCGGCAGCGCGAGGTGCTCGACCGGGTGACCGCGGTGATGAGCCTGGTCGAGGGGCACGCGGAGTACGTGATGGACGGCGTCGGCCCCGACGTCGTCCCGACCGTGCGCACGCTGCGCAAGCGGTTCGCCCAGCGCCGCAAGGGCCGCGGGCCGCTCGACCGCGTGCTGCGCCGGCTGCTCGGCCTGGAGCAGAAGATGAAGCAGTACGCCGACGGGCGGGTGTTCGTCGGCGGGGTGATCGACCGGGCCGGCATGGAGGGGTTCAACCAGGTCTGGGTGAAGGCGGAGAACCTCCCGCACCTCGACGAGCTCACCGCGCCCGAGCGCTGGGTCGAGCGGGTCCTCGGCCGGCCGGCCATCCCCGCCTGAGCGTGGTCGGGCCCCCCGCGGCGGTCGCGCAGGTCCGCAGCGCGGTCCGCTCCGGCCTCACCGGTGATCCGCGGCCCGTCCTGGTCGCCTGCAGCGGCGGCGCGGACTCCCTCGCGCTGGCCGCCGCGGTCGCGTTCGAGGCCCCGCGCGCCGGGGTGCGCGCCGGCGCGGTGACCGTCGACCACGGCCTGCAGCCCGGGTCCGCGGAGCGGGCGGCGACGACGGCGGGGCTGCTGCGGGACCTGGGGCTCGCGCCGGTCGTCGTCGTCCGGGTGGACGTCGGCGCCGACGGCGGGCCCGAGGGCGCGGCCCGGAGCGCCCGGTACGCCGCCCTCGCCCGCGCCGCCGGCGAGCACGGGGCGCGGATCGCCCTGGGGCACACGCTCGACGACCAGGCCGAGACGGTGCTGCTCGGCCTCGGCCGCGGCTCGGGCCCCCGCTCGGTGGCCGGCATGGTCGAGGAGCGCCAGGACGGGGGCGCCACCTGGTGGCGGCCGCTGCTCGGCGTCCGGCGGACGACGACGCGCGCCGCCTGCACCGCCGCGGGGCTGCCGGTGTGGGACGACCCGTGGAACACCGATCCGGCCTACACGCGGGCCAGGCTGCGCGCCGAGGTGCTGCCGCTGCTGGAGGAGGTGCTGGGCGGGGGAGTGGCGCCCGCCCTGGCGCGGACGGCGGGCCTGCTGCGCGCCGACCTGGACGCGCTCGACGAGCTCGCCGACGCCCACCTCGCGGCGCTGGCCTGCGCCGACGGCCTGCCGGTCGCGGGCGTGGCCGGGCTGGCGGGGGCGCTGCGCACGCGGGTGCTGCGCGGGTGGCTCCGCGCCGCAGGGGTGCCCGACCTGCGGGCGGTGCAGCTCGACGCGGTCGACGCACTCGTGGTCCGCTGGAGGGGGCAGGGCCGGGTCGACCTGCCGGGCGGCGCCGGCGTCGTCCGGGCGTCTGGCACCCTGAGGTTGGAGCCCGCGCGCGACGGCGGCGGCCCGCACCCGGCACCACACGACCGCGAGGAGCCTGACGCGTGAGCGAGTCTGCGACCAGCACCACCGGGGCCCTCGGCCCCGACCACGGGTACGGACCGGACATCGACCACGTGCTCCTGAGCGAGGAGCAGATCCGCGCGAAGATCGCCGAGCTCGCCGCCACCATCGCCGCGGACTACGCGGGCAGGGAGGTGCTGCTCGTCGGCGTCCTCAAGGGCGCGGTGCTGTTCATGAGCGACTTCGCCCGGGCCCTGCAGCTGCCCACGCAGATGGAGTTCATGGCGGTGTCGTCCTACGGCTCGGCCACCAGCTCGTCGGGCGTCGTGCGCATCCTCAAGGACCTCGACCGGGACATCACCGACAAGCACGTCCTGGTGCTCGAGGACATCATCGACTCCGGCCTGACCCTCTCCTGGCTGCTCAAGAACCTCGGCGGCCGCGCCCCGGCCTCCCTCGAGGTCTGCGCCCTGCTGCGCAAGCCCGACGCGGTCAAGGTCGAGGTGCCGGTCAAGTACATCGGCTTCGACATCCCCAACGAGTTCGTCGTCGGCTACGGCCTGGACTACGCCGAGCGGTACCGCGACCTGCCCTACATCGCGACGCTCAAGCCCGAGGTGTATGCCTGACGTCGTCCTCCGGACGACACCGCGGCCAGGAGCCGTCCCCCTGCTGCGCTGAGCGCGTCCTCGGTACACCTCGGGGAGCCTCCGGCCCCCGCTCGGCGCACCGACCCCGCAGGGCGGGTCGCGCTGCGGCAGCGACTTCCGGCCGTCCCCCAGCAGGTGCGGCCGCTCCACCGCGTCCCCGTCGGGAACCCTCCGGGCCCCGCGACGGGGCCGCGGTCACCCAGGGGCTTGACAGGCTCGCCGGTGTACCTTCGGGGCCGACGACGCTGCACGGAGCGCCGGGGGCCCTGCCCGGGTCGCAGGCAGTGTCACCGGACGAGCAGGAGGGTCGACGGGCAGACCGGCTCCGCCGGTGCCCGGCATCGGTGTATGGAACGTAAGAAGTTCTACCGCTCCGTGTGGTTCTGGGTCGTCGTCGTCGTCCTCCTGGCCCTCACGCTGTCCTCCCTCTTCGGTCGCGGCGGTGACAAGTACGAGGAGGTCGCGACCTCCGTCGCCCTCGAGCAGCTGCGCGACGGCAACGTCGAAGGCGTCACGATCAACGACCGCGAGCAGACGGTCGACCTGGACCTCGACCAGGCCGTCGACGGCAACCGCCAGATCACCGCCTCGTACCCGATCGGCGCCGAGGACGAAATCTTCGACCTCGCGTCGACCGCAGGGCAGGACGACGGCGTCGAGTTCGACACCAACGTCAGCCAGGACAGCCTGCTCGCCAGCCTGCTGATCAGCTTCCTCCCCTTCGTCATCCTGCTGCTCCTGCTGTTCTGGCTGTTCAACTCGATGCAGGGCGGTGGCCGCGGGGTCATGGCCTTCGGCAAGTCCAAGGCCAAGCAGGTCACCAAGGACACCCCGAAGACGACGTTCGCCGACGTCGCCGGCGCCTGACGAGGCGATCGAGGAACTGCACGAGATCAAGGACTTCCTGCAGAACCCGGTCAAGTTCCAGGCCGTGGGCGCCAAGATCCCCAAGGGCGTGCTGCTGTTCGGCCCGCCCGGGACCGGCAAGACGCTGCTCGCCCGCGCCGTGGCCGGCGAGGCGGGCGTGCCCTTCTACTCCATCTCCGGCTCGGACTTCGTCGAGATGTTCGTCGGCGTCGGCGCCAGCCGCGTGCGCGACCTGTTCAAGGAGGCGAAGGAGAACGCCCCGGCGATCATCTTCGTCGACGAGATCGACGCCGTCGGCCGGCACCGCGGCGCCGGCATGGGTGGCGGCCACGACGAGCGCGAGCAGACCCTCAACCAGATGCTGGTCGAGATGGACGGCTTCGACGTCAAGGGCGGCGTGATCATGATCGCCGCGACGAACCGGCCCGACATCCTCGACCCGGCGCTGCTGCGCCCGGGCCGCTTCGACCGGCAGATCGCCGTCGACCGCCCCGACCTCATGGGCCGCAAGGCGATCCTGAGCGTGCACGCCAAGGGCAAGCCGCTCGCCCCCGACGTCGACCTCGAGACCGTCGCCCGGCGCACGCCCGGCTTCACCGGTGCCGACCTCGCCAACGTGCTCAACGAGGGTGCGCTGCTCACCGCCCGCAACAACGGCTCGCTGATCACCGACGAGGTGCTCGAGGAGGCGATCGACCGGGTCATCGCCGGCCCCGAGCGCAAGACGCGGGCGATGAGCGAGAAGGAGAAGAAGGTCACCGCCTACCACGAGGGCGGGCACGCCCTCGTCGCGCACGCGCTGCCGAACCTCGACCCCGTGCACAAGGTGACGATCCTGCCGCGCGGCCGCTCCCTCGGGCACACCCTCGTGCTGCCGACCGAGGACAAGTACACCCAGACCCGTTCCGAGATGATCGACACCCTCGCCTACGCCCTGGGTGGCCGGGCGGCGGAGGAGCTGGTCTTCCACGAGCCCACCACCGGTGCCGGCAACGACATCGAGAAGGCCACGTCGATGGCCCGCGCGATGGTCACCCAGTACGGCATGAGCGCCAAGCTGGGCGCGGTGAAGTACGGCAGCACCGACGCCGAGCCGTTCCTGGGTCGCGACATGGGCTCCCGGCCGGACTACTCCGAGGCCGTCGCCGCCGACATCGACGCCGAGATCCGGGCGCTGATCGAGGCCGCGCACGACGAGGCCTGGGAGATCCTGGTCGAGTACCGGCACGTCCTGGACCAGCTCGTGCTCGAGCTCATGGAGAAGGAGACGCTGTCCAAGGAGGACATGTCGCGGATCTGCGCGCCGGTCACCAAGCGGCCCTCCCTCGCCCCGTACAACGGCTTCGGCAAGCGGACCCCCTCGGACCAGCCGCCGGTCCTCACGCCCTCGGAGCGGGCCGGCCACAACGGTGCGGCCGGTCACGACCCGGCACCGGTCGGGGACGTCGGCGCACCGGTCCAGCGGTGACCGACCGGATCGACGCCGCCCGCGCCGAGGCGGCCGTCCGCGAACTGCTGCTCGCGCTCGGCGAGGACCCCGACCGCCCGGGGCTGCAGGACACCCCGGCCCGGGTGGCCCGGGCCTACGCCGAGACCTTCGCCGGCCTCTCGCAGGATCCCTTCGAGATCCTCGCGACGACCTTCGACGAGAACCACGACGAACTCGTGCTGGTCAAGGACATCGCGATGTACTCGACCTGCGAGCACCACCTGGTGCCCTTCCACGGCGTCGCGCACGTCGGCTACATCCCGGGCACCGACGGCCGGGTGACCGGGCTGTCGAAGATCGCCCGGCTGGTCGAGATCTACGCCCGGCGCCCGCAGGTGCAGGAGCGGATGACCCGCCAGATCGCCGACGCGCTCGACGAGGTGCTCAAGCCACAGGGCGTCCTCGTCGTCATCGAGGCCGAGCACCTGTGCATGGCGATGCGCGGCATCCGCAAGCCCGGCACGACCACGGTGACCTCCGCGGTGCGCGGGATCTTCCGGGAGAACGCCGCGACCCGCAGCGAGGCGATGAGTCTCGTGCTGGGCCGCTGACGGGGCGACCGGTGATCCCGCTCCCGCGGCCGGGGCGCTGCCTGGTGATGGGCGTCCTCAACGTCACGCCCGACTCCTTCTCCGACGGCGGCTGCTTCTCCGACCCGGCGACGGCGATCGCGCACGGCCTCGCGATGCACGCCGCCGGCGCCGACTACGTGGACGTCGGCGGGGAGTCCACCCGCCCGGGCGCCGACCGCGTGGACGCCGCCGAGGAGTGCGACCGGGTCGTGCCGGTCATCCGTGAGCTCTCCGCCGCGGGCGTGCGCACCAGCGTCGACACCACCCGCGCCGAGGTCGCCGAGGCGGCGCTGCAGGCGGGCGCGCAGCTGGTCAACGACGTCAGCGGGGGGCTGGCCGACGCCGGCATGGCCGAGCTCGTCGCGCGGGCCCGCGTGCCGTGGGTGCTCATGCACTGGCGCGGGCACAGCCGCGAGATGTACGCCGCCGCCCAGTACGGCGACGTCGCCACCGAGGTCTGCGCCGAGCTCACGGCCCGGGTCGAGGACGTCGTCGCCGCCGGTGTCGCCCCCGAGCAGCTCGTGCTCGACCCGGGTCTGGGCTTCGCCAAGCGCGCCGAGCACAACTGGGCGCTGCTGGCCGGGCTGGACCGGCTGACCTCCCTGGGGCTGCCCGTGCTCGTCGGCGCCTCCCGCAAGACGTTCCTGGGCCGGCTGCTGGCCGGACCCGACGGCGCGCCCCGGCCCGCCGAGGAGCGCGACGCGGCCACGCTGGCGACCACCGTCCTCGCCGCCGAGGCCGGCGCCTGGGGCGTGCGGGTGCACGACGCCGCCGGCTCCGTGGACGCGCTGCGCACCCTGGACGCCGTCCGAGCCGCCCGAGGAGCCCGCCGTGGCTGAGCCCCGCCCCGACCGGATCGCGCTGCGCGGCCTGCGCGCGCACGCCCACCACGGCGTCTACGCATGGGAGCGCGAGCGCGGGCAGCTGTTCACGGTGGACGCCGTCCTGGAGCTGGACACCGCCCCCGCAGCCGCCGGCGACGACCTCGCCCTCACCGTCAACTACGCCGACCTCGCCCAGCAGCTGCACCACGTGCTGCTCGGCGAACCGGTCGACCTGCTCGAGACGCTCTGCCAGCGGATGGCCGACGTGTGCCTGGCCGACCCGCTGGTCCAGGCGGTCGAGATCACCCTGCACAAGCCGCAGGCCGAGCTGGGCGTGCCCTTCGACGACGTCACCGTGACCATCCGGCGCGAGCGGGCATGACCCGCGTCGTCCTCTCTCTGGGCGCCAACCTGGGCGACCGCGCCGCCACCCTGCGCACCGCGCTGGCAGCCCTGGCCGCGGACGGGCCGCTGGTGCACTCCGACCTGTACGAGACCCCGCCGTGGGGGCCGGTCGAGCAGCCGCCCTACCTCAACGCCGTGGCGGTGGTCGAGGGCGACCGCGACGCCGCCGGGTGGCTGGCCCGCGCGCACGAGCTGGAGCAGGGCGCCGGCCGGACCCGCGAGGTGCGCTGGGGCGCCCGCACGCTCGACGTCGACGTCGTCGCAGTCCGGGCCGACGACGGCGCCCCGGTCACCTCCGCGGATCCCCGGCTGACCCTGCCGCACCCGCGCGCCCACGAACGGGCCTTCGTCCTCGTGCCGTGGCTGGCCGTCGACCCCGACGCGGAGCTGCCGGGCCACGGCCGGGTCGACGCGCTGCTGGCCGGCCTGGACCCGGCGGACGTCGCCGCCGTCCGCCGCTGGGACGCCGAGGGGTGAGCGCACGCCGATGAGCCCGGTGCGCCGTCGCGACCTCGTCGTCCTCGCCCTCGGCCTGACCGCCGCGGCCTGGCTGCTGGTCCGCTCCTGGTACGGCTCGCTGCCGGCCCTGGACTGGTGGCTGCCCACGCCGCTGGCGGTGCTCGCGGCCGCCGAGGCGTGGGGTGCCCGCACCCTGCGGGCCCGGCTGGCCGCCGAGCGCGCCGCCCGCGCAGGGCGGGCGCCGCGCTCGGGCGAGGCCGCGGTGCGGCGGGTCGAGCCGCTGCTGGTCGCCCGGCTGGCGGTGCTCGCGCAGGCCAGCGCCTACGTCGGCGCGGTCTTCCTGGGCGTGTGGGCCGGGGTGCTGCTGCACGTCGCCCCGGCGGTGGACCGGCTCCAGGCGGCGCGCGGCGACACCGTCACGGCCGTCGTCGGGGTGCTCGGCGCCGCCGCGCTGGTCGCCGCCGCACTCTGGCTGGAGTCGGTCTGCCGGATCCCACCCGAAGGGGAGAAGCCCTCGGAGGGCGTCAGCGCGTAGCGCCCGCCGTCTCCGGGACGGTGCCCTCGACCGAGCGGCGCAGCGCGGCGTGCAGCGACTCCGGCGTGAGGACGCCCAGGAACCGGTCGCCGTCCAGCACCGCCACCCAGCCCGCCTCGTGCTGCAGCATCGTGGCGAACGCGGCCTTCAGGCTGGCGTCGGCCGGCACCCAGGCCTCCATGCGCCGGGCCGCCGAGCCGACCGTGCCCGCGCCGGCGGAGCGTTCGAGCGACAGCCAGCCGTGCAGCTTCTCGTCGTCGTCGAGGACGACGGCCCACCGGGCGCCGGCCCGCTCCTGCGCGGCGCGGGCGTCGGCCAGGCCGTCCGCGACGTGCACGACCGGGGGCCGCTCCAGGTCCTGCGGGTCGATGCCGGTGACCGCCAGCCGCTTCAACCCCCGGTCGGCGCCGACGAAGTCGGCCACGAAGTCGTTGGCCGGCCGGCCCAGCAGCTCGGCGGGGGTGGCGTACTGCTCGACCCGGCCGCCCTGGCTCATGACCGCGATCCGGTCGCCGATGCGGACGGCCTCCTCGATGTCGTGGGTGACGAAGACGATCGTCTTGCGCACGGCCTGCTGGAGCCGCAGGAACTCCGACTGCAGCCGCTCGCGCACCACCGGGTCGACGGCGGAGAACGGCTCGTCGACCAGCAGCACCGGCGGGTCGGCCGCGAGCGCTCGGGCCACGCCCGCCCGCTGCCGCTGGCCCCCGGAGAGCTGGGCGGGGTAGCGGTCGCCGTGTGCCGCGGGGTCCAACCCGACGGTGGAGAGCAGCTCGTCCACCCGCGCCCGCGTGCGCGCCCGGTCCCAGCCGAGCAGGCGGGGCACCGTCCCGACGTTGGCCCGCACCGTCTGGTGGGGGAACAGCCCGATGCTCTGGATGACGTAGCCGATCCGCCGGCGCAGCTGCTCGGGGTCGGCGCGGGTGACGTCCTCGCCGCCGATGAGGATCCGCCCGCTGGACGGCTCGATCAGCCGGTTGATCATCTTCATCGTGGTCGTCTTGCCGCACCCGGAGGGCCCGACCAGCACGGTCAGCTCGCCGGCGGCGAACGTCAGGTCCAGCTCGGCGACGCCCACGGTCCCGTCGGCGTAGACCTTGCTCACGCCCTCCAGCCGGATGTCGACGGCGGACCCGGGCTCGGCGGCGGGCTCGTCCGCCCTCGCCGGTCGTCGGTCCTGCGCAGTAGCGTCCACGACGTGACCCTCCTCGAGTGCGCCCGGTGCTGAGCGCGGGGACGTCGGTGCTCGCGGTGGACGCGGCACCGAACCCGTGGTTCGACGGCTCCTACGTGGCCGACAACTGGGACACCATCATGGGCTACCTCGGCGAGCACGTCCGCCTGACCGTCGGCGCGGTGCTGATCGGGGCGGCGATCGCCCTGCCGCTGGCGCTCGTCGCCCGCCGCAACCGGCTGCTCGGCGCCGCGGTGCTGAGCCTGTCCACGGTCGTCTACACGATCCCGTCGCTGGCCATGTTCGCGCTGATCTTCCCGTTCACCGGGCTGAGCGCCACCACCGTGCTCGTCGGGCTCACCGCGTACTCGCTGGTCATCCTCGTGCGCAACTTCCTCGTCGGCCTCCAGGGCGTGCCCGACGACGTGCAGGAGGCCGCCCGGGGCATGGGCTACGGCGCGGTGCGCCGGTTCTGGCAGATCGAGCTGCCGCTGGCGCTGCCGGCGTTCATGGCGGGGCTGCGGATCGCGACCGTCTCGACGGTCGCCCTGACCACCGTGGGCGTGCTCGTCGGTCACGGCGGGCTGGGCCAGCTGATCACCGGCGGCTTCAACGCCAACTTCTACCGGGCGGAGATCGTGACCGGCGCCGTCGGCTGCGTGCTGCTGGCACTGGTCGCCGACGTGCTGCTGGCCGGCGTCGAGCGGCTGCTCACGCCCTGGGCACGGGCGGCGCGCGCATGACCGGTTTCGGCGACGCGCTCCGCTACCTCAACGACCCGCTCACCTGGACCCGCCGCGGCGGCGTCCTCGAGCTGCTGGGCGAGCACCTGGCCATCTCGGCGGTGGCGGTGCTCGCGGCGTTCGTGCTGGCCTTCCCCGTCGGTGTCGCGCTGGGCAGCGCCGGGCGGGGGAGCGGCGCGGTCGTCGTGCTGTCCAACGTGAGCCGCGCCGTCCCGACGCTGGCGCTGCTCACGCTGTTCGCCGTCAGCCCCATCGGGTTCGGCAACCGCGCCACCACCATCGCGCTGGCGGTCTTCGCCATCCCGCCGATCCTCACCAACACCTTCGTCGGCTTCCGCGGCGTCGACGCCGACGTCCGCGAGGCGGCCCGGGGCATGGGCATGACCCGGCGCCAGGTCATCGGCCGGGTCGAGCTGCCGCTGGCGCTCCCGCTGGTCATGACCGGTGTGCGGACGGCGGCCGTGCAGGTCGTGGCCACCGCCGGCCTGGCCGCGCTGGTCGGTGGCGGCGGGCTCGGCCGGATCGTGAACCTGGGCTTCGGCCAGCAGGACTACGGCCGGATCATCGCCGGCGCGATCCTCATCGCCGCGCTGGCGCTGCTCACCGAGCTGCTGCTCGTGCTGGTCACCCGCCTGGTGACCCCCGGCCCGCGCCGCGGACCGCTGCACCGGCTCCGCGAGCGCACCGTCGCCGGGCAGCCCGAACCGACGGCCAGCGGCGTCCCCCTCTAGATCCCTCGCCGCTACCCGTTGCGTTGCGCGCAACTGTTCGGTTCGATGGCCTCCGCGGGAGACCTCCCGCCAGACACGCGTGGCTGCAACAAGGCGGCCACGGGACACAGAAGGCGGGCACATGCGCGCGCGACTCCGGATCTTCGCTCCCCTCGCGATGGTGGTGGCCCTGACCGCCGCCTGCGGGGAGTCCGGTTCCTCCGGCTCCGACGACGGCGGCAGCTCCGGCGGCTCGGCCTCGGGCGAGGCCTGCGCCCCGGTCGAGGGCGACCAGCTCGTCGTCCTCGAGGACGACGAGGAGCTCCAGAACGCCGACAACGTCATCCCGGCGGTCAACGCCGCGGCCAGCGCGGCCTCCCCGGCGCTCCTCCCGGCGCTGAACGCCGTCTCCGCGGCGCTGACCACCGACGACCTCGTCGAGCTCAACGCGGCCGTCGACGTCGAGCGCCAGAGCGCCGAGGAGGTCGCGCAGGCCTGGGTCGAGGAGTCCGGCGTCACCGACGGCCTCGAGCAGGGCAGCGGCGCCGTCGTCGTCGGCGGGTCGAACTTCACCGAGTCCACCGTGCTGGCCACGATCTACGCCGACGTGCTCTCCGCCGCGGGCTTCGACGCCACGGTCCAGGAGGTCGGCAACCGGGAGCTGTACCTGCAGGCGCTCGAGAGCGGGCAGATCCAGGTCTTCCCCGAGTACCTCTCCACCCTGACCGAGTTCCTGGAGGACGACGCCGAGAGCGAGATCGCCTCCGGTGACGTCGACGCCACCCTGGCCGCCCTCCAGCCCCTCGCCGAGGCCAACGGGCTGGTCGTCGGGGAGCCCTCGGAGGCCGCCGACCAGAACGCCTTCGCGGTCACCCAGGCCTTCGCCGACGAGCTCGGCGTCACCACGCTCTCGGAGCTGGCCGACGCGTGCGGCGACGGTTCGCTGGTCCTCGGCGGCCCGGCCGAGTGCCCCGAGCGGCCGTTCTGCCAGCCGGGCCTCGAGGAGACCTACGGCCTGGAGTTCGACAGCTTCCGCGAGCTCGACGCGGGCGGCCCGCTCACCAAGGCCGCCCTCCAGCAGGGCGAGATTTCGATCGGCCTGGTCTTCAGCTCCGACGGCGCGCTCGCCCAGGACTGAGCGAGCCCGGAGACCGTCCTCCCTCACCGCCGAGCGTCCTCCCTCGTGGTGGGCGGTGAGGGAGGACGCTCGATGATCAGGTGACCTGATCCCGGCTCAGTACCACCCGCCGCCGGGGGGCAGCTGCTCCCCGGCGGCGACCGGTGCAGCGAGCCGGTTGCCCTCGGGTGCCAGCGGGCAGGACCAGCGCGGGTCGTAGGCGCAGGACGGGTGGTAGGCCAGGTTGAGGTCGACCACCAGCCGGTCGCCGGTGCCGCCCAGGTCGGCGCCCTTGACCGTGTCGAGCAGGTAGCGCCCACCGCCGTAGGTGGTGCGTCCGGCCGAGCCGTCGCGCAGCGGCAGGAAGACCCCGCCGCCGTACAGCGCGACCCACCACACGTCGAGCCGGCCCAGCCCGGGCAGCGACACCGCCCCGATGCGTTCCAGGGGCACGATCCCGTCGGCCGCCGTCGGGACCTCCAGGCGGGCCGCCCCGGCGGGCTCCAGCACCGGCTCGAACCGGAGCGCGGGGTCGTAGGGGGCGAACGGCAGCCCGTCGAACGACGCCCGCGCGGCGGCGTCCAGGGGCGAGTCGGGGTGCCCGGCGAACAGCTCGTCCCGCCCGTCGCGCCAGGTGCGCCAGCCGCTCTCCGGATCGGCGGCCGCGCGCGCGGCGGCGTAGAGGGCGGCGGTGCGGCGGCGCCAGTCCAGCAGCGAGAGGGTCACCGGGCCACTGTCGCAGGAGGCCGCGACGGCGGCAGGCCGCCGGCCGCCGGAAGGCGGACGGCGAGGTGCTGCGCCGCTACTCTTGGTGCATGCCCCGCGCCCTGGACGACGACGCCGCAGCCGGGGGCACGGACCGCCTCGGCCGGCGCGCCCTCGTCGTCGGCGCGGGCTTCCTGCTGGCGGTCGGTGCCACGCTCGCGGTCTTCCTCACCGACAACCCCCAGCACCTCCGGGTCGCCGTCGTCGCCGTGGCCTGGGCGTTCGTCCTGGCGACCTTCGCCGCCGGCCGCCGCACGGGCGACCGGGCGGCCGCCGCGGCCCGCGAGGGGCAGCTGCGCCGGGCCTACGAGCACGAGCTGGACCTCGAGGTCGCCGCGCGCCGCGAGTACGAGCTGCAGCTGGAGACCGAGCTCCGCCGGGAGAGCGAGCAGGCCATGCGCGCGGAGCTCGACGCGCTCCGCGCCGAGCTGGCCGCCCTCGCCCGGCTGCGCGAGCAGGTGGCCGGCGTGGCCGCGCTGGGCGCCGAGGCCGGAGGGCTGGCCGGGTTGCGCGACGAGGTCGCCCGGGTGGCCGCGATGCGCGACGACCTCGCCGCGCTCGGCGCCCTGCGGCAGGAGCTGGGCCAGCTGCACGAGCTGCGCGCCGACATGGGCCGGCTGCGCGCCGAGCTGACCGAGCAGCTCTCCTCGGAGATGCTCATCGAGCGGATCGTCATGCGCACCCAGGCCAGCCGGGTGCCGGGGCGAGGCGACGCGCACGCTGGACGCCGTCTGGTCGGGGGAGGAGCCGCGCGAGCTCACCGGCGGCTGGCCGGCCGTCCGCCTCGACGAGCCGCGGGAGACCCGCCAGGTCGAGCAGGTGCGGGTCGAGCGGACCGAGGTCCGGCCGGGTCCGGCCACGACGGTGTTCCCGGGTGCGCAGCCAGCCCGGCTGGCGCCGCCGCCGATGCCGGCGGCCCAGGCCCAGGCCCCGGTTCAGGCCCCGGTTCCGGCCCCCGCCCCGCCCGCACCCCCGGCGACGACCTCGTTCCCGCTGCTGCCGCCGGCCGAACCGGTGGAGCCCCTCGCGCCGCTGCCGGTCGCGCCGGTCCCGCCGCCGCCGTCCCCGCTGGACTGGCTGGTGGCCCGCGAGCTGCTCGACACCCCCGCCGCGCCGGCGGAGCGCCCGGCGCCCCCGCGGCCGGAGGTGCGGCCGTCCCCGCGCCGCCGCCGCGGCGACGACGCCGAGCTGCCCGCCGCGGACGCGCTGACCGCCGAGCGGCCGGCACCGGTGGCCGGGCGGCCGCGGATCGAGGACCGCGGCGGCTACCGGATCGCGATGCCCGCCCCCGTGCCCGACGCGCAGCCCGCCCCGGCGCCGCCGGCCGGTCCGGAGACCTCTCCGGGCAGCAGCAACCGGCTGGCCGAGATCCTGGCCGAGAACGGCGTCAGCGCCGCCGGGGGTGGCCGCCGTCGGCGCCGCTACCGCGAGGAGGGCGACGCCGACGACGTCCTGTCGCGGGTGCTCGGCCGCGACTGAGGGGCTCAGCGACCCCGGGAGCCCGACCCGCCGTCGAGCACGATGGTCTGCCCGGTGACCCAGCCGGCGCCGTCGCCGAGCAGGTAGGCCGCGGCCTCGCCGACGTCCTCGGGGACGCCCAGCCGGCCCACGGGGTAGCTCGCGGCGACCTCGGCCTCGCGGCCCTCGTACAGGGCCTCGGCGAAGCGGGTCTTCACCACGGCCGGGGCGACCGCGTTGACGCGCACCTTCGGGCCCATCTCGACGGCCAGCTGCGTGGTCAGGTTGATGACCGCGGCCTTGCTCACGCCGTAGCCGCCGATCATCGGCGACGACCGCAGGCCGGCCACCGAGGCCACGAACAGCACCGAGCCGCCGTGCTCGGACATCCACGCCCGCCAGGCCTGCTGCACGAGGTCGAGCGAGGCGACGACGTTGGTGTCGAGGATCTTGCGGAAGGCGTCGGGCTCCAGGTCCATCATCGGGCCGTAGACCGGGTTGATGCCGACGTTCCCGACCAGCATGTCGAGGCTGCCGAACGTCTCGATCGCGGTGCGTACCGCTGTGGCGCGGTGCTCCGCGTCGCCCGCGTTGCCCGCGACGGCCACGGCCACGTCGGGTCCGCCGAGCTCCTCGACCGCCGCGGCGAGCGCCTCGGGCTTGCGGGCGGTCAGGACCACCTTGGCCCCGCGCTTCACCAGGCTGTGGGCGATGCCCAGGCCGATCCCGCGGCTGCCGCCGGTCACCAGGGCGGTCCGCCCCTCCATCTCGCTCACGAGTCCTCCTCGCCGTTGGGGTGTTCCCGGTCACGGTAGGGGCGGCCCCCCGCGGGGTGGCGGCCCCCTCGGGTGAGCCATGCCACACCCCCTGCGCGTTGCGCATACGGACGAGGGAGTTCCAGACTCGCCCACGGCGTTCTCCCTGCGCGACACCCGACCGGTTGCAGCAGGACCCGCCCGCACGATCCGCCCGACCCGCACGACCCGGCTCCCGACCCTGGGTGCCGAACCGACGTCCGGTACCCGCGAGGGACTGGAACGAGAGGTGCACCGATGCCTGCTGCCCGCAGGAACCCCCGCGCCGCCGGGATCCCCGACGCGCACGACGCCCCCGCCCGTCTGCGCGTGGGCATCATCGGCGCCGGCCGCGTCGGTGCCGTCCTCGGCGCCGCGCTCTCCGCCGCCGGTCACGACGTCGTCGCCGCCTCCGGCCTGTCGGCCGCCTCGCACCTGCGCGCGGCCCGTCTGCTGCCCGGCGTCCCGCTGCTGCCCGCCGACCAGGTGGTCGCCGCTGCCGACCTCGTCGTCCTCGCCGTCCCCGACGACACGCTCCCCGGGCTGGTCGCCGGCCTCGCCGAGACCGGTGCCTGGCGCGCCGGCCAGCTGGCCTTCCACACCTCCGGAGCGCACGGCCTGGCCGTGCTCGCCCCGGCCGAGCGGGCCGGCGTGCTGCCGCTCGCCCTGCACCCCGCCATGACGTTCACCGGCGCCGTCGAGGACGCCGACCGGCTCTCCGGCTCGCCCTTCGGGGTGACCAGCGCCCCGGCCTACCGGCCGGTCGCCGAGACCCTGGTCCTGGAGATGGGCGGCGAGCCGTTCTTCGTGGCCGAGGCCGACCGGACGCTGTACCACGCGGCCCTGGTCACCGGCGCCAACCACCTGGTCACCCTGGTCGCGGAGGCGGCGGACCTGCTGCGCACCGCGGGGGTCGCCGAGCCGGCGCGGATCCTGGCGCCGCTGCTGACCCGCCGCCCTGGACAACGGGCTGCGCCGCGGCGACAGCGGCCTCACCGGCCCGGTCAGCCGCGGGGACGTCGGCACCGTCGGCCGCCACCTCGAGACGCTCACCGAGCGCGCTCCCGAGTCGGTCGCCGCCTACGTGGCGATGGCGCACCGCACCACCGAGCGGGCGCTGGCCGCGGGCCGGCTCAAGCCGCACGAGGGGGCGCCGCTGCTCGACCTGCTGGCCGCCTCCCGTGACGAGGCGGGCTCCCGGTGACCGCGGTGCGCGGCACCCCCGCCGTCGCCGAGACGGTCGCCGACCTGCGCGAGCTGCTCGCCGCGCTGCCCGGACCGGTCGCGCTGGTGCCGACCATGGGCGCGCTGCACGAGGGCCACCGCACGCTGGTGCGCGCCGCCCGCGAGCGCGCGGCCACCGTCGTCGTCTCGGTGTTCGTCAACCCGACCCAGTTCGCCCCGGGTGAGGACTTCGACCGCTACCCCCGCACCTGGGACGCCGACCTCGCGGCGCTGGCCGAGGAGGGCGCCGACGTGGTGTTCCACCCGCCGGTCGACGAGGTCTACCCGCCCGCCGCGGTCGGGGTGACCGTCGACCCCGGCCCGCTCGGCTCGGTGCTGGAGGGCGCGGTCCGCCCCGGGCACTTCGCCGGCGTGCTGACCGTCGTCGCCAAGCTGTTCGGCCTGGTGCGCCCCGACACCGCCTGCTTCGGCGAGAAGGACTACCAGCAGCTCACCCTCGTGCGCGCCATGGCGCGGGAGCTGGCGCTGCCGGTCGAGGTGGTCGGCGTGCCGACCGTGCGGGAGGACGACGGCCTGGCGCTGTCCAGCCGCAACCGCTACCTGGACCCGGAGCAGCGGGCCGCCGCCGCGACGATCTCCGCCGCGCTGCGCGCGGGAGCCGCGGCCGGCCCGCAGGGCGCCGACGCCGTCCTGGCCGCCGCCCGCGCCGTGCTCGCCGAGCGCCCCGACCTGCTCCAGGACTACCTCGAGCTCACCGATACCGATCCTGGGGCCGGCGCCCGCCGCCGGTCCCGCCCGCCTGCTGGTCGCCGTCCGCGCCGGCAGCACCCGGCTCCTCGACAACACCGCCGTCCGACTGGGAGACCCCCGATGATGCGCACGATGCTCAAGTCCAAGATCCACCGTGCGACGGTGACCCAGGCCGACCTGCACTACGTCGGCTCGGTCACGGTGGACGAGGACCTCCTCGACGCCGCCGACCTCATCCCCGGCGAGCAGGTCGCCATCGTCGACATCACCAACGGCGCCCGGCTGGAGACCTACGTGATCCCGGGCGAGCGCGGCACCGGCGTGATCGGCATCAACGGCGCCGCCGCGCACCTCGTGCACCCCGGCGACCTGGTCATCCTGATCAGCTACGGGCTCATGGACGAGACCGAGGCCAAGAGCTACATCCCCACGGTCGTGCACGTGGACGCCGACAACCGGGTCGTGGAGCTCGGCGGCGACCCGTCGGCCCCCGTGCCCGGGGCGACCGACCAGCGGCGCAGCGACCTCGGCGTCCCGGTCCGGTGACCGCCCGGCCGGGGAGGACGCGGCCGTGCTGCTGACCGTCGACGTCGGCAACAGCCAGACCGTCCTCGCCACGTTCGACGGCGCCACGCGGGTCGGCTCGTGGCGGGTCACCACCGCGCCGCGGGCGACCTCCGACGAGCTGCTCATGCTCTGGCGCGGGCTGCTCCGCGACACCACGGTCACCGGCGTCGCCGCGTGCTCGGCGGTGCCGGCGCTGCTGCCCGCGCTGCGCCGGCTGATGGACTCCCTCGAGGTGCCGGTGGTCCTCATCGGCCCCGGCGTGCGCACCGGCGTCCCCCTGCACGTGGACAACCCGCGGGAGGTCGGTGCCGACCGCGTGGTCACCGCGCTGGCCGCCCACGAGCTGTTCGGGCGCGGCCCCGACGGCGCCGGGCGGCCGGTCGTCGTCGTCGACTTCGGGACCTCGACCAACGTCGACGCCGTCGGCCCCGGCGGGCAGTTCCTCGGTGGCGCGCTGGCCCCGGGCGTCGTGGTCAGCCACGACGCGCTGGCCTCCCGCGCCGCCCAGCTGCGCTCGGTGGAGCTCACCGCCCCGCCGCACGCCATCGGCAAGAACACCGTCAGCGCGCTGCAGTCCGGGCTGGTGCTCGGCTTCGCCGGGCTCGTCGACGGGCTGGTCGCGCGCATCGCGGCGGAGCTCGTCGCGCAGTTCGGCACCCCGCCGGTCGTCGTCGCCACCGGCGGCCTGGCCCCGCTGATCGCCGACAACTGCCGGACGATCTCCGAACGGGAGCCCGACCTCACCGTGCACGGCCTGCGCCTGGCCTTCGAGCGGCAGCAGGCGCGCCCGTAGGCTCGGCCCCCGTGAACGACGCACCGAACGGCCCGGCCGCGGACGACGACGGCAGTATCGACGAGCTGCCCGAGCAGATGCGGGTGCGCCGCGCCAAGCTCGACCGGCTGCGCGACTCCGGGGTCGACCCCTACCCGGTGACCGTCCCGCGGACGACGACGCTGGCCGCGGTCCGCGCCGCGCACCCCGACCTCGAGCCGGACACCATGACCGGCGAGCAGGTCGGCGTCACCGGCCGGGTCATCTTCTTCCGCAACACCGGCAAGCTGTGCTTCGCGACGCTGCGCGAGGGCGACGCCGAGCTGCAGGTGATGCTCTCTCGCGACCGCGTCGGCGAGGAGTCGCTGGCGGCGTGGAAGGCCGACGTCGACCTCGGGGACCACGTGCTGGTCACCGGCGAGGTCGGGACGTCGCGCCGCGGGGAGCTGTCGGTGTTCGCCGGCTCGTGGCAGCTGACCGCCAAGGCGCTGCGCCCGCTGCCGGTGGCGCACAAGCCGATGAGCGAGGAGCTGCGGGTCCGCCGCCGCTACGTCGACCTGATCGTGCGCGACGAGGCGCGCCGCACCGTGCGCCAGCGCGCCACGGTGATGTCCTCGCTGCGCGCCGGGCTCACCGCGCGCGGCTACCTCGAGGTCGAGACGCCGATGCTGCAGACGGTGCACGGCGGTGCCGCCGCCCGGCCGTTCCGCACGCACATGAACGCCTTCGACCTGGATCTGTACCTGCGCATCGCGCCCGAGCTGTTCCTCAAGCGCTGCATCGTCGGCGGGCTGGACCGCGTCTTCGAGATCAACCGCAACTTCCGCAACGAGGGCGCGGACAGCTCGCACTCGCCGGAATTCGCGATGCTCGAGGCCTACCAGGCCTATGCGGACTACCAGGAGATGGCGACGGTCACCCGCGAGCTGATCCAGGACGCGTCGGTCGCGCTGTTCGGCGACCACACCGCCCGGCACCACGACGGCACCGAGGTGGACCTGTCCGGGGAGTGGCCGCAGATCCCGCTGTACACCGCGGTCTCCGACGCGGTGGGGGAGGAGATCACGCCGGAGACGCCGATCGCGACGCTGCGCGCGGTCGCCGAACGGCACGACGTCGGCGTCGATCCCGCGTGGCTGCCCGGAAAGGTCGTCGAGGAGATCTTCGAGGCACTGGTGCAGGACTCGCTGCAGTCGCCGACCTTCGTCATCGACTACCCGGTGGACACCTCGCCGCTCACCCGCGCGCACCGGACGACGCCGGGGCTCGCGGAGAAGTGGGACCTCTACATCGGGGGCATCGAGCGGGCCACCGCCTACTCCGAGCTGGTCGACCCGGTCGTGCAGCGGGAACGGTTCACCGCCCAGGCCGTGCTGGCCGCCGCCGGCGACCCCGAGGCCATGGCACTGGACGAGGACTTCCTGGAGGCGCTCGAGTACGGAATGCCGCCGACCGGCGGTATGGGCATGGGCATGGACCGCCTCATGATGACCCTCACCGGACTGGGTATTCGCGAGACCATCCTCTTCCCGCTGGTCCGCCCCCTCACTTCCTGAACCATTGCGAGAACCCGAGTTTCTGTTACCGCTCCATTCAGTGACTTAGTCGAACGGGTGCGACTAATGGTCGACCGATGTGGTTTGATGATTTCGTCGCCGACGGCGACGCACCCATCCGATCACGGGGCTGGGAAAACAGAAGTGAGGAACGTGAATGGCTCGCAAGGTACAGGTCATCCTGAGTGACGACCTCGACGAGAATCTCCCCGCCGACGAGACCGTGAGCTTCTCGCTCGACGGCACCTCGTACGAGATCGACCTCGCCGAGAAGAACGCCGCCGAACTGCGCGACGCGTTCTCCCGCTACGTGTCGGCCGCCCGCAAGGTCGGCCGTGGCAGCCGCGGCAGCGGTGGCGCCTCCGGCGGTGGCCGCTCGCGCGCGACCGGCGGCCGCATGGACCGCGAGCAGGCCGGCGCGATCCGCGACTGGGCCCGCAAGAACGGCCACCAGGTCAGCGACCGCGGCCGCATCCCGGCCGGTGTGGTCGAGGCCTACGAGGCCGCGCACTGAGCCGTTCCACCCGCACGTCCGAGAGGCCCGTCTCCCCCCCGGGGAGGCGGGCCTCCGGCGTTCCCGGGGCCGGCCGGCGTCCGCTGACGGCGTAACCCCGGCGGAACAGCACCCCACCGGGTTCCGTTGGACCAGGCAGCCATCCACCACGCCCGTCGGACCGCGACGGGACGGAGTGGTTCGCGACTACAGTGGAATGACCGGTGCCCCCAGCGCCGACGGATGTCGGGTGCTCCTCCCCGCCCAGGGGAGGACAGTGCCGGACCAGCCGGTCGAAGGAGAAGCAGCAGATGTTCGAACGGTTCACCGACCGAGCCCGCCGTGTCGTCGTCCTGGCCCAGGAAGAGGCCCGGATGCTCAACCACAACTACATCGGCACCGAGCACATCCTCCTGGGCCTGATCCACGAGGGTGAAGGCGTCGCTGCCAAGGCCCTGGAGTCCCTGGGCATCTCGCTCGAGGGCGTCCGCCAGCAGGTCGAGGAGATCATCGGGCAGGGCCAGCAGGCGCCGTCCGGCCACATCCCCTTCACCCCGCGGGCCAAGAAGGTCCTCGAGCTCTCGCTGCGCGAGGCGCTCCAGCTCGGCCACAACTACATCGGCACCGAGCACATCCTGCTCGGCCTGATCCGCGAGGGCGAGGGCGTCGCCGCCCAGGTCCTCGTCAAGCTCGGCGCCGACCTGAACCGCGTCCGCCAGCAGGTCATCCAGCTGCTCTCCGGCTACCAGGGCAAGGAGCCGGCCGCGGCCGGCGGCCCGGCCGAGGGCACGCCGTCGACGTCGCTGGTGCTCGACCAGTTCGGCCGCAACCTGACCCAGGCCGCGCGTGACCAGAAGCTCGACCCGGTCATCGGGCGGGCCAAGGAGATCGAGCGGGTCATGCAGGTGCTGTCCCGCCGCACCAAGAACAACCCGGTTCTCATCGGCGAGCCCGGCGTCGGCAAGACCGCCGCCGTCGAGGGCCTGGCGCAGGCCATCGTCAAGGGCGAGGTGCCCGAGACGCTGAAGGACAAGCAGCTCTACACCCTCGACCTGGGTGCGCTCGTCGCCGGTTCCCGCTACCGCGGTGACTTCGAGGAGCGGCTGAAGAAGGTCCTCAAGGAGATCCGCACCCGCGGCGACATCATCCTGTTCATCGACGAGATCCACACCCTCGTCGGGGCGGGTGCCGCCGAGGGCGCCATCGACGCCGCCAGCATCCTCAAGCCCATGCTGGCCCGCGGCGAGCTGCAGACCATCGGCGCCACCACGCTGGACGAGTACCGCAAGCACCTGGAGAAGGACGCCGCGCTCGAGCGCCGCTTCCAGCCCATCCAGGTCAGCGAGCCGACCCTCGCCCACACGGTGGAGATCCTCAAGGGCCTGCGGGACCGCTACGAGGCGCACCACCGGATCAGCATCACCGACGCCGCCCTGGTGGCCGCCGCGACGCTGGCCGACCGGTACATCTCCGACCGTTTCCTCCCGGACAAGGCGATCGACCTGATCGACGAGGCCGGCGCCCGGATGCGGATCAAGCGGATGACCGCCCCGCCGGACCTGCGCGAGTTCGACGACCGGATCGCGGCCATCCGCCGCGAGAAGGAGTCGGCCATCGACGCCCAGGACTTCGAGAAGGCCGCGTCCCTGCGCGACACCGAAAAGACCCTGCTGGGCGAGAAGGCCGAGCGCGAGAAGCAGTGGAAGGCCGGCGACATGGACGTCGTCGCCGAGGTGGACGAGGAGCAGATCGCCGAGGTCCTGGCGAACTGGACCGGCATCCCGGTCTTCAAGCTCACCGAGGAGGAGACCTCGCGGCTGCTCCGCATGGAGGACGAGCTCCACAAGCGGATCATCGGCCAGGAAGAGGCCATCAAGAGCGTCAGCCAGGCGATCCGGCGCACGCGCGCGGGCCTCAAGGACCCGCGCCGTCCCGGCGGCTCGTTCATCTTCGCCGGCCCCTCGGGTGTCGGTAAGACCGAGCTGGCCAAGGCGCTGGCGAACTTCCTCTTCGGCGAGGACGACGCGCTCATCCAGATCGACATGAGCGAGTTCCACGACCGCTTCACCGTGTCCCGTCTCGTCGGTGCCCCTCCCGGTTACGTCGGTTACGACGAGGGCGGCCAGCTGACCGAGAAGGTGCGGCGCAAGCCGTTCTCGGTGGTCCTCTTCGACGAGATCGAGAAGGCGCACGCGGACGTGTTCAACACGCTCCTGCAGGTGCTGGAGGACGGTCGGCTCACCGATGGTCAGGGCCGCATCGTGGACTTCAAGAACACGATCCTGATCCTCACGACCAACCTCGGCACGCGGGACATCTCGAAGGCCGTCGGGCTCGGTTTCCAGGCCGGCAACGACGACCAGTCGAACTACGAGCGCATGAAGCTCAAGGTCAACGAGGAGCTCAAGCAGCACTTCCGGCCGGAGTTCCTCAACCGCATCGACGACATCGTCGTGTTCCACCAGCTGACCGAGAACGAGATCATCCACATCGTCGACCTGATGGTCGCCCGGGTGGAGAGCCAGCTGGCGAACAAGGACATGGCGCTGGAGATCACGCCCGCGGCCAAGAAGCTCCTGGCCGCCCGTGGCTTCGACCCCGTCCTGGGTGCCCGGCCGCTGCGCCGGACCATCCAGCGCGAGATCGAGGACGCGCTGAGCGAGAAGATCCTCTACGGCGAACTGTCCGCGGGGCAGATCATCGTGGTGGACGTCGACGACGCGGAGGGCCCGGCGCAGAAGTTCACCTTCCGCGGCGAGGCCAAGCCGGTCGACCTGCCCGACACCCCACCGGTCGCCCTGTCGGGCGCCGAGGGTGACGAGGACGGTTCGTCGGCCGCCGCAGAGTAAGCACACGACGCCGAAGAGGCCCGTCTCCCGTGAGGGAGGCGGGCCTCTTCGCACGCCCGGGCCGCCTCGTGCTGGGATCAGGTGACTTGATCGTGGAGCGTCCACCCTCACCGCACACCGTGAGGGAGGACGCTCGGCGGTGAGGGAGGACTGCCGGGCGCGGCCCGGGGATCCTTCAGTGCGGCAACCGGAAGAGGCCGTCCTCGGTCTGCTCGACCAGGCCGTCGGCGAGCAGCGAGTCCAGGCAGCGCGAACGCTGGACGGGTTCGGCCCAGGCGGGTTCGAGGGCCGCGGCGTCCACCGGGCCGGAGGCGGCGCGGAGGACGTCGAGCAGCCGGCCGCGCACCTGGCGGTCGGTGCCCGCGAACTTCTGCACCCGCCGCGCGGGGCCCTCGTGCGCCGGCGAGCCGGCCAGCCGCCAGGCGCAGCGGTCCCGCACCGGGCAGGCCCCGCAGCGCGGGCTGCCGGCGACGCACACCAGCGCCCCGAGCTCCATGACCGCCACCGAGAAGCGCACCGCCCGCTCGTCGTCCTCGGGCGCCAGGGCGGCGACGTCGTCGAGGTCCGCGGCCCGGGCCGTGCCGGCCTCGGCCCGGCCGTGCACCAGCCGGGCGACGACGCGGCGCACGTTGGTGTCGACCACCGGCTGACGCTGCCCGTAGCCGAAGCAGGCCACGGCACGGGCGGTGTAGGTGCCCACCCCCGGCAGCGCCTCGAGCTCCTCCACCGACGACGGGACGACGTCGCCGTGCCGCTCGGCGATCGCCGCCGCGGCCTCGCGCAGCCGCAGCGCCCGGCGCGGGTAGCCGAGCTTGCCCCAGGCCCGGATGACGTCGGCCGGGCTCGCGGCGGCCAGCGCCGACGGCGTGGGCCAGCGCTCCAGCCACTCCCGCCAGACGGGTTCCACGCGGGCCACCGGCGTCTGCTGCAGCATCACCTCGCTGACCAGCACCGCCCAGGCATCCACGCCGGGCCGGCGCCACGGCAGGTCGCGGGCGGCTGTGGCGAACCAGTCGACGATCACCTCGCCGGCGTCCGGTCCGGCGTGCGGCACGGGGCGGGTGGGAAGGCTGGTCACGGGGGTCCAGTGTGCCGTCCCGCGGGCGCGGCGTGCCGGGTCGGGCGGCACGGCCGCGCCCGGATAGCGTTCCGGGCGTGCTGCACCCGGTCGGACCCCTGCCGGCGCGCGTCTACTGGCGTCGCCGGCTGGTCGTGCTGGGGGCGCTGCTGGCCGTGCTCGGCGCGGGCACCTGGGGCGGCATCGCGCTGCTGACCGGTGGCTCCGCCGGCCCCCGGGGCATCACGCCGGAGGCCGCGGAACCGGCGCCCACGCCCGCCCTGGAGCGGGTCGTCCCCTCGCTCGGCGCCGTCCGGACCCCGGCCGCGCCCGAGCCGGAGACGGCCGTCCCTCCGCCGGAGGAGACGGTGGCGGCCGCGCCCCAGCCCGAGGCCGGGGGGCCCTGCGGCGACGACGCGCTCGCGGTCGAGGTGCGCTCACCGGGCTCGGCCGCGGTGGGCAGCAAGCCGCTGTTCGAGCTGGTCGTCGTGAACACCTCGGCGGTGCCCTGCGTCCGCGACCTGGACAAGGCGCTGCAGGAGCTGATCCTGGTCGACGGCACCGGTCAGCGGGTGTGGGGGAGCAACGACTGCTTCCCCGAGTCCGGCACCGACGTACGCACCCTGGCGCCCGGCGAGCCGGTGGTCTTCCCGGTGCGCTGGGGCGGGCTCACCAGCGCCCCGGACTGCGCCGGCGAGCGCACCCCGCCGCCGGCGGGCAGCTACGCCGTCCGCGGCCGGCTGGACACGGTCGGCTCCCCGGACGCCACGCTCACGCTCACCTGATCGCTGCACGGGCGCCGGTCCGTCCGACGGCGTCGCGGCTCCCGGCCGTAATGTTCACCGCCCGACATGAGGCGTGTGACGGGTGCCCGCCAGCCATCGACGGCCGATGACGTCCGGAGCCTCCCGGTGTGGCGGCGCACCGGACTGGTGACGGGCTGGGCTGCCCCGGTCCTCGCCGGAGCAGCAGGCGTTGTATGGCTGCTGGACGGGGCGGAGCAGGAGGAGCCCGGGAGCGTCCTGTTCCTCCTGGCCGTCGGCGCGATCGTTGCCACCGTGTGCGCCTTCGCGTTCCTGCGCCGCGTCTGGGCGGTGGCGGAGCTCGCCGGCGACCCGATCGCCGTCCGGTGTCGCCGGTGGGCCGACGGGGCGGTCGCGACCTGGGGCGTCGCCCTACTCCTCCGCGTGCTCGTCGAGCAGCTGCTGCATCGTGGTGGCGTCTGGCTCGACGTGGTCACGACCGCGCTCGGTGCGGTCGCCGTGGTGGCCTACGTCCGCGTGCTCGTGCTGACCACCCGTTGGGGCCCTGCGCCGAGCGCCGGTGGGGATCAGCTGTAGCGGTCGAGGATCGAGGTCTCGGCCAGCCGGGACAGCCCCTCGCGGATGCCGCGGGCGCGGGCCTCGCCGACGCCCTCGACGGCCAGCAGGTCCTCGATGGTGGCGGCCAGCAGCTTCTGCAGGCCGCCGAAGTGCTCGACCAGCCGGTCGATGATGCCCGAGGGCAGCCGGGGCACCCGGTTGAGCAGCCGGTAGCCGCGCGGGCTGACGGGGGAGTCCAGGGCGTCCGGCGAGGTGGGCAGCCCGTAGCAGCGGGCCACCGCGGAGAGGTCGAGCAGCTCGGTCGCGGTCAGCGCCCGCAGGTCGGTGAGCACCTGGTCGATGGTGCGCACGCGGCGGCCACCGTCGGGCAGGTAGTCGCGGACCAGCAGGCCGCGGTCGCTCCTCGACGCCGGCCAGCATCTCGTCGAGCTGGAGCGCCAGCAGCCGGCCGTCGGTGCCCAGCTCGACGACGAAGCCCTCGATCTCGTCGGCGATGCGGCGGACCATCTCCAGCCGCTGGCTGACGCTCATCGCGTCGCGGACGGTGACGAGGTCCTCGATCTCCAGCGCCGAGAGGGTGCTGGCCACCTCGTCCAGGCGCAGCTTGTAGCGCTCCAGCGCCGCGAGGGCCTGGTTGGCGCGGGCCAGGATCGTGGTCGGGTGCTCGAGGGTGTAGCGGCGCCCGGCCACGTAGACGCTGATGATGTGCATCGACTGGCTGACCGAGATCACCGGGAAGCCGGTCTGGATCGCCACCCGCTCCGCGGTGCGGTGCCGGGTGCCCGACTCCTCGGTCGGCACGGTCGGGTCGGGCATGAGGTGCACGCCGGCGCGCACGATGCGGCTGCCGTCGTAGGAGACGATGACCGCGCCGTCCATCTTGGCCAGCTCGCGGAGCCGGGTCGCCGACAGCGCGACGTCCAGCGCGAACCCGCCGGTGCACAGCGACTCGACCACGCGGTCGTACCCGAGCACGATGAGCGCCCCGGTCCGGCCGGCGAGGATGCGCTCCAGACCGTCGCGCAGGGCGGTGCCCGGAGCGATCCGGCCGAGGAGTTCGCGCAAGGCGACCTCGGGGTCCTCAGCGGCGGGCACGAGCGCTCCTGACGGTCGAGAGGTACGGGCACCGAGTCTACGTGCCCGGTGTCCGGAGGACCGGGCTCCGGGTCAGCCTGCCAGATCCGGAACCTGGCCGGTTCAGAGGAGGCGGGCGAACACCGACCCCAGGTCGCCCACCTCGACCAGCCGCATGCCCGCGGGCGCCGGGCCGGCGTCCGGCGGGACGAACGCGACCTGGTAGCCCTGCCGGGCCGCCTCGGCCAGCCGGCGGCCGGTGCCGCCCACCCGCCGGATCTCGCCGGAGAGCCCGACCTCGCCCAGGGCGATCACCCCGGGGGGCTCAGCGCGCGGTCCCGGGACGCCGAGGCGATCGCCAGGGCCAGCGCGAGGTCGGCGGCGGGCTCGGCGATGCGCACACCCCCGACCGAGGCGGTGAAGACGTCGGCGTCGGCCAGCTTGACCCCGCCGCGCCGCTCGACGACGGCGTTGACCATGGCCACCCGCTGGGCGTCCAGGCCGCTGACCGCGCGGCGCGGCGACCCGCCGCCCGACGAGCTGGCGACCAGCGCCTGCACCTCGGCCAGCAGCGGCCGGCTGCCCTCCATGGTCACCGTGACGCAACTGCCGGGCACGGGCGCCGCCCGGCGGGAGACGAACAGCGCCGAGGGGTCGGGGACGCCGACGACGCCGGTGTCGCCGATCTCGAAGCAGCCGATCTCGTCGGCCGGGCCGAAGCGGTTCTTGGTGGCCCGGACCAGCCGCAGGGTGGAGTGCCGCTCGCCGTCGAAGGCGACGACGACGTCCACGAGGTGCTCGAGGGTGCGCGGACCGGCGATCGCGCCGTCCTTGGTCACGTGGCCGACCAGGATGGTCGTCATCCCGCGGCTCTTGGCGACGGCGGTCAGCGCGCTGGCGACCGCGCGGACCTGCGTGGCGCCGCCGTCGGTGCCGTCGCCCGGGGAGCGCACGGTCTGCACGCTGTCGAGGACGAGCAGCGTCGGGGCGACCTGCTCCACGTGGGAGAGGACGGCGGACAGCTCGGTCTCCGCGGCGAGGTAGAGCCGCTCGTGCAGGGCGCCGATGCGCTCGGCCCGCAGCCGCACCTGGCCGGCGGACTCCTCGCCCGACACGACCAGCGCGGGGCCGTTGCGCTCGGCGACCCGGTGGGCCACCTCGAGCAGCAGGGTGCTCTTGCCGACCCCGGGCTCCCCGGCGACCAGCAGTACCGCACCGGGCACGAGGCCGCCGCCGAGCACCCGGTCGAACTCGGAGATGCCGGTGGGGACCGCCCGGGCCCCGGCGAGCTCCACCTCGGCGATCGGCCGGGCGGGCGCGGTCACCGGGCCGGCCGTCACCGCGCGCAGCGACGGGGCGGCGGTGCCGATCTCCTGGATCGTGCCCCAGGCCTGGCACTCGGGGCAGCGGCCCACCCACTTGGCCGAGGCGTAGCCGCACTCGGTGCAGCGGTGGGCAGGGCGGGCGGTCTTCACTCCAGCGGGCGGCACGCCGCGACGTTAACCCGGCCCACCGACAGGACGCGGGAGCCGGAGAGGAGCGGGTACCGCTTACTCCTCGGAGTGGTGGAAGTCGAAGCCCTCCTCGCGCTCGAGCTCCGAGGACGGGGTGGCGACCGTGGCGCGCACGGTCACCTCGCCGGCGTTCTCGAAGGTCAGCACGAGGCTCACGGCCTGCCCGACGGTCAGGTCCTCGTCGAGGTCGCTCAGGGTGATCGTGGCGTCGTCGGAGCCGACGAAGACGGTGCCGCCCGCAGGCACCTCGAGGCCGCCGGAGCGGGCCGAGCCGGTGGAGGCGCCGGTGGCCGAGCCGTCCTGGATCTCGGCGTCGCCGAAGCCCTCGCCCTCGACCGAGACCAGCGTGTCCGCCTCGCCCCCGGTGTTGACGATCGCCATCGTGACCTCGGCGTCGTCCCCGGCGTCGTAGCTGCCGCTGCGCGGGAAGGCCAGGTGCACCTGGCGGAGCAGGATGTCGCCGACCTCCCCCATGGCGCCGACCTTGTCCCGTTCCTGGGTGGCGGTCTGGGCGACCTGGCCCGCCGAGCACGCGGAGAGGGCGATGGGGGAGAACAGAGCAACGCCCACGATGGCGGCCCGCAGAGCGCGGTTCACAGCCGTCGACCTCCACACAGGTTCGAGGTAGCGGTTCCCGGGGGTCGGGACCGAAGTCGCGTGCAGCCTATCGGGCACCGCACGATGCTCGCCGGGAGGTGAGGCCGGTGGCGTCGAGCACGACCGGGATGGGGCACGGGGCGGGCGACCCGGCGCTCGCCGATTTCCCCGCGGAGGCCCCGGGCACCCGGCGCTGGTGCTTCGCCGACCAGCTGGGCCCGCACTTCCTCGACCGGCCCGACCAGCCGGTGCTGCTGGTCGAGTCGCGGGCGGTGCTCGGACGCCGCCGGTTCCACCGCCAGAAGGCGCACCTGGTGCTGTCGGCGCTGCGGCACCGGGCCGCCGAGCTGGGCGACCGGGCGGAGTTCCACCAGGTCGGCACCTACGCCGAGGCGCTGGACCGGGTGCGGGAGCCGCTGAGCGTCTGCGCACCGACGTCCTGGGCCGCCCGCGACCTCGTCCTCCGCCGTCCCGGCGTCGAGGTGCTGGCCGCGCGCGGCTTCGTGACCACCCAGCCGCAGTTCGCCGCCTGGGCGGAGGGCCGGGGCGGTCGCCGGCTGCTGATGGAGGACTTCTACCGCGAGTCCCGCCGGGGCCACGACGTCCTCATGAGCGGGGCCGAGCCGGTGGGCGGGCGCTGGAACCTCGATGCGGAGAACCGCGAACCCCCGCCGGCCGATGGGCGGATCGGCGTCCCCGAGCCCTGGTGGCCGGAGGAGGACGACATCGACGCCGAGGTCCGCGCCGACCTCGACCGGTGGGCGGCCGACGGGCTGGTCTCCTTCATCGGGGACGACGGCCCGCGGCTGTTCCCAGTCACCCGGGCCGAGGCCCTGCACCGGCTGGAGGACTTCCTCGAGCACCGGCTGGGCGCGTTCGGGCCGCACGAGGACGCGATGCTGACCGGCGACCGGTGGCTGGCCCACTCGCTGCTGTCCCCGGCGCTCAACCTGGGGCTGCTCGACCCGCTCGAGGTCGTCGTCGCCGCGGAGCGCAGCGCCCGCGACCGCGCCGCCGCCGGCGAGCTCCTGCCGCTCAACAGCGTCGAGGGCTTCGTGCGGCAGGTCATGGGCTGGCGCGACTACGTCTGGCACATGTACTGGCACCTCGGCCGCGACTTCCGGGCCCGGAACCACCTCGGGGCGCACGCCGCGGTGCCGGACTGGCTGGCCGGGCTGGACGACGCGGCGGTCGACGCGGCCTGCCTCTCCGACGTCCTGGGCGACCTGCGCCGCGACGGCTGGGTGCACCACATCCCGCGGCTCATGGTGCTCGGCAACTACGCCCTGCAGCGCGGCATCGACCCCTCGACCATGACCGACTGGTTCCACGAGAGCTTCGTCGACGGCTACGAGTGGGTGATGGTCGCCAACGTCGTCGGCATGAGCCAGCACGCCGACGGCGGGGTGCTGGCGACCAAGCCCTACGCCTCGGGCGGCGCCTACATCGACCGGATGAGCGACTACTGCGGCGGCTGCCGGTACGACCCGAGGAAGCGGCTGGGGGAGGACGCCTGCCCGTTCACCGCCGGCTACTGGGCGTTCCTGGACCGCACGCGGGAGCGGCTGGCCGGCAACCACCGCATGCGCCGTCCCCTCCAGGGGCTCGACCGGCTGGCCGACCTGCCCGCGGTCGTCGAGCAGGAGCGGCTGCGCGGCACCGAGGCGCCCTGATCAGCCGAGCGCCGCTCCGCCGGCCAGCAGCAGGACGACGTCCAGCACGGTCAGCAGCATGACGGCCGGGAAGGCCAGCCGGCTGCCGCGCGGGGTGCCGGCGAGCGAGGCGACGACGGCGGCCGGCACGGCGACGACCAGCCCGGCCCACCCGGCGGCGGTCGGCGCGCCGTCGGGGGCGAGGACCAGCACCAGGGAGGCGGCGAGCAGCAGCACCGCGCAGGTGATCGCGGAGGCGCGGGCGCCGAGCCGGTGCGGCAGGCCCCGGACACCGGTGGCGAGGTCGTCTTCCAGGTCGGGGGCGACGTTGGCCAGGTGGGCCGCGGCCCCCAGCCCCCCCCCGGCGGCGACGAGCCACCACGGTGCCGACGGCGTGCCCGGCGCCGCGGCGACCACGCCGGCCGGCAGCGCCCCGAACCCGGTGACGTAGGGCAGCACGGAGGCCGCGGTGCGCTTCAGACCGGCGTTGTAGACCCATCCGCTGGCCACCAGGACGAGCAGCAGCAGCCCGGGGGTGAGGCCGAGCAGCAGGGAGAGGACGACGGCCGCCGCGGCCGAGCCGAGCGCCGCGGCGCGCAGCAGCCCCGGGTCCACCGCGCCGGTCACCACCGGCTTGTCGGCGCGCGCGACGGCGCGGTCACGGTCGGCGTCCAGCCAGTCGTTGCTCCAGCCGATGGACGCCTGACCTGCGAGAACGGCGAGGCCGACCAGCGCGGTCCGCGCGGCGCCGACGTCCGCGGCGACCGCCAGCAGCGTCGCCACCGTGGTCACGGCGAGCGCCGGACCGGGGTGCGTGGCGCGCGTCAGCGCGACCGCGAGACCCCCTCGCGAGCTGTGTCCACGCACACCGTCCATGCCTCTGTCAACCCCTCGTCCGGGGGCGATCAGCCCTCTGACCTGCACCTTTGCGGCACTGCTCGGATCCGTCGGGTCAGTCTGCCGTGGTACTCTGGGGTCAGCGAAAGGGGTCACATTCACATGGGCTTCACTGTCGGCGAGACCGTCGTCTATCCGCACCACGGCGCCGCTCTGATCGAGGCGATCGAGCAGCGGACCATCAAGGGCGTCGAGCGCGCGTATCTCGTGCTGAAGGTCGCCCAGGGCGATCTGACCGTGCGCGTCCCGGCTGACAACGCCGAGATCGTCGGTGTCCGTGACGTCGTTGGCCAGGAGGGCCTCGACAAGGTGTTCGAGGTGCTCCGCGCCCCGCACACCGAGGAGCCGACCAACTGGTCGCGCCGCTACAAGGCCAACCTCGAGAAGCTGGCCTCCGGTGACGTGAACAAGGTGGCCGAGGTCGTCCGCGACCTCTGGCGCCGCGACAAGGACCGCGGCCTGTCGGCCGGGGAGAAGCGCATGCTCTCCAAGGCGCGCCAGATCCTGGTCAGCGAGCTCGCGCTCGCCGAGGGCACCAACGAGGACAAGGCCGAGATCCTGCTCGACGAGGTCCTCGCCAGCTGAGCCCGGTCCTGCCGAGCACCGCTGTCCCGAAGAACGTCCGGACCACTCCCGTGCACGCTGTCGCGATCGTCGCAGCGGCCGGGAGTGGTTCGCGTCTGGGGGCCGAACTGCCCAAGGCGCTGGTCCTGCTCGGCGGCCGCCCGCTCGTCGCCCGCGCGGTCGAGGGTCTGCTCGCCGGCGGCGTGGCCGAGGTGGTGGTCGTCGTCCCCGCCGCGCAGCGCCCGGCCTTCGAGGCCGCCCTCCCCGCGGAGGTCACCGTCGTCGACGGCGGCGCCACCCGCACCGCCTCGGTCCGGGCCGGCCTGGCCGCCGCCGGGCCGGCCGCCACCGCGGTGCTGGTGCACGACGCGGCCCGGCCGCTCACCCCGCCCGAGGCGATCGCCCGCGTGCTGAGCGCGCTCGAGGCCGGCGCCCCCGCGGTGGTCCCCGTGCTCCCCGTCGTCGACACCACCGTGCTGGTCGACGACGACGGCCTGGTCGTCGAGGCGGTGCCGCGCGCGCAGCTGCGCCGCGTGCAGACCCCGCAGGGCTTCGACCGGGCCACCCTCGAGTCCGCCTACGCCGCCCTCGACCCCGACGCCGACCTCACCGACGACGCCGCCGTCGTCCGGGCCGCCGGGGTGCCGGTGACCACCGTCGCCGGGGACGAGCGCGCCGCGAAGGTCACCGTCGCCCACGACCTGGCGCTGGCCGAGCTCGCCCTGACCCTCGAAGAGGCCGCCCCATGAGCAGCGCACTGCCCCGCGTCGGCGTCGGCACCGACGTCCACCCCGTCGAGGCCGGCCGCGCCTGCTGGCTGGCCGGCCTGGAGTGGCCGGGCGCCGACGGCTGCGCCGGGCACTCCGACGGCGACGTCGTGGCGCACGCGATCACCGACGCCGTGCTCTCCGCGGCGGGGATGGGGGACATCGGCGGGCTGCTGGGCACCGACGACCCGCGCTGGGCCGGCGCCCGCGGCGCCGACGTCCTCGCGCACGTCCGCGAGGTGCTCGCCGGCGCCGGCTGGCTGGTCGGCAACGTCGCGGTGCAGCTGATCGGCAACACCCCCAAGGTGGGGCCGCGCCGGGCCGAGGCCGAGGCGGTGCTGTCGGCCGCGCTGGGCGCCCCGGTGAGCGTGACCGCCACCACCACCGACGGGCTCGGGCTGACAGGCCGGGGCGAGGGGCGGGCGGCGGTGGCCACCGCGCTGGTGGTCCGGACGAGGGAGCCCGGCTCTCCGCAGGCGGAAGCAGTCCCCGCGACTCCGTAGACTCGGCGCAGTGAGCCTCCGCCTGTACGACACGGCCGCCCGCGCGGTCCGCGACTTCACGCCCCTGCGTGCCGGTCGGGCGTCGCTCTACGTCTGCGGTCTCACCGTGCAGGGCCCCCCGCACGTGGGCCACATCCGGGCCGCGGTCTCCTTCGACGTGCTGCGCCGCTGGCTGGACGCGAGCGGCCTCGAGGTTACCTACGTCCGGAACGTCACCGACCTCGACGACAAGATCCTCGCGAAGGCCGCCGAGCGCGACGTGCCGTGGTGGGCGTGGGCGTTCCTCAACGAGCGCGCCTGCACCCGCGCCTACGACGTCCTGGGCGTGCTGCCGCCCACCGTCGAGCCGCGGGCCACCGGGCACGTCCCCGAGATGGTCGAGCTCATGCAGCGGCTGATCGACCGCGGGCACGCCTACGCCGTCGACGGCGACGTCTACTTCGACGTGCGCTCCTTCCCGGAGTACGGGGCGCTCACCGGCCAGCGGCTGGAGCACCTGGAACCGGCGGCGGACACCGAGACCGACGAGCGCAAGCGCGATCCGCGCGACTTCGCCCTCTGGAAGGCGCACAAGCCCGGCGAGCCGGAGACCGCCTCGTGGGCGACGCCATGGGGCCGCGGCCGGCCCGGCTGGCACCTGGAGTGCTCGGCGATGGCCGGCAAGTACCTGGGCGAGGCCTTCGACATCCACGGCGGCGGCCTGGACCTGCGTTTCCCGCACCACGAGAACGAGCAGGCGCAGTCCCGCGCAGCGGGTGACCGGTTCGCCCAGTACTGGATGCACAACGGCTGGGTCACCCTCGGCGGCGAGAAGATGAGCAAGTCGCTGGGCAACACCGCGCTGGTCGACGAGGTCGTCCGGCGGGTGCGCCCGGTGGAGCTGCGCTACTACCTCGTCGCCCCGCACTACCGCTCGACGATCGAGTTCACCGACGCCGCCCTGGACGAGGCGGCCGCCGGTTACCGGCGGATCGAGTCGTTCGTGAAGCGCGCGGCCGAGCGCGTCGGTGCCGACGCCGAGGGGCAGCTGCCCCCGGCCTTCACGGCCGCCCTGGACGACGACCTGGGCACCCCGGCGGCGATCGCCGCGGTGCACGAGGCCGTCCGGCAGGGCAACACCGCGCTGGGCGACGGCGATGACTCGGGCACCGCGGCCGCGCTCGGCGCCGTCCGGGCCATGCTCGGCGTCCTGGGCCTGGACCCGCTGGACCCCCAGTGGGCCACCGGCTCCGACGACCGGCTCGCGCAGGCGACCGACGGCCTGGTGGCGCTCGCCCTGCAGCAGCGCCAGGCCGCACGGGTCCGCAAGGACTTCGCCGCCGCGGACGCGATCCGCGACCAACTGACCACCCTCGGCGTCACCGTCGAGGACACCCCTGATGGACCCCGATGGGAGCTGAGCCGCTGATGGCCGGCAACAGCCAGCGCCGAGGCCGGAGCGACGGCGCCGGCAAGAAGGGGGCGCCCGCCGGGACCGGCGGCAAGAACCGCCGTTCCCTCGTGGGCCGGGGCGCGACGCCGCCGGCCGAGCAGCGCTACGGCCACCCGGCCCAGCGCAGGGCCCAGGCCGCCGAGCGGCAGCGCGCCGACCGCACCCGGGCCCGGCAGCGCGCCGAGGAGGCGCCCGAGCTGCTCCTCGGCCGCAACCCGGTGGTCGAGGCGCTGCGCGCGCGGATCCCGGCCAACGCCCTCTACGTCGTCACCGGCGACAACCAGCGCACCACCGACGAGCGGATCATCGAGGCGCTGGGCCTGGCCGCCGACCGCGGCCTGCCGCTGCTCGAGGTCGGCAAGGCCGAGTTCGACCGCATGTCGCAGGGTGCGCTGCACCAAGGGCATCGGCCTGCAGGTGCCGCCGTACGACTACGCGCACCCCGACGACCTGCTCGACCTGGCGAACGACTCCGGCCGCCCGCCGCTGCTGGTCGCCCTCGACGGGGTCACCGACCCGCGCAACCTCGGTGCCGTCGTCCGCTCCGCGGCCGCCTTCGACGCGCACGGCGTCGTCGTCCCGCAGCGCCGCGCCGTCGGCATGACCGCGTCGGCCTGGCGCACCAGCGCCGGTGCCGCCGCGCGCATCCCGGTGGCGCGGGCGGTGAACCTGCCGCGCGCGCTCGGCTCCTACCAGGACGCCGGGCTGCAGACGGTCGGCCTGGCCGCCGAGGGCGACGTCGACCTGCACGAGTACGACGGCTTCGCCGACGCGGTGGCGCTGGTCGTGGGTGCCGAGGGCACCGGCCTGTCGCGGCTGGTGCGCGAGAAGTGCGACGTCGTCGTCCGCATCCCGATCGACCGGGACACCGAGTCGCTCAACGTGAGCGTCGCCGCGGGCGTCGCGCTCTACCAGGTGGCGCTGCGCCGCCGGGAGGCCGCGGCCCTGTAACACGGGCCCTGCAGCCGGGCCCGTTGCCTCCCGAGGGGGCGGAGGAGCACACTCCGCGGCACCGCCCCCGAGGAGGTCCCCGTGCAGATCAGCCACCTGCTCCGCCGCAAGGATCCCGTGGTCGCCACGATCGACGGGTCCGACAGCGTCCGCTCCGCGCTCGCCCTGCTGGCGGCGAAGGGGATCGGCGCGCTCGTCGTCTCCTCCGACGGCCGCCACGTCGACGGCATCATCTCCGAGCGCGACGTCGCCCGCGGGCTGCACGAACGCGGGGCGGGGCTGCTCGCCGAACCGGTCTCCAGCGTCATGACCACCGAGGTGCACGTCTGCCCGCCCGACGCCAGCGTCGACGGCCTGGCCCGCACGATGACCGACCACAGGGTCCGGCACGTGCCCGTCGTCGCCGACGACGTGCTGGTCGGCATCGTCTCGATCGGCGACGTCGTCAAGGGCGCGCCTGGACGAGCTGGAGGAGGAGCGCCGGCAGCTGGTCGACTACATCCAGACCTGACCGCGGCGGCTCAGCCGATCAGCTGGGCGACGGTGTAGATGACCAGCCCGGCGAGGCCGCCGACGACGGTGCCGTTCACCCGGATCCACTGCAGGTCGCGGCCGACCTGGAGCTCGATCCGCCGGCTGGTCTCCTCGGTGTCCCAGCGGGCCACGGTGCTGCTGACCAGGTCCGCGGCGTCGGCGGAGAACCGCTCGACCAGGTAGCCGGCGACGCCGTGGGCGTGCCGCTGCACCAGCTCGCGGACCGTCGGGTCGGTCTCCAGCAGCCGGGCGCCGTGCAGGATCAGGCCGGTGACGCGGGCGCGCAGCTCGGAGCCGGGGTCGGCGGCCGCGGTGAGGACGGCGCTCTTGGCGTTGGACCACAGCGAGCCCGACCAGGTGCGCACCGCGGGGTGCTCGAGCAGCTCCTTCTTGAGCGACTCGACGCGGGCCGCGGTGTCCGGGTCGGTGCGCAGCGCCTCGACGTAGGCCCGCAGCCGGACGTCGTAGGAGTGCCGCAGCGGGTGGCGGGGGTCGCTGCCGACCTCCTCGAAGAACCGCTGGAGGCCGGCGAAGATGCGGTCGAACACCCGGTCGTCGACCCAGTCCGGCACCCACGCGGGCGAGGCGTCACCCAGCTGCGCCCGGAACACCAGCCGGTTGTCCTCCAGGAAGCGGGAGAGCAGCCGCAGCGCCGCCGACAGCACCTCCTGGTGCCGGTCGCCGTCGACGACCAGCTCGAGCACCCGGGCGAGGGCCGGCGCGGCCGGGGTCTCGTGCAGCTTGCGCTGGACCAGGGCGGCGACGGCGGGCTCGAGGTCCTCGTCGCGCAGCAGGTCGGTGAGCGCGCTGAGGGCCGCGGCGGCGTCCCCAGAGAGGCGCTCGGCGCGACCGGGGGAGGCGAGGAAGGCGCCCAGCCGCCCGGGGACGTCGACGGTGGTGAGCTTCTCCTCGACGACGCTGCGGGTCAGGAAGTTCTCCTGGACGAAGGTGCCCAGGCTCTCGCCGATCTGGTCCTTCTTGCGCGGGATGATCGCGGTGTGCGGGATGGGCAGCCCGAGCGGGTGCCGGAACAGCGCGGTGACGGCGAACCAGTCGGCCAGCGCGCCCACCATCGACGCCTCGGCGGTCGCGCGGACGTAGCCGACCCAGGCGCCCTGCTCGGGCCCGAGCAGGACGCAGCCGACGAAGACGGCGGCGGCGACCAGGAACAGCCCGGTCGCCAGCCGCTTCATGCGGGCGAGGTCGCGCGCCCGCTGCGGATCGTCCAGCGAGCCGGTCAGCGGGAGGGTCGACGGGCGGGGTACCTGCACGGGCCGAGCCTAGGTACCCCGCCTGCCCTCCTGCCTCCGCGGCTCAGCCGGTGGTGCCGAGGGTGACCTCGACGGTGCGGTCGCCGCCGTCCCGGCGGACGGTGAGCTCGACCTTCGAGCCCGGCGCCTCGCTGCGCACCGCCGCGGTCAGCTCGGTGGAGGTGGTCACGGGGCGCTTGCCGACGGCGGTGACGACGTCGCCGGGGACGATGCCGGCGTCCGCGGCGGCGCTGTCGGGCTCGACGCTGACGACCTCGGCGCCGTTGCCGACCTCGCTGCTGGCCCCGCCGGAGGCGGTGGTGGCGCGGACCCCCAGGTAGGCGCGGGTGGCCTTGCCGGTCTCCCGGATCTCGTCCCCGATCCGCTTGGCGGTGTTGCTCGGGATGGCGAAGCCGACGCCGATGTTGCCGCTCTGCGCGTCGCCGCCGACGCTGCCGGAGGCGACCGTGGCGATCGCGGTGTTGATGCCGATGACCTCGCCGGCGCCGTTGACCAGCGCGCCGCCGGAGTTGCCGGGGTTGATCGCCGCGTCGGTCTGGATCGCGTCGATGACGGTGGCGTCGTCCTGCGAGGAGCCGGTCTGCACGGCACGCCCGGTGGCGCTGATGATGCCGTCGGTGACCGTGTTGGACAGGCCCAGCGGGGCACCGATGGCGACGGCGACGTCGCCCACCTGGACGTCGTCGGAGTCGGCGAAGGTGGCCGGGGTGAGCCCGGAGGCGTCCGCCAGCTTGACAACGGCGATGTCGGAGGCCGGGTCGGTGCCGACCACCTCGGCGTCGTAGAGCGTGCCGTCGGAGGTGCGCACCTGGACTGTGCCGCCCTCGGCCTCGACGACGTGGTTGTTGGTGAGGACGTAGCCGTCCTCGGTGAGGACGACGCCCGAGCCGCTACCCGCGCTGGTCCGGCTGGTCACGTAGACGGTGACCACGCTGGGCGCGGCCTTGGCGGCGGCCGCGGTGGCGGTGGTCGCCGACTCGGGGTTGCGGATGACGACGTTCTGCGCGGCCGCGGGCGAGTTGCCGGAGCTGCCGCCGCCGTCGTCCAGCGCCGCGACGCCGGCACCGGCGGCGCCGCCGATCAGCGCGCCGGCGACCAGCCCGGCCAGGCCGATGCGCAGCCGGCCGGACCGGCGGGCGGCCGGCGTGGGCTCGGGCGCGGCACCGGGATCCCCGGCGGGAGCGCCGGGCGGCGGGCCGCCGAGGCCGCCCGTCCCGGCGGGGGCCGGGACGGGCGTGGTGACCTGGCGCGGCGGGCCCCAGTAGGGCTGCTGGCCGTAGGCGGGGGGCCCGTACGACGGTTGGCCGTAGGGCTGCTGCCCGTACTGCGGCTGGCCCTGGTGCGGCTGCCCGTAGGGGGCGCCGTAGGGCTGCGGGCGGGCGGGAGGCTGCTGCCCGGGCAGGGACTGCCCGCCGGCGCCGCCGTCCGCGGGCTCCGGGCCGGTACCCGAGGATCCGTGTGCGCTCACTGGTCGACTCCTCCCTCCGCGCGGCCGTCCGGCCGGCGCGACGGTCCCACTGTCCAGCCCCGCACTGGCGCGCGGCTGGAGGCTGCCTGTGAGCTGCCTGGACGGGTCAACGCGGGACGTCGTCCAGCAATGCCCCGTGCCCCACCAGCTCGGTGACGGCCCAGACCGCCAGCGTCTCCGCGGCGAGCAGCCCGACGAGCACGAGCAGCTGGGCGGCACCGGCCTCCAGCGGCGTCCCGCCACCGAGCAGGACGCCGACGAAGGCGCCGGGCAGGGTGACCAGGCCGACGGTGCGGGTCTGGTCCAGCGGCGGGACGAGCGCCGAGGCGGCCGCGGGGCGGATGACGAACAGCACCGCCTCGCGCGGGAGGAAGCCCAGTGCGAGCGCGGCCTCCACCTCGCCCCGCCGCTGCTCCAGCTCCTCCCGCAGCCGGCGCCCGGCGAGCGAGGTCGCGGTCATGGCGCCGCCGATGAGGATGCCGGCGATGGGGATGACCGACTCGCCGCGGAAGGGCACCGTCCCGCTGGCCAGCACGAGGAGCACGACCGGCGCGGCGCCGCCGGCGATCGGCAGCACGGTGGACAGCAGCCGCTCGCGCGCGCCGGGGGAGCGCAGCGGCCGCCCGGTCACCCGCCCGGCGGCGGTGACCGCGGCGACGGCCGTCATGAGCAGGACGAACGCCGCGGACAGCAGCAACGACCCGACGACGGCGAGCAGGACCGCCGAGACCGCGGCCAGCTGCACCGTGGCGCGGACCGCCGCGACGAGGATCGGCCGCCCCTCGCCGAGGCCGGAGAGGTGACCGGCCGTGGCGGCCAGGGCGGTCAGCGCGACGAGGACGAGGGCCAGCCGGAGGTCCGGGTCGACGACGGAGGAGCCCACGGGCGTGGATCCTGCCCGGCGGCCGCGTCGGCTCCGACCCGGGCGCTGCGCGACACCCCGGGAGCCCGTGCATAACGGGCGGGGCGGGGGTAGTGCGCCCGCACCGGCGCCCGCTGCGGGCGCCGTTCCCGTCCCGGCGCACCGCGGAGGCCGCCCGTGCCCGCTCCGTTCCTCCGGTCGGCCCTCGTGGTCGCCGTCCCCGTCGGCGCCGTCCTGGCGGTGGTGGGTGCTCTGGCGCTCGGCGTGCCGGGCCTGGTCTCGGTGCTGGTCGTGGCGGCGGTGGTCGGGGTCACCAGCGCCGGGGTGGTCCGGGAGGCGGGCGGCGCGCAGCGGGGGACGGCCGTCGACGCGGGCCCCCGGGCGGCCGGCTGGACGGCCGGGGTGCTGCTGGTGCTCGCCGGGACCGCCGCGCTGGCCGGTGGTCTGGTCGCCGTCCTCACCGGTGCCGTGGTCGGGGCCGTCGTGCTGGCGGTGCGGCTGCACCGCGCCGAGGACCCGCCGCACGCGGCCACGCGTCCCCGTCCCGTGTCGGCCCGCCCCACCCCCGCCCGTCGTCCCGCGCCTGCCGGATCGGCGCTCCTCGTGCCGCCGGTGGGCGGGTTGAGCACACCCGCCCTGGGCGAGGAGTGGGTGCGCAGCACCGCACTGCTCGACGCCCGCCTGGACCCGGTCGTGCGGCGGGCGGTCGTGGCGCGGCGGGAGGAGCTCCTCGACGAGCTGGAGCGGCGCGACCCGGCGGGCGTGGCGCGGTGGCTGGCCGGCGGCCCGGAGGCGGCCAGCGATCCGGCGGAGCACGTCCGCGACCACCCGGCGGCGGGCACCGAGGCCGCCTGACCCGCGGCCGGAAACCGGTCGCGCCCCGCTGCGGACCGGTGCAGCCTGCTCCGCATGACGGCCGACGACGTGGTCCTGCGCCGCGCCCGGGCGGCCGACGCCGCGGACGTCGCGGAGGTCTGGCTGAGCTCCTTCGCCGCCGCGCTGCCCACCGTGCGCCGGGCGCACGGCGACGACGACGTCCGGCGGTGGATCCGCGACGTCGTCGTGCCGGGGGAGGACACCTGGGTGGCCGAGAGCGGCGGCGCGGTCGTCGGCGTCCTCGCGCTCTCCCCGGGGTGGATCGACCAGCTCTACCTCGCGCCGGCGTCCCGCGGCCGGGGGATCGGCGATCGGTGCGTGGCGCTGGCGCAGGAGCGCTACCCCGGTGGGCTGGAGCTGTGGACCTTCCGGGTCAACCGCCCCGCGCAGCGGTTCTACGAGCGGCACGGGTTCGTCGCCGTCGAGCGCACCGACGGGTCGGGCAACGAGGAGCGCGAGCCCGACGTCCGCTACCGGTGGCGGCCGGCGTAGGGACCTGCGTCCCTGGCACCGGGCCGCCACCCGGCGGGACAGTGGACCGCCACGGGGTCCGCTCCTCCGCTGGGAGTCGCCATGACCGTGGACGAGGCCAGGATGAACGAGCTGCTCGGGCGGTTCGTCGTCGACGTGGGGGCCAGCTTCCAGGCGCTGGGGGCGGTCATCGGCGACCGGCTCGGGCTCTACCGGGCGCTGCTGGCGGTGATGCCGGCCGGGCCGGCGGAGGTCGCCCGCGAGGCGGGCGTCGACGAGCGGTACGTGCGCGAGTGGCTGTCCACGCAGGCGGCCGGCGGCTACGTGACCTACGACCCCGCGGACGGGACGTTTTCGCTGACCGAGGAGCAGGCCTTCGTGCTCGCGGACCCGGCCGGCATGCAGGCGGCCGCCGCCTTCCTCATCCCGCTGGCGGCCGGCGTCAACCTCGACACGATCACCGAGGCGCCTTCCGCGCCGGTGACGGTTTCCCCTGGCACGCCCAGGACCCGATGCTGTTCGAGGGCACCGAGCGCTTCTTCCGCCCCGGGTACGTGGCGAACCTGGTCTCCTCGTGGATCCCCGCGCTCGACGGCGTCGAGGACCGGCTCCGGGCGGGGGCGGACGTCGCCGACATCGGCTGCGGTCACGGCTCCTCGACGCTGCTGCTCGCGCAGGCCTACCCGGAGTCCCGCGTCGTCGGCTTCGACTACCACGAGCCGTCGATCGAGCAGGCGCGCAAACGGGCCGCGGACGCCGGGCTCGACGGCCGGGTCTCCTTCGAGGTGGCCAGCGCCGCGTCCTTCCCCGGCGAGGGCTACGACCTGGTCGCCGTCTTCGATGCGCTCCACGACATGCCCGACCCGCTCGGCGCCGCCCGGCACGTCCGGGAGGCGCTCGCCGACGACGGCGTGTTCCTCCTGGTCGAGCCGTTCGCCGGTGACCGGCTGGAAGACAACCTCAACCCCGTCGGCCGGCTCTTCTACGGGGCATCCACGGTGATCTGCGTGGCGCACTCGAAGAGCGGCGAACCGGGGACGGCGCTCGGCGCGCAGGCCGGCGAGGCGCGGCTCGCGTCGTTGCTCGGCGAGGCCGGGTTCACCCGTGTGCGGCGGGCCACCGAGACCCCGTTCAACCTGGTGCTGGACGCGCGCCCCTGAACGGTGCGCTGCACGCTCCCTATGCTGGTCGGGGGACCTGTCCCATGTCCCGCCGACGTGGCGCAATTGGTAGCGCACCCGACTTGTAATCGGGCGGTTAGGGGTTCAAGTCCCCTCGTCGGCTCGATGCCCGGGCGACCGGCTCAGTCGAAGCTGCCGGCGCCGTCCCGGCGGTAGCGCGCCCTGCGCTCGATGCGGTCCCGCTCGGCGCGCTCCTCGCGCACCCGGGCCGCCGTCCCCGGCGGGTAGCCGGCCTTCACGACCCGGTGCTCGATCGTCTCGGTCATGAAGGCCATCGAGAAGAGCAGCCCGATGAGCAGCCCGCCGAACGCGGCCGACAGCCGGTAGGACAGCGCGACCGGCGGAACGATCAGGCAGAGCGCGATCAACGGCAGCATCTGCACGACCGCCCGCGTGAAGTGCCGCCAGATCCAGGTGCGCCGGGTCGTGTCGGCCAGCACCCACGGCGAGAGCCGCCGGGGGAGGCCGCCGCCGAGCGCATACCAGACCCACTGCGCCGGGTTGGGCCGTTCTGCGTGCACGCCTCCGACGGTAGGCGCGCCGGGCGTACGGTGGCGGCCCGTGGACGACCGTCGCCTGGGAGTGGCCTCCGGGCTGGCCGCCTACTCGATGTGGGGCCTGTTCCCGCTGTACTTCCCGCTGCTGGAACCGGCGGGCGGCGTCGAGATCGTCGCGCACCGCGTGGTCTGGTCCCTGCTGTTCGTCGCGCTGCTGCTGACCGCGGCCCGTCGCTGGGGTCACGTCCGCGCCGCGGTCACCGACCGGCGCACGGTGCTCGTCCTCGCCGGGGCCGCGGTGCTGATCGCGGCGAACTGGCTGATCTTCGTCTACGGGGTGAACTCCGGGCACGTCGTCGAGACCTCGCTCGGCTACTTCATCAACCCGCTGGTGAGCGTCCTGCTCGGCGTGGTCGTCTTCGGCGAGCAGTTGCGCCGGCTGCAGTGGGTCGCCGTCGGCATCGCGGCGGTCGCGGTCGCCGTGCTGACCGTCGACTACGGCCGGCCACCGTGGATCGCGCTGGGGCTCGCGGCCAGCTTCGGCCTCTACGGGCTGATGAAGAAGCTGGTCCGCGTGGAGGCCGCGCCCGGGCTGCTGATCGAGACGGCGCTGGTCACGCTGCCCGCCCTCGGGTTCCTGGCCTTCCTGCACGCCGACGGGTCGGGGACCTTCGGCTCCGCCGGCACGGGCCAGGCGCTGCTGCTGGTGAGCTCCGGGATCGCCACCGCCGTCCCGCTGCTGCTGTTCGCCGCCGCGGCCCGGCGCATCCCGCTGTCGACCGTCGGGCTGCTCCAGTACGTCACGCCGCTGATGCAGTTGTCGGTCGGCGTCTTCGTCTACGACGAGCCGATGCCGCCGGCGCGGCTGGCCGGTTTCGCCATCGTCTGGGTGGCGCTGGCGGTCTTCACGGCGGACACCCTGCGACACGCCCGTGCAGGGACACGCCGGTCGGTTCCGGAGGTCGCGCCCGCCGGGTTGTGACCTCCGCCGCCCTCCGCCGCAGCGCCGCGGGAGGCGCCCGGAACTGTCGGAGGTCGCCGCTAGCGTTCCTCCCGAGCCGCCCGGACCACGGGCCGCCGGGTCCGGGAGGAGCTGCACCGAGCATGAGCACCGACCTCTCCGCGGCGCCCGCCGCGGGCGCGGAGGACGACGCCGCCGAGGCGCCCGCGGCCGTGTCGTCGCAGGTCGGCGGGCCGGATCTCTCGGCGCGCGAGCAGGAGATGCTGGCGTTCGAGCGGCAGTGGTGGCGGGTGCCCGGCGCCAAGGAGACGGCGATCCGCGATCACTTCGAGCTGAGCCCGACCCGCTACTACCAGGTGCTCAACGCGCTGGTCGACCGTCCGGCCGCCCTGGCGGCGGATCCCCTGCTCGTCCGGCGGCTGCGCCGGGTGCGGGCGGCGCGGCAACGGACGCGTCCGTCCCGGGTTCTGGGCAAGGAGAGTTACAAGCATTAGATTCGGTCACCGTGGGCAGGCACGCGGGATCAGGCAGTGACGGAACGGGCTCTCCCGTCATCGGTGGACGGCGTCGGACCGACGCGCCCGATGCGCTGTGGCGGGGGGTCCCGGACGCCGGCCTGAGCGACCACCCGACCGCCCCGGGCCGCGAGCGCGCCCGCCTCGACGCCGCCCCGTCGCGCCGTCCCACCGCTGCCGCCGTGGCCAACCGCCCCGGGGACGCCCCCGGCCAGATGTCCCGCTCGCGACTCCCGCTGCCCCCCGTCCCGGCCTCCGGCCGACCGGCCGCCGCCCCGGCGCCCGCTGCCCCGGTGTCCGCCGCTCCGGTGTCCGCCGCCCCCCGCGCGGCCGGGCCGGTGACCGCCGGCCCGCTGGCCGAGAGCCTGCGCGCCGCCGAGGCGGCCGCCGCCCGCCGCAAGAGCATCTGGACCGCGGACGCCGAGCCCTTGGCCTCCAGCACCGGCCCCACCGGCCTCCGCACCGGAGAGCCCGCCCCGCGCCTCCCGCGGCAGACCGCCGGCGCCTCCGACTCCCGCTACGGCGACTGGACCAAGCCCTCCCGCTCCGGTGACCAGCCGGCCGACCAGCCGCCCGCTCCCGCCGTCGCCGCGGCCCCGGCCACCACCGCCATCCCCGAGCGCTCGGTCACCCGCCGCGACGCGGACGCCCGCGACGAGGACCTCTCCGACATCGGGAACTTCTCCGAGGAGATCCCGGCCCCCCGCGCCGAGCGCTCGCCCGCCCGCCCCGTCGGCGGCCGCGCCGCGCTGCGCGCCGAGCGGCAGGCCGCCGAGGCCGCCCGCCTCAAGGCCGCCAAGGACAGCGGGGTCGCGCTGCTCGACGAGGAGCCCCGCCGCGCGCCCCGCCGCGTCGCCACGGGCCTGGTCGCCATGGCCGTCGTCGCGCTCGGCGTGCTGGGCGTCTACCAGTTCACCTCGCCGCAGACGAGCGAGGCCGGCGCCTCCACCGCGACGACGCCGGCCCCCGTCGCGCCGATCGCGCCCCTGGCCCCGCTGCCGGAGCTCGAGATCGACGCCGCCCCGGTCGAGCCGACCGTCACCACCCCGGTCCGCGTGCCCCTGGTGACGCTCAACGCCACCACCGTCACCGGCCTGGCCGCGAAGATCTCCGGCGTCGTCGAGGCCGGCGGCTGGGAGTCCGCGGGCGTCGGCGCCTACGAGGGCGACGACGTCTCGGCCAGCACCGTCTTCTACACCGAGGGCGACGACACCCAGTACCAGGCCGCACTCCAGCTGGTCGAGCAGTTCCCCCAGCTGGCGGGCCCGGCGCCGCGGTTCTTCGAGCTGCCCGCCGAGGTCACCACGCCGAGCCTGGTCATCGTCGCCGCCGGCGACTGGAAGCCCTGACCCCAGCCGCGAGCGGCGCGCGGAACCCCCACCGCGCGTCGTCCGTTGGCCGCTTCGTGCGTCGCTCCCGCGGGCCCGTGCGCCCGCGCTCCGGCGCCCGGGGTGCGCTCGCCGTCCTGCTGCCCCTGCTGGTCTCCGGCCTCGTCGTCGGCACCGCCCCCGCGGCGGCGGCCGACGAGGTGCGCACCGAGGAGGCGCGGGTCCCGGCGGGCTCCGGTGCCGACGCCGTCGAGCTCGACACCACGCTCCACCTCCCGGCGACCGACCGCCCGGCCCCGGCCGTGGTGCTGGCGCACGGCTTCGGCGGCAGCAAGGAGTCGGTGGCCGACGACGCCCAGGCGCTGGCCGAGCGCGGCTACGTCGTCCTCACCTTCTCGGCGCGCGGGTTCGGCGAGAGCACCGGCCTGATCGGGCTGGACGACCCCCGCTACGAGGTCGCCGACCTCTCCGCGCTGATCGACGTCCTCGCCGAGCGCGACGACGTCGTCCAGGACGCCGACGGCGACCCGCGGGTCGGCGTCGCCGGCGCCTCGTACGGCGGTGCGCTGGCCCTGCTCGGCGCCGCCTACGACGACCGCATCGACGCGATCGCACCGCAGATCACCTGGCACTCGCTCACCTCGGCGCTGTTCCCCTCCCAGCTCGGCGAGGTGCCCGGCGGCACGCCGGCCGCCACCCCCCAGGGCGACGGGTCCGGCGTCTACAAGCGGCTGTGGTCCGGGCTCTTCTTCGGGCTCGGGGCGGCGCCGTCCGGCGGCCTGCTCGACCTGCTCGGGGGAGCGGGCGGGGACGGTCCCGCGCCCGCCGACGTCGACGTCGAGGACGTCACGCAGGCCCTGACCTGCGGCCGCTTCCGCCCGGAGGTGTGCGCGGCCTACGAGTCCGCCGCCGCCACCGGCGTGCTCACGCCCGAGGCGGCCGCCGTGCTGGACCGGGGCAGCCCGGCCGGCGTGCTCGACCGGATCACCGCGCCCACGCTGCTGGTCCAGGGCACCCAGGACTCGCTCTTCGGGCTCGGCCAGGCCGACGCCAACGCCCGCGGCATCGCCGCGAACGGCACCCCGGTGAAGGTCGTCTGGTACGCGGGCGGGCACGACGCCCCGGCGTCGGACCGCCTCGCCGGGGAGCTGCGGGCCCAGGTCGCGGACTGGTTCGACGTCCACCTGCGCGGCCGCGACGGCGGTACGGCCGGCTTCGAGTTCCCCGCCCCCACCGGGCTCGGGACGGCGGGCACCGTCGGCCGGGTCCAGGGCAGCAGCCGCACGGTGACCGCCGACGCCTACCCGGGGCTGGACGGGGCCGAGCCGGTGCGGCGGACCTCGTTCGCGCTCGGCGGCGCGCTCCAGCCCGTCGCCAACCCGGCCGGCGGCACGCCCGCCGCGCTCACCACGGTGCCGGGGCTGGGCGCGCTGACCGCGGCGCTCGGTGGTTCGACGCTGGAGATCCCCGGCCAGTCCGCGCGCTTCGAGACCGCACCGCTGGACAGCGCGGTCGAGGTGGTCGGCGCTCCGTCGGTGGCGCTGGACGTGTCGTCGGCCGGCGGCTCGGCCACCCTCTTCGCCAAGCTGTACGACGTCGGCCCCGACGGGTCGACGACGCTGCCGGCCCGGTTGGTCGCGCCGGTGCGGCTCACCGGCCTGTCTGCGGACCCGGCGGCCCCCACCCGCGTCGAGGTGACCCTGCCGGCGTTCGTGCACCGGTTCGAGGCCGGCCACGTGATGCGGCTGGTCGTCTCCTCCACCGACCAGGGATTCGCCGTCCCCGTCGAGCCCGCCGTCCACTCGGTGGCGCTCGCCGACCCCGCGGCCGGCGTGAGCGTGCCCCGGGTCGAGGGGCGCACCGAGGCGGCCGGTGGCGCCGGCCGCTGGTGGGTGCTGCTCGGCGCGCTCGCCGCCCTCGGGCTGCTCGGGTGGGGCGCCGCGGTGCTGCTCGCGCGGCGCCGCGACCGCCGGGTCAACGCGGTGGAGCCGGGCGGCGAGGACGTGCCGCTGCGCTTCGAGGGCGTGACCAAGGCCTACGGCGACGGGTTCGTCGCCGTCCGCGACCTCTCCTTCGAGGTCCGCCGGGGACAGGTGCTGGGCCTGCTCGGCCCGAACGGCGCGGGCAAGACGACGTCGCTGCGCATGCTGATGGGGCTCATCCGGCCGACGGAGGGGCGGATCAGCGTCTTCGGTCACGCCGCCGGCCCGGGCGCCCCGGTGCTGTCCCGGCTGGGCTCGTTCGTCGAGGGCACCGGCCTGCTGCCGCACCTGTCCGGCCGGGAGAACCTCCGGCTGTACTGGGCCGCGACCGGCCGCCCGGCGGAGGATGCGCACATGGAGGAGGCGATCGAGGTCGCGGGCCTCGGTGCCGCGCTCGACCGGCCGGTCCGCCGGTACAGCCAGGGCATGCGGCAGCGCGTCGCGATCGCCCAGGCGATGCTCGGGCTCCCCGACCTGCTGGTGCTCGACGAGCCGACCAACGGGGCTTGACCCGCCGCAGATCCACGCGATGCGCGAGGTGCTGCGCTCCTACGCCGCGACCGGGCGCACGGTCATCGTCTCCAGCCACCTGCTCAGCGAGATCGAGCAGACCTGCAGCCACGTCGTCGTCATGGCGAAGGGCCGGAAGATCGCGCAGGGCACGGTCGAGGAGATCGTCGGCGTGGGCGGCGCGGTGCTCGTCGGGGTGGCCGAGGCCGACACCGACCGGGCGATCGCCGTCCTGGAGGGCCTGCCCGGGGTGACCGCCGCGCGGACCGACGACGGGCTCGTGGCCGACCTGGACGGCCACGGCCGCGCCGCGGCGCTGCAGGCGCTGGTGGCGGCCGGCATCGCGGTCGACCAGTTCACGCCGCGGCGCCGGCTCGAGGACGCCTTCCTGGCGCTGGTGGGGGAGTCATGAGCACCGACGACAGGGCAGAAATGGCCATTTCTGCCCCGGGGGTCCAGGCCAGCGGCGCGGTCCAGGGCTACCGGCCCTCGCGCACGCTGCGGCTGACCGTCGAGCTGCGCCGCCAGTTCGCCCGGCGCCGGACGCTCGGCGTGCTGGCGCTCATGGCCGCGCTGCCGCTGCTGCTCATCGCCGCGCTGCAGCTGGGGGCGAGCGAGAACGCCCGCGGGAACGACCGGATCAACCTGGTCGACGTCGCCACCGCCAGCGGGCTGAACTTCACCCTGTTCGTGCTCTTCGCGACCACCGGCTTCTTCCTCGTCGTCGTCTTCGCGCTGTTCTTCGGCGACACCGTGGCCAGCGAGGCGCAGTGGGGCGCGCTGCGCTACACGCTCGCGACGCCGGTGCCGCGGATGCGGCTGCTCCGGCAGAAGTGGCTGGCCGCGCTGGTGCTGTCGGTGGGTGCGCTGCTGACGCTCACCGCCGTCGCGGTGGTGGCCGGCTCGATCGCCTTCGGGTTCGGCGCCGTCGAGACCCCGATCGGCGTGACGCTGGCGCAGGGGGAGGGGTTCGTGCGGCTGGCCGGGATGCTCGGCTACCTCGCCGTCCACCTGCTGGTCGTGGGCACCCTGGCGTTCTGGTTCTCCACGATCACCGATGCGCCGCTGGCCGCCGTCGGCGGCGCGGTGTTCACCATGTTCGTCTTCGCCATCCTCGACCAGGTCGAGCAGCTGGGCTCGCTGCGCGACTGGTTCCCGACCGCCGGCGAGTTCGCCTGGGTCGACCTGCTGCAGACCCCGGTCCAGGACGGCGACCTGTTCCGCGGCGTCGTGCAGTCCCTGGTCTACGCGGCGCTGTTCACCGCGCTGGGCTTCCGCGCCTTCGCCCGCCGCGACGTGACCAGCTAGCTTGCCCGGCGTGACCCCGCCCAGCACGGTGCGTGCGCGCCTGGTCTGCTGGTGGCGCGGGCACCGCTTCGGCCCGCTGCGTCCCGACGGGACGGCGGCCTGCCGCCGGTGCCGCCGGGTCGTGCGGCCGCTGGACCGGTGACCCGCGCGCTCAGAGGCTCGCCCGCACCGCCTGCGCCCAGCCCTACGCCCATGGGCGCCCCGGTCACCGCGGCGTTCGGGACGGCGGCGATCCGGTCGGCCATCCCGTCGACCGCCGCGCCGTTGGCGGTGATCCACAGCCGGCCGACGGCGGCGGCCATGTCCAGGTCGCTGGTGCTGTCGCCGATCGCCACCGCGTCGGCCGGGTCGATGCCGCGGCGCTCGAGGTCCCAGGCGATGGCGGCGCCCTTGGAGATCCCGCGCGGCATGAGGTGGTAGACCCGCGGCGGCGCGGGATCGGGGGCCAGCGTCATCCGCGACGTCCGCTGGATCGCGCCGTTGTCGTTGAGGGTCAGCCAGCCCAGGCCGCGCTCGGCCAGCCAGGTGTCGACGGCGCGGGCGTCCACCCGGCCGCGGAGCAGCGCGTCGGTCTCGTGCGTGGCGTGCCACGGCGCGTGCCACTCCAGCCGGCCGGGGTGCGCTGCCATCAACTCCTCGACGACGCCGAGCGCGGCCATGGCCTCCATGGGCGTGCGCCCCTCGTGCTCGGCGGGCAGCTCGCCGGTGAGCTGCCGGCGCTCCCGGCCGCCGTCCCAGCTGACCGTCGCGCCCAGCTCGGCGATCGCGCCGTCGGCGGCGAAGATCCGGCCGGCCTCCACCACCTGGTCCAGCGTCCGGCCGCTGACCAGCACCAACGGGATCCCGGCGCGGTGCAGCTCCAGCAGCGCCGTCGCCGGGTCGGCGGTCAGATCGCGGCCGGCGGTGTGCCAGAACGACCCCCGCGGCCCCACCATCGTGCCGTCGAGATCGGTGTAGACGATGCGTGCTGCCACGCGCCCCATCCTGTCCGCCGCTCGCTACCGGCCGCCCGGTGGGTAGAGTTCGGTCGTTCACTCATCCAGAGGGGCAGAGGGACACGGCCCGATGAAGCCCCGGCAACCGCCGACTGCGCGCACGTCTGCAGCGGGAGGTGCCAATTCCGTCCCGCGCGGCTCGACGGCCCGACGCGGGGAAGATGAGGAGGTAGTCGTCGCATGACTCTGACCGCTCCCGGTTCTCTCCAGGCCGACTCGCACGCCGGTGGCCCGGTGCCGCCCTGCCCCGCGCGCGGGCTGATCTGCCGCAACTGCGGCGCCACCTTCGGTCTCATCGCCGAGCACGCCTGCGCCGAGTGCTTCGGGCCGCTGGAGGTCGACTACGACCCCGAGCTGATGAAGGCGGTGACCCGGGAGCAGATCGAGGCGGGGCCGCAGAACATCTGGCGCTACGTCGCGCTGCTGCCGGTCGGCCAGGACCCGGCCTCCCGCGTCTCGCTCGACCCGGGGATGACGCCGCTGGTCCGCGCCGACCGGCTGGCCGAGGAGCTGGGCCTCACCGGCGGGCTCTGGGTGAAGGACGATTCGGCCAACCCCACGCACTCCTTCAAGGACCGCGTGGTCAGCCTCGCCGCCACCGCGGCCAAGGGGCTGGGCTACACGAAGATCGCCGCCGCCTCGACCGGCAACCTGGCCAACTCCGTGGCCGCGCACGCCGCGCGCATGGGTCTGCCCTCGTTCGTGTTCGTCCCCTCCGACCTGGAGCCGGGCAAGATCGTGCAGTCGGCGGTGTACGGGCAGACGCTGGTCGCCGTCGACGGCTCCTACGACGACGTCAACCGGCTGACCAGCGAGCTCGCCGAGACCGACGAGTTCGAGGACACCGCCTTCGTCAACCAGAACGTGCGGCCCTACTACGCCGAGGGCTCCAAGACGATGGGCTACGAGCTGGCCGAGCAGCTGGGCTGGCGGATCCCCGCGCAGGTCGTCATCCCGATGGCCTCGGGCTCGCTGCTCACCAAGGTGGACAAGGCCTTCCGCGAGCTCACCGCCGCCGGCATCGTCGAGGCCACCGAGTGGACGATCTTCGGCGCGCAGTCGGCCGGCTGCGACCCGATCGCCACGGCCTTCGACAACGGCTGGGACGTCGTGAAGCCGGTCAAGCCGACCGGGATCGCCAAGTCGCTCAACATCGGCAACCCCGCCGACGGCCCGTACGCGCTCGACGCGATCCGCCGCACCGGGGGCGCCGTGGGCCGGGTGGGCGACGACGAGATCGTCCAGGGCATCCGCGACCTCGCCCGCACCACCGGCGTCTTCGCCGAGACCGCGGGCGGCGTCACCGTCGCCGTGCTGCGGCAGCTGGTGGGGAACGGGCGGCTGGACCCGGCGAAGGAGACCGTCGTCCTCAACACCGGGGAGGGGCTCAAGACCCTCGACCCGCTGGAGCCGGTCGTCGGCCCGACGCACACCGTCGAGCCCTCGCTGAAGTCGGCCCGCCAGGCCGGTCTGATCGGCTGACCGCGGACGGTGTCACCGGTTCAGGTGACACCGTTCGCCGGATCCGGCAACGAGTCGTGCCCGAAATGCGTGTGTGCCACGTCACTCTGCTGTACCTTTCCGCCCGGTTCGACCTCCATGTTCGTGTTCGCGGGCGGAAGAGCGAGACCTCGTCCGTTCATCAGGATGGGACGACCGCATGCACGAAACGTGGGAGCACACGTGGCACAGGGCACCGTGAAGTGGTTCAACGCCGAGAAGGGCTTCGGCTTCATCGCCGTCGACGGCGGCCAGGACGTCTTCGTCCACTACTCGGCCATCCAGATGGACGGCTACAAGTCCCTCGACGAGGGCCAGCGCGTCGAGTTCGAGGTCGTCCAGGGGGCCAAGGGCCCGCAGGCCGACGCGGTGCGCAGCGCCTGAGAACGCCGGCACGACCCGGAGGCCCGGTCCCCGCGAGGGGCCGGGCCTCCGGCGTTCCGGGGGACCCCTCCTTGCACTCGCCAGGGTCGAGTGCCAGACTCGTTTCTGGCACTCGGGGCTCCCGAGTGCCAATCAGGTCGGAACGGTGAGGCACTGGCGCGCGGACGCAAGGGAGTCCGCGTCCCCCGGTGTCGTCCGTCGCGGGCACCCACCCGGCCGTGCAGCGATCCATGCTCGGAGGACATCACCACATGGCCAAGATGATCGCGTTCAACGAAGAGGCGCGCCGCGGCCTCGAGCGGGGCATGAACACCCTCGCCGACGCCGTCAAGGTGACCCTCGGCCCCCGTGGCCGGAACGTCGTTCTTGAGAAGAAGTGGGGCGCGCCCACCATCACCAACGATGGTGTGAGCATCGCCAAGGAGATCGAGCTCGAGGACCCGTGGGAGAAGATCGGGGCCGAGCTCGTCAAGGAGGTCGCCAAGAAGACCGACGACGTCGCGGGTGACGGCACGACCACCGCCACCGTGCTGGCCCAGGCGCTCGTGCGCGAGGGTCTGCGCAACGTCGCCGCCGGCGCCAACCCGATGGCCCTGAAGAAGGGCATCGAGGCCGCCGTCGCGTCGGTCAGCGAGTACCTCCTCTCGACCGCCAAGGACGTCGAGACCAAGGAGCAGATCGCGGCCACCGCCTCGATCTCCGCCGCTGACCCGGCCATCGGCGAGCTCATCGCCGAGGCGATGGACAAGGTCGGCAAGGAAGGCGTCATCACCGTCGAGGAGAGCAACACCTTCGGCCTCGAGCTCGAGCTCACCGAGGGCATGCGCTTCGACAAGGGCTACATCTCGCCCTACTTCGTGACCGACACCGAGCGCATGGAGGCCGTCCTCGACGACCCGTACGTGCTCGTCGTCAACTCGAAGATCAGCACCGTCAAGGACCTGCTCCCGCTGCTGGAGAAGGTCATGCAGTCGGGCAAGCCGCTGGCGATCATCGCCGAGGACGTCGAGGGCGAGGCCCTCGCGACCCTGGTCGTGAACAAGATCCGTGGCACCTTCAAGTCCGTCGCCGTCAAGGCCCCGGGCTTCGGTGACCGCCGCAAGGCCATGCTGACCGACATCGCCATCCTCACCGGTGGCCAGGTCATCAGCGAGGAGGTCGGCCTCAAGCTCGACAACGCCGACCTCGAGCTGCTCGGCCGCGCCCGCAAGGTCGTCGTCACCAAGGACGAGACGACGATCGTCGAGGGTGCCGGGGACGCCGACCAGATCCAGGGCCGGGTCAACCAGATCCGCGCCGAGATCGAGAAGTCGGACTCCGACTACGACCGCGAGAAGCTGCAGGAGCGCCTGGCCAAGCTGGCCGGTGGCGTCGCCGTCATCAAGGCCGGCGCCGCGACCGAGGTCGAGCTCAAGGAGCGCAAGCACCGCATCGAGGACGCCGTGCGCAACGCCAAGGCCGCCGTCGAGGAGGGCATCGTCGCCGGTGGTGGCGTCGCTCTCGCGCAGGCCACGGCTGTCGCGTTCGACAAGCTCGAGCTCGAGGGTGACGAGGCCACCGGTGCCAACATCGTGCGCGTCGCGCTCGAGGCGCCGCTGAAGCAGATCGCCGTCAACGCCGGCCTCGAGGGCGGCGTCGTGGCGGAGAAGGTCCGCAACTCCGACACCGGGCACGGCCTCAACGCCGCCACCGGCGAGTACGTGGACCTGATCGCCGCCGGGATCATCGACCCCGCCAAGGTGACCCGCTCCGCGCTGCAGAACGCCGCCTCCATCGCGGCGCTCTTCCTCACCACCGAGGCCGTCATCGCCGACAAGCCGGAGAAGAACGCCCCGGCCGCCGGCGCCGGCGACATGGGTGGCATGGGCGGCATGGACTTCTGAGTCCAGCCCCCTGGCACAACGCACTGCCCGGCAGGGGCGGTCCGCTTCCGAGCGGGCCGCCCCTGTCGGCGTTCCCGGGCCCTGCCTCCCGCGCAACTGCGGGGAAACAGGGCTCTCAGCGGTGCCCGAGGGGCCAACTTCCCCGCAGTTGGGGACGACGGGCCCTTGTGCGGCGGAGGCGTCGCAGCCGGTCGCGCCGGGTAGGCGGCGTCGGTGACGGTGATCATCGGGACGTCGGGGTGGCAGTACCGCGACTGGCGCGGCGCCTTCTACCCGCCGAAGCTCGCCCAGCGGCTGTGGCTCGAGCACTACGTCGAGCACTTCGCCACCGTCGAGAGCAACAACGCCTTCTACCGGCTGCCCGAGCGGGCGACCTTCGAGCAGTGGCGCGACCGCACCCCGCCGGAGTTCCGGTGGGCGGTCAAGGCCAGCCGGTTCCTCACCCACATGAAGCGGCTGCGCGAGCCCGAGGAGCCGGTCGGCCGGCTGATGGAGCGCGCGGCGGGCCTGGGCGACAAGCTCGACACGATCCTGCTGCAGCTGCCGCCCACGCTGAAGGCCGATCCCGAGCTGCTGCGCGAGTGCCTCGCGCAGTTCCCGCCCGGCACGCGGGTGGCGGTCGAGCCGCGGCACGAGTCGTGGTGGACCGACGAGGTCCGCGCGCTGCTGGAGCGCTACGGAGCCGCGCTGTGCTGGGCCGACCGCGACGAGCAGCCGATCGCCCCGCTGTGGCGCACCGCCGAGTGGGGCTACCTGCGCTTCCACCACGGCTTCGAGGGCTGGGGGTACCGCGCGCAGACCCTGGAGCTCTGGGCCGAGCGGGTGGTCGGCACCTACGGCGACGCCGACGTCCTCGTGTACTTCAACAACGATCCGGGCTGCAACGCCGTCATCGATGCGGTGCGCTTCGCCGACGCCGTCCGCCGGGCCGGGGGGACGACGACCCGCGTGCCCACCGCCGAGCAGGCGACCGGCGCCGCGTGGCCGGTCCCCGTGCCGAAGGGCTAGAAGTCCGGGTCCTCGGCGTGCTGTACCCCGAGCTGGTCCGCGGCCCGGCCCAGCACGTCCTGGACGGCGAGCGTGTCGGCCAGCGGCATCACCGCGCTCTCGGTGCGGCCGGCGCGCAGGCACTCGACCACCTCGATCAGCTCGTGGGAGTACCCGGCGCCGGCCGGGGGGCGGGTGATCGTCTCGGGCTCCGCGCCGGCGCGGTGCAGCACGATCGTGGCCGGGTGGTGGAATCGCGGGAGGACGTCGATCCAGCCCGTCGTCCCGAACACCCGCGCCTGGCCGGGCAGCGCCTGCCGCAACGACGTGAGCAGCGTGGCGCTCCTGCCGTCGTCGTATCCCAGCAGCAGGCCGGCCTCGGCGTCGGCGCCGGTCTCGTAGCGCGAGCCGGTGGCCGTCACGGTGTCCGGCGTCCCGAGCAGCATCTGGGCGAAGGAGACGACGTAGACGCCCAGGTCGAGCAGCGCGCCCCCGCCGAGCTCGAGGGCGAAGAGCCGGTCGGCCGGGTCGTACTCGCGGGCGACGCCGAGGTCGGCCTGCACCGAGCGCACCTCGCCGATCGCGCCGTCGGCGACCAGCTCGCGCAGCGCGACGACCGCCGGCTGGAAGCGGGTCCACATCGCCTCCATGGCGAAGACGCCGGTCTCGCGGGCGAGGGCGACGACCCCGCGGGCCCCCGCGGGAGTGGCGGTGAACGACTTCTCCACCAGCAGGGCCTTCCCCGCGCGCAGGGCGGCGGCGGCGAAGGCGGCGTGCTGGGCGTGCGGGGTCGCGACGTACAGGACGTCGACGTCCGGGTCGGAGAGGATCGCGGCGTACGAGCCGTGCGCGCGGTCGATGCCGTGCCGGGCGGCGAACGCGTCGGCGCGGTCCTGGGACCGGGAGGCGACGGCCACGACGCGGGCGTCCGGGACGTGCGCGAAGTCCGGCAGCACGCTCTCCGCGATGCGGCCCGGCCCGACGACGCCCCAGCGGATCTCGGTGGTCACCGGGCCGACGGTAGCGGGGAGCCGAAACGGAGCAGGTTGCCGTCCGGGTCGACGTGCGCGCCCTCGCGCAGGCCGTAGTCCGTGTCGACCGGGGTGGTCGTCCGCGGGACGCCGGCCCAGCGCTGCGCGAGGGCGTCGGCGTCGGGCACGTGCAGGTAGGCGGCAGCCGCGGTGCGCAGCGGGTCGTGCCCCTCCGTGACGACGAGGTGCAGCTCGACCCCGGCCCACGCCGCGAAGCCGTAGCCGTCGTCGTGGGCCGACACCGACCAGCCCAGGGCGGCGTAGTGCGCCAGCGCCCGGGGCAGGTCGGTGACCGGGAAGATCGGCGAGACCTGGACTTCCGGGTGCTCGGGCGCCATGGCGGGCAGACTGGCACGGTGACCGTGCTGATCGACACCCCCGTGTGGCCGTGGCGGGGCCGACGCTGGATCGCACCTGGTCAGCGACGTGTCCTACGAGGAGCTGCACGCCTTCGTCGAGGTCGAGCTGGGCATCCCGCGGCGGGCGTTCCAGGGCGACCACTACGACGTCCCGGAGGACCTGTACGACGTCGCGGTCTCGGCCGGGGCGACGCCGGTCGAGTGCCGGGAGCTGCTCAGCCGGCTGCTGGCGGCGGGGTTGCGGGTCCGGAAGCCGCGCGGGCCCGCAGCAGGCTGATCTCGGCGGCCAGGTTCGCCCGCGCCCTCGGCTCCCAGGTGCCCGCGACCGCGGGCAGCCGGTAGAGCCGGGGCAGCGCGAGCAGCTGCTCGAGGACGGCGATCCGGCCGGCGGTGAACTGCTCGTCGGGCACGTGGCCGTACTCCTCGCGCACCGCCGAGGCGTAGGCGGCGTAGGCCTCCGGCGGGGAGGCGAGCACCGCCAGATCTGCGTCGCAGAGCACCGCGCCGTTGGCGTCGCCGGGCTCGACGGCGTGCCCGGCGGTGAGCAGCACCAGGCGCTCCACCTCGGCGATCCGCTCGTCGGGGACCAGCCCGCGCAGCCCGGCCCGGGCCCGCCCGGCGCTCACCGCCTCGTTGTCGTTCCGCGTCGGGTCGTAGACGACGTCGTGGTACCAGGCGGCGAGCCGCACCGCGTCCGGGTCGCTCGCGGCGTCGGCCAGCTGCTCGACGATGCCGAGGACGGCGGCCAGGTGGGCGAGGTCGTGGTAGCGGCGGTGCGGCTCGCCCCAGGCGCGGACGAGGGCTGCCCACTCGGTGCGCGAGGTGGGGGAGTCGCCGGCCAGCGCCGCCCAGGCCGGGAAGTCGACGCTCATCGGAACCCGCAGGTGCGCAGCGCGAGCAGCGCGAAGGCGCGGGCCGCGGTGACGACCTCGGCGATCGGCACCCGCTCGTCGGGGCCGTGCGCGAGGTGCAGGTCCCCGGGGCCGAAGTGCAAGGTCGGGACGGCCGCGGCGGCGTAGAGCCGGAGATCGGTGCCGGCCGGGAGCGCCCGCTCGGGCGGCACCCCGCCGCCGGCGTCCTCGACCGCGCCGCGGACGGCGGGCAGCAGCGGGGAACCCTCGGGCAGCGCGCCGCTGGCGAACGCGCCGCCGGTCCAGGCCAGACCGACGGGGTGCTCGGCCAGCCACGGGTGCGCCGCGCAGATCGCGGTCAGCCGTCGAGCGAACGCCCGCTTCGCCTGCGCGACCGGTTCGCCGATCCGAACCCCGTAGCGGCCCTCGGCGGTGAGCCGGTCGGGCACGGAGCTGGCCCAGTCGCCGGCCTGCACCCGCCCGATCGACAGGCCGTACGGGAAGCGCGCGTCGCCGAACCGCGGATCGGCGTCCCGCTGCCGCTCGGCCTCGAACTCCAGCAGCCCCGCGTGGACGACGGCGAACAGCTCGACGGCGCTCACCCCGCGGTCGCGCATCGCAGCGTGCGCGGCCCGCCCGGTCACCTCCAGCCGGAAGGTGAGCGCGCCCGCGTGCGCGGTGACGACCGCACCCGCCGTCGGCTCGGGGATGACGCACAGGTCGCCGGTGTGCCCGCGGCGCAGCGCGGCCCAGGCGCCCAGGCCGCCGTCCTCCTCGCCGACGACGCCGTGCAGCGCGAGCGGGCGGCGCAGCCGCACCCCCGCCGTCCCCAGGGCGGCGACGGCGGCCAGCGAGGCGACGACGCCGGCCTTCATGTCGCACGCGCCGCGGCCGTGCAGCTCGCCGCCGGCCAGCCGGGGCTCGAACGGGTCGCCGGGCCAGCGCGCCGGATCACCGGGCGGGACGACGTCGGTGTGGCCGGCGAGCACCAGCGCGGGCGTGCCGTCGTCGGCACCGGGGACCGTGCCGACCACGCCCCACGCCTCGCTCCGCTCGACCTCCTGGCCGGGGGCGTCCTCCGCCTGCGCCGCCTCGGCCAGGTCGATCGGCCACAGGTCGACGTCGCAGCCCAGCTCGGTGAGCCAGCCGGCCAGCAGGTGCTGGATCTCGCTCTCGGCCGGGGTACCGCCCACCGACGGGACGCGGACCAGCGCGGAGAGCCGCTCGACCACCCAGCGCTCGTCGACCGCTGCCAGCACCCGCTCCTCGACGGCGGTCAGCGGCGGCACGTCGCCGAGTCTGGCACGGCGCCCCCGCTGGGATCAGGTCACCTGATCGTCGAGCGTCCTCCCTCAGCGCGCACCGTGGGGGAGGAGGCGCTGCGGTGAGGGAGGACGGCGTCCCGGCGTCCGACGGCTACCGTGCGCGCGTGACTCAGCCACCGCCCCCTCCGGGCTGGTACCCCGATCCCTCCGGCGCGACCGGCACCCGCTGGTGGGACGGGCAGGGCTGGACCGAGCACGTCCAGCAGGCAGCACCGCCCCCGCCGGCGGCGTCGCCGGCACCCGGGGGCGCCGGCCCGTCCCTCTACGAGCAGCCGGTCCTGCTGGTGAACCAGAAGACCAAGCTCGTCGAGCTCACCAACGAGTACGCCGTGCTCGACGGCCAGGGCACCCAGATCGGCGCCGTCGTCCAGGTCGGGCAGAGCGCGGTGAAGAAGGCCGTGCGGCTGTTCAGCAACCTCGACCAGTTCCTCACCCACCGGCTCGAGGTGCGCGACGCCACCGGGCCGGTCCTCGTGCTGACCCGACCGGCGAAGTTCGTGAAGTCGCGGGTGGTCGTCCAGCGGCCGGACGGCAGCCCGATCGGCGAGATCGTGCAGGCGAACGTCTTCGGGAAGATCGGCTTCGACCTCGTGTCCGGCGGCCAGCTGGTCGGCGCCATCCAGGCGGAGAACTGGCGGGCCTGGGACTTCGCGATCACCGACGCGGCGGGCACCGAGGTCGCTCGGATCACGAAGAAGTGGGAGGGCCTGGCGCGCACGCTGTTCACCACGGCCGACCGCTATGTCGTCCTCGTGCACGCCCGGTTGCCGGAGCCGCTGGCCAGCCTGGTGCTGGCCTCCGCGCTCACCGTCGACACCGCCCTGAAGCAGGACGACCGCGGCTTCAACTAGGACTGCTCACGACAGCACCGCGGAGGAGCGGCGCGTACCCTGGGAGCGGTCCGGGCCGGGTGCCACGTGCCCCCGGGTGCCATTTGGTTACGCCTTCACGGACTACCGCCCCGACCTCGGTCGGGGGCCTGGAGCCGTGTTGTGCTTTTCGCCGCGAGGCGGCCGTCACCCGGTCCGGACCTCCACGCACACGTCGGGCCCCGTCCGTGCGGACGGGGCCCTTCGTCGTCGTGGTCAGGCGCCGGTCAGTAGGTCTCCTCGGTGGTGCTGCGCCGCACCGGCGCGGCGCCGGGTTCGGCGTAGGCGTCGGTGCGGGTGACCCGGCGCTGCCGCGGGCCCCAGACGGCGAGCTCGAGGACGATGCCCAGCGCGCCGACGATCATGAGGATCCACCCGACCACCTGCAGGTCGAGGCCGCTGATGTCCACGTCCAGGGCGAAGGTCAGGATCGCGCCGAGCGCGAGCAGGACGATGCCGGTTCCGAGCCTCATGCCGTACTCCCTGTGCTGGCGGCCGGGCGCACCCGGGCCGACGGCGGGCGCCGCGGACGCCTGGTTGCCCTCCGGCTCCGCCGGGAACCGCCCGGGCCGCCGATGTCCCCCGAACGGGGGTGCCGTCTGAGGGCCTCAGACGACGGGCTGCCCGCGGAACTGCGTGACCTACCGATGCCGGACAGGGGGCCTCAGCACGAACGTCGTCGTCATCGAACCGAGGACGACGGAAGGCACGACGATGACCACCCTGCACTACAGCAACCCGGCGCTCGAGGCCGAGCTCGCCTACCGGCGGGAGGTGCTGACCGCGGCCGGCGCCGGCACCCGGTCCCGGCCCAACCCGTGGTTCCGCGCCCGCCGGCGTCGGCGCTGACCACCCCGGCGCTGCCGGCCGCTGCCGCTGGGCGCCCCGGAACCCGCTCGGTCCCGTCGGATGCCCGTGCCACGATCATCGCCGTGCCGCACCGGGACGACGCGCCGATGGTGGGACGGGCCGCCGAGCTCGCCCGCCTGTTGGCGACCCTCGACCGCGCCGCCACCGGGCGGTCGGGGGCCGTTCTCCTGTCCGGCGACGCGGGCGTAGGGAAGACCCGGCTGCTCGACGAGCTCACCGCCCGGGCCGAGCAGCGCGGGTTCCGGGTGCTCACCGGGCACTGCGTCGACCTGGGCGACGTCGGCCTGCCCTACCTGCCCTTCGTGGACCTCCTGCGCCCGGTGGCCGCCGATCCCGAGCCGGCCCCGGTCGCGGCGACGAGCGCCGTCCTGGCCCCGCTGTTCGCCGGCCGGCCGGTGGCTGCGCCGCCGCCGGCGGTGCCGGAGGCGCGCGATCTCGGGCGAGAGCTGCCGCACCGCGCGGCGCCCCCGCCGGTCGACGACGGCCGGCTCCAGCTGTTCGAGGCGGTCGCGGCCCTGGTCTGCGAGCTCGCCGGGCAGGAGCCGCTGCTGCTGGTGCTGGAGGACGTGCACTGGGCCGACCGGTCGAGCCGCGACCTGCTGCGCTACCTGCTGGCCCGGTTCAGCGACGAGCGCGTCGCGGTGGTCGCCTCCTACCGCGCCGACGACCTGCACCGGCGGCACCCGCTGCGCCCGCTGCTCGCAGAGCTGGTCCGGCTGCCCGCGGTGGAGCGGCTGGAGCTCGGCCCGCTCCCGGACGACGACGTCGGCGCGCTGGTGCGCCGGCTGGCGGCGGACGCGGGGGTGCTCCCCGACTCCGTCGTCGACGACGTCGTCACCCGGGCCGAGGGCAACGCCTTCTACGCCGAGGAGCTGCTGGCGGCGGGGCTGCACGGGGAGGTGCTGCCGCTGGGCCTGACCGACGTGCTGCTCGCCCGCGTGGAGCAGCGCTCGCCCGCGACCCAGCAGGTCGTGCGGGTCGCCGCCGTCGCCGGCCGGCGGGTGCGGCACGAGCTGGTGGCGGCGGTCAGCGGACTGGCGGACGGCGACCTGGAGGCCGCGCTCGCCGAGGCGGTGCACCACTACCTGCTGGTGGTCTCCGACGACGGCCGCTACCGGTTCCGGCACGCGCTGCCTCCGCGAGGCGGTGCTGGCCGACCTGCTGCCGGGGGAGCGGGTGCGGCTGCACGCGGAGATCGCCGCCTACCTGGCCCGCGACCCGGCCGCCGGCACCGCGGCCGAGCGCGCCCACCACGCGCGGGAGAGCAACGACCTGCCGGGCGCGTTCGAGGCGTCCCTGGCGGCGGCGGCCGCGGCGCGCGGTGTCGGCGCCCCCGCCGAGCAGCTGCAGCACCTGGAGGCGGCGCTGGCGCTGTGGTCGGCGGTGCCGGACGCCGAGGAGCGGGCGGGCCGCGACCAGGCGGCGCTGCTGCTGGAGACGGCGGCGAGCGCGCGCACCGTGGGGGAGTCCCACCGCGCCGTCGCCCTGCTGCGGGCCGCGCTGCAGGTGCTGGGTCCCGACGGCGACCCCGCCGTCCGGGCGCGGATCCACTACACGCTGGCCCAGGCGATGGTCCGGGTCGAGGACGACGCGGGGGCCTACCGAGAGAGCGCCGCGGCGATGGCGCTGGTGCCCGCGCAGCCGCCGTCGGAGGCGCGCACCTGGGCGGCTGCGACGCACGCGCGGATGAGCTACTCCGTCGGCCGGCTGGACGAGGCGGACGCCACGGCGGAGGAGGCCCTGGCGGCCGCGGACGCGCTGGGCTTCGACGGAGCGTGGGCCGACATCGCGGTCACCCAGGTGCGGGCGCGGCCCGGTGCCGACCCCGTCGTGGTGCGGGCGCGGCTGGACGAGGCGCTGGCGCGGGCGGCCCGGTCCGGCGACGTCGAGGTCGAGATGCGGGTGCTGTTCAACCTGGCGACGGTCACCTTCGAGGCCGGGTGCATCGCCGAGGCGCTGGAGTGGACGCGGCAGGGCACCCGGCGGGCCCGTGACCTCGGCGTCGAGTGGTCGTACTACCCGGCCGAGCTGCGGCACCTGCACGTGACGGCGCTGTACATGGCCGGCGACTGGGACGGCAGCCTGGCCGAGGCCGACGTGCTGGCGCGCGTGCCCGACATGTCCGCGCACGTGCGGGCCGACGGGCTGCTCGTGCTGGTCGGCCGGGGCGATCCGTCCGCCCGGGCGCGGATCGACTGGGCCCGTGGGCTGATCCCGCGGCTGAGCGCGCACGTGCTGCTCGACCTGGTCACGGCGGGCTCGGAGATCGACCTGGCCGCGTGGGAGGGCCGGCCCCGGGACGCCGTCGACGTCGCGCTGGCGAGCTACCGGCGGCTGCGGCAGGAGTGGGACGACGACCACCTCGGCGTGCTGCGTCTGGCCGGCAGCGCGCTCGCACCGGTCGCCGATGCCGCCGTCGCCGCGCGGAGGGGCGGCGACGCCGAGGCCGAGGCCCGCTGGCGAGGCGAGGGCGAGGAGCTGGTCGAGGCCGCGCACTCCGCCGTCGAGATCTACCGCGGGACGTACGGCGACACGATGGGCGTCGAGGCGCGGGCGTGGCTGGCCCGGGTCGCGGCGGAGGCCGCCCGCGTTCGGGACGAGCCGGCGGTCGAGCCGTGGCGCGCGGCGGTCGAGGCGTTCGGCTTCGGGCACGTCTACGAACAGGCGCGGTCCCGGTGGCGGCTGGCCGAGGCGCTGCTGGCGGCCGGCGACCGCGCGGGGGCGGCCGAGCAGGTGGCGCTCGCGCACGAGGTCGCCGTCCGGTTGGGGGCGCAGCCGCTGCGGACCGCGCTCGAGGCGCTGGCCCGCCGCGGCCGGCTCGACGTCGCCGGGGTGCGGCCGGTGGAGGTGAGCGCGGTGCTGACCACTCGCGAGGCCGAGGTGCTGCGGCTGCTCGCGCTGGGCCGGACGAACAAGCAGGTCGGCGCGGAGCTCTACATCAGCGAGAAGACGGCCAGCGTGCACGTCAGCAACATCCTGGCGAAGCTGGGCGCCGGCGGCCGCACCGAGGCGGTCGCCATAGCGGCGGCGCGAGGTCTGCTGCCGGTGGAGTCCTAGCCGCTCTGTCGGTCAGGAGTCGGAGGATCTCCTCGTCCGACCGGCCGCCGGCGCATCTGTGGAAGAACGGCCGGCGTGTGGACGGCGGCCCCGCCGGGGTCGACTGCTGAGTTGCGGTCGCCGACACGGGCGGACGCGCCGCAGCGAGCGACATCAGGTCAGCAGTCGGCGACGGGGCGCCCTCAGAGCATGGTGCGGAGGCGCTCCCGCCGGGCGCGGAGCACGTCGACCGACGCCGACGCCGACGGCGGGCCGGGCACCGACTGCCGCAGCTGCGTGTGCACCACGGCCTGCGGCTGCGCGGTGCGCGCGGCGACCCGGTTCACCAGCTTGTTGATCTCCCGGCGCAGCTCGGCGGCGTCGCGCCACGAGCGGCCGGCGTCGTCCTCGTCGGGGTGGTCCTCGACGACCATGAAGTCGTCGGCGTCCGCGCGGTGGCTGGCCGCGATCCGCAGCCGCAGCTCCTCGTCGCGCTTGGAGAGCAGCTCGGCGGTCTGGGCCGGGGTGAGCAGCCCGGGGATGCCGAGGAACTCCTCCTCTTCCTCGCCGACGACCACGGTCGGGCCGGAGCCCTCGCCGGTGTGCGCCGTCCCGCTGTGCAGCACGTGCGCGAAGCGGGCGTCGGCCTCGAGGGCCTCCCACTGCTTCTGCTCGCCCTCGCGGGGCTCCCGCGGCGGCAGGTCCAGCGCCTCGAGCTCCTCCTCGGGCTGGGTGCGCGGCGGCGGCATGACGTGGTTGCGCTGTTCCTCCATCGACGCGGCCAGTGACAACAGCGGCCGGACGGCGGGCAGGAAGACGGTCGCCGACTCGTGCGGCGCCCGCGAGCGGACGACGCGGCCGACGGCCTGGGCGAAGAAGAGCGGCGTCCGGTAGGAGGTCATCCAGGCCAGGACGGCGGCACGCGGGACGTCGACGCCCTCGGAGATCATGCGGACGCAGACGGCGATGCGCGCCGACCCGGTCGCGAAGCGCTCGATCTTCTTCGACGCCTTCGGGTCGTCGGAGAGGATCAGCTCGGCCGCCTTGCCGGTCACCCGGCGGACGATCTTGGCGTAGGCGCGGGCGTCGTCCTGGTCGCTGGCGAGGATCAGCCCGGCGGCGTCGGGCATGCCGTTCTCGCGCAGGTGGGTGATCCGGTCGTCCATCGCGGCGATGACGTGCGGCACCCACTGGCCCTTGGGGTCCAGCGCCGTCCGCCAGGCCTGCATCTCGACCGACCGCGTGCCGGCCTCCGACAGGGAGGCGGCGACCACCTCGCCGGCGGAGTTCCGCCAGCGCGAGGTGCCGGTGTAGGCGGCGAAGACGACGGGGCGGACGACGTTGTCGGCCAGCGCCTCCTTGTAGCCGTAGGTGTAGTCCGCGCGGCTGACCAGGCCGACGCCGCGCTCGCCGCCGTCGCCCTCGAAGGTGTCCTCCTCGTAGCGGACGAAGGGGATGCGCTCGTCGGGCTTGGTGCGGAACGGCGTCCCGGTCAGGCACAGCCGGCGCGCGGCCCGGCCGAACGCCTCCTCGGAGGCCTCGCCCCAGGAGAGCCCGTCGCCGGCGTGGTGCACCTCGTCCAGGATGACCAGCGTCTTCACCGAGGTGCAGCGGGCGGCGTGCAGCATCGGCTTGCCGGCGACCTGCGCGTAGGTGGTCACGTACCCCTGCGTGCCCGCGCGGACGGGGCCGACGGCGTTGGTGAGGCCGGGGTCGAGCACGATGCCCATCGCGTCGGCGGCGTCGGCCCACTGGAGGCGCAGGTGGTCGGTCGGGCAGACGACGACGACCCGCGCGACCTCACGGCGGGCGAGCAGCCGCGCGGCGAGTGTCAGGGCGAACGTGGTCTTGCCGGCGCCGGGAGTCGCGGTGACGAGGAAGTCCTTGGGGGAGGTCTCCTCGTACTGCTCGAGGGCGGTGCGCTGCCACGCCCGGAGCGGCCGGCTGTTCGTCTGCGGGCTCAAGGCCTCCGCTCGTGCTGCGCTCCCCATGTCGGGGTCCATTCTGGCTGCCGCGAGGGCAACACGCCCAACCCGGGTCCTGCCGCGTGCCCCGGCCCCGGCGGCGTATGGAGCGCCGCGACGGGTCGCTGACCTGCGGGCGATGCGATCCACCCGGCGAGTCCTGTGGTGATTCCCATCCTGTGAGGGACGGATACGTCACGCCCCGCCGGTCACATCGTTCCCGGCCGCCTCGGGATGCGCGGAAAAGTGTCGGTGGTCGATCGTATGTTCGAACACATGAGGGACGGCGGGACGACGGCGAGGCCCACGGCGGGGTGGGCGTCCGGGCCGCTCGGTGCCGTCCAGGCGGCCGATCGCGAGATCTCGCGGCAGACCGCGGTGCGGGCCCGCGCGGTCGCGGCCTTCGCTGCCACCCGCCCGGCCTCGGCCGACCGCCCCGCCGATGTGCCCGGGTCGATGAGCGAGGAGCGGCGGGCGGCCCGGCCCCAGGTGCTCGCCGACGTGAGCGAGTGGGTCGGGGACGAGCTCGCGCTCGCGCTGGAGGTCAGCGGCTCGGCGGCCGAGACGCTGCTGGAGCGGTCGCTCACCCTCGTGCACCGGCTGCCGCGCACGCTCGAGGCGCTGGAGTCCGGGCGGCTGCACGTCGGCCACCTGTTCCCGGTGCTGGAGCGGGTGGGCCCGATCGCGGACGACCGGAAGCGGGCCGAGCTGGAGGCACGGCTGCTCGCCTGGATGGAAGGGCGGGTGACGACGCCGGCGCAGCTGGCCGCGAAGGCCCGCCGCCTGGGACTGCTGGTCGATGCGCGGGACAGCGCGCGCCGGCTGGCCGAGGCGGTGCGGCGGCGCGGGGTGCACGTCCGGCCCGACCGGGACGACGGGATGGCGCAGGCGGTGGCGCTGCTGACCGTGCCCGAGGCGGCGGCGCTGGTCGACGCGCTGGGCCGGTACGCCGACGCCCTCGACGAGCCGGGCGACGAGCGCACCCGCGGCCAGAAGATGGCCGACTGCCTGCTGGACCTGGTGCTGCGGCCGGGGGAGTCGGACCTCGCGCCGGTCCAGGCGCACCTGACCGTGGTCGCCGCGGTGTCCACGCTGCTCGGCGGGGATCAGCCGGGCGAGGTCGCCGGCCAGGTCGTCCCCGCGGAGGTGGTGCGCGCGCTCGCCCGGGCGCTGGGGCTGCTGCCCGAGGAGGACGCAGACGTCGGCGACGGGCCCGGTTGCGCCGCCGACGCGGGCGAGGAGGCCGATGGCGAGGGTGACGTGACCCGTCCCGACGGCGATCCACTGGATGTCGATCCACCGAGCGCCGATCCACCGGGCGCTGCTCCACCGGGCGCTACTCCACCGGGCGCTGCTCCGCCGGGCGCTGCTCCGCCGGGCGCTGCTCCGCCGGGCGCTGCTCCACCGGGCGCTGCTCCACCGGGCGCTGCTCCACCGGGCGCTGCTCCACCGGGCGCTGCTCCACCGGGCGCTGCTCCACCGGGCGCTGCTCCACCGGGCGCAGAGGCGTCGCGGGAGGAACGTCCCGACGCAGGCACCGTGGCGGCGCTCGTGCCCGCGGCATCCGCGTCGGCGATGGAACGCGCGCTCGCGGAGTGGTGGCGCGACGTCGAGAAACGCGCGGTGGTCGAGGAGTGGGGCGCCCGCGGGAGGCCGGTCTTCGAGTACGACGGCGTGCTCCACGCGGCCCGATCGCGACCCCCGGATCCAGCGGGTGGGGGAGGTCCACCCGCCGCCGCGCTGACGTCGCCGGGCGCCACGACCGCAGCCGCACCGGATCCGCCAGCCGCCTCGTCGGACCCGCCGACGTGGGCAGCGGCCGACGCGGCGGTGGACGCGGCGGGACGAGCGCTTCTCGAGTTCGACCGCGCGGTCGGCCGGGCGGCGACCGAGGTCCGGCGGGCCGAGGTGGCCGATGCCGCTGACGAGGCGGCGTGGCAGGGCTCGCCCGCGGGGCGGGTCTCAGCCGCTCCCGACGCGCTCGAGGCGCTCCGGGCAGCCAGTGCTGGGCAGCGGGCCGCGCTGGCCCGGTTGCTCCAGGCGACCGCGGGAGGAGGGCTGGCGGAGCGACCGCGGATCGCCGTGGTCGACGCGCTCACGGGCGCCCTGGTGGCGCTCGCGGACAGCCGCGAGCTCCGTCGGGGTGGAGCGCTCGGACCGCCGCCCCCGTCACCGGGCTACCGGCCGGGAGCGGCGCTCGAACGCTACCTGCGCGCCCGGGACCGGCGGTGCCGGCTGCCGGGCTGCCGGCGACCGGTGCCGCGCGGCGGGGAGCTCGACCACAGCCGGCCCTGGCCGGACGGGCCGACCAGCGCGGCCAACCTCGCCGGCTACTGCACCCCGCACCACCGCGGCAAGCACCAGGCCCCGGGCTGGCGGCACGTGCTGGCGCCCGACGGCACGCTCACCGTGACGACGCCGTCCGGGCTGCGGGCGCGCAGCGCCCCGCCGCCGTTCTGACCGGGGTCACGGCGGCGGGGCAGCTGAGCGGCGAGGAGGTGAGTCAGTGCGGGTGGAGCAGTAGAGCGGGATGGCGTCAGCCCTTGGCCGGACGGTCCTCGAGGATCCGCTCGGCGAAGCGCCAGCCCGCGTCGGTCTTCACGTACTTGTCCACGTAGCGCGGGGCGCCGGCGAGGATCCAGTTCCCCTCGACCGCGGCCAGCAGGATCATGTCGGCGGCGCCGTGGGCCTCGGTCGCGGAGTCGAGCGTGACGGTGTGCCCGCCCATGACGTGCCGCAGCTTCATGCTCGAGGTCACGCCGGTGATCCACTCGGTCAGCGCAGCGCGGCCTTCGAGGGGCTGCCCGCCGGCCTCCATGCGCGCGTCCTCGACGAACAGCTCGGTCCACTCCTGGATCCGGGTGTCGTCGGTGTGCTGGGCGTACTGCGCGACCAGGTTGCGGATCTCGTTCTGCGCGACCAGCTGCTGGATCTCGTCCATGGGTGCATGCCTCTCGGAGTGGGGACCGGTGGGCAGGAACCTACGGCGCAGCCCTGACCAGCAGTGACCGGGGTCTCAGTCGGCGGGCTCGTCCACCCAGTCCGGGCCGTTGACCTCGCCGCGGCCGGCCAGGTCGGCGGCGTCGACGATCGTGTACGCGTACCCCTGCTCGGCGAGGAAGCGCTGCCGGTGCGCGGCGTACTCGCTGTCCAGGGTGTCCCGGCTGACCACGCTGTAGAAGTGCGCCTGCCGCCCGTCGGCCTTGGGCCGCAGCAGCCGGCCCAGCCGCTGCGCCTCCTCCTGCCGCGACCCGAACGTCCCCGACACCTGCACGGCGACGGCCGCCTCGGGCAGGTCGATGGAGAAGTTCGCGACCTTGGAGACCACCAGCGTCCGGATCTCCCCGGCGCGGAAGGCGTCGAACAGCTTCTCGCGCTCGCGGTTGGTCGTGGACCCCTGGATGACCGGGGCGTCCAGCGCGGCGCCGAGCTCCTCGAGCTGGTCGAGGTAGGCGCCGATCACCAGCGACGGCTCGTCGGGGTGCCGCTCCAGCACGCGTCGGATCACCGGCAGCTTCGACTGCGCCGTCGCCGCGATCCGGTACCGCTCCTCCGGCTCGGCGACCGCGTAGGTCATCCGCTCCTCGTCGTCGAGCGACACCCGCACCTCGATGCACTCCGCCGGCGCGATGTAGCCCTGCGCCTCGATGTCCCGCCACGGGGCGTCGTACCGCTTCGGCCCGATCAGCGAGAAGACGTCGTCCTCCCGGCCGTCCTCGCGCACCAGCGTCGCGGTGAGCCCCAGCCGGCGGCGGGACTGCAGGTCGGCGGTCAGCCGGAAGATCGGCGCCGGCAGCAGGTGCACCTCGTCGTAGACGATCAGGCCCCAGTCCTGCGCGTCGAACAGGTCCAGGTGGATGTACTCGCCCTTCCGGCGGGTCGTGATCACCTGGTAGGTCGCGATGGTGACCGGGCGGATCTCCTTGCGCTCGCCCGAGTACTCGCCGATCTCCTCCTCGGTGAGCGAGGTGCGCGCGATGAGCTCGCGCTTCCACTGCCGCCCGGCGACCGTGTTCGTCACCAGGATCAGCGTGGTCGCCTTCGCCTCGGCCATCGCCGCCGCGCCGACCAACGTCTTCCCCGCACCGCACGGCAGGACGACGACGCCCGAGCCGCCCGCCCAGAACCCGTCCACCGCCTCCTGCTGGTAGTCGCGCAGGTTCCAGCCGGACTCGTCGAGGTGGATCGGGTGCGCGGTGCCGTCGACGTACCCGGCGAGGTCCTCCGCCGGCCAGCCGATCTTGAGCAGCGCCTGCTTCAGCCGCCCGCGCTCGGCGGCGTGCACGACGACGGTGTCCTCGTCGATGCGGGCGCCCAGCATCGGGGCGACCTTCTTCGAGCGGACGACCTCCTCCAGCACCGCGCGGTCGGTGGAGGTCAGCACGAGCCCGTGCACCGGGTTGTTCGCCAGCGTCAGCCGGCCGAAGCGGTCCATCGTGTCGGCGACGTCGACCAGCAGCGCGTGCGGCACCGGGTAGCGCGAGTACCGCACCAGCGCGTCGACGACCTGCTCGGCGTCGTGCCCCGCGGCGCGGGCGTTCCACAGCGCCAGCGGGGTGACCCGGTAGGTGTGCACGTGCTCGGGGGAGCGCTCCAGCTCCGCGAAGGGAGCGATCGCCGACCGGCACTCCTTGGCCAGCGGGTGGTCGACCTCGAGCAGCAGCGTCTTGTCGGACTGGACGATCAGGGGGCCGTCAGACACGCGTTCAGCGTCCTTCGTTCGGGGATTTCGGCGCGGGCGAGCGCGCCGGACTGCCCAGGTTAACGCCGCGGAGGGGCGGTCCCTTCCGCCTTCGGGGCTCGGCTGCGCAGCCCCCCGGCTCAGATCCAGTCGCGCCGCAGCGGTGGCTGCTCACCCCCGGGCCGGCGCAGCAGCACCTGGTTCAGGCCCAGCTCCCCGCTCTCGAAGGCCAGCGCGCACGCGGCCATGTACAGCCGCCACACCCGCGCCCGCCCGGGGCTCGACGCGGCGACGGCGGCGTCCCAGTGCGCCTCGAGCCGGCGCACCCAGGCCCGCAGCGTCAGCGCGTAGTGCTGCCGCAGCGCCTCGACGTCGAGCACCTCCAGGGCGCCGCCGGCCTCGAGCAGCCCGACCGTCTCGCCCAGCCCGAGCAGCTCCCCGTCGGGGAAGACGTAGCGCGCGATGAAGGTGTCGGGGTTCCACGTCGCGGTCCCGGCGTTCCAGGCGATCGCGTGGTTGAGCAGCCGCCCGCCGGGGCGCAGCAGGTCGTGCAGCTGCCGGGCGTAGGCGGGCATGTGGGCGCGGCCCACGTGCTCGGACATGCCGATCGAGGCGATCGCGTCGAACGGGCCGTCGTCGACCGCGCGGTAGTCCTGCACCCGGATCTCGATGCGGTCGGTCAGCCCGGCCTCGGCGACCCGCTTGCGCGCCAGCTGCGCCTGCTCCTCCGACAGCGTGATGCCGACGACGGTGGCGCCGCAGCGCTGCGCGGCGTGGATCGCCAGGCCGCCCCAGCCGCACCCGACGTCCAGCAGCCGGTCGCCCCCGCTCAGCCCGAGCTTCCGGCAGACCAGGTCGAGCTTCGCCTCCTGGGCCGCCTCCAGGCCGACGTCGGGAGAGGCCCAGACCGCGCAGGAGTAGACCATCGACGGCCCGAGGACGAGCTCGTAGAACTCGTTGCCGACGTCGTAGTGGTGCGCGATCGCCGCGGCGTCCCGGCCGCGGGAGTGCCGCCGGCCGACGCGGCCCAGGTCGACCTCCTCCGCGGGTGGCGCGGGCTCGGGGCCGACCGCGCCCAGCCGCAGCGCCGTGCCGGCCAGGGCCAGCCGCTCGCGCGCGGTGGGCGTCGGGACGGACCCCTTCTCGGCCAGCCGGCCGACCGAGCGCAGCGCGTCGAAGGTCTCGAAGACGTCGTCCTCGATCTCGATCTCGCCGGCGACGTAGGCCCGGCCCAGGCCGAGCTGCCCCGGCGACCACGCCAGCCGTCGCAGCGCCCGGCGCGAGCGCACCGCGACGACCGGGGCCCCCGGCGGGCCCGCGACCGAGCCGTCCCACCCGCGCAGCCGCAGCGGGAGCTGCTGCGTCCCGAGCACGAGGCCCAGGGCCTCCGCCAGCCGGTCGGCCACCGTCCGTCGTGCCATCACTGCTCCTCACCGCGGCATCGCTGAGCGGTGGCGGGATCCTCCCGCAGCGCGCTGGGGGAGGGGAAGCGGCGGGGACGCGCCGGGCGCAGGTCAGGCGGGAGCGGGGGCGCCGTCGTCCTCGACGAGCGCGACCGAGGTGATCCGGTGGACGGCGAACGTCCGGCTCTCCCCGCGGCGCTCGTCGAAGCCCTGCAGGAAGCCGCCGACCAGCGACACCGGCTGCACCACGCGCTGGCTGCCGCTGCCCTGGGCGTCGACGTAGCCCAGCCACACCGGCGTCCCCTCGCGGACGGCCCGGGACAGCAGCTCCAGCGTCGACGCCGTCGTCACGCCCGGCACCTGGCGGACCGCCTCGCCGCGGCGGGCGGCGACGGCGGCGTCGCCCGCGCGGATCTCCCGCACCGTGGCGGCCAGCTCGTCGGGCGTCAGCGGCCGCGGTGCGGACGGGCCCTCGCTGCCGGTCCGGCGGCCGGCGGCGCGGGGCCGCCCGGGCGGCCGGGTCAGGACGGCGCCGCCCGGGTTCTCCCCGGCCGGGGCGTACCCCGCCGCGCGCAGCACCGTGAGGACCTCGTCCGCGCCCAGGCCGCTCACCAGCACGCCCGGCGCCAGCCGGCGCAGCTCGGCCGGCGCCGTCCGCCGGTCGCCGAGCACCTGGGAGAGCAGCCCGTGGTCGTCGGAGCGCACGTAGCTCTCGATCGCGCCGACCCGCAGCCGGCCGTGCTGCCGCGCGATGTCGTCGACCAGGTAGTCCAGCGCCTGCGGCACGGGGGTGCGCGAGGCCCGCGCGAAGAAGTCGTGCAGGTCCGACGCCGACCAGCCGGCGTCCAGCGCCCGGCGCACGCTGGACTCCGAGACGCGGAATACCGTCGCGCCGCCGGAGGACTCCACGTCGGCGACGACGGAGAGCGTGTCGGCCAGTTCGGCGACCAGCGGGCCGGGCGCGATCAGCGAGAGGTCCGGCTGGGCGAGCACGTGGTCGACCGGCGCGGGCAGCAGTCCGCGCATGCCGGCGGCTGCGCCGTCCTCGCCGCCGGCCAGTAGGCCGCGCCCCCCGGAGGAGAGCACCCCGCCGACCAGCACGCCGAGCCGCGCCGCCTCGGCGAGCATGCCGGGCACCGGTGCCAGCCGGTCGGCCCGCCGCGGCGTGCGCCAGCGCAGCAGCGCGACCAGGTCGTCGGCGCCCAGCCCCGCGCCGGGCGGGTGCTCGGCGAGCGCGGCCAGCGCCGAGCGGCGGATGGTCGGCGCGGTGTGCCGCACGAGGTCGGGGGAGAGCGCGTTGGCGGCCTTGCCGGCGACGTCGCGCTGACCGACGAGGGCGGGCAGCCGGATGCCGGCCAGCCAGCCCGCCGCCAGCACCGCCCAGCGGTCGGCGAGGTCCTGCTCCCGCCAGATGTCGTAGCCGCGGGTGGGCAGCCACTCGTCGCGGTGCGGGCCGCCGACGTCGAGCAGCCCCGCGGCCAGTGCCAGCTCCAGCAGCCAGGCCGCCTCGGGCTCGGGCACGTGCAGCTCCCGCGCCAGCCGCTTCTGGTCCCGCACGGCCACCCCGCCGCTGCGCAGCAGCCCGGCCGGCTCCTCCTCGAGCAGCGCGAGCAGCTCGCCGATCCGGCCCACCGACTCCATCGCCGCGCCGGCAGCCTGCCGGTCCACCGTCTGCGGATCGCGGGTGGTCACCGCCGGCTCGGGCCGCAGCCGCGGCGGGCCGTAGGGGCGGTCGCCGCGCAGCAGCAGGCCGACCTCGCGGGGCAGCTCCACGTTCAGCGCGTCGATCCGCGCCAGCAGGCCGCGCTGCAGCAGCCGCCGGGCGGGGGAGTCCGCGCCGCCGGCGCTGTCGGGCAGGTGGCCGACCGGGCGGTCGCTGGCCAGCCGCTCCAGCACCTGGCGCTCGTCGTCGTCGAGACCGTCCAGCACCGCCGGCAGGTCGGCGGGCAGCTGCACCCGCAGGTCGACGGCGCGGCGGCCGAGCCCGGCCGGGTGCCGCACCGCGCGCCGCACCGGGTCCGGAGCGCGCAGCACCTCGTCGCCCCACAGCAGTGCCCGGTCGGTCAGCGCGGTCAGCGCCGCGGTCAGCACCGCCCCGGGGACGTCGGGCAGCGCGGCGACCACCTCGTCCGGCGAGACCCCGTCGGTGGGCGCGAGCAGCACCACGTCGAGCACCTGCAGCGTCCCGGCGTCGAGCTCGTCCAGGGCCCGGTCGACCGACACCGGCACGGCCAGCCGGCCGGCGAGAGCGACGACGTCCGAGGGCGCGGGCCGGGCGACGTCGGGGCGCGCGGCCAGCAGGGCAGCGAGCTGGTCGTCGTCGCGGGTGCGCAGCCAGGCGGCAAGCGTCGGCGGAGGGGCGGCGGGCATCCGGACCACGTTACGACGCGCGCGGGGAGCGGCGCCGTGCGGTGCGGCCGGGGCGTCGGGGAAGATGGGCGCCATGTCCAAGCGCAACGCGAAGAACGCCCACCTGGTCGAGCCCACCTGGGGCGAGTCCGAGGACGGCGGCCCGCCGCTCACCGAGCTCTCGGCGTCCGTCGCCGGTGGCCTGTCGCCCTTCGGCCAGGACCACGGCTTCCCGATGCCGGTCGAGCTGGTCCGCTACGCGCACCCGACGGACAAGCCCAACCGCGCCGGCGTGCAGCTCCCCGAGAACCGCTGAGCGCCCCGGCCGCCCGCCTCAGGCCCGCGCGCTCGAGGCGGGCGCCAGCCGGACGATCAGCTTCGAGACCAGGTTCCCGCCGACCACCCAGATCAGCGCGGCCAGCGCGTCGTTGATCGTCTCCCCGACCTTGGGGTCGGAGGGCTGGAACAGGTCCTTGGTGAACCAGCCGAAGCTGTCGCGGATGCCCGCGGTGAACTCCACCAGCGGGTTCGTGGGGTTCGCCTCGAAGAAGACGAACACCGCGTGGGCCACGATCAGGGCACCGACCACCGACGCCACCACCCGGACGACGGTGGCCAGCAGGGTGAAGATGCGCGTCGAGCCGGTCGCTGCCATGGCGACATGATCTACCAACCCAGCGTGGCCGGCACCACCAGCGCCCGGTGGTCGGACAGCGGCAGCCGGACCGCCTCGGCCGGCCCGGTCGCGCTGACCGGCCCGCGGACCAGCACGTGGTCCAGCTGCCGTGCGGGGCGCCCCGCGGGGAACGTCGGCACCGACGCGATCGGGGTCAGCCCACTGGTGCGCGCCGCCTTCCGGCGCTCCATGTTCAGGTCGCCCATGAGCACCAGCGGTTCCCGGGTCCCCGCCAGGGAGCTCACCAGCCGGCGCAGCTGCGAGCCGTTCCAGCCGGGGATGAACGACAGGTGCGTGTTGCAGACGGTGAACTGCCCGTGCGGGCCGTCGAGGACGGCGGCGACCGCCACCCGCGGCTCGTCCCGCGCCAGGAACGGCCGCCGGCTCTGCGGTGACCACAGCGGCACGCTGGCCCGCAGCGCGGGCAGCCGCACCACCCGCCAGGAGACGACCGGGTAGCGGGAGAGCAGCGCGATCCCGTAGCTGGCCGAGCCCGGCTGCTCCTCACCGGTCGCGGCCATCCAGGTGCCGCCCGGCGTGCCCGACAGCGCCGCCACGAACTGCGAGTCGACCGCGCCCATCGCCTCCGCGGCGACGGCGGTCAGGTCGGCGCCCAACGAGCGGGGCTGGTCGCGGTCGACCTCCTGCAGGCCCAGTACGTCGGCGTCCAGGGTCTTCACCGCCGCGGCGAGCCGGTCGACGTCGACCCGCCCGTCGTCGAGGGACCGGCCGTGCAGGATGTTGAAGGTCGCGATGCGCACGGGCCTGCAGTGCCCGGGGCGGGGGCGGATACACGGTGCGTATCGCGCCGGGAGCGGGTAGCAGCCTCCCGTGCCGAGCCTGCCGACCGTCGACGACCTCCGCGAGAACGTCCGCGACCTCCTCAAGCGCACCGCGGTCGCGCTCAAGCAGGGCGACGTCCCCTTCGCCCTCTGCGGGGGGTACGCCGCCTACGTGCGCGGCGCCCCCGAACCCGACCACGACGCCGACTTCCTCGTCCCCGCCGCCCAGGCGGAGCGCGCGGCCAAGGCCCTCGCCGACGCCGGCCTCCAGGTCGTCGACCCGGCCGAGGACTGGTTGCTCAAGGTGGTGCGCGACGACGTTTTCGTCGACGTGCTGTGGCGGACCTGCGGCCGGCCGGTGGAGACCGACCTGGTCGACCGCGCCGACGTGCTGCCCGTGCTGTCGGTGCAGATGCCGGTCCTGGCCGCCACCGACATCGTGGTCACCAAGCTGATGGCGCTCGACGAGCACTACTGCGACTTCGGCCGGATGCTGCCGGTCGCCCGGGCGCTGCGCGAGCAGGTCGACTGGCCGCTGGTGGCGCGGGAGGTCGCCGGCAACGACTTCGCGGTGGTCTTCCTGGAACTGCTCCGGCGGCTCGACGTGGTGCCCTAGCCTGGGTGGCAGCATCTTCCAGCGAGAACTGAGGGATCGAACGTGCCCACCGGGAAAGTGAAGTGGTTCAACGCGGAGAAGGGTTTCGGCTTCCTCGCTCGCGAGGACGGGCCGGACGTCTTCGTGCCACAAGGACGCGCTCCCCGCCGGCACGGACGAGCTCAAGCCGGGGCAGCGGGTGGAGTTCGGCATCGTCGCCGGCCGCCGCGGTGACCAGGCGCTGCAGGTCCGCATGCTCGACCCGCTGCCGTCGGTGGCCGCCACGGTCGCGGCCAAGAGCCGGAAGAAGCCCGACGAGCTGGTCCCGATCATCGAGGACCTGATCAAGCTGCTCGACGACGTCGGCGAGGGGCTCCGGCACGGCCGGCACCCCGACCGGGCCGAGTCGCGCAAGATCGGCTCGGTGCTGCGCGCCGTCGCCGGCGACCTGGAGGCCTGACCCGCCGTCAGCCCTCCGGCGGCGCCTCGGACGACGGGGCGTCGCCGAGGTCGCCCCCGGCGCGGATGACGCCGACGGGCCACGCCCGCGACCACTCGCCGCAGGCGCCGCCCTTGTCCTCCACCACCAGCAGGTAGAACGCCTTCGGGAGATCGGCGGAGCTCTCGAGGACGGTGAAACGGTCCTCGCCCTCGGGCGCCGGGATCGCCTCCATGAGCACCGTGTCCAGCTTCACGTCGAACACCTGGACGGCCCAGCCGCGCTCGGCGACGGAGCCGGGCACGGTGATCGTGATGTCGTTGTCCGGCGCCACCTCGACCACGGGTGGCTCGGTCTGGTAGCGCACCTTCTCGCCGTCGTCGCACCCCTGCGTCGCCGAGGCGGTGACGTCGACGGCGCCGACCTCGACGCGCACCTGGCCGGGGCCCTCCTCCTCGCTCGCGCAACCGGCCAGCAGCAGCGCGGCGACGGGCAGCAGCGCGGTCGTCCGTCTCAGGTCCACGGGGTTCCCATCGGGGTCGTCGGGTCGTCGGGGGCGGCGGGCGCGGGGGAGCGGCGCCGGCCGCCCAGGAGGCTCCACACCACGAGGCCGACGGCGAGCACCAGGATCGCCGCGGCGACGGAGAAGCCGATCCAGCCGGTCGTCGGCAGCACGATCGCCAGCCCGCCGCCGGCCACCCAGGCCAGCTGCAGCACCGTCTCGGACCGGGCGAAGGCCGATGCGCGCAGGTTCTCGGGTACCTCGCGCTGGATGATCGCGTCCAGCGCGACCTTGCCGATGGCGTTCGCGACCGCGGCGACCCCGGCGACCAGCACGGCCATCCCGAAGCCGTAGAAGACCGCGGCCAGCACGGTGACCGCCGCCGCGGAGACCGCCGCGACCAGCACCACGCGGTCGGGGGTGGCGGTGCCCAGTCGCGAGCCCGCGGCGGTGCCGAGGAAGCTGCCGGCACCGGCCGCGACGGCCACCCCGCCCAGGGCCAGGGTCGCGGTCCAGCCGTCGGCGAACTCGGCCTGCACGAGGAACGCCATGAAGATCGTGAGGAAGCCGGTCAGCCCGCGCAGCGCCGCGGTCGCGCGCAGCGCCAGCACGACGTGCGGGCTCACCCGGGTGCGGCGGCCCCCGGCGACCGGGATCTCCGCGGTGCTGAACACGTCCGCGGGCTGCTCGCCCGCCGGGACGTCGACGTGCTGCGGCAGCCGGACGGCGAGCACGGCCGCGGCCGCGAACACCGCCGAGGTGACCCACAGCTCCGGTTCGAAGCCGACCGCCCACGCGACCGCGGCGCCGATCCCACCGGCCACCCCGGAGGTGGCCAGGCCGAACACCGACAGCCGCGCGTTCGCCGAGGTCAGCGTCAGCGCCGGCGGCAGCACCCGGGGGACGACGGCGGCGCGCAGCACGTTGTGCGCCTTCGACAGCACCAGCACGCCCAGGGCGGCCGGGTAGAGCAGCAGGTCGTCGTAGTGGGCGGCCATGAACAGCGCCAGCACTGCACGGCCCCCGAGGCTGCCGGCCAGCGCCCACCGGCGGCCGCGCTGCAGCTTGTCCAGCAGGGGGCCGATGACCGGCGCGAGCACCGCGAACGGCGCCATCGTGACCAGCAGGTACAGCGCCACGTTGCCGCGCTGGGCGTCGGACGCGGCGGCGAAGAACAGGGTGCCGGCCAGCGAGACGGCGATCAGCGCGTCCCCGGCCATGTGCAGCGCGTTCACCCACAGCAGCTGGCTCAGCCCGCTGGCCTCCGCGCCGTCGGCCCGGCTGGCCGCCTGCACCCGGCGGGCGGCCGCGCGGGACAGCTCGCGGCTGCGCGAGAGGGCGACGCGGGTGACCGTGACGCGGGGCTGCGCCGGGCCGGCGCCCCCGGCCGCGGGCATCGGCGTCGTCGGCGGGCGGTGCAGCGGGGTGGTGTCGGCCCGGTCCGGCGGCGGGGGCACCGGACGGCGGGAGGCGGGCACGCCCCCATGGTGCCGCACCCCGGCTGCCGGGCGGCCCGACGGCTCGCGACGTCGGCGGCGTGCGGAGGGTCCGCCGACCACGGGGCGGCGTCCTCAGGGATGATGGGCCCGTGCCCGATCCCTCCGCCTCCCGGCCCGTGTCCTCCCTCCCCGCCGTCCTGACGGAGGCGGCGGCGGTCGAGCAGGCCCGTGCGGCGGCGGCGGAGACCGCCGGCGACCCCCAGCTGGTCGGTGAGCACCTCGGCATCGAGCCGGAGATCGCCCGCCCCGCGACCGACGAGGTGGCCCCCGAGGCCCTCGGCGCGACCGCGACGCACACCTTCGCCAGCCGCCTGCCCGGCTACGTCGGCTGGCACTGGGCGGTGACGCTGGCGGCGGTGCCCGGCGGGGACACCGTGACCGTGGACGAGGTCGTGCTGCTCCCCGGCGAGCAGGCGCTGCTCGCCCCGGCCTGGGTGCCGTGGCACGAGCGGCTGCGCCCCGGCGACCTCTCGGTCGGCGACGTGCTGCCCTCCACCGAGGACGACCCGCGCCTGGTGCCGGCCTACACCGCGGACGACGACTCCGCCGACGACCCCGAGGGCAGCATCGTCGCCTCCGAGCTGGGCCTGGGCCGCGAGCGCGTGATGTCGGCCGAGGGGCGCGCCGAGGCCGTCACCCGCTGGGGCGACGGCGACTTCGGCCCCGCCTCGGCGATGGCCCGCTCGGCCCCCGGCCCCTGCGTCACCTGCGGGTTCTGGCTGCCGCTGGCCGGATCGCTGCGGCAGCGGGTCGGCGCCTGCGGCAACGCCTACGCCCCCGCCGACGGCCGGGTCGTCACCGCCGACTACGGCTGCGGCGCGCACAGCCAGGCGACGCTGGTGGTCGCCGACCGCAGCGAGGTCGTGCACACCGCCCGCTACGACACGGGCACCTACGACGTCCTGACGGACTAGCCGCCTCGGGGGCCCACTCGCGACGGCATCAACGCTTGATCTGCCCCTGCCAGCGCATGATCGCCAGGCCCAGGACGGCGAGGCCGATGGCGGCGACGCAGGTCCAGGTCCACATCCGGTCGACGCGATCGCCCAGGAGCAGCACGACGACGAGGGCCACCGCCCACAGCGCGATCCCGGCGAGGACCACGCGCGCGGTGTCCACCTGCAGCGGGGGAGGGGCCTGCTTCGTCGGCGTCGGCACGCCCCGACTCTAGGGCGGCGCGACGCGCCGGACGACGCCGCCCGCGGCCCGACATCGCCCCGAAACGATCATGTGGCACGCTGTCGCCGCTCGACGCCGCCGCACGCTCCGGGAGTACAGACCATGGCCGACCAGCCCCGCTCGACCACGGGTGGCACACCCGCGGACGTCGTCGCGGACGCGCCCGCCGCACCGCACCGCAGCGAGGGCCCGCGCGGGAAGCCGAAGAACGGCGTGGACCGCTACTTCGAGATCACCGCCCGGCGCTCCACGGTCGCCCGCGAGGTCCGCGGTGGCTTCACCACCTTCTTCACGATGGCCTACATCGTGGTGCTCAACCCGATCATCCTGTCCGGGTTCGACGTCTCGGGCAACGAGCTCCCCTTCGCCTCGGTCGCCGCGGTCACCGCGCTGATCGCCGGCGCGATGACGATCCTCATGGGCGTCGTCGGCAGGTACCCCTTCGCGCTCGCGACGGGCCTGGGCATCAACGCCATCGTCGCGGTCTACGCCTCGACCCAGCTGTCCTGGCCCGAGATCATGGGTCTGGTCGTCCTCGAGGGCCTGCTCATCACGGTGCTGGTGCTCACCGGCTTCCGCCGTGCGGTCTTCGAGGCCATCCCCGCGCAGCTGAAGACGGCGATCGCCGTCGGCATCGGCTTCTTCCTCACGATCATCGGCCTGGCCGACGCCGGCATCATCGAGGGCGGCCAGGGCACCCCGATCAGCTTCGGCATCGGCGGCCAGCTCGCCGGCTGGCCGATGCTCGTCTTCGTCGTCGGCCTGCTGCTCAGCGCCGTCCTCGTCGTCCGCAAGGTCAAGGGCGCGCTGCTCATCGGCATCGTCGCCACGACCGTGCTCGCGATCATCGTCGAGGCGATCGCGGAGGTCGGCCCCACGTTCCTGGACGACGGCTCGGTCAACGCCCGCGGCTGGCAGCTGCAGGTGCCCGAGCTGCCCGACGACGTCGTCAGCAGCCCCGACCTCTCGCTGCTCGGCAACTTCTCGCTGTTCGGCGGCTTCGAGCGCATCGGCATCATCGCCGCGCTGCTCATCGTCTTCTCGATCATGATCGCGGACTTCTTCGACACCGTCGGCACCGTGACCGCCGTCGGCGCCGAGGGCGAGATGCTCGACGAGAAGGGCAACCTGCCCAAGTCGCAGCCGGTCCTGCTCGTCGACTCGATCGCCGCGGCCGCCGGTGGTGCGGGCAGCGTCTCGTCGAACACGACCTACATCGAGAGCACCGCCGGTGTCGCCGACGGCGCCCGCACCGGCCTGGCCAGCGTCGTCACCGGTGTGCTGTTCCTGGTGGCCATGCTCTTCACGCCGCTGGTCGAGATGGTGCCCTCGGAGGCTGCCGCGCCCGCCCTGGTCATCGTCGGCGCGCTGATGATCACCCAGATCCGGAACCTCGTCTGGGACGACATGTCCCTGGTCATCCCGGCCTTCCTGACCATCGCGCTCATGCCGTTCACCTACTCGATCACCAACGGCATCGGCGCCGGCGTCATCACCTTCGTGCTGCTCCGCGTCGCGACCGGCCGGACCCGCGAGGTGCACCCGCTGATGTGGGTGATCACGGCGCTGTTCGTCGTCTACTTCGCGCTCGAGCCGATCCAGCAGATCGTCTGATCCCGGACGTCCCAGGGGCCCGTCACCGGTTCGCCGGTGGCGGGCCCCTCTGCGTCCCGGCGGGGGAACAGTTAGTGAGGTACGCTAACTATGTGACCCGGACCACCCTCGACACCGCGGCGCTCGCGCACGACCTGCGGCTGGGGGTGATGCGGCTGGCCCGCCGGCTGCGCAGCCAGCGGGTGGACACCACCGTCACCCTCACTCAGCTCTCGGCCCTGTCGACGCTCAAGCGGCACGGCCCCATGAGCGCCGGGGAGCTCGCCGCCCACGAGAGGGTGCAGCCGCCGTCGATGACGCGGGTCGTCGGGGCGCTCGAGGCGATGGGGCTGGTCACCCGCACCCCGCACCCGACCGACGGCCGGCAGGTCGTCATCGGGCTGGCCGCCCCCGCGCAGGAGCTGCTCGCCGCCGAGGGGCGGGCCCGGGAGGCGTGGTTGTCCGGCCGCCTCCAGGAGCTGAGCCCGGAGAAGCGGGCGGCGCTCCGCGAGGCCGCCGCGATCATGGACGAGCTGGCCGCCGGATGAGCACCACGGACACCGACGAGAGCACCGACCGGCCGGTGGCGGCCGAGAAGCCCGCCGGCGGCGGCATGTTCCGCGCGCTGCGGGTGCCCAACTACCGCCGCTACGCCTCGGCCAACCTGGTCAGCCAGACCGGCACCTGGATGCAGCGGATCGGCCAGGACTGGCTGGTGCTGCAGCTCACCGACGACAGCGGCGTCGCGCTCGGCCTGATCACCGCCCTCCAGTTCGCCCCCACGGTGCTGCTCAGCCCCTACGGCGGGCTGCTCGCCGACCGGTACCCCAAGCGCCGGCTGCTCCAGATCTCGCAGGCCGTCATGGGGCTGCTCGCCCTGGTCCTCGCCGTCCTGGTGGTCACCGACGCGGTCGCCCTGTGGCACGTCTTCGTGCTGGCCAGCGGGCTCGGCGCCGCCGCGGCGATCGACGCCCCCGTCCGGCAGGCGTTCGTCTCGGAGATGGTCGGGCCCGAGCTGCTGACCAACGCGGTCAGCCTCAACTCGACGATCTTCAACGGTGCCCGGCTGGTCGGCCCGTCGGTGGCCGGCGTGCTCATCGGCGCGGCGTCGGGGAACACCGCACCGGCCTTCTTCATCAACGCGGCCAGCTTCGGCTTCACCATCCTCGCGCTGGGCTCCATGCGCGCCGATCAGCTGAGACCCAGCGCCCCCGTGGCGCGGGGAAAGGGGCAGCTGCGCGCCGGGGCGGCCTACGCCTGGGCGCACCGCGACCTCGTGCTGGCGATGGCGCTGGCCTTCGTCGTCGGTACCTTCGGGTTCAACTACCAGATCACCATCGCCCTGATGGCCCGCGCGGAGTTCGGCCTGGGCGCCGAGGCGTTCGGCCTGCTCGCCACGGTCTTCGCCGTCGGCTCGCTCAGCGGCGCGCTGCTGTCCACCAGGCGCAGCCGCCGGCCGCGGGTGCGGTTCCTCATCGGCTCGGCGCTGGTCTTCGGCGTGCTCACCGTCATCACCGGCCTGATGCCCGGCCACGTGGCCTTCGGGGTGCTGCTGGTGCCCACCGGCGCGGCGGCGCTGGTCTTCAGCGTCGCCAACAACAGCTTCGTGCAGCTGGGCGTCGACCCGCAGATGCGCGGCCGGGTCATGGCGCTGTACTTCATGTGCTTCATGGGCGGGACGCCGATCGGCGCGCCGCTGATCGGTGTGGTCGGCGAGCACCTCGGCCCGCGCTGGGGGCTGCTGCTCGGCGGCGGGATCGTCGTCGTGGCCGCGGCCCTCGCCGGGGCGCTGCTCGCGCGCGGCCGGTCGGTGCGGCTGGAGCGACGGCCCGAGCGGCCGTGGCTTCGGCTGCAGGTGGGGGAGCGCGCCGTCCGGCCCCCGGTGGGCTGATCCCGGGGGTACGGTGCGCACCGTCCGCCCGATTCGGTCCGGAGATGCCATGACCGGCTCGCTCGTCCTCCTGGGACTCCCGTTCGCCGCGCTGTGCGCCGTCGTGGTCGGGTTCGGCCCCGCCGAGAGGTGGCTGGCCGAGCGCTCGGCCCGGCGACGCGCCCGCCGGCTCCCACCCCTGGACCGCCGCCCCGTGCAGGTGGTCGCCGCCGACGTCCGCCGGCTGCTCCGCCGGCTGGCGCTCGTTCCCGCGGGTGCGCCGATGGCGCGGCGGCGGGCGCTGCAGGCGGCCTGCGACGACGTGCTGATCGAGGCGGCCGGGATGCTCGGCGTCCCGCACGCCCTGGACGCCGAGCCCGACGGGCCCGGGCGCGAGGCCGAGCGGCTCCGGCTGCTGGCGGCGCTCGAGGCGGCCGGGCTGGCGGTGCGGGGCTGACGCGGGCGGATCCGGCCCGGGTGTTCTTCTCAGTCGACCCGCCCGAGGTCGCGCGCACCCACCTGCTCCGGGCGCTGGACCCGCTGCGCGAGCTCCCCGGCGCCCCGCGCTGGACCCCGCCCGAGCGCTGGCACCTGACCCTGCTGTTCCTCGGCGCCGTGCCCCGCGACGTGCTGCCCGCGCTCGCCGCCGGAGCGGCACCCCTGGTGGCCGCCGCGCCGCCGCTGCACCTCCGGCTGGCGGGCGCGGGGCGGTTCGGCAGCGCCCGCCGTCCGCAGGTGGCGTGGGCCGGGCTGGCCGGGGACGTCGGCCCGCTCACCGCCCTCGCCGACCGGCTGGCCGACCTCGCCCGCGGCCTCGGCCTGCCGGTCGAGGACCGGCCGTTCCGGCCGCACCTCACCCTGGGCCGGTGGCGCCCCCGGCAGCCGGCCGACGGCGCGCTCCCCGACCGGCTGGCCGGGTACCGCGGGCCCGTCTGGCCGGCTCCCGAGGTGCTACTGCTGGAGAGCCGGCTCGGCCCGGCGCCCACCTACGAGCGTCACCAGGCGTACTCCATCGGCGCGGCCTTGTAGCCGGGGAAGATCTCGTCGAGGCGGGCCAGCTGGTCGTCGGCGAGCGTCAGGTCCAGCGCCGTGAGCGCGCCCTCGAACTGCGCCATCGTGCGCGGGCCGATGATCGGCGCGGTCACCGCCTCCTGGTGCAGCAGCCATGCGACGCCGACGTCGGCCGGTGCGGCGCCGATCTCGCGGCAGAACGCCTCGTACTGCTCCAGCTGCGGCCGCAGCTTCGCCACCCGCTTCTGGGTGCGCTCGTCGGCGCGCCGGCCCTCCTCGGCCTTCTCCAGGACGCCGGCGAGCAGGCCACCGGCCAGCGGGCTCCACGGGATGATGCCGACGCCGTAGTGCGCCGCGGCCGGCAGCACCTCGAGCTCGACGTGCCGGGTGAGCAGGTTGTAGTGCGACTGCTCGCTGACCAGGCCCTGGAAGTGCCGGCGGGCGGCGGCCTCGTTGGCCGCGGCGATCTGCCAGGCGGCGTGGTTGGAGGAGCCGACGTAGAGCACCTTGCCCTGCGCGACCAGCGTCTCGCAGGCCTGCCAGATCTCCTCCCACCGGCGTGCGGACGTCGGCGTGGTGGAACTGGTAGAGGTCGATCCAGTCGGTCTGCAGCCGGCGCAGCGAGGCGTCGCACGCCCGCACGATGTTGCGCGCGGAGAGGAAGGTGTCGTTCGGCCAGTCGGACATGCTCCCGTAGACCTTGGTGGCCAGGACGGTCTTCTCGCGGCGCTGCCCGCCCTGGGCGAACCAGCTGCCGACGACCTCCTCGGTGCGGCCCTTGCCGGCCTCGCCGCCGTAGACGTTCGCGGTGTCGAAGAAGTTCACGCCCTCGGCCAGGGCTCGGTCCATGATCTCGTGCGATGCGGACTCCGGAGTCCGCGAGCCGAAGTTCATCGTGCCGAGGCACAGACGGGACACGGACAGGCCGCTGCGGCCGAGGTGCTCGTACTCCATGACGAGCACCCTGGCAGTCTGTGATGCGTGCCGCACACTGACGACGCCTCGCCGACCTACGACTTCGACACCGCCACCGCCGTGCGGCGGGGCGACGGGGGAGGCCTCGTCGCCGACCTCGACCAGACCTGGCAGGTCGGTGGCGGCATCCTGAACGGCGGCTACCTGCTGTCGGTGGCCGCCCGCGCCGCGATCGAGGAGAGCCCGCACCCGCACCCCGTGGCGGTGGCGGCGAGCTACCTCCGCCCGACGCCCGCGGGCGAGGCCACCCTGGAGGTCACCCCGGGCGCGGCCGGCCGCACGCTGGCGCACTCGGTGGTCACCCTCTCCGGCTCGGGCGCCGGCCCGTCGATCGTCGTCCAGGCGACCACGGCCACGCTGACCGACGACACCCCGGAGTACTTCTCCGCGCCGGCGCCGTCCATCCCGCCGCCGGACGAGTGCGTGGACCTCTCCGCCCGGCTCCAGCCCGACCGCAGCAAGCGGCCCGGCCTGAGCCGGCACATCGACACCCGGCTGGACCCCGCCACCGCGGGCTGGACGGTCGGGGAGCCCGGCGACGAGCCGCTGCTGCGCGCCTGGATCCGCTTCGTCGACGAGCGCCCCGCCGACCCGGTCTCGCTGCTGACCTTCGCCGACGTGCTCCCGCCGCTGGGCTTCTCCATCGGCCAGAAGGGCTGGGCGCCGACGGTGCAGCTCCAGGTGCTGGTGCGCGGCGTGCCGGCGCCGGGCTGGTGCCTCGCCGAGACCCGCGCCGTGCAGATCGCCGGCGGCTGGATCGACGAGGACTGCACGATCTGGGACTCCGAGGGCAAGCTCGTCGCCCAGGCCCGGCAGCTCGCCCGCCTCGCCCGCGGCCACTGACTCAGGCCGGCAGCGCCACCTCGCCGGTGAGGTAGCGCTGCACGGTGGGGCCGATCGCGGCCACGAGGGCGTCGGGGGTGGCGGTGGCCAGCGGCTCGAGCTGGAGCACGTAGCGCCCCATCACCAGCCCGATGAGCTGGCCGGCGACGAGCGCGCCGCGCACCTCGGCCTCCCGCGGGGGCACCTCCAGGGTGCCCACGACCCGGCGGACCACCTGGGTCACCAGGAACTCGCGGAGCAGCTTCGCGCCCCACTCGCTGGCGACCGCCGAGCGCACCAGGGCGAGGCCGGCGGGCTGCATCGGGCCGTCCCAGACGGTCAGCAGCGTGCGGACGACGCCGGCACCGAGCTGGTCCCGCCCGCCGGCCAGCACGCCGGGCAGCAGGTCGGCGGGGTCGGCGGGCGCCTCGACCGCGGCCAGGAAGAGCTGCTCCTTGCTGCCGAAGTAGTGGTGCACCAGCGCCGGGTCCACCTCCGCGGCGGCGGCGATGCCGCGGATCGTCGCGCCGTCGAAGCCGCGCTCGGCGAACGCGGTGCGCGCCGCGGCCAGCACCGCCTCGCGGGTTCCGCTGGTCCCTGGCCGCCGGCCGGGGCGCCGGCCCGGCCGCCCGGCGCGGCCGGTGCTCCCGCCGCTCAGCTGGTCCTCCTGCGCAGGGTGCCGGCCGCCAGGGCCAGTGCGAGCACCGCCGCGCCGGCCACGACGGCGAGGTCGAGCCACATCGTGCCGGTGGGGTCGGGGGAGCGGCCGACCTCCTGCAGCGCGTCGACGGCGTAGGTCAGGGGCAGCACGTCGCTGACCGCCTGCAGCCACCCGTCCATCTGCTCGCGCGGCACGAGCAGGCCGCACAGGAAGAACTGCGGCAGCACGATCACCGGCATGAACTGCACGGCCTGGAACTCGCTGCGCGCGAAGGCGCTGGCCAGCAGGCCGAGGGCCACCCCGAGGACGGCGCCGACGACCGCGATGAGGACGACGAGGGCGAGCGGTCCGGCCACCGACAGGTCGTAGACCGTCGCCGCCACGGTGACGGTGAGCAGCGCCTGCACGGCAGCGGCCAGGCCGAACGCGGCGCCGTAACCCGCCAGCAGGGCCGGCCGGGACAGCGGCGTGGTGAGCAGCCGCTCGAGCGTGCCCGAGGTCCGCTCGCGGAGCATCGCGATGCTGGTCACGAGGAACATGACGACGAAGGGGAAGATGCCGAGCATCGTCAGCCCGACCCGGTCGAAGATGCCGGGTCTGCCCGGGCGGCGCCGGCACGTCCGCCCAGAGCAGGTAGAGCAGGCCCAGCAGCAGGCTGGGCACGAGCAGCAGCATCGCGATCGTCCGCGGGTCGTGCCGCAGCTGGCGCAGCACCCGGCCCGCGGTCGCGGCGATCACGACGCCACCCGCTCGGAGTCGCGGACCAGGGTGAGGAACGCCTCCTCGAGGTCCTGCGAGCGGCCGTCGGCCCGCAGCCGCGCGGGCGTGGTGTCGGCGAGCAGGTCGCCGCCGCGGAGCAGCAGCAGCCGGTCGCAGCGCGCGGCCTCCTCCATGACGTGGCTGGAGACGACGAGCGTCGTCCCGGCAGAGGCCAGCGCGGCGAAGCGGGCCCACAGCTCGACGCGCAGCACCGGGTCCAGCCCGACGGTCGGCTCGTCGAGCACCAGCAGCTCGGGGTCCCCGACCAGTGCGCAGGCCAGCGAGGCGCGGCCGCGCTGCCCGCCGGAGAGGTCCACGACGAGCTGGTGCGCGGCGTCGGCGAGCCCCACGTCGACGACCGCCGCGTCGGCCTCGCGGGCACCGCGGCCGTGCAGGGCGGCGAAGTAGCGGACGTTCTCCCGCACGGTGAGGTCGGCGTAGACGCTGGGGGCCTGGGTGACGTAGCCGACCCGGCTGCGCAGGCCGGGGGAGCCGGCCGGTTCGCCGAGCACGGTCACCTCGCCGGAGCGGACCACCTGCACCCCGACGACGGCCCGCATGAGCGTGGTCTTGCCGCTCCCGCTGGGGCCGAGCAGGCCGGTCACCTGGCCCGGCGGAACGGTGAACCCCAGTCCGTGCAGCACGCGGCGGCGGCCGCGGTCGACCACCAGGTCCCGGACGACGACGGCGTCCATGGCAGCTCCCGACAACTCAACGGCTGATGAACTCAACGCTAGATGAGTTATCGCGGGAGCGTCAATGGGGCAGGATCACGCGGTGCCCGAACCCGTCGTCATCACCGATCCGGCCGACCCGCGGGTGGCCGACTTCCGCGACCTCAAGGCGGGGGACCGGCCGGCGGGCGCGTCGCGGGGCACCGCGCCGGTGATCGTGGAGGGCGTCGCCGCGATCGAGCGGCTGCTCATCTCGCCCTACCCGGTCCGTTCCGTGTTCGGGGTCGCCGGCCGGGTCGAGGCGTTCGACGTGCCCGAGGGCGTGCCGGTCTACGTCGCCGACAAGTGGGTGCTGTCGGAGGTCATCGGCTTCCGGCTGACCCGAGGCGCCCTGGCCGCGGCCGACCGGTTGCCCGCACCCGACCTCGGCGACCTGCTCGCCGGTCCGGATCCGGCAGCGCCGCGCCGGCTGGCCGTCCTCGAGGGGCTCAACGACCACGAGAACCTGGGCTCGATCGCCCGCTCGGCCGTGGCGCTCGGCGTGGAGGGCCTGCTCCTGGACCCGCGGTGCGCCGATCCGCTCTACCGCCGCTCGGTGCGGGTCTCGATGGGGCACGTCCTGACGCTGCCGTTCGCCGTCCTGCCCGACTGGCCGGCAGGCCTGGACCGGCTGCACGACGCCGGGTACCTGACGGTGGCCCTCACCCCGGCCGCGGACGCCGTCGACCTCGACGAGGTGGACCCGCGCGCGCACCCGCGCACCGCGGTGCTGCTCGGCGCGGAGGGGCCGGGGCTCACCCCCGAGGCGCAGCAGGCCGCCCGGGTGCGCGCCCGCATCCCGATGCGCTCCGGCGTCGACTCCCTGGGCGTCGCCGCCGCGGCTGCTATCGCCTTCGCGACCCTCAGAAGCGCAGGCTGAAGCGGGCGAGGATCTCGCGGGCCTGCTCGGCGTGCGGCGGGGTGCACATGACGTCGTAGCGGCCGGCGACGATCCGGCTGGTGCTGGTGAAGTCGCGCTTGCCCTGGGTGGCGGCGTAACCCATCCACCCGAACAGCGCGCCGAACACGACCCCGACCAGCAGCCCGGTGAGCACCGCACCGATCCAGCCGGCGCCGTCCTCGGAGAAGATGCCGAGCAGCAGCCCGACGAACAGGCCCCACCAGCGCGCGCCGCCGGCCGCACCCGCCGCGATCGCGCGGCCGGTGGTGAGCCGGCCGAGCACCTGCTCGACCTGGCGCAGGTCCGAGCCGATGATCGTCACGTTCTCGACGGGGAACTTCTCGTCCGAGAGGTGGTCGACGGCGGCCTGCGCGCGCTCGTAGGTGTCGTAGGAACCGACCTGGACGCCGCCCAGCGGCATCGACACGGAAGCACTCATGCCAGGAGAACGGCCCGCTCCGGCCCGCTGTTCCGCTCAGACCAGGCTGTCGGCCCACGCGCGGTGCAGCGCCGCGAACCGGCCGGGCCCGGCGACGAGCTCGGCGGGGGTGCCGTCCTCGACGATCCGGCCGCCCTCCATGACCAGCACGCGGTCGGCGATCTCCACCGTCGAGAGCCGGTGGGCGATGATCAGCGCCGTCCGGTCGGCCAGCAGCGTGCGCAGGGCGTGCTGCACCAGCCGCTCGCTCGGGACGTCGAGCGAGCTGGTCGCCTCGTCGAGGACGAGCACCGCGGGATCGGCCAGGAACGCCCGGGCGAAGCTGACCAGCTGCCGCTGCCCGGCGGAGAGCCGGCCGCCGCGCTTGTCCACCTCGGTGTCGTAGCCGTCGGGCAGGGCGGCGATGAAGGAGTGCGCGCCGATGGCCCGGGCGGCCGCCTCGATCTGCGCGCGGTCGGCGCCGGGCCGGCCGAAGGCGATGTTGTCGGCGACCGAACCGGAGAACAGGAAGCTCTCCTGGGTCACCATCACGACCGCCCGCCGCATGTCGGCGTCGGCCAGCCGGGTCAGGGGGACGCCGTCCAGCCGCACCTCGCCCTCGACCGGGTCGTAGAACCGGGCGGCCAGCCGGGCGAGCGTGGACTTCCCCGCGCCGGTGGTGCCGACCAGCGCGACCGTGCGGCCCGGCTCCAGCGTGAGCGCCAGGCCGGGCAGCACCGTGCTGCCGCCGTAGCCGAAGCGGACGTCGTCGAAGACCAGCTCGCCGGCCGCGGCGGGCAGCGGCACCGGGTCCACCGGCTCCGGCACGGTGGGCCGCTCCTCGAGCACCCCGGAGAGCTTCTCCAGCGCCGCGGTGGCCGACTGGTAGCTGTTGTAGAACATCGCGATGTCCTGCAGCGGGTCGAAGAACCGGCGCAGGTAGAGCAGGAAGGAGACCAGCGTCCCGACCGCCAGGGCGCCGTCCATCACGCGGAGCGCCCCGTAGCCGAGGACGGCGACGGTGACCAGGTTGCCGATCAGCGTCACCGCCGGCACGAAGACCGCGATCAACCAGAAGGCGCGGTGGTGCGCCTGCCGGTTGTCGTCGTTGAGCGCGGCGTACAGCTCGTCGTTGCGCGGCTCGCGGCCGAACGCCTGCACCGCCCGGATGCCGCCGAAGGTCTCGGTGAACTGGACGATGAGCGCGGCGATCGTCTCGCGGGTGCGCCGGTAGGCGGCGGTGGAGTTGCGCTGGAACCAGCGGGCCACCCAGAACAGCGCCGGGAAGCCGAGCAGGGCGGTGAGGCCCAGCGGCACGTCGAGCACGACCAGCACGATGCCGATGCCGAGCACGCTGAACAGCGCGGTGACCAGCCCGTCCAGGCCCTCGTCGAGCAGCTCGGCCAGCGCCTCGACATCGCTGGTCAGCCGGCTGATCGTCCGGCCCGAGGTGTACCGCTCGTGGAAGGACAGCGGCAGCGCCTGCACGTGGGTGAACACCCGTCGGCGCAGGGTCAGCAGCACCTCCTGGCCCACCCGTCCGGAGCCGGTGAGGAAGGCGAAGCGCAGCAGCGTGTCGGCGGCGGCCGCCAGCACCATCGCGGCGGTGATCCACACGAGCGGCCCGGCGTCGCCGTCGAGCAGGGCGGGCACGGCGACGTCGATGCCCACGCCGACGAGCAGCGGCCCGGCCAGCCACGCGGCGTTCTGGGCGACGACGGTGACCAGCAGCCACCACAGCGCCCGCCGGTGCGGCCGCAGCAGCTCGCCGAGCAGCCGCCGCGAGCGGGCGCGCAGGAAGACCCCGGCGCCCGGGGGCAGCTCGTCGGCGTCCTCGGTGGCGACGCCGCGCCAGCTCTGGTCGCTCACGGCCGTGCCTCCGCCAGGTCGCTGCCCTGCGCCAGCAGGTCGCGGTAGGCCGGCTCGGTGGCCAGCAGCTCCGAGTGCGTGCCGACGGCGGCGATCCGGCCGCCGGCGAGCAGGGCGACCCGGTCGGCGAGCAGCACCGTCGAGGGCCGGTGCGCCACCACCAGCGCGGTGGTGCCGGCCAGCACCTCGCGCAGCGCGGCCTCCACCAGCGCCTCGGTGTGCACGTCGAGAGCCGACAGCGGGTCGTCCAGGACCAGCACCGACGGCCGGCCCAGGACGGCGCGGGCCAGCGCCAGCCGCTGCCGCTGGCCGCCGGACAACGACAGCCCCTGCTCCCCGATGCGGGTGTCCAGGCCCCACGGCAGGTCGTGCACGAAACCGGCCTGCGCCACCCCCACCGCCTCGGCGAGCTCGGCGTCGGTCGCGTCCCGGCGGCCGAGGGTCAGGTTCTCCCGGACGCTCATGGAGAACAGCGTCGCCTCCTCGAAGGCGACCGAGACGACCGAGCGCAGCTGGGCCAGCGGGAGGTCGCGCACGTCGACCCCGTCGAGGGTGACCCGGCCGGCGGTGACGTCGTGCAGCCTCCCGACCAGCGACGTCAGCGTCGTCTTGCCCGACCCGGTCGCCCCGACCAGCGCCACGGTCTCGCCCGGCTCGAGGACGAGGTCGACGCCGGCGAGCACCGGCCGGTCGGATCCGGGGTGGGCGAAGCCGACGCCCTCGAAGGCCAGCCGGGCGGGCGCGCCGACGGGCTGCGGCGCGACGCCCGGGCGGTCGGTGACGGTCAGCGGCTCGTCGAGCAGCTCGCCGATGCGGTCGCAGGCGCTGGCGGTCTCCTGGGCGAAGGCGAACAGGAAGCCCAGCGACAGGATCGGCCACAGCAGCACGGTGAACAGCGCGACGAAGGCGACCAGGCCGCCGACGGTCAGGGCGCCGCTGCTCACCGCGAGCGCGCCGCCGACCAGGATGAGCGCCAGGTTCAGCTGCGGGTGCAGCTCGAAGACGCACCACAGCAGCGCCAGGGTGCGCACCTTGTCCAGCTCCAGCCGGCGCAGCCGCCGCGCCTTGGCGTCGTAGCGGTCGAAGACCAGCCCCCGGCGGCCGAGCGACTTGATCACCCGGATGCCCTGCACCGCCTCCTCGACGTCGGTGGCCAGCTCGCCCTGCTCGTCCTGCACGCGGCGGGACTGCACGTTGTAGCGCCGCTCCCACCGCAGGCCGAGCGCGGTGAGCGGGACGGTGGTGAGGAGCACCGCCAGGCCCAGCGGCCAGTAGGTGACCAGCAGCAGCACCGCCACGACGACGCAGGTGATCAGGTTGACCGCGAGGAAGACCGCGGCGAACCCGACGAAGCGGCGCACGGTGGACATGTCGCTGGTGGCCCGCGACAGCAGCTGGCCCGAGGGCCAGCGGTCGTGGAAGGAGACCGGCAGCCGCTGGAGGCGCTCGTACAGGGCGCTGCGCAGGTCGCGCTCGATTTGCAGGCAGCTGCGGTTCATCGACCAGCGGCGGAGGAAGAACAGACCCGCTTCCGCGACCCCGAACACCAGCGCCAGCCCGAGCAGCGGGACCAGCGCGGCGCGGTCGCCGTCGGCGATCGGCCCGTCGACGACGGCGGCGGTGATCAGCGGGACGGCGAGCTGGGCGAGGGTGGCGAGCAGCGCCGCGCCGAAGGTCAGCGCCATCAGCCCCCGGTAGCGCCGGGCGTAGGGCCACAGCCGCAGGAGGGCGGAGAGCCGGCCGTGGTCGTCGGGTGCGGGGGCGGCGTCCATGGGGGATCGAGGCTAGGCCCGACCTCCGACAGGAGCGACCGACTTACCGGACGCCGGCGCTCAGCGGTTGCGGCGGACCCCGAAGACGATGTCCTCCCACGCCGGGATGCGGGCGCGGGGGTCGTCGGAGTCGAGGTCCTCGCCGGGGCGGCCGAGGACGACGGTGTCGTGGTCGGCGATCTCGTCGAGGAAGGAGTCCACCGCGCGGGCGTCGTCGGGGGAGCCGCTGGCCGGGTGCACGTCGCGCACGTGGGCGTCGTCGTCCACCGGCGCGGAGGGCTGCTCCTCGCGCACGACGGCGACCGGCCGGGCCGGCTGCGCCGGGGCCGGCGGGGGACCGGCCGGGACGTCGGGGACGACGCGCACCAGGCGGGTGCCCTCGGCGAAGTCGGTCGTCCCGGCGTCGAGGGGGGCGACCGTGCGGGAGGGCAGGTCGAACGTCCACCGCGCGGTCCCGGACTTCTCGCCGGCCCGCCACTCGCCGGTGACCACCCAGGCACCGGTGTCGCTGCGGTAGGCGTCCCAGGTGACGGCGTCGACGTCGGTGTCGATCAGCCGCAGTCGCTCGGCCATGAACTGCTGCAGCGTGCTGCCCGGGGTGCTCTCGCTGAGCCGGACCCGCGCCTCGCGCGCCTGCTCGGCCACCCGCTCGCGCTCCTGGAGCACGGGGTGGGCGAAACGCATGATCCGCTCGACCCGCGCGCCGGTGGCGGCCGCGACCTGCTCGGGCGTCTCGCCGGCGCGGATGCGGGACTGGATCACCCGCGGCGGCAGCTCGGTGCCGAGGTCGACGTCGATCTGGGTGAGCCGGCGGGAGTCCCCGCGGGCGGCGGCGCGGAGGCGGTCGTCCACCGGCACGGCGAAGCGCTCCTCGCCGTCCTCGGTGTCGGCGACCAGCACCAGGCTCGAGCCGTCGTCGGAGAGCCCCACGAGGCGCAGCGTGCGCACGGGCGACCTCCTGCAAGGCATGAGCGGCTGGGCTCCGGAGAGAGACCGGACCCGAGGCTATCCGCGCGCGGCCGCGCCGCGCCGCAGGTGCCGCGGCGCGGCGCGTCACGGGACGCACGGGACAGCAGTCCTGATCCCGACGACACGTTCCGGAAACCTGCGCTCGGCACAGTGGGGGAACGCGCCCTGACGTGCGATCCTGCCGCTCGCGTTCCGCATGGGGACGCGCACGGAGAGTGCCGAGGAGGTGCGATGCCCGGCCCTGCCACCGACGTGGTGACCACCCCGCCCGCAGGGCTCGACGGCGCCCTGCGCGCCGAGATCGCGCTCATCGCCGGCGCCGTCGGCGCCTGGTGCCCCGCGCTGTCGCCCGACGGCCGGCAGGTCGCCTACGTCACCGACCGCTCCGGGATCCCGCGGCTGGAGGTCACCGACCTCGCCGGCGCCGAGCCGCCGCGGGTGCTGTCGCTGCCGGACCAGGAGGTGGTGTCGGTCGCGTGGTCGCCCGACGGCGGAGAGCTGGCCTACCTGGTCAGCCCGGGCGGCTCCCTCTGCGCCGAGCTGCACGTCGTGCGGCCCGACGGCAGCGGCGCCCGGCTGGTGGCGGGGCAGGACCCCCGGGCCACCGTCTTCGCCGGCTTCTGGGCCGGCCCCGGCCGCTACGTCTGCTCGATCGCGCCCGGCACCGGTCCGGACGCCGACGTCGTCGTCGTCGACACGGCCGGCGGCAGCACCGAGACGCTCGCCCGCGGCGGGTTCCTCTCCGCCTGCGCGCTGTCCGCCGACGGCCGCACGCTGCTGGCCCGCCGCGGCCCGCGCGGGCACCGGCACGTCGTCGCCGTCGACGTCGTCACCGGGGTGCAGCGCCCCGTGCTGCGCCCGGACGCCCCGGGCGGCGTCGCCTCCGAGGACGGGCGGTTCTCCGCCGACGGCCGGTCGGTGCACCTGCGTGCCTCGCTGCCGGGACCGCTGCTGGCCGACCGGGCCGGCCTGGTCGAGGTGCCGCTGGGCCCCGACGGGCCGGTCGGGAAGGGGCGCGTCGTGCTGCGGCGGGCCGACGCCGACCTCGACGGCTACGCGCTGCGCGCCGACGGCACCGTCCTGGCCGTATGGAACGCCGGCGGCCGCACCGAGCTGTGGCTGCACGACCTCGCCGACGGCGCCCTCGTGCGCACCGTCCCGCTGCCCGACGCCGTGCTGCCCGGCTGGTCGCTGGCCGCCGACGGCAGCACCGTGGTCGCCGAGCTCACCGGCCCGACGACCCCGCGGGCGCTGTGGCGGATGAAGCTGGACGGACGGTGCCCCGCCGTCCCCCTGCCCGGTTCGGCCCGCCGTCCGCGCAGTGCGCGGACGGTGCTGCCCGAGCGACTGGACCACGTCGCCCCGGACGGCATGCCGCTGTCCGGCTGGCTGTACACGCCCCGCGGTGCGCACGAGCCCAACCGCACGGTGGTCAGCTTCCACGGCGGCCCCGAGGGCCAGCACCGGCCGGCGTTCGACCCGCTGGTGCAGTGCCTGGTCGCGGCGGGCCTGACGGTGTACGCGCCCAACGTGCGCGGCTCGGGCGGGTTCGGGCGGGCGTTCACGACCGCCGACGACCTCGGCGCCCGCGAGGCCTCGTTCGAGGACGTGCGGACGACGGTCGACGAACTGGTCACCGCCGGCATCGCCGCACCCGGCCGGATCGGGGCGCACGGCTGGTCCTACGGCGGCTACCTGACCCTGGTCGCGCTGACCCGGTGGCCGGGGTTGTTCGCCGCCGGTGCCACGCTGGCCGGCATGAGCGACCTGCGGACCTTCTTCGCCGGCACCGAACCGTGGATGGCCGCCGCCTCCGTCACCGAGTACGGCGACCCCGTCGCCGACGCCGGGATGCTGGCGACGATCTCGCCGATGGCGGCCCTGGACCGGGTCACCGCGCCGGTCCTGCTGGCGCACGGTGACCGCGACACGAACGTGCCGGTCGCCGAGTCGGTGCAGGCGCACGCCGCGCTCACCGCCCGCGGTGCGCCGTGCGAGCTGCTCCTGCTGCCGGGCGAGGGCCACACCGTGGTGGGCCGCGACCACCTGGTCGAGCTGAGCGGTGCCGTCACCGCCTGGTTCGACCGGCTGCTGTGAGCGGCGGCCTGCTCGCCGGTTACCCCGCGCCCACCGCCGACGAGGCGGTGACCGCCGAGGGCCGGCTGCGTCCGGAGTACGCGGCGCTGGAGCCGGTCGTGGCCGGCCTGGGCACCGAGGGGATCGCCGGGGCCGCGCGGGCGCTGGCCGAGCTGCGTGCCGCCCGGGGGGTGGCGCTGGGCAGCTGGACCGACGGGCGGCACGAGCGGCACCCGGTGGTCCTCGACCCGCTGCCCCGGGTGCTCCCCGCCGACCAGTGGCGGTCGGTGGCGGCCGGTGTCGAGCAGCGGCACCGCGCCCTGGGGGCCTTCCTCGCCGACGTCTACCGCGCGGCCGGTCGCCGCCGCGGGGACGTGGACCGGGCGCCCGAGATCGTCCGCGCCGGCGTGCTCCCCGAGTGGGCGGTCGAGCACAACCCGGCCCGCGACCCCGCGGCCATCGGGCAGGCGTGGCGCGGGCAGCCGCGCGCCACCGTCGCCGCCGCCGACCTCGTGCGCACCGCCGACGGCGGCTGGGCGGTGACCGCGGACGACCTCCGCACCCCCGCCGGCCTGGGTTTCGCCCTCGAGGACCGGCTGGCCCTGCGCGCGGCCCTCCCGGGGCTGTTCGCGGCGGCCGCGCCGGCCCCGCTCGAGGCGGCGGTGGACCTGCTCCGCGCGGCGCTCGCCGAGGCGGCGCCCCCGGCCTGCGCCGGTGTCCCGGAGGTCGCCGTCCTCAGCGCGGGGGAGGGTGACAGCTCCCGCTTCGAGCACGCCGTGCTCGCCGCGGCGCTGGGCGTGCCGGTGGTCACCGCCGGTGACCTGTGGCCGCGCCCGGACGGCGGTCTCGAGGTGGCCGTCGACGGCGAGCGCCGGCCCGTCGACGTGCTGTACCGGCGCTTCGACGAGGGCACCCTCGGCGCCTACCGCACCCCGGTCGGCTCGCCACTGGACGTGCAGCTCACCGAGGCCGTGCGGGCCGGACTGCTCGGGCTGGCCAACGTGCCCGGCAACGGCGTCGCCGACGACGCCGCCACCTTCGCGTGGGTGCCGGCGATGATCGGCTTCTACCTGGGCGAGCAGCCGCTGCTGCCCTCGCCGCGCACCTGGGTGCTCGCCGACCCGGCCTCGCTGGCCGAGGTCCGCGGCCGGCTGGCCGAGCTCGTCGTCGAGGAGGTCGCCGGCTACGGCGGCCACGCGGCCGTGGACGGTCGCACGTGCAGCGCCGCCGAGCTGGACCGCCTCACCGCCGAGGTCGCCGCGACGCCGCACCGGTTCGTCGCGCGGGAGCCCCTGGCGGAGGCGACCGTGCCGGCGTTCGTCGACGGCACGTTCCGCCCGCGCTCGGCAAGGCTGCGGGTGTTCTCGGTCGTCTGCGGCGACGGCGTCCGCGCCCTCCCCGCGCCCTGGACGCGGGTCGCCTCCGGCGGTCCGGTCGCCGGGAGCAAGGACACCTGGCTGCTGCCCTGACGGCGGTCAGGCCCTCGGGCTGCTGATGACGACGGTCGTCCCGGCGGGGCTGGGGGTCGCGGTGACGTCGGCGAAGGAGCTCATCAGGGTGGAGCCGCGGCCGCGGTCCATGCTCGGCACCCGCTCCCGCCACTGCCCGAAGTCGCGCACGGTGATCTCCAGCCGCTCCCCGCGGGTGGCGACGGCGACCTCGACGAACGGCTCGGTCGGCTCCTGGGCGTGCTCGATCGCGTTCGTCACGGCCTCGCCGGCCGCCAGCAGCAGGTCGTAGGCCCGGTCCGGGTCGACGCCGGCGGCGTCCAGCGCCCCGCGCAGCGCGCGGCGCAGCACCACCACCGAGGTCGGCTCCGACGGCAGCCGCCAGCTGGCCAGCAGCCGGACCGGCTCGCGGTCGGCCGCGGCCGGCGGGGTCGCGGGCGGCGCGGGCCGGGGGAGGGGCGCCGGCACCGGCGGGGCGGGAGCCGGTGCGAGCCCGGCGGCCTCGGCGATCGCGCCGAGCCGGATCGGCGCCGTCCGGCAGGTGCTCCGCTCCAGCGCGACCCGTACCCGGGCGATCAGCTCGTCGGCGCGGAACGGCTTGGCGAGGTAGTCGTCGGCGCCGGCCTCCAGGCCCTCGACCGACGCCTCCTGCCCGGCGCGCGCGGTCAGCATGACCACCGGGATGTGCTGGGTGGCGGGGTTCGCGCGCAGGGCGCGCAGCAGCTCGAAGCCGTCCACCCGCGGCATCATCACGTCGGTGAGCACGAGGTCGGGCTGCCGCTCGGCGACCGCCTGGAGCGCCTCCTCGCCGTTGGCCGTGGTGCGGACCGACCAGTGCGCGCCCAGCAACCGGGCCAGGTAGCCGCGCATGTCGGCGTTGTCGTCGACGACCAGCAGCTCGGCCGCCCCCGCGGGCGCGGCCGCCGGCCCGCCCGGCCGGGAGGTGTCGGCCGCCCAGCTCGCCGCCTCGCCGCGCGCGGCGTCGGAGGGGCGGGCCGGTCCGTCGGTGTCGGCGCCGTCGGCGGTGCCGTAGGGCAGGGTCACGGTGAAGGCGCTGCCGCGGCCCGGCTCGCTCGTCACCGCGACCGTGCCGCCGTGCAAGGCGGCCAGCTCCTGCACCAGGGCCAGCCCGATGCCGGTGCCCTCCCGGGTGCGGGCGACGGCCCCGGGGACGCGGTGGAAGCGCTCGAACAGGTGCGGCAGCTCCTCGGCGACGATGCCCACCCCGGTGTCGCGGACGGTGAGCGAGAAGCCGGCGTCGTCCGAGCGGAGCACGACGTCGATGCCGCCGACGAACGTGTACTTGACCGCGTTCGCCAGCAGGTTGACGACGATCTTCTCCCACATGCGCGGGTCGACGTGCGCCGTCCGGGCCGGCGGCGGGCAGTCGACGGACAGCCGCAGCCCGGCCCGCTCGGCCGCGGCGCGGAAGATCCCGGCGAGCTCGGCGGTGAAGGTGGCGACGTCGGTCGGCACGCGCACCGGGGTCGCCCGGCCGGCCTCGATGCCGGCGAAGTCGAGCAGGTCGTTGACCAGCCGCTGGAGGCGCTGGCCGTTGCGCAGCGCGAGCTCGAGCTCCTCCCGGGCGGCGGCGGGCAGCGGTTCCCGGGAGTCGGCCAGGACGTCGCCGATCGGGCCCAGCAGCAGGGTGAGCGGCGTCCGCAGCTCATGGCTCACGTCGGAGAAGAAGGTCGTCTTGGCGCGGTCGAGCTCGGCGAGCGACTCGGCCCGCCGCCGCTCGGTCTCGAACGCCCGGTTGTTGACGACGGCGCCGGCGAACTGGGCGGCCACCAGCTCGTGGAAGCTCCGGTACTCCTCGTCGAGGGCGAGGTTGGGGCTCCGCCCGGCGAGCAGGAGGCCCAGGGGTTCGCCGTCCCGGCCTGCCGAGAGGGGGAGGACGACGGCGTCGGTCACGCGGTCGCCCCACGGTCCGCCCGCGACGCCCAGCGCCTCGACGACCCCCGCCAGGTCGGCCTCGGTGACCGCCGTCGCGGGCAGCAGCCCGGCGTCGCAGCCGACCGCGGCGACCCGGTCGAACCCGGTGCCACCGGATGTGGAGAGGTAGACGGCGGCGACCGGCACGTCGAGCGGGTCGTCCCCGAGGGTGGCGCACATGGCGCTGACGACGTCCCGCTCCGCGCCGAGCCGGCCGCCCACGGTGGCCAGCTCGTGCAGCAACGCCTGGCGGCGCGAGCCGAGGACCTCCCCGGTCACCTCGGTGCAGACCGCGTGCATGCCCGCGACCAGGCCGTCGTCGTCGAAGGCCGGGGCGTGGGAGACGGTGAAGTAGGTCTCCTCGCGGTAGCCGGCGCGCTCGAGGAGCAGCAACAGCCCCGGCAGCCAGGAGGCCTCGAGCGTGGTCATCGCGTGCTCGATCGGCGGGCCGAGCGCGTCCCACCCCTCGGCCAGCGTGGCGCGGATGTCCGCGCCGATCGCCGGGTGCTTCGCCCCGATGAAGGGCGCGTAGGCGTCGTTGTAGAACTGGGTGAACTCCGGCCCCCAGGTGAGGACCATGGGGAACCGGGAGACCAGCACGGTGCGCACCGCGAAGCGCAGGCTGGCCGGCCAGCTCTCCACCGGTCCGACCGGGGTCGCCGCCCAGTCGAGGGCAGCCATGATGCGGCCCGCCTCGCCGCCGGCTGCGAACAGCCGGTCCGGCGCGGCGGCGCCGTCGGGTCCTGGGATCACGCGTTAGAGGCGCTCGACCACGTGGTCGATGCAGGCGGTCAGCGCGGTCACGTCGTCGGGGTCGACGGCGGGGAACATGCCGACGCGCAGCTGGTTGCGGCCGAGCTTGCGGTAGGGCTCGACGTCCACAATGCCGTTGGCACGCAGCGTCGTGGCCAGGGCGGCGGCGTCGACCGAGTCGGCGAAGTCGACGGTGCCGACGACGTAGGACCGCTCGTCGGGGTTGCTCACGAACGGCGTCGCGTACGGCGACTTCTCCGCCCACGAGTACAGCCGGCTCGACGACTCGCGGGTGCGGTCGACTGCGCCGGAGAGCCCGCCGAGGGAGAGCAGCCACTGGATCTGGTTGTCCAGGAGGAACAGCGTCGCGAGGGCGGGGGTGTTGTAGGTCTGGTCCTTGGTGGAGTTGTCCACCGCGATCGACAGGTCGAGGAAGCCGGGGATCCAGCGCCCCGAGGCCTTGATCTCGGCGACCCGGGCCAGGGCGTCGGCGGACATGAGCGCGACCCACAGCCCGCCGTCGGCGGCGAAGGACTTCTGCGGTGCGAAGTAGTAGACGTCGGTCTGCGAGACGTCGACCGGGAGCCCGCCGGCGCCGGAGGTGGCGTCGATGAGCACGAGCGCGTCGTCGGTGCCGGCCGGCCGCTCGACGGGCGCCATGACGCCGGTGGAGGTCTCGTTGTGCGCCCAGCCGTAGGCGTCGATCCCGTCCTGCGCGGTGGGCAGGGCCAGGGTGCCGGGCTCGGCCTTCGCGATCACCGGGTCACCGAGGAAGGGGGCCTCCTTCGCGCCGGAGGCGAACTTGGCGGAGAACTCGCCGAAGGTGCCGAAGGCGGCGCGGTCGCGGATGAGACCGAACAGCGCGGCGTCCCAGAACGCCGTCGTCCCTCCGTTGCCGAGCACGACCTCGTAGCCGTCCGGCAGGTCGAACAGGGTGCGCAGCCCCTCGCGGACCGAGCCGACCAGGTTCTTCACCGGGGCCTGGCGGTGCGAGGTGCCCATGACGGCGGCGCCCTCGGAGGCCAGGGCCTGCAGCGCCTCGGGGCGCACCTTCGACGGGCCGCAGCCGAAGCGGCCGTCGGAGGGCAGGAGCTCGGCGGGGATCTGGATGCTCATCCGGGGCGTGCCTCTCGGTTTCTCGGGGTGGTGCGAACGTCGACGGCCCGGCACCGCAGGGGCGCGGGACCGGGCCGTCGACGGGCGGACGGACTGCTCAGGCGGGCGCGACCTGCGTGGTGGTCTTGGTCTGGATGGTGTCCCAGCCCTCGACGTCGGCGGGCTTGCGCGGGTCGGGGCCGACGTAGCGGGCCGACGGGCGCACGAGGCGGCCGGTCTGCTTCTGCTCGAGGATGTGCGCGCACCAGCCGGCAGTGCGGGCGCAGGTGAACATCGAGGTGAACATGTGGCTGGGGACCTCGGCGAAGTCCAGGACGATGGCCGCCCAGAACTCGACGTTGGTCTCGACCGGCCGGTCGGGGCGCCGCTCGCGCAGCTCCTTGAGCGCGGCCTTCTCCAGGGCGAGGGCGGCCTCGAAGCGCGGGGCGCCGAGCTCCTCGGAGGTGCGGCGGAGCACGCGGGCGCGGGGGTCCTCGGCGCGGTAGACCCGGTGCCCGAAGCCCATCAGGCGCTCCTTGCGGTCGAGCAGGTCCTTCACGTACTTCTCGGCGTCGCCGGTCCGCTCGACCTCGTCGAGCATGTGCAGGACGCGGGAGGGGGCGCCGCCGTGCAGCGGGCCGGACATCGCGCCGATCGCACCGGACAGCGAGGCGGCGACGTCGGCGCCGGTGGAGGCGATGACGCGGGCGGTGAAGGTGGAGGCGTTCATGCCGTGCTCGGCGGCCGACGTCCAGTAGGCGTCGACGGCGGCGACGTGGCGGGGGTCGGGCTCGCCGCGCCAGCGGATCATGAACCGCTCGACGATGGTCGAGGCCTCGTCGATGCGCTTCTGCGGCACGGCGGGGGTGCCGATGCCGCGGGCGGACTGGGGCCACGTAGGACAGCGCCATGACGGCGGCCCGGGCGAGCTCCTCGCGCGCCTCCTCGTGGGTGATGTCCAGCAGTGGGCGGTAGCCCCAGATCGGGGTGAGCATCGCCAGCGCGGCCTGCACGTCGACGCGCACGTCACCGGTGTGCACCGGGATCGGGAACGGCTCCGCCGGGGGGAGGCCCGGGCCGAACTTGCCGTCGACCAGCAGGGCCCAGACGTTGCCGAAGGTGACCTTGCCGACGAGGTCCTCGATGTCGACGCCCCGGTAGCGCAGCGCGCCGCCGTCCTTGTCGGGTTCAGCGATCTCCGTCTCGAAGGCGATGACGCCTTCCAGGCCGGGTACGAAGTCGTCGGCCATCTCGGCTGCTCCTCTGCGCGCGGGACCCTGACCCGCGGGTCGCGCGGGGCACGGGATTGCCTGTCGACACTAGGCCGTCGGGACGCCCCCGGCGCAAGTGGGGGCCCCGCCCTGAGCTGCGGAGAGCTCCTCCGAGCCGACCGGCCCGTGCGGTGTCAGCATGGCGGGGTGCCCGACCTCTCCCGCATGCGCAACGACTACACCCTCGGCCGGCTCGGTGAGGCCGACCTCGCCGCCACCTGGGTGGAGCAGTTCGACCGCTGGTTCGCCGACACCGTGGCCGCGGAGATCCCCGAGCCCAACGCCGTCGTGGTCGCCACCGCCGACGCCGACGGCGCCCCCGACGCCCGCATCGTGCTGATGAAGGGCTACGACGAGGTCGGGATCGTGTTCGGCACCAGCTACGCCTCGGCAAAGGGCGCGCAGCTGGCGGCGAACCCCCGGGCGGCGCTGGTCTTCCCGTGGCACGCGCTGCAGCGGCAGGTGCGCATCACCGGCGCCGTGGAGCGGATCGGGGACACCGCCTCCGACGCGCTGTGGGACCCGCGGCCTCGCGGCTCGCAGCTGGCCGCGGCGGCGTCGGTGCAGTCCACCGTCGTCGAGTCGCGGCAGGAGCTGGAGGAGCGGGTGCGCCGGCTGGACGAGCAGACGCCCGAGGGGAAGGTGCCGCGGCCGGCCGCCTGGGGCGGGTACCGGGTGCTCCCCGAGGTCGTGGAGTTCTGGCAGGGCGGCGCCGACCGGCTGCACGACCGCCTGCGCTTCGTGCGCGACGACGAGGAGGGCGGGGGCTGGATCGTCCAGCGGCTCGCCCCGTGAGCGGCAGCGCACTGATGACGCCGTGAGCGAGCCGCACGAGGAGGTCCAGCAGGCTCCCCGGCGGCGTTCCTGGGCGATCGACACCACGCCGCTGCGCAACCCCGCCTACCGGCGGCTGTTCTGGGGTGTGGCCGCGACGATGCTCGGCCAGCAGATGACGCTGGTCGCCGTCCCGTTCCAGGTCTACGCGCTGACCGGCGACTCGCTCATGGTCGGCGTGACGTCGATCGTCGCGCTGGTCCCGCTGATCGTCTTCGGCCTGCTCGGCGGCGCCATCGCCGACTCGATGGACCGCCGCACGCTCATGCTCATCACCTCCGCGGGGGGCCGCGGTGACCAGCGCGCTGCTGGCGGTGCAGGCCCTGCTCCCGGGCGAGGGCAACCTGGTCGTGCTGTGGGTGCTGACCGCCTGCGTCTCCGGGTTCGCGGCGGTCAACCAGCCGACGCGCAGCGCCGCGATCCCGGCGATCGTCGGTGCCGCGGGCGTGCCGGCGGCCAACGCGCTGTCCATGACGGTGCGCCAGGCCGGCGTGATCGTCGGCCCGCTGCTGGCCGGGGTGCTCATCGGGATGGGTGAGCTGTTCCTCGCCTACGCGATCGACGCGCTGGGGTTCCTGGTCGCCGCGCTGCTGCTGCGCGGGCTGCCCTCGCTGCCGCCCGGGCGGAACGCCGGACCGCTGCGGCTCGGGGCGGCGATCCGGGGCGTGGGGGAGGGCTTCGTCTTCCTGCGCACCCAGCCGGTGCTGCTCATGACGTTCGTCGTCGACATCGTCGCGATGTGCTTCGCCTGGCCCCAGGCGGTGTTCCCCGAGCTGTCGGAGACCCGGTTCACCGACTCCCCGAACGCGCTGGGGTGGCTGTTCGCCGGCGTCTCGATCGGTGCCCTGCTCATGGGGCTGACCTCGGGCTGGGTCTCCCGGGTCGACCGGCAGGGCGCCGTCGTGCTCGCGGCCATCGCGGTCTGGGGTGTGGCGATCGTGGGGTTCGGCTGGGCGCACTCGCTGTGGCTGGCGGTGCTCTGCCTGGCCGTGGCCGGCGCCGGGGACATGGTGAGCGCGGTGCTCCGCTCGTCGATGCTGCAGCTGGCCGCGCCCGAGGAGATGCGCGGCCGGATGCAGGGCGTGTTCATCGTCGTCGTCGCCGGGGGGCCGCGGCTGGGCGACCTGCGCGCCGGGGCGCTGGCCAGCGCGGCGTCGGTGAGCGTGGCGATGGTGTCCGGCGGCGTCGTCGTCGTGGTCGCCATGGCGCTGGTCGCGCTGCTCGTGCCCTCGTTCTGGCTCTTCCGGGCGTCCCGCTCGGCGGTCTGAGCCGGCGGCTGCTGCGTCGAGGGCGGGGTTGCGGGGCTTCGCAGGCGTCGCCGGACCCCGCAAAGCCCGCCCTCGCGTCAGGCGGCGGCGCGCCAGGCGGACGGCCCCAACTGCGGGGAAGTCGGGCCCGGGGGGCGTCGCGGAGGGCCAGGTTCCCCGCAGTTGGCGGCAGCGAGGCGCGTCAGGCGAGGGCGCCGGCGACGACCCGCAGGTCGGCGACCAGGGCGTCGAAGGCGGCGGCGCGGGCGTCGTCCGGCGTGCGCAGGACCGCCGAGGGGTGCGCCGTCGCGAGCACCCAGGTCTGCGCCGGCGCGGCCTCGTCCGGCTCGTCGTCGTCCGCCTCGTCGGTGACCGGCGGCGGGGGCAGGCCGGGCAGCTCGAAGGGCAGCAGCCGGCCGCGGTCGGCGGTGATCCGGAAGGACGGCGCGATCAGCGCCTTGGCCGCCGTCGCACCGAGGGCCACCACCACCTCGGGCCGGAGGACGGCGAGCTCCGCGTGCCACCACGGCGCGCAGGCCCGCAGGTGCTCGGCACCCGGGCTCTGGTGGATCCGCCGCTTGCCCTTCTGCGTGAACCGGAAGTGCTTCACGGCGTTCGTGACGTAGGCGTCGTCGCGCTCGATGCCGGCGTCGACCAGCGCGCGGTCCAGCAGCTTCCCGGCGGGGCCGACGAACGGCTCGCCGGTGCGGTCCTCGTGGTCGCCGGGCTGCTCGCCGACGAGCACGATCCGCGCCGTCGGCGGCCCGGAGCCGAACACCGTCTGCGTCGCGGGCTCCCACAGCTCGCACGCCCGGCAGCCGGCCGCGGCGGATGCCAGGCCGTCGAGGCCGACCCCGGTGGGGGGCTGCGCGGTCCCGTTCGGCTCGGCCATGCACCGATGACACCGCAGGTCGGGGCGGCGCGCGAGGGGAGCCGGCGAGATTGCGGACGATGCCGTCCGGTCAGGGGCGGCCGATACGGTTCGGCAGCAGCCATCCACGACGGCAGGAGGACAGGTGCTCGAGTTCGACGGGCTCCACAAGAGCTTCGGCGACGTCCGGGTCCTGGAGGGTGTCGGCTTCGGCGTCGCCCCCGGCTCGATGTTCGGCTTCTGCGGCTCCAACGGGGCCGGGAAGACGACCACGATGCGGATCGCGATGGGTCTCGTCCGCGCCGACGCAGGCGAGGTGCGCTGGCAGGGCCGGCCGCTGGACCAGGCCACCCGCCGCCGGGTGGGTTACATGCCCGAGGAACGCGGGCTCTACCCGAAGATGAAGGTCGGGGAGCAGGTCGCCTACTTCGGCAAGCTGCACGGCCTCGGGGCCGCCGCTGCCGCGAAGGCCTCCGACGAGTGGCTCGAGCGGCTCGGTCTGGGCGCCCGCCGCGGGGACGCGGTGGAGAAGCTGTCCCTGGGCAACCAGCAGCGCGTCCAGCTCGCCGCCGCGCTGGTCAGCCGGCCGGAGGTGCTGATCCTCGACGAGCCGTTCTCCGGGCTCGACCCGATCGGCGTCGACTCGCTCGCCGAGGCGCTGCTGGACCAGGCTCGCGCCGGCGTCCCGGTCGTGTTCTCCAGCCATCAGCTCGACCTGGTGGAGCGCCTGTGCGACTCCGTCGGCATCCTCGCCCGCGGTCGGATGGTCGCCACCGGCACCGTCGAGGAGCTGCGCCGCCGCGAGGCCGGCCGGCTGCTCCGGGTCGTGACCCCCGACCCGGCGTCGTCCTGGGCCGGGGCGCTGCCCGGCGTCCGGGTGGTGTCGGACCGGGCCGGCGACGCGCTGCTGGAGCTGGACGCCGGCACCGACGACCAGTCCGTCCTCGCGGCCGCGCTGCGCACCGGCCGGGTGGAGCACTTCGCCTGGCAGCAGCCCACCCTGGTCGAGCTGTTCCGCGGTGCCGTGGCGGCGCCCGCCGCCGAGGAGGTGGCCGCGTGACCGAGACCCGCGACCCGTCCTCCGCCGGCCTCGTCCGGCTGGTCGCCGCCCGCGAGGTGGCCACCCGCATCCGCGACAAGAGCTTCATCATCAGCTCCGTCGTCATCCTGGTGCTGATCGTCGGCGTGATGGTGTTCCAGGTCCTGGTCGGCTCCGGCGACGAGGAGCGGCGGGTCGGCCTGGTCGGGGGTGACGCCGCGCTGACCGCCGCGCTCGAGGCGCAGGGCGAGGCGCTCGAGGTCGAGGTGGCCGTCGTGGACCTCGACGACGAGGCGGCGGCCCGGACGGCGGTCGACGACGAGGACGTCGACGCCGCGCTGCTGGCCGGGAGCGACCCGGAGCTGCTCGTCCTCGACTCCGCCGACGGCACGCTCGAGGCGATCGTGAACGGCGCCGTGGCGCAGCTGGCGATCGCCGAGCAGCTCGCCGAGGCCGGCGTGGCCGAGCTCGCCGTGCCCGAGGTGACCGTGACGGCCACCGACGCCGACGCCGCGGCCGATCAGCAGCGCGTCATCGCCGCGATCTTCGGCGTGGTGATCCTCTACAGCCTGCTCATCCTCTTCGGCCAGTTCATCGCGCAGGGCGTGGTGGAGGAGAAGGCCAGCCGGGTGGTGGAGCTGCTGCTGGCCACCATGCGCCCGTGGCAGCTGCTGGCCGGCAAGATCATCGGCCTCGGCGTCCTGGCGCTCGGGCAGATGGTGCTCATCGGCGCTGTCGCCGTCGGGGCGGCGCTGGCCTTCGACGTCGTCGAGGTCCCCGGCGACCTGATCGGCACGGTCGGGATCGTCATCGCCTGGTTCCTGCTGGGCTACGCCTGGTACGCGGCCGTCTTCGCGGTGGCCGCGTCGCTGGTCAGCCGCCAGGAGGACCTCGCCACCGTGCTCATGCCGACGTCGGCGGTGCTCATCGTCGCCTTCGTCATCGGCATCCAGGCGGCGGGGGACCCGGACGGCGCGCTGGCGCGGATCACCTCGCTGGTGCCCGGCCTCTCGCCGCTGGTCATGCCGGTCCGGCAGGCGGCGGGCGACGTGCCGCTGTGGGAGCTGGGGCTGGCCGTCGTCCTCATGGTCGTGGCGATCGGGCTGGTCGTCCGGCTGGGCGGCCGGATCTACGCCGGAGCGCTGCTGCGCACCGGCGGGAAGCTGAAGATGCGCGAGGCCCTGGCCGCCGAGCGCGTGTGAGCCGGTTCGTCGCCGTGGCGCCCGGGTAGCCGGGCGTCATGGCGATGCAGCTGGGCTACACGATGATGACCGAGCAGGCCGGACCGAAGGACCTGGTCCGCCACGTGGTGGGCGCCGAGGAGGTCGGCTTCGACTTCTCGGTGAGCAGCGACCACTACTTCCCGTGGCTGGACGAGATGGGCCACTCGCCGCACGCCTGGACGGTGCTCGGCGCCGCCGCGCAGGCCACCAGCCGCATCCCGCTCATGACGTACGTGACCTGCCCGTCGTTCCGCTACCACCCGGCCGTCGTGGCGCAGAAGGCCGCGACCCTGCAGATCCTGTCCGACGGCCGGTTCACGCTGGGCCTGGGCGCCGGCGAGAACCTCAACGAGCACGTCGTCGGCGCCGGCTGGCCGCCGGCCGACGTCCGCCAGGAGATGCTGGAGGAGGGCCTGCACATCATCCGCGAGCTCTTCGACGGCGAGGGCTACACCAACTTCCGCGGCGAGCACTTCGACGTCGAGTCGGCCAAGCTCTGGGACCTGCCCGAGAAGCGGGTGCCGATCGGGGTGGCGTCGGGCGGGAAGCAGGCCTCGACGATCGCCGGTCAGCTGGCCGACGCGCTCATCGCGACCGAGCCGAAGGCCGAGCTGATCGAGGCCTTCGACGCCGCCGGCGGCGCCGGCAAGCCGCGGATCGCGCAGATGCCGATCAGCTACGGCACCGACAAGGCCGCGGCGGTCACCCGGGCGCACACGCTGTTCCGCTGGTTCGGCTTCGGCTGGAAGGTCAACGCCGAGCTGCCCGGGCCCAGCGCTTTCGACGCGGCCGCCCAGTTCGTCCGCGAGGAGGACGTCGCCGACAGCATCCCGTGCGGGGACGACGTCGAGGCGGTGATCGAGGCCGCGAAGGAGTACGCCGAGGCCGGCTTCACCCACCTGGCGCTGGTGCAGATCGGCGGCGACCAGCAGGAGCCCTACCTGGAGTGGACCCGCAGCACCCTGCTGCCGGCCTGGCGGGAGGCGTTCGGGGGCTGACCGGGCCGGCCGTCCCTCCCGTTGGGGTGAGGTCACCCCTGCGGGCGGCGCGCGAGCAGGGGAGTCGCCGGAATCATCGGCGGCATGACCGAGGACCTCGACAGGCGCCTCCGGCGGCTGCAGGCCTCCGGGGACGTCGACGCGCTCATCGACCTCGGCTGCGACCTGGCCGACGCCGGGCGGCACGCCGAGGCCGAGGCGTGCTTCCGCCGGGCCGCGGACGCCGGGGACACGGTCGCCTCCTTCAACCTGGGCAACTCCCTGGCCGCGCAGGGCCGGTGGGCCGAGGCGGTCGACGCCTACGAGGTCGCGCTCTCCGCCGGTGAGGCCGACGCCTGGCGGAACCTCGGCCTGGTGCTCGAGGACCTCGGCGACCTCGCCGGTGCGATGCGGGCCTACCGCGGCGCCGTCGACGCCGGGGACCTCGAGGGCGGGCTGCAGCTGGCGTTCCTGCTGCGCGAGCAGGGGGAACGTCAGCAGGCGCTGGCCGTCGCCGAGGAGATCGCCGCCGCCGGGGACGCCGAGGCCGCCGCCGTCGTCGCGTGCTGGCGGTTCTGCGCCACGCTGGACCCGGCGCTGGAGGCCGACCTGCGGGTCGGGGCCGACCACTTCCCGGCCGCGCGCACCGACCTGGCGCACCTGCTGCGGGAGAGCGGTCGGGGCGCCGAGGCGCGCTCGGTGCTCGAGCGCGGCGCGAAGCTCGGCGAGCAGGTGGCCTGGCTGCCGCTGGGCAACCTGTACCGCGAGGACCTCGGCGACGACGAGGCCGCCGAGGAGGCGTTCCGCGCCGGCATCGCCGCCGGCGACGTCTACTGCCACCAGAACCTCGCGGTGCTGCTGGCCGACCGCGGCGACTTCGACGGCGCGGTCGAGCAGTTCCGGCTCGGCGCCGAGGCCGGGGACCAGCTGGCCGCGCAGACGCTGCGCGGCCTCGAACTGGGCTGATCCGCAGCACCCGCACCCATCCCGGTACGGACCGGTTCCACCCGGTCCGGATACTGATCGCGTGACCGACGCCACACACGCGCTGCGGACGGCGACCCGGACCGACCTGGAAGCGGTCGGGACGGCGCTCGGGCTGCCGGTTCCGGCGCTCGCGCCCGCGCTCGTCGAGCCGGGCGCCCGGGTGCTCATCGGCGCCGAGGGGCAGGTCGTGCTGCTGCGCCGCCGCTGGTCGCCCGACGCGACCGCCGACGCCGTGGTGGTGCGCCGGGCCGGCGTGCCCCTGGACCACCCCGACGTCCTCGCCGTCGCCGCGGCCTGGGGCTGCGACCGCGTGCGGCACCTGGCCAGCGACCGCTGCGTGCCGGTGCCGGCCCCGCCGGTCGACGCACCCCTGGCCGTCCGGTTCGCCCATCTGGCCGCGCTGGCCGCCACCCGGGTCGAGACGGCCACCGCGCTCACCCGAGACGAGGACGCCGACGCCGCCGCGCACGACACCGCCGTCTCGGTGCTCGGCGCGCTCGGGGTGCCGGTGCTGGGCGCCCTGAGCCGCGACCAGGCGGTGCCCGAGGGCATGCCGTGGATCGTCATCGACCCGCTGGACGGGGCCCGCAACTTCCGCGCCGGGCTGCCGCCGTGGGCGTTCTCCGCGGCGCTGGTGAAGGACGGGCGGCCGGTCGCCGGCCTGGTCGCCGACCTCTCCTCGGGCCGCCGCTGGTCGGCGATCGACGGGCGGGGGGCCGAGCGGGACGGGACCGTGATCCGCACACGGGCCGGCAGCACCGTCGTCGTGCGCGACGCGCCGGGCGGCGGGTCCGTCGGCGTGCACGGCGCGGCCGGGCGGCTGCGGATCACCGGCTGCACGGCGATCGACCTGTGCCTGGTCGCCGACGGCGCGGCCGCCGCCTGGCACGACGTCGACCGCCAGGGCACCTACGTGCACGACATCGCCGCCGGGCTCGCCGTCCTGCTCGCCGCCGGCGGGTCCGCGCTCACCGACACCGGCGGCCCGGTGGTGCTGCGCCCGGGCACCGGGGCGCGCATCCGGTTCGTGGCTGCGGCCGACGAGCAGGGCGCGCGGTCGCTGCTCGCCGCGCTCGGCTGACCCGGGCCGCCCGCCTCAGCGGGTGGCGGCCCGGATCGCGGCGAGCAGCGCCTCCCGCTCGTGCATCGTCGTCCGCGCCCGGCCGCGGGTGGCGCCCAGCGCGACCTCGGCGGCGTCGATGGCCCGCCAGTCCTCCAGCAGGACCGGCTCGGCGCCGCGGGCGCGCAGCGTCGTCACCAGGTCGTCGACCGGGCCCCGGACGGCCAGCGTGCCGTCCGCGGCGTCGGCGAGCAGGGCGTCGACCGTCTCGCGGGCGTCGTGCTTGTTGGTGCCGACGACGCCGCTGGGCCCGCGCTTGATCCACCCGGCCACGTACTCGCCGGCCGACGGCTGCCCGTCGCGGAGCACCCGGCCGACGCCGTCGTGCGGCACCGTGCCGCTGCTCTCGTCGACCGGCAGGCCGGGCAGCGGGGTGCCGCGGTAGCCGACCGAGCGGACGACGAGGTCGGCCGGCAGCACCTCGGTCTCGCCGGTGCCCACGGCCCGGCCGTCGCCGTCGACGGCGGTGCGCTCGACCTCGATGCCGGTGACCCGGCCCTCGCCGACGAGCCGGACCGGCCGCCGGAAGAAGCTCAGCCGCAGCGGGATGCGGTCGGCGTCGAGGACATGGTCGGCCCACCCGCGGAGCACCCCGAGGTTGCGGCCGACCACGCGGTCGGCGGCGGCGCGCTCCTCGCTCGCCGCGTCCAGCTCGAGGTCGGCCGGGTCCACCAGGACGGTCGCGGCGGTCATCTCGTCGAGCTCGCGCAGCTCCTGGGTGGTGAAGCTGGCCTGCGCGGGGCCGCGGCGCCCGAGGATGGTCACCCGCTCCACCGGGGCGGCGGCCAGCGCGTCGAGGACGTGCTGCGGCATGTCGGTCGGCTCGAGCTCCTCGGGGGCGCGGGCCAGCACCCGGGCCACGTCGAGGGCCACGTTGCCGACGCCCACGACCACGACCGACCGGGCGTGGGTCAGCGCCGACTCGATCCGCTCCCGGTCGGCGTCGGGGTGCCCGCAGTACCAGGCGACGACGTCGGTGGCGGCCAGGCTGCCGGGGAGGTCCTCGCCCTCGATGCCCAGGCGACGGTCCAGCGCCGCGCCGTAGGTGTAGACGACGGCGTCGACGTGCTCGCGGAGCTCCTCCAGCGACACGTCCACGCCGACGTCGACGTTGCCGACGAAGCGGACCAGCGGCTGGTCGAGGCTGCGGTGCAGGGTCTCGCGGATGGCGCGCATCTTGGGGTGGTCGGGTGCGATCCCGTGCCGGACCAGGCCGAACGGGGTGGGCAGCCGGTCGATGAGGTCGACCGACACCTGGACATCGTCCTGCCTCGTCAGCGCGTCGGCGGCGAAGATGCCCGCCGGCCCGGCGCCGATGATGGCCACCCGGAGGGGGTGGCGCTCGGACGGGGGAGCGGCGGAACCCTCGGCGACCATGACTGGCATCCTGACCCGGCCGGGGGCGCTTCCACCAGAGCGCGCGCCCGGTTTCCCGATCACCGTCGCTCGAGGAGGCCCCTCCATGTCCATCGTCGTCGTCGCCACCCTGACCCCCAAGCCCGATGCGGTGGACGCCGTCCGGGAGGCCCTGCTGGCCGCCATCCCGAAGGTGCACGAGGAGCCCGGCTGCGAGCTCTACTCCCTCCACGAGGCCGACGGCGCGTTCGTCATGGTGGAGAAGTGGGCCGACGCCGACGCCATGAAGGCGCACGGCAAGGCCGAGCCGCTGGCCACCCTGGGCGCCGCCCTGGCCGGGAAGATGGCCGCCGCTCCCGACGTCCGCCGGCTCACCCCCGTGCCGGCCGGCGACGCCGGCAAGGGCGCCGTCTGACCTGACGCTGCGGGCCCGGCGACCTCAGCCGCAGGAGTGGTTGCGGTCGAGGTCGTCGGGGACGTACTGCGCGAGGGCGACCTCGCCGTCGGGCACCAGCGGCGGCTGGTCGCACTCGGCCACGGCCTCGGCGAGGCTCACCGAGCCGGCCAGCCAGCTGGGCAGGCCGACCAGCGCGCTGTCGGCCGGCACCGTGCCGACGATCTCCGACCACTGCTGGGCGGTGGAGTACAGCCCGGTCCGCGCGCCGCGGAAGTCCAGGTAGGCGACCATGCCCTCGAGCGTGGCCCGGTTGCGGGCGCGCGCGACGTCGGAGCCGACCTGCCAGGTGTTCTCCGTCTCGACGTCCAGCCACCAGATGTAGCTCGACGGCAGGCTGTCGACGCCGGCCTCGCGGGCGGCGGGCTGGAACACCTCCGACACGCTCTCGCGGGCGCGCTCCCAGCCGTACCGCCACGAGCAGGCGGGCGAGTTCTCGCCGGCGCAGTCCCCGTAGGGGGTTGCGCCGGTCGTGGGCCAGGTGGTGACCAGGCCCATGACCTGGCCGGGGTTGGCGGTGTTCAGGTAGAGCTGCGCGACCGGCTGCTCGTCCACCGAGCCGTTGGACTCCCAGGCCCAGGCGAGCTGCTCCTCCAGGCACGGGTTCTCGCGGGTGGCGGAGCCGCCGTTGACGCCGACGACGGCGAACGCCCGGTCGTCGGGCAGCTCGGCGTCGCACTGCGGGTGCGAGATGTCGACGCCGACCGGGCTCACCGGGCGGTCGTACTCGGCGGGCGCCGCGCCCGCGGGGGAGGGCCCGGCCAGCAGGGTCGCGACGGCGGCCGGCGCCACGACGGCGGCGGACCGCAGCCGTCCACGACGCGTGCCCCCGATGCCCACACCCGCGACCGTACCGGGGGAGGCGGCTCCGCAGGGCGCCGCGAGGAGCGGGCTCAGACGGCCTGGCAGGTGGGGCACCAGTAGAGGTTCCGGCCGACCATGACCTCGGTCCGCACCTCGGTGTCGCAGATCCGGCAGGGCAGGCCGGTGCGCCGGTAGACGTAGTGCGCGTCCTCGCGGCGGACGGCGCCGCTGCGGCGGGACCGGTCCTCGGGGCGGGTGGTGACGATGCGTCCCATCCGGACGCCGGACCGCAGCAGGGTGACCAGGTCGGCCCACATCTGCGCCCACAGCGCCTCGTCGACCGCGCGGCCCGGGCGGAACGGGGAGACCCGGTGCCGGAAGAGCAGCTCGGCCCGGTAGACGTTGCCGACGCCGGCGAGCACGGACTGGTCCATGAGCAGCGCGCCGATCGCGGTGCGGCTGCCGGCGATCCGCCGGTGCGCACGTCCGCCGTCCGCACGGGGGCGCAGCGGGTCGGGGCCGAGCCGGTCGAGGATCGTGCCGACCTCGTCGGTCTGCAGCACCTCGCAGGCCGTCGGGCCACGCAGGTCGGTCCACACCCCCGCGCCGTCGGGGCCCTCGGCCACCCACCGCATGCGCAGCGCGCCCTTCGCCGGCGGCGGGGTGCCCGGGCCGGTCAGGTAGCTGCCGTACAGGCCCAGGTGCACGTGCAGGTGGTCCTCGCCGAAGCGGGCGAACAGGTGCTTGCCGTAGGAGAAGACCTCGTCGAGGACGCGGCCGTCGAGCAGCGCCGCCCCGGCCTCGAAGCGGCCCTGCGGGCTGGTGACGTGGACCGGCCGGCCGGCGAACAGCGTGGACTGCTCCCGCGCCAGGCGGTACAGGGTGTGGCCCTCGGGCATCCGCGCAGCGTAGGTGCCCCCGCGGGGTACCCGCTCAGCGGTCGGCGGTCTCCAGGCCGAAGTGCGGCCGGTCGTCGACGGCGACGAGGTCGAGGAACTCGGGGTGCTGGAGGATGTGCCGCCGCACGAAGGAGCAGTACGGCAGCACCGTCAGGCCGCGCTCGCGCGCCGCGGTGAGGACGCCGTCCACCAGCTTGGTGCCGATGCCCTGACCGCCCACGGACGGGTCGACCTCGGTGTGCGGGAGGGTCATCTGGCCGTTGTCGACGTGGTAGCTGGCCAGGCCGACGACACGCTCGCCCTGCCGGATCTCGAAGCGTCCCCGCTCGGGGACGTCGACCACCGAGGTCTCCATTGCGATCCACCTTCCGTCATCCCCGGCGCCGTTGCCGGAGCTCGACGTGTGACCCAGAACCGTAACGCCTGGGAACCGGTTCGTCTCTCCCCGATACGACGAGTCGGGTCGCCCGGGGGTTCCCCGCGCCACCCCGATAGCCTCTGCGCCGTCGGTGTCGCGCAGCTCCGTCGCGCGAGGCCCCCGTAGCTCAGGGGATAGAGCATCGGTTTCCTAAACCGTGTGTCGCAGGTTCGAATCCTGCCGGGGGCACCAGAAAGAACGCAGGTCAGGTGGGCAGGGGCTCCCTGACGCGGGTTGGCCGCGCCGGAACCCGTGCAACTAGCGTGCGATCCAACGGAAGACGACCCATCTGTTGGAGGTCTCGGCGGACACCCTCGCGGTAGAGCACGTCCAAGCGGTCTACGAGCGTTCCGGTGAGGTCGCGGGCATGAGCCCATCCACCTTGGGCCTGTTCCGCCGCCTCAGCGACCTCCGTATAGACGCGCAGCGTCACGTCACTTCCCGGAGCGTGCCCGAGTTGGCGCTGGATCTCGGCCAGGGTGGCGCCTGCGGCGTGCATCAGCGACGCGCACGTCGGGCGAAGGTCGGACCTTCGCAGCGATCTCCTCGACGCCACGTCCCCTGCGGGATCTGGGCCGAGGCCCGCCGCGTCGGCTGCTGGCGCCCACGCCCTGTGCATCCATCCTTGACGACGAGGGATGTCCACCCCATGCGTGCGCGGGCCCGGCCAGAGCAGTGGGCTGCCTGCGGCTTCCATGTTTCTCCGATGCGTGATCAAGTCGGAGACGAGCGCGCGGGGCAGCCGGACCACACGGACTTCGTGGTCCTTTGGGGGCTTCCAGCCGAGTCGCCCTCGAACCTCCTCCGCAGCACGCTCAACCCTTAGGCCGCCCGCATCGAGGTCCAGGTGGCGCGGGGGGGACTGCCCAGACTTCAGTTGACTCGTCTCGGTAGGGGCGGTCAGGCCGCGTGAGCGGTCTGGGTCAGTGTCTCGAACTCGATAGGGGTCATGCGGCCGAGGGCGTCTTGGCGCCGGCGGCGGTGGTAGGTCTTCTCGATCCAGACCACGATCGCCAGTCGTAGTTCCTCGCGGGTGGTCCAGCGTTGTCGGTTGAGGACGTTCTTCTGCAGCAGGCTGAAGAAGGACTCCATGGCGGCGTTGTCAGCACACGCTCCGACTCGGCCCATCGAGCCGCGCAACTGGGCCTCGCGCAGAGCCCGGACGTAGGCGTGGGAACGGAACTGGCTGCCGCGGTCCGAGTGCATGATCGCGCCGACCGGGCCGCGCAGGGCAATGGCATTACGGAGCGCGTTGACCGCCAGCTCGGAGGTCATCCGGGCGTCGATGGAGTAGCCGACGATCCGCTTGGAGCTGGCGTCCTTGATCGCGCAGAGGTAGAGCTTGCCCTCGGCGGTGGGGTGTTCGGTGATGTCGGTCAGCCACAGCTGGTTGGGGCGCTCGGCGGTGAAGTCCCGGCGCACCAGGTCGTCGTGCACCGGCGGTCCGGGCTTGCGGTTCAGGCCGCGCTTGCGGGAGTGCACCGACCACAGCCGCTGCGAGGTGCAGAGCCGGTTGACCCGGTTGCGGGAGGCCCGCAGCCCCTTGTCGGCGAGTTCGTCGGCGATGAACCGGTAGCCGAACTCCGGATCGTCGTGGTGGATGTCGATCGCGGCGTTGATCAGGTGCGCGTCGTCCCAGTCGCGCTGACTGACCGGGTTGGCCTGCCACTTGTAGAAGGCCTGCTTGGAGAAGCCGAGCACCCGGCAGGTCACCGCGACAGGGATCTTGTCGGCGGCGAGGTCTTGGACCAGCGGGTACATCATTTTGGGAGGACGTCGCGGGCGAAGTACGCGGTCGCCCGGCGCAGAATCTCGTTCTCCTGCTCCAGCTGCTTGGCCCGCTTGCGCAGCTCCCGGTTCTCGGCTTCCAGGTCGCTGCCGGTGCTCGAGCCGGCCGGCGGCGAGGTCTTGGCGGCCAGGCCGTCGTCGCGGTCGGCGATCTTCAGCCAGCGTTGCAGGCAGGACTCGGAGATCCCGAAGCTCTTGGCAACCTGTGCGATCGACTGGTCGCCCTGCCGGGCCACCGCGATCACGTCACGCCGGAACTCCTTGGGGAACGGCTTGGGCACGGTGCTGATCCTTCCAGCGAGGCCGAAACCTCACAGGCAAGGAGTCAACCGAACCCTGGGCAGTCCCCTTTGTGCTCGCCAAGTGCGAGGTGGCGCAAGATCGCTAGGCGAGCCGGATCGCCCAGGCTGCGGAACATGCATGCCGCCGCCGAGAGCGCGGCCGGCTCGTTAACCGTTGCGTCCACAGTGATTGCGGCAGACTCCGCTTTCATCGACACGCAGCGATGATAGCCATGCCCGTCGGAGACATCGCAAGGCCCTCGGTTGGGCGTTCACCGAGGCGGGAAGGCGTTACACACGCAGAAGGAGGTCGTTTGCCCCGTCGTCCAGGCGGTGATGATCTTGGGGGACCCGACCGCCGCTGGCGAGGTCTGTTCAACTTCCGGGGCGGAGTCCGCGATGCGGTGGGTTGCATCTTCAGCGCCTCGCTGTGTGAGGCGCAGGGCCGAGTCACCCCCTCGCAGCGAGGGCGATCAGGTCGTCGGATGCTTCGCCTGTTCGACGATCCTCTGTGGCGACTCGGGAGGACGTAGGTCCACCGGACGTGGTTGGCGCCGCGTATTCCGTGTTCCGGTGGGAATGCTGACCCATCGCGATGGCGTGGGCGACGCTCATGCGCTCCTCGTCCCTCAGGACGATGTTCGCCTGCGACTCGGGCGCGCCGTCGAGGTCCACGAGACCCAACGAACCCTCCAAGGGAGGGGATACGACCTCGGCACAGGTGCTGCACCAGATCGCCCAATACTCGGCGGGACCCGTGCCTGCCTGCGAATCCCAGTAGCACAGCACGATCGGGCTGCCGTCCCTGTCTCGGCGGACCGGAACCGCGTAGCCCCTGTGATTTGCGCTCACCTGCAGTTTCCTCTCGGCAAGATTTTTGTGACGGGACTCCGACGACCGACATGCGACGCCTCGATCTACCCCTGATGCCGTCAGGGTCGACTGCCCTTGATGGCATCAGGGGCAATACCGGGGTCTAAAGAGTGGTCTTCGAAAGTTCGATGTTCCCGGCGGGACGCGGGAGGAACGACCAAGGAGCCGCCGGGAACATCGACTTGAGTCGACCAGCGAGGGCGGAGCGTCCCCGGTGCGGAGTTCGCATCCCAACCGGGCTACGGGACCAGGGAAACGTCGAAAAGGGGACCTGGAACGTGGATGTCGAGCCCCAAGGCCCCCTGGAGATAAAAGAACTCCACCAGCAGTCGAGCCTCGCGTTCCACTTCGTCAGCCGTGTCCCATGGCCACAACTCTTCCCAGATGGCTTGCATGAGATCAAGGGACTGGATGCACTGTCCGCAGGCGGACCGGGGCCTACACGGGAGATGCTTGCGCTGGCCCGCGAGGTACCAGTACGCCCGCTCAAGTGCAGTTTCAGGAACTGACTCGGGTCCACCCAGAGGCCGGTCGTCGACTGCCATTCATCTCCTTCTCAGCGGTGATGAGTGCTGTCTATAGGACATGTCTGACAACTTCGCGATCTATCGACCGCCCGTGTCCGTCGGGTCGCAATCGCACACACCGGTGACAAGAGCACTGATGGCGCAGACTGTGACAGGAGCGCCCCGCCCGTGGCCGTTCACTCCAAGTCGATGGCCTGATCCATCCAAAACAGGGGATCGGCCGCAACGGTCTTAGGTGGGAGGGCGGACAACTCGTTCTCAACGACGAGTAGCCGGCGCTTGCCAACCAAGTGGTACTCAACGGCCCGCAAGAGCAGTGGGTGGCGGCCCGTCCGGCTCACGCGCCAAAGTCCGTTTTGCACCGGCTCGATCAGGACGCCGTGCATCGTTACCGGGGACGAGAGCCCCCGCTGGGTGCGGCGGTAGATGCGGTTCGCTCGGATGGGACCACCAGCGAGCGCGATGAAGGCTGCGTCTCCTGCCGCCCACGCTTCCGCCTCGTCCTTCAGGCGAGCCGCTCGTCGCTCCACGGTCGTGTAGGGGTGGACGTCTGTCGCGTCTGCGCTCTCAGTCATGTCGGGGTTGTCGGGTCGCCGTCTGCGCCGCTTGAGGCGTGAGCCGGTCGTGCAACTCGCATGCGATAAGGATCGGACGTCGAGGGCCGCAGCGAACGTCGGTTTAGGTCGCGATCGCGTCCTTACTGGTCAAGACGGTGTCGATGCGCGAGCACTTGCTCAGGGGATAGAGCATCGGTTTCCTAAACCGTGTGTCGCAGGTTCGAATCCTGCCGGGGGCACTCCGATCTGCGGCATTGTCGCCGCGTGACCTCCTCCCGCGCCCGCCTCCGGTCCACGGCCGGGGTGCTCGCCCTGCTGGCGACGCTCACCGCGACCGGCTGCTCGTCCGACGACTCCGCCGACGCCGCCGAGGCCTCCACCGCGTCCGGGGCAGCCGAGCGCGAGTACGACATCTCCGCCGTCCGGCCGGTGCTCGAGGCGTTCGTCGCCGAGCACGACCTGAACGGCGCGGGCCTGGTCGTCGTCCAGGAGGACGACGGGATCGTCGGCGAGGAGTACGTCGGCGAGTTCGACGCCGACCGGGTGTCGCTGGTCGCGTCGGCGTCGAAGATGGTCACCGCCGGGGTGCTGGTGCGCCTCGCCGACCAGGACCTGCTGGACCTCGACCAGCCGATCGCCGAGTACGTCGACTGGGCGGCCGGGCAGAACCCCGGCGTCACCGTCGCCCAGCTGCTCTCGAGCAGCTCCGGATTCGTGGGGCTGCTGCCGAGCCCGGCGTACGGGCCCTACGTCTGCCAGTTCCTGCCGGCGGGCGAGCTCGAGCAGTGCGGGACCGGCGCCTGGACCACCCCCGCCGACGACGCCGACATCGCGCCGCCGGACACCGAGTGGCGCTACGGCGGCGTGCAGTGGCAGATCGCCGGCGCGGTGGCCGAGACCGTCTCGGGCAGGACCTGGGCGGAGCTGCTGGAGGAGACCTACGTCGAGCCGTGCGGCGTCGACTCCCTGGGCTACAACAACCACTGGACCCAGATCGGCGAGGGCCTGTCCGGCTACCCGGCCGAGTTCGGGGGCGACCCGGGCGTGCTGGCGCCGACCGAGAACCCGAGCATGGAGGGCGGCCTCTACATCGACCCCGTCGACTACGCCGAGCTGCTGCTCATGCAGCTGCGCGGCGGCCGCTGCGGGGACACCCAGGTCCTGGAGCCCGAGTCGGTCGAGCGCATGCACACCGACCGCATCGGCGAGGTCTTCGGCGGCACGACCCTGACCGGTACGGGGTACGGCCTCGGCTGGTGGGTCGACCGCGACGGGAGCAACCGGATCAACGACCCCGGGGCGTACGGGGCGGTCCCGTGGCTCGACCTCGACGGCGGCTTCGGCGCCTTCCTCGTGCTCGAGGCCGACGCCCAGCTCGGTGTGACCCTGGCCGCTCAGCTGTACGACCCCGTCGAGGCGGCGGTCACCGCCGCCCGGTAGCGGGCCCGCGCAGCTCAGGACAGCAGGGTCTGCTGCGGGTTGCGCCCGAAGCGACGTCGGTACTCCTCGGCGAACCGGCCGCGATGGCCGAACCCCCAGCGGGCGGCGACCGAGGCCACGGTGGTGCCCCCGGTGGGGTCGGCGGCCAGCAGCTCCCGGTGCGCCCGGTCCAGCCTGGTCTCGCGGAGGTGGGCCATCGGCGTCGTGTCGCGGTGCCGGCGGAACGCCTCCTGCAGCGCGCGCGGGCCGACGCGGGCGCCCTCGGCGATGGCGTGCAGGGTGAGCGGCTCGTGGGCCCGGGCCTCGATGAGCTCGAGGGCGCGTCGCACCGAGGCCGGTGTGCCGTGATCGACCGACCGAGCCGCCTCGTCGTCCGTCGCGCTGTACGGGAACGTGGCCAGCACGGCCGCCGCGACGGAGTCGAGCGCCGCGGCCCGGACCAGCGGCTCGGCGATCGTCGCGTCGTCGCCCGCGAAGAGCGAGCGCACGTAGCCGATGGTGTTCGCGCAGTACCGGCCGAGGGCGGGGGAGATCGGGGTCAGCCCGTGGAACCGGAAGTCCCGCGGATCGACCCCGGCGACCTCAGCGGCCCGGCGGGCGACCTGGGCGGCAGGCAGCCGGACGACCCGCAGGTCCATCAGCCGCCACTCGCAGGTGAAGTCCACGCCCTGCGGGAACAGCAGGACCTCACCGGCCGTGCCGCTGACCTGCTCCCGGGCGTGGCCGACCTGGAACCGGCCGCCGGCGACCAGCCCGACCCACACGGCGTCGATCGGGTCGACCTCCTCGCGCACGCACGTGGTGTGCAGCAGCGAGTCGACCGAGAGGTCGCCGGCCGTCGCCGTCGTCTGCCGGTAGCGGAAGTCCTCCTGGCTCCCCCGGATCAACAGCCGGTGGCCGGCGAACGTGTCCCGGATGGCCTCGTGCGCGCGGAGCACGTCGCCGGTGGCGAACTCGAACCGCTGGACCGCGTCCTCGCCGGACATGCGCCCTCCCCTCGCCACGCGATGCGACCGGGCCGTGGTGCCCCTGACCCGTCCGGGCCGGTTCCCTGCTGCTACCCGGCCCGGTGGTCCGGGATGCGCGGCGGGTGAGCCGCGGGCCGCGGTCCGCCCGCCCGATTCTTGCTGCCGGCCCTCCGGGCGTGGGGTCATGGAGCACCGGAGGTGCGGAGGTGACGACCGGTCACGACGAGGGCGCGAACCGACCGGAGACCGGTCGGCCGAGGTGGATCGTGGGCGCCGACGGCATCGGCGTCCGGTCGTGGTCCGGCGAGCCGGTGGAGATGCCGACCGGTCGGCTGCACGCGGTCGACAGCGCGGGCTTCCTCGTCGGCCGGGCGGTGTGCATGGCGCCGGTCGTGCTGCTCGACCCGGCGGACTGGCGCTGGCCGGACGACACCGGTGACGAGTGGCCGCGCTGCTGGATCTGCCACGCGCTGACTCGCTGAGGGACCATGCCGCGGCCCGGGCCGGGCTGCCCCTGCGCGCCGCCGTCCGGGTGGCGCCGGCCGCCGATACCGTCGCGATCGCCGTCGTGGAGCTGGTCGACGACGTCGTCACCGTGCCGGTCGACCGCCGGCTGATCGCTCGGGGCGAGGGGCACGCCGTCGTCCACCGGTTGCACGGCGGCGGAGATCCCGCGCACTGATCCCGCGGAGCCGGAACGCGGCGGCCCATCCGCCCGTTGACCCCCGCGAGCGCCCGCCGGCGCCCGCGCCCTCGTCGAAGAGAGACATGAGTACAAGTCACAGTCCCCAGGCCACGACTCCCTGCCCCGCTGAGGGGGTGCGTGGCCGGTGACAGATCTCCTCTCCCTCCTGCTCGGCGTGCTGGTGGTGCTCGGCATCACCGCGGTCACGGGCTACTTCGTGGCGCAGGAGTTCGCCTACATGGCGATCGACCGCTCGACGCTGGCCGCCCGCGCCGAGGCCGGTGACCCCGCGGCGGCGCGGGCCCTGACGGTCACCCGCCGCACCTCGTTCATGCTCTCCGGCGCCCAGCTGGGCATCACCGTCACCGGCCTGCTGGTCGGGTACGTGGCCGAGCCGCTGATCGGCGAGTCGATCGGCGGGCTGCTCGGCGGGGTCGACGTCCCCTCCGGGGTGAGCGTCGGCATCGGCGCCGTGCTGGCCCTGCTCTTCTCCACCCTGGTGCAGATGCTCTTCGGCGAGCTCTTCCCGAAGAACCTCGCGATCGCCCGGCCCGAGCCGGTCGCGCTGTGGCTGGCGCGGTCCACCGTGGTCTACCTGACGCTGCTCGGCTGGCTGATCCGCGTCTTCGACCAGGCCTCGAACCTGCTGCTCAAGGCGCTGCGGATCGAGCCGGTCCACGACGTCGAGCACGCCGCCACCGCCCGCGACCTCGAGCACATCCTCGAGGAGTCACGGGAGAGCGGGAACCTGCCGGCGGAGCTGTCGATGATGCTCGACCGGATCCTCGACTTCCCGAACCAGCACGTCGAGCACGCGATGATCCCGCGCCCCCGGGTCGGCACCGTGACCCCGGCCGACACGGTCGGCCAGCTGCGCGAGCTCATGGCCCAGGGCCACTCGCGCTACCCGGTGCTGGACCCCGCGACCGGTGACGTGGTCGCCGTCGTCCACCTCGCCGACCTGCTGACGACGACGGCGGACGACGACGCGCCGGTCACCGCCATGGCCCGCCCCTGCCTGGTCGTCTCCACCTTCACCTCGCTGCCCGACGCGCTGCGCCAGCTCACCGACGCGGGCGAGCAGATGGCCTGCGTCATCGACGAGTACGGCGGCTTCGCCGGCGTCATCACGCTCGAGGACCTCGCCGAGGAGCTGGTCGGCGAGATCACCGACGAGCACGACGAGGAGCACCCCGAGTACGTGCCGGTCGAGGGCGACGGCGTCTGGGAGATGCCCGGCGACGTGCACGTCGACGAGGTCGAGCGGGCGCTGGCCGTCGACCTGCCGCAGGGGGACTACGAGACGATCGCCGGCCTGGTCATCGCCGCGGCCGGCACCCTGCCGGAGCCGGGCACCCGGCTGACCGTCGAGCTGCCGCCGGACCCCGGCGACCTGGTGCACGCCGACGAGCCCGAGCCGCGGCTGCTCAGCATCGAGGTGCTCGAGGTGGAACGGCACGTGCCCTCACGGGTGCGCCTCGAGCTGCCCGACCGCACCGCCGCCGGTGCCGACGACGACGCCACGGACACCGAGGAGACCTCCCGATGAGCGACAACCCGTGGGTCGTCGTCGCCGCGACGGTCGTCATCGTGGCGCTGAGCGCGTTCTTCGTGGCCGTCGAGTTCGCCGCGCTGGCCGCCAAGCGGCACCGCCTCGAGGAGGCCGCGCCCACCAGCCGCGCCGCCCGGGCCGCGCTGCGCAACTCCGCCGAGCTGACCCTGCTGCTGGCCGGCTCGCAGCTCGGCATCACCGCCGCCACGCTGGCGCTCGGTGCGATCAGCAAGCCCGCGGTGCACCACTGGCTGACGCCGCTGTTCACGAGCTGGGGCCTGCCCCTGGTCGCGGCCGACGTCGTCGCCTTCGTCCTCGCCCTGCTGATCGTCACCTTCATCCACCTCGTGGTGGGGGAGATGGCGCCGAAGTCGTGGGCGATCGCCCACCCCGAGCGGTCGGCCACGCTGCTCGCGGTGCCGATGCGCGCCTTCATGGCCGTGTTCCGCCCGGTGCTGCGCCTGCTCAACGTCGCCGCGAACCGGCTGCTGCGCCTCGTGGGCGTCGACGCCGTCGACGAGCTGGCCGTCGGCCACAGCCCCGACGCGCTGCGGCACCTGGTGGAGCACTCGGCGAACGTCGGCGCGCTGGACGCCAGCTTCTCCGAGCAGATCGCCGGCGTCCTCGAGCTCGAGCAGCTGACCGTGCGCGAGCTCGTCGACCCGACCGTGCCGCTGGCGGCCGTGCCCGCCGGCGCCACCGCCGGCGAGCTCCGCGCGGCCACCCGGCGCACCGGGCACCTGCGCATCCTGACCCGCAGCGGCGACCGGATCGTCGGCGTCGTGCACGTCCGCGACACCCTCGCCGCGGCCGACGACGCGCCGGTGGCGGAGTTCGCCCGGCCGGTGTTCCGGCTGGACGCCGGCACCACCGTGCACGCCGCGCTCAAGGCCATGCGCGAGACCCGCAACCACCTCGCCGTCGTCGTCGAAGGCGGGTCGGTCGTCGGCGTCGTCACGCTGGCCGACGTGCTGCGCCGGCTGTTCCCGCCGCGGGAGGCGGTGACCGCCTGATCGCCGGATCGCGGCGCACGGGAGGATGGCGGCATGAGCCAGGTCGTCGCCACCGCTGGAGGAATCGTGTCCGCGCCCGCCGAGCTGGTGGTCCGCGCGCTCGCCGACTACGAGACGGTGCGGCCGCGGATCCTGCCCGTGCAGTTCAGCGAGTACCGGGTCGAGGCCGGCGGGCACGGGGTCGGGACGACGGTGCACTGGAACGTTCGCCGCCACCTCCAAGCGCGTGCGCGACCAGCTGCTCGACGTCACCGAGCCGGCCCCCGGCACCCTGGTGGAGACCGACCGGAACTCCTCCATGGTCACGACCTGGACGGTGCTCGCCGCGGACACCGGCGTGACCACCGTGCGGGTGCGCACCACCTGGAACGGCGCCGGCGGCATCGGCGGGTTCTTCGAGCGGACCTTCGCGCCCAAGGGCCTGGCCCGCGTGTACTCCGACCTCATCGCGCGGCTGGACGCCGAGCTCGCCGCCGGCTGATCCGGGCGCGGACGCCGCTCGGCGGGGACCATGGGCCGGTGACCCTCGCCCCGCCCGCCGTCGGCGCCGCACTCGACGCCCTGGCCGACCTGCTGGCCGACGGCGACGTCGTCGTCCTCTCCGGAGCCGGCCTGTCCACCGACTCGGGCATCCCCGACTACCGGGGCGCCACCGGCAGCCTGCGCCGGCACACCCCGATGACCTACCAGACCTTCACCCGCGACCCGCGCGGCCGGCACCGGTACTGGGCGCGCAGCTTCGTGGGCTGGCGGCAGATGCGCGCGGCCCGGCCCAACGACGGGCACCGGGCGGTGGGCCGGCTGCAGGCGGCCGGCCTGCTCGGCGGGCTGATCACCCAGAACGTCGACGGACTGCACCAGGCCGGCGGCGCCACCGACGTCATCGAGCTGCACGGCGGGCTGGACCGGACGGTCTGCCTCGGCTGCGGGGACGTGGCCGGCCGGGCGGCGCTCGACGAGCGGCTGCGGGCGGCCAACCCCGGCTTCGGCCCGCGCGCCGAGGAGATCAACCCCGACGGCGACGCCGAGCTGCCCGACGAGGTGCTCGACGACTTCGTCATGGTCGAGTGCCTGGCCTGCGGGGCCGACCTGCTCAAGCCCGACGTCGTCTTCTTCGGCGAGACGGTCCCCCGCGACCGGGTGGACTCCTGCTTCTCCCTCGTCGACGGCGCCGGCTGCCTGCTGGTGCTGGGCTCGTCGTTGACCGTGATGAGCGGCTACCGGTTCGTGCTGCACGCGGCCAAGATCGGGGTGCCCGTGGCGATCGTGAACGTCGGCCCCACGCGCGGCGACGCGAAGGCCGACCTGCGGGTGGACGCCCCGCTCGGCGAGGTGCTCCCGGCGCTGGCCGCCCGGCTGGCCGGATGAGCCGCGAGGTCGAGCGCACCGACGACGGCCGGTACGTCGTGGTCGACGGGCGGCGGTGGCGGACGGCGGACCCGGCGCTGCCCGACGACGTCCGCGAGCGGCTGCTGCACCACCTCGGGGTGGGGCGCTCCGGGGTGCGGGCGGCGACGAAGGCCGGGGACGACGCGGCCGTGGCCGCCGCCCGGGCGACGGTCCAGCTGGCCAAGACCGGCCTGGGGGAGCGCGGCACCGCCTGGTGGGACCAGTCCGACGACGAGCGGCGGGCCCGCTGGGAGGACGCGCTGCGCTCGCTGGGCGGTTGACCGGGCGATTGACCGGGCTGGGGAGCGGGCAGGAAGCGCTGCTGATGCAGACCTTCGTCCCGGTCGCCGACTTCACCGAGTCCGCCCGCCTCCTCGACAACCCCCGGCTCGGCAAGCAGCGGGTCGAGTGCCTGCAGGTGCTGCGCGCCCTCGAGCTGCCGGACTACGGGTGGGCCAACCACCCGGTGGTCACCATGTGGCGCGGGCACACCGCGGGGCTGGTCGTCTACTCCCTGGCGATGGTCCGGGTGTGGCGCGAACGCGGGTTCGCCGACACCACCGAGGCGCTGATCTCGGAGTTCGCCCCCGACGCCGCGGCCATGACGCAGGCGGAGGCGCAGGCGGCCGGGCTGCTGCCCTCGTGGGTGGGCGACGAGGAGCTGCACCTGTCGCACCGCTCGAACCTGCTGGCGAAGGACCCGGAGTTCTACCGGCCCCGGTTCCCGGGGGACCCCGACGACCTGCCCTACGTGTGGCCGGGCGCCGACGAGGTGCCGCCGGCCCCGGCGCCCGAGGGCGTGCGGGTGTGGGTGGTCCGGCCGCGGGCGCACAACGAGCTCGGCGCCTGCCTGGCCGCCGGCGTGATCGGGCTGGGCACCCAGTCGGGCATCGACGTGGATGCCACCGGGCTCGGCCCGGCCGAGCTACGCGACCTCTCCAAGGAGATCTCCGGCCGGCGCCCGGCCAAGGACCTGCGCCAGCTGTCGACCTTCCTCGACGAGCTGCGCCCGGGCGATCCGGTGGGGCTGCCGATCGAGCACGGCGCCGGGCTGCTGCTCGGCGAGGTCGTCGGGGACTACCTGTTCCAGGGACGCGAGCTGCTGCCGCACCGCCGGGCGGCCCGCTGGGACCGGGTGGTCCCGCGGTCGGCCGCCCGGCCGCCGGCGACGTTGCAGGACCCGCGCGCGCTGTTCTCCGTCGTGCTGGACCCTGCTGCGCTCGCCTAGCTGCCCGGCAGGGGCACGTTCTGCAGGCGTACCCGGCCCTGGGCGACGAGCTTGCCGTCCTCGGCGCGGGTGAGCGCGACCTGCCACAGCTGCTGGGTGCGGCCCTGCTGGACCGGCTCGGCGACGACGTCGACCCGGCCGGCGGTCATGGACCGGATGAAGTCGGTGCTGTTGTTGACGCCCACCGAGAACTGGCCGTGCTCCTGCACCGCCCGGCTGGCGCCCACGCTGGCGGCGGTCTCGACGATCGCGCAGTAGACGCCGCCGTGGACGACGCCCCACGGGGTGTGGTGCTCGGGCCCGAGGTCGGCGCTGCCGGTGACCCGTGTACCGGTGACCTCGGCGGTGGTGAAGCCCATGGCGCCGACGAAGGCGGGCGCCGGGCGGTCCCCGGTCACGCGTCCCACACCAGGCAGAAGGGGTGGCCGACCGGGTCGGCGTAGACGCGGAAGTCGCCGCCCTCGCCGGGCAGCCGGCGCGCGCCGAGCGCCAGCACCGCAGGCTCGGCCTCGCCGATGTCGGCGACGCGGATGTCGAGGTGGAACTGCTGGGGCCGCTCGGGGTCCGGCCAGTCCGGCGGCCGGAGGTCGGGGGCCTGCTGGAAGGCGATGCGGTAGCCGGCGCCGGTGACCACGACCCAGTCGTCCCCGGGGGCTCCCTTCACCTCCATCCCGAGCAGCTCGGCGTAGAAGCCGGCGAGGGCGTGCGCGTCGGGCGCGTCGATCACGACGGAGTGCAGCTGGCCGATCATGGGAGCCATCCTGGCCCGGATCACCCCCGCGGGCAGCGCCGGGCGTCCCGGGCGCAGGATCAGGGGGTGGCTCCCACCCCGCCCGTCCTGGGCTCCCTGACCTGGCTGCCCGCCGCCGAGCACCCCGAGCTGCTGGGCGCGCCGGTGGCCGACGCGCTCGCGCAGCTCACCGGGCCGGCCTGGGTGGCCGAGATCGACGACGAGCTCGCCGACACCGCCGCCTTCACCGAGGCGTACGCGGTGCCGGCGGAGGCCTCGGCCAACTGCGTGGTGGTGGCCGCCCGCCGCGCCGGGCAGACCTCGCTGGCCGCCTGCCTGGTGCTGGCGACCACGCGGAGCCGACGTCAACGGGCTGGTCCGCCGGCACCTGGGCGCACGCAAGGCGTCGTTCGCCCCGCAGGACGTCGCGGTCGCGGAGAGCGGCATGGCCTACGGGGGCATCACCCCGGTCGGGCTGCCGTCGTCGTGGCCGGTGCTGGTGGATGCCGCCGTGGCCGCGGCCGACCTCGTCGTCATCGGGTCCGGCACCCGGGGCAGCAAGCTCGCCGTGCCGGGAGCGGTGCTCGCCGCGCTGGCCTCGGCGGAGGTGCTCGAGGGGCTCGGCCAGCCGTTGCCGGAGGAGCCGGCCGCTCCCGCCCCGGTGCCCGCCGCGCCGGTGCGGCGGGCACCGGACGACAGCGACGTGGGGTGGGGGGAGCGGCCGGCCGAGCTCTCCGAGAGCGACCGCCGCTACCTGGAGGACCGGCCGCCGCACTGGGGCAGCGACTGACGTCAGAGCTGCCCGGGCAGCACCGTTGTCCCGGGGCCGGACGGGTCGCGGCCCGGGCCCTGGCCCTGCTGCGCGCGGAGCAGGTCGCGGATCTCCACCAGCAGCTCGACCTGCGTCGGCTCGGCAGGACCGGCCTCCTCGCCGCGCTTGCGCCGCTCGATGATCTTCTTCATCGGCACCACGACGACGAAGTAGACGACCGCCGCGGTCAGCACGAACGTGATGACCGCGTTGACGAAGGCCGCCCAGTCGAAGACCTGCCCGTTGACCGTGAACGTGCCACCGTCGAGCCCGCCGCCGCCGACGAGGGCGATCAGCGGCTCGAGGAACGAGGCGGTGAACTGGCCGACGACGGCGGTGAAGGCGGCGCCGATCACGACCGCGACGGCGAGGTCGACGACGTTGCCGCGCAGCAGGAAGTCCTTGAATCCCTTGATCATGGGCGACATACAACCGCGCGAGGGGGCTGCTGGCGAGCGGACTCACGGGGGAGGCAGGCTGACCGTCAGCGTGTCGCTGGTCGACGCCGCGGCGAGTCGCGCCGCGGTGGGCGGGTCGACCGCCACCAGCAGCAGGCCGGTAGCCCGGTCCTCGCCGGAGCCCCCGGCGGCCAGCACGCGCACGCCGGCCGCCAGCACCTCGGCCTCGGCTGCACCCGGCGCGGTGGCCAGCACGTCGACCCGGTCCCCGGTGCGCACCAGCGCGGCCACGGAGAGGTCGGCGAGCCGGACCGGCGCGGCCACCTGACCGCTCGTCAGCAGCGCGGTGAGGCCGGGGCCGACCAGGCGGGTATCGGTCAGCGGTTCACCCGCCCGCACGGGGCCGGCGAGCACGCGGCCGACCAGCAGGGCGGGGTCGGCGACCACACCACCCGGCGCGGTGCCGACGGCATAGCGGCTCAGGGCCAGGTCGCCGGGGCCCAGCGCGCGCCCGGCGTCGAGCGACCGGGCGGCCACGACGACGGGCACCGGCTCCGGGGCGGCCGCGCCGGCCGGTGGGCCCGGGCGCAGCGCGAGGACCAGCGCGGTCGCGGTCAGCAGGAGGGCGGCGACCCGGCGGGCGAGTGCGGCGGGGGAGCGGGGACGGCGGAAGCGCGGCATGCGCCGAGCCTGCCGCCGCCCGGGGCGCGGTGGGCCCGGGTCGGAGCAGTTGTGGACGGGCCCGCCCGCTGTGGACGGGCCGGGGTCAGTCGGCGGCCTTGGCCGCGCTGCCCGAGGTCGCGGCGGGCCCGCTCGCCGCGGCGGCCGGCTTGCTGTCCGAGGACGAGCTGCTCGACGTCGAGGCGGTCTCCGTGGCCGACGACGAGCTGCGGCTATCGGTCCGGTAGAAGCCGGAGCCCTTGAACACGACGCCGACCGAGCCGTAGACCTTGCGCACCGGGGCACCGCACTGCGGGCACTCGGCGACCGCGGCGTCGGTGAACGACTGGACGACCTCGAACTCGTGCTTTCCCTCGGGGTTGGTGCAGGCGTACTGGTAGGTGGGCACGTGCGTGGGCTCCCTGGTCGAGCGGAGGTGGGGACCGGGCTGGCACTCCTACCCGGCGACTGCCAATGATGCGCCATGACGCGGCCACCCGTCCACGACGGTCGGCGAGCGTGGGCCTTGCGCCACGCGGCCGCCCACTCCCGACTCGCCACCCACGACGTCGCCGTGGAATCGAGACGCCCAGCCGCCACGACCGGCGTGGTACGGCTGGCGGAACAGCGCGGCGCTCGGTGACGCGGCCGCCGAGCAGGCCGTCGGGAGCTGTCGCGGCATCTTCGTCGCGGCAGAAGTCGCAGCTCAGGCTCCTGTCTTCACCTGCCGGTGCGGTGCGGCCACGACGTCACGGGAGTGGAGACACCGGCGCCACAGCGCAGTCGGCCCGCGTGTCCTGGCGCGAACCCGTGCGCGGGTACGGGGGCCCTCCGCCGATCGACGAGTCGCCGGCCCTCCGCGAGGGGGTTGCAGGTGCGCTGCTGACCGGGCATCACCCGTCGCCGCCGGAGAAGCCACCCTGGGGGCCTCCTGCGCCGCCATAGCCGTAGTGCTCGCGCCCGCCGCGAGGTGAGCTCATCCGGGTGCGGTAGTCCTCCTGACCCAGGCTGCCGGGGTCGACCGCTCGCGAATTCTGGCGGTCACGGCGCGGCACGGGGACCGCCGCAGCGCGGACGAAGATCTCGTCGTGCAGCCGGCGGTCGGGCATCGTCTCCCTCCCGTGGAGCGCGACCTGGGCGGCGTTGCTGCCGGCGTCCTGCGTGTGTTCGGCGAACGATCGCAGGGCGCGTCGTCCCGCCGCCGTGGGGGTGTACGCGCTCGTGTGCCGGACGAGCCGGGACAGGGTGGCGCGGCGGACGAGCCCGGCCGCGGTGAGCCGCTGCAACTCCGGCGCCAGCTTCTGCTCGCGAACGAGCCGCCCGTGGATCTGGTCCACCGAGCTGTGTCCCCGGCCGGCGACCGCGTCCAGCACGGCGGCCTCGACGGGGTGCCCGGACGACGTCGCCTCGGCGCGGAACTCCCCGGAGGGTTCGACGCGGACGTGTCCGGCCTCCACCAGGGCCACGAGCGCGGTGTCCACCAGCCGAGGAACCCCGCCGGCGAGAACCGCCGCGTCGTACACGTCGAGTGGTTGGCCGTCGCCGGGGAGCGCCATGATCACCCGCCACCTCTCGGGGCCGTGGGAACCGCGGGTCCTGCGCGGGTGGTCCAGGGTTCCTCCGGAGATGACCGGAGCACAGGGCCGAAGGGACCGCCCAGGGTGTTGTGGAGGCCGCAACACCCCGCCGGCGAGGGTCACGTCCGCACCCTTCGTGAGGGTGACCGCGAGCCCGGGGAGGGGGGTTCCCTAGGTCCCTGTGCACTCCGGGAGTGCAGCGGGACGATGCACGTGCGACGACCGGTTCTCCGCGACCCTGAAGGGCGGCGACCATGACGACTCCCGAGAGCACACGCCCCCTCGACGTGTACGACGTGGCGGTACTGGCCGGTGGCCTGCCGAGGCTGGTGGACACCGCGGTCGTTGCGTTGGTCGAGTCCGGTCTGGTCCGCGTCGACCCGTCCGGCGAGTTCCACGCCGAGGCGACGTCGTCCGGGCATCCCGTCGAGGCGGCGGTGCTGGACGCGATCGGCAGCCGGGGGCACCGGTCGGTGGACGTGATCACCTCCCGGTTCCTGCACGACCGTCGGATGGATGAGGAGTTCCGCCACCTCACCCGGGACGGGCTGGTGCGCCGCGCCATCCCGGCCCGGCTCGTGGGAAAGACGCACGCGCACACGACTGCGGCCGGCCGGCGTGCCCTGCGGCAGTTCGCGGAGCGGCCGGAGAGCGACGGAGGCAGCGCCGTCCAGGTGGCCTTGCACGGGCGGGATGCGATGTCCGACGACCGCCTGCGCGCCGAGATCTTCGACCGCGCCCCGGTGGTCCTCCCGCCCCGTAGCGAGCGCCGGAACCCTCGGTCGGTCCACCCCAGCCAGCCCCACCGGCTGAGTTCCGTGATGACCGGGGAGCTCTACATGGACGGCGACCCCGCAGCCGCCGGCGGTCTCGCGGTGGACCGTGGCGCTGGCCCGTCGGGCGGCGGCGCGGGTTCCAGAGGCGACGTCGACGGCCGGGGCTGACCCACGGGATGGTCCGCCGCGCCCACGACGACTGCGGGTGAGCACCACCCGGCGCAGCCCGGTGTCCGAGCGCCTCCTGCCGAGGGTGGTCGCCCGGCCACGGGACGGGTAAGGGCCTGGCATGGCAGCGGTGGCGGCGACGGGTACGTGGGTCGATCCGGACGACGGCATCCGGTATCCGGCCGGCGAGGTGCACGGCTGGGAGCGCGGCCGCAACGAGACCGTCTGCGGCCTGTCGCTGCACCGGTCGGGTCTCCGGCGGTTCTCCCACGTCAGCTGGGCCGACGTCCAGCCGGAGAGCGGTCGGCACGCCGAGGAGGTCCAGGTGGTGTGCCGCCGGTGCCGCGCCGGGCTCGGCGGCCGCCGCGACGACCGCGGCTGGACGCGGGTGAACCCCCGGCCCTGACCGTTCGGCCTATCGCCGGGTGGGTGCGCCGGGAGCACGCCGCCGTGGGCGGCCGCGGGTGGGTGCAGCGGCATCCTCCCTCACCGCGCAGCGTCCTCCCTCACCGCCGACCGTGAGGGAGGAAGCGCGATGATCAGGTCACCTGATCGTGGCGCGGCTTCAGCTGCCGAGGTGGCGGTAGCGGTGCAGCCGGGTGCGGAAGCGCTCGGTGTCGTCCCGGCCGAGCAGGCCGGCCAGCTCCTCGCCGAGCACGCGGCCCAGGCGCAGGCAGAACTCGGTCGGCTCGTCGGCGGCGTCCGGCCGCTCCGGGACGACGCGGTCCACGATCCCCGCGCGCCACAGGTCGGTGGCCCGGACCCCCTGCGCCTGCGCCATCTCGCCGGCGTGGTCGGTGTCGCGGTGCACGATCGCCGAGGCGCCTTCCGGCGGCAGCGGGCCCAGCCAGCCGTTGGCGGCCGCGAGCACCCGGTCGGCCGGCACCAGCGCCAGCGCGCCACCGCCGGTGCCCTGGCCCAGCAGCACCGCCAGCGTCGGCGCCTGGAGCATCACCAGGTCCTGCAGGCAGCGCGCGATCTCGCCGGCCAGCCCGCCCTCCTCGGCCTCGCGCGACAGCGCGGCGCCGGGGGTGTCGATGAGCGTCACCAGCGGCAGTCGCAGCTCCTGCGCCAGGTGCATGCCGCGGCGCGCTTCGCGCAGCGCCGCCGGCCCCAGCGGCGCCGCCGTCGACTGGCCCCGCCGGTCCTGGCCGAGGACGACGCACGGCGCCCCGCCGAAACGGGCCAGCGCGAGCAGCAGGCCGGGGTCCTTCTCGCCGGCCCCGGTGCCCGAGAGCCCCACGATGTCGGTGGCCGCGGTGCGCAGCAGCCGGCGCACACCCGGCCGGTCGGTGCGGCGGGACGCCGTCACCACGTCCCACGCGGTGCGGCCGTCCTCGGGGTCGTCGCCGTCCGCGCCGTCGTCCGGACCCGGCCGGTCGGCCGAGGCGACGTCGACGTGCCAGGTCTGCCGCGCGGCGAGCACCCGCAGCGCCCGGTCGGCGACCTCGGCGATCTCGTCGTGCGGGACGACGGCGTCGATGAGCCCGTGCTCGGCCATGTTCTCCGCCGTCTGCACGCCCTCGGGGAAGCGCTCGCCGTAGAGCGACTCGTACACGCGCGGGCCCAGGAAGCCGATCGAGGCGCCCGGCTCGGCGATCGTCACGTGCCCCAGCGAGCCCCACGACGCCAGCACGCCGCCGAAGGTGGGGTTGCGCAGGTAGACCAGGTAGGGGAGCCCGGCCTGCTTGTGCCGCGCGATGGCCGCGGTGATGCCGATCATCTGCAGGAAGGCGACCGTGCCCTCCTGCATCCGGGTGCCCCCGGACACCGGCGCGGCCAGCAGCGGCAGCCCCTCGGCGGTCGCCCGCTCCACCGCGGCGATCAGCCGGTCGGCGGCGGCCACCCCGATCGAGCCCGCCAGGAAGCCGAACTCCCCGGCGACGACGGCGACCCGCCGTCCGCGCAGCCGCCCCTCGCCGGTGATGATCGACTCGTCCTGCCGCGTCTTCTCCGCGGCGCGGCGCAGGTCGCGGGCGTAGCCCTCGTCGACCTCGCGCACCGGGATGGGGGAGTCCCAGGACTCCCACGACCCCGGGTCGAGCACCAGGTCGCGCAGGGCGCGGGCGTCCAGCCGCACGGGCTTCCCGTCGGGCGTGGTCACGTGGGCTCCGTTCGACGGGGGAGGTGCGGGCGGCTGATGATCTCCCACCCGCCCGTGGGGGTGACCACGGCGGTGACCCTGCGGTCGTGCGGCTCGGCGGGCAGGTCGTCGAGGAGTTCGCCGTCGAACACGACGGCGACGAGGACGGCGTCCGGCCGGGCGTGCGCCAGCGCGCGGTCGTAGTAGCCGCCGCCGCGGCCCAGCCGCACCCCGCTGCGGGACACCGCCAGCGCGGGGACGACGACGGCGTCCGCGGACCCGATCGCCTCCGGACCCAGCCGCGGGCCGACCGGCTCGAGCAGCCCGAACCGGCCCGGGGCCAGCCGGCCGTCGTGCTCGGCCCACGCCAGCTCGCGGCCCCGGACCACGGGCAGCAGCACCCGGGTGCCGGCTCCGGCGAGCTCGCCCGGCAGCCGCCCGTGCCCGGGCTCGACCGCCTCCGGCACGTGCGCCGCGACCGTGCGCGCCGTCGCGAGCCCCGTCCGCAGCGCGGCCGCCACGGCGGTCGCCGCCCGCTCGCGCTCGGCCGCAGGCCGGGCCCGGCGCGCGGCGAGCAGCCGGGCCCGCAGCGCGGCCTTGGCCGGCACCACGTCGTCGGCAGGAGGCATCCCGGCAGGCTAGCTAGGCTGCCCGCCATGACCAGCCCGGGCGCCCGACCTGCACGCAAGGCCGTCATCCCCGTCGCGGGGATGGGCACGCGCTTCCTCCCCGCCACCAAGGCGGTGCCAAAGGAGCTCCTGCCGGTCGTCGACCGCCCGGCGCTGCAGTACATCGTCGAGGAGGCCGCCCGCGCGGGCCTGCCCGAGGTGCTCATGGTGACCGGCCGCAACAAGGGCGCCATCGAGGACTTCTTCGACAGCACCCCCGAGCTGGAGACGGCGCTGGAGAAGAAGGGCGACGCGGCCCGGCTGGACGCCGTCCGCTCCTCCACCGACGTCGCGCAGGTGCACTTCGTGCGGCAGGGCGAGGCCCGCGGCCTCGGGCACGCCGTCCTGCAGGCGGCGGCGTTCGTCGGCGACGAGCCGTTCGCGGTCCTGCTCGGCGACGACCTCATCGACGAGCGCGACCACCTGCTCGAGCAGATGCTCGCGGTGCAGGCCGAGCACGGCGGCTCGGTCATCGCGCTGCTCGACGTCGGCATGGAGAACATCGACAAGTACGGCGCGGTCGCCGTCGAGCCCGGCTCGCAGCCGGCCCTCGACGGGGACGAGGTCGTCGCCGTCACCGGGCTGGTCGAGAAGCCGCCGGTCGAGGAGGCGCCGAGCAGCCTGGCGATCATCGGCCGCTACGTGCTGGCCCCCGAGGTCTTCGCCGTGCTCCGCGAGACCGAGCCCGGCCGCGGCGGGGAGATCCAGCTGACCGACGCGCTGGCCACCCTCGTGGCCCGCGGCGAGCCGGTCCACGGCGTCGTGTTCAGCGGCCGCCGGTACGACACCGGCGACAAGCTGGACTACCTCAAGGCGGTCGTCCGCCTCGCCGCCGAGCGCGACGACCTGGGCCCCGCGCTGCGCTCCTGGCTGCGCGAGTTCGTCGGCGAGCTGCCCGCCGAGGGCGCGTCGCCGGCCTGACCGGGGCTCCCAGGGGGCACCATCGGACGGCGGGGTTCCGCGCCGGCCCCCGATCGGGGCCCGCGGTGCCGCGCGGAGCCGGTGCCGCCGAACGGCGGACGGCACGGCGGAACGGGTGGTGAGGGTGGGGATGACCGGCAGGATCGACGGCGCCGAGGGCACGGGCGACGCGTCCCAGGGCTACCGGGACACCCAGTTCGTCGACGGTCCCGTGCGCCCGCCGGCGGGCGACCTGCCCCCGCTGCCGACGCCGCGCGCCGTCGTCGAGGGCCCGATCCCGCTGCCGCCGGCCGAGTCCGTCCCGCTGTCGGTGATCTGCACCGTCGAGCGGCACCTCGACGAGATCCTGGCCAGCGTCCCCCAACCCGACCCCATCGAGCTCGCGGTGCTCGACGCGCAGGGCCTGCTCTGCGCGGAGGAGGTCATCAGCCAGCGGGCGCTCCCGGCCTTCGACCAGGCCGCGCTCGACGGCTACGCCGTCCGGGCCGAGGACGTCGCCGGCGCCCGCCTGTCGGCGCCGGTCCCGCTCGCGGTCGTGGGGGAGAGCGTCGCCGGCGCGGGCGTCCCCGCCACCATCGGGCCGGGCCTGGCCTACCGGGTCACCGCCGGCGCGATGCTGCCCACCGGTGCCGACGTCGTCGTCCCCGCGGTGTGGACCGACCAGGGCGCGGTGCGCGTCGAGGTGCTCGCGGGCCCGCCGGTGGGGGGCTACGTGCGCCGCACGGGGGACGACGTCGCCCCGGGCGACCCCGCCGTCCAGGTCGGGACGCCGATCGGCCCCGCCCAGATCAGCCGTGCTCGCCGCCGTCGGCCGCGAGCGCGTGCTCGTCCGGCCGCGGCCGCGCATCGCCGTCCTGTGCGCCGGGCCGGAGCTCGTGGACATCGGGACGGCGCCGGCCCCGGGCCAGGTCGTCGACGTCAACAGCTACGCCCTCGCCGCGGCCGCCCGCGACGCCGGCGCCGAGGCCTACCGCTCCGGGATCCTGCCCGCCGACCGGCGCCGGCTGACCGAGGTGCTGGAGAGCCAGCTGCTGCGCAGCGACCTGGTGCTCATCGCCGGGACGTTCGGACCGGGCGCGTTCGACGTCGTCCAGGAGGTGCTCGCCGAGCTGGGCGAGATGCAGTTCCGCCAGGTGACGATGCACCCCGGCCCGGTGCAGGGCTTCGGCCGGCTGGGCCGCGACCGCGTCCCGGTCATCTGCGTGCCGGGGGAGCCGGTGGCCGCCCTGGTCGCCTTCGAGGTGTTCGTGCGCCCGGCGATCCGGCTGATGCTGGGCAAGCGCCAGCTGTTCCGCCGCACCGTGCAGGCCGTGGCGGGCCAGGCGCTGGTCTCCCCGCTGGGCTACCGGCAGTACCTGCACGGCACGGTCATGCGGCACCCCGACGGCGGGTACGTCGTCGAACCGGTGGGTGACGGCACCGACGCGCTGCTGGCCCGCATGGCGCGGGCCAACTGCCTCATCGTGGTCGACGAGGACGTCACCGAGGTCGCCGCGGGCGGCCTGGTCACGGTCATGCCGCTGCTCCTCGGGGGCTGACCTGGACCCCGCGCTGCACCCGGGCTGGCCCGCGCGGCTGGCGTGGGGGCCGGTCGAGCTGGAGCCGCTGCGCCGCCGCGACGCGGGGGAGTGGAGCCGGCTGCGCTCGGCGAACGAGGACTGGCTGCGGCCCTGGGAACCGACGTCGGCGCAGTCCTGGGGGGTGCGGCACAGCCCGGCGGCCTACCGCGCGATGCGGGCCGCGCTGGCGCGGCGGGCGCGGGCCGGGATCACCCTGCCGTTCGCCATCCGGGTCGAGGGCCGGCTGGCCGGCCAGGTGACGGTGGACAACGTCGTCCGGGGCGCGCTGCGCTCGGGCTGGCTCGGCTACTGGATCGACCGGGAGGTGGCCGGCCGCGGCATGGCCTCGCTCGCCGTCGCCCTGGTGTGCGACCACGCCTTCGGACCGGTCGGATTGCACCGGCTGCAAGCCGACATCCGCCCGGAGAACGGGCCCAGCCAGAGGCTCGTGGAGCGCCTCGGCTTCACCCGCGAGGGCGTGCTGCGCCGCTACCTGGACATCGACGGGGAGTGGCGGGACCACCTGGCCTACGCGCTGCTCGCCGACGACCTGCCCGGCGGCGCGCTCGCGCGCTGGCGGGACCGCGCGGGCCGCTGAGCCCGCGCCGATAGCACGCGGCCGGGACGGTCACCGCCTCTCCCGTGTCGACACGCCGCGGCGCCGTCACACCAGTCACACGACCGATCAGCGACACGCCGCGCGCCTCCCTCGTTCGGAGGGGGCGTCTGCATAACCTCGCCCTCGCGAGTGACTCATGTGACAGGTGGTGTTCGAAATGGGATCAGGCGTGCTGCTGGCAGCTCTGGTCGTCCTCTGGTTCGTCGTGCTGGTGCCCATGGTGGTGACCCGCGGCGACGCGCAGGACGACCGGACCGGGCGTGCCGATTCCGGGCGGACGCTGCAGCGGCGCCGCGCGGCGGACCCGGTGGTGCACGCGGAGACCGAGCGGGTGTCCATCGACCGCACGGCCCTGCTCACCAGCGGTGAGCTGAAGGTCGACGTGCACGCGCTGCGCCGCCGCACCCTCGGTGGGCTGGTCGCCCTCGCGCTCGTCGCGCTGGTCGGCGCCGTCGTCTACAGCCCCTGGCTGTGGACCGTGCAGGTCGTCCTCGACCTCGCAGTCGTCGGCTACGTGCTGGTGCTGCGCAAGGTGGCCCGCCGCGAGCGGCTCGCCGCCCGTCGCGCCGCCCGGGCCGCCGCCCGCGAGGCACTGCGGACCGCGGCCCGCCCCGCACCGGTCGCCGCCCCCGCGCCGCGCACCGCCCCCGAGGTGCACGAGACGGTCGCCGCCGAGGCGCTGCCGGAGCTGCCGCACCCCAGCGTCCCGCTCGCGCCGGTCGCCCAGTTCCGCGGCCGCGTGGTCGCCGCCCGCACGCCGGCTCCGGTCGGCTGGCAGAACAGCGCCGTCGTCGGGCTCGACGACGACGACCTCGGTTTCGCCGACATCGACGAGTACCAGCCGCGCCGGGTGGCCAACCTCTGAGGCACCCGCCGTCCCCGGCTCGCCGCTGCCGCCCCGGTGGTGGCACCGGCGAGCCGGGGCGGTAAGCTGGCATCGCGTAAGGGGCTGTGGCGCAGTCCGGTAGCGCACCTCGTTCGCATCGAGGGGGTCAGGGGTTCAACTCCCCTCAGCTCCACCCATTACGCCATGAACGCCGTCGGGCCTCCGCCCGGCGGCGTTCGTGCGTTCCGGCCCGCTCAGGTCGCGCTGCGGAAGTCTGCCCGGCGCTTCTCGACGAAGGCCCGCACGCCCTCGCGGCCCTCCGGGTCGTCGGCGGACTCGGCGATCAGCTGCGCCTCGTCGTCCAGCTGCTCCTCGAGGGTGCGCGTGGCGGCCTTCCGCACCAGCGCCCGCGTCCGGACCATCGCGCGGATCGGTCCGTTTGCGATCTCCGCGGCCAGCGCCTCGGCCGTCGACCGCAGCTCCTCGTCCTCGACCAGGCGCGCCACCAGCCCGGTGAGGTGCGCCTCGGCGGCGGTGAGCGAGCCGTTGCTCAGCAGGATGTCCAGTGCCCGCGGGGCGCCGAGCGAGCGGCTGAGCGCCCACGAGGTGCCGCCGTCCGGGGTGAAGCCGATCGCGCCGTACGCGGGGCGGATCTTCGTCGTCCGCGCGCAGACGACCAGGTCGCAGGCCCCGATCAGCCCGACACCGGCCCCGGCGACGGCGCCCTGCACCCCGGCGACCACCGGCACGGGGCTGTGGAGGATCGCGCGGATCACCTCGTGCCAGTCGTGCGCCAGCTGCCCCACGAACGGTCCCGGGTCGTCGGCTCCGGCGAAGGAGCCGACGTCACCGCCGACGCAGAAGCGCGGCCCGTTGCCCAGCAGCAGGATCACCCGGGTGTCCTCCGGGCGGGCGGCCAGCGCAGCCAGCAACTCGGCGGCGAGGGCCGGGGTGAGGGCGTTGCCGGTCTCGGGCCGGTCCAGGGTGATCCGCCAGACGTCGCCGTCCACGGCGGTCAGCACGGAGGGGCGGTCGGGCGCGTCGGTCATCGTCGTCCTCTCCCGGGGAGTGGTCACCGCCACGGTAGGGGCGTGCGGCGGCCGTCGCCTCAGAACCAGGACGGGAACCACATGCGCCGCAGCCACTCCGCGTTGCTGAGCGGCTCCCCGGTGAGCACCGGCAGGAAGAAGACGAACGTGGCCGCGACCACCGCCACGTAGAGGCAGACGACCGCCAGGCCGACGGTGCGCCGCTGCCCCTGCCGGGGGCCGATGACGTCCTGCAGCAGCAGCGTGATCGCCAGCACGAGGAAGGGGACGACGGGTGCGAGGTAGAAGATGAACATCGTGCGGTCGGTGTTGACCAGCCAGGTCAGCCAGCCCGCGGCGATCGCCGTCGTCGCCACCCCGGCGGCCGGGTCGCGCCGGGCCACCACCCGCCAGAGGAGCCAGACCATCGCGGGCACGAAGAGGAACCACAGCGTCGGCGTGCCGACCATGAGCATGTAGCGCACCACCGGCTCGCCGGCGTCGTCGGTGAGGCCCTGCGGGTTCCACAGCAGGATCGGCCGGCCGTTGACCAGCCACGACCACGGGCCCGACTCCCACGGGTGCGGCGTCGACAGGCCGTTGTGGAAGCGCAGCCACTCGGCGTGCTGGTGCCACAGCGAGCGCAGCGCGTCGGGGACGAAGGGGAACGCGGTGTCCGGGTTCTGCTGGGCCCACGCCTTGCCCTGCGAGGACTCGCCGAGGAACCACCCGGTGAAGCTGGCCAGGTAGGTGAGCACCGGGACCGCCGCCAGCGCCCACAGCCCGCCGGGCAGGCCGTACCGGGCGGCGGCGCGGGTGGGTGTGCGCGAGCCGGCGTCCCGCCAGGCCGCGCGGTCCCAGAACATCGAGAGGACGGCGAAGAACACCAGGAACCAGATGCCGCTCCACTTGACCGCGCAGGCGCAGCCGAAGAGGAACCCGGCGGCGATCCGCCAGCCGCGCGGGCCGAGGCGGAACCCGCCGGCCGCCCGCTCGCCCGCGACGCGGATCCGCGCCCGCACCCGGTCGCGGTCGACCACCAGGCAGGCGACCGCCGAGACGACGAAGACCTGCAGGAAGATGTCGAGCAGGCCGATCCGGGACAGGCTGAACGAGAAGCCGTCGAGCGCCAGCAGCAGGCCGGCGAGCAGCCCCAGCAGCGTCGAGCCGGTGAGCCGCCGCGCCAGCCGGACCAGGACGACGACGGCGATCGAGCCGGCGACCGCGCTCGGGAGGCGCCAGCCGAACGAGTCGTTGCCGAACAGCGCCTCGCCGACGGCGATCAGCCACTTCCCGAGCGGCGGGTGGACGATGAAGGTGTAGCCGCGGTTGTACTCGTAGCCCCAGCGCAGCAGCTCCGCGGCCTCGGGCGGGTAGTAGGCCTCGTCGAACAACCGGTCGGCGGGGTAGCGGATGCCGACGAGCCGGCTGCACAGCGTGAGCGCACCCAGCAGGCCGGTGAGCAGCCAGGACAGCCGCGTGTCCCGGGGCAGGGGCGGGGTGCGGTCGCGGCGCGGGCGCAGCAGCCGGCCGCAGCGGGCGGCGTCCGGGGTGGGCCGGGAGGCCTCGTGCTCCTCCCGCTCGGGTGCCAGCAGCGCCATGCCGGCCAGGGTAGGTGGGTCGCCGGCTCGGCCCGCCGTGACAGGCTGCCGGGGTGACAGGTCGGTTGGTGCTGGGCGGCGCGCCCCTCGGGCAGCCCGGTGACGTCGGACCGCGGCTGCGCTCGGTGATGGAGACCGCCGACGTGCTCGCCGTCGAGGACACCCGGCGCCTGCACCGGCTGGCCTCCGACCTCGGCGTCACCTTCACCGGCCGCGTGGTGACCTTCCACGAGTCGGTGGAGCAGCAGCGGCTGCCCGGGCTGATGAGCGCCCTGGCCGACGGCGCGACGGTCCTGCTGCTCACCGACGCGGGCATGCCGTCGGTCTCCGACCCCGGGTACACGCTGGTGCGCGCGGCGATCGACGCCGGCATCGCCGTGACCTCGGTGCCCGGCCCGTCCGCGGTGACCACCGCGCTGGCCGTCTCCGGGCTGCCGGTCGACCGGTTCTGCTTCGAGGGCTTCCTGCCGCGCAAGGCCGGTGAGCGCCGGGCGCGCTTCACCGGGCTGGCCGGCGAGCCGCGCACGATGGTCTTCTTCGAGTCGCCGCACCGCCTCGCCGACGCCCTCGCCGACGCCGCCGCCGTCCTCGGGGAGGACCGTCCTGCCGCGGTGTGCCGGGAGCTCACCAAGACCTACGAGGAGATCCGCCGCGGCACGCTGGCCGAGCTCGCCGCCTGGGCCGCCGACGGCGTCAAGGGCGAGATCACGCTGGTGGTGGGCGGCGCGCCTCCTCGGGCCGTCACGCTGACGCCGGCCGAGCTCGCGGCGGAGGTCGCCGCCGAGGAGGCGGCCGGCGCGACCCGCAAGGACGCGATCCGCGCCGTCGTCGAGCGCACCGGCCTGCCCCGCCGGGACGTCTACGACGCCGTCGTCGCCCACAAGGGCGCCTGACCCGCGCCCCCAGCGCTCGAGAGTGCGCTGCGCGGGCCCATCCGCGCCGGATGGCCCCGACAACTGCACGCTCGCGGCGGGTTGTGGATGACGGGCACGCCCCGGGTGCCGGGCCCGCCAGGGTGTCCCGGTGTCCCGGACGCCGTCGCAGCCCCCCGCGCTGCTCACCGCGGAGCCGTTCCTCGGCTGGTGGGCCGTCGACGAGGGGTTGCTCACCCCCGATCAGCTGCGCAGCAGTGCCTGGCGGGCGGTGTTCCGAGGCGTCTACCTGCACCGTGACGTCACGCTGACCCACGAGGTGCGGGCCCGCGCCGCGTGCGTCCTCCTGCCCTTCGCCGTCGTGAGCGGGAGGAGCGCGGCGGTGCTCTGGGGCGTGGAGCTCGCCGCCGCGGACGACGACGTCGAGGTCACGGTCCCGCCGCGGTCGCACCCGGTCCGCAGGCCCGGCCTGAGCGTGCGTCGCGCCGCTCTCCCGCCGGCTGAGCGGGCCTCGCGTCACGGCATGCCGGTGACCTCGCCAGAGGCGACGGCGGTCCGCCTCGCCGGGTTGCTGTCCGGGGACGCAGCCGTCGTCGCCGTCGACCGGATGGTCGACAGCGGTCAGGCGGACCTGGGCCGGGTCCGGGCGCTCGCGGCCGTCGCCCGGGGCCGTGGTGCCGCTCGGGCGCGGACGGCGTGCACGCTGGCGGACGGGCTGGCCCAGTCTCCTCCGGAGACCCGCGTGCGGCTGCTCCTGCGCCGGAGCGGGCTGCCGGCGCCGATCGCCCAGCACCGCGTCGTCGACGACCGGGGGCGCTTCGTGGCGCGCGTCGACTTCGCCTGGCCCGAGCAGCGGATCGCTCTGGAGTACGACGGGCGGTGGCACGGGGAGCCCGGCCAGTTCGCGAAGGACCGCGCGCGGCTCAACCGGCTGACGGCTGCGGGTTGGCGGGTCGTCTTCGTGACGGCCGAGGACCTGCGCCACCCGGCGCAGCTCATCGCGAGGGTCGCCGCGGCCCTCGTGGCGTGAGTGTGCGGAAAGCGGGCTCATCCCCGCGGGATGGGCCCGCGAAATGCACTCTCGCGGCCGGGCTAGAGCCAGCCGTTGCGCTTGAAGCCGCGGTGCAGCAGCAGGCAGGACACCAGGATCACCAGGAGGACGACGGGGTAGCCGTAGCGGGTGCCGAGCTCGGGCATGTGCTCGAAGTTCATCCCGTAGATGCCGGCGATCGCGGTCGGGACGGCGATGATGCCGGCCCAGGCGGAGATCTTGCGCATGTCCTCGTTGTCGGCCATCGAGGTGCGCGCCAGCGACGCCTGGAGGATCGAGGTGAGCAGCTCGTCGAGGCCGGCCACCTGGTCGCGCACCCGGATGGCGTGGTCGAGCACGTCGCGGAAGTAGGAGCGCATCGCCTGCGGGACGACATCGATCTCCCGCTCGGCCAGCTTCTGCAGCGGCACCTCCAGCGGGGAGACCGCCCGGCGCAGCGACATCAGCTCCCGCTTGAGCTGGTACAGCCGGCCGATGTCGTCGGTCCGCGACGGGCTGAAGACCGAGGCCTCGAGCTCGTCGACGTCGTCCTCGACCGCGCCGGCGACGTCGACGAACGTGTCCACCACCAGGTCGGCGACGGCGTAGAGGACGGCGGCCGGGCCCAGGCACAGCAGGTCGCGCTGCTCCTCCAGCCGGTGCCGCAGGTCGCCGAGCTCGCTGTGGTGCCCGTGCCGGACGGTGATCACGTAGCGCGGCCCGAGGAAGACCATGACCTCGCCGGTGTCCACCACCTCGCTGGTCGCGGTCAGCTCCTCGTGCTCCACGTAGGTCGCCGTCTTCAGCACCATGAACAGCGCCTCGTCGTAGCGCTCCAGCTTGGGCCGCTGGTGGGCGTAGACGGCGTCCTCCACGGCCAGCGGGTGCAGCGCGTAGCGCCGGGCGATCGCCGCGAGCTCGTCCTCGGTCGGCTCGTAGAGCCCCAGCCACACGAAGCCGCCGGTCCGCTCCGCGACGTGGAGGGCCTCCTCGGGCTCCACCGCGGCCTGCCGCTCGCCGTCCACGTAGACGGCGCAGTCGACGACGGCCGGGGTGCCGGGGGCGCGGGTCGGCGTCCGCGGCTCGCGGCCGGCCGGGCGGGGGCGGGGGTTCGGCGGCCCGTCGGTCGTCTCCGGGCCGGCGGCGCGGTCGGGCAGCGGCGGGGTCGACGGCGGGGGCGGGGGCGGGGTGCCGGCGCTGCTCATCGGGCTTTTCCTCGGGACCGGGCGTCCGCAGCGTAGGCGCGCCGCGCGGGGCGAGCGGGCGGCTCACCCGTCGGGGTGGGGCCCGGCGCTGCGGCCCTCCAGCACGGGCGGGAACGCGACGAGCCCTCCGGGGACAGTTCGGACCGGTCAGGGGAGCTCGGCGTGGCGATCGACGTGCACGGCATGCGCGGTGCGTTCGCGGGCCCGCGTCTCGCGCTCCCGCTCCGCCCCCTCGGCACCGGCACGGCGCGGCGCCGCCCGCCCGTGACCGCCCTGCTCACCGGCGCCCTCGCCGTCGTCGAGGCCGTCGCCCTGCTCGCGGTCGCGCTGCACGGGCTGGACGGCCTGCTCGGCGGGCCGTCGCGCCCCGCCGGCCCGGTCGTCGCCGTCGGCCTGCTCCTGCTGGCGGCGTGGATCGTGCTGGCGGCCGGCAGCGGCGCCGCGGTGGTCGACGGCTCCGGTCGCCGGATGCTGGTCGGCGTCGCCGTCGGCGAGCTGGCGCTGGTCGCGCTGCTCGGCGTCGCGGCGCTCCTCGTCCCCGTCGCCCTGCCCCTCGCGCTCCCGGGTGCGCTCCTGCTGGCCGTGTCGGTCCCGGTCGGCAAGCTGCTGCTGGCCGGCTCGCCGTCGGTGGCGGCGTGGCTGGCGGCCGGTCCCCGCGTCGTCGAGCGGCGTCCCGACCCCGCGGTCGCGCACCGCGGCCTGGCGACGGCGACCCTCGCCGTCATCGGCCTGGCCCTCGGCGCCCTCGCGCTGGTCGGCCCGGTGGACGACCCGCTGGGCCCGGGCGACATCGCCTCCACGACCGTTACCGCGCACTGACCCGACTGCCCGGGCAACCGGGTGGACGGGCCTCCGTACTGTTGTGCCGTGAGTGATCGCCACATCCTGACCGCGGTCGCCTGGCCCTACGCCAACGGCCCGCGGCACATCGGCCACGTCTCCGGGTTCGGAGTCCCCTCCGACGTCTTCAGCCGCTTCCAGCGGATGAGCGGCAACCGGGTGCTGATGGTGAGCGGCACCGACGAGCACGGCACGCCCATCACCGTGGCCGCCGACGCCGAGGGCGTGACGCCCCGGCAGATCGCCGACCGCAACAACCGGGTGATCGTCGACGACCTGCAGTCCCTCGGGCTGAGCTACGACCTGTTCACGCGGACGACGACGGCCAACCACGCCGCCGTCAGCCAGGAGATCTTCCTGGGCCTGCTGAAGAACGGCTACGTGTTCCCGAAGACGACGCTCGGCGCGATCAGCCCGTCGACCGGGCGCACCCTGCCCGACCGCTACATCGAGGGCACCTGCCCGATCTGCGGCTACGACGGCGCGCGCGGCGACCAGTGCGACAACTGCGGCAACCAGCTCGACCCGACCGACCTGGTCAACCCGGTCAGCAAGATCAACGGTGAGACGCCGAAGTTCGTCGAGAGCGAGCACTACTTCCTCGACCTGCCGGCGTTCACCCGCGCGCTGGGCGACTGGCTGGCGACGCGGAAGAACTGGCGCTCGAACGTCCTCAACTTCAGCGTCAACCTGCTCGAGGACCTCAAGCCGCGCAGCTACACCCGCGACATCGACTGGGGCGTCGCGGTGCCGCTGGACGGCTGGCGCGACCGGCCCGACAAGCGCATCTACGTCTGGTTCGACGCCGTGGTCGGGTACCTGTCGGCGTCGATCGAGTGGGCTCGCCGCTCCGGGGACCCGGAGGCCTGGCGCCAGTGGTGGCAGTCGCCGGACGCCGACGCCTACTACTTCATGGGCAAGGACAACATCGTCTTCCACTCCGAGATCTGGCCGGCCCAGCTGCTCGGTTACAACGGCGAGGGCGACAAGGGCGGGACGCCGGGCTCCTACGGCCGGCTGAACCTGCCGACCGAGGTGGTCTCCAGCGAGTTCCTCACCATGGAGGGCCGCAAGTTCTCCTCCTCGCGGAACGTCGTCATCTACGTGCGCGACTTCCTCGCCCGGTACGACGCCGACGCGCTGCGCTACTTCATCGCCGCCGCCGGCCCGGAGAACCAGGACACCGACTTCACCTGGTCGGAGTTCGTCCGCCGCAACAACGACGAGCTGGTCGCGGGCTGGGGCAACCTGGTCAACCGCACGGTGTCGATGGCGGCGAAGAACGTCGGCGCGATCCCGACGCCGGGCGAGCTGACCGACGCCGACCGCGCGCTGCTGGCCTCGACGTCGTCGGCGTTCGGGCCGATCGGCGAACTGCTCGGCCGCAACCGGCAGAAGGCCGCGGCGACCGAGGCGATGCGCGTCGTCGGCGAGGCGAACAAGTACCTGTCGGACCAGGCGCCGTGGAAGCTCAAGGAGGACCCGGCCCGCCGGGACACCGTGCTGCACACGGCCCTCCAGGCGATCAGCGACTGCAACGCGCTGCTCACCCCGTTCCTCCCGCACTCGGCGCAGAAGGTGCACGAGCTGCTCGGGGGCGAGGGCGTGTGGTCGCCGGCGCCGCAGATCGTGGAGACCACGGATCTCGACGACGGCTCTCCCTACCCGATCATCACCGGCGACTACGCGGGCGCCGCGGCGACGTGGGGCTCGCGCCCGCTGCCGTCGGGGAGCCCGCTGAGCGCTCCGACGCCGATCTTCAAGAAGCTCGACGACTCGGTGGTGGAGGAGGAGCTGGCCCGCCTCGAAGAGGGCTCCGCGTGACGGCAGTAATGGCCATTTCTGCCCTCGGGGGGCGTGCGTGAGCCGGTCGGCCTCGTCGCGGGCCAACCGGCGCGGTGAGCCGCCGCCGTCCCCGGAGCCGCTGCCGGCGCCGGCGCTGGACAGCCACACGCATCTGGACATCGTGCTGGGGGAGCGGCCGGCGGACGACGAGCACGGCGAGTGGGCGTCCGACGCCGCCGTGGACGCCGAGATCGCGGCCGCGGCGGCGGTGAACGTGACCCGGCTGGTCCAGGTCGGTGTCGACGTCGCCTCATCGCGCTGGTCGGCGGCCCTGGCCGCGCGGCACCCGTCGGTGCTGGCCGCCGTGGCGCTGCACCCGAACGAGGCGGGGGCAGGGAAGGCGACCGACGAGGCGCTGGCCGAGATCGACCGGCTGGCCGCGCTGCCGCGGGTGCGGGCCGTGGGGGAGACCGGCCTGGACCGCTTCCGCACCGGCCCCGAGGGCTGGGCCGCGCAGGAGGCGTCGTTCCGGGCGCACATCCGGATCGCGAAGGAGCACGGCGTCGCCCTGGTCATCCACGACCGGGACGCCCACGACGAGATCCTCCGCGTGCTGGACGACGAGGGCGCGCCCGAGCACACCGTCTTCCACTGCTTCTCCGGTGACGCCGCGTTCGCGAAGGCCTGCGTCGCGCGGGGCTTCGTGCTGTCGTTCGCCGGCACCCTGACCTTCGGCAACGCCGGCTACCTGCGCGAGGCCGCCGCTCTCACCCCGGCCGAGCAGCTCCTGGTCGAGACCGACTCGCCCTTCCTCACGCCGGTCCCGCACCGCGGCCGCCCGAACGCCTCCCGCCTGGTGCCGCACACGGTCCGCGCCCTCGCCGAGGTCACCGGCACCGACCTCGAGGAGCTCTGCCACCAGCTCACCCGCAACGCAGAACGCGTCTTCGGCTCGTGGGAGACCGGCACCTGAGCCGACCTCGCGTCAGCGGGTCGTGACGAGCGGGGGCCCGGAGGGTCCCCCGAGGAACGACGGGGAGCAACCCGCGGAGCGGTCCCGACGACGGGGGCCCGGAGGGTCCCCAGAGGAGGGACGGGGGCGGCTCAGCGGCGCAGGGGAACGGCACGTGGCCGCGGTGTCGCCCGGAGGGCGACAATGACAGGGTGGGCCGCCTCATCGCCGTCGTGCTGTTCATCGCCCTGCTGGTGCCGGGCGTGCTGCTGTCGCGTGCCTGGGCGCGGGCGGCCGACCGGCGGGCGGTGGCCGGCGGGTCCGTGGAGCTGGTCGAACCGACGGCCGAGGGCGCGGCGGCGCTGACCCAGCAGGCGCAGCACGGGCGCCGCTGGCGGCGGCTGGGCCTGCTGCTGGGGATCGCCGGGATCGTGGGCGTCCTCGTGCTGGTGGGGGAGTCGTCGGTCTTCTTGTGGGTGCCGATCCTGGTGCTCGGGCTGCTGGCCGGCGTCCTGCTGGCGGAGGTGACCCGGCCGCGGCCGCGCTGGGCGGTGGCCCAGCCGCACCGGCGGCCGCGCCGGGCGGAGCTGATCTCGGCCTGGCTGGTGTGGACGATGCGGCTGGAGGTCGTCGCGGTGATCGCGACGGCGGCCTGGCTGTGGTCGGGCGAGGAGGTCGGCGCGGCGTTCGCGGGGACGGCGGTGGCGGTGCCGGGCGTGGCCTGGGTGCTCGCCGAGCTGGCGCTGCTGCGGGCGGTCGTGCGCCCGCTGCCGGCCGCGGGCGCCGACGTGCCGGTGGACGAGGCGCTGCGCACCTGGACGGCGCACCTGGTCTCGGCGGCGACGGGCGTGCTGGCGCTGCTGCCGCTGGGCGCGCTGCTGCTCACCGCGGGCATCGACCGCGGCGACCGGGTGACCGAGCACTTCGACCTGCTGCCGGTGGGGCTGGTCGCCGGCGGCTTCTGCACCCTGTCGTCCGGGCTGGCGGTCGCGTTCTTCCTGGTGACGTGGCTGCGACCGGTGCGTGCCGGGGCCCGGGCGCTGGCGGGCTGACGGGCGGGCGTGTGTGCCCCGAACGGCTGGATCCCACGCTGTGCGCTTGCTCACCCCGGCAGAGCGACGAGCGACGGTCCCGAGTTCCTGATCCCGGCACGGCTGTCACAGAACGTGTCGGCGCGTCCACATAGCGACATGGCGACGGTCTGATTCACTCATCACGCACCGTTGCACCACGCACCGTGCTCGTTATCGTGTCGTGATCAGCCGGGGTGGAGGCCGCCCCGGGCCGAGCGCCCGACCGGAACCGCAGGTTCCGGTCGAGCAGCCGACCCGGATGCGGACTGCAGCGGGCGCGCCGTCCACCGGCGGCGTGCCCACGTCCTCCTGCCCGGGTCCCGGAACCCCTGGATGTGCCGTGCGCCGCTCGCTCCGACTCAGCCTCTTCGCCCTCGTCCTGCTCGGACTCGTGGGCGGAACGCTGGCCTTCTTCGTCGCCCAGAAGTCGATCGTCCTCACGGTCGACGGCCAGGCCTCGCGCGTCGGCACCTACGCCGACACGGTGGCCGAGGTGCTGGACGAGGCAGGCCTGGAGCCCGCGGCCCACGACGTCGTGCTGCCGGCCGTCGACGCGGCCGTCGCGGACGGCGACACGGTCCTGCTCACCCGCGCCCGCCCGCTGAAGCTCACCGTGGACGGCGTCGAGCAGGAGATCTACGTGACCGCCCTGTCGGTGGACGAGGCGCTCGAGCAGCTCGGCCTGCGCGCCGACGGCCTGGTCCTCTCCGCGAGCCGCAGCGAGCGGCTGCCGCTGGACGGGATGAGCCTGGAGGTCACCACGCCCAAGGACGTCGTCCTCGCCGTGGACGGCCAGGAGCGCGTCGTCACCACCACCGCCGCCACGGCCGGCGACCTGCTCGCCGAGCAGGGCATCGTGCTGAGCGCCACGGACCGCGCCACCGCCGAGGCCACGACGCCGCTGACCGCGGGCATGCGCCTGCAGGTCTACCGGGTGACCGTCACCGAAGTCACCGAGACCGTCGCCCTGCCGCACGAGACGGTGGAGACGCCGAACCCGGAGGCGACCGTCGGCGAGAAGAAGGTGACGACGCCGGGCGTCGACGGCCAGCAGACCGTCACCTACCGGATCACCGTGACCGATGGCGTCGAGACCGGCCGCGAGACCGTGAGCACCGTCGTGGACCGCGCCCCGGTCACCGAGCAGGTCGCCGTCGGCACCAAGCCGCGGCCGACCGCCAGCCCGTCCGCCGACGGGCTCAACTGGGCCGCGCTCGCCGCCTGCGAGTCCGGCGGCCGCCCCACCGCCGTCAGCAGCACCGGCAAGTACCACGGCCTGTACCAGTTCGGCGTCGGCACCTGGCAGTCCGTCGGCGGCACGGGGCTGCCCTCGCAGGCCAGCCCCGACGAGCAGACCTACCGCGCGCAGCTGCTGTACCAGCGCTCCGGTGCCGGCCAGTGGCCGGCACTGCGGCCCGCGGCTGTTCGGCTGATCGGGTCGCCCTGACTCCCCCCGAGCCGCCCGACGGGCTCCTGGGGCCGGCCGCGATCCGCGAGCTGGCCGCGGAGCTCGAGCTGCGCCCCACCAAGCAGCTGGGCCAGAACTTCCTGCACGACGCCAACACGATCCGGCGCATCGTGCGCACCGCCGGGCTGGCGCCCGACGACGTCGTCCTCGAGGTCGGGCCGGGCCTCGGCTCGCTCACCCTCGGGCTCCTGCCGGCGTCGGCGGCGGTCACCGCCGTCGAGATCGACCCCCGCCTGGCCGCCCGGCTGCCCCGGACGGTCGCCGAGCGCCGGCCCGACCTCGCCGACCGGCTGACCGTCGTCGAGGCCGACGCGCTGCGCATCAGCGAGCTGCCGGGTCCGCCGCCCACCGCGCTGGTCGCGAACCTGCCCTACAACGTCGCGGTGCCGGTGCTGCTGCACCTGCTCGACCTGCTGCCGACCCTGGAGCGTGCGCTGATCCTGGTGCAGGCCGAGGTCGCCGAGCGGCTCGCGGCGCCCCCCGGGGGCGGCGCGTACGGCGTGCCGTCGGTCAAGGCCGCCTGGTACGGCGAGGTGCGCCGGGCGGGCAACGTGGGCCGGCGGGTGTTCTGGCCCGAGCCCAACGTCGACTCCGGGCTGGTCGCCCTCGTCCGGCGCCCCCCGCCCGAGGGCGACCGCCGGGCCACCTTCGCGGCGGTCGACGCCGCCTTCGGGATGCGCCGCAAGAGCCTGCGCGCGGCCCTGGCGCGCTGGGCCGGCAGCCCCGCCGCCGCGGAGACCCGGCTGCGCGCGGCCGGCATCGACCCCTCGACCCGCGGCGAGCAGCTCTCGGTGACCGACTTCGCCCGCCTGGCCGCCACCGACGAGGTGCAGCCGTGACGGCGTCCGGCGTCGTCACCGCGCGGGCCCCGGCGAAGATCAACGCGCACCTGGCCGTCGGCCCGCTGCGCCCCGACGGGTTCCACGAGCTGCGCACGGTCTACCTCGCCGTCTCGCTGTTCGACACCGTCACCGCCCGGCCGGGCGAGGGGCTGAGCCTCGCCGTCAGTGGCGAGGGCTCGGGCGGGGTGACCGGGGCGGACGCCGTCCCGACCGACCGGCGCAACCTGGTCTGGCGGGCGGCCGAGCTGCTCGCCGAGCACGCCGGCGTGCCCGCCGACGCGCAGCTCGAGATCGCGAAGGACATCCCGGCGGCCGCGGGCCTGGCCGGCGGCAGCGCGGACGCCGCCGCCGCGCTGGTCGCGCTGGACGCGCTCTGGAGCACCCGTGCCGACCGCGCCGACCTGCTGGAGCTGGCCGCGCACCTGGGCAGCGACGTCCCGTTCAGCCTGCTCGGCGGCGTCGCCCTGGGCACCGGGCGCGGGGAGCAGCTGACCCCGGTGCTGGCACGGCCGTCGTGGCACTGGGTGCTCGGCATCGCCGGCGAGGGGTTGTCGACCCCGTCGGTGTACGGCGAGCTGGACCGGCTCCGGGCCGAGGGCCGGGTGCCCGACGGCGAGCAGCTGCTGCCCGCCGAGCCGGTGCTGGCCGCGCTGCGCAGCGGGCCGGCGGCGGCGCTGGCGGACGCGCTCGCCAACGACCTGCAGGCGCCGGCGCTCTCGCTGCGGCCGGAGCTGCGGCGCGCGCTGCAGGCGGCCCGCGGCGCCGGCGCCCTCGGTGCCCTCGTCAGCGGCTCCGGCCCGACCATCGCGGCGCTCGCGGAGGACCAGCCCGCGGCCGTCCGGCTGGCGGCGACCCTGGCCGGGGAGGGCGTCTTCCGGACCGTCCGCGCGGTCACCGGGCCGGTGCCCGGCGCCCGGGTGGTCTGAGCGGCGCTCAGGGGGCGCCGGGACCGTCCAGCAGGTCGGGGGACGGGTCGAGGTGGGACAGGCCGTTGTAGGCCAGGTTCACCAGGTGCGCGGCCACCACGCTCTTGTCGGGCGTACGGGTGTCCAGCCACCACTGGCCGACCAGCGCGACCATGCCGACCAGCGCCTGGCTGTAGAGCTCGGCCAGCCGCGGGTCGTAGCCGCGCGCGTCGAAGTGCCCGCCGAGGATGTGCTCGACCTTGCGGGCCACCTCGCCGATCAGCGAGGAGTAGCCGCCCACGCCGCTGGTGATCGGGGCGTCACGGGTGAGCACGAGGAAGCCGTCGGTGTCGGACTCGATGTACTCCAGCAGCACCAGCGCGGCGCGCTGCAGCAGCTCCCGGGGGTGCCCCGGGGCGGAGAGGGCCGTGGTGAAGCGGCCCAGCAGCAGCTGCATCTCGCGGTCGACGACGACGGCGTGGATGCCCTCCTTGCCGCCGAAGTGCTCGTACACGACGGGCTTGCTCACCTGCGCGTGCGCCGCGATCTCCTCGATCGAGGTGGCGACGAAACCGCGCCGGCCGAACAGCTCGCGGGCGACGTCGAGCAGCTGTTCCCGGCGCTGCGCGCCGGTCATGCGCACCCGGACGCGGGTGCCGTGCGCACCCGGGCCGGCCCCGGGCGGGTGCCCGAGGTCGGTGCCGGGGTCGGTGCTCAGGACGCGGCCGGGGCCTCGACGCGGCGCTTGGCGGCCAGGCGCACCGGGTCGGGCCACTTGACGGAGGAGGCCCAGCCGAGCTTCTCGAACACCCAGATGACGCGGGCGCTGATGTCGATCTGGCCGCGCAGCACCCCGTGCCGGGCGCACGTCGGGTCGGCGTGGTGCAGGTTGTGCCAGGACTCGCCGCCGCTGAGGATCGCCAGCGGCCAGAAGTTCGTCGCCCGGTCGCGGGAGACGAACGGCCGGTTGCCCACCACGTGGCAGACCGAGTTGATCGACCAGGTGACGTGGTGCAGCAGGGCCGCGCGCACCAGGCCGGCCCAGAAGAACGCCGACCAGGCACCGGCCCAGCTGCCGGTGATCAGCCCGCCGAGGACGGCGGGCATCGCCAGGCTGAGGAAGGCCCACACGACGAAGGTGCGGCTGATGAAGACCAGGCCGGCGTCCTTGAGCAGGTCAGGGGCGTAGCGGGCCTGGTTGGTCTTGCGGCGGTCGAACAGCCAGCCCAGGTGGGCGTGGAACATGCCCTTCAGCAGCGCGCGCAGGTCGGTGCCGTAGCGCCAGGGGGAGTGCGGGTCACCCGCGCGGTCGGCGAAGGCGTGGTGCCGGCGGTGGTCGGCCACCCACTGGTTGACCGGGCCCTGGATCGCCATCGAGCCGGCGACGGCCAGCCCCAGGCGCAGCGGGCGGGCGCTCTTGAACGAGGCGTGCGTGAAGTGCCGGTGGTAGCCGACGGTCACGCCGAGCAGCGACAGGTAGTAGAAGCCGACCGCCAGGCCGACGTCCAGCCAGGAGATGCCCCAGCCCCACACCGCGGGGATGACGGCCGCCAGGGCCACGAAGGGCACGAGCACGATCACGTAGAGCGTGACGATCTCGAGGGTGCTCTTGCGCCGGCCGATGGCGTTGTCCGGCAACCCGGCGTAGGGCTCGGCGCGGGGCGGGGCCGTCGGTCGGGTGAGGGCGGGAGCTGACAAGAGGACTCCTGTGCTGTGGTGATCCGCCTCGGGCGCGGTGGCAGAACCGGCGAGCTCCGGGCGATGTGCCGGAAAACCTACGGCACCGTAGGCGGATCCGCGAACCCGCTGGTCCGGTGGGTCGGGACGCACCGCGCCGCCGCCGCCGGTGCCCCCGCGGGGAGCGCGGCCCTTAGGCTCGCACCCGGGTGCCGGTCCGCTCGGGCACCTCCGCGACGCCGTCCGCGACGGCGCCGCGGGTGGGGGATGGGGTAATCGGCAGCCCGCCGGCCTTTGGAGCCGTGCAGTCTCGGTTCGAGTCCGAGTCCCCCAGCAGCCGTGCCGTCACCGTTGGAGGAGACCCGTGCCCCCGCAGGAAAACCCGCCGTCCGCTCCCGCCGGGACGCCGCGCGTCGCCGCCGTCGTCGTCCTCGCCGCCGGCCAGGGCACCCGCATGCGGTCCTCGACGCCGAAGGTGCTGCACACCCTGGGTGGCCGCAGCCTGCTCGGGCACGTGCTGGCCGCGGCCGCGCCGCTGGCGGCGGGCACCACGGTCGTCGTCGTCGGGGCGGGGCGCGAGCAGGTCGCGGCGCACCTGGCCGAGGTCGCGCCCGGCGCCGTCGCCGTCGTGCAGGAGGAGCAGCTCGGCTCCGGGCACGCCGCCGAGGTCGCCCTCGCCGCGGTGCCCGAGCTCGACGGGTCGGTCCTCGTCGTCAACGGGGACTCGCCGCTGCTGACCAGCCGCACGCTCGGCGACCTCGTGCAGGCCCACGACGCCGCCGGCAGCGTCTTCACCGTGCTCACCGCCGAGGTCGACGACCCGACCGGCCTGGGCCGCATCGTCCGGGACGGCCGCGGAGCCCCGCAGGCCATCGTCGAGGAGCGCGACGCCACCCCCGAGCAGCGCGCCATCCGCGAGGTGAACGCCGGCGTCTACGTCGCCGACGCCGCCACCCTGCGCCGCGTCCTGGCCGGCGTCGGGACGGCGAACTCGCAGGGGGAGCAGTACCTCACCGACGCGCTCGCGCCGCTGGTCGCCGAGGGCGCCCCGACCGCCGCGGTCCGCGCCGAGGACCCCGACGACGTCCTGGGCTGCAACGACCGCCGCGAGCTGGCCGAGCGGCGGCGCACCCTCAACGACCGCGTGCTCGACGACCTGATGCGCGCCGGGGTCACCGTCGTCGACCCGCAGACCACCTGGGTCGACGTCACCGCGACCGCCGCCGCCGACGCCGTCCTGCAGCCGGGCACCCAGCTGCTCGGGACGACGACCGTCGCCACCGGCGCCGTCGTCGGCCCGGACACCACGCTGGTCGACTGCACCGTCGAGGCCGGCGCCAGCGTCGTCCGCTCGCACTGCCTGGGGGCGGAGATCGGGCCGGACGCGACCGTCGGCCCGTTCAGCTACCTGCGCCCGGGCACCCGGCTGGGCCGCGGCAGCAAGGCCGGCGCCTTCGTCGAGATCAAGAACGTCGAGGTCGGCGAGGAGTCGAAGGTGCCGCACCTCTCCTACGTGGGCGACGCGACCATCGGCCGCGGCGCCAACATCGGCGCCGCCACCGTCTTCGTCAACTACGACGGCGTGGCCAAGCACCGCACGACCATCGGGGACCACGTCCGGATCGGGTCGGACAGCATGCTCGTGGCGCCGGTCACCATCGGCGACGGCGCCTACACCGCGGCCGGGTCGGTCATCACGAACGACGTCCCCCCGGGGGCCATGGGCGTGGCGCGGGCCACCCAGCGAAATGTGGCAGGGTGGGTCCGACGCCGACGGCCGGGATCCCCGGCCGCGGAGGCCGCCGCAGCCGCGGAAGGGCGAGCGGACGCCCCCGACCCCGGGGCGCACGACGACGAGGGGCAGCAGACCCGATGAGCGCCATCCGGCAGACCACCAACAAGAGCCTGATGCTCTTCTCCGGCCGGGCCTACCCCGAGCTGACCGGCGAGATCGCCGGCCACCTCGGCGTGACCCCCACCCCGACCGCCTCCTACGAGTTCGCCAACGGCGAGCTGTTCGTGCGGTTCGAGGAGTCGGTGCGCGGGTGCGACGCCTTCGTGGTGCAGAGCCACACCGCGCCGATCAACACCTGGCTCATGGAGCAGCTGATCATGGTCGACGCGCTCAAGCGCGCCTCCGCGAAGCGGATCACCGTGGTCGCCCCGTTCTTCCCCTACGCCCGTCAGGACAAGAAGCACCGCGGCCGCGAGCCCATCTCCGCGCGCCTGGTCGCCGACATGTTCAAGACCGCCGGCGCCGACCGGCTGATGACCGTCGACCTGCACACCGCGCAGATCCAGGGCTTCTTCGACGGCCCGGTCGACCACCTCTTCGCCCTCGACCTGCTGATCAACCACGTCAAGGAGCGCTGGGGCGACCGCGACATCACCGTCGTCTCCCCGGACTCCGGCCGCGTCCGCGTCTCCGAGCGCTGGAGCGACAAGCTCGGCGGGACGCCGCTGGCCTTCATCCACAAGACCCGTGACCCGCTGGTCGCCAACGAGGTCGTCGCCAACCGCGTCGTCGGCGAGGTCGAGGGCCGCGTCTGCATCCTGGTCGACGACATGATCGACACCGGCGGCACGATCGTGAAGGCCGCCGAGACGCTCTTCGACGCCGGCGCCGCCGACGTCATCGTCGCCGCCACGCACGGCGTGCTCTCCGGCCCCGCGGTCGAGCGGCTCTCCAGCAGCAAGGTCAGCGAGGTCATCGTGACCAACACGCTGCCCATCGAGGAGCACCGCCGCTTCGACAAGCTGACGGTCCTCTCCATCGCCCCCCTGCTCGCCCGGGCGATCAAGGAGGTCTTCGAGGACGGCTCGGTCACCTCCTTGTTCGACGGAGCTAGTTGATCTGTCGCGCTCCGCGCTCCGACCGCGGCCAGGAGCCGTTCCCCGGCTGAGTTGAGCGCGTACCCGCCGTGGCTCGGGGACCCTCCGGGCCCCGCTCGCCGCGACGGCCTCGCGGGGCAGCTCCTGTCCCGGCGTCTTCGTCCTGCGGCACGTCCGTCCTCGGGGGCCCTCCGGGCCCCCGCTCGGACGGACCGCTGCGCGGTGGTCGTCGCCAGTCGCGTACCCTGGCTCGCGTTGCCCGGCGAGGGAACGCCCAGCGTTCCGTTATCGACGTGCTGTGCTCTCCGGGGTGCTGTGCGTTCGCGCCTGGCCCGCACAGACCCGATACCTAGGAGCACATCACCGTGGCTGACTTCCGGCTCGACGCCGAGACCCGTACCGAGTTCGGCAAGGGCAGCGCGCGTCGCACCCGCCGCGAGGGTCGCATCCCCGCCGTCCTCTACGGGCACGGCCAGGACGTCGTGCACCTGTCGCTGCCGGCCCGCGAGTTCGCCGCGGCCCTGCGCAACGGCGGCAGCAACGTCCTGCTGACCGTCGTCCTGGAGGGCAAGGAGCAGCTCGCCCTCACCAAGGCCGTGCAGCGCGACCCGCTGACCCGCCAGCACGAGCACGTCGACCTGCTGCTGGTCCGCCGCGGCGAGAAGACCACCGTCGAGGTGCCGATCGTCATCGTCGGCGACCCGGCCCCCGACTCGATCCCGAACCACCAGCTCAACACCGTCTCCATCGAGGCCGACGCCACCAAGCTGCCCGAGGCCATCGAGGTCGACATCACCGGCCACGCCGCCGGGCAGAACATCACCGCCGGCGAGCTCGTCCTGCCCTCGGGCTCGACGCTGATCACCGACCCCGAGGCGCTGGTCATCGGCTTCCTCGGCGCCCCGACCGCCGAGGCGCTGGAGGCCGAGCTCGCCGAGGCCGAGGCCGAGGCCGGCATCGAGCGCGAGGAGTCCGACGCCGACGGCGACGTCGTCCCGGAGCCGCAGGACCAGGGCAGCGGCGAGTCGATGGACTCGGCCGAGAAGTCCGCGGACAACTGAGGCCTCCGCTGACCGACAGCACGACCCGCGGGGGCGCCGGCACTGCCGGCGCCCCTGCGGCGTCCGCTCCGAGCGAGGGGCCCTTCCTCGTCGTGGGGCTGGGCAACCCCGGGCCCGGCTACGCCGGCAACCGGCACAACGTGGGCGCGATGGTGCTCGACCTGCTGGCCGAGCGCGCCGGCATCCGGCTCTCGCCGGGCAAGGGCGCCCGGTCGCGGGCGGTCAGCGGCGAGGGCCGGCTGGCCGGCCGCCGCGTCGTCCTCGCCCGCCCGCTCACCTACATGAACGAGTCCGGCGGCCCGGTGCGCGGCCTGCTCGACTACCACAAGCTCCCGGCCACCGACCTCGTCGTGGTGCACGACGAGCTCGACATCGACTTCGCCGTCGTGCGGCTCAAGCGGGGCGGCGGCGAGGGCGGCCACAACGGCCTGCGCTCGATCACCCGCTCTCTGGGCACCAAGGACTACCTGCGCGTGCGGGTCGGCATCGGCCGCCCCCCGGGCCGCCAGGACCCGGCCGACTACGTGCTCAAGGACTTCTCCGCGACCGAGCGCAAGGAGCTCGACCTTCTGCTCGTCGACGCGGCCGACGCCGCAGAGTCACTGCTCGCCCGCGGCCTGGAGGCCGCGCAGAACGAGGTCCACCCCCGCAGCTGAGCCGCCCAGCTCGCCGATCGGTCACTCTCCGTGCTCCCGAAAGGGTGAAGAGGCCCCGTCCGTGTTGACCCTGCCGGTGACGGACTGTGAGTGTTGTCCGCGCATCGAGGACTGCACTCGGGGGAGAACGTCCTGTTCGTCGGCCTGACGGCCGCACCCCTCGTGTGTTGACGCAATCACACTGCGTAACGGGGGAGCACACGTGTTGGTGGACAAGGAAGCGCTGAGCACCGGGCTGGACCTCATCCCGGCCCCGCGTCGCGAGACGACCGTGACGCCGGCCCGCCCGCTCACCCGGATCGCCACCGCACCCTGGGTGCGCACCTACGCCCTCGCGCTGGCCGCCTTCGAGGCCCTCGCCGCGGCCGCCATCGGCGCCGGCGTCGTCCTCACCCGCCCCGAGGGGCTGCCGCCCGAGCCCTCGCTGTTCTGGGCTTCCGTCGCGCTGGTGCCGGCCTGGCCGCTGCTGCTCTGGGCCTGCGGCGCGCACGCCGAGCGGGTCTTCGGCACCGGCAGCGACGAGTACCGCACCGTCGGCCGCGCCGGCCTGGTCCTGTTGGCCGTCGCCGGCTTCGTCTCCTACGCGGCGGGGCTGGACCTCAGCCGCGCGCTGGTCGTCGTCGGCGTCCCCGCGCTGACCCTCACCACCCTCGTGGCGCGCTACGCCGCGCGCACCTACCTCCGCCGGCTGCGTGCCCGGGGCCGCTGCGGCAAGCGGGTCATCGTCGTCGGCCGCGGCGGCGCGGTCCTGGAGCTCGCCGACCGCGTGCGCCGGGAGAGCTACGCCGGCCTCGACGTCGTCGGTCTCTGCGTGACGCCGGCCGACCGCGCCCGCGTCGCCGGCCTGGTGGACGTGCCGGTCGAGGGCCTGGACGACGTCGTCGCGCTGGCCGCCCGGCTGGGTGCCGACACCATCGCCGTCACCTCGGCCAGCGAGACGGCCGCGCAGTACCTGCGCCAGCTGTCCTGGCAGCTCGAGGGCAGCGGTGTCGAGCTCCTGGTCGCCCCCGGCCTCATCGAGGTCGCCGGCCCCCGCCTGCACATCCGCCCGTTCGAGGGCCTGCCGCTGCTCTCGGTCGAGCAGCCCCGCTTCGAGGGCTGGCGGCGCATGGTCAAGGGCGCCGTCGACCGTTGCGCCGCCGGCCTCGCGCTGCTGCTCCTCTCGCCGGTGCTCGTCGGCATCGCGCTCGCCGTCCGGCTGACCAGCGCCGGGCCCGCCCTGTACCGCCAGGAGCGCGTCGGCATCAACGGCCAGGCCTTCACGATGCTGAAGTTCCGCAGCATGGTCGTCGACGCCGACAAGCGGCTCGAGGACATCCGCGCGGACAACATCTCCGACGGCCTGCTGTTCAAGATGCGGGAGGACCCGCGGGTCACCCCGGTCGGCCGCTGGCTGCGCCGGCTCTCGCTGGACGAGCTGCCCCAGCTGTTCAACGTGCTGGGCGGCACCATGGCGCTCGTCGGCCCCCGGCCGCCGCTGCCGGGCGAGGTCGCCCGCTACGACGCGTCGGTCAGCCGCCGGCTGCTGGTGAAGCCGGGCCTCACCGGCCTGTGGCAGATCTCCGGCCGCAGCGACCTGCCGTGGGAGGAGGCCGTGCGCCTGGACCTGCGGTACGTGGAGAACTGGTCGCTCGCCCTCGACATGCTGATCCTCTGGAAGACGACGCGCGCGGTCCTCAACCGCTCCGGGGCCTACTGACCCACCCCGTCCGGGGGTCACCCCGCAGGGTGACGGCGTCCGCCGGAACGACGCGCGCGCGGCTACGGGCCGCGATCCTTGATTCGCGGTGCGTGACAGCGCGCCGGAGCGGCCGCATCCACCGGCTGCGGACGAGCGAACGGACGGACCACGATGCGCATCGCCATGCTGGGCACCCGAGGTGTTCCCGCCCGGTACGGCGGCTTCGAGACCGCCGTCGAGGAGGTCGGCCGCCGGCTGGCCGACCGCGGGCACCGCGTCGTCGTCTACTGCCGGACCGGGCGGGACGAGACCGAGCGGCCCGACCGCTACCTGGGCATGGAGCTGGTGCACCTGCCGGCCGCGCACAAGCGGGCGCTGGAGACCCTGAGCCACTCGGCCCTGTCGGTCGGCCACCTGCTGGGGCACCGCACCGATGCCGCGTTCGTCTTCAACGCCGCGAACTCGCCGCTGCTGCCGGCGCTCCGGGCCGCCCGGATCCCGGTCGCGACGCACGTCGACGGCCTGGAGTGGAAGCGCGCCAAGTGGGGCCCGGTCGGCCAGCGGTACTACCGCGCCGCGGAAGCCCTGGCCGTGCGCTGGTCCGACGCGCTGATCGCCGACGCCGTCGGCATCGCCGACTACTACCGGCACGAGTTCGGCGCGCCCACCACGCTGCTCACCTACGGCGCCCCGCTGATCCAGCCCGGGGCCGACCGGCTGGCCGAGCTCGGCCTGACCCCGGGGGAGTACCACCTGGTGGTCGCCCGCTTCGAGCCCGAGAACCCACGTCGACGTGATCGTCGAGGGCTACGCCCGCAGCGGCGCGACCAAGCCGCTGGTCGTGGTCGGCTCCGCGCCCTACTCCGACGCCTACACCGCGCAGGTGCACGCCGCGGCCGACGACCGGGTCCGGTTCCTCGGCGGCGTCTGGGACCAGGAGCAGCTCGACCAGCTCTACGCCAACGCCTACACCTACCTGCACGGCCACTGCGTCGGCGGCACGAACCCCTCGCTGCTGCGCGCCATCGGCGCCGGCACCGCCGTGCTGGCGTTCGACTGCGACTTCAACCGCGAGGTCGTCGAGGACGCCGGTCGCTACTTCACCAGCCCCGCCGACGTCGCCGCCCTGGTCGACGCCGCCGAGGCCGAGCCCCGCCGCATCCGCATCGCCGGGAAGCGGGCCCGCGACCTGGCCGCCGGCTACGACTGGGACGAGGTCGCGACCGGCTACGAGAAGCTGGCCCTCGCCCTGGCCCGGCGCGACTTCCCGACCCGTCGTCCGAACGGCCGGCGGCTGCCGACGGCGGTGCCGGCCCCCCTGCGCATCCCGGAGCCGCGGACCACGACCGCGGTCGTGCCCCCGGTCGTGAACCCGGTCGCGCACCCGGGGACGACGACGCCGGTCATCCCGATCCGCGGAGCGCAGCAGTGAGCACCCTCGCCCCGCCGCGGCCCGAGGAGAGCCTGCGCGAGACGCTCGGCCGGCTGTCCGGTGCCCAGAAGGGCGCGGCCGGCGCACCCGCGTACTCCCGCTTCGTCAACCGCAAGCTCGGCCGGCTGCTGGCCGCGGTCGCCTTCCACGCGCGGCTCACGCCCAACGCGGTGACCGGCATCAGCGCCGTCTTCACCGCCACGGCGCTCGTGCTGCTGGCCACCGTCGAGCCGTCGTGGACCCTCGGCCTGGTCCTGACCGCGTGCCTGGTGCTCGGCTACGCCTTCGACGCCGCCGACGGCCAGCTGGCCCGGCTGCGCGGCGGGGGCTCGCCGGCCGGGGAGTGGCTCGACCACATGGTCGACGCGGTGAAGTCCTCCGGGCTGCACCTCGCGCTGGTCATCGGCCTCTACCGCTTCGACGTCGTCGACCCGGTGGTCCTGCTGGTGCCGCTGGGCTACTGCCTGGTCGACGCGGTCACCTACTTCGCCACGATGCTCAACGAGGCGCTGCGCGCGCAGCACGGCGTCGCCACCCGGGCCCAGCCCACCGCGCAGCCGGCCGGCATCGGCCGGTCGCTGCTCACGCTGCCCACGGACTACGGCCTGCTGGCCTGCCTGTTCGTGCTGTACGGCGCGCCGGGGCTGTTCGTCCCGGCCTACACGCTCCTGTTCCTCGCGGCGGCGGGCTTCCTCGCCCTCGCCTCGATCAAGTGGTTCACCGAGATGACGAGGCTGCCCCGATGACGCTGCTCTCCCGCATCTCCGGCGGCGATCGCCGCCGGCGGCTGGTCGTCGCCGGGGCGGCCGCGCTGCTGGTCGCCGTCCTCGTCGCCGTCGGGCTGGCGCTCGCGCCGGGCGACGACGGGACGATGAGCGCGTCCGGTCAGGACGCCGACGCGACGGAGGCGCCGCTGACCTCCGGCGCGCCGCCGGAGCTGGCGCCCGCGCCGGTCACCCCCGAGCCCGCCGGACCGACCGAGGACGCCACCGAGCTCCCGGCGACCCTGGCGCCGGTCGGGTTCGACGAGCAGGCCGCTGCCGGGGACGGGGTCGTCGCCGACGTCGTCTCCCTGGAGGCGGTCGACGCCACGGGCGTCGGCCCGGGCAACATCTCCGGCCCGGCGCTGCGGGTGACCGTGCGGATCACCAACGGCACCGGCGGCCCGGTGCCGCTCGACGGCGTGGCGGTCGACCTGGCACACGGCGAGGAGCAGCTGCCCGCCTCGCCGATCAACGACCCGTCGACCGCGCCGTTCTCCGGCGTCCTGCAGCCGGGGGAGAGCGCCGAGGGCGTGTACGTCTTCACCGTGCCCGCCGGCGACCGCGACCTCGTGACCCTCTCCGTCGGGTACCAGGCCGGCGCGCCGTTCATGGTGTTCACCGGCTCCGGGGCCTGACCGTGGGCCGCCGGCGGGTGCTCGTCGCCCACCCGGGAGCCGAGCTCTACGGCGCCGACCGGGTGCTGCTGGACTCGGCGTCCTCGCTGGCCACGGCGTTCGACGTGACCGTCGTCCTGCCCGGCCCGGGGCCGCTCGTCCAAGAGCTCGAGGCGCGCGGCCTGCGGGTCGTGCAGTGCCGGATGCCGGTGCTCCGCAACGCCGCGATGCGGCCGCGCGGCTTCCTGCGGCTGGTGGCCGACGCGGTGCGCGGCGCGCTGCCCGCCGTCCGGCTGATCCGCCGGCACGGCCGGGACGGCGTCTACGTCAACACCCTCACCCTGCCGTCCTGGCCGCTGCTGGCCCGGTTGGCCGGCAGCCCCTCGCTGTGCCACGTGCACGAGGCGGAGGCGTCGCAGCCGCGGCTGCTGCGCCGGGGCATGGCGCTCGCGCCGGTCCTGGCCGACCGGGTCATCGCGAACAGCCGGTTCACCCTCGACGTGCTCTGCGAGGTCGCGCCGCGGCTGCGGAGGCGCGCCGCCGTCGTCTACAACGCCGTGACGGCGCCCGGCGAGGCGTCTTCCGCGCACGCGGGCACCGACGGCCCGCTGCGGCTGCTCGTCGTGGGCCGGCTGTCGCCGCGCAAGGGCCCGCAGGTCGCCGTCGCAGTGCTCGAGGAGCTGGTGCGCCGCGGCGTCGACGCGCGGCTGGACCTCGTCGGCTCGGTCTTCGAGGGCTACGAGTGGTTCGAGGAGGAACTGCACGCGGCCGTCGCGGCCGCGGGCCTGGGCGACCGGGTGGCTTTTCTCGGCTTCCGCGCCGACGTGTGGGACCACCTCCGGGCTGCCGACGTCGTCCTCGTGCCGTCGATCGCCGAGGAGTCCTTCGGCCTCACCACCGTGGAGGCAGTCCTGGCCGCCCGCCCGCTGCTGGTCAGCGACTCCAGCGGGCTGCGCGAGGCGGCCGCCGGCTAGCGCCTCGGTGCAGGCGCTCCCGCCGGGGGACGTCGGCGCGTGGGCCGACGCCGTCGAGCGGGTGGTCGCCGACCGCGCCGGATACGCCCGGGCCGCGCTGGCCGACGCCGACGAGGCGCGCCGCCGGCACGCCCCCGAGCGCTACCGCGACGAGCTGGTCGGCGAGCTGCGGGCGCTGGTCGGGGACGACCGCGCCGTCGTCGCCGCCCCCTAGAGACGTCCCAGGAGGGATCCCCGTGCCCGGACACGCAGGACCGACGACCGAGGGGCGCGACCGCACGGTCACCCCGCCGGTCTTCATGTACCACTCGATCAGCCCCTCGACGGCGCCCGATCCGCACGCGCTCCGCGTGCACCCCGACCGGCTGGCCCGCCACCTGAGGCTGCTCTCCCGGCTGGGGCTGCGCGGCGTCCCGCTCGGCGAGCTGCTCCGCGCGCAGGAGCAGGGCCGCGCCCGCGGGCTGGTCGGGCTGACGTTCGACGACGGCTACACCGACTTCCTCGACCACGCCGTCCCGCTGCTCGAGCGGTACGGGATGGCCGGCACCCTCTACGTCGTCGCCGGCCGGCTCGGCGGCGTCAACGAGTGGGACGACGGCCCGCGGCTGCCGATCGTGGACGCCGACCAGGTGCGCGCGGTCGCGGCGGCCGGACACGAGGTGGGCAGCCACACCATGACCCACCCGCGGCTGGCCGGCGCGGAGCCGGGGGCGCTGGCGGCCGAGGTGGGGGAGAGCCGGCGGGTGCTCGAGGACGTGCTGCAGGCCGAGGTCCCCGGGTTCTGCTACCCCTACGGGAGCTACGACGACGCCGCCGCCGAGGCCGTGCGCGCCGCCGGGTACGACCACGCCTGCGTCACCGGTGACTACGAGCCCGGCGACCGGTTCACCCTGCCCCGCTGCTACGTCAGCCCGGGGGACACCACGGTGCACGTCGTCGCGCGCATGGTGCGGCACTCCGTGCGGGTCCGCCGTCCCCTCCCGGGGAGGGCCACCCCCTCGTCCGGGTGAGCGCGCACGTCCCGGCGGCCCGCACCCGCCCCCGCACGGGGGCCGGTGCGGGCCGCCGCCGTTTCCGGGCCCGGCGGGCCGGCGCGAGATGACACACCGGGGATCCGTCGCGGCCCGGGAGCGGACCGTCACGCACGGTGAGAAATGCCGCCGTCCTGCACAGGGCGTGATCGGGCTACGAGCCGCTGACCTGCGCCGATGCACCTGATCGGGTGACGGTCGCAACCTGGCGTGAGCGTGATCGTCACGCTTAGTGTCGGCCCGTCCGGGGGGATCATGGGGATTCCCCGCGGCTGAGCCATGGGGGAAGACGATGACGGCACGTGCTCCGGGGACTGCCCGGCGCTCGATCTCGGGTGGAGTGGCGCTCCTCCTGGTCAGCGGGGCCGTCGGCCTCATGGCACCGGCCGCATCGGCGGACTCCGCGCCGCTGGACCCCGCGAACCCGGCCACGCCGGTGACCGTGACGGCCGACCCGCTGCCCACCGTGCAGATCGACGGCGTCGCCTGGGACCAGGTCGTCGTCGGCAACACGGTGTACGTGGCCGGCAAGTTCGCGACCGCGCGCCCCGCCGGCGCCCGCGCCGGCACGCAGCAGGTCGTCCGCAACAACCTGCTCGCCTACGACATCCGCACCGGTGAGCTGATCAGCTCCTTCGCGCCCGACCTCAACGGCCAGGCGCTGGCGATCACCGCCACCCCGGACGGCCGCCGCATCTTCGTCGGTGGTGACTTCACCCGCGCCAACGGCGAGGTCCGCAACCGGATCGCCGCCTACGACACCGCCACCGGCCAGCTGGCCACCGACTTCCGGCCCAGCGTCAGCGGCCAGGTCCGCGCGCTCGCCGCCACCGACTCGGCGGTCTACCTCGGCGGCAGCGTCTCCGCCGTCGGCGGGGCCAGCCGGACCAAGCTCGCCGCGGTCTCCGCGTCCACCGGCGCGCTGCTCCCGTGGGCCCCGGTCCCGGGTGCCTCCGCGACCAAGGGCAGCAACGAGGTGCTCGCGCTCGTCGTGACCAGCGGTGGCGCCCAGGTCGTGGCCGGCGGACGGTTCGCCAGCCTGAACGGCACCGCGGCCACCGGCGTCGGCGCGCTCGACGCGGTCACCGGCGCGACGCGGCCGTTCGCCGTCAACAAGCTGATCACCAACCAGGGCTCCAGCTCCGCGATCTGGGGCCTGTCGGCCACCGGCGACACCGTCTTCGGCAGCGCCTACGACTTCGGCGGCCCGGGCAACCTCGAGGGCACCTTCGCGGCGAACGCCAACGGTGGTGACCTCCGGTTCGCGGCCTACTGCCGTGGCGACAACTACGACAACTTCGCCACCAGCCAGGTGCTCTACATCGCCTCGCACATGCACCGCTGCGACTACATCGGCGGCTGGGCGGACTCCGCGCCGTCGCAGGTCTGGAAGCACGGCAACGCGTTCGGCCTGACCCCGACCCGGACCATCGTCGGCGGCTTCACCAACGCCAACTTCAGCGGCAAGCCCGCGCCGGCGCTGCTGCACTGGTACCCCTCGTTCTCCCAGGGCAGCGTCACCGGCCAGTACCAGGCCGGCTGGACCGTCGAGGGCAACGAGCAGTACGTCGCCTACGCCGGCGAGTTCCCGCGGGTGAACGGCACCAACCAGCAGGGCCTGGTCCGCTTCGCGCTGCCGTCGATCGCCCCGAACACGACCGGCCCCGCCGCCACCGGCATGGAGCCCACGGTCACCGCGGTGGGTGCCGGCGCGGTCCGCGTCGCGTGGAAGACCACCGACGACATGGACAACGAGAACCTGACCTACCGCGTGTACCGGGACGACGAGGTCGCCCCGATCCACACGGTGACCCAGGCGTCGAGCTGGTGGAACAAGCCCACCATCGGCGTCGGTGACACCGGCCTGGCGGCCGGCACGCACCGGTACCGCGTCACGGCCACCGACCCGTCGGGCAACGTCGCCACCTCCGGCTGGACGACGGCCACCGTCGCCACCGGCGGCGCGGCCCGCCCGTACGCCGACGTGGTGCGCGCCGACGGCGCCAGCGACCACTGGTCGCTCGGCGAGGCCTCCGGCACGGCCGCCTACAACCTGGGCCGTCCGCTGGACATGACCGCGGGCACCGGCGTGGGCCGCGGCCAGGCCGGCGCGCTGCGCGGGGACAGCGACACCGCGGTCAGCCTGAACGGCACCTGGTCGGCCTTCGCCTCGACCCGCGCGGCCGTCCCCGGCCCGCAGACGTTCACCGTCGAGGCCTGGGTCAAGACCACCTCGCGCGCCGGTGGCCGGCTCGTCGGCTTCGGCGACCAGGCCACCACCACCAGCGGCAGCTACGACCGCCACCTGTACCTCGACACCAACGGCCGGGTGAACTTCGGCGTCTACCCGGGCAGCACCCGGGTCGTCACCAGCCCGACCGCGGTTAACGACGGCGCCTGGCACCACGTCGCGGGCACGCTCGGCGCGCAGGGCATGGTCCTGTACGTCGACGGCAAGCAGGTGGCCGGGCGCACCGACACCACGTCGGCGCAGGCCTACAACGGCTACTGGCGGATCGGTGCCGACAACGTGTGGAGCGGGTCGTCGACCTTCTCCGGCTCGATCGACGAGGTCGCGATCTACCCGACCGCGCTGCCGGCCGACCGGATCGCCGCGCACGAGGCCGTCGGCCGCACCGGGACGGCGGCGAACGTCGCCCCGACGGCCGCCTTCACCTCGACGGCGTCGTTCCTGGACGCGACCTTCGACGCGACCGGTTCCACCGACACCGACGGCACCATCGCCTCCTACGCCTGGACCTTCGGTGACGGCACCAGCGGGACCGGCGCGACGCCGGCGCACACCTACCGCGAGGCCGGCACCTACCAGGTGCAGCTCACCGTCACCGACGACCGCGGGGCCACCGACACCCGCACCGGCACGGTCAGCGTCGTCGCGCCGCCGCCGAACGAGGCCCCCACGGCCGCGTTCAGCATCGCCGGCTCCGGCCGCACCGGGGTCTTCGACGCCGCGGCGTCCACCGACACCGACGGCACCGTCGTCTCCTACGCCTGGGCGTTCGGCGACGGCGCCACCGGCAGCGGCGCGCAGGCCACGCACGAGTACGCCGAGGACGGCACGTACACCGTGACCCTCACGGTCACCGACGACGACGGCGCCACCAGCTCCGTCGAGCGCTCGATCACCGTGACCGGCTCGATGCTCGCCACCGACGCCTTCGACCGGTCGGTGACCGGTGGTCTGGGCACCGCCGACGCCGGTGGTCCCTGGACGGCGTACGCGGGTGCCTCGCGGCAGTCGGTCACCGGCGGCGACGCCGTCCTGACCATGGCCAAGGGCACCAACACCGGCTCCGCGCTGGGCTCGATCGGCCAGACCGACGCCGACGTCCGCACGTCCTTCTCGCTGTCGTCGGTGCCCACCGGCGGCGGGGCGATGGTCTACGTGGGTGCCCGTCAGGTCGACACGAACACCGCCTACAAGGCGCGGGTCCGCGTCCTGGCCGACGGCAGCGTGCGGGCCGCCCTGGTGCGGTTCGCCGGCTCGTCCGACGAGACTCTGATCGGTTCCGAGGTGCTCGTGCCCGGGCTGACCTACACGGCCGGTACCCGGCTGAACGTGCGGGTGCAGGCGTCCGGCACCGGCACGACCGACCTGTCGCTGAGCGTGTGGGCGGCGGGCTCGGCCGAGCCGACCACGCCGACCGCGGTGCGCACCGACTCGACGGCGTCCCTCCAGGTGCCCGGGTCGATCAGCCTCGGCGGCTACCTCTCGGGCAGCGCCACCGCCTCGGTGGAGCTCCGGTTCGCCGAGCTGACCGCGTCGCCGATCGGTGCGCTCCCCGTGACCCCGCCGGTCACCCCGCCGGTCACCCCGCCGGCCAACGTGGCCCCCACGGCGGAGTTCGGCACCGTGGTCACCGGTCTCTCGGTGGCCGTGGACGCCTCGGCGTCGCGCGACTCCGACGGCACCGTCGCGAGCTACGCCTGGGAGTTCGGTGACGGCAGCACGGGGACCGGCGTCACCGCCGGCCACCCGTACGCCGCGGCCGGCACCTACACCGTCCGGCTCACCGTGACCGACGACCGCGGTGCCGTCGGCACCACGACGCGCACGGTCACCGTCACGGCGCCCGAGCAGCCCGGCACCCCCGAGCAGCCCGGCACCCCGGAGCAGCCCGGCACCCCGGCGCCGGTCGCGGCCGACGCCTTCGAGCGGGCGGTCACCGGTGCCCTGGGCACCGCCGACCTGGGCGGCGTCTGGTCGGCGTGGGCCGGCGCGTCCCGCCAGTCCGTGTCCGGCGGTGCCGCCGTCCTCGCCATGGGCAAGGGCACCAACACCGGGTCGATCCTGCCCATCGGCCGGACGGACGCCGACGTGCGCACCGCCTTCACCATGTCGTCGGTGCCCACCGGCGGCGGGGCGATGGTCTACGTCGGCGCCCGCCAGCTCGACGCCAACCAGGGCTACAAGGCGCGGGTCCGCGTCCTGGCCGACGGCAGCGTCCGCGTGTCGCTGGTCAAGCTGACCGGGAGCACCGACGAGGTGCTGATCGGTTCCGAGGCGCTGCTGCCCGGCCTCACCTACACGCCGGGCACCGAGCTCAACGTGCGGGTCGTGGCCTCGGGCACCGGCACGACGAACCTGTCGCTGACGGTGTGGGCCACCGGAACCCCGGAGCCGACGACGCCGACGGTGGTGCGCACCGACTCCACGGCGGCGCTCCAGGTCGCCGGTGGGATCACCCTCGGCGGGTACCTCTCGGGCAGCGCGACCGCGCCGGTCGAGGTCCGCTTCACCGAGGTGCGGGTCACCCCCGTCGCCTGATCCACCGCACGCACCGACGGCCTCCCGTCCCGGGCATCCGGGGCGGGGGGCCGTCGGCGTCCCGGCTGCCCCCTTGGGGTGACCGCCCCGCCCGGACCGGCCGATACGGGCCGCCGGACCGGGAGGATGTCCTGGTGAGAGGTGTGCTCCGACTGCTGCGTCGTCCCGCGGCGGGCGCGCTGGCCGGGCAGGCCGGTCAGGCGGTCGCGGGCCTCGCGCTGCAGGTCGTGGCCGCGCGCGAGCTCGGCGCCGCCGGCCTGGCGACCTTCTCGCTGGTCTACGGGGCGATGGTCCTGGCCACCGCCGTCTGCAGCGGGCTCGTCGGTGACTCGCTGACCGTGCTGGACCGGCACCGGCCCGACCTCCGGGCGGGCCTGCACGTGGGCGCCGTCCTCGTCCCGGGTGTCGCGGCGCTCGTCGGCGCGGTGCTCGCCGCCGCCACCGACGTCGTCCCCGCCTGGGTCGGGCCGCTGCTCGGGCTGGCCACGGCGGCCTTCATCCTCGAGGACACGCTGCGCCGGCTGCTCATGGCGACCGGCCGGTTCTGGTCGCTGACGCTCGTCGACGGCAGCAGCCTCGTGCTCGCGCTCGGCGTCCTCGTCGCGGCGGCCGCCTCCGGGCCGCTCACCCTGACCTCCTTCGTGCTCGCCGTGCTGGTCGGCCAGGCCGGAGCCGCCGTCGTCGCCTGGCTGCTGCTGCCGGCGCACGAGCGGCCGCGCGGCCCGTGGCGGCGCCCGGCGCTGCGCGAGGTCGCCTCCTTCGGCGTCTGGCGGGCGCTCGCGCAGACCATCCGGCCGGCCATGCTCACCCTGCTGCGCATCGTCGTCATCGGCGCCGCGGGTGCGGCCGCCTACGGCCCGCTCGAGGTGGCCCGCGTCTACACCGCGCCCACCCTGGTGCTGGTCGCCGGCATGGGTTCGTTCCTGCTCCCGCACTTCGTGGCGCTGCGCGTCCAGGGCCCGTCGGCGGGCCTCCGGGCCGCCGACCGCGCCGCGCTCGGGCTGACCCTCGGCGTGGCCGCGATCGGCGCGGTCGCGCTCGTCGCGCTGCCCTGGCTGGGCCCGCTGCTCACCGGCGGCGGCTACGACGTCCCGCTCGGCGCGGTCGCCGGCTGGTCGGTGTACGCCGCGGCCAGCGCCACCCTGCTGCCGTACTCGTCGCTGGCCTCGGTGCACGGCCGGCAGCGGCGGGTGCTGGCGTTCCGGACCCTGGAGTTCGCCTCCCTCCTGGCGGTGGTCGCGCTGCTCGTGGTGATGGGGGACGACGGCGCCGGCTGGACGCCGCTGGCCCTGGCCCTCGGCCCGCTGCTCACCGCCTTCGCCGTCCGCCGGTCGGTCCTCGCGCCGTGGGAGCGCAGCGCCCCGGCGCTGCCCGAGCCGGTGACCGTCTGATGACCGGCACCCCGGGGTCCCCGGTCCGCGAGCGGCTGGCCGCGGCCTTCGCCGCGTCCGGTCGCCCGGACAGCGCGGTCGCTCCCCGACTCCGGGACGGCGTGGCCGCGCGGGTGCGGCTCGTCGCGCTGCTCGTCGTCCTGGGGGCGGTGACCTGGCGGCGCGGCGAGTACTTCTCCGGCTCGCTGGACCCCGTCGTCCTCGCCAAGGCGGCGGTCAGCCTGCTCGCGCTGGGCCTCGCCCTGCTGCTGGCCCAGTCCGGGCCGCGCCGCCCGCTGGGCACGGGCACGCTCTGGTGGGTCGGGCTGTGGCTGGGGGCCTCGGTGCTCGGCGCGGTGACGGCGGGCAACGCGGTGGCCGGCGGGGTGATCGCCGTGCGGGTGGCCGTGCTCGCGACCACCGTCGTCCTGCTGCTGCGCGCCGCTCCGGGCGTCCAGGTGCTCACCGCCATCGCCGGCGCCTGCGGGCTCATCGCCGGCGTCGCCGCGCTCAGCGGCCTGCCGAGCTTCGTCGCCGAGGGACGGCTCGCCGGCGGGGTGCCCGCCATCGATCCCAACGACCTGGCCCTGCTGGCCGGGGTGGCCGTCGTCGTCCTGGCCTGGCGGCTGGTGCTCGACGCGCTGAGCGGAGCCGGCCTCCTGGCGGTCGTCCTCCTGCTGGGGATCGTGTGGGCGACCGGGTCGCGCACCGGCCTCGCGGTGCTCCTGCTCGCGCTGGTCGTGATGGCCGCCCACATCCGGCGCCCGCGGGTGGGGCTGGTCCTCTCGGGCCTCGTGTTCGCCGTCGTCGGGGTGGTCGCCGTGGTCGCCACCGGGGCGGTCGCCGGCTTCGCCGCCCGCGGCGGCGACGGGTCGAGCACGCTGGACTCCCGCTTCATCGCCTGGCGGGCGTCGCTGACCTGGGCCGACTCCGCCTGGCAGCAGTACTTCGGCGGCGGCCTGTCGGTGAAGATCATCCGGGTGCGCGGGCAGTACTGGGACACCCAGCCGCTGGACAGCAGCTGGGTCTCGCTCCTGGTGCAGGCCGGCGTCGTGGGCCTCGCCGTGGCGGCCGTGTGGCTGCTGTGGATCGTGCGCGGCACCCGCCGCGCGCCGCGGTCGCACCGCATCCTCTTCCTCGGCCTGCTGATCTTCGTCGTCGGCCGCAGCGTCCTGGAGAGCGGCCTGTTCGACGCGACGCCGGCGCTGCTGGTGCTGCTGGCCGTCTCCCTGCTCGCCGAGGGCGGCTCCCGCGCCCGGCTGGCGGACGACGAGCGGAACGGCGCCCTGCCCGCCTGACCTGTTCTCTGCCGACTGCTGGGTCGGTGCGGCGACACGGCCGGACACGCCGTGGCGGGCGACCGCAACTCCGCCGTCGGCCCGCGGCCGTCGCCGCGCCAGCCGGGCCGGTGGCGGAGGACGACGAGGAGCGGCGGCCGGGACTCACGCTGTTCCCGGAGCACGGTGCGGACCTGCCGGTCTGGCACGGTCCCGGCGGCGAGGGATCCGGCGCTGTCAGCGCGGAGGAGCTGCTGGCGCTCGGGGTGTGGGTTCGGCTCATCACTGGAGGAGTGGCCGGACTGACCGCCCTCTTCAGCCTGGAGGCGCCGGAGTCACCGGTCCCCAGCGGGTGACACGAGTGGTGGCGCCCCGGCACGAGGACGACCATCTCCGCGTGGAGCTCCGGGACGCCGACGAGCCGTTCCGGCTGTCCCTCCGCGGCGCGACCCTCGTCGCCGTCTCGCTGTACGGGGTCGGTGGCTGGCTCGCCGTCGTGACCGACGCACGACTCTTCCTCGTGCCCGGCCACGTCGCCGTGGTGGCGTGCGCGGTGGTGTGGGGCACGCGGCAGCACCGGCGGCTGCGCGGACTCGGCGACCGCTACGAGGATCTCCTGCGCCACAGGAACGGGGTGTGACGAAACCGCGTTGACGGCGCGGGGACGCCCACCGGGCAGCCGCAGCTCGAGGACACGGGCCGCGGGTGCGCGCTCAGCTCTTGGTGACCTCGGCAGCAAGTGTTGATCGTTGGTGCCTAAAGCGCCGCCAGGCCCGGCTGGCCAGCCTGGCCGTGACCGTCCTCGACGCCAACGGCAACCCGGTGCCGAGGCGACCGCACCACCCCGCCACGCCGAAACGCCGGCGCCCGCTGCGGTTCGCGCGCACCGGCTGACCCCACGGGCGCTGATGACGTGCGGCCGCACGGGCTCGCGACCCTCAGACCAGTACTGGCCCCGCGAACAGCGGATCGTCCAGCAGCCACCGTTGCAGGGCCGCCGGGTCGGGCAGCGCGGGCTCGCCTGCTCCGGAGGAACCCGGCACAACCGCTGGCCAGTGCTGACCGAACCAGCGCCGTTCCCGGTCGGTGAGACGCGACCAGCGCCGCCGCAGCAGCGACACCACCGCCTCGGCCTGGCCGTCATCCTCACCGACGTGCCGCAGCAGGTAGACCACGGCGAGCACGACCGGAGACAGGTCATCGCCAGCCTCGGTCTTGCGCGTACGCCCGAGCGTTGCCGTCAGCCGAGCGAGCACCGCGTACCAGGCGCGCCCGTCGCCGACGGCGGCCAGACTCATCACCGCGTAGTCACGGACAGCCGCATCGGCGTCGCCCACCGCCTCGGATAGCTCCGCGCTGGCACTGGCCTTCTCGCGCTTGGCAAGGGCGAGCAGCGCCGCGCAGCGCAGATCGGAGGTGCCGCGACCTCGCGAAGCGATGGCGCGCCGCAACACGGCGCCACCGTGAGGGCCATCGACCTCACCGAGCGCAGCCACGACAACCACGGGCCGCCAGCCGCGCAGACCGTCCAGGCCGGCAAGCAGCCTGTCGCCCTCAGCGCCGAGCTCGACCGCCGCCCGGACCGCCGCCTCGAACGTGGAGGTCCTCGACGACCGAAGTCCCGACGCGATCTCCTCCATCCGCGAGGAAGTGGCCCCCACGCCGGGTTCGTCTGCCGCAGTCACGCGCTCGATCGTGCCGCCTCGTCCTTCGCGGACCACTCATTCGACACGCCGACCACGCCGTTGCCCGGCCCCCGCCCGAAGCGAGAGCACGCTGACGCAGAGCCAATCGCCGGCCGGGACGGCCCCGATGTAGGCACCCTGATCAACACTTGCTGCCGAGGTCAGCTCTTGGTGAGCGCGGCCTTCTCGCGGGTGCGGACCAGGTTGGCGCCGGCCGCGGTCTCGGGGGTGGCCGGGATGCCGGACAGGGCGCCGGCCAGGCCGGTGCGGCGGCGGGGGAGCAGGACCACGGCGAGCGGCAGGGCGCCCGCGGCGGTGAGCAGGGCGCGGATCTCGCTCAGGTCCGGCGGCGTCGACCCGGCCGGCCGGGGCCACCAGGATCACGCCGTCGTAGCGCTCGCCGATGATCCGCCACTCCGACAGCGGGACGCGGGTGGTCGCCGTCGCCAGCTGCACCTCGAACGGCTTGGCCGCCTTGGCCGGGCCGCCGACGGGACCGGTCACGTTCGCAGGGACGCCGCCGTCGACCAGCTCGGCCGCGACCTCGTCGGCGAACGAGCGGGCGACCTGGTGGTCGTCCTCGGTGTCCACGCCCAGGACGACGGCGCGCACCGGCATGCTGCCGGTCGGAGCGGCGAGCCGCCGCGCGACCAGGGCGGACGGGCGCCCGGCGAACCGGCGGGACCGGCGCCGCCCGGTGGCGGTGAGGACGACGAGGTCCTCGCCGCCGGGCCCCCAGGCGCCGCGGACGTCGTCCTCGTCGTGCAGGCGGGTGTCGGTGCGGCTGCGGATCACCGCCACGGCGGCCCCCAGCCCGAGGCCGACGACCAGGCCGAGCCCGAGGAGCAGGGCGGGCTGGGCGGAGACCGGGGTGGTCGGGGCGCTGGCCGGGTCGGTGACGGTCAGGCTGACCGGCGAGTCGCCCTCGGCCGGGGTCTCCAGCTGCTCGACCACGCGGCGGAACTCGTCGGCGACGGCGTTGGCGATCGCCGCCGCGTCGTCCGCGTCTTCGTCGGTCACGGTGATGTCGATCTGCGAGCTCTCCAGCGGGCTGTCCGCCGAGACGCGGGCGCGCAGCTGCGCCACCGACGTCGTCAGGTCCATGTCCTGGATGACCGGACCCAGGACCGCCTCGCTGCGCGCCACGTCCGGGTAGCTGGTCACGCGCTGCTTGATGAACTGCGCGCCGCTCGTGCCGCTCTCCGAGGAGGCGGGAGCCACGAAGACCGACGCCCGGGCCTCGTACGTGGGGGAGCCGCTCAGCACCACGACGGCGGCGAGGGCGACGGCCGCGAGGGCCACGCCCGTCCACGTCAGCCAGTACCGGCGCAGGGCCGTCAGGTAGTCCCGGAGTTCCATGCCCGTGCTCCTCGTCCACGCCGGCCGGAAGCCCGGCGGGTCACTCGAGGGCGCGATGGTCCGCGCCGCACGCCCGAGGCTAGGGCGCCGGAGGGCTCCTCCGACCCGGTCGGCGGGGGTCCCTCACCCCATGGGGCGGGGTCGGGAGGCGGTTCCACCGACGGGTCGCCCGCCGGCGTCCCCAGGGAGGGTGAATCCCCGGCCGATCTCACGGGGAGTGACCAGAACTCGCCTATCTTCCGAAGGCACCCGCTGGACGACCGGCATCTCGCGCCGAGACGGTCGCCCAGCGTGACGAATCGGGGGAAGAAGAATGTCGATGCCGGACCAGCCGCGGGCCACCGCACCCGTCGTGGGGTACGCCCCGGGCGCCTACGACCTGTTCCACGTCGGCCACCTCAACATCCTCAAGCACGCGGCGGCGCACTGCGACGTCCTCATCGCCGGCGTGGTCTCCGACGAGATGCTGGTCCTGACCAAGGGCCGGGGCGCCGGTCATCCCGCTCGCGGAGCGCATGGAGATCGTGCGCAGCCTGCGGTTCGTCGACGACGTCCACGCCGAGGTCGTGCCGGACAAGATCGACACCTGGCGCGAGGTCCGCTTCGACGTCATCTTCAAGGGCGACGACTGGCGGGGGACCCCCAAGGGCGAGCGCCTGGAGCGGGACTTCGCCGAGGTCGGCGTGACCGTGCAGTACTTCCCGTACACGATGCACACCTCCAGCACCCTGCTGCGCAAGGCGCTGGCCGCGATCGAGGCCGAGACGCCCACCGGGCGCGGCGCCCGGGCGCTCAGCTCCTGACCGACCGGCTGCCCCGGGCGCTCACGAACGGGTGAGTTCGCGCCCGTAGCGCCCCTCCCAGGTGACACCGCACCTTGACCGGTGGTCACGCTCCGTCATCATCTGCTCCGGCCGCAAGGCCCGACGCCGGCTCCGCGCCGGCACCCCGGCTCTCCGCTCAGGAGGCCGGTCGTGCACCACCTCATCGGGGAGAAGGACATGCAGCGAGGCGTCGTGCGCGGCGGGCAGGGCCGACGGGCCCTCTCCGCCCTGGTGGCCGGAGCGCTCGCCGGCGCCCTCATCGCCCTGGGGCTGGCGGTGCCCGCACCCGCCTCCGCGGCCGAGCCCGCGCCGGTCCCGCTCCCCGACACGGTCTCCGCGGACGCCCTGCCGACCGTGCAGACCAACGGGGTCGTCTGGTCGATGGTCACCGTCGGCACCACCGTCTACGCGACCGGCAGCTTCACCACCGCGACGCCGGCCGGCGGTGGCGCCGGCACCCCGCGGGCCAACCTGCTCGCCTTCGACATCCGCACCGGCGCGCTGATCCCCGGCTTCGACCACCGGCTCAACGGCCAGGGGCGCATCGTCGTCGCCTCGCCCGACGGGTCGCGCATCTACGTCGGCGGTGACTTCACCACCGTCGACGGCATCGCCCGCGGGCACATCGCGGCCTTCGACGTCGCCACCGGCGCGCTCGTGCCCGGCTTCGCCCCGACGACCAACCAGGCCGTGTACTCGATCGCGGTCACCGGCTCCACGGTCTACGCAGGCGGCAACTTCACCACCGCGGGCGGCCAGTCCCGCACGCGGCTGGCGGCCTTCGACGCCGCCAACGGCGCCCTGACCAGCTGGGCGCCGACGGCGAACAACACCGTCCGCGGCATCGTCGTCGACCCGACCGGCACCCGGGTCGTGCTCGCGGGTCAGTTCGGCCAGGTCAACGGCATCACCGCGTACTCGATCGCCTCCGTGGACACCGCCGGCGGCGACGCGAAGTCGCAGCCCTGGGGCATCAACAACACCGGCGACCCGGCCGGCGCCTGGAGCCTGAAGATGTACGGCGGCGTGGCCTACGCCAGCGTCTACGCCTTCCAGATCGGCAACGTCGAGGGCGTCGTCGCGTTCGACCCGACCACGCTGGACCTGGTGTGGATGAGCGACTGCCACGGCGACCCGTACGACACGTGGGCCGACGGCACCGTCCTCTACAACGCCAGCCACGCGCACGACTGCGAGACCGCCGGCAGCTTCCCCGACCCGAACCCGCGGACGTGGCAGCGCGCGGTCGCGATGACCGTGGCGGCGACCGGCCTCCTCAAGGCGACGACCGACCTGCCCCGCTACACCAGCTGGGAGGGTCGCCCGAGCCCGACGATCCTGCACTTCTGGCCGACGCTGAACGCGGGCACCTACACCCAGCAGTTCCAGGGCCCGTGGTCGGTGACCGGGGCCGGCGACTACGTCGTCTTCGGCGGTGAGTTCACCTCCGTCAACGGCCGCGCCCAGTCCGGCCTGGTCCGCTTCGCCCGTCCGAACGTGGCCCCCAACGACCGCGGCCCGGAGCTGACCGCCGCGCAGATGCGGCCGCAGGCCACGTCGGTCACCGCCGGCGAGGTCGAGGTCCGCTACCCGTCGTCGTACGACATGGACGACTCGACGCTGACCTACCAGGTCTTCCGCGACGGCGGCACCACGCCGGTGCACACCGCCACCGTCGAGTCCGCGTGGTGGAACCGGCCGGTGCAGCAGTTCACCGACACCGCGCCCGCGGGCGCCACGGTGAGCTACCGCGTCGTCGTGACCGACCCGTACGGCAACACGGTGACCAGCTCGCCGTCCAACGCGGCCCAGGTCGCCACCGCCACGAGCGCCTACGCCCGGGGCGTGCTGGCCGACGGCCCGGTGCAGTACTGGCGGGTGGGTGAGCCCAGCGGCACCACCTCCTTCGATCACGCCGGCACCACGAACCTGACGACCGGGTCCGGCGTGGGCCGCGGCGCCGAGGGCGCCGTGCCGGGGAACACCGCCGTGACCACCGACGGCACGGCCGCCGGCCTGGCCTCCACCGCGGTCGCGGTGACCACGCCCGGCACCGCGTTCTCGGTCGAGGCCTGGGTCCGCACCACGTCGACCACCGGCGGCGTCATCGCCCAGTACGGCAGGGACCTGCCGGCCGGCGACATCGCCAACACCGACCGGGCGCTGTACGTCGACGACGGCGGACGGGTGTCCTTCGGGCTCTCCTCCCGCGCCAGCACCGCTCCGCGGGCGACGACCTACAAGACGGTGCGCAGCACCGAGCCGGTCACCGACGGGCGGTGGCACCACCTCGTGGCCACGGTCGGCACCGGCGGCACCGTGCTCTACGTCGACGGCGCCCCGGTGGCGAACGACCCGACGATGACGCGGGCCAACACCCGCGTCGCCTCCGGCTACTGGATGTTCGGCGGCGGCACCGTGGTCTCGGGCGTCCCGAACGCCCCGGCCGGCCCCGCCCTCGCCGGTGCGCTGGACGAGCTCGCCGTGTACCCGTCGACGCTGACGGCGGAGCAGGTGGCGGCGCACTTCGCGCTGGCCACCGCCCCGGCCCCGAACGCCGCGCCGACGGCGGCGTTCACCTCGACGGCGACCGACCTGACGGTGGCGGTGGACGCGACCGCGTCGACCGACGCCGATGGCACCGTGGCCTCGTACTCCTGGAACTGGGGCGACGGCAGCGCGGCCGGCACCGGTGCGACCGCGTCGCACACCTACGCCGCTGCCGGCACCTACGCGGTCACGCTGACGGTCACCGACGACGACGCCGCGACCGGCACGACCACCCGGGACGTCACGGTGACGGCACCGCCCGTCGTCGTCCCCCCGGAGGCCGGTGTCGTCGCCGCGGACGCCTTCGGCCGGACCGTCTCCGGTGGTCTCGGGACCGCCGACACCGGTGGCCCCTGGACCGCCGCGGTCGGTGCTGCGCGCCTGTCGGTGACGCCGGGCGTGGGCGAGCTGGGCCTGCCGGGTGCCGGTAACAACACCGGCGCCTACCTGGGCGGGGTTGCGCAGACCTCGGCGGACGTGCGGACGTCGTTCCGGCTCGCCGCGATGCCCACCGGCGCCGCCGGCACCTACGTCTACGTCAGCGGCCGCCGCGTGGCGGCCGACAAGGAGTACCGGGTCCGCGTGCGGGTCGCGGCGGACGGCCAGGTCTGGCTCGCCCTGTCGCGGATCTCGGGCACCGAGTCCTGGCCGGGCGGCGAGATCGTCGTCCCGGGTCTGCGGTACGCCCCGGGCTCCCTGCTCAACGTCCGGGTGCAGGTGACCGGGGCCGGCAGCACCGACATCCGCGCGACCGTGTGGGCCGACGGCACGGCGGAGCCGACCGCGCCGCAGCTCACCCGGACCGACACCACCGCGGCGCTGCAGGCGCCCGGCGGCGTGGGCCTGGCCGCCTACCGGCCGACGTCGAACACGGCCGCCTCCGCGGTGCGGTTCACCTCCTTCCGGGTCGCCCCGGTCGGCGCGCCCGCGCCGGTGGTGAACCAGGACCCGGTCGCGGCGTTCACCGCCACCCCGGCCGGGCTCGGGATCACCGTCGACGGCACCGGTTCCACCGACGCCGACGGCACCGTGGCCTCCCACAGCTGGAACTGGGGCGACGGCACGCCGGCCGGCTCGGGAGCGACCGCGACGCACACCTACGGCGCCGCGGGCACCTACACGGTGACGCTGACGGTGACCGACGACGACGGCGCGACCGCCACCACCACCCGCCCGGTCACCGTGACCGCGCCGGTCGAGGAGCCGCCGGTCGAGGAGCCCCCGGTCGAGGAGCCGCCGACCGAGCAGCCCCTCGTCGCCGACGAGTTCGACCGGTCGGTGACCGGCGGTCTCGGGACCGCCGACGTCGGTGGCGCCTGGACCGTCGCGGCCGGTGCCGCCCGGCAGTCGGTGAGCGGCGGCGCGGGTGTCCTCGCCTCGGTCAAGGGCACCAACACCGGCTCGTTCGTGGGCGGGGTGTCCCAGACCCGGACGGAGGTGCAGACCCGGCTGTCGCTGGGCTCCGTGCCGACCGGCGGCGGCTCCAGCGTCTACGTGATCGGGCGCCGCGTCGCCGCCAACCAGGAGTACCGCGCCCGGGTGCGCGTCCTGGCCGACGGCAGCGTGCGCGTGGGCATGGTCCGGCTGTCCGGCACCAGCGACGACGTGCTGATCGGTGCCGAGGTGCTCGTCCCGGGCCTCACCTACACCGCCGGCACGGAGCTTGATGTGCGCGTCCGGGTCGCCGGCACCGGCACCACGGAGCTCGCGGCGACGGTGTGGAAGGCGGGCACGGCCGAGCCGGTCGCGCCGACGCTGACCCGCACCGACACCACCGCGGCGCTGCAGGCGCCCGGCAGCGTGGGCCTGTTCACGTACCTGTCCGGCAGCGCCACCGCTCCGGTCGAGGTCCGCGTGGCCACGTTCCTCGCCCGGGTGCTCCCGTGACCCGCGCCGTGCTGCTCCGCCGGGTGCTCCCGGCCCTGGTCGTGATGCTGCTCGCCGCGCTGGTCCTCGTGCTGACGACGACGGACGACGACGACGCGCGGACGGCGGGTGCGCCGGCTGCCCCGGCCCCGGTGACCTCGGCGCCCGGGACCGAGGAGCCGACGCCGGATCCCGACGCCCTCCCGGCGCCGACGGAGCCGGTCGAGTCGCCGGCGACGGAGGTGGTGGCCGCGGACGTCGTGATCCGGCAGGGGGTGCCGGAGTCGGCGCGCACGGTCCAGGCGGCGCCGGCCGACTTCGCGCGGCCGGCGCAGTGGTCCGACGGCGCCTCCGTCCGGGTGGTCGGCGCGACCCAGGGCGTGACCCGGGGCAGCGGCCCGGGCGCCCGGGCCGGTCAGCCGCAGACGGTGTTCACCGTCGAGCTGACCAACGGCAGCGGCGCGCCGCTGGACCTGAACGCCGTGGTGGTCCAGGCGACCTACGGCCCGGGGACCCAGGCCAGCCCGTTGTACGACGGCGACACCGTCGACCTCGGCGGCGTGCTCGCGCCGGGGGCCACGGCCACCGGCGTCTACGCCTTCGCCATCCCCGAGGGCGAGCTCGGTGCCGTGAGCCTGTCCGTCGACGTCGACGGCTACCGGTTCCCGGCCGTGTTCGCCGGGGCGGTTCCCGTCCGCTGACCCGGGCGGCCCGCCGCGCCCCGGCGGGTGTCGGCCCCGCCGTCTAACCTGGGAATCGGGCCCCGCGCCGCACTCGGGCGGCAGCGGTGCGGCCCCGCATCCCAGGAGAGAGATACAGCGTGAGTCTGCGCGGCGTGCTCGACGTCGTCCTCAGCGATCCCGGCATGGCGCGCGTCGTGGCGGCGGCGGGGAGCGCGGAGCTCGCCGTCACGGCGCCGCCGCCGGTGCAGCCGCTGGTCGCGGCGGCGCTCGCGGCCCGGGAGCCGGGGGCCGGCGTGCCGGTCCTGCTGGTGACGGCGGGGGAGCGGGACGCCGACGTCACCGCCGACCTGCTGCGCTGCTTCCTCCCCGAGCACCGGGTCGCGACCTTCCCGGCCTGGGAGACGCTGCCGCACGAGCGGCTCAGCCCCCGCGCCGACACCGTCGGCCGCCGCCTGGCGGTCCTGCGCGACCTCACCCACCCCGGCGAGAACGGGACGATCGACGTCCTCGTCGCGCCCGTGCGCAGCGTGCTCCAGCCGCTCGCCCCGGGCCTCGGCGACCTCGTCCCGGTGGAGCTGAAGCCCGGCGACGCCGCCGACCTCGACGACGTCGCCCGCGCGCTGGCCGACGCCGCCTACACCCGCGTCGAGCTGGTCGAGAAGCGCGGCGAGTTCGCCGTCCGCGGTGGTCTGCTCGACGTCTTCCCGCCCACCGAGCCGCACCCGGTCCGCGTGGAGTTCTGGGGCGACGAGGTCGACGAGCTGCGCTACTTCTCCGCCGCCGACCAGCGCTCCCTCGACGAGCGCCCCGACCGGCTGTGGGCCCCGCCGTGCCGCGAGCTGCTGCTCACCGAGGAGGTGCGGGCCCGCGCCGCGGCGCTGGCCGTCGAGCACCCCGGTCTCATCGAGGTGCTGGGCAAGCTCGCCGAGGGCATCGCAGTGGAGGGCATGGAGTCGCTGACGCCCGCGCTCATCGGTGACGAGGCGATGCAGCTGCTCACCGACCTGCTGCCGGCCGGCACGCACGTGCTCGTCGCCGACCCGGAGCGGGTGCGCAGCCGCTCGGCGGACCTGGTGCGCACCGCCGAGGAGTTCCTGGCCGCGTCGTGGGCCACAGCCGCGGAGGCGGGGGAGGCCCCGCTCGACCTCGGCGCCTCCTCCTTCCGCGACCTGGCCGACGTCGAGAGCGCTGCCCGCGGGCGCGGCCTGCCGTGGTGGACGACGGGGTCGTTCACGGTCACAGCTGATGACACGGCGGACGACGGCGTGATCAACCTGGACGCGACGGTGGTCGACCGGTTCGCCGGCGACGTGCCCAAGGCGGTCGAGACGATGCGCGGCTGGCAGCGCGAGGGCTGGCGGGTCGTCGTCACCTTCGCCGGCCCCGGGCCCGCCCAGCGCGCCGCCGACCAGTTCGCGGAGGCAGAGCTGGGTGCCGCGCTCGTGCCGGGCATCGAGACCGCGCCCGAGCCGCGGCTGGCCTCGGTCACCCAGGGCAACCTCGAGGCCGGGTTCGCCTTCCCGGGCGTCGGGCTGGCGCTGCTCACCGAGCACGACCTGACCGGCCAGCGCGGCACGTCGATGCGCGACGCGGTGAAGATGCCCGCCCGGCGGCGCAACGCCGTCGACCTGGTGCAGCTGCAGCCCGGGGACCTCGTCGTCCACGAGCAGCACGGCATCGGCCGCTACATCGAGATGATCAGCCGCACGGTCAACGGCGGGCAGCGCGACTACCTCATCGTCGAGTACGCGCCCGGCCGGCGGAACCAGCCGCCGGACCGGCTGTTCGTGCCGACCGACTCCCTCGACCAGCTCACCCGCTACGTCGGCGGCGAGGCGCCCGCGCTGTCCAAGCTGGGCGGCGCGGACTGGAAGAACACCAAGAGCAAGGCGCGCAAGGCGGTCAAGCAGATCGCCGGCGAGCTGATCCGGCTCTACTCGGCGCGCATGGCGTCGCAGGGCCACGCCTTCGGCCCCGACACCGTCTGGCAGCGCGAGCTCGAGGACGCCTTCCCGTTCCAGGAGACGCCCGACCAGCTGGCCGCCATCGACGAGGTGAAGGCCGACATGCAGCAGTCGGTCCCGATGGACCGGATCATCTGCGGCGACGTCGGCTACGGGAAGACCGAGATCGCCATCCGGGCCGCGTTCAAGGCGGTGCAGGACGGCAAGCAGGTCGCCGTCCTGGTGCCGACGACGCTGCTGGCCAACCAGCACTTCAAGACCTTCTCCGAGCGGGTCGCCCAGTTCCCGGTCACGGTGAAGGTGCTCTCCCGCTTCCAGTCGGAGAAGGAGACCACCGAGATCCTGCGGCAGCTGGCGGCCGGCGACATCGACATCCTCGTCGGCACCCACCGGCTGCTGCAGCCCACGACCCGGTGGAAGGACCTCGGCCTGGTCATCGTCGACGAGGAGCAGCGCTTCGGGGTCGAGCACAAGGAGTACCTGAAGACGATGCGGACGGCGGTCGACGTGCTGTCGATGTCCGCGACCCCGATCCCGCGCACCCTGGAGATGAGCCTGACCGGCATCCGCGAGATGTCGACGATCCTCACCCCGCCCGAGGAGCGGCACCCGGTGCTCACCTACGTGGGCGCGTGGGCGGACAAGCAGATGGCCGCCGCTATCCGCCGCGAGCTGCTGCGCGACGGCCAGGTCTTCGTCATCCACAACCGCGTGCAGTCGATCGACAAGGCGGCCGCGAAGATCCGCGCCCTGGTGCCGGAGGCCCGCGTCGCCGTCGGCCACGGGCAGATGAAGGAGCACGAGCTCGAGCGGATCATGGTCGGCTTCTGGGAGAAGGAGTACGACGTCCTGGTCGCGACGACGATCATCGAGTCGGGCCTGGACATCCCCAACGCCAACACCCTGATCGTCGACCGCGCCGACACCTTCGGCCTCTCCCAGCTGCACCAGATCCGCGGCCGGGTCGGCCGAGGGCGGGAGCGGGCCTACGCCTACTTCACCTACGACCCGACCCGCACGCTCACCGAGACCTCGGTCGACCGGCTGACCACGATCGCGAACAACACCGACCTGGGCGCCGGCATGGCGGTCGCCATGAAGGACCTCGAGATCCGCGGCTCGGGCAACCTGCTCGGCGGCGAGCAGTCCGGGCACATCGCCGGCGTCGGCTTCGACCTCTACGTCCGGCTGGTCGGCGAGGCGGTCGCCGACTACCGCTCCCAGGTCACCGGCGAGGAGGCACCGGCCGAGCCGGTCGAGGTCCGCGTGGACCTGCCGATCGACGCCCACCTGCCGCACGACTACGTGCCCGGCGAGCGGCTGCGCATGGAGGCCTACCGCAAGGTGGCCTCGATCCAGGACGAGGAGCAGGCGCAGGCGGTGCTCGACGAGCTCACCGACCGGTACGGCGCGCCCCCGGCCCCGGTGCTCAACCTGCTCGCCGTCGCCCGGTTCCGGGTGGCGATGCGGGCGCTGGGCATCACCGAGGTCTCGCTGCAGGGCCGGGCGATCCGGATCAGCCCGGTGGTGCTGCCCGAGTCCAAGCAGATGCGGCTGGCCCGGCTCGCCGAGGGCGCGTCCTACAAGGCCGCGGTGGAGACGATCGTGCTCAAGATGCCGGTCGGCCCCGACCGGCGGACGCCGGTGCGCGACGTCGCGCTGCTGGAGAACCTCCGCGCGACGCTCACCGCCGTCCTCGAGCAGCCGGTGGCCGCCGCCTCCTGACCCCGGGGCAGAAACGGCCATGTCTGCCCCGGGGTCGGGCGGGTGTGGGAGTCTCCCGGCGTGCTGATCCCTCGCGCTCCCCGGGTGGCGGCCGCCGGGCTCGCCCTCGCCCTCGCCCTGCCCGCGCTGGCGGCCTGCCGGACCTCGCCGGACGTCGCCGCCTACGTCGGGGACGCGCGGGTGACCGTCACCGAGCTCCAGCGCGGGATCGACGAGCGGATCGCCGACGAGGGCGTGGCCGCGTTCGCCGACCGGAGCCGCCCGGACTTCGCCCGCCGGGTGCTCGGCTTCCTCGTGGAGCGGGAGGTCTACGCCGAGGTCCAGGAGCGCTACGACCTCGCCGTCGGCGACGACGAGGTGCGCGACCGCATCGACGAGCTCATGGGGGACGACGACCCCGACCAGGTCTACGCCGAGCTGGCCGCGCAGGGCGTGAGCCGGACCGACGTGACCGAGACGATCCGCCAGCAGCTGGTGCGCGAGCAGGTCGCCGCCGCCGAGGGCGCCGCCGGCACGGACGACGACGCGCTGCGCGAGCTCTACGGCGAGGCCCGCGAGGAGTTCGCGCAGCTGGAGATCGGCTACGTGACCGTGCCCGACGAGGCGACGGCGGCCGCGGTGCTCGCCGAGCTCACCGCCGCGCCCGACGGGTACGCCGCCGTGGCCGCCCGGTACCCCGGCGACGCGACCCTGCCCGCGCTCGCCCGCCGCGCCCCCGAGGACCTGCCGCCGGTGCTCCGCGAGCAGTTCACCGCCGCCGCGCCCGGCACCGGGTTCACGGTGCCGGTGCAGGACCTGGGGGTCGTCGTCGGGTTCGTGACCGGCGAGGTGTTCCCGCCGTTCGAGGAGCTGCGCGACGAGCTGCGGGGCCGGGCCGGGCAGGAGGCCGAGGCGGCCGGCGCGGAGGTGGTCGCCCGCGTGCGCGCCGACCTCGACCTCGCGGTGAACCCGCGCTACGGCGTGCTGGACGACGACGGACGGCTGGTGCGCAACGAGGGCGGCGTCGTCGAGATCGTGTCGGGGCCGCCCGAGGTGCAGCCGGCGGCTCCCGGAGACTGACCCGGTGCCCGTCGCCCGCGTCGTCGTCGTCAGCCCCCGTCTGCCCGGTCTGCTCGGACCGGCCGCTTGGGAGACGCTCGCCGACCGGCCACTGGTCGCCGTGCCCGGCGCGGCCGCGACGGCTGCGGTGCTGCGCGCGGCCGGCCGGCAGGTCGGCGAGGTCCCGGACGCCGCGGCCGCGCAGGCACGGCCCGACGCCGTCGTCCTGCTGACCGACGACCCGGCCGCGCTGCCCGGCGCTGAGGTGGTCCCCGCCCCGCCCGAGCCGGCCGGCGCCCGGCTGCTCGACGTGGTGCGGGTGATGGACCGGCTCCGCTCGCCCGGCGGCTGCCCCTGGGACGCCGAGCAGACGCACTCGTCGCTGCGCGGCTACCTGCTGGAGGAGGCGCACGAGGCCTACGACGCGATCGTCGACGACGACCCGGTCGCGATGCGTGAGGAGCTCGGCGACGTGCTGCTGCAGGTGGTCTTCCACGCCCGGGTGGCGGCGGAGGCGGACCCGGCACGGGCGTTCGACGTGGACGCCGTCGCCGGCGACCTGGTGGACAAGCTGGTCCGCCGGCACCCGCACGTGTTCGGGGACGCCGGCCCGCGCGACGTGGCGGCGGTCGAGGCCGGGTGGGACGAGATCAAGCAGCAGGAGAAGCAGCGTCGCTCGCCGACGGAGGGGGTCTCCCGGTCGCAGCCGGCGAGCTCGTGGGGTGCGGCGCTGGTCCGTCGCGCCGGTCGGGCCGGGCTGCCGACGCCGGAGGTCGCCGACCTCCCCGACCGGAGCCCCGAGGAGCTGGGGGAGCGGCTGCTCGGCGTGGTGACGGCGGCGCAGGCGCGCGGCTGGGACGTCGAGGACGCGCTGCGCGAGGCGGTGCGCCGGTACGCGGGCGAGCTGGACGCGGCCGCCGAGGAGCGGGGCGCGGGGAGCTGAGCGCTCTCCGGCCCGGACGCGCGGCGTCCGGGCCGGAGGGGATCAGGCCTGAGAACGCGGGACGATCCGCAGGATCGCGGTGCCGACGGCGATCAGCGCGAACGCCGCGAGGGCGAGCCACAGGCTGTCGAAGCCTGTGTACGCCAGCACGGAGCCCGAGCCACCGGCCGCGAGCGGAGCGGAGGGGTTGTCGTACATGGTGCCTACCACCTCCTCTCGCGACGCAGCGCCGAGTCCAGGTACGCCTTGGCGTGGACCAGTTGGAGGAAGACGTCGTAGAGCAGCTCGTACATGCTGGCGGCGAGGAGCATGTGCCGCCAGCCGCGGTCGGCGATCGTGACCACGCGCTCGAGCACGAAGATCCCGGTGACGGCCAGCCAGAACGGCTCGACCCGCACGGAGCCGGACACCGCCAGCGAGGCCGCCAGCGAGCCCAGGTAGAGCAGCGTCACCAGGACGCCGGCCAGCGTGAGCAGCTGCCGCCCCCAGTACCGCCAGGTGATCGACGTGACGCCGTACTGGAAGCAGTTCTCCACCGCGCCGCGTTTCCAGCGCAGCCGCTGGTGCCACAGCGCCCGCCAGGTGGGCATCACCTCGGTCGTGAGCGTGCACTCCTGCGGGCTGAGGACCGTGTAGCCCAGGTGCAGGATCGCGAAGGTCAGCTCGTTGTCCTCGGTGAGCACGGTGGTGTCGTAGATGCCGCCGGCGCCGTCGCCGCGGGGGAGCTCACCGTTCTGCCGGGCCTCGCTGATCCGGCGCAGGGTGCCGGCCCGGAACATGGCCGCGGTGCCGGTGACCACCAGGCACTTGCCCTTGAGCCGGCGGACGTCGCGGGCGTAGCGGGCGTACTCGTTGCGCTGGAGGTGGCCGACCAGGCCGCCTCCGGGGTCGCCGCGGAAGGTGCCGCCGACCGCGCCCATGCGCTCGTCGCGGCGGATGTGCCGCGCCGCGCCGGCGAGGAAGCCACGGTCCAGCGTCGAGTCGGCGTCCTGGACCACGACGAGCGAGTCGTCGCTGCGGTCGGGGCGCACCGGGCCGGTGTACCGGCGGCGCGCGATCACACCGCGTCGCGCCTGCTGCCGCCGTCCGCCGGACCGCCGGTCGGGGGCGTCGAGAGGCAGGGCCGACGTGCGGCGGTCGAACCCGCGCCGGTCGGTGCCCCGCCGATCGCCGACCGCGGCCCGCCGGAACCGCAGCGCCCACGCCTGGTTGAGCGCCCCGGCCTTCTTGTCGCGGTTGCCCACCGTCTCGTAGACCTCGGCGCCGGCCGCCCGGGCGAGGGTGGCGGTGTCGTCGGAGCAGTTGTCGGCGACGACGAGGACGCGGTCCGGGCGCAGGGTCTGCTCCCGGAGGCCGGCCAGCGTGGCGAGGATGCGGGCACCCTCGTCGTGGGCCGGCACCAGCACCGTGACGGTGGGCGCGGGCGGTCCCGCCGGCGCCCGGCGGGCGTGCGGAACGGTCGCGGACGGCCGGACGGAGCCGGCGGTCGGCGTTCCGCGGTGCGGCGCGAGCACGGCCGCAGCGGTCGATGGCATTGCTGTTCCCCCAGTGCCGACGGTCTTCCCCCGAGCCGCCGACGACCAAGGCTGACCGACGCACCGTCGCTGTGAGTAGCGATCCGGGCCGATGTCCCTCGATCGGGGGTCGTGATGGGTGCCACGCGCTCACGGATCGTGATCGGTCCCCCCGACGGGTCGGGCGTCGGGCGAGGCTGTCGTGACGGAAGAGGTCTCCTGGTTAGGCTGCCCCCCGTGCCGAGCATCGATGCCGTAGGCGCGCGGGAGATCCTCGACTCGCGCGGAAACCCCACCGTTGAGGTCGAGGTCGCCCTCGACGACGGGACGATCGCCCGCGCGGCGGTGCCGAGCGGTGCCTCCACCGGCGCCTTCGAGGCGGTGGAGCTGCGCGACGGCGGCAGCCGCTACGGCGGCAAGGGCGTGACCAAGGCCGTGGACGGCGTCCTCGACGTCATCGGGCCGGAGCTGCTGGGCTTCGAGGCCAGCGAGCAGCGGCTGGTCGACCAGCGGCTGATCGACCTCGACGGCACGCCGGACAAGTCCCGCCTGGGCGCCAACGCGCTGCTCGGCGTGAGCCTCGCCGTCGCCCGCGCCGCGGCCGACTCCGCCGGCCTCCCGCTGTTCCGCTACGTCGGCGGCCCCTCGGCGCACCTGCTGCCGGTGCCGATGATGAACATCCTCAACGGTGGCGCCCACGCCGACAGCAACGTCGACGTGCAGGAGTTCATGATCGCCCCGATCGGCGCGGCGACCTTCGCCGAGGCGCTGGCCATGGGCACCGAGACCTACCACGCGCTCAAGGCCGTGCTGAAGAAGGACGGCCTGTCCACCGGCCTCGGTGACGAGGGTGGCTTCGCGCCGAACCTGTCCAGCAACCGGGCGGCCCTGGACCTCATCGTCCGCGCCGTCGAGCAGGCCGGGTACACCGTCGGCACCGACGTCGCCTTCGCCCTGGACGTCGCCGCCACCGAGTTCCACTCCGGCGGCTCCTACGCTTTCGAGGGCAAGCAGCTGTCCGCCGCGGAGATGGCCGAGTACTACACCGGCCTGGTCGACGCCTACCCGATCGTCTCGATCGAGGACCCGCTGGACGAGGAGGACTGGGACGGCTGGATCTCGCTGACCCAGGCCCTCGGCGACCGGGTGCAGCTGGTCGGCGACGACCTCTTCGTCACCAACCCGGCGCGCCTGGCCGACGGCATCGCCCGCGGCGCGGCCAACGCGCTGCTGGTCAAGGTGAACCAGATCGGCACGCTCACCGAGACCCTCGACGCGGTCAACCTCGCGCACCGCAACGGCTACCGCAGCATGATGAGCCACCGCTCGGGCGAGACCGAGGACACCACGATCGCCGACCTCGCCGTCGCCACCGACTGCGGGCAGATCAAGACCGGTGCCCCGGCCCGCAGCGAGCGGGTCGCCAAGTACAACCAGCTGCTGCGCATCGAGGAGGAGCTCGACGACGCCGCGCGCTACGCCGGCGCCGCCGCGTTCCCGCGCCTGGCCCGGGGCTGACCGGGCCGTCGTGAGCAGCGTCCGCGGCCGGCGCGGCGGGACACCGCCGCCCGGCTCCCGCAGCACCGGTCGCGCACCGCGGGTCCACACGACCCGTCCGGTGCGCACCGGGCTGCGGACGGGGACGCCGAACCCCACCCGCCGGCCGGGGGAGCGCCGCGCCGCGCGCCGGCCCGCCCGGCCCACGACCACGCCGACCGCCCGCCGCCGCCCGCCGCTCACCGGCCGGGCGGTGCTGCTGTTCGCGCTGGTCCTGCTGCTCGCCCTCACCCTGGCCGGCCCCGTCCGCCAGTACATGGAGGGGCAGCAGGAGATCGCCGAGCTCACGGCCGAGGGCCGGGAGCTGGACCGCCGGGGCGCCGAGCTCGAGGCGCAGATCGAGCAGCAGCGCGACCCGGCGTGGACCCAGCGGCAGGCCCGCGAGCGGCTCACCTACGTGCTGCCCGGTGACCGGCTGGTCGTGGTCGTCGACGGCAAGGCCGTCGAGGGCGACGCCGGCACCCTGGACGAGGCGGCCGCACCCGCCGAGCAGCAGCCCTGGTTCGAGGGCCTCATGGAGTCGGTGGCCCGCGCCGACGGCGACCTGCCCGAGGAGCCCGAGGAGTGAGCGAGCCGATCACCCCGGCCGACCGCGACGTCGTCGAGCGGCAGCTGGGCCGGACGCCCCGCGCCCTGGAGGGGGTCGCGCACCGCTGCCCGTGCGGGCAGCCCGACGTCGTCGAGACCGCACCGCGGCTCGAGGAAGGGACCCCGTTCCCGACGCTGTACTACCTGACCTGCCCGCGGGCGTCGGCGGCCGCGAGCCGGCTGGAGTCGGCCGGCCGGATGCGCGAGTGGCAGGAGGAGCTGGCCACCGACGAGGAGCTGGCCGCCGGCTACCGGGCGGCGCACGAGGCCTACCTCGCGGAGCGGGACGCCAAGGACGTCCTGCCCACCCGCATGACGGCCGGCGGGATGCCCGACCGGGTCAAGTGCCTGCACGCCCTGGCCGGCCACGCGCTGGCCGCCGGCCCCGGGGTGAACCCGATCGGCGACCGCGCGGTCGCCGAGATGGGGGAGTGGTGGGCCAAGGGGCCGTGCGCGCTGCCCGAAGGCCCGGGGGACGACGCGTGACCCGGGTCGCCGCCATCGACTGCGGGACCAACTCCATCCGGCTGCTCGTCGCCGACGTGCCGCCCACCGGCGGCGCCACCGACCTGGTGCGGCGGATGGAGGTCGTCCGGCTCGGCCAGGGCGTCGACGCCACCGGCCGGCTGGCGCCCGAGGCCATCGAGCGCACCCGCGTCGTGCTCGCCGAGTACGCGGCCACCGCCCGCGAGCTCGGCGCCGAGGACGTCCGCATGGTCGCGACCAGCGCCACCCGGGACGCCGCCAACCGGAGCGACTTCGAGCAGATGGTGCTCAGCACCCTGGGCCGGCTCCCCGACGTCGTCCCGGGCCGCGAGGAGGCCGAGCTCTCCTTCCTGGGGGCGACGGCGTCGCTGGAGACGGCCGCCGCGGCGCACGGCTCGGCCGCGCCCCGCCCCCCGTTCCTCGTCGTCGACATCGGGGGCGGGTCGACGGAGTTCGTCCTCGGCGACGGGGACGGCCTGCGCGCGGCCCGCTCGGTCGACATCGGCTGCGTTCGGCTCACCGAGCGGCGGCTGCACGGCGACCCGCCGTCGCCCGCCGAGGTGCAGGCCACCGTCGACGACATCCGCGCCGCCCTGGCCCTGGTCACCGAGGAGGTGCCGGTCGCCGAGGCAGTGAGCCTGGTCGGTCTGGCCGGCTCGGTCACGACCGTCGCCGCGCTCGCCCTCGACCTGCCCGCCTACGACGCCGACGTCATCCACGGGTCGCGCATCCCGGCCGCCGACGTGCGGCGGGTGAGCGGGTCGCTGCTCGCGATGCCGCGGACGGAGCGGGCCGCGCTGCCGGTCATGCACCCCGGGCGGGTCGACGTGATCGGCGCCGGCGCGCTCATCCTGCGGGTCATCGTCGACGAGTTCGGCATGGACGAGGTCGTGGTCAGCGAGCACGACATCCTCGACGGCATCGCGCTGCGCCTCGCCCGGGGCTGAACCGTGGCCGTCGACGCCGGGGGGTTCCCCGTGACGCGGACGCCCGCCGGGGTGGTCCGGTCGGCGCGGGCCACCCGTGAGCTCACCGTCCTCGACCAGCGCATCTCCGGCTGCTACGCCTGTCCGCGCCTGGTGGCCTGGCGCGAGGAGGTCGCGCGGGTCAAGCGCGCCTCCTTCCGCGACGAGGACTACTGGGGCCGGCCGGTGCCCGGCCTCGGCCCGGCCGACGCGCGGATCGCCGTCGTCGGCCTGGCGCCGGCGGCCCACGGCGGCAACCGCACCGGCCGGGTGTTCACCGGCGACCGCAGCGGCGACTGGATCTTCGCCGCCCTGTGGCGGGCAGGCCTGGCCAACCAGCCCACGTCCACGCACGTCGGCGACGGCCTCGAGCTCACCGATGTCCGCGTCGCCGCGACCGTGCGCTGCGCCCCGCCGGACAACAAGCCCACGCCCGAGGAGCGCGACACCTGCACGCCGTGGCTGGCCCGCGAACTGGACCTGCTGCCCCGGCTGCAGGTGGTCGTCGTCCTGGGCGGCTTCGGGTGGACCGCGCTCTGGCCGGTGCTCGCCGCGGCCGGCTACGCGATCCCGCGGCCGCGGCCGGTGTTCGGGCACGGCGCCGAGGTGCAGCTGACCGGCACCCGCGGCCCGCTCACCGTGCTGGGCAGCTACCACGTCAGCCAGCAGAACACCTTCACCGGGAAGCTGACCGAACCGATGCTCGACGCCGTCCTCGCCCGGGCGACGGAGCTGGCCGGGTCGGCCGGCTGACCCGCAGCGGCGCTAGCGTGCAGCCCTGCACCGCGGCCCGCCCGCCCCCGTAGCCCAACTGGCAGAGGCAGACCCCTTAAAAGGGTCCGAGTGTCGGTTCGAACCCGACCGGGGGCACTCCGTCCGTCACCCCCGCGCGCCGGGCTCGTTGAGCCGTCCGTACGAGCGCGACCGACGAGACGATCCCCGGGGGACCCCATGACCCATGCCCGTCCGAGCCGCCGAGCGCGGCTCGTCGCCACCTCCGCGGCCGGGCTGCTGGCGGCCACCGGGGCGATCGTCGCCGCCGGGCCGGCGCAGGCCGGCGGCAACGCGTGCGAGCAGCGGACCAACAACAGCATCGACAAGCTGCTGGAGTGCGTGACCGTCGCGGGGGTGCAGGAGCACCTCGCGGCCTTCCAGGGCATCGCCGACGCGCACGACGGCAACCGCGCATCCGGCACCACCGGCTACACGGCGTCCGCGGACTACGTGGAGTCCCGGCTGGAGGCCGCGGGCTACACCGTGCACCGGCAGGAGTTCGAGTTCCCCTTCTACCAGCTCACCGCGGAGCCGACGCTGCGCCAGACGGCGCCGGCGCCGGCCACGTACGCCTACGGCACCGACTTCCAGGACATGAGCCTCTCCGGCTCCGGCGCGGTCGAGGCGGTCGCCGTCGCGGTGGACATCGCCGGCGCCGACAGCGGCTGCGAGGCGGCCGACTTCGGCCCCGAGGTCGCCGGCGCGATCGCGCTGATCAAGCGTGGCACCTGCGACTTCGGGGTCAAGGCGGCCAACGCCGAGGCCGCCGGGGCGGCCGGCGCGGTCATCTTCAACGACGGCGCGGCGCCGGACCGCGAGGGGCTGATCGGCGGCACCGTCGGGACCCCCGTCGGCATCCCGGTCCTCGACACCACCGCGGCCCTCGGCCCGACCCTGGTGGGGACGACGCTCGCCATCGACCTGCAGGCCGTCAGCGAGCTGCGCACCACCGAGAACGTCGTCGCCGAGCTGCCCGGCAAGGACCCGGACGGCGTCGTCGTGGTCGGTGGCCACCTCGACTCGGTCACCGAGGGCCCGGGGATCAACGACAACGGCAGCGGCAGCGCGGCGATCCTCGAGGTCGCCGAGAACCTGCGGAAGACCCGGCCGGACCACCCGGTGCGGTTCGCCTGGTGGGGTGCCGAGGAGCTGGGCCTGGTCGGCTCGCAGCACTACGTCGACTCGCTGCCCGAGGACGAGCTCGCCCGCATCGGCTCCTACCTGAACTTCGACATGGTCGGCTCGCCGAACTTCGCCCGCTTCGTCTACGACGGTGACGGCTCGGACTTCGAGGCGCCCGAGGGCTTCGTGACGCCGGAGTCCGGCGCGATCGAGCGGCTCTTCGAGGAGTTCTACGACGCCCGCGGGCTGGCGCACGAGGACACCGAGTTCGACGGCCGCAGCGACTACGACGCGTTCGCGTCGGCCGGCATCCCGTCCGGTGGCCTGTTCACCGGCGCCGAGGGCGTCAAGACCCCCGAGCAGGCGGCGCGCTACGGCGGGACGGCGGGGGGAGGCGTACGACCCCTGCTACCACTCGGCCTGCGACGATCTCGCGAACCTGGACCTGCAGGTGCTCGACGAGAACGCCGACGCGATCGCCTACGCCACGCTGACCCTGGCCGGCCCGGGCAACTCCGGCGGCAACGGCAACGGCGGCGGCACGGGGAACGCCGGCGGGACCGGGCACGGCGGCGGGATGGCGGCCGTCGCCTGAGCCGCGCGCACGACGGCGGCGGGGGCCGGATGCACCCGGCCCCCGCCGCCGCGGCAACCCCCGCGGGAAACCCGCGACACGCCGGAACTACGCAGGCCCTCGGTGCGTTGACCTGACCGAGTGGAGTGCACCACCGTGTACCCCACGATCCAGCGGTCACCTCGAGGAGATGACGATGCCCAGCAGCAACCCGGCGTTCCGGGGCCTCGGCGCCGGCAACGGCCAGCAGGCCACCGCCTGGGGTGCCCAGCCCCAGTACGGCGCCCCGACGGCGGACCCGTACGCCGCCCCCTCGCCCTATGCGGCGACGACGACGCGGTACATGACGATGGACGACGTCGTCACCAAGACCGGCCTGTCGTTCCTGGTGACGGTGCTCGCCGCGGCGGCCGTGTGGGCCGCCCCCGGTGACGCGGCGTGGGGCCTGGCCATCCCGGCCATCCTCGTCGCGCTCGTGCTCGGCCTGGTGATCTCGTTCAAGCAGATCGCCAACCCGATCGCGACCCTCAGCTACGGCGCCCTCTACGGTGTCGCGCTCGGCGCGATCAGCGAGGCCTTCAACACCGTCTACCCCGGCATCGTGATCCAGGCGCTGATCGGCACCTTCGGTGTCTTCGGCGGCATGCTCGTGGTCTACAAGACCGGTGCCGTCCGGGTGACCCCGAAGCTGACCCGCTGGGTGTTCGGTGCGCTCATCGGCGCCCTGGTGCTCATGCTCGCCAACTTCGTGTCCTACTTCTGGCTGGACGACGGCCTGGGCATCCGCAGCGACGGCCCGCTGGGCATCCTGTTCAGCCTGGTCATGATCGGCATCGCGGCGTTCCTGCTGCTCATGGACTTCGACCTGGCCGACGAGGCCATCCGCCGCGGGGCCCCGGCGAAGTTCGCCTGGTACGTCGCCTTCGGCCTGCTCGTCACGGTCGTCTGGCTGTACGTCGAGATCCTGCGACTGCTCAGCTACCTGCGCGAGTAGTCGCACCCCGGCACGAACCGACCGTGGCCCGGTCCCCGCGAGGGGCCGGGCCACGGTCGTCTCCGGGCCGGCACGGCCCGGAACGCACAGCGGCCCGGCTCCCAGAGGGAGCCGGGCCGCTGCGGTCAGCGCTGGATCAGGAGAGGCGCTCGAGCACCATCGCCATGCCCATGCCGCCACCGACGCACATGGTCTCCAGCCCGAAGGTCTTGTCCCGGGTCTGCAGGCCGTTGATGAGCGTGCCGGTGATGCGGGCACCGGTCATGCCGAACGGGTGGCCGACGGCGATGGCGCCACCGTTGACGTTCAGCTTGTCGATGTCGATGTTCAGGTCCCGGTAGCTCGGGATGACCTGAGCGGCGAACGCCTCGTTGATCTCGACGAGGTCGATGTCGTCGATGGTCATGCCGGCCCGCTTGAGGGCGAGCTTCGAGGCGTCGACCGGGCCGTAGCCCATGATCTCCGGCGAGAGGCCGGTGACGGCGGTGGAGACGATGCGGGCCAGCGGGGTCAGGCCCAGCTCGGCGGCCTTGGTGTCGCTCATGACGACCACGGCGGCCGCGCCGTCGTTCAGCGGGCAGGCGTTGCCGGCGGTGGCCCGGCCGTTGGGGCGGAAGGCCGGCTTGAGGCCGGACAGGCCCTCGACGGTGGTGCCGCGACGCGGGCCGTCGTCCTGGCTGACGACGGTGCCGTCGGGCGTGGTGACCGGGGTGATCTCGCGGGCCCAGAAGCCGTTGTCGATCGACTCGACGGCCAGGTTCTGGCTGCGCGCGGCGTACTCGTCCATCTCCTGGCGGGTGACGCCCTTGATCAGCGCGAGGTTCTCGGCGGTCTGGCCCATGCCGATGTAGACGTCGGGGAGCTCGCCGTTCTCGCGCGGGTCCTCCCACGTCTCGGCGCCGCTCTCGGCGTCCTTGGCGGCCTTGGCCTGCGCCTGCTCGAAGACGGGGTTCTTCGTGTCCGGCAGGCCGTCGCTGTTGCCCTTCACGAAGCGGGAGACCATCTCCACGCCCGCGGAGATGAACACGTCACCCTCGCCGGCCTTGATGGCGTGCAGCGCCATGCGGGTGGTCTGCAGCGACGAGGAGCAGTAGCGGGTGATCGTCGTCCCGGGCAGGTGGTCCATGCCCATGAGGACGCTGACGACGCGGCCCATGTTGTAGCCCTGCTCGCCGCCGGGGAGGCCGACGCCCAGCATGAGGTCGTCGACGTCGCGCGGGTCGAGAGCCGGGACCTTGTCGAGGGCGGCCTTGACGATGGTCGCGGCGAGGTCGTCGGGGCGCATGTCCTTCAGGGAGCCCTTGAAGGCACGGCCGATGGGCGAGCGCGCGGTCGAGACGATGACTGCTTCGGGCATGGGTCCTCCACGATGAGGGGGTCCGGCCACGGTCGCCGGACGTCGGGTCGCCTCTGAAACTACCCCGGCCGCTTTCCGGGTTATGAGCCCCGGCACACCGCGGGACCGTCTGTGGCCCGCGTCACGCGCGCGGTCAGGGGGCGACCGGCTCCCGGTCGGACTCGTCCGGCGCCGGCAGCTCCGGGGGACGACGGCGGCGCAGCAGCGCCCAGCCGCCCCAGGGGCCGGTGTCGGTGCCGGGGACCTCGGCGGGCTGCACCTCGCTGCCGGGCCGGCTGGCGGCGCGGGCGGCCGCGCTGGCGACCGGCCGCACGGTGTCGCGGCGGCGGGGGCCGCGACGGCGGTCGGCCGACTCCGGCCACACGCCGAGCGCGTCGGCCACCGACGGCAGGATCACCGCGGCGGCGTGCGCGTAGCCGTAGGCGCTCGGGTGGAACTCGTCCCGGCTGAACAGCGAGCGGTCGGTGGCGAACGAGGGCCCGAGCACCGAGCCCAGCGAGACGGTGCGCCCGCCGGCCTCGACGACGGCGATCGTCTGCGCCGCGGCCATCTGCCGGCTCCAGCGCCGCGCGAGCGTGCGCAGCGGCTGGCGGATGGGCCGGATGGTGCCGAGGTCCGGGCAGGTGCCGACGACGACCTCCGCGCCGGCCGCGGTGAGCCGGCGGACGGCGTCCCCGAGGTGGCGGACCGAGACCGCCGGCCGGGTCCGGCTGGTGACGTCGTTGGCGCCGATCATGATCAGCGCGACGTCGGGCCGCTCCTCGAGCGCGGCGTCCACCTGGGCGTCCAGCTGCGGGGATTTCGCGCCGGACACGGCCAGCCGGGTGAGCCGCACCGGCCGCTCGGCGAGCTCGGCCAGCGCCGAGGCGATGAGCACGCCCGGGGTCTGCGCGGCCCGCTCCACGCCGAGACCGACGGCGCTGGAGTCGCCGAGCACGGTGAAGCGGATCGGCTTCCCGCGGCCGCGCCGCCGTAGATCCCGTTGCCGGAGGGCGGATCGGGCTCACGGCGGGCGTCGACGCGGCGCCGCGCGGCGCGGGCCTCCTCGCGGATGAGCGCGAACAGGGCGGCACCGGCCAGGCCGACCCCGCCACCGCCGTAGGCGGCCCCGGTCGCCAGCCGCCGGGCCACGGTCGCTCGGGTCACGGTGCCTCCCCCCGTCGGTCTCCCGTCCCGAGGCTATCCGGACCGGACCCGCAGGTCGGACCGGTGTCCCCCGGGAGGAGGAGCCCGCCGTGCGGGTGCCGTCAGCGGCTCCTGCGGCCGCGCCGGGACCGCAGGTAGTCGGCGACGACGAACTCGCCCAGCCGGTCGCTGTCGGGCGTGAACACCCGGCCGCCGGCCCGCTCGGTGAGGTCGTGGACGAAGTGCACGAGACCCGGGTCGGGGTCGAGGGCGAACACGTTGACCGTGGCGCCGGACCGGGCCACCCGCTCGACCTCGGCCACCGTGCGGGCGATCGTCTCGGGCATCGGCGGCCAGCAGAAGAACGGCGTCCCGTCGTCCTCCAGGTGCGCGGTCGGCTCGCCGTCGGTGACCACCAGGACCACCGGCTCCGCGTCGTGGTGCCGGGCCAGGAACCGCCGGGCGAGCATGAGGCCGTGCTGCAGGTTGGTGCCCTGCAGCGTGTCCACCGAGAGCTCGGCCAGCGTCGAGGGCTTGAGCACCTGGGCGGTCGAGGCGAACCCGATGATCTCGATCGCGTCCTGGGGGAAGCGGGTGGTGACCAGCGAGTGCAGCGCCATGGCGGTGGACTTCGCCGCACCCCAGGTGCCGCGCAGCGCCATGGAGTACGAGAGGTCGACCAGCAGCGCGACGGCCGCACCGGTGCGCCGCTCGGTCTCGACGACCTCGAAGTCCTCCACGGCGATGCGCACCCGGCGGTCGTGCTCCCGCGTGGGCTCGTGCGCCGTCCGCAGCACGGCGTTCTTCACCGTGCGGACGACGTCCAGCGGCTGCTCGTCGCCCGAACCGCCACTCCCGGGAGCTGCCGGTGAGCTCGCCCGCCGCACCCGCGTCGGCGACGTCGTGGTCCCCGCGGCCCGCCGCGTCGAGCTGGGCGAACACCCGGCGCAGCGCCGTCGCCCCGAGCCGGCGCACCGCCTTGGGGGAGAGCTCCAGCTTGCCGCCGGAGCGGTTGAGGTAGCCCTGCCGCTCCAGCTCGGTCTCCATCTGGCGCAGCGCGGCGAGGTCGTCGACGGCGGGCCGGCCGAGCGCCCGCTCGAGCAGCTCCTCGTCGATGTCGGCCAGCGAGGCGCCGGCGTAGCCCTGGGAGAGCTGGTTGGACAACGCCTCCAGGTCGGCGAGCTCGGCGACGGCGGAGGTGGCGTCGCCCATGCCGAGCGCCTGCTCGCCGTCGGGCACCTGGCCCCGTCGTCCCCACGGCAGGTCGGGGCGGGCCTGGCGCAGCGCGTCGCCGAGGTGGGCCATCTCGCTGGCCAGCCCCATGTCCTCCATGGTCTGGGCCATGAGGTCGGCGAGCTCGGCCCGCTGCTCGGGGGAGAGCCCGGCCATCATGCGTTCCTGCGCGGCGGCGCGCCGGGCGAGGGAGTCGATGAGCTCCTCGACCGACTGCGGGTCGTCGGGGAAGAACTGGCCGTGCTTCTCCATGAAGTCGGCGAACCGCTCGTCGGTGTCCTCGCCGCGGTTGTGCGCGTCGACCAGCTGGGAGAGGTCGGCGACCATGTCCTTGATCGCCTGCATGTCCTGCTCGCCGGCGTTCTCCAGCGCCTGCTTCATCGAGGCGAAGGAGCTGTCGAGCACCTCCTTGCGGAGCAGGTCCTGGATCTGCTCGTAGGCCTGGCGCGCCTCCTCCGACCGCCACTGCCAGTCCTTGAGCGCGCGCACCGCGCCCGCCGTGTCCTCGGGCAGTGCGTCGAGCTCGCCCTCGGCCAGCCGGGCGGCGTCGTCGGGATCGGGGAAGAGCTCCCGGCGCTCGGCCTCGACGGCGCGGTCCAGCAGCTCGCGGACCTCCTGCAGGGTGCCGTCCATCCGGCCGGCGGTGCGCGCCTTGCGCAGCCGCTCGCGCACCGAGCGGCGCAGGTCGTCGAGGCCGCGCCGGCCCTCGGCGCCGCGGCGCAGCAGCTCGCGCAGCGCCTCGCGCACCCCGCTGCCGGCCAGGACGGAGTCGCCGATCTCGTCGACGGCGTTGCCGAGGTCGTAGGGCGGGGCGAGCGGGTCGGGCCCGCCGCGCCAGCGTCCGTAGCGGTACCCCTTGGGCCCGCGGCGGGTGGTCACCTCAGGCCCCGTAGATCGTGCGGCCGCCGTCGGTGTCCTTCGCCAGCCGCCGGGTCAGGTACAGGCCCTCGAGCGCGAACTCGACCGCGGCCGCCGCCTGCTCGGCCGACTGCTCGCCCTCCGGGACGCCGAGGCGGCCCAGCAGCTCGGCCAGCTTCGGGATCGTGCCGAGCTGCCCGAGCAGCGCCGGTGCGCTGACCAGCTCCCCGGACTCGACCGTCTCGCCGCCGGTGAAGTGCTCCTGGAGCCCGGTGAGGTCCAGGCCCGCGCAGCGCGCCCGGAACGTCTGGGCGGTCGCCTGGCGGAGCAGGTGGTCCAGGATCTCCAGCTCGCGGTCGTCGTCGTTGTCGCTGCCGGAGTCGGCGAACTCCACCTTGCCGCGGCTGGCCGGGACGACGCTGGGCAGGTCGACCACGCGGGCCACCGGCCGGGTCTCCCCGGCGATCGCGGCCCGGCGGACGGCGGAGGCGGCGACGGTCTCCAGCCCGGCGATGGCGAACCGGGCGCTGACGCCGGAGCGCTGGTCGACGTGGCTGGACTCGCGGACCAGCCGGGTGAAGCGGGCGACGATCTCCACCAGGTGCTCGGGCACGAGGGGTGCGGAGTGCCCGTCGCCGCCCAGCGCGGAGGTCTGCGCCTCCTGCTGCAGCAGCCGGATCTCGTCGGCGAGCTCGATCGGGTAGTGGGTGCGCACCTCGGCGCCGAACCGGTCCTTGAGCGGGGTGATGATCCGCCCGCGGTTCGTGTAGTCCTCGGGGTTGGCGCTGGCGACCAGCAGCAGGTCCAGCGGCAGCCGCACCCGGTAGCCGCGGATCTGGATGTCCCGCTCCTCCAGGACGTTGAGCAGGGCGACCTGGATCCGCTCGGCGAGGTCGGGCAGCTCGTTGACGCTGAAGATGCCGCGGTTGGTGCGCGGGACCAGCCCGTAGTGCACCGTCTCCGGGTCGCCGAGCGTGCGGCCCTCGGCGACCTTGATCGGGTCGACGTCGCCGATGAGGTCGCCGACGCTGGTGTCGGGGGTCGCGAGCTTCTCCCCGAACCGCTCGCTGCGGTGCAGCCAGCCGACCGGCGTGGCGTCGCCGTGCTCGGCGATCTGCCGGTGGGCCCAGACGCTGATCGGGGCCAGCGGGTGCTCGTTGAGCTCGCTGCCGACCAGGACGGGCGTCCACTCGTCGAGCAGGCCGACGAGGGTCCGGATCAGCCGGGTCTTGCCCTGGCCGCGCTCGCCCAGGAGCACCAGGTCGTGGCCGGCGATGAGCGCCCGCTCGACCTCGGGCAGCACGGTGTCCTCGAAGCCCACCATGCCCGGCAGGCTGGGCTCGCCGCGGCCGAGGCGGGCGAGCAGGTTGGCGCGGATCTCGGCCTTGACCGGGCGCGGGACGGCGCCGCTCGCGCGCAGCTCGCCCAGGGTCGTGGCAGCGGGGGAAGGGGTGGTCGGTCCGGTAGCGACTCCGGCGGTGTCCGTCACCCCAGGAACGGTACGACGCCGACGCCGGGAACGGGGCGCTCGTCGGCGGGTTCCCGTTCGTCGGCCGATGAGTTCCCGGCTCCGGCGCGGTCGTCATCGGCATGCCACCGCTGCAACTCGACCGCCGTCCGCGAAAAGCTCTCGGGAACTGTCGGTACCCGGCCCTAGCGTGGCCGGCATGAACGACGCGATCGTTGTCGAGGGCCTCGTCAAGCGCTTCGGTGCCACCACCGCGCTCGACGGGGTCGACCTGACCGTCGCCGAGGGGTCCGTGCTCGGGCTGCTCGGCCCGAACGGTGCCGGCAAGACCACCGTGGTGCGGATCCTGACCACGCTGCTGGCGGCCGACGAGGGCCGGGCGGAGGTGGCCGGGCTCGACGTGGTCCGTGACGCCGACGCCGTCCGCGCCGCGATCGGGCTCACCGGCCAGTACGCCGCGGTGGACGAGTACCTGACCGGGTTCGAGAACCTGGAGATGGTGGGCCGGCTCTACCGCCTGCCCAAGGCGGAGGCGCGCACGCGGGCGGGCGAGCTGCTGGAGCGCTTCGACCTCGTGGACGCCGCCAACCGCCCGGCGAAGACCTACTCCGGGGGCATGCGGCGGCGGCTGGACATCGCCGCGTCGCTGATCAACCGGCCCCGGGTGCTGTTCCTGGACGAGCCGACCACGGGGCTCGACCCGCGCAGCCGGTTGGCGATGTGGGAGTTCATCGCCGAGCTGGCCGACGGCGGCACCACGATCCTGCTCACCACCCAGTACCTGGAGGAGGCCGACCGGCTGGCCGACCGCATGGTCGTCATCGACCGCGGCCAGGTCATCGCCCGCGGCACCGCCGACGAGCTGAAGGCCCAGGTGGGCGGGGAGCGGCTCGAGTTCACCGTCACCGACGCCGCGGCGCTGCCCGGGATGGTCGAGGCGCTGCGCCCGCTCGGCGTCGACGAGCCGAACGTCGACGTCGCGAGCCGGCGCTTCTCGATGCCGGTCAGCGGCGGCGCCGACGTGCTGGCCGAGGCGCTGCGCCGGCTCGACGGCGCGACCGCGCAGATCTTCGACATCGGCCTGCGCCGGCCCGACCTCGACGACGTCTTCCTGGCCCTGACCGGGCACGCGGCCGAAGAGGTCGGCACCGACCACGAGCAGCCGGCCGAGCCGGCCGTCACCGGAGGAGTCCGATGAGCAGCCTCGCCGCGACGCTGTCCGACAGCGCCGTCATCACCAAGCGCAACCTGATCAAGGTCAAGCGGGTGCCCGACCTGATCGTCTTCGCGACCCTGTCGCCGATCATGTTCGTGCTGCTGTTCCGGTACGTCTTCGGCGGCGCGATCAACCTGCCCCCGGGCATCAACTACGCCGAGTTCCTGCTGCCGGGGATCTTCGCCCAGACCGTCGTCTTCGGGTCCACGGTCACCGGTGCCTCGATCGCCGAGGACCTGCAGAAAGGGCTCATCGACCGGTTCCGGTCGCTGCCGATGTCCCGTGCGGCGGTGCTCATCGGGCGGACGGTCGCGGACGCCGGGCTGAACGTCATCTCGATCACCGTCATGGCGCTGACCGGCCTCGCCGTCGGCTGGCGGATCAACTCCTCGGTCGTCGAGGCGCTCGGCGGGTTCCTCCTGCTGCTGGTCTTCGCGTACGCGATCAGCTGGCTGATGGCGCTGGTCGGGCTGCTGGTCCGCACGCCGGAGGTCGTGAACAACGCCAGCTTCATGGTCATCTTCCCGCTGACGTTCGCGTCGAACGCGTTCGTGCCGCTGGAGTCCTTCCCGTCGGTGCTCCGGACCTTCGCGGAGTGGAACCCGGTGTCCACGGTCGTGCAGGGGGCGCGCGAGCTGTTCGGCAACACCGTCCCTGGGGCGCCGGTGCCCGACGCCTGGCCGCTGCAGAACCCGGTGCTCTACACGCTGCTGTGGACCGCCGTGATCCTCGCGGTGTTCGTGCCGCTGTCGGTGCGCGTCTACCGCCGGACCGCCGCGCGCTGAGGTCCGCACTCCTCCCCAGTTGTTGATCATCGTCATCCGGTCGGCCTCTCCGGCGTGGCGGGCGACCGGATGACGATGATCGACCGGGTGGTCGCTCCCGGAGCGGGTGGGATGCGGGGGATCGCGATGTAGTGCTCCCGATGAACGCCGCAGACGCTGCCCCGGTGACCGCCGACAACCCGCTGTTCCGCCCCTCGCCGCTGCCCTTCGGGCTGCCGTCGTTCGGCGAGATCACCCCCGAGCACTGCCGGGAGGCGCTGCTGGCCGGGATGGCCGAGCAGCTGGGCCGAGGTGGCGGCGATCGTCGGGTCCGAGGAGCCGCCGGGCTTCGAGAACACCGTCGCGGCGATGGAGCGCTCGGGCCGGTTGCTCGTCCGGGCCTGGAGCGTGTTCGGCAACCTGACCTCGTCGGTGTCCTCGCCGCGGCTGCGGGAGATCGAGCGGGAGATCGCGCCGCTGTCGGCGGCCCACTCGGACGCCCTGCGGCTGGACCCGGCGCTCTTCGCGCGCATCGACGCGGTGCACGAGGCGCGGCACGAGCTGGGGCTGGACGCGGAGCAGGTCCGCTTGGTGGAGCGCTACCACCTGGACTTCCGGCTCTCCGGCGCGCAGCTGGACGAGGCGGGCCGGGCCCGCCTGACCGAGCTGAACCAGGAGCTCTCCGGCCTGACGACCACCTTCGGCCAGAACGTGCAGCTGGCCATGGAGGCGGCGGCGGTGCACGTGACCGACGTCGAGGAGCTGGCCGGGCTCAGCGGCGAGGAGGTGGCCGCGGCCCGCACCGCCGCGGCCGACCGCGACCTGGAGGGCTGGCTGTTGCCGCTGCTCCTGCCGACCCGCCAGCCGCTGCTGGCCAAGCTGCGCGACCGGGAGCTGCGCCGCCGGGTGCACGAGGCGTCGGTGGGCCGTGCCTCCTCGGGCGAGCACGACAACGGTCCGGTCGCGGTCCGCATCGCGCTGCTGCGGGCCGAGCGCGCCCGGTTGCTCGGCTTCGACACCCACGCCGACCTCGTGCTCGCCGACCAGACCGCCCGCACCACCGAGGCGGTGGACGCGATGCTCGCCTCGATGGTGCCGGCGTCGGTGGCCAACGCCGAGGCGGAGGCCGCGGTGCTCACCGAGGTCGCCGCCCGCGACGGCGTGGAGCTCGCCCCGTGGGACTGGGCGTTCTACAGCGAGCAGGTGCGTGCCGAGCGCTACGCCGTCGACACCGGTGCGCTGCGGCCCTACTTCGAGCTGGACCGCGTGCTGGTCGACGGTGTCTTCCACGCCGCCGGGCTGCTCTACGGCTTCCGCTTCACCCCGCGCCCCGACCTGCCCGGCTACCACCCGGACGTCCGGGTGTGGGAGGTCACCGACGCCGACGGGAGCGCGGTCGGGCTCTACCTGGGCGACTACTTCGCCCGCGAGGGCAAGCGCGGCGGCGCGTGGATGAACTCCTTCGTCACCCAGTCCCGGCTGCTCGGCACCTCACCGGTCGTGGTGAACAACCTCAACGTGTCCCGCCCGCCGGAGGGCACACCGGCGCTGCTCACGCTGGACGAGGTGGACACGCTGTTCCACGAGTTCGGGCACGCGCTGCACGGGTTGAGCTCCGCGGTGACCTACCCGCGGTTCGCGGGCACCAGCGTCCCGCGCGACTTCGTCGAGTTCCCCAGCCAGGTCAACGAGATGTGGGCGACCTGGCCCGAGGTGCTCGCGCACTACGCCCGCCACGTCGAGACCGGGGAGCCGATCCCCGCCTCGGCGGTGGAGGCCGTCGAGGCGGCCCGCCTGTGGGGCGCAGGGCTTCGCGACGCTGGAGTACCTGGCCGCCACGCTGCTGGACCAGGCGTGGCACCGCGTCGCGCCCGACGCCGAGATCGACGACCCGGTCGCGTTCGAGCGGGCCGCGCTGGAGCAGGCCGGCGTCGCCTCCGATCTCGTGCCGCCGCGCTACCGGACGACGTACTTCAACCACGTCTTCGCCGGGGGCTACTCGGCCGGCTACTACTCCTACATCTGGTCGGAGGTCCTCGACGCCGACACCGTGGAGTGGTTCAAGGAGAACGGTGGGCTGACCCGCGCGAACGGGGACGCGTTCCGCGAGAAGCTGCTGGCCGTAGGCGGCTCGATCGACCCGATGGACGCCTTCCGCGCCGTCCGCGGCCGCGACGCCGACCCGACCCCGCTGCTCGAGCGCCGCGGGCTGCGCTGACTCCCCGCGCTGGGATCAGGTGACCTGATCGTCGCGCGTCCTCCCTCGTGGTGTGCGGTGAGGGAGGACGCGCTGCGCTGAGGGAGGACGGTCGCCCGGGGACGGGTCGTGGCCGCGGTGCGGTCCGGAGAAGCGCGGTGTCACGAGCGCGGTGTCACGAGCGCGGTGTCACAGCCAGGGGAGCGCGAGCACCAGGTCCAGGTCGTCGGGCGCCGAGCCCTCGCGGACCAGCCGGTTGGGCTGGCGGTGGCCGCACGTCGTGCAGCGGTGGACCACCTGCCAGCCCTTGCCCGACTTCTCGACCAGCCCGATCGGCTCCATCGGCTGCCGGCACTCGCTGGCGCGGTCGCCGGGCAGTTCGTCGACGTGCAGCGACCACAGGCAGTACGGGCAGTGGTTGCGGTAGTGCCCGTCGGTGTTGGCGGGCACCGGGATCGCGCAGTGCACGCACGCGAAGCCGGTGTTCTCTGCCCGACGCGAGCGGGTCACGGTGCGGGTCAGGGGACGAAGGGCTCGACGCCGACGACCTCGACGGTCATGTCGCGGCCGTTGGGCGCCTGGTAGGTCACCGTCGCGCCCGGCGCGGCACCCATGATCGCCGCACCCAGCGCCGACTCAGGGGAGTAGACGGTCAGGTCGGTGGTGCCGGCGATCTCGCGCGAGCCGAGCAGGAACTTCTCGGTGTCGTCGTCGCCGGCGAAGCGGATGGTGATGACGGTGCCGAGGGCGGCGTTCGTCGCCGTCGAGGGCGGCTCGCCGACACGTGCCTTGCGCAGCAGGTCGGTGAGCTGCCGGATGCGGCCCTCCTGCTTGCCCTGCTCGTCCTTGGCGGCGTGGTAGCCGCCGTTCTCCTTGAGGTCGCCCTCTTCGCGGCGCGCGTTGATCTCGGCGGCCATGGCCGGACGGTTCGCCACCAGCTGGTCGAGCTCGGCCTTGAGGCGGTCGTAGGCGTCCTGCGTCAGCCAGACGCCCTGGTCCTGCTCGTCAGTGGGGGTGGACACGACGGACTCCTGAGAATCGGGAGGCCGCCCCCGTGCGGGGACGGCCGGTGGACGAACGGCCAAGCTAACACCGGGCTCGGGCCGCATGCACGGATCCGGGGCGGCCCCCGGAGATGCGGAACGCTACCGGATCGGGCGTGACCGAGAGCACATCTCCCCCGTCCGGGGGACCGACCAGCGCGGTCTCGGACCGCGCGCCGGGAGCACCCACCGGCATTCCGCCGGGACGGGGGATGATGCACCGGTGACCCGACCCGACCAGCTGCGCCTGCTCGCCGTCCACGCCCATCCGGACGACGAGTCGAGCAAGGGCGCCGCCACCATGGCCAAGTACGTCGCCGAGGGGGTGCGCGTCATGGTCGCCACCTGCACCGGTGGCGAGCGCGGCTCCGTGCTCAACCCGGCGATGGACCGTCCCGAGGTGTGGGAGCGGCTGCCGCAGATCCGCGCCGAGGAGATGGCCAAGGCCCGCGACATCCTCGGCATCGAGCAGGAGTTCCTCGGCTTCGTCGACTCCGGCCTGCCCGAGGGCGACCCGCTGCCCCCGCTGCCGGAGGGCTGCTTCGCGCTCGTGCCGGTCGAGGAGGCCGCCGCGCCGCTCGTGGCGCTGATCCGCCGGTTCAAGCCGCAGGTCGTCACCACCTACGACGAGCGCGGCGGCTACCCGCACCCCGACCACATCAAGACGCACGAGATCTCGATGCACGCCTTCGAGGCGGCCGGCGATCCGGACCGGTACCCGGAGCTCGGCGAGCCCTGGCAGCCGAGCAAGCTCTACTACCACATGAGCTTCACGCTGCCCCGGACGAAGGCGCTGCACGAGGCGATCCTCGCCACGGGGGCGGAGTCGCCGTACACGGAGTGGCTGGCGAACTGGGACCCGGCCCGCGACATGTCGCACCGGGTCACGACCCGGGTGCCGTGCGGGGAGTACTTCGCCGTCCGCGACGCCGCGCTCATCGCGCACGCCACCCAGATCGACCCGCTGGGCCGCTGGTTCGCCTGCCCGATCGAGACCCAGCAGCAGATCTGGCCGACCGAGGACTACGAGCTGGCCCGGTCCCTGGTCGACGCACCCTCGCCGGAGGACGACCTGTTCGCCGGCCTGCGCAGCGAGGTGGGAGTCCGATGAGCACCGCCGTCCAGACCGTCCTGGCCGCCGACCAGCTGCCCGAGGACGTCGGCAAGGCCGGCCCGCTCGGGCTGCTGCTGATCGTCGTGCTCCTGATCGCCACGGCGCTGCTGGTGAAGTCGATGTCCGGGCACCTCAAGAAGCTGCCGCGCAGCTTCGACCCGGAGGACGAGGTGCTCGTCCCCGACGACCTCTCCGGCCTCGATGCACGCGACGAGCCGGGTCAGGAGCTGCTGGACACGCTGCGCCGGGCGCCGCTGGCGATCGAGCCGCCGCGCGACGGCGACACCCGGCCGGAGAACCCCTCGGCCCAGGGCTGATGCGGGCCGGTCAGGGTGACGTCGCGCCGGCGGGAGCGGCCCCGGTACCACAGCAGGGGCCCCGGCGCCGTTCGCCGCAGGCGGAACGAGGGGGCTGCCCTCCCCGGCTGATCGGCCTACGCGCGTAAGCGTGTAATCACCGCTGCCGAGGAGGCCGCCATGCACGCATCCCGATTCGCCGATGTCGGCCCGGACCTCGCCGCCGCCTTCCGCCGCGGACGCGGCCGCGGGCCGGGTGGCCGTGGGCAGGGTGGCCGTGGGCAGGACGCACCCCCGGTGGAGCGCGCCGAGGTGGCCGGCTGGTTCGCCGGCCGGCTGCCCGATGCCTGGTTCACCGGGCCGGTCGAGCTGGTCATCGACCGGGACGAGATCGCCGTCATCGGCACGCTGCCCGAGCCCGCCGCGGGTGAGGGGGACCCCGCCGCCGCGCAGGCCGGCCGGATCGCCCGCTTCCGCGAGGACACCCGCCGCGAGCGGATGGCGATCGCCGACGCAGCGCAGGAGCGGTACGGCCGCTCCGTGGCGTGGGGCGCCGCCTGCGGCGGCACCCGTGAGGTCTTCACCACCCTCTCGGTTCCGGTGATGACCCGGCTGCGCCAGCCCGAGCGGCTCGTCCTCGACACCCTCGTGGACGCCGGCGTCGCCCGGTCCCGCTCGGAGGCGCTGGTCTGGGCGGTCCGCCTGGTCGGCAGCAACGCCGAGGAGTGGCTGGCCGAGCTGCGGGCGGCCATGGCCTCGGTCGAGGAGGTCCGGGCGCGGGGGCCTCAGGCGGGGTGATGGACGCGAGGCCGCAGGCGGGGTGATGGGCGAGGCGCCGCAGGCGGGGAGGTCTGCGAGGCTGCGCGGATGACCGACCGTCTGGACCTGCTGCGCACCGCGTACGCGGATCTCGCCGGGCTGCTGCACGACCTGGCCGCGGACGGCGAGGCGTGGGCACCCACCGGCTGCCGCGGGTGGGCCGTGCACGACCTCGCCTTCCACCTCCTCGGGGACGCGCGGCGGGCGCTGGTCGGCCTGGCCACCCCCGCGCCCGGGCCCGCCGACCGCGACGCGGTCACCTACTGGGGCGCCTGGTCGCCGCCGGAGCCCGGCGACGACGAGGCGCTGCGCCGGACCCGGGCGGTCGCGAGCACCGCCGTGGACTTCCCCGACCTGGTCGAGGACTACGCCGAGGTCGCCGCGGCGGTGCTGGTGGCGGCCGGGCGGGTGCCCGCGGGAGAGCTGGTCCGCACCCAGGGCTGGGTGATGGAGGTCGAGGACCTGCTGGCCACGCTCGTGGTGGAGGCGGCCGTGCACCACCTCGACCTGGTCGCCCACCTGGACCGGCCGGGGCCGGGACCCGGCCCGCTGGCCGAGGTCCGCCGCGTCCTCGAAGGGCTGCTGGACGGGTCGCTCCCGTCGCGGTGGGACGACGTCACCGCCGCCCGCCGCGGCACGGGGCGTGAGCCGCTGACCGACGAGGACCGGGCGGAGCTCGGAGTGCGGGCGGGTGCGTTCCCCCTGTTCGGCTGAGCGCGTGCGGCGTCGGTCGGCCGACCAGGGACACTGGGCGACGTGCTCGCCAGTCCCGTCCCCGCCGCGACCGACGTCCTCGTGGTGGGAGCGGGCCCGGCCGGCTCCGCCGCCGCTGCCTGGGCCGCCCGCGCGGGACGCGAGGTCGTCCTCGCCGATGCTGCCGTCTTCCCGCGCGACAAGACCTGCGGCGACGGCCTGACCCCGCGCGCGGTCGCCGAGCTGGACCGGCTCGATCTCGGCGACTGGGCGCGCGGCAGGGCGCGCAACCGCGGGCTGCGGGCCGCCGGCTTCGGCCGCGAGTGGCAGCTGCCCTGGCCCGGCGGCGACCTGCCCGACCACGGCAGCGCCGTCCCGCGCACCGAGCTCGACGCGCGGATCCGGCAGGTGGCCCTGGACGACGGCGTCACGGCGGTGGACGGCGCCCGAGCGGTCGACGTCGAGCGCGACGGCGAGGAGGTCCGCGGCGTCGTGTTCGAGCTGGCCGACGGGACGCGCAGCACGGTGGCGTGCCGGAGGCTCGTCGTCGCCGACGGGGTGCGCTCCCCGCTGGGCCGGGTGCTCGGCCGCGAGTGGCACCGGGACACCGCCTACGGCGTGGCCGCGCGCGGCTACGTGCGCTCGTCCCGCAGCGACGACGAGTGGATCTCCTCCCACCTCGAGCTGCGCGGGGTCGAGGGCGAGCTGCTGTCGGGCTACGGGTGGGTGTTCCCGCTCGGCGCGGAGGCGGGCGAGGTCAACATCGGCGTCGGCACCCTGGCCACCTCGCGTCGGCCCGCCGGGGTGCAGCTCAAGGCCCTGCTGGAGAGCTACACCGACGCCCGCCGGGAGGAGTGGGGCATCGACGGCGACGTCCGGCTCCCGGCCTCGGCGCTCCTGCCGATGGGCGGAGCGGTCTCGGGCGTGGCCGGGCGCAACTGGGCGCTGGTCGGCGACGCCGCGGGCTGCGTGAACCCGCTCAACGGCGAGGGCATCGACTACGGCCTGGAGACCGGCCGGACGGTCGTGGAGCTGCTCGACGAGCCCGACTGGTCGGCGGCGTGGCCCGAGACGCTGCGCCGGCACTACGGCGAGGCCTTCTCCATCGCGCGGCGGCTGGCCGGGCTGCTCACCATCCCGCGCTTCCTGCCCGCAGCCGGGCCGGTGGGCATGCGGTCGCGCCCGCTGATGACCGTCGCGCTGCGGGTCATGGGCAACCTCGTCACCGACGCCGACCGCGACCTCACCGCGCGCCTGTGGCGGGCCGCGGGCCGGCTGTCGGTGCGGCTGGACGACCGGCCGCCGTTCAGCTGATCCCCCTGCGCCACGCCGGGGCGGGCCCCGGTGCGCCCACTAGTGCGCAGTGCGCAGTACCGTCCGTGCCACCGGACCGGAGGTATAGGTGGACACGACACAGCTGCTCAAGGGCGTGCTGGACCTCGCCGTCCTCGCCGTCCTCGACGACGAGGACGGCTACGGCTACGACGTCGTCCGGCGGCTGCGCGCCGCCGGGCTGGACGACGTCGCGGACGCCTCCGTGTACGGGACGCTGCGCCGGCTGTTCGCCGCCGGGCACCTCACGTCCTACGTCGTCCCCTCCGTCGAGGGGCCGCACCGCAAGTACTACGGCCTGAACGCCTCGGGCCGCGCCGAGCTGGACGCCGCGGCGAAGACCTGGTCGGGGTTCGCCGACACGATGGCGGCCCTGCTGGCCGCCCGGAAGGAGGTGGCGGCATGACCGCCGACCCGCACGCCGGGCCCGACGTCGAGGTGCGTGCCTACGCCCGCCAGGTGCGCGCCGCGCTGGCGGACCTGCCGGCCGCGCGCGTGGCCGAGCTGCTGGAGGACCTGGAGGAGCACCTCGTCGAGGTCGCCGCCGAGGGTGGCGAACCGCTGGCCGACCGGCTCGGACCCGCGTCCGGGTACGCGGCCGAGCTGCGCCGCTCCGCCGGTCTGGGTGAGCCGCCCGCGGCCGGTGCCCCGGCCGGGCCGGCGCGCACCCCCTGGCACGCCGAGCTGACCGCCGGCCTCGCCCGGGCGCAGCGCTCCCGGCCCTGGCTCGCGGTGCAGGAGTTCCTGCCCGAACTGCGGCCCGCCTGGTGGGTGGTGCGCGCCTGGGCGGCCCTGGTGGCCCTCGACGCGCTGCTGCTCGGCAGCACGTCGTTCCCGGTGCCGACGTTCGGCACCAGCCCGCTGATCGGTCTGCTGCTGACGGGCGCCGCCGTCACGTGGTCGGTGCGGCGCGGCCTGCGCGTGCGGGAGGACCCCTCCCTGGGCCGGGCCCGGCTCGCGGTGGCCGGGAACGCGGCCCTGGCGCTGCTCGCGCTGGTGGCGGTCTTCGGCGCGGGCGGCCAGCCGGAGCCGGCCATGGCCTCCTACCCCGGGCCCGAGCCCGGAGACGCGGAGCTGGCGCACGAGGACGGCACGCCGATCACCAACATCCACCCGTACTCGTCGACCGGCGAGCCGCTCGAGGGCGTGCTGCTCTACGACCAGGACGGCCGGCCGATCGACAACCTGGCGGAGTACACCGAGGACGGCGACGAGGTGCAGCGCATCGACGCCGACCCGCCCGCGCCGGCCAACGCCTTCCCGCAGCGGCAGCGGGTGCTGACCTGGGACGAGTTCGGCCGCGAGACCTGGGTCGAGCAGGGTCCCGCACCCGTGGACCCCGCACCCGTGGAGCCGGCCCCCGTGGACCCCGCCCCCGTGGAGCCGGAGCCGGTGGTGCCCACGCCTGTGCAGCCGGTGCCTGCGCCCCCGGCGGAGCCGACGCCCTAGCCCTGGCTCAGGTCAGCGGCGAGTTGTACATCGCGAAGTAGACGGCGATGTAGTGGCAGATCGCGGCGACGACGGTCATCGCGTGGAACACCTCGTGGTAGCCGAACGTCCCCGGCCAGGGGTTGGGCTTCTTCACGCCGTAGGCGATGCCGCCGAGGGTGTAGAGCACCCCGCCGACCGCCAGCAGCACCAGCGAGGCGACGCCCGCGAAGTGCAGGATGTCGGTCAGGACGAACACCGCGACCCAGCCCAGGGCGATGTAGAGCGGCACCCCCACCCAGCGCGGCGCGGTCGGCCAGGTCATCTTCAGCGTCACGCCGCAGAGCGCCCCGATCCACACCACGGCCAGCACCCAGAACCCGGTCACCTGGTCGACGGCGAGCAGCGCGAACGGCGTGTAGGTGCCGGCGATGAACAGGAAGATCATCGAGTGGTCGAGCCGCTTCATGATCCGCCAGCCGCGCGGTGACCAGCGGCGGCGGTGGTACAGGGCGCTGACGCCGAACAGCCCGCAGATGGCGAGGCAGTAGAGGGTGACCGAGAGGCCGGCGCGGGCGCTCTCGACGTAGGCCAGCGGGATCAGCACCGCGCCCGCGACGATCGCGCCGAAGAACGAGAAAAGGTGCAGCCAGCCGCGCATCCGGGGCCGGGTGTCGGGGTGGTTCCAGTCCGGGTCGGCGAAGTCCTCGGCGGTCCACGCGCGCTCGACCTGCGCACCCTCCTCGAGGACGGCGGCGACCGCCTGGCCGCGCGGCGCCTCGAGCTCGGCGCTGTCGGCCTCCACCCGGACGGGTTCGCGATCGGGGGGTGACGGGGTGGTCATGGGCCGAGGTTACGGAGCCGTAGGTCCGGCGTCATCCGCACCGCATGTGAGCTTGCTGCCAGGGGAGCCGTGCCGCCCCCACGGGGACGCCGGCCGGGGCCTAGGGTGAGCGGTCGTGGGTGTGCGGCGCAGCGTCCGGGACGCGCTGACCCGTGTCTACGAGTACCGGCTGGCCCGTGCCCTCGTCGGCGCGGAGCTCCCGCGGCACGTCGGCGTGATCATGGACGGCAACCGGCGCTGGGCCCGCTCGATCGGCCTGGAGGACGTCGCCCACGGGCACCGCCGCGGCGCCAGCAAGATCGTGGACCTGCTGGGCTGGTGCGACGACGCCGGCGTGCAGGTGGTCACGCTGTTCATGCTCTCCACCGACAACCTGCGCCGCCCCGAGCCGGAGCTCAGCGCGCTGCTGCGGATCATCGAGGACGTCGCCGCGGATCTCGCCGGCCCGGGCCGCCGGTGGCGGATCAACTCGATGGGCGCCTCGGAGGTGCTGCCGCCGGAGACCGTCGCCGTCCTCAAGCAGGCGGAGGAGGACACCCGGGACCGGCCGGGCGCCGTGGTGAACCTCGCCGTCGGCTACGGCGGGCGGCGGGAGATCGCCGACGCGGTGCGCTCGCTGCTGGCCGAGCACGCGGCCCGCGGCACGTCGCTGGACGACCTGGTCGAGGCCCTCGAGGTCGAGCACATCGCCGAGCACCTCTACACCCGCGGCCAGCCCGACTGCGACCTGGTGATCCGGACCAGCGGCGAGCAGCGGATGTCGGGGTTCCTGCTCTGGCAGACGGCGAACGCCGAGTTCCACTTCACCGACGTCTACTGGCCGGACTTCCGCCGGGTGGACTTCCTGCGTGCGCTGCGCGACTACTCGGCCCGGCACCGCCGCTTCGGCGAGTAGCCGCGGGCTGCCAGACTGCTGCGCATGAGCGCCGGAGCCCTCGACCTGCCCGCCGAGTACGTGCGGCTGGGGCTGCGGTTCGACCGACTCGAGCCCGGTTTCGTCGACGCCTTCACCGGTGATCCGCGCACCCGGGCGCAGGTGCGCGACGAGCCCGCCCCGACGCCGCAGCAGCTGCGCGACCGGGCGCGGGAGCTGCTCCGCGAGCTGGACGCGGCCGAGCTGCCGGCCGACCGGACGGCGTTCCTGCGCGGCCAGCTGACCGGCCTGGAGTGCAGCGCCCGCAAGCTCAGCGGCGAGCCGGTCCCCTTCGTCGAGGAGGTGTCCCGCTACTTCCAGGTCGACGTCACCCTCGGCGACGAGGCCACCTACGCGGCCGCGCACGCCGAGCTCGACGCGCTGCTGCCCGGCACCGGGTCGCTGACGGAGCGGTACGCGGCCCACCGCCGCCGGGAGGAGTGCCCGCCGGACCGCCTCGAGGCCGCGGTGCACGCCCTGTCCAGCGCCCTGCGCGACCGCGTCCGGGGGCAGTACGGCCTGCCGGAATCGGAGACCGTGCGGTACGAGGTGGTCACCGACAAGCCGTGGTCGGGCTTCAACTACTACGAGGGCGACTTCCGGTCGCGGGTCGCGATCAACGCCGACCTGCCGCACCGGCTCTCCCAGCTCGTCCACCTGGTCGCCCACGAGTCCTACCCCGGGCACCACACCGAGCACTGCCGCAAGGAGCGCGGACTGGTCGAGCGCGCCGGCCGGGTGGAGCACACGGTGTTCCTGGTCAACACCCCCGAGTGCCTCATGGCCGAGGGGCTGGCCGACCTCGGCGTGGAGGCGGCGATCGGCGACGGGTGGGGGCCGTGGTCGGCGGAGATCCTCGGCGACCTCGGGCTGCGCTTCGACGGGCACCTGGCCGAGCGGATCGCCGCGGCCGCCGCGCCGCTGAACCGGGTGCGCCAGGACGCCGCGATCCTGCTGCACGACCGCGGAGCGGACGCCGACGAGGTGGCGGCCTACCTGCAGCGGTGGTCGCTCGTGGCCGGCGACCGGGCCCGGCAGCAGATCCGCTTCCTCACCGATCCGCTGTGGCGGGCCTACATCTCCACGTACGTCGAGGGCTTCGGGCTGCTCGCGCGCTGGCTGGACGGCGCGGCCGGCGGATCAGCCCGCCGCTGACCGCTTCCTCCGGTTGCTCGACGAGCCGCTGACGCCGGCCGCCGTCGCCGGCGAGCTCGCGGCCGCCTGAGCGCCGTGCGCCGCCGCTCCGCCACGCAGGCCCGGGTCCTCGGGCTGTGGACGGCGGGCTGGCTCGCCGTCTTCCTGGTCGTCGGCATGGTGCGGCTGGGGGAGCCGTCGGTGCAGTGGCCGGTGCTCGCCGTCCCGCTGCTCTGGGCGCTGGTGGCGCTCCGCCCGCGCCGGGCGGCGCGGAACGGGGTCACGGACGACGAGGACGGCTGGGACGACGACTGGGACGACGACTGGGACGACGACGCCTGGGACGACGGCGACGGGAACTGGGACGACGGCCACCCTCCCCACCCGCCCGCCGGGTACCGCACCGACACCGTCGAGCGCCCCGCCGTCCGGCCGCCGTGGGAGCCGGGGCATCGCTGGGACGGCTGAGGCGGTTGTGCTCCGTCGGGTGAAGACGTCAGGTTTCGCGGCGTGGTGCGCCGCCTTCCTGTCGGTGGCAGGTCCTAGCGTCCGCGGTGAGCGGCCCGGAACTGCCCGTGCCGCTCACGGGAGGCCCGGATGGTGCTGACGAACTCGTCGACCAGGGAGGCCGGCACCCGGCCTCCGAGCCGGGGCCCGGCCACCTTCGAGCAGGGGCGCGCGCAGCGCCCTCCGGGAGCCGACACGTGAATCCTCGCCGCACGTACGTCCTCGACACCTCCGTCCTGCTATCCGACCCGGGTGCGCTGCTGCGCTTCGGGAACTCCGACGTGGTGCTCCCGCTCGTGGTCATCGGTGAGCTGGAGGACAAGCGCGACCACCCGGAGCTGGGCTGGTTCGCCCGCCAGTCGCTGCGCATGCTCGACGACCTCCGCGTGCGGCACGGGCGGCTCGACGCCCCGGTGCCGGTGGGGGATGCGGGCGGCACGCTGCACGTCGAGCTCAACCACAGCGACCCCGCGGTGCTGCCGGCCGGGTTCCGGCACGACTCCAACGACAGCCGGATCATGGTCGTGGCGCTCAACCTGCGGGCCGAGGGCCGCGACGTCCGGCTGATCACCAAGGACGTGCCGCTGCGGGTCAAGGCGGCCGCGGTCGGGCTGGCCACCGACGAGTACCGCGTGCACGACGCCGTCGACACGGGGTGGACCGGCATGGCGGAGGTCCACCTCGAGGACGACGCACTGGCGGAGCTCTACGAGGCCGGCGAGCTGTTCGTGCCGGCGGCCGCGGAGCTGCCCACGCACACCGGGCTGGTGCTGGCCTCCGCCCGCGGCTCGGCGCTGGGCCGGGTGCTGCCGGACAAGCACGTCCGCCTGGTGCGCGGCGACCGCGAGGCGTTCGGCCTGCACGGCCGCTCGGCGGAGCAGCGGGTCGCCCTGGACCTGCTGCTGGACCCGGACATCGGCATCGTCTCCCTCGGCGGCCGGGCGGGCACCGGCAAGTCGGCGCTGGCGCTGTGCGCGGGCCTGGAGTCGGTGATGGAGCGGCGGGCGCACAAGAAGGTCGTCGTCTTCCGGCCGCTCTACGCCGTCGGCGGGCAGGAGCTCGGCTACCTGCCGGGCACCGAGGGGGACAAGATGTCGCCCTGGGCGCAGGCGGTCTACGACACCCTCGGCGCGCTGGTCTCCACCGCGGTGCTGGACGAGATCGCCGACCGCGGCCTGATCGAGGTGCTGCCGCTCACCCACATCCGCGGCCGCTCGCTGCACGACTCGTTCGTCATCGTCGACGAGGCGCAGTCGCTGGAGCGCGGCGTGCTGCTCACCGTGCTCTCCCGGCTGGGTGCCGGCTCACGGGTGGTCCTCACCCACGACGTCGCGCAGCGGGACAACCTGCGGGTCGGCCGGCACGACGGCATCGCCGCGGTGGTGGAGAACCTCAAGGGGCACCCGCTGTTCGCGCACCTCACGCTGACCCGCTCGGAGCGCTCGCCGATCGCCGCGCTGGTCACCGAGATGCTGGAGGACCTGCCGCTCTGAGCCGGGCGGGCCGCGGGCTCAGGCCGCGGGTCCGCCCTCGGCCGGCTCCGCAGCCGCGGGGTCGGCCGGGGTGCGGGCGGACGTGCGGGCGGGCGTCCGCGCGGGCGCGGGGGGCGCGCTCGCCCAGCGCAGCAGCGCCACCGCCGCCCAGCCGGCGGCCAGGCACCACGGCACCCGGAGGGCCACCTCCTCGGCGGTGAAGTCCCCGCGCACGCCCAGCGCGAGCACCGGCAGGGCCAGCAGGAAGCCGACCAGCAGCACGTCCCACCGGAGCGGGCTCATGCCGGCGCGCTCTCCAGGCGCTCGCAGAGGACCGAGGCCCAGCGGTGCGGGGTGGCCCGCACGCCGTCGACGACGGCGACCGGCACGGCCACGCGGTCCAGCACGGCGGCCGGATCGGCGGAGAGATCGGTGTCCTGGACGACCAGCGCGTCCACGCGGGCCAGGCCGCCGAGCCAGTGCTCGAGGTCCTCGGGCTTGCGGGTGGCCTCGACGACCGCCCACACCGCGACCGGCGACCAGATGGCCAGCATCTGGGTCATCCAGTAGGCGTCGGTGCGCAGCGGCGCGTCCACGGCCACGACGGTCACCGTGCCGGACGTCGCGGCGTCCTGCCGGCGGCGCAGCGCGGCGTCGATCGTGGCCATCCGGGCGGCCTCGGGGGCCAGGCCCGCGAGGTCGCCGCGGCTGGCCCACTGCACGCGGTCGGGGTCCAGCCGCAGGGTGGCGGCCAGCGAGCGGGCGGTGCGCAGCGTCTCGATGCCGGGGCCGACGACGAACAGCACGTCCCCGGCACCGGTGGGCAGCTCCGGCGCCTCCGGCAGCCGGTTCCCGAGGGCGCGGGTGAGCGCGGCGTAGGTGCCGTCGGCCTCGACATCGGCGAGGAACGCGGCGTCGAGCAGGTCGTCGGGGACACCGAGGGCGGAGAGCCGGGAGACCACCTCGGCCGGCGTGCGCGGCGGGGCGATGCGGACCCGGGCCGGGCGGGCCGGCACGGCGGCCGGCAGCACCGGGGTGTCCAGCAGACCCGGCGCGTCGGCCTCGAGGAGGGCGGCGAGGCCGGCCAGGCCGGTCAGCTCGGAGAGCTCCGGCGTCTCGGGCGTCGCCATGAGCGGCGCCACGGGGAGCCGGGTCACGGTGGCGAGCGACTCGCTCGTGCCGGCGGAGGACGACGGGCGCGGGGGAGCGGCGGTCGCGGACGGACCGCCGGCGCCGCGGGCCTGCGTCGGCGGCACCGGCGGGCGGCCACCGCGCGGCGGCACCGGCGGGAGGCCCCGGCCACGCGACGACGACCCGGGCAGGAGCGACAGGGGCGGCAGGACGGTGGTGGCGTCCATGGCCGCCGGCGGGGTCAGCGGCGCCGGGTCGCTGGCGGTGCGGGCGAGCACGGGGGCGACCTCGACGTCGAGGGAGGTGGCGGGGTCCTCGGCGACGGCCTCGTCGGCGACCGAGTCCTCGGCGACGGCCTGCCCGGTGGCGAGCTCCTCGACGGCGGGCGCGACCTCCTCGGCGGCACCGAACAGCGCGGGCACCTCGACGGCCTCGGTTGCGGGCAGCGGGGCGTCGAGCGGCGTGCCGGGCAGCGACGCCGCCGGGGAGGCGGTCCGCGGCGCATCGGCCCACATGAGGGCGTCGACGGGTGCGGGGGTCGCGGTGGCCGGAGCGGCGACCTCGCCCCACAGCTGCACGGGGGGCGACGTCACCGGAGCGGCCGGGGCCACCGGCGCGGCGGGGGTGGCGGGGCCGAACAGGTGGAACGCGGGGACGGCGGCGGGCTCGGCGACGGGCACCTCGACCTCGGTCTCGGCTTCGGCCTCGACCGCGGGCTGCTCGACGGTGGGCTCCTCGGCCTCGGCGACGGGCTCCTCCACCACGGGCTGCTCGACCGGTGCAATCGGCTCGGGCAGCACGTCCTGCGGCGCGTCGCCGGCGACGACCTTGCGCAGGATGCCGGCGAGGGCGTCGTCGGAGTGCCCCTCGGCCAGCGCGGCGCGCAGCACCTCGGCGATGGCGTCCTCGCGGGACACCGGCTCGGCGGCAGCGGACTCGGTGGCGACCGGCTCGGTCAGGAACGACGGCAGGACGGGCTCCACCTCGAACGACGGGCTCTCGAACGACGGCGCCTCGAACGACGGGGTCTCGAACGACGGCAGCTCGAACGGCTCGTCCGCCCAGGAACCGACCTCGACCCGCTCGACGACCGACGGAGAGGGCGGCGCGATGACCTGGTCTCCCACCGTTTCCTCCTCCTGGCCGGTCGCGACCGGCAGCTCTGCAGACGTGCTCGTGCTCGCGGGCGCCGGGACGTCCCGCTCCGCGTCGGACCGGACGCCGTCCGAGGTCTCCAGCGCCTCCCGGACGGCGTGCTGCACGTCCCGGTCGCCGGCGACCATCCGCGCCAGCGCGGCGGTGAACGGCGAGGGCGCACCGGCCACCGGTGCCGCCGGGACGACGGACGGTGCGACGTCGTCGTGCTCGTCCTCGGCCGGCGAGGCCGGGGCCACGCGGGTGCGGGTGGTGCGCGGGAAGCTGGCGGGGGCCACGCCGAACCGGGACACCGGTTCGTCGTCCTCGTCGGCGGGCGACCAGGCCGGGCGCGGGGCCGAGGGCTGCGACGGCAGGCCGAGCAGGCCGGCCAGCTCGTCGACGCGGAGGTCGTCGGCGAGCCCGGGCACCCGGCCGGCACCGACCGGCGCCGGGGTGGCGCGCGGAGCCGGCGCGAGCGGTGCGGGGTTGCCGGTGCGCGCGGCCTCGGCGGCCCACGCGGCGGCGCCGTTGCGCGGCGGGGCGGTGCGGGCGCGCGGGGGAGCGGCGGTGGCGAGGGCGGCGGCGGCCAGCGGCGACCCGTAGGCGGCCAGCGAGCCGGTGTCGGGGTCCTCGGTCAGGGCGCCGGCGGGGCGGGCGGGCGCGGCGACGGGCAGTCCGGGGAGGCCGGGCAGGCCGGCCGGCTCGGGCGCCACCTCGGCGACGTAGCGCTCGGTCGCGAAGAACCCGAGCACGCCGCCGGAGCGGATGCGGCGGACGCCGACGACCCGCGCCGCCGGGCCGAACTGCTCGTGCGCGGCCGCGATCGCGTCGTCCCGCGTCGCTGCCTCAACGGATCGCAACGGCACCGCTCACCACTCCCAGCGATTCGATCTGAGCCGTCCGGGACACCTCGGCGTAGGAGATGACCGGGAGGCGGGGCAGGACCTGGCGCATGAGCCGCGCCAGGGCGGAACGGACCTGCGGCGAGCACACGAGGACCGGGGAGAGACCCTGGCGCTCGGCCTCCTCGAGCAACCCGCTGCAGCCCACGACGAGCGCGTCGACCGCGCCGGCGTCGAGGGCGAGGACGGCGCCGGCCTCGCTCTGCCGCAGCGACTCGAGGAGCCGCTGCTCGAAGCCCGGATCCAGGGTGAAGACGTGCAGGCGCTCGTCCGGCGTCACGTACGGGTGGCTGATCGCCGAGCCGAGTGCGCCGCGCGCGGCCTCGACCAGCCCGTCCAGGTCGGTCGACTGCTTCGCACGCACCGAGAGTGCCTCGAAGATGCGCACCAGGTCCCGGATCGACACACCCTCTTCGAGCAACGCGTGCAACACCCGTTGCACCTCTCCCAGGGTGAGCAGGGCGGGGGTCAGTTCCTCGACGACGACGGGGTGCGTGCGGCGGATCATCTCGACGAGCAGCCGCACGTCCTCCCGGCCGAGCAGGTCCGCGGCGTTCTGGCGGACGACCTCGGCCAGGTGCGTGGTGATCACCGAGGAGCGGTCGACGACGGTGGCGCCGGCCATCTCCGCGGCGCGCTGCAGCTCGAGGGGGACCCACTTGGCGGCCAGCCCGAAGACCGGCTCGCGGGTCGCCTTGCCGGGCAGCCCGTCGAGGTTGTCGCCGATGGCGAGCACGGTGCCGGCGGGGGAGATGCCCTTGGCAGCCGGGACGCCGTTGAGCCAGATGACGTACTGCGAGCCCTGCAGGTCGAGGTTGTCGCGGGTGCGGACCAGGGGGATGACCAGGCCGGTCTCCATGGCGACCTTCCGGCGCAGCGCCTTGACCCGGTCGAGCAGGTCGCCGCCGCGGGAGGTGTCGACCAGCTCCACCAGGTCGTAGGCGACCTCGAGCTCCAGCGGGTCGACCCGCATCTTCTCGACGATCGCCTCGGGGGAGTCCGGCTGCGGCTCGGCGTCGGCGGCGGCCGCCGCGGCCTCGGCGTCCTCGTCGACGACGGGGGTCTCGGTCATGCGGGCGGCGGCGAGGAGGAACAGCCCGCCGACGAGCAGGAACGGCAGCTTGGGCAGGCCGGGGATGAGGCACAGCGCGAGAGCGGCGCCGCCGGCGATGCGGACCGGCTGCTTGAACCGGCCGAGCTGGGCGATCAGGTCGGTGCCCATGTCGCCCTCGGTGGCCGACCGGGTGACGATGATGCCGGTCGCCGTCGACATCAGCAGTGCCGGGATCATCGAGACCAGGCCGTCGCCGACGGTCAGCAGCGAGTAGGTCGAGACCGCCTCGCCGGGGGCCATGCCCCGCTGCATCATGCCGATCGCGAACCCGCCGATCAGGTTGACCAGCGTGATGATGATGCCGGCGATGGCGTCGCCCTTGACGAACTTGGACGCACCGTCCATGGAGCCGTAGAAGTCGGCCTCGGCGGTGACCTCGTGGCGGCGCTTGCGCGCCTGCGACTCGTTGATCAGCCCGGCGTTCAGGTCGGCGTCGATCGCCATCTGCTTGCCCGGCATGGCGTCGAGGGTGAAGCGGGCGCCGACCTCGGCCACGCGGCCGGCGCCGTTGGTGATGACCACGAACTGGACCACGGTGAGGATCACGAAGATCACCAGGCCGACGACCAACGAGCCGGAGATGACGATGTGCCCGAAGGCCTCGATCACCTTGCCGGCGTAGCCGTCGGTGAGGACCAGCCGCGTCGAGGAGACGTTGAGGGCCAGCCGGAACAGCGTGGCGATGAGCAGCAGCGACGGGAAGACCGCGAAGTCCAGCGGCTTCCGGATCTGCATGGCCACCAGCAGGACCAGCAGCGCGATCGCCAGGTTCAGGCCGATCAGCAGGTCCATGAGGGCGGCCGGCATCGGCACGACCAGCATGAGCACGATCGCGACGACGCCGACGGGCACCGCGGCCTTGCTGATGCCCTTCACGCGCGCTCCACCGGGGGCGCGGACGGCAGGGGCTGGCTCACGCCCCCTTCATCGGCAGGTCCGGGCGCACCCGGTACCGCGCGGTCAGGCGGCGGGCGCGACGGCGCGGCGGCGGCCGGCCTTGGGCAGGTCGGTGGTGTCCGGCGGCTCGAAGCCGGGACGGTGCAGCCCGCCGCGCACCCCGCGGGCTCCCAGGTGCATGACGAAGGCGAGCACGCGGGCGACGGCGGTGAACAGCTGCGGCGGCACCTCCTGGCCGAGGTCGCAGGAGGCGTGCAGCGCCCGGGCCAGCGGGATGTCCTGCACCATCGGCACCCGCGCCTCGGCCGCGACCTCGCGGAGCTTCGCCGCGACCTCGCCCGCGCCCTTGGCCACGACCCGCGGCGCGCCCTTGGCGGCCTCGTACTTCAGCGCCACGGCGACGTGGGTGGGGTTGACCAGCAGGACGTCGGCCTCGGCGACCTCGGCCATCATCCGGTTCCGCGACATCGACATCTGCACGCCGCGGCGGTGGGCCTTCATGTGCGGGTCGCCCTCGGCCTGCTTGTTCTCCTGGGTGATCTCGTACTTGCTCATCTTGAGCTGCTTCATCATCTTCTTGCGGACGACGAGGTAGTCGGCGATCGCCAGCACCAGGCCGGTCATCGCGACCACGCGGAACATGAGGATCGCCGAGTCGACGAACACGTCCACCACCGCCGAGAGCGGCAGGGAGCCGGCCGACGAGACCAGGGTCTGCGCGCGGTCGCTGGTCACCACGACGACCACCGCGAGCGCGACGGTCTTGATCAGCGCCTTGGTCACCTCCCAGAGCCCCTGGGTGCCGAACATGCGCTTCAGGCCGGTCATCGGGTTGAACTTCTTCAGCGTCGGCTTCATCCCCTTCGTGGCGAAGGTGATGCCGCCCTGGGTCGCCGAGGAGACGATGCCGACGACCATCAGCGCGAGGGCCAGCGGCAGCACCGTCGTCATGAAGGCCGTCAGGGAGTGCCCGAGCAGGGGCGGGATCATCGCCGTCTCCGGGTGCTCGGCCACCCGCCTGATCTGCACGAACAGCTGCTGGACCTCCTGGAAGCCGGTGCCGGCGATGATCGGCAGCAGCACGCTGGCCGCCGCCATGCCCGCCCAGGTGCCCAGCTCCTGGGTGCGCGGGATCTGCCCCTCCTTGCGCGCCTTCTTCAGGCGCTGGGGAGTGGGCTTCTCGGTCTTCTCACCGCCGGGACCGTCCTTAGCCACGGGACACCGCCACGGGTCACCCGCTCCGCAGCGAGGTCATGGCCTGCACGCCGTGCTCGAGCAGCGCGTCCAGCGCCGGCGGGAGCAGCGGGAAGGTGAGGCCCAGCATCAGCAGCGTCAGCATGATCTTCACCGGGAAGCCGAAGGCGAAGATGTTGAGCGCGGGGGCGGCGCGGCTGAGCAGGGCGAGCGCGACGTCGGCCAGCAGGAGCACGGCCACCATCGGCCCGGCGATCTGCAGCGCGGCCAGGAACATCATCGACACGGCCTGGATGAGCACCGCGCCGAGCTGGTCGACCGGCACCTCGCCCCCGACCGGCATCCCCTCGTAGGAGGTCGCGAACCCCTTCACCAGCAGCAGGTGGCCGCCGCTGGTGAACAGCAGCGTGGTGGCCAGCAGGTAGTGCAGCCGGCCGATGGTGGCGTTCTGCGTCATCGCCAGCGGGTCGTACGCCGGCTGCAGCGAGAAGCCGCCGGTCACGTCGATGAGGTCGCCGGCCATCTGGACGGCGGTGAACAGCAGCTGCACGACGAAGCCCAGCGCCGCACCGATGACCACCTCGGTGACGGCGGCGACGACGACAAACCCGGCGGTCGGCTCGGGCAGGGTCGGTGCGAGTCTGCGTCGACAGCAGCATCGACAGCGCCAGCGCCAGCGCGCCCTTGACCGGCCCGGGGATCGTGCGCGAGTTGAACGGCGGCGCCAGCAGCACGAAGCCGGCTGCCCGGGCGGTGCCGAGCAGCAGCGCCACCAGGGTGACCGCGGGGACCGAGAGGTCCATGGCTCAGGTCCGGTCGAGCAGTCGTGGCAGCTGGTCGAACAGGTGCTCGGTGAAGTCCACCAGCGAGGAGAGGACCCAGTTGCCGGTCAGCAGCAGCGCGATGGCCACGGCGATCATCTTGGGGACGAACGACAGGGTCGCTTCCTGGATCTGCGTGGCCGCCTGGAACAGCGAGATCAGGAAGCCGACGGCCAGCGCCGTGAGCAGGATGGGCGCGGCGATCTTGGCCGCCAGCACCATCGTCTCCAGCGCGATCTCGGTGACATCGGTGTCGCTCACGGGTCAGCCACCCCCGTACGAGCCGACGAGGGCCGTGGTGATCAGCGACCAGCCGTCGACCACCACGAACAGCAGCAGCTTGAACGGCAGCGAGACGATCGTGGGCGGCACCATCATCATGCCCATCGACATGAGCGAGGCGCTGACCAGCATGTCGAGCACCAGGAACGGGATGAAGACGACCAGCCCGATGATGAAGGCGCTCTTGAGCTCCGAGAGGACGAACGCCGGGACGAGCGTCGTCATGCTGACCGCGCTCGCGTCGGCGGGCGCCTCCTCGCCGGAGAGGCCGATCATCAGCTTGAGCTCGTCCTCGCGGGTGTTGCTCAGCAGGAACTCGCGCAGCGGGACGACGCCGGCCTCGTAGGCCTGCGAGACCGTCACGGTGCCGTCCATGTAGGGCTGGATCGCCACCTCGTTGATGTCGCCGAGCACCGGCCCCATCACGAACAGGGTCAGGAACAGCGCCAGGCCGGTGAGCACCTGGTTGGGCGGCGAGGTCGGCAGCCCCAGCGCGTTCCGGGTGATGCCCAGGACGACGATGATCTTCGTGAACGATGGTCGCCAGCAGCAGCACCGACGGCGCCACCGACAGCACGGTGATCGCCAGGATGAGCGTGATCGAGGTGCTCGCCGAGCCGCCGCCGATCGAGATGTCCACGCCGCCGTCGGCCCCGCCGACGGCGGGCACGGTCGGGTCGGTCGGAGCGGTGGGGTCGGTGGGCGCCGCGGCGGCGGGCCCGGCGGCGAGCACCGCCGCGAACCCGGCCAGCAGCGTCAGCAGCAGGACGAGCGTCGCCCGCCACCGTGCTGCGGGCCGCCGCTGGAGCGGGGCGGTCATGACCGGCGGACCGTCCGCTCGCGGAGCTGGTGGACCAGGTTGCCCCAGCCGTCGCGGTCGAGGACCGAGCCGGCGAGCGGGCCGGTCGAGGACCGGGCGACCAGGGTGGAGGTGGCGGTGGGGGAGTCCGCGGCCGGCTCGCCGGCGGGAGCCAGGCGCACCGGGTTCCGCTCGCGCAGCGCGGCGTCCACGGTCTCGGGGTCGAGCTCGGCGAGCAGGGGTGACCTGCTCCTCGGTCGCGCCGACGACCAGGACGACGTCGGCGATGCGGACGACGTTGAGCGAGCTCGTGCGGCCCATCCGCTGGCGGGCCACGACGTCGATGAGGCCGCTGGACTGGCCCAGGCCGCGCTTCTTCGCCAGCCGGGCGGCGAACACCAGCACCGCGGCGACGAACCCCAGCGACAGGATCAGCCGCAGGATCATCCAGGTCATGCGTTGACCCCGAGCTCGGCGGCGTCGCTCACGATCTCGCTGATCCGCAGGCCGAAGTCCTCGTCGACGACGACGACCTCGCCGCGGGCGATGAGGGTGCCGTTGACCAGCAGGTCCGCGGGGGCGCTGGCCGCGCGGTCGAGCTCGACGACCTCGCCCGGGTGCAGCGAGAGCAGCTCCTGGACGGTCATCCGGGTGCGGCCGATCTCGACGGTGACCTCCATGGCCACGTGCCGCAGCAGGTCCAGGCTGCCGCTCGGCGTGCGGGCGGCGGGCAGGTCCACCTGGAGCGCGAACGTCGCCTGGTGCTCGCCGTCGGCCAGGAGGGGGACGGCGACGAACATGCCCTTGTCCCGCAGCCCGTCCAGCGCGGCGACCGGCTCGACAAGCCGCTCGGAGGCGACCCGGACGCGGCCGAGGGTGGCCGCGGCCGCCTCGAGGGCCGGGCGCAGCGCGGCGGCGACGTCCATCCGGCCGACGGGGGAGTTGCTCAGCGCCTCGACGACGTCGGCGGACACGACCAGCACGACGTCACCGGTGACCTCGCCCGAGAGGCCGGCAGCGACCGCCTGCGCCGCACCCGGGGGGAGCGGCACGCCGTCGGGATCGCTGGCGGGGGTGCCCGTGACGAGCTGCGTCCTGGCCGGGACCAGGGACGCGGCGGCGCGGGCCGCGGCCGCCACCACGGCGGTGACGGTCTGGGAGTCCTGGGTGGTGTCGGTGCTCATGCGGTGTCCTTCACGGCAGCGTGCGGGGTGGGGACGATCGAGGCGGCCAGCCGGCGTCTCCGGTGGTTGCTGGCGATGGCGTAGGCGAACGTGGTGTCGTTCGTGGTGACCTCGAGCGGGCTGTCCCGCGGGTGGCGCAGCAGGACGACGTCGCCGACGGCGAGGGAGAGCAGGTCGGCCGAGGAGACCGACAGCGGCGCGAACCGCACGCTGACGTCCACCGGCACGAGGTTGAGGCGGGCGGTGAGGGCCTCGGCGGCCTTCTTGCGCTTGCGCAGCGCCGACTCCGACAGCTGCGGGGAGGCGGCGTTGTTCAGCGACTGCGCGAACGAGGAGAACGGCAGCACCAGGGTGGCCTCGCCCTCCCGGGCGCCCACGGCCATGGCGAACGTGGCGACCATGACCGTGTCGGACCCGGCGGCGGCCTGCGCCAGCTGCGGGTTGTACTCGAATCCCAGCATCGCCGGCTGGAGCTCGGTGATGGTGCCGAACGAGGTGGCGAACTCCGCCAGCAGCCGCTCCAGCAGGTGCGTGGTGATGGTGGTCTCCATCGCCGTCATCGGCCGGTTCGGCTGGGCGGCGGCACCGGAGCCGCCGAGCAGGTGGTCCACCATCGCCATCGCGATGTCCAGCGGGAAGGCGATCATGCCCTTGCCGGCCATCGGCTCGATGGTGAACGTCGTGATGAACACCGGGTCGGGCAGCGTCTTGACGTAGTCGTCGTAGGAGAACTGCTCGACGCCGGCCAGCTCGAAGCGGGCGCCGGTGCGCAGGAACGTGGTGAGGATCGTCGTCGCCTGGCGGGCGAACCCCTCCTGCGCGATCTGCATGACCCGCACGTGCTCGCGGGAGAGCTTCGTGGGGCGGCGGAAGTCGTAGGTGCGGGGCTCGCCCCGGCGGCTGCGGGCGCCGCTGACCGGGACCGCAGCCGGTGCCTGCGCGCCGCCCGCGCGGGGGGCCGGGCCGGTCTCGGGGGTGGTCACGCAGGAACTCATCGGCGGGGACCGGGGGGACCCTGACCGGCCTGCGGGGGCGCTCCCGATCGGACGGGAGCGGTGGGGCGGGTGGTGCGCGAGGGGGCGCCGGGGTGCGGGTGCCGGGCCGTCGTCGTCCCCGAGGGGGAGCGCGCGCCGGGCGCGCCAGGGCAGAAATGGCCATTTCTGCCCTGGCGCCCGCGACGGGCTACTGGGTGACGTACTCCGTGTAGTAGATGCCCATCACCATCGGGACGTCGTGCTCGGTGTACGCCGCGATGATCTTCTGCTCGAGCGCTTCCTTGAGCGCGTCGCGGGCACCGGTCACGTCGGCCGGGTTGGCCTGGGAGAACGTGGAGATGATCGCGTCGTAGGCCTTGGCGCCGTCGACGCCGCCGCCTCCGTGACCGCCGCCCGCGGCGGCCGCCGTGTAGTCCAGCGTGATCCCGATCTTCAGGTAGCCGCCGCCGGAGAGGTTCACCGCGATGGGCTCCAGCGCGGTGTACCCGCCGTGCTCGGGTGCGGCGGCCTCGGCGCTGCCGCCGGAGAACAGGAAGAAGTAGGCGGCGCCGGCCAGGACCAGCACGGCTGCGCCGATCATGAGGAACAGCTTCTTCTTGCCCTTGGGGGCGTCCTCGTCGGTCTCGGGCTTCGGTTCCTTGCTCATGGGGTCCCCTCCTGGGATGCGTCGATGCCCGGCAGCAGTGCGTTGGCCTCGGCCGAGGCGGTGGACAGGACGACGACGTCGACGCGACGGTTCACGCTGATCGCCGTGGGGTCGGAGATGGGCACGAGCGGCTTCGTCGACGAGTAGCCGGCCGCGGACATGCGGTCCTCGGGGACGCCGTCCCCGACCAGGGCGCGCAGCACGGTGCTGGCCCGCCAGCCCGACAGCTCCCAGTTCGACGGCCAGGGGCCGCCGCGGGTGACCGGCAGGTGGTTGGCGTGGCCCTCGATGCGCAGCACGTTGGGCAGGCCGGTGAGGGTGGGGGCGACGGCGGCCAGGATGGCGTCGCCCTCCGGGCGGAGAGCGGCGTCCTCGGCGTCGAAGAGGACGGCGTCGGCGACGATGTGCACCACCAGCCCGCGCTCGTCGATCTCGAACCGCGCCGCGCCGGAGTAGCCGGCCTCGGCCAGGGCGGCCTCGAGCTGCTCGCGCGCGGCGGCCAGCTCGTCGTAGGCGGTCTGCGCCTCGGCGGCCACGCGGGCCGCGCGCTCCAGGGCGGCCGCCGCGGCCGCCGCGTCGATCTCCGCCTGCTGCACGGTCGTGTCCGGCGGGATGGCCGAGGCGATGTCGACGACGCCCGGCAGCCCGTCGAGGACGGCGCCGTCCGGGGTGGGGCTGGTCATCACGCTCACCGGCTGCCCGAAGGACTCGGCCAGACCCTTGGCCAGGGCGGCGAACTTCTCCTCGTCCACCTTGCTCATCGCGAAGAGGACGACGAACAGCACGAACAGCAGCGTCATCATGTCGAACGCCGAGACGAGCCACCGCTCGTGGTTCTCGTGCTCCTCGTGCTCCTCGTGCTTCGTGCGGCGCCGGCCGCCGTGCCCGGCACTCACGCTGCGGCCTTGGCCAGCTCGCTCGGCGGGATGAGGGCGTTGAGCTTCTGGCGGACCGCGCGCGGGCTGGTGCCGGCCTGGATCTCGGCGATGCCCTCGACGAGCAGCTCCATCTGGGCGGCCTGCAGCTCGCTGACCCGCATGATCTTGGCGCCCATCGGCAGGAACCAGAAGTTGGCCGCCATGACGCCCCACAGGGTGGCGATGAACGCCGCCGACACCATCGGGCCCAGCGTCTCGGGGTTGTTCAGGTTCCCCATGACGTTCATCAGGCCGACGATGCAGCCGAGGATGCCGATGGTCGGCGCGTAGCCGCCCATCGCGTTCATGAACTTCGCGGCGACCTTGTCCTCGGCCTTCTTCGCCGAGATCTCGCTCTCCAGGACGGTGCGCAGCTCCTCCGGGTCGGTGCCGTCGATGCCCATCTGGAGGCCGCGCCGGAGGAACGGGTCCTCGATCGCCTTGACCTGCGCCTCGAGCGCGAGCAGACCCTCCTTGCGGGCCTTCTCGGCGAGGGTGACCAGGGTCTGGATCTGCTCGGTCGGCGCCGGCACCTTGGCCGGGAGGACGGCCATCTTGAACCAGGACGGCAGCTTCTTGAGGTCGGCCATGGTCTGGCTGGCCAGGGCCGCGCCGAGGGTGGCCACGATGACCAGCACGATCGCGGGCAGGAAGAGCAGCGTCATCGGCGCGACGCCCTCGAGGGTCATGAAGACGAAGAGGGCGACGATGGAGATGCCGAAGCCGATGAGGGTGACGGGATCCACGGGTCAGCGCTCCTCGGTGCCCGGGAACGGCACGACCGTGTTGCCCGAGGCGAGCTCGGGCCGGCTCGGGCGGTACTCGCCGCGGTCCATCTCGTAGCTCGTGGCGAGGATCTCCGCGCGGTACTCGCGGATGTCGCGCACGACGTCGTCCACGGTCTCGGTGACGACGTAGCGGGTGCCGTCGGTCAGGAACACGACGGTGTCCGGGTGCGCCTCGACCCGCTCGATCAGGTCGGGGTTCAGCGCGAACTGGTCCCCGTTCAGGCGGCTCACACGGATCACGGTCGGTCCTCTGGCTCGGTGGTGCTGGTTCGTCGGTGGGGCGGGAATCGTCACGGGGTTCATCGGCGCGGCGCGCGGACTCCTTGAGCCGAAGCCGCCCGGCGCGGCCCGCCCCGGATGCGGGAGGGGGGTCCCTGCCCCGGTGTCCGGCGAGATCGCCGGTGTCGCACGCTCCGGGGGCGGAGGGCGTGCGAGACCGGCGATCTCGCCGAGGATCAGCGCTTGAGGTTGACCAGGTCCTGGAGGAGCTCGTCGGAGGCGGTGATCACGCGGCTGTTCGCCTGGAAGCCGCGCTGGGCGACGATCAGGCTGGTGAACTCCTCGGAGAGGTCCACGTTGGACATCTCCAGCGCGCCGGAGGAGAGCACGCCGCGGCCACCGGCCCCGGCGACGCCGACCATCGGCTCGCCGGAGTTCTGGGCCACCCGGAACGAGGAGCTGCCGGCCTTCTCCAGGCCGCTCGGGTTGTTGAACGACGCCATGGCCAGCTGGCCGAGGTTCTGCCGCAGCCCGTTGGAGTACGTGCCCGTGATCGTGCCGTCGTTGGACAGCGAGAAGCCCTGGAGCGTGCCCATGGCGTAGCCGTCGACGTCGGTGGGAACGACCTCGCTCTTGCCGCCGAACTGGTCGATGCCGGACAGGTCGACGTCGACCAGGCCGGGCCAGCTGGCGGTGCCCGGCTCGAAGCGGATGCCGGCCGCGGGGGCGGACATCCGGCCGTCGACGTCGAAGGTGATGGTGCCGTCGAAGGCGGTGCCGTCGGCGTTGGTGAGCGGCAGCGCGGTGCCGCCGTTGGCCACCGACAGGGTCCAGGTGTTCGGCGTGGCGGTCTTGGTGAAGGTGTAGGTGACCTCCTGCCGGACGCCCATCTGGTCGAACATGCGCACCGGGGTCTGGACGAACGCGCCCGTCGCCGCCGCGGAGTCGAGGTTGCCCTCGACCACCGAGGCGCTGGTGGCGGTGGGCGGCACGGCCGCGCCGTAGGGCACCGACAGGTCCTCGATCGGGCCGTTGGGGTTGATCGTGCCGTCGGCCCCCGCGATCCAGCCCTGCAGGATGCCGCCGTCCGGGGTGACCAGCCGGCCGGTGGCGTCGAAGGAGAGCGAGCCGGCGCGGGTGTAGAGCTGCTCGCCGCCGGCGCCCTGGGTGACGAAGAACCCGTCGCCCTCGATCATGAAGTCGGTGGAGCGCCCGGTGGACTGGGCCGCGCCGTTGGTCCAGTTCGTGGTGATCGCGGCGAGCTTGACGCCCAGGCCGATCTGCGCCGGGTTGGTACCACCGCGCTCGGCGGCGGGCGCGCCGCCGGCGCGGACGACCTGCGACAGCGTGTCCTGGAAGACGGCGCTGCTGCTCTTGAAGCCGACGGTGTTGACGTTGGCGATGTTGTTGCCGGTGACGTCCATCTTCGCCTGGTGGGCCTTGAGGCCGGAGATGGCGGAGAACATGGAGCGGAGCATGCGGGGGGTCTCCTCGGGAGTCGTGCGGGAAGTGGGTCAGGACGCCGCGGAGGAGCTCGTCCCTGAGCTCGGCGTGGGGGTGGAGATCGTGGTGATGCGGCCGACCTGGACCTGCTGGCCGTCGACGACCGCGATGGCCTCCGAGTCGCCGGAGGCGAGCCGGACGGAGCTGACCAGCCCGGTGACCGCGACGCCGGTGCTGTCGGTGTAGGTCACCTGGCGGCCGACCATGGCGCCCGCGGCGGCGTGCTCCTGGAGGATCAGCGCCGTGGCGCTGGTCGCGGCGATCTGCTCCAGCTTCTCCACCTGGGTGAAGGTCGCGGTCTGGGCGATCATCTGCGAGGAGTCGACCGGCTTGGACGGGTCCTGGTAGCGCATCTGGGCGACGAGGAGCTTGAGGAAGGTGTCCTTGCCCATCTGGTCGCCGCGGTCGACCTGGGTGGTCGCGTACGTGGTGGGGATGCTCGGGGTGTCGCTGACTGCGTCAGGCATGGGGGTCTCTCCTGTTCAGACGCGGACGTCGACGCCCGACGACGGCGATCCGGTGGTCGGGACGGTCCTGGTCTCTCCGCTATCGGCAGCCCGCAGCCAGGGTCGTGACCGTCCGTCGGCAGGACCCTGCTGCCCCGCGCGGTCCCCGGAGCCCTGCTGGGCCTGCTGGCCGGCGGCGTGCCGGTCCAGCCAGGCCCCGCCGTTGTCCTTGGCGACCTCGAGCCGGGAGGTGGTGAGCCCGGCGGACTCGAGGTCGCGCCGGAGGTCGGGCAGGGCGTCGAGCAGCGCGACCCGGCCGTGCTCGTGCGCCCCGCGGAGCACCAGGTCGACCGTCCCCTTCGAGACGGTGACCGAGACCTCGACCGGGCCCAGCGTCTCCGGGGTGAGGACCAGGGTCATCGTGTGCGAGCCGTCCGGTGCGCCGCGGAGCACCGCCACGTGCCGGGCGACCTGGCCGGCGACCGGCAGGCTCGCCGCGTCCCCGGTGGCGGCGGCGCCGGGAGCCGCGAGGGCGGCCGCCGGCGACGCCGGTCCCGTCAGGGGCACGCCGGAGGGGACCGGCTCGGCGGCACCGGCCGGGGGAGCGGAGCCACCGGCGTCCTGACCGCCGGGTCCGCCGGTGCCCGCGCCGGCGGGCGAGGAGGCCGCGGGAACCGGCATCCCCGCCGGGGCGGGAACGGTGGCGCCGGTGGGCGCGACGGGGGCGGTGGTCGTCGGCGTCGGGGCGGCGCCCGCAGCGCCCACGAGCGCGGCGGCGCCGACGGCGGTCGCGGCGGCGGGTGCAGCGGTCGGGCCCGCGGCGGTGCCCGGCGTCGTCGGGTCGACGTCGCCCTGCCCCGGGGCGACGACGAGGTCGACGGGCAGGGCGGGGACGGGGACGGACCCGGTCGGGACGCCGGCAGGAGTGACGCCCGCACCGGCCGGGAGGCCCGGGGCGCCGGCGGCGGCCGCGGTGCCGACGACCTCCCCGACGGCGGCGGCAGCCGCGTCCGGGCCGGGGGCGACCCCGGGCTGGCCGGCGGTCTGCGGGGTGGGGAGGGCGAGGGCCCAGAGCGCGGCCGGGAGGCCTGCGGCAGCGGTCACCTCGGCGGCGACGGCGCCCGGGATCGCAGGCCCGGCCGTCGTCCCGGGGTCCTGCGACTCGTCCTCGCCGGTGGTGCCGTCGCCTACCGCGGCGCGGCCCTCGGCCAGCGCACCGTCCAGCGCGGAGGCGAAGGGCGTCGCGCTGCCGGCCGCCCCGGCCTCGGTCGTGGCGCCGGTCGACGGGGCCCGGGCGGCCGGAGCCGCGGGCAGGACTGGAGCACTCATCGGTAGGCCTCCGCCTTGCTCATCACCGTGCGGACGTAGTTCTGGGTCTCGGGGTAGGGCGGGATGCCGCCGTAGCGGCTGACCGTCCCCGGGCCCGCGTTGTAGGCCGCCAGCGCCAGCTCGGTGGAGCCGAACTGACCGGTGAGGCTCTTCAGGTACCGGGCCGCGCCGTCGACGGCGGAGGCCGGGTCGAGCGCGTTGACCCCGAGGCCGGCCGCGGTGGCGGGCATGAACTGCATGAGCCCCTGCGCGCCGGCGGGGGAGACCGCGGTCGGGTCGAAGCCCGACTCGGTCGAGGCCATCGCGGCCAGCAGCGCGGCGTCGACGCCGTGGCGGCCCGCGGCGGCGGAGAAGAGGTTGGCGTACGGGACACCGGCGACGCCCGCCGCCGAGCCGGTGGCCGCGGTGCCCGTCGCGGCCGAGGGCAGGACCCGCCGGATGGACGTCGGGGTGCCGACGTCCTGCAGCTTCACCACCTCGCCGGCCTGCGGGGCGGCGATCATCTTGCCGTTGCCGACGTAGATGCCGACGTGGTCGATCCCGGCGCGCGCGGACGAGTGGTCGAAGAAGACCAGGTCGCCCGGCCGCGCGGCGGCGAGCGAGGCGACCGCGGTGCCGCTGGTGGCCTGCTGCGAGGCGGTGCGGGGCAGGTCGATGCCGAGGTTGCCGTAGACCAGCTGCACCAGGCCGGAGCAGTCCAGCCCCTTCGCCGGGTCGGTGCCGCCCCACAGGTAGGGGACGCCGAGGTACTTGCCGGCCTCGGTGACGACCGCGGTCTCGGAGGCGGTGCCGGCGGCGGCCGGGGCGGAGCTGCCGGAGGTCGCCGCCGTGCCGGTGAGGCCGGCGGACGCGGCCGCCGACGCCCAGCCGGTCGTGGTGGGGCGGATCTGCGGGGCGAAGCGCGTCTGGATCTCGCTGATCCGCGCCTGCACCGCGCTCAGCCCGTCCACGGCAGCTCCTCGGTCGTGGGCCGGCCGGCCCGTCCGGTCACCAGGTCGTCGACGGCGCGCTCCTCGGCGGCCGCCGCGGCGCGGGCCTGGGCCTCCCTGTGCCGCTCCCGCAGCCGTTCGAGCGCCTTGGTGCGCTGCGCGGCCGCCGTCCACTCGGCGCGGACGGCCTCGGCCTGCTGGGCCGACGCGATCGCCGCGGCCCGGGCGTCGGAGGCGTCCGTGGCGGCGATCCGCAGCAGCGTCATCGCGGCCGTGAAGTCACCGGCCGGGAGGGAGCGGGGCAGGACGGCCGCGGCCAGCGTCGTCTCGTGGAGCTCCGCGCGCTCCGCGGCCTCGAGGGCGGACTGCGCCGCGCGGGCCGAGGCCACCGCGGCGGCGCGCTCCTCGGTGCGGCGCAGCTCGAGCACCGGCTGGAGGCGGAAGGGTGCCTGCTTCACGACCGGACGATCCGCTGCAGCCAGGCCCACGCCTCGGGCGTCGGCGTCGACTCGCCCATCGGCTGCTGGAGGAACGCCTCGATCTGGGGCGCGAGTGCGCGGGCGCGGTCCACCAGCGGGTCGCTGCCCGCCTGGTAGGCGCCGATCTCGATCAGCTCCCGGACGTCCCGCAGCGCGCCCATGAGCCGGCGGATCTCCCGCGCGTCGGTCATCAGGGCCGGCGGCACGACCGCGCTCGCGACGCGGGAGATCGACTCCAGCACGTCGATCGCCGGGAAGTGCCCGACGGTCGCCAGCTTGCGGGTGAGCACGACGTGCCCGTCGAGGATGGAGCGCGCGGTGTCGGCGATCGGCTCGTTGTGGTCGTCGCCCTCCACCAGCACGGTGTAGAGACCGGTGATCGAGCCGGTCGCGCCGGTGCCGGCCTTCTCCAGCAGCTGCGGCATCATCGCGAAGACGCTCGGCGGGTAGCCGCGGGTGGCCGGCGGCTCGCCCGCCGACAGCCCCACTTCGCGCTGCGCCATGGCGGTGCGGGTGATCGAGTCCATGAGCAGCAGGACGTCGCGGCCCTGGTCGCGGAAGGCCTCGGCGATGCGGGTCGCGACGAAGGCGGCCTTGAGCCGCACCAGCGGCGGTTCGTCCGAGGTGGCGACGACGACGACGGTGCGCGCCATGCCCTCGGGGCCGAGGTTCTCCTCGATGAACTCGCGGACCTCGCGCCCGCGCTCGCCGATGAGGCCGATGACGCGCACGTCGGCGTCGGTGCCGCGGGTGATCTGGGCGAGGAGGCTGGACTTGCCGACGCCGGAGCCGGCGAAGATGCCCAGGCGCTGCCCCTTGCCGCAGGGGACGAGGGTGTCCAGCGCCCGGACGCCGAAGGTGAGCGGCTCCTGCACGCGGGTGCGGGCCAGCGCGTGCGGCGTCTCGCTGGCCAGGTCGACCCAGGAGACGCGCGCCGCCAGGGGCGGGCCGCCGTCGACCGGCCGGCCGAGGCCGTCGAGGACGCGGCCGAGCAGCGCCTCGCCGACCGGCACCTGCAGGGGCAGGCCGGTGGCACGGACGGGGGCGCCCGCGACGACGCCGGACAGCGTGCCCAGCGGCATGCAGGTGAGCCGCCCGTTGCCCACGGCGACCACCTCGGCCAGCAGCGGGCGGGTGCCCGGGTCGATCTCGACCAGGTCGCCGACGGCGGCGACGACGCCCTCGACGGTGAGCGTCAGGCCCATCGCGCCGGTGACCACGCCGGTCACCTGGGGGCGGGCGGCGGCGCGGGCGCGGGTGAGCAGCGTGGTGGGGAGGACCGAGGTCACGAGGACAGCACCGCCTGGACGCGCTCGAGCGCGGCCGCGAGCTGGGCGTCGATGCGGCGGGACCCGCTCTCGGCGACGGCGCCGGCGCGCTCGACGGCCGGGTCGCCGACGACGCGCACGCTGGCGGGGAGGTCGGCCAGGGCGTCGTCGGGCAGCTCGGCGAGGTCGTCGGGGTGCACCCGGACGACCGCCGGCGCGTCGGCGGGGCAGAGCGTGAGCGCCCGGCGGACGGCGTCCAGGGCGGGGGAGTCGGCGATCGCGAGCTCCCGGCCCAGCAGGTCCTCGACCAGCGTGAGCACGGTGGCCAGCACGGTCTCCCGCACGTCGTCGGCGGTCGGGACGCCGGCCTCGTCCAGCCGGGCGGCGGCGGCGCCGAGCGCCGCGGTGGCCGAGGCCATCCGCCGCTCCCAGCGCTCCTGGGTCGCGGCCAGCCGCTGCTCGGCGTCGCGCTCGGCCTGGGCGACGACGTCCGCCGCGGCGGTCAGCCCCTCGGCGTGGCCGGCCGCGAAGCCCTCGGCGTGCGCCTGCCGGCGCAGCCGCTCGAGCTCGTCGGCGTAGACCTCGCCGAGCCGGACCGTCGGCCGGCCGCCGGCGACGACGGGCTGGTCCTCCGCGCGGCGGACCGTCCGGCGCCGCTCGAGCGGGGAGGGCTGCGGGGGGATCGCGGGGGTCTCGTCGCCGGACGGCTGCCGGTAGGGCCGGGCGGTGGCGGCGGCACCGCCGCGCAGCACCGCGCCCTCGCGCGGGACCCGCGGAGCGGGCGGGCCCGCCGCCTCCGCCGAGCGGAGGACGACGGGCAGGGAGTCCACGGGGGCCTGGCTCACGAGACGAACTCGTCGTCGCCGCCGCGCGAGATGGTGAGCACGCCCTGCTCCTCGAGCGTCCGGATGACGCCGACGACCTTGGCCTGGGCCTCCTCGACGGTGCGGGTGCGGACCGGGCCGAGCATCTCGATCTCCTCGGAGAGGTTCTCGGCGGCGCGCTCGGAGAGGTTGCGCTGGATCTTGTCGCGGACGTCGGGCCGCACGCCCTTGAGCGCGGTGGCCAGGTCGTTGGCCTCCACCTCGCGCAGCACCAGCTGCATGGAGCGGTCGTCGATCGTGACGATGTCCTCGAAGACGAACATCTGCGAGCGGACCTCGTCGGCGAGCTCCGGGTCGGTGTTGTCCAGCCACTCGAGGATCGAGCGCTCGGTGGGCCGCGGCGAGCGGTTGATGATCTCGACCAGGGCCTCGACACCACCGGCGGTGGACATGTCCTGGTGGGCCAGGATCGAGCCCATCCGGCGGCCGAGCTCCTCCTCGACGAGGCGGACCATCTCCGGCGAGGTGCGGTCCATCGTGGCGATGCGGTGCGCGACCTCCGCCTGCTGCTCGGGGGCGAACCCCGACAGCACCTCCGCCGACTGTGCGGCGGGCAGGTGCGCGAGCACCAGGGCGATGATCTGCGCGTGCTCGTCCTTGAGGAAGGTGACGAGCTGGCGCACGTCGGCGTTCCGCAGCGAGGCGAAGGGCACCTCGGTGTAGACGACGTTGAGGCGGGAGAGGATGCCCTCCGCCTTGTCCTCGCCCAGGCCGGCGGCGAGGATCTCGCGGGCGAAGTCGACGCCGCCGCGGCCGATGAAGTGCTGCGCGCTCATCAGGCTGTGGAACTCGTTCAGGACGCCGTCGACGTCCTCGACCTCCACCGAGCCCAGCCGCATCAGCTCGCGGGTCAGCGACTCGACCTCGCGCGGCCGCAGCTTGGACAGCAGGACGCCGGCCTCCTCCTTGCTCATCTGGGCGAGGAAGACCGCGGCCTTGCGCAGGCCGGGCAGCTCCGGGCGCGGCGGAGCGGAGGGCACGGCCGGCAGGTTGGCCGCCGTGCCGGCGTTCAGGAGCTGGTCCATCCCGGCGAGCGTCATGCCTTGTTCTCCGTCAACCAGCCGCGCAGCATCGCCGCGACCTCGTCGGGACGTTCGGTGATCATGGTGGAGATGTCGCTGCGGACCCGCTGGCGCTCGGCGGCCTCGAGCTCGGCGGCCCGGTTGTCGATCACCGGCGCCTCGCGGGTGCTCTCGATCCGGATGCGGTCGAGCTCGGCGAGCATGTCGTCGCTGAGCTCGAGGGGCTCGTAGTCCTCCTCGACGTCGCCGCGCTTGCGCGAGCGGAGCCAGACCACGAGCACGAGCAGCGCGATGCCGGCGGCGATGCCCCCGGTGCGGATCATCGACCACATCGCCGCGGCGGCCTCGGCCTCGCGGGCGGCCTCCATGTCGGCGGCGGCCGCGTCCGCGGCGGCGGTGTCGAAGGGCATCGCGGCGACGGTGATCGCGTCACCGCGGGCCTCGTCGAGCCCGACCGCGTTGCCGACCAGCGCCTGGAGCTGGGCCTGCGGCAGGTTGCCGGCGACCGCCTGGTCCATGACCACCGACACGGTGAGCCGGTTCAGGCCGCCGGGGGCGCCCTGGACGACCTCGGTGGTCTCGCCGACGGCGTTGTTCGAGGTCGTGGACTCCTTGGTGTAGCTGGAGTCCCCGCCGCCGGTGTTGTCCGCGGCGTCGGGCATGTTCTCCGGGCCGAGGACGCCGCCCACGATCGCGCCGCCGGAGCCGCTGTACTCCTCGACGTCGCGCCGCTCGGACACCGGCGGCGTGCCCTCGTCGTAGGTGAAGGTCTTCGAGGTGGTGTCGCGCTTGTCCAGGTCCACGTCGGCGCGGACGGAGACGACCGACCGGTTCGGGCCGAGGACGGTGTCCAGGATCCGCTGCGCGTTGGCGGCCAGGCGGTTCTGGTACTCCAGCTCCACCTGCGAGCGGGCGTCGCCGGCGGCCGCGGTGATGCCCGTGCCGGGGGAGGAGAGCACCTGGCCGGTCGTGTCGGTGACCGTCACCTGGTCCGGCGCCATGCTCTCGACGCTCGCGGAGACCAGGTTGGTGACGGCCTGGATCTGCTCGCCGGAGAGGGTGGTCCCGGGGGCCAGGTCGAGCAGCACCGCCGCGGTGGGCTCGGCCTGCTCGGTCACGAAGACCTCGTCCTTGGGCAGGGCGACGCTCACGATGGCCTGGTTGACGCCGTCCAGGGCCTCCAGCGTCCGCGAGAGCTCGCCCTCGATCGCCCGCTTGTACGTGACCTGCTGCTGGAACTCGCTGCTGGTGATGCCCTGCTCGTCGAGCAGCGCGTAGCCGGTGTCCGACCCCGAGGGCAGCCCCTTGCCGCTCATCTGCAGGCGCAGGTCGTACACCGCGTCCTTGGCGACCAGGATCGTCTGCCCGCCGTCGGTGAGCTCGTAGGTGACGCCGGCGGCGTTGAGCTCCTCGACGATCGCCGCGGCGTCGCTGGTGGCCAGGTTGGAGAACAGCGGCGCCTTGGTGGGCGCGGTGATCCAGGTCGAGAAGAAGAAGCCGCCGAGGAGCAGCCCGGCGAGCAGGAGGCCGATGACGACCTTCTGCCCCAGGCTGACCGAGGCGAACGCGGAGCGGGCACGCTCCAGCGTGCCGGCGAGGGCCGACTTCATCAGATGGGCATCCTCATGATGTCGTTGAAGGCGCTGACGGCGGCGTTCTTGATGCCCACGACCATCTCGACGGCCAGCGAGGCCTCGTTGCGGGCGATCATGTAGTCGTGCACGTCCTTGAGCTCGCCGGTGGCGGCCTGGGCGGCCAGGCCGTCGGCGTTCGCCTGGACGGCCTGCAGCTGGTCGAAGGACGAGGCCAGGACCGACGCGAAGGCGTCGCCGTTCGCGCTCTGGACCGCGGCCGTCGAGTCGAGGCCGGCGACGCCGCCGACACCTGCGGGCGCGCCGAGGCCGGTGAGGGCCCCGATGGGGAAGGTCATGATCAGCCCTTCCCGAGCTGGAGAGCGGCCTGGTAGGCGGCGGTCGCGCGCTCGACCACGGCGAGGTTCGCCTGGTAGCCGCGCTGCGCCATGATCATCTGCGACATCTGGTCGCCGAGGTCGATGTCCGGGTACTTCACGTAGCCCTCGGCGTCGGCCAGCGGGTGGTCCGGCGAGTAGACGAGGCGGCCCTCGGCGTTGCCGAACTCCGCGCGCGCGACGCGGACACCGCCCTCGCCGGTGCCGTAGCCGACCGCCTCGGCGACGACCATCCGCTGCTGGAACGCGTCCTCGTCCGTGCGCCGCACGGTGTTGACGTTGGCGATGTTGTCCGAGACGGCGTCGAGCCACTTGCGGTGCGCCATCAGGCCGGAGCCGGAGATGCCGAACGTGCCGAAGAGGGACATCACGAGGTCCTGAGGGCGACGCGGATGGTGTTGTACTTGCCGTCCAGGGCGTTGAGCGCCAGCTGGTACCGCAGGCCTGTCTCGGTGGCGATGAGCGTCTCCGCATCCAGGTTCACGTTGTTGCCGTTGGTGTTCGTCGGCTCCAGCGAGCGCGCCGTCGTGCCGCCGTTGATGGCGGGCGTCTCGCCGTTGCGCAGGGCGCCACCGAGCGCCGACTCGAAGTCGACGCGGCCGGCGAGGAATCCCGGCGTGTTGATGTTGGCGATGTTGTCGGCGGTCACCCGCTGGCGCTGGAGCCAGGCCCGACAGGGTGGCGTGCAGCGCGGCGGGGGTGATTCCGCCGATCACGGCTGGGATCGCCGACGGAGACAGCAGGACACGTTCGACCTCCGGGGTACGCGGAAGGAGCACTCGCGAACGAGTGCGTGGTCCGCCGATCCGTGGCGAAAGGGCTTGCTCTCCGTGCCTTCCGGTCATCGGCAGGGCGTGACTGCCGGGTGACCGTGGGTGTGGTCCTCGTGGGGCGACGGAGGCCGGGTGGGGGACCGGAGGCGGATGGGGCGGGCGGTGACCTCCTCGTGTCCTGCGCCCCGGGACCGGCTCTTCGGCGGAAGAGCGCGCTGCTCTTCCGTGGAAGAGCAGAGAACCCCGCCGCCGGCGGTGCCGGGGACGGGGCTGGGGAGAGCGGGGTGGCGGAGGTGGGCTAGACCCCGCGGTCGATGTAGGACGCGACGGGCCGGGCCGGGCCGTAGGACATGCGGGCGGCGACGTCGCGCTGCTTCTGCGACTGGGTGACCCGCTCGGCCAGCTGCTCGGCGACGGCGAGCTGGTGCTGCAGCAGCCGGGCGGCCCGCTCGCGCAGGTCGTCGGGCAGGGGACCGAGGTGGGTCGGCGGGATCCAGTCCTCGGCGCGGCGGCCCCAGGTGGCGATCTCCGCGGCGCGGCCGCGGGCCAGGAGCTCCTCGCTGTCGAGCACGTCGCCCTCGATCTCGTCGAGGGCCTCCTGCCAGTCCCGCGGGGTGCGGCGCTGCTCGCGGCCCCGCGTGCCGGGGTGGCGGGTCTCGGCGGAGGGGTGGTGGGCGAACCCGTTGCCGGCGGTGGCCGAGCCGCCGACCGGGCTCACGCCGGTCATGCCGGGGTGCCGGCCAGGGACGCCGCGGCCTGGGACCACGCGTCGCGCAGCGGCTCGACGACCTGGCGGCAGGAGGCGATCCGGTTCGTGTCCAGCCGGATCGCCGCCTGGGACAGCTCGCGGATCAGCCAGTCGTAGAGCGCGGCCAGCCGGGGGCCGCCCTCCCAGACGTCGACGCGGAGGCTGGCCAGGAGCTCCAGCACGATCTCCTGCGCGTGCTGCAGCTGCTCGACGGCCTCGGTGCGGTTCCCGGCGGCGACCGCCTCCTGGGCGCGCTGGAGGTCGAGGGCCAGCCGGTCGTACAGCATGACCAGCAGCTGCTGCGGGGAGGCGGTGGCGACCGAGTCACCGAGATAGCGGGCACGCAGGGCTGCGTGGCTCATCGGGATCGACTCCTAGTACGAGGGAGGGGTGGGAGGGGCCGGGCGCTCGCGGCCGCGGCCCGAGGGGTGGAGCGGGGCCTAGTCCTTCTTGGTGTTGCCCGCGAGCGAGCCGAGCTGCGCGGTGAGCCAGTTCGCCTGGTTCTGCATCGTGCTCAGGGCGGTCTCCATGGCGGTGAACTGCCGGGTCAGCGTGGCCCGGCGCAGCTCGAGGCGGCGGTCCCAGGCATCGATGCTGTCCTGCAGGTCCTTGGCTCGCGAGTCGGCCCCCTGGGCCAGGACGGTCAGCGAGCCGATCGTGGAGTCGTTGGCGGACTTGGCCAGGCTCAGCAGCTTGGCCGCGATCCCGACCGGGCTGGTCCCGTTGTCCGCGGTGGTGGCGAGGTCGCCGTCCGGGCCGGCCGTCGGGGTGGTGGCGCTGAACATCCGCTGGGCCAGCGCGGGGTCCGAGGTCAGCTTGTCGGTGAAGACGGTCTTGTCGAAGACGTAGCGGCCGTCCTTGGAGAGCTGGAGGCCGATCTGGGACGCGGAGCCGTCCCCGCCGACGGCGAACGCGAGGACGTCGAGGACCTGGGTGCCCAGCTGCCGCAGCGTGGCGTTGCCCTTGAGCGCGGCCGCGCTGCTGCCGGCGTCGGTGTAGGACTTGATGCTGTCCAGCAGGCCGTTGACCGCGGAGACCAGGGATTCGACCTTCGCGGCGACGGCGGCCGGGTCGGGGGTGACGTCGACGGTCACGGCGGTCTCGGGCTTGGTGACGGTGATCGTCGTGCCCGGGACGAGGTCGCTGAAGGTGTTGGTCGCCGACGTCATGCTGTAGCCGGTGGCGGCGTCGCCGACGGTGATCTGGGCGTTGCGGCCCTGCGTCGCGGTGGTGAAGCCGGTCGCGGTGAACGCGGAGGCGTCACCCGTCGTCGTGGACGTGATCGCCAGCCGGTAGCCGGTGTCGGAGACCTTCACGGCGGTCGCGGTGACGCCCAGGCCGGCGGCGTTGATGGCGGCGGCGGCCTCGGCCAGCGTGGCCGTCCCGCTGCCGTCGCGGTCGAGGGCGACCGACGTGGTCACGCCGCCGACGACGAGGTCGAGGGAGGTGGCGCCGAAGTCGAGGTCGGTCGCGGTCTGGGTGCCGGTCGCCGTCCACGTCGTGGCGCTGACCAGCGAGTGGGCGCGGGCCACCTGGTCCACGGAGAAGCTGATCGAGCCGGCGACGGCCCCGCTGAGCGTGGTCGCGGTCACCGAGGTCGACGAGCTGGCGGCCTTCACCGACGTCCAGGCAGCAGGCTTGGTGAGGGCCTCCGCCGCGGCGCGCAGGCCGTCGAAGCGGGTGTTGATCGCGCGGAACGCGGCCGCCTGCGACTGCGTGGCCGAGAGGCGCTGCTTGAGCAGCGTCTGCTGGTTGCCCTCGACCGCGATCAGCTGGTCGACGATGCCCGCGGTGTCCAGACCGGAGGCCAGTCCACCGATGCTCATGCCTGCCACGGCGCCTCCTTCGGTCGGGTGCGGGTCGAACGCGGTGAGGGGGGAGACCGCGGGCCTCCCCCCTCACCGGTGGTGCGAGGTGTTGCTCAGGAGATCCCCGAGGATCAGCCCAGCAGCTTCAGGATGTTCTGCGAGGCCGAGTTGGCCTGCGCGAGCATCGAGGTGCCGGCCTGGCTCAGGATCTGGTTCCGGGAGAAGTTGGTCATCTCCTGGGCCATGTCGGTGTCGCGGATGCGGGACTCCGACGCCGACAGGTTCTCCTGGGTCACGCTGAGGTTCTTGATGGTGTGCTCGAAGCGGTTCTGCAGGGCACCCAGGTCGGCACGCGAGGTGCTGACCGTCTTGATGGCGGTGTCCAGCAGGCCGATCGCGGCCGAGGCACCCGACGCGCTGCTCAGGTCCACACCGGAGACACCCAGGTGGGCCGACGAGAAGCCCGAGCCGGCGGAAGCGCCCTTGATGGCCACCGCGATGGTGTCACCAGCGGCGTAGCCGACCTGGAAGTCCTTGGCCGAGAAGCTGCCGTCGAGCAGCTTCACGTTGTTGAAGGTGGTCTTGTCGGCGATGCGGGTCAGCTCGGCCTTGAGCGCGGTGGCCTCGGAGTTGAGGGCCGACCGCGAGTCGGCGTCGTTGCTGCCGTTCGACGACTGGACCGCCAGGTCGCGCATGCGCTGCAGGATGGCGTGCGTCTCGGTGAGCGCACCTTCAGCGGTCTGCACGACGGAGACGCCGTCCTGCGTGTTGCGGATGGCGACCTTGAGGCCACCGATCTGCGAGCGCAGGCCCTCGGAGATGGCCAGACCGGCCGCGTCGTCGGCGGCGCGGTTGATCCGGTAGCCCGAGGAGAGCTTCTCCAGCGACTTGTTGAGCGAGTTGTCCGTGTTGGACAGATTGCGGTACGCGTTCATCGCCGCGATGTTGGTGTTGACGCTGAGACCCATGATGTTCCTCCTTGGACTGGGGTCTTGCCGTGACTCCGCTGGCATCCGTGCTGGCGGTGTGTTGCATGAGGGTCTACGGCGGGTGCGGGCGGTTCCTTGACCCGAACCCGGAAATTTTCCGGCCGTTTCACCCGACCGTGTTCCGGACCACAGCAGGACGGCGGCGGCGCAGCGGGCCGGCGCGGTGCCTCCTCCCGCGCGGACTGCCGATGGGGGAGGCGGCGGCTCCTGAGGGGGTCGTCGCCCGACCCGCCGGGGTGTGCCGCACCCGGGCCGGCGGGGCGCCGCATCCCCGGACCCGGAAGGACTCCCGCCGGCCATGAAGGTTCTGCTGTCCACGACCCGTTTCCCGGGGTCGCTCTACTACCGCGCGGCCGAGCCGGCCCGCGCCGTCGCCGAGGGGGGCCTCGGGATCGAGGTCGAGGTGACCTACGGGCTGGCCACCACCATGGACGGGCCCGCCGACGACGAGTCGTCCTCCGTCACCTCCGTGGACGCCAAGGGCGCCGACGTCGTCGTGTTCCAGCTGCCCAAGACCAAGGCGGCGCTGGAGATGATCCGCCTGCTCCAGGCGCAGGGCGTCGCCGTCGTGGTCGAGATGGACGACCTGATGAGCGGGCTGGCCTTCGGTCACCTCTCGTACGCGACCATCCAGCACTTCAACGTCGCCCAGTGGGCCTCGGCCTGCGCCCGGGAGGCCGACCTCGTCACCGTCACCACCCCTGCCCTGCTGGCGGAGTACGCCCGGCACGGTCGCGGTGCCGTCGTGCCCAACGCCGTGCCGCGCCGGATCGCCGAGCTCCCGCCCGCCTACGACCGGGACCCGGAGACGGTGACCGTCGGCTGGACCGGCTCGGTCGGTGGCCACCCCTACGACCTGCAGACCATGGAGTCAGGGCTCCAGCAGGGGCTCGACCGCGCCCGCGGAGCCAGCCGGTTCATGATCCTCGGGCAGGCGATGGACGCCCGCCAGCGGCTGTACCTGCGCGAGGACCCGGTGGAGGTGCCCTGGAAGGACGACGTCGACGAGTACCTCACGGCCATGGGGGAGCTGTTCGACGTCGGGATCGCCCCGCTGCGCCACGACCGCTTCAACGAGGCCAAGAGCTGGCTCAAGCCGCTCGAGTACGCCGCCCGCGGGGTCTTCCCGATCCGCGCGAACACGCCGGACTACGAGCGCTTCGGCCTCGGCATCCGGGCCAAGCGGCCCCGGGACTGGGCCGACCAGATCGCCAAGGCGATCGACGACCCGGACCGCCGGCGGGAGATGGCCGTGCGCAACCGCGAGGTCGTGCTCGCCGAGCACCTCACCGAGCACACCGCGCCGCTGTGGGCGCAGGCGTGGCGGCAGGCGCTGGACAACCGCGTCGGCAGTGCCCGGATCGGTGCCTGAGGCCGCGATGCGCACGCCGAGCGGGCTCCCCGGCACCGGGCAGCAGCGGATCGCCATTCACCGGGAGCACTACGACCGCCTCGTCGAGGTGGCCGCCGCGTACGCCGGGCAGGGCGACCTCGAGCGGGTGCTCCTGACCGCGACGATGGCCGGCAACCTGCCCTGGCACGCCCCGGTCGGGCTGCTGGGCGACCCGGTCCTGGAGCGCCTGGTGGTGTCGACCGCCCGCGCCGGAGCGCCCGCGCCGGAGGTCGACGGGCAGCGTGACCGCCGCCGGGTGCTGCACGTCCTCACCGAGGGCTACGGCGTGGGCGGGCACACCCGGCTGGCGGCGCGCTGGATCGCGCGGGACCCCCGTCGCTCCGACGTCGTCCTGACCAACCAGGCGGGGCCGGTGCCCGACACCCTGCGGGCAGCCGTCGAGGGCACCGGGGGACGGGTCCTCGACCTGGCCGAGGTCCACCACGCGTTCACCGGGCGGGCGCACGCGCTCCGCCGGCAGATGGACGACGCCGACCTGGTCGTGCTGCACACCCACCCGTCGGACCCGATCGCGCTCGCCGCGGCGAACCTGCCGGGCCGGCGACCGCCGGTCCTCCTGGAGAACCACGCCGACCACACCTTCTGGCTCGGTCTCGGCTGCGCCGACCTGGTCGTGGACAACCGCGCCGGCGCCCTGCGGGTGACCGGCGACCTCCGCGGCGTCCCGGTCGGGCGCCGCGCCCGGCTGCCGCTGCCGATCCCGGACGTGGCGCCCCCGACGTCCCGCGCGCAGATGCGGGAGGCGCTGGGCCTGGAGGACCAGGTGGCCGCGCTCACCGTGGGCAGCGCGTACAAGATGTCGGCCATCTGGGGGGAGGGCTTCGACGAGGTCCTCGCCCGCGCGCTGGAGCGGTTCCCGGAGCTGGTCGTCTACCTGGTCGGGCCCTCGCCGGCCGGACCGTGGGAGCTGCTGGCCGGGCGGTTCCCTGGGCGCGTGTTCGCCCTGGGTGTCATCCCCGACCCGGAGTCGCTGTTCCCCGCGATGGACGTCTACCTGGACTCCTTCCCGGTGAGCGGTGGGACGTCGCTGCTCGAGGCGGCGATGGCCGGGCTGCCCCCGCTGAGCCTGCACCGGGACGTGCCGTACGGGGACGTCTACTACGCCCAGATCCCCGGCGCGGCCGGCCCCGGTCACGTCGGGCGCACCGACGAGGAGTACCTGGGCGCCCTCGGCGAGCTGGTCGGCGATCCCGAGCTCCGGCGCAGCCGGGCGGCGCACGCCCAGCAGCAGGTGCGCGGCACCAACGCCGGTCCGGGGTGGGACGCCGCGCTCGAGGACCTGTACGCCCGCGCCCGCGCCACCGCCCCGGCCGACCTGGACGAGTACCCGGTGCGGATCGAGAGCCCGGAGTACGGAGCACGGCTGCTGCCCCTGACCGCCCCCATGCTGCCGGCCGACGGCACGCTGGCGCCGGAGATGTTCAGCGGGCCGATCGCCGACCGGTTCGACCGGCGGATGCGCTACGACCTCTCGGTCGCGGCCGCGCACCGGCCCACCCTCTCGGTGCGGGTCGCCGCCGAGTGGGAGCGGCACGAGGCGTGGACGGCGCGGCTGGCCGAGCTCGCCGTGGCGCACCCCCGGCTGCGCGTCAGCCTGCCGCCGGTGCAGGGGGACGACGGCACCGGGGCCGCCAGCATCGACCGGCTCCGGTCGGTCCTCGCCTCGGTCGGCCAGGACACCGAGACCTGCGGGGACCTGTGCCTGGAGGCCGAGGCCCCCGACGTGGCCGGGCTCGCGATCGGCGAGGAGCTCACCTTCACGCCCGACTCGCTGGCCGTGGTGGAGGAGTTCCTCGCCTCCGCGCTGTGGTCCGACGGCGACCGGGCGCTCCTCGCGCGCTAGCTGTACTGACCGGGCAGGTTGGTCAAGCGGCTGATGGGTGGGTGGCCGCCGATGCCGGTGTGGGGCCGATGGTGGTTGTAGCCGTGTAGCCAAGCAGGAAAGGCGGCGCGGCGGTCGGCTTCGCTGGTGAAGAGCTGAGCGAAGGCCCATTCGCTGGTCATGGTGCGGTTGAAGCGTTCGACCTTTCCGTTGGTCTGCGGGCGGTAGGGCCGGTCCGTTTTGGGGTGATGTTGAGCTGGGCGCAGGCGGCCGCCCAGTCGCGGCTGCGGTAGCAGCCTCCGTTGTCGGTGAGCACCCTGCGGGCGGTCACGCCCCGGTCGGCGAACCAGTTCACCGCGCGGCGCAGCACCGCGGTGGCGGTGGCCCCGAGTTCGTCGTTGTGGATCTCGGCGTAGGCCAGCCGGGTGTGGTCGTCGAGCACGACGTGGATGAAGCCGTGGCGCATCAGCGGCTGCCCGTGGCGGCTGCGGGCGCGGCCGCCATCGGCGGTGCGGTTGGCCTTGCCTTGTTCGCGGCCGAGGAAGCGCCAGCCGCCGCCGGCGGGGATGTTGCCCAGCTTCTTCACGTCGGCGTGCAGTAGATCGCCGGGAGCGGCGTGCTCGTAGCGCACCACCTGGTGCTCGCGACGCTCGATACGAGACAGCCGACTGAGGCCGCAGCGGCGCAGCACCGCCCCGGTGGTCGAGGCCGCCACGCCGGTTTCCGCGGCGATCCGGACCGCGCCCCACCGCTTGCGCAGCCGCAGCGACACGATCCGCTTCGTCGTCTCCGGGGCGGTCTTGGTGGGGCTGGTGCGCGGACGGCTGGAGCGATCGACCATGCCGGCGGCACCCAGCGTTCGATACCGCTCGGCCCACCGATCCGCGGTCGTCCACGCCACTCCGAACAACTCCGCGGCCCGAACCTTGGGCCAGTTGTCCTCGACGATCAGCTGGGCCATCCGCAGACGCTGGCGCGGGGTCAAGGCGGCATTAGCGTGGAGCACGAGGACCTCCGGTGACTCGTGGAATGGGTGCCTTCAGCAGCTCCACTCCACGCCCGGAGGTCCTCCCCGAACAAGACCTCTACTCAGATCCCGTCGTCACAGCTCCTCGACCAACGTCTCTGGTCAGTACAGCTAGCGCCCCGCGGGGCCGTCCTCCCTCACCGCGCAGCTACCTCCCTCACCGTCCACCGTGAGGGAGGTAGCGCCACGATCAGGTTCCCTGATCGTGGCCGGGTCGGGCCGGGTGGGTCGGGCGGGGTCAGGCCGGTCGGGCCACCCCGGCCCAGGGGTTCCGGGGGCCGGGCACGGCCGCCGGCTGCCGGCCGGCGACCCGGTCGACGTAGCTGCGCTGCTGGTTGCGGGCGCGCACGCCGCCGTCGGCCTGGACCGCGCGGCCGTCCCAGACCTCGCTCATCGCGGCGTGCAGGAGCGTGAGGGCACGGGCCCGCATCTGCGAGACGCGGGAGAGGGTGACCCCGAGGTCCTCGGCGATGTCGGTCAGGGATTCGTCACCGAAGAAGTTCCGCTCGATGACCTCGTCCAGCCGATCGGGCAGCGCGCGGATCGCCTCGTGGAGGTAGCGGGCGCGCTCCCCGCGCAGCAGGGCGCGTTCGGGGGACTCGCCGGTGTCGGGCAGGTCCAGCGATCCGCCGTCCTGACCGGTCTCGGCGTCGATGCTCACCATCACGGCGCGGTGGACGTCCACCTGGAGGCTGTCCAGCTCGCTGCGCGGGACACCGAGCGCGGCGGCGAGCTCCTCCCGTGTCGGGGGCCGGCCGAGCGAGACGGCCAGCGCGTCGGCGGCCGCCTCGGTGCGACGGGCGGCCGCGCGCACCGAGCGGCTCGCCCAGTCGCCCGAGCGCAGCTCGTCGAGGACGGCGCCCTGCAGGCGGGCCAGGGCGTAGGTCGCGAACGAGGCGCCGGCGGCCGGGTCGAAGCGCCTGGCGACCTCGACGAGCGCGACGTGCGCGCAGGAGACCAGGTCGTCCCGGCTCACGTGCGCGGGCAGCGAGATGCGGGCCGCGACGGCGTTGACGGCGAACGCGGCCAGCGGCAGGTGCTCGGTGACCAGGGCGTCGACGTCGGCCTGGCTGCGCTGGGCGCCGGGGTTCCGGGACGGGTGCGGGATCCGCCCGGCCGCGGGCCGCTCACGCGGGACCCGCTCGCGCAGAGGGCGCTCGGACGCAAGGGCACGGGCTGGGCTCACGTCCTCCTTCTCGGCGGACCGGGGCCGCTGTGGCACCGCCCATCGGCAACTTTCGGTCTCGACTTGAGCACTTCGCTCCGCGCTTCGGCTTGAGGGGGCTCCCGGGGGTGCCGAAGCCTCCTGCAACGAGGACGCGTCGACCGGGTGGACGGCGCCCGGGCGAGTGACGGAGAGGCGGTGGACGCGTGGACTACCAGCACCTGTCGACGTTGCTGTGGCGGGAGCAGGAGCTCCTGGACCTGCTGCTGTTCAAGGCCGAGGAGAAGCAGTACCTGATCGTCACGGGTAAGACCCGCTGGCTGGCGCGCATCGCGCACGAGATCGAGGTCGTGCTGGACCAGCTGCGCACCCTGGAGGTGGAGCGCGCCGCGGCCACCGAGACCATCGCCGGCCGGCTGGGCCTGGGGGCCAACCCGTCGCTGAAGCAGGTCGCGGAAGCCGCGCCCGCCCCCTGGAACGACCTGTTCGGCAAGCACCACGAGGCGCTGCTGGTGCTCATCACCGACCTGCGCAGCCTGTCCGACGCCAACCGCGAGCTCATCGAGGGCGGCCTGGCCGCCATCGGGGACGCCCTGGTGCAGACCCGCGCGGCGGCCGGCACGTACGGCGCCAGCGGCCGGCACGACGACGGCAGCCACCGCGCGGTCACCCTGGACGGCGCGCTGTGAGCGGGAGCTTCGCCGCGCTCAACTCGGCCACCACGGCGCTCTGGGCGCAGCGCCGCGCGCTCGACGTCGTCGGCCAGAACATCGCGAACGTCAACACCGACGGCTACAGCCGCCAGCGGGCCGAGATGCAGGCCATCGGCGGCAGCGCGGTCCCCGCGTTCTACTCGGTCGGCGACGGCATCGGCGGCGGCGTGTCCGTCGACCAGGTCACCCGCATCCGCGACGTCCTTCCTCGAGGGCCGCGGGCACACCGAGCACGCCAACTTCGCCCGCCTCAGCGCCGAGGCCGCGTCGCTGGAGCAGGTGGAGACGGCGTTCCGGGAGCCCGGAAGCAACGGCATCCAGGCCCTGCTCGCCGACGTGTGGGACGGCTGGGAGGCCGTGGCCAACAGCCCGGAGACCGACGCCGCCCGCGTCCAGGTCATCCAGCAGATGACGGCGCTGGTCGGCGGCCTGCACTTCGCGTCGGCCTCGCTGGACGCGCAGTGGACGCAGACGCGGGGGAACCTGACCGTCCTGGTGGACGACGTCAACGCCGCCGCGGCCTCGATCGCCGACCTGAACCAGGCGATCCAGCGCGGCAACCAGACCGGCCTGCCGGTCAACGCCCTCGTGGACCAGCGCGACGTCCTGGTGATGAAGCTCGCCGACCAGGCGGGCGCGACCGTCCGCCAGGCCAAGGACGGCATGCTCGACGTCATCGTCGGCGGCGTGACGCTCGTCGGTGGGTCCGAGCGCCTCGAAGCTCGCCGTCGCCGGCAGCCTCGACATGGCCGGCACCGCCACGGACAAGGTGCGCGTGGTCACCGCCGTCGGTGGTCACACGGTGAACCCGGACGGGACCGCCGGTGGTCAGCTGACCGCGCTCAACGGCGTCTTCCCGAACTACCAGACCGACCTCGACCAGCTGGCGGGGGCGATCGCCGCCGCCGTCAACGGGGTGCACACCGACAACGCCTACGACAAGCTCGGGAACCCCGGCGGCGACGTGTTCCGGTCCTCCGACGGCGGGCCGATCACGGCGGCGACCATCGAGCTGGCGTTCACCGACCCGGCGCTGATCGCCGCCTCCGGACTGGCGGGTGGCCCGAACACCGACAGCAGCAAGGCCGACGAGATCGCGCAGCTGCGCAACAAGGCCGGCGGCCCGGACGCCACCTACCGCAAGCTCGTGGTGCAGCTCGGGGTCGAGGCCGCGGTGGCCAACCGCGGACTGGAGATCCAGCGGGTCATCACGACCCAGGTGGACGCCTCCCGCGACTCGGTCGCCGGCGTCAACCTCGACGAGGAGATGACCAACATGCTCTCGTACCAGCACGCGTACTCCGCCGCCGGCCGGCTGGTCAGCACGATCGACGAGATGCTCGACGTGCTGATCAACCGCACCGGCCGCGTGGGGCTGTGATCTGAGTGCGCATCACCCAGCGTGCCGTCACGCTCACCAGCCTGCAGGGCCTCAACAGCAACCTCGAGGCCTTGGGCAAGCTGCAGCAGCAGCTCACCTCGGGCAAGGCGATCAGCCGTCCCTCGGACTCGCCCACCGGGACCAACACGGCGATGCAGACGCGCGCCCAGCAGGCCTCGGTCAACCAGCAGTCGCGCAACGTCACCGACGCAAAGGCGTGGCTGGAGCAGGGCGGCTCCACGCTCATGGAGATGATGGACGTGGTCAAGCGCGTCCGGAACCTCACCGTCCAGGGCTCCAACGCGGCGAGCTCGCCCGCGAGCACAGGAGGCGCTGGCCATCGAGGTCGCGTCGCTGCGCGACGGGCTGCTCAGCATGGCCAACACCAAGGTCATGGGCCGCCCGCTCTTCGGGGGCGTGACCGCCGGCCAGAACGCCTACGACCCGACCGGTGCCTACATCGGCAACGGCGGCGCCGAGGTGCTCCGCCGGGTCTCCGACAGCGAGCTGCTGCGGGTCGACCTGACCGGCCCCGAGGCCTTCGGCGCCGGCAGCGACGACCTGTTCGCCGTCGTCGGCCGGATCGCCACCGACCTGGTGGCCGACCCCTCGGCGCTCCAGGGCCACCTGGAGGACCTGGACGCCGTCTTCGGGACGATGCAGGGAGCGATCGCCGACATCGGCGCCCGCGCGTCGCGGCTGGAGCAGGCCGAGCAGGTCAACCTGGACCGGCAGCTGACCCTCCGGGCCCAGCTGGGCGCGGCCGAGGACATCGACCTGCCCAAGACGATCATGGACGTGCAGATGCGCCAGATGGGCTACGAGGCCGCGCTCGCCGCGACCGCGAAGTCGATCTCGCCCACGCTCATGGACTACCTGCGCTGATGGCCCCGACCCCGGCCGCCCTGGCCGCGCGCCCGCACGCCCCCGCGGCCGCGCCGGCCCTGCCGGTCCCCGCGGTGCAGGTGCTCACACTGACCGAGCCCCTGCTCGGCTTCCCGGAGCACCGGGACTACGTGCTGGTCCCGGCCGACGGCACGGGGAACCTGTCGTGGCTGCAGTCGGTCGCCCCCGACGGCCCGCGGTTCCTCGTCGCCCGGGCGGACGCATACTTCCCGGAGTACGCACCGCAGCTGCCCTGGGCGGCCTGCGTCGAACTCGGCATCGGGGAGGTCTCGGAGGCGCAGGTGCACTGCCTGGTGACGGTGCCCGCGGGGGACGTCTCCGCGGCCACCGCCAACCTCCGGGCACCGCTGGTCGTGAGCCCCCTCACCGCCCGCGCCCGGCAGGTCGTCCTGCTCGATCCCGCGCATCCGGTCCGGCGCCCGATGCGCCGATAACACTCCCAGCGGCGCAGCGCGCCGCCGCCCGGCTGCCGCCGGGCCGCCACGGACGGCCACACACACAGCACCCATGGAGGGGTACACGTGCTCACACTCACCCGCAGCGTCGGCGAGACCATCCGCATCGGCGACGACATCGAGGTCCACGTCGTCGAGGTGCGCGGTGGCACCGTCCGGCTCGGCTTCAAGGCGCCGCGCGAGGTCACCATCCACCGCGAGGAGGTCTACCGGCAGATCGCGGAGGCCAACCTCCTCGCCGCCCAGGTCACCGCCGACACGCTCGGCGCGCTGGCCGCCTTCGCCCCCTCGGCGGCCGCAGCCGGCGCAGCAGGGGATGCCCCCGTCCCCACCCCGGCCGACGCGGTGCCGGAGGCTGGGGACGCGCAGGGCTGACCGACCAGGTCTGCCGCGGTTCCTTCGGCAGACCCTGCCAAGGGAGCCGCCCAGCGGGCCTTCGTGCGTGCGACACGGGCAACTTCTGCCGAAGTGTTGATGCATACGTGCGTATGACACGGCGAGTGTTGTGCCCTTCGCTGCCGAGGGGATGCGGCAGATTTGCCCCCAAGCAAGTGACAGGGGGCGATCACCGTGCAACACACTGCATCCAACGCGCAGGCCGACGTCGATCTCGGCGCCGAGCCGGAGTCCGTGGTGGTCCACGTGCAGCTGCGGCCCCGCCGCGGCGCGATCCGCAAGTGCCTCGCGGCGCTGGCGACGCTGGCCGCCGAGCACGACGAGGTCGCCTTCGCCGTCTCCGGGCTGAGCAAGGACGACCGCGTCGTCCGCGTGACCGTGGGTGTCGACCTCGGCCCCCGGACCGCTGTCGCCAAGTTCTCCCCGCAGGCCCAGGCGGCGTACGCCTTCGTGAGCGCCGTCTTCACCTCGCTCTACGACCACATGCCCGTCTACGTCGCCGAGCCCAGCCCGGCCGAGCGCGCCGCCGCCGCCGTCCTGCTGGAGCGGGCCGCCGCCGGTGCCACCGCCGCCGACGTCGTCGAGGCCCTGCCGGTGTCGGCCGACCCCGCCCCGATCCCGAGCCCGCGGACCGCCGGCCCGGGGGAGCGCATCCCGGCCTGACGGCCGGCCTCCCGAGCGTCTTCGCAGGCCTTCTCCCCGAGGTCTGTCCTTCCCCGCAGTGCCCAGGAGTTCCGGTGTCCGACATCTCCGCCCCCGCCCGCACCCGCCAGCCGCTCGTCTTCGGCGGCCTCCCCGAGGCCGAGGGATGGGCGCTCGCGCCCATCACGCCCCGCGACCGCGTGCACTTCCGCGTCGACCGCGAGCTGCCCCTCGACGAGTTCCGCGCCGACCTGCCCGACGGCGTCACCGTCAGCTACGACCAAGGCGACGGGCTCTACCGCGTGGACGGCGCATGCGGCTCGGCCTCGGTGCTCGCCGACTGGGTGCGCGCCTGGTGCGCCGGGCGCGGCTGCACGACGGTCGGGCTGCGCGCGGAGACCGACGTGCGGCGCCGCGCCCCCCGCGACCTGCCACCGGAGTTCCTCGCCGACCTGTGCCGGCACTACGGCCCGGTCAGCCTCAAGCGGCTGCAGCGCAACATGAGCACGATCCGGCTGCACCTGCCCGACCCGGACGACCTGGGCCAGCAGGTGTACGAGTGGATCCTCAAGGCGGTCAGCCAGTTCGACGAGACCAAGTCGGTCCCCTTCGGCGCCTTCCTGGCCACCCAGCTGTCCAAGTGGGTGCACGACCTGGGGCGCAACGCCCACGGGCGGACCGCCGCCGACACCGAGCACAAGCAGCAGAAGGCGATCGCCGCCTTCATCGCCGAGCACCAGCGCCGGCCCAGCGAGAAGGAGCTCGCCGCCTACATGGGGCAGAGCGTGGCGACCCTCCGGCGCAACTCGCAGACGGTGGCGACCCTCAACGGGCTGCGCAACCTGCAGTCCCTCGACGGCGGTCCCGACGGCACCGAGATCCTGCTGCCCGACTCGGGCGAGGCGCCCGACGAGATCATGGGCGAGGCCGAGCAGACGCTGCTCTCGCACGCGCTGACCGCGGCCTGCGCGCCCGACCCGGACGCCCGGCCCGACCAGCGGGCCGGCCAGCCGAACGTGCTCGGCTGGGCGACCTGGTACCTCACCACGTGGGGCGGGCAGACCAAGACGCAGCTCTCGGCCGACCTCAACACGTCGGTGCGCAACATGAACGTCTACGCCGACCGGGTCGAGAAGGCTCTCAAGGGCCGGCTGGCCGAGCTGGTCGACTGACCGTCCCGGCCCTCCCGCCGCAGCGCGACGATTGGTTGCCTGGAACGGGTCCATCCGGGCGCTGCCCTGCCGATATCCACCTCGTGACGTCGTGCAGCCCGACCCGCCGGACCGCGCCCGCGGTCGCGCGGGGTGCGGTCGGCCGGCGCCCGGTCCGGGACGGCGCCCGGTGAGCGCCGCCCCCGCCGGCGGGACCGGCTCCGGCGTCCTCGTGCCGCACTGGCTCGGCGCCGCGCACCGCGTCGAACTGGCCGCCGCCGTCCGGGCCGCGCTGGGCGCCCCCGGGGTGCACCCGGTCGCCCTCATCCACCTCGAGGACGTCCTCACCGAGCTGCACGTGGCCGCCGCGCGGGACGCCGTGTGGCCGGCCCCCGCCGCCCGCGTGCGGCTGGCCACCGGCTGGGACGCCGACGTGCTGCCCGTCCGCCTCAGCCTGCCCGAGGTGACCGCCGTCCTGGCGTTGTGCGCGCTGCCCGGGGAGCTCCGGGCCCGCCTGTCGGGGGACTCGTGATGACCGGCTTCGGGAGCCGCGGGGCCGCCAGCCTCCTGCAGCGGCTGCGCCCCACCCGGATCGGGGTGGCCGACCTGCTCGAGGTCGCCACCGCCGTGCTGCCGTCGATGACCGGCCCCGACCTGCGGGTGGAGCTGGTGCGCCGGACCGCCGCGGGCTCGGTCGTCGTCGTCGAGGAGGACGAGCGGACCCTGCGCGTCGACCTCGAGGAGCTCGCCGACGACATGACCCGGGCGGGCGTCGCGGCCACCCCCGAGGCGATGGCCGCCGCCCTGGGCGCCTGGGTGGAGCGGCGCCCGGTGACCGACGCGGCTGCGGCCGCGGCCGGGGTCGCCGTCCTGGACTGGGCCGACGCGGTGCGCTCCGCGGTCGGCTGGCGGGTCGTGGTCCGCCGCGGCGACGTCGCCCTGCCGTGGAGCCCCGGAGCCGGCACCGGTGCCGACCGGGTGCGCGCCACCCGGGCCGCGGCGGCGCTGCGCTCGGGCTCGGTGGAGCTGGTGGAGCGGGTCGAGGGCCCGGTGGCGATCTGGTCGCACCCGGTGGTGCCCTCGCTGGCCACCACCGTGCTCGCCGCGCCCGACCGGTTGCGCGCGCGCATCGCGGCCACCGGCCTGCCCGTCGACGACCTGCACGCCGTGGTCACCCCGCACCGTCCGCTGGCCTGCGCCGGCGGCAGCGTGGCCGCGCGCCTGGCGGGGGAGACCCCCGAGGTGAGCGTGACCCTGCCGTGGGCGCGGCTGGCCGACCTCCGCTGGCTCTGAGCCGGCGCCCGGCGGCGTAGCGGCTAGGAGATGTAGCCGTACTCCCAGTGCCAGGGTTCGGGCTTCTCGCCGCGGGGCGCGGCCCAGTCGGGCTGCACGAACCCGAAGCGCCCGGCGTTGGCGGTCATCCAGCGCCACTCGGTGCTGCCGGCGATGTTGATGCCGCCGCACAGGTCGACGGCCAGGGCCCAGCCGTGGTTCGAGGTGCCGGGCACCGCCGCGAGGGCCGGCTTGGCGCGGAACGCCGCCATCTGGCTGCCCAGCGACCGGTAGGAGTCGGTGATGCACAGGTCCCGGCCGAACTGGGCGCGGAAGGCCGTGCTCATCTGCGCGTAGCCGGCCGCGGCGTCGCAGCGCAGCGCGTGGCGGTACACGCCGAGCTGGCACAGGGCGCTGGTCGGGATCTCGCCGTTGTCCCAGCCACCCCACTGCGGGCTGCTCACCCCGGGGGTGGGGAGGGGGGCACCGCAGGGGCCGGTCGGGCCGCCCCCGGGCAGGGGGGCGTTGGGCTCGGCGGCCAGCACCGGCACGCGGACGGCGGTGGATCCGGCGGCCAGCGAGCGGACGCCCACCTGGTAGGTCGCCGCGGAGGCGCCGACGACGTCGCCGTCCCCGAGGTAGATGCCGACGTCCTCGCCGCCGGGGGCGAAGACCAGGTCGCCGACCTGCAGGCCGTCCAGCGGCACCGCGGCCGCGGCGGCCCACTGCCCCTGCGGGGTCGCGGGCAGCGCGTACCCGCCGAGCAGCCAGGAGGCGGCGGTGAAACCGCCGCAGTCGTAGGTCTCCGGGCCGGCGGTGCCGGGCACGAAGGGCCGGCCCAGCTGGGAGAGCGCGTTGCTGACCGCCGCGACCGTCTCCGACGGCAGCACGGTCACCGGGCTGCTGCCCACGATCGCCCAGGCGACTCCCGGCACGGGCTGTCCCGCGGCGTCGAGCGCGGGGGAGAGGCCGGCGGGCAGCTCTCCCGGGCCGGTCAGCGCGGCGGCGGGCGGCGGGACGACCTCGGCCGCGGTGAGCTGGGCGAGGTAGGTCTGCCAGCGGGCGACCGCCTGCTGGTTGCGCTCCTGCTGCTGCCCGGCGGCCGGCACGGTCCCGAGCCCGGCCAGCCGGCCGGTGACCTCGGTGCTCAGCTCGTCCACCCGGTCGCGCATCGCGCCGAGGGCGGCGGCGACCTCGGCCTCGGCGGCATCCACCGCGGCCTCGGCCCGCTCGACGCGGACCTCCGCCGCGGCCAGCGCCGCGCCGGTGCGCTCGGCGCGCACCACGGCGGTCTCCAGCGCGCGCTCGCCGAGCTCGCTGGCGGCCTGCTGGTGCAGCACGCCGGAGGTGGCGGCGGCGTCGCCGGCGTCCAGGGCCAGCCCGGGGTAGCGGGCGGTGGGGGAGGCACGGTAGAGGTCGGCGGCGTGGCTGCCGACGACGCGCCGGTCGGCGTCCACGGCCTCACGGGCGGCCTGCTCGGCGTCCCGGGCCGCCTGGAGCTCGGCGCGCAGCTGCGCCGCCGTCTGCTCCAGCGAGCGGTAGCCGTCGGCCGCCTCCAGCATCGAGCTGCGGGCGGTCAGCGCCAGGGCGGTGACGTCCAGCGGCCCGCCGGCGGGGGTGGTGACGCCGGGCAGCACCACGGCGACGAGCGCGGGGACCATCAGCGCACCCAGCGCCACGACGCCGAGGCGGGTGGACCAGCGCGAACCGGTGCGCTCCTCCGGTGCCGCGGGGCGCTTCCTCGTGGGGCCCTTGGGCGTGGGTCGCTTCCCCGCCGGGCGCTGGGTGGCGGGCCGCTTCGCCGCGGGCCGGGTGCCCCGGGGGGAGGCCTGCGCAGCGAGCGCGGCGCGGGCGGCGGCGAGCTGGGCGGGGGTGAGGTCGGGGCGGGCCGCGGCCAGTTGGCGCAGGGCCATCGCCTCGCGCAGGGCCATCGCCTCGCGCAGGGCCATCGCCTCGCGCAGGGCCATCGCCTCGCGCAGCGCCTGGGCCTCGCGGGCGCTCATCGCCGGCCGCGCGGCCGGGGTGCGGCCCCGGGGCGCGGAGCGGACGGGCGTGCGTGGTGCGGGCACTGCGGCGTCCCCCGGCGGTGTCGTCGTTGCGATGGCCGGCCCGGCTGCGGAGTGCAGTCGGGCTCTGACCTCGTATCGACGGCCCGGATCGGGCGCCTGAGGGAGGGGGAGGCGGTCTCACCCCTGCGGGGGAGGGTGAACTCGCGGGTGGTGCTCGGACGGGTGAGCCCCCGTCGGGCCGGTTACCGGCGGTTCCTCACGGTGCCCACCAGGCGCCGTGCCGGTGCACGAGGGGGATGCGCAGCTCCTCGCCGTCCTCGGTGGAGACCACGAGCTCGACGGTGCTGATGCGGACCGGCGGCCCGTCGCCCTCGGGCTCCAGCACGCTGCCGCTGGCCAGCGGGATCGGCGGCACGACGAGGACGTCGTCGCCGGGCGGCTCGGCCATGGGCGGACCTCCAGGTCGTCGGCTGCGCGGGTGCGGGGCCCTCACCGTAGGGGGCGGCTCCCCGGACGCAGCGCGGGCCGGGTCGGCTCCCCCTGGGGGAATCGACCCGGCCCGGTGTCCGAGTGCCCTGCTCAGCGCCCTGTCAGAGCCCTGTCAGGGCCCTGTCAGCGCTGGTCGAGCGGCACGAAGGTGCGCTCGGTCTCTCCGACGTAGAGCTGCCGGGGGCGGCCGATCTTGGTGGTCGGGTCGGCGATCATCTCGCGCCACTGGGCGATCCAGCCGGGCAGCCGGCCGAGCGCGAACAGCACGGTGAACATCCGGGTCGGGAAGCCCATCGCCTGGTAGATCAGGCCCGTGTAGAAGTCGACGTTCGGGTAGAGCTTGCGCTCCACGAAGTAGTCGTCCTTCAGCGCGATGTCCTCGAGCTGGCGGGCGAGGTCGAGCAGCTCGTTGCTGCCGCCGAGCTTGTCCAGGACGGTGTCGGCGGTGGCCTTCACGATGGCCGCGCGCGGGTCGTAGTTCTTGTAGACCCGGTGGCCGAAGCCCATCAGCTTGACGCCGGGCTCCTTGTTCTTGACCCGCTCGACGAACCGGGGGATGTCGCCGCCGTCGGCCTTGATCGCCTCGAGCATCTCCAGCACCGACTGGTTGGCGCCGCCGTGCAGCGGGCCGAACAGCGCGTTGATGCCGGCCGAGACGGAGGCGAACAGGTTGGCGTGCGAGGAGCCGACCAGCCGGACGGTCGACGTCGAGCAGTTCTGCTCGTGGTCGGCGTGCAGCACGAACAGCATGTCCAGCGCCTTGACCAGCTCCGGGTCGGCGTCGTAGGGCTCGGCCGGGAAGCCGAACGTCATGCGCAGGAAGTTCTCGACCAGGCCGAGGGAGTTGTCCGGGTAGAGGAACGGCTGGCCGACGCTCTTCTTGTAGGCGTAGGCCGCGATGGTGGGCAGCTTGGCCAGCAGGCGGGTCGTGGACATCTCGACCTGGTCCTGGTCGAACGGGTCCAGCGAGTCCTGGTAGAAGGTCGACAGGGCGCTGACCGCCGAGGAGAGCACCGGCATCGGGTGCGCGTCCAGCGGGAAGCCCTTGAAGAACTGCTTGAGGTCCTCGTGCAGCAGGGTGTGCCGCCGGATCCGCTGGTCGAACTCGGCGAGCTGGTCGGCGGTCGGCAGCTCCCCGTAGATCAGCAGGTGGCTGACCTCGAGGAAGCTCGCCTTGCCGGCCAGCTGGTCGATCGGGTAGCCGCGGTAGCGCAGGATCCCGGCGTCACCGTCGATGTAGGTGATCGCCGAGGTGCACGCGGCGGTGTTCACGAAGCCGATGTCCAGCGCGACCGTGCCGGTCGTGGCCAGCAGCTTGCTCGTGTCGATGCCGTCGGCCCCCTCCGTCGCCTGCTTGACGGGAAGGGGCAGTTCTCCACCGGGGTAGCGCAGGGCTACATCTGTCTCGCTCATCCCCCGGGACGCTACCCCCGTCGTGGCCGGGTGACCCGCCGTCGTCACCGCCGAGCGGCGGATGCGCTCACGTCGAAGGTCCACACCCCGGCGCACCGGTCGAGGTGCCAGCGGGCCCCGCGGGGTGCGACCGCCAGCCACGGGTGGACCAGCAGCCCGGCGGGGTCGTCCGACGGCACGAGCTCGACGTCGACGTCGGACCCCTCGGCCAGCGCCTCCTCGATCAGCGGCACGGCTGCCTCGAGAGATGCCGACGGCACCGCGATCACGAGCTTCTCGGCCACCACGGCCGAGGTCACGTCACGGAACGCCTGCACCGTCGCTCTCATCTCGGCGCGGTCCAGCGCCGGTGCCGCGAGGGCGATCGGGAAGAGCCGGGTCCACACCTCCAGCTGCTGGTCGAGGCGGCCCCGGAGCTCGGGCCGGTGCGCCCGGACCCAGAGCGGCTCGACGGCGGGGTCGGCGACGTCGTCGGCGGCTCCGGGACGCAACTCGACGAGCGCCGCGGTGCTGAGGTAGAGGGCCTCGAGCGCCGGCCCGTAGTCGGGACCGTCGACGAGCGAGGCGAGGCGCGCGGTGGCGTGCTGCAGGACCCGCGCGTACGCGCGACGACGCTGCGCCTGTTCGGGCAGGAACCCCTGCCGGATCCCCGAGTCGATCAGGCGGACCCAGTCCCGCTCGGCGCGCGCGGTCATCCAGGGGTTCATCGAGTTCTGGCCCGGGTGCACGCGGAAGCGGCTCAGCACGCGCGGGGTGTAGAAGGCGGGGCCCTGGGCCAGCAGCTCCAGCCAGATCTTCACGTCGGTGAGGGAGTCGATGCGCCGCCCGTCCGGCTCCCACATCGTGGCGACCGGCAGGGCGTCCCTGCGGAACAGCGCCGTGGAGAGCTCCCCGACGACGTTCGTGCAGGTCTCGAGCATGCTGGTCCCGAGCTCCGGCCCGGCGATCGCGCCGGGGCGGTCGCGCAGCGCCGGGAACTCGTGCCCGGCCACCGGCCGGCCGTCCTGGTCGATGAGCGACCGGCGGGAGAAGGCGAGGGCCGCGCCCGGGGTCGCCTCCAGGCCGCGCACGAGCTCGCGGACGCAGTCGGGTGGCCAGCACGTCGTCGTGGAGCAGGTACTTCACGTACTCGCCGCGGGCCGCCTCGAGGATCGACTGCAGGTTGTCGTAGCCGCCGCCGTTCGTCTCGTGCCGGATGACGCGGATGCGGTCGTCCTCGGCCGCGGCGGCGGCGATGATCTCCGGGGTGCGGTCGGTGGACGCGTCGTCGCCGATGATGATCTCGACGTCCCGGTAGCTCTGCTCGCGCGCGGAGCGCAGCGCCGCCCGCAGGTGCGCCTCGCCGTTGCAGGTCGGGATCAGGATGCTGACGAGCGGGTCGCTCACGGGCGGAAGCCGCGCACCGCGTCGATGACCGCGTCCTGCTGCTCCGGGCGCAGGGTGGGGCCCATCGGCAGGCTGAGCACCTCGCGGGCGAGCCGGTCGGCCACCGGCAGGTGCGCCTCGGCCAGGCCGGTGCCGGCGAAGGCGGGCTGGCGGTGCGGCGGCACGGGGTAGTGCACGAGCGTCTCGACGCCGCAGCGGGAGAGGTGCTCGCGCAGCCGGTCGCGGTGCGGGGTGCGGACGACGTACAGGTGCCAGGCGGGGGTCGTCCCGGGCACCCGGGTGGGGAGCTCGAGCTCCTCCCCGAGGCCGGCCAGGCCATCGTCGTACCTGCGGGCGGCTGCCTCGCGGCGGCCGTTGTGCTCGTCGAGCCGGCCCAGCTTGACGGTCAGGAGCGCCGCCTGGATCTCGTCGAGCCGGCTGTTCCACCCCACCTCGTCGTGCCGGTACTTCTCGGAAGACCCGTAGTTGCGCAGCGACCGCAGCCGGCGCGCGGTCTCCGGATCGGAGGTCGTCACCGCGCCGCCGTCGCCGATCGCACCGAGGTTCTTGCCCGGGTAGAAGCTCCAGGCGGTCGCGTGCGCGGGGCCGCCGCCCACCGGCCGGCCGTCGCGCCGGGCGCCGTGCGCCTGCGCGGCGTCGTCGAGGACGACGAGGTCGTGCCGGCGGGCGACGTCGGCCACCGCGTCGAGGTCCACCGGGTGCCCGGTACAGGTGCACCGGGACGACGGCCCGCGTCCGGGGGGTGACGGCGGCCTCGAGCGCCGCGGGCTCCCATGCCCCGGCCGCGGAGCTGACGTCGACCGGGACCGGGACGGCGCCGACGTGCAGCACGGCCAGCCAGGTCGCGACGAAGGTGTGCGAGGGGACCAGGACCTCGTCGCCGGGGCCGACGCCGAGCGCCCGCAGGCCCAGGGACAGCGCGTCCAGGCCGCTGCCCACCCCCACGGCGTGCCGGGCGCCGACCGCCGCGGCCCAGGCCTGCTCGAAGCCCTCGAGCTCCGGGCCCAGGAGGACCCGGTCGCTGCGCAGGACGCGCAGCGCGGCCGCGTCCAGCTCGGTGCGCAGCTCCGCGTGCAGCCCCGCGAGGTCGAGGAACGGGACCCGGACCGCCTCCGGCGCCGCGGTCATGCCGGCAGGGGGGCGGGGGTGACCTCGCCGGCCGCCTCGGCGGCCTGCCGGGCCGCGGTGAAGTCGTCGTACTCGCGGTAGTAGTCGTCCTCGGAGTAGGGCAGCGACGCCATCACCAGGCAGACGCTGCCGGAGGAGAAGTTCCCGAGCTCGCGCCAGGTCAGCCGGGGCACGTACAGCCCGTGGTACGAGCGGTTCAGGTGGAAGCGGGCGGTGCTGGTGCCGTCGTCCACCACGACGTCGAAGCTGCCGGACGCGGCCACGATCAGCTGCTGGAGGTCGCGGTGGGCGTGCCCGCCGCGGGACTCGCCACCCGGGACGTCGTACAGGTAGTAGACGCGGGCGATGTCGAAGGGGACGTGGTCGCCGCCCTCGATCATGGTGAGGTTGCCGCGCGGGTCGGTGATGCGCGGCAGGTCGACGACCCGGCAGCCCGCGCCACCGTCGGCCGGCCGCGGATTCCAGTCCGTCGTCCGCCGGCCGGGACCCAGGGAACGCCGTTCGAGGAGAGTCACGCCCCTGGTCATCGGCAGCCGCGGACGACGCCGTGACGGCCTCTCCCCGCTGTCGCCGACGGGGGCCGGCGGGGGACCGGGGCGACCCTTCCGTCACATCCGTTCCTCGTGCCCGCAGGTGCCCCCGACACCCCGCACGTGCCCGGATCGGGGGCCGGTCCGTGCCTACCCTGGCCGGCATCCCGGGAGCCGCCCGCGGACCCGGCACCCCGGCCGGTCCGCCGCGCACCGGGGGGAGGAACAACACCGTGTCCGTAGTCCAGCGAGACCTCGTCGACTACGCGGAGCAGTACCGCGCCCTGCCGTTCGAGCCCGTGCAGATCGCCTACCGGCGGAAGCTGGTGCTCGCCCGCGTCGCCGCCCACGCCCCGCGCCGGGTGCTCGAGATCGGCTGCGGCGAGGCGCCCCTGTTCCCCGACCTCCCCGGCACCGGGTCGGTGGTGATCGAGCCCACCGCGGCGTTCGCCGCCGGAGCCCGCGCCCTGGCCGCCGGCCGGCCCGACGTCGTCGTGGTCGAGGACTTCGCCGAACGGGTCGACCCGGCGTCCGTGGGTGGCGGGTTCGACCTGGTGGTGCTCAGCTGCCTGCTCCACGAGGTCCCCGACCCGCAGGCGCTGCTGGCCGCCGCGCGCGGGTTCTGCGCCCCCGGCGGCCGGCTGCACGTCAACGTGCCCAGTGCCCGGTCGCTGCACCGGATGCTGGCGGTCGCCATGGGGCTGATCCCGGACCCGGCGACGACGTCGGACACCCAGCTGCGGATGCAGCAGCGCGGGATCTACGACGCCGCGGGGCTCGAGGCGGAGCTGCGCGCGGCGGGGTTCGCCGTCGCCGAGCGCGGCAGCCTCTTCGTCAAGCCGTTCACCCACGGCCAGATGCAGCGCCTGCTCGACGACGGCTTCCTCACCCCCGAGCTGCTCGACGGCCTGGACGCCCTCGCCGCGCTGCTGCCCGACCTCGGCTCCGAGCTGTGGGTCGACGCGGTGCCGGTCGACACGGTGCCGGTCGACGCGGTGCCCGTCGGGGCGGAGCCGGCCGATGCCTGAGGCGCTCCTCGTCGGCAACAACCTCGCCGTCCTGGTGGCGGCGGTCGAGCTCGGCGCCGCGGGGCACGACGTCGTCCTGGTGACCGACGGGCGCGGCCCGGGTGGCCACTTCCGGGGCCTGCGCACGCCCGAGGCCGACTTCGACCTCGGCATGGTGCTGCTGGAGTCGGCGGGCAGCACGGCCGACGACGACCTGGCCACCTACCGCCCGCGGGTCCGCTACGACTGGACGCGGTTCGGCGCCCGCGTCGACCGCTGGCAGGCCGAGCTCGTCCGGCCCGTCCGCACGCCGACCCCCGAGGCGCTCGTGGAGGGCCGGCGCCGACCCGACCACCTCGTCGCCGACCGCCTCGACGTGCTGGCCGAGGGCGGCTTCCGCCCGCCGGCGCCGCTGCCGCGGGAGGACCCCCGGCACGCCTCGGCCAAGGTCGCCGGGGCTGCCTACGACGCGCTGCCCTACCGCGAGGCCGCCGCCGCCAACCACGGCGAGGACATCCACGCCCGGCTGGTCGAGCCGTTCGCCGAGAAGCTGCTGGGACCCGCCGCCGGCACGCTGTTGGCGCGCTACCACCGCGCCGGCTGGCTGCCGCTGTACTGGCCCGAGACCCTGGCGGCCGCGTGCGCGGGGCAGCCGACCGGCCTGGCCGAGTACCCGTTCTGGACGACGCCGACGGGCTTCGTCGGCGACGTCGTCCGCACGCTGGAGACGCGCCTGGCGGCCATGCCGACCGTGCAGGTGCACGACGGCGCGGTCACCTCGCTCGCTCTCGAGGGCAGCCGGTGGACCGCGGCCACCGCGGACGGGTCGTGGTCCTCCGAGCGCCCCGTCCTGGGCGTGGGCGCCGACCGCCTGCAGACCCTGCTGGGGCTGCCGGTGCAGGAGCGCGCGCCCGGTGCCTCGGTGGCTCTCGTCTGCTGCCTCGTCCGCGGCGCAGCGATCACCGAGCCCGTCGGCTGCCTCTCGGTGGTCGACCGGGAGTACGCCACCTACCGGGTCACCGACCAGGACGCCCTCGCCGGCCTCGACCCCGCCGAGCACCGCGTCGTGGTGGAGGCCGGACCGGCCACCGCCGCCCGGCTGAAGGACGGCGCCGACGTCCCGGGCGAGCTGGTCGCCGAGCTCGGCCGGCTGCTGGGCATCACCGATCCGTCCGCCGACGTGCGGGTGGTGAAGGCGGTCGCCGCGCCCGGCGCGGTCCCCGCACCCACCGCGGCCTCGGTGGCCGCGGAGGCGACGGCGTCCGACGCGCTGACCGCCGCCTGCCCCGGCGCCCTGCTCACCGGCGCCCTGCTGGGTGGGGGAGCCACCTCCATGAACGACCAGGTGGTCCAGGGGCTCGCGGTCGCCGCGCAGCTCCCGTGACCGCCCGCCACCACCGGCACCACCCCGAACTCCCGGAGGACCGATGACCGCCGCCCGCACCCAGGAACTGGAGCGGATCGCCCACAGCTACCACCTCAACGACGAGGTGCCCGACAAGTTCATCGAGGACGCCTGCCAGGAGCACTGCTGCGACTGGCTGGCCTCCCTCGTCTCGCCGGAGGACCACGTCGTCGAGCTCGGCGCCGGCGAGGGCGTCACGCTCGCCCGGCTGGCCCCGCTGCCGCGCCGGTACGTGGTGGTCGAGGGCGCGCCCAGCCTCGCCGCCCGCGTCCGGACCGACTTCCCGGGCGTCGAGGTCGTGGAGGCGCTCTTCGAGGACCACGAGCCCGCCACCCCGTGCGACAAGCTGCTGGCCCTGCACGTCTTCGAGCACGTCGACGACCCGGTGCCGCTGGCCGCGCACCTGCGCTCGTGGGTGAAGCCGGGCGGGGAGATCGTCGTCGTCGTCCCCAACAAGCGGTCGCTGCACCGCCGGCTCGCCGTCCTCATGGGGCTGCAGCCGGAGCTGGACACCCTGAGCGCACGGGACCACCTGGTCGGCCACCAGCGGGTCTACGACCTCGACGGGCTGGAGGCCGACCTGCGCCAGGGCGGGTTCGAGCCGTTCGAGCGCAAGGGCTTCTTCCTCAAGGTGCTGCCCAACGGGATGATGCTGGACCACTCCCCGGAGCTCATCCAGGCGCTCAACGACCTGGGTGACGAGCTGCCCGCGGACTTCGGCGCGAACATCGCCGTCCGCGCCCGACGGGTGGGCTGAGCCGGTCGTGCCGGTGCTCCTCGACGTCGAGCCCTTCCCCGGGGACGGCCTGCTGTTCTGCGACCCGGGGTTCCACGACCTGAACGGCATCCCGGCCGGTCGCCGCTGGCGGTACGAGCACCGCCGCGAGGACCGGCTGGTCGGCGTGCTGGAAGGCGTCGTCACCGACGGTGTGCTGCTGTCCGGGCACAGCGCCCCGTTCGGCGGGCCCGACCTGGTGGCTCCGGACCCGTCGGTCGAGGACGTCGTCGCCCTGGTGACGGGCGCCCTGGCGGCGCTGCGCGAGGACGGTGTGCGGACGGCGCGGATCAGGGCGCGGCCGCTGGTCTACTCCGCCGCCGAGCCGCTGGTGGAGTTCGCGCTGCTCGACCGGGGCTTCGCCGTCGAGCACTGCGACCTGAACATGCACGTGGACCTGTCGCGGTTCACCCCCGACGACGACGTGCTGGACCTGCTCAAGCCGCGCAAGCGCCGGTACGTCCGCGCATCGCTGCGCGGGTCGGTCGAGCTCACCCCGGTGGACGGCGGGGAGGACCTCGCGACCCTGCACGCCATCATCGCCGGGAACCGGCGGGCGAAGGGCAGGCCCGAGCCGCTGGCCCTGGACTACCTCCGGCGCGCGCAGGAAGCCTTCCCCGACCGCATCCGCATGCGGCTGCTGCGGGTGGAGGGCCGCGCCGTCGCGGCCGCGGTGGTCTACCGGGTGCTCGACGGCATCGACCAGGTCGTGCACTGGGCCGACGCCCCGGGGGAGGAGCGCTCCCCGATGGACCTGCTGGCCTACCTCGTCTACGCGGACTGCCTGCGGCACGGCGCCCGGTTGATCGACCTCGGTCCTGCCTCGGACGACCAGGGCCGGCTCAACCCCGGGCTGGCCGAGTTCAAGCGCGCGGTGGGCGCGGTCCCGGGGACGCGCAAGGTGTTCACGGTCGACCTGGGCTGAGCCGTCGCGCCGGGCCCGCAGGCCCGGCGCGACGAGCAGCTCAGGGGTGGGTCATGGAGAGGACGTCGAGGGCCTCGTCCAGCTGCTGCTCGGTGAGCTTGCCCTGCTCGACGTAGCCGCGCTCGAGCACGACCTGGCGGATCGTCTTCTGCTCCTTGAGCGACTGCTTGGCCACGATCGCGGCCTCCTCGTACCCGATGTACTTGTTCAGCGGGGTCACGATCGAGGGAGAGGACTCGGCGTACTCGCGGCACTGCTCGACGTTGGCGACGATGCCGTCGACGCAGCGGTCGGCGAGCAGCCGGCTGACGTTGGCCAGCAGCCGGATCGACTCGAGCACGTTGCGCGCCATGAGCGGCAGCGTCACGTTGAGCTCGAAGACGCCGGTGGTGCCGGCGTAGGTGACCGCGGCGTCGTTGCCGATGACCTGGGCGCCCACCTGGATGACCGCCTCGGGGATCACCGGGTTCACCTTGCCGGGCATGATCGAGCTGCCGGGCTGGAGGTCGGGGAGCTGGATCTCGCCCAGGCCGGTGCGCGGGCCGGAACCCATCCAGCGCAGGTCGTTGACGATCTTGATCAGGCCGACGGCGATCGTCTTGAGCTGGCCCGACGCCTCGACCAGGCCGTCGCGGGAGCTCTGCGCCTCGAAGTGGTCGCGCGCCTCGGTGAGCGGCAGGTCCAGCTCGCCCGAGAGCCGCTCGATGATGGCGGCGGCGAAGCCGGGCGGGGTGTTGATGCCGGTGCCGACGGCGGTGCCGCCCAGCGGCAGCTCGGCGATGCGGGGGAGCGAGGCCTCGAGCCGCTCCACGCCGTAGCGGACGGCGGCCGCGTAGCCGCCGAACTCCTGGCCGAGGGTGACCGGCGTGGCGTCCATGAGGTGGGTGCGGCCGCTCTTGACCACGGTGGCGAACTCGTCGGCCTTGCGCGACAGCGACAGCTCGAGGTGGCGCAGCGCCGGCACCAGGTCGCGGACGATCGCGCTGGTGGCGGCCACGTGGATCGCCGACGGGAAGACGTCGTTGGACGACTGCGAGGCGTTCACGTGGTCGTTCGGGTGCACCGGGCTGCCGAGCGCCTCCGTGGCGAGGCTGGCGATGACCTCGTTGGTGTTCATGTTGCTCGACGTGCCCGAGCCGGTCTGGAAGACGTCGATGGGGAAGTGCTCGTCCCACTCGCCGCGGGCGACCGAGGCCGCGGCCTCGCCGATGGCGCCGGCGACGGCGGCGTCGAGGACGCCGAGGTCGGCGTTGACGGCGGCCGCCGCGCCCTTGATGGCGGCGAGGGCGCCGATCAGCTCGCGCTCGATCGGGGTGCCGGAGATCGGGAAGTTCTCGACGGCGCGCTGGGTCTGGGCCCGCCACTTGGCCCAGGCGGGAACGCGGACCTCCCCCATGGAGTCGTGCTCGATGCGGTAGTCGGTGCCGTCCTGCTGGGTGGCCACGCTGTGCTCCCGGGGTGTCTGGATGGTGACAGTGCTCCGGGGAACCCTAGACACCGGCACGGCCGCGCGACGCCTCCCCGTCCGCGGGAGGTGGGCAGACGCCGGGATGCCGCCCCCTAGCATCGTCGGACGGATCCGAGCACCGAGGAGCGCCCGATGACACAGCCGCCGTACCCGCCCCCGGGTGAGCCCGCTCCCGGCGGTGAGCCCGCTGCCGGCGGTGGTGGCGTTCCCGAGGCGCAGCAGCCCTACGGTCAGCAGCCGTACGGGCAGCAGCCCCACGGCCAGCCGCCCTACGGGCAGGCGCCGTACGGCCAGGCGCCCTACGGCCAGCAGCCGTATGGCCAGCCGCCCTACGGCCAGGCCGCGTACGGGCAGCCGCAGCAGGGCGGGCCGGGCGCCGTGCCGCCGTGGGGCCAGGCCCCGCAGCCGCCGTCGGGCAACCGGAAGGTCCTCGTGACCGTGCTCTCCGTCGTCGCCGTGGCGATCGTCGCGCTGGCGGTGGCGCTGGTCGTCGGGCTGCGCTCCGACGACGAGGGGTCCGACGGCGGGTCGTCGATCCCGGCCGCGACCTCGGAACCCGAGGGCCTGGGCGACGACCCGGAGCTCGACGACTACGCCGAGGAGTGCCACGACGGCGACATGCAGGCCTGCGACGACCTGTTCAACCAGTCGCCGGTGGGGTCGGCCTACGAGCTGTACGGCGGCAGCTGCGCCGGCCGGCAGTCCAACACCGACGCCCGTCAGGTCTACTGCGTCGACGCCTTCCCGCCCGCGAGCTGAGCGCCCGCGGGCCCACCGCCCGCCGGGGCGGCCGCGCCGGGCACCGGCTGGGCTACCGTCGGCAGCCGTGTCCGACGACGCCGCGCTGCCCGCCGTCCCCGAGCCCGATCCCGCCGCCGCCCCGGGGGTGCGCGCCTCCGACGGTGACCGGGAGGCGCTGGTCGCCCGGCTCCAGCAGGCGCTGGCCGAGGGCCGGCTGGACCTCGACGAGTTCGGTCAGCGGGCCGGCGCGGCCTGGGCGGCGGTGACCACCGCGGAGCTGGCCGCCCTGGTCGCGGACCTCCCGGCCGAGCCGCCGGTGGAGATCGTCGGCAGCCGGGCCCCGGAGGTCCAGACCAGCGTGTTCGGGGACATCAAGCTCTCCGGGCCGAGCGTCCCGCTGCGCGCGAGCACGGTCTTCGGCGACGTCCGGGTGGACCTGCGCGGGCTGCGCACCGACGCCGAGCGGCTCGAGCTGCACCTGTCCACCGTCTTCGGCGACGTCGAGGTGATCGTCGCCGAGGGCGTGGACGCGCAGCTGCACGGCCGCACCGTCCTCGGCGACCGGAAGATCGACCTGGCCGCGGTGCCGCGGGTGGCCGGCACGCCGCGGGTCGTCGTCCACGGGCGCACCGTGTTCGGCGACCTGAAGCTGCGCAGCCTGGCCCCGGGGGAGTCGGCCAGCCGCTGGCGTCAGGTGATGGAGCGGCTGGCACGACGGGCCGAACCCGGCTGATCCGCAGGGGGCCCTGTCGCGCCGAGTGGGGCCCGGAGGGTCCCCGGCAGGTGGGACGAGGGGGCTCCACCTACCCGGGGACGGCTCCTGGCCGCGGTGCGATCCGGAGGATCGCGTCAGGAATCGAAGGGCACGGCCGAGTAGGCGCGCAGCTTCTCCAGCGAGTGCAGGCTCTCGATCGACCGGATCGTGCCGGACTTCGAGCGCATCACCAGCGACTGGGTCGTGCAGCCCCCGGCGCCGTACTGCACGCCGCGCAGCAGCTCGCCGTCGGTGATGCCGGTGGCGACGAAGAAGACGTCGCCGCGCACCAGGTCGTCGATGTGCAGCACGCGGTCGAGGTCGTGGCCGGCGTCGAGCGCCTTCTGCCGCTCCTCGTCGTCCTTGGGCCAGAGCCGGCCCTGGAAGGTCCCGCCCATGCACTTGAGCGCGCACGCGGCGATGATCCCCTCCGGCGTGCCGCCGATGCCGAGGATCAGGTCGACGCCGGTGCCCTCGCGGGCCGCGGCGATCGCGCTGGCGACGTCGCCGTCGGTGATGAACTTGATGCGGGCGCCGGCCTCCCGGACCTCCTGCACCAGCCCGGCGTGCCGCGGCCGGTCGAGGATGCAGACGGTGACGTCGCCGACCGAGCTCTTCTTGGCCTTCGCGACCCGGCGGATGTTCTCCGCGACCGGCACGGTGATGTCGACGACGTCGGCCGCGGCCGGGCCGGTGGCCAGCTTCTCCATGTAGAAGACCGCCGACGGGTCGTACATGGCGCCGCGCTCGGCCACCGCCATGACGGCGATCGCGTTCGGCATGCCCTTGGCCATGAGCGTGGTGCCGTCGATCGGGTCGACGGCGACGTCGCACTCGGGGCCGTTCCCGTCACCCACCTGCTCGCCGTTGAAGAGCATCGGGGCCTCGTCCTTCTCGCCCTCCCCGATGACGACGACGCCCTTCATGCTCACCGTGCCGATGAGCGCGCGCATGGCGTCGACCGCCGCGCCGTCGCCGCCGTTCTTGTCGCCGCGCCCGACCCAGCGCCCGGCGGCCATCGCGGCCGCCTCGGTGACCCGCACCAGCTCGAGGGCCAGGTTCCGGTCGGGGGCGGGGCGGTCGGTGGAGAACGCGCTCCCGCTCGAGGAGACGGGGCCTTCGGGAACGGGCAGCGACACGGGACCTCCTGGAGAGGGACCTGCGATCCGTCGTCCCGCCGCGAGCAGGGCGAACCCGGGAGGCAGGCCATGGGCGGCAGGCTGGGTGAGCTCTCCTGCGATCCTATGTGCATGACCGAAGTCGGCCCGACGAGCCCGCGACCCGCTGACCCCCCGGACGCCCCGGCGTCCCCGGGTGGGCCGGTGGCGGTTCCCGCGCCGTCGCCGGCGGTGGAGCGCGCGAACCGGATGAGCGCGGCGAACATGATCCGCTCGCTGGCGCCGCTGGTCGTGATCTGCCTGCTGCTCGTCGCCTGGCAGGCCTTCCGCACCAGCGGCGAGGAGACCGTCCGCGCGAGGTCGACCCGGCGAGCACGGTGCGGCTGGCCGTGGAGCGGGCCGGGTACCCGGTGCCGGCTCCGGCCGGGCTGCCGGAGGGGTACCGCCCGACCAGCGCCCGCACCGACGCCGGGAACGCCCGCGAGGGCGATGCGGTCACCCTGCAGATCGGCTACCTGACGCCGTCGGGGGAGTACGCCGGCTTCGCCGTCAGCGACGACCCGGGCGCCGAGCCGGTCCGCGACGTGCTCGACGGCGCCACCGACGAGGCGGCCGTCGACATCGGCGGGCAGCCGTGGCAGCGGCTCACCACCGAGCGCGGGGAGACCGCGCTGACCCGCGAGGCCGACGGCGTGGTCGTCGTCGTCAGCGGCTCCGCCTCCGACGACGAGCTGCGCACCGTGGCGGCCGCCGTCACGCCCGCGGAGGGCTGAGCGCCGGCGTTGATTGCGGTTCCGTGTCGGGTGCCCGACGACTGCCCGACGCGCGGCCGGTCGCGCGGCGGCCGGGGCGGGGACGCAGCAGGCTCCCCGCACGCCCGGCGCCACCGCGGCAGCCGGCCGGACGAGGAGCCGACATGGACGACGACGTCTGCGCGCACGGGGACCACCGGCCACCGGCCCGGGGCGGGTCGTGCCCGTGCGGCATGGTCACCCGCATCCCGGCCCGCACCCCGCCGGCGTCGGCCGACGACGCGGTGCGGGACCTGATCGCCCGGTGCCTCGTCGAGCGCGGTGGCGTCGCCGACCTGGCGGGACTCCGGCAGCGGGCCGACCGCGTCCTCGGTGCGCTCGCGCACGCGGGCCTGGAGATCGCCCACCGGCCGGCCGCGGACCGCGCGGGGGAGCGGCGCTCGGCCTGAGCTCAGTCCTCGCCGTCGGCCGGGGCGGCGGCCGCGAGGCGCTCGCGGGCCCGGTCCAGCCAGTGCTGGCACAGCGTGGCCAGCTCCTCGCCGCGCTCCCACAGGGCCAGCGACTCCTCGAGCGTCAGCCCGCCGGCCTCCAGTCGGCGGACCGACGTCGGCGAGCTCCTCGCGGGCCTGCTCGTAGGTCGTCGTCGGCTCCTCGGCCGGCCCGGTGGTCTGCTCGGTGCTGCTCATGGCTCCCCATCCTCCCGGTCGACCCGCACGTCCAGCCGGCCCCCGCTCACCCGGACCCGCAGCCGCTCGCCGTCGGCCACCTCGGCGGGATCCCGGACGAGGGCCCCGTCGGCGCGCTGCACCACCGCGTAGCCGCGGTCCAGGGTCGCCGCCGGCGACAGCGCCGCGACCCGCGCGCGGGCGTGCTCGAGGTCGCGCTCGGCGGCCTCCACCCGGTGCACCACGGTGCGGCGGGCACGGGTGCGCAGCGCGGCGACGTCGTCGGCCCGGCCGTGCAGCAGCCGCTCGGGGCTGGCGAGCACGGGCCGGCTGCGCAGGGACTCCAGCCAGCGCTCCTGCTGCTCGACGCGGGTGGTGAGCAGGTGGCGGGCGCGGGCGCGGAGGCCCTCGACCAGCCGCCGCTGCTCGCCGATCTCGGGGACGACGCGGTGCGCCGCGTCGGTGGGGGTGGCGGCGCGCACGTCGGCGACGTGGTCGACCAGCGTCGTGTCGGTCTCGTGGCCGACCGCGGTGACCACCGGCGTCCGGCACGCGGCGATGGCGCGCACCAGGCCCTCGTCGGAGAAGGGCAGCAGGTCCTCGACCGAGCCGCCGCCGCGGGCGACGACGATGACCTCGACCGCGGGGTCGGCGTCGAGCACGCGCAGCCCCTCGATGACGTTGGCCGCGGCCTGCGGGCCCTGCACCGCGCAGTTGTGCACCGCGAAACGGACCGCGGGCCAGCGGCGGCGCGCGGTGACGAGGACGTCGCGCTCGGCGGCGCTGTCCCGGCCGGTGATGACGCCGACGACAGCCGGCGCGAAGGGCAGCGGGCGCTTGCGGACGACGTCGAAGAGCCCCTCGGCAGCAAGCAGCTGCCGGATCCGCTCGATGCGGGCGAGCAGCTCACCGAGGCCGACGGCGCGGATCTCGGTGGCGCGCAGCGAGAAGGAGCCGCGGGCGACGTAGTAGTCGGGGCGCGCCCGGACGACGACGCGCGCGCCCTCGGTCAGCTCCAGGCCCGGCCGGTCGGCGATGTCGCGGTGGCAGGTGACCGGCACCGAGAGGTCGGCCACCGGGTCGCGCAGGGTCAGGAAGACGGTGGCGGCGTTGCCGCGGCGGGACAGCTGCGCCACCTGGCCCTCGACCCAGACCTCGCCCAGCCGGCCGATCCAGTCGGCGACCTTGCGGGCGACCGTGCGCACCGGCCACGGCGCCTCGGGGGAGGAGGGTGCGGTCACGGTCCGAGGGTGTCAGACGCTGCCGACACCCCCGGACCGGGAGCGCGGGTCAGGCGCCGCGGGGGGCCAGCGGGCTGGCCTCGACCGCCTGCTCCTCGAGCTTCTCGAGCCGGTTGCGCAGCATCCGCAGGTAGGGCTCGCGGCCCTGGTGGGCCTCCTCGTAGGCGACGAGGTCGGAGACGGTGCTCAGCGCGTAGCCGCGCAGCCGACCGCGGAGCTGGGCGACGGAGAAGCTGTCGTACCCGTCGACGGGCGCCTCGGTGGGCGCACCGGAGGAGTCCGCGTCGGCCGGGGCCTCCACGGTGGCGCCGGCCGCGATCGGCGCCTCGTCCCCGGTGTCGACGCCGGCGGCCAGGCCGGTGGCGGCGGCGATCGGGCCGTCCCCCCGGGCGATCTCGGTGCCGTCGTCGGCGCTGCCGGCGTAGTCCTCGGGCGCCGGGGCGGCGATGCCCTCGTCGGTGACGGTGGCCTCGACGGTGGCGATGCCGCTGCCGTCGGCGTCCAGGACGTCGACCGAGGTCGGGACCGACTCGGTGTCGGCCGCGCCGGCGACGGGCAGCTCGATGGCGAGCTCGTCCTCGTCGGGGGCGTCCGGGGCGTCGCCCGTGGTCGGCGCGGTCTCCTCGAGGGTGGGGGCGGCCTCGATCGCCTCGTCGACGGCCAGCTCGTCGAGGATCTCCTCGGTCTCCGGCGCCTCCTCGAGGAAGGTCTCCACCGAGTCCTGCGCACCGACGACGTCGGGCACCTCGTCGGGGACGACGTCGGCGCGGTCGAACGCCGAGCCTCGGAAGCCCTGCGCGGGGGCGGCGTCGCCGTCGTCGTCGAAGGTGGCCAGGCCCGGTTCGGCCTCGCCGCGGATGCCGGTGAACAGCTCGTCGCCGCGGGCGACGAGGCCGGCGTACTGCTGCTGCACCTTCATCGCGTGCTGCATCGCCATGCCGACGACCCGCACGGGGAGCCCCGGCAGGGTCTCGGGGAGCTTGCGGGCTTCGTCGACGACGGTCGCGGCCAGGCCGGCAGCGGCGCGGACAACCTCAGGGATCTCACGGGCCATGGGGCCACCTTGCCCCAGCAACCGCGCCCCGACACCCCCGTCGCCGGTGATGTGCCCGTCCGGAGGGTGTTCTGGGCCACCCTCGGGAGTCCCGGCAGGCGTCCGCACCCACGTACGCTGGGTGCATGGCAGATCAGCGCGGACGTGTCCTGCTGGCCGATCCCCGGGGTTACTGCGCCGGTGTGGACCGGGCGGTGGTGGCGGTCGAACGCGCCCTGGAGATCCACGGCGCCCCCGTCTACGTCCGGAAGCAGATCGTGCACAACAAGCACGTCGTGGCGACGCTCGAGCGGCGGGGCGCGATCTTCGTCGACGAGACGACCGAGGTGCCCGAGGGCTCCGTCGTCGTCTTCAGCGCCCACGGGGTCTCCCCGGCGGTGCACCAGGAGGCGGCCGACCGGCAGCTGCGCACCATCGACGCGACCTGCCCGCTGGTGACCAAGGTGCACCAGGAGGCCAAGCGCTTCGCCCGCGACGACTACGACATCCTGCTCATCGGCCACCGCGGGCACGAGGAGGTCGAGGGCACCGCCGGTGAGGCGCCCGCCCACATCCAGCTCGTCGACGGTGCCGACGACGTCGCCAACGTCCAGGTGCGCGATCCCGAGAAGGTCGTGTGGCTGTCCCAGACCACCCTCTCGGTCGACGAGACCCTGGCGACGGTCGACCAGCTGAAGAACCGCTTCCCCGGTCTGCAGTCCCCGCCGAGCGACGACATCTGCTACGCCACGCAGAACCGCCAGCAGGCGGTCAAGCAGATGGCGGCCGAGTGCGACCTCGTGCTGGTCGTCGGTTCGACGAACTCCTCGAACTCGGTGCGGCTGGTGGAGGTGGCCCTCGAGGCCGGCTCCCGCGCCTCCTACCTGGTCGACTACGCCGCCGAGATCGACGAGGCGTGGCTCGAGGGCGTGGGCACCGTCGGCGTCACCAGCGGCGCCTCCGTCCCGGAGATCCTGGTCAGCGAGGTGCTCGACTGGCTGGCCGCGCGCGGCTACGCCGACGTCTCGACGGTCAAGGCCGCCGAGGAGCGGCTGGTCTTCGCGCTGCCGCACGAGCTGCGGCGCGCCGAGAAGGCGCAGTCCACCGGCGACTGACGCCCCGGATGCACGAGAGCCCGTCCCCGCGGCAGCGGGGACGGGCTCTTCTGCATCCGGGAGGTCAGCGGCGGGCGATCGCCCGGAAGAGGGCGAGGACCAGCGCCACGACGGTGGCCATGGCCATCGTCGGGAAGCCGCGGATCAGCAGCGTGGCGACCGTGGGGGCGCTGAACGTCGCCGACGGGGCCAGCCCGATGTTGAGCGCGGCGACCGCGATGAAGACCAGCGGCGGGGAGACGACGACGGAGACCAGGTCGCGGCGGCGCACCACGAGGGTGGCGACCGTGGTCGAGCCGAGCAGGGCCGCCAGGGTGATCCGGCCCAGGCCGACGCCGGTGTAGGAGTCGACGGCCGCGCCCGCGAGGGTCACCAGGAAGACGCCGAGCACCGCGACCAGGCCGCGGACCTGGCTGCCGCCGGTCGACGAGCGGGTGTCCACGCGGACGCGCTGTGCCGCGGCCCGCTTCTCGGCGGCGCGGCCTCCGGCGGCCCGGCCCTCGGCCGGGCGGGACGGCGCGGGGCGGCCGGACGGCCGGGCACCGGATGCGCGGTCGGCCGGACGGATCGAGTCGCGGCGCGGGGGGAGCGGGCGGCTGTCGCCGGGGCGCCCTCCGCGCGGGGGCACGGGCGGGCGACCGGCCCGGGCGCTGCGGTCGGGGTTCATGGCACGTTCCTCACGGGGCATGCGCGACCCGGGGAAGGACCGGTCGGGAGAGCCCCCGCCGGGCCGCCATGAATCGGCCGTACGTGCCGTGGCCATGGCGCACCTCCGTTCCACCGCGGTCGGGCCCGGGTGGCCGTCCCTCGATCGTCACGGTAGCGAGGGACAAGGCAAGTTCGGCGGAGGAGGGGCTCGCGTCGCCACCCCGACCGTGTCGACGAAGAGACTCGGAGTGAGGGGTGTGACGGACGGTGCGCCGGAGGGCCGGCGGGGTCAGCCGTGGGTGCCGTCCCGCCCCCCGTCGTCGTACCGGCGGCCGGCGTCGAACCGGTCCTCGCCGTCCAGGACGACGGCGTCGGTGCCGTCGCCGGGCTCGGGCCGCAGCGTGCGCACCGTCGCCTCCAGCGGCGCGGGCGACGGGACCGGCTGCTCGGCGATGCCGAGGTCGTCGAACCGGCGGGCCGCGGTGAGCACCGAGCGCTCGTAGGAGCCGACCGTCTCGTTGAACCGGGTCATGGTCGTGCCCAGCGCGGAGCCGAGCCGGGTGATGTGCCCCGACAGCGTGCTGAGCCGGGCGTGCAGCTTCCGCCCCACCTCGAGCACCTGGTCGGCGTCCCGGGCCAGCCGCTCCTGCCGCCAGGAGTAGGCCACCGTGCGCAGCAGGGCCAGCAGGGTGCTCGGCGTGGCCAGGACGACGTCCCGCGAGAAGCCGTGCTCCAGCAGCCCGGGCTCGGCCTCCAGCGCGGTGATGAGGAAGCCGTCCGACGGCACGAAGAGCACGGTGAAGGGCGCGGCCGGCCGGAACGCGGTCGGGTAGCGCCGGGCGGCGAGCGCGTCGACGTGCGCGCGCAGCTGCCGGGCGTGCATCGCCACCCGCTGGTCGGCGGACCGCCGGGTCGGTGGCCTGCACCGCCTCGATGTACCCGGTGAACGGCACCTTGGCGTCGACCACCACCTGGCGGCCGTCGGCCAGGGTGACCACCAGGTCGGGGCGCACGCCGGCGCCCTCGTCGTTGGTGCTCGAGGGCTGCTCGACGAAGTCGCAGTGCTCGAGCAGGCCGGCCAGTTCCACGACCCGGCGCAGCTGCACCTCGCCCCACCGGCCGCGCACGTGCGGCGTGCGCAGCGCCGTCACCAGCGCCGCCGTCTCCTGCTGCAGCTGGGCCGAGGTGAGGCCAACGGTGCCCATCTGCTCGCGGAGCTCGCCGTGCGCGGTGGCGCGCGCCCGCTCGATGCCGGCGAGCAGCCGGTGCAGGTGGTCCAGCGACTCGTGCACGGGCTCCAGCCCGCTGTCGGTGGGGCGGCGGCGGGCGAGCAGGGCGACCACGCCGAGCGTGACCGCCGTGGCGAGCAGCGCACCGAGGAGGAGCCCGAGGAGCAGGGAAGCGGCGTCCATGCCCCCGAGGCTGCCCGACGGGTCCGACAGAACCGGCTAGGCGACGGCGAGCGGCGCGTGGCGCGCCTCGTGGTCGAGCAGCTCGCGCTTCACCGCCGTCCCCCAGCGGAAGCCGCCCAGGCCGCCGCTGGAGGCGAGCACGCGGTGGCACGGGACGAACAACGCGGCGGCGTTGCGGGCGCACGCGCTGGCCGCGGCGCGCACGGCCGTCGGCCGTCCGCACCGGGCGGCGAAGGAGGTGTAGGTGTCCGGCTCGCCCGGGGGGACGCTGCGCAGCACGGTCCAGGCGTCCTCGAGGAAGGGGCCCGAGCGCTGCCGGACCGGCACGTCGTCGATCGCGGCCACGTCGCCGGCGAAGAACGCCTCGACGGCCTCCAGCACGGGCAGGTCGTCGGCGCGCTCGACCCAGGTGGGCCGCAGCGAGCGGTGCACCACCGGGAGCAGCTCGGCGACGTCGTCGGTCCAGCCGCTGGCCAGGACGACGTCGTCGTCGCCCGGCCCGTCGGCGACCACGACGGTGAACGGCCCGGGAGGCGTGGGCACGGTCGCGTAGCGCGCGGCACGAGCAGTCATGAGGCGCTCCTTTCCGGGGGGACCGCCGCGGCGGCCGGGCGGGTGAAGAAGGACGGCGCGGCCAGCGCCCACAGGTGCATCACCGCGTAGGAACGCCACGGGCGCCAGCGTCCTGCGGCCTCGATGTCGGTGCTGCCGAGGGTGGCCAGCGAGCGTCGCAACGCCAGGTCACCGGGCAGCCACACGTCGGGATCGGCCAGGCCGCGGAGGGCGACCAGCGCCGCCGTCCAGGGCCCGATGCCGCGGACCGCGAGCAGCGCCCGCGCCGCCGCGTCGCGGTCGGCGCCCGGGTCCAGCGCCACGTCGCCGCCGACGAGGGCGGCGGCCAGCGCGTGCACCGTGGCGCGGCGCGCGCCGGTCAGCCCGACCGCGCCCAGGTCGGCCGCGGCCAGTGCCTCGGGGCGGGGGAAGGCGTGGGTCAGCGTGCCCACCGGCGCCGGCAGCGGGGCGCCGGCCGCGGCCAGCAGCCGCGCGGTGAGGGTGCGCGCACCGGCCACCGAGACCTGCTGCCCGAGCACCGCGCGGACGGCGAGCTCGGGCCCGTCCGGCGAACCGGGCACCCGGCGGCCGGGGGCGCCGGCGACCAGGCCGGCCAGCGCGGGATCGGCACCGAGGACGGCGTCGACGGCGACCGGGTCGGCGTCCAGGTCGAGCATCCGCCGGCACCGGCTGACCGCGGTGCCGAGATCGCGCAGCTGGGCGACCTGCAGCCGGGCGACCACCGCGGCTCCGCCGTCGGGAGCGGGGGAGAGGCGGACGACGCCCGGCCCGTGCGGGAGGTCCAGCACGCGGGAGAAGGTGACGCCGTCCCACTCCTCCAGCCCGGGGACGGCGTGCGCGCCCAGGAAGAGCAGCACCTCGGCGGCGTCGTAGGGCGCGCGGGCGGCCAGCCGCAGGGTCAGCCACCCGGGGGTGCCGCCCGGCGCGGTGGCGGGGCGGCGGCGCAGCTCGGTGGGGGTGCTCGCGAAGACCTCGCGGACCGTGTCGTTGAACTGGCGGATGCTGGCGAACCCGGCGGCGAAGGCGACGTCGGCCATCGGCAGGTCGGTGGTCTCGATGAGCAGCCGGGCGGTCTGCGCGCGCTGGGCCCGCGCCAGGGCGAGGGGGCCGACGCCGAGCTCGCCGACGACGAGCCGGTGCAGCTGGCGCTCCGAGTACCCCAGCCGCCGGGCGACGCCGGGCACGCCGGAGCGCTCCACCTCGCCGTCGGCGATCAGCCGCATCGCCCGGGCGACGACGTCGGCGCGCACGTCCCACTCGGGGGAGCCGGGCACCGCGTCGGGCCGGCAGCGGCGGCAGGCGCGGTAGCCGGCCGCCTGCGCGCCGGCCGCGGTGCTGAAGAACGAGACGTTCGAGGACTTCGGGGTGCGGGCCGGGCAGGACGGGCGGCAGTAGATGCCGGTCGTGCGCACCGCCCGTGACGAACCAGCCGTCGAACCGCGCGTCGCGGCCGGCCACCGCGCGGTAGCGGTGCTCGTGGTCGGTCGGTGTGGTCACGGTTCGAGCATGACAGCCGCCGACGGGGAGGACCGGCGGGTTTCGGACACCGCCGTCGCCGCCGGCCGGCGGGCCCCGTCCACCGGTCGGTGGACGGGGGACCAGCGCTTCGGCGGTCCCGGGCCGGCCGCCGTCGTCGGCAGGCTCGGTGCATGACGACGACAGGGACCTCGCCGCACGGGCTGCGCGCGGACGGACCGGCCGTGCGGGTGCGCGGCCTGGTCAAGCGCTACGGCGACCGGGCGGTGGTGGACGGGCTCGACCTCGACGTCCACCCGGGCGAGGTGTTCGCGCTGCTGGGCCCGAACGGTGCCGGCAAGACGACGACCGTGGAGATCCTGGAGGGGTTGCGCCGCCGCGACGGCGGCGAGGTCCGCGTGCTGGGCGTGGACCCGGCCGCCGGCGACCGGACCTGGCGGGCCCGGATCGGGGTGGTGGGGCAGGCCACCGGCGACGGCAACGCCCTGACCGTCCGGGAGACGCTGGACCACTTCGCCGTCTACCACTCCCGGTCGGCGGGCGCCGACGAGCTGATCGCCGCCGTCGGCCTCACCGAGGCGGCCGGCACGCGGGCGGCGCGGCTCTCCGGCGGGCAGCGCCGCCGGCTGGAGGTGGCCCTGAGCATGCAGGGCCGGCCGGAGCTGCTCTTCCTCGACGAGCCGACGACCGGCCTCGACCCGGTCGCCCGGCGGCAGTTCTGGGCGGTGCTCCAGCGCCTGCGGGAGGGCGGCACGACGATCCTGCTGACCACCCACTACCTCGACGAGGCCGCGCACCTGGCCGACCGGGTGGGCGTAATCGACGCCGGCCGGCTCGCCGACGTCGCGCCGCCGGAGCAGATGGGCGGGGAGCTGCGCCGTCGCGCGACGGTGCGCTGGCGGGAGGGCAGCGGCGTCCGTTCCGTCGTCACCACCGAGCCCGACGTCGTGCTGCGCGACCTGCTCACCACCGGGCCGCGGGTCGCGCTGCCCGACCTGACCGTCACCCGGCCCACCCTGGAAGAGGTCTACCTGCAGCTGGTCGGGGCTGCTCCTGCCGAGCCCGCTCCCGAAGGAGTCCTCCGATGACGCTCACCACTCCACCCGCCGACGTCCGCGCCGACACCCGGCCGAAGCCGCCCGGCGCGCTGCCGATCGGGCTGGCCCGGATCGGGCTGGAGCTGCGGCTCTACCTCCGCGACCCCGGGCAGGTGGTGTTCTCCTTCGCCTATCCCGTGATCATGCTGCTGATCTTCGGCTCGGTCTTCGGCGGCGAGACGACCGGCCCCGACGTCCGGTTCGAGGACTACTTCCTCGCCGGCATCGCGGCCACCGGGATCATGCTGACCAGCTTCCAGGCGGTCGGCATCGCGATCGCCGAGGAGCGCGAGCGCGGCGACCTCGCTCGGCTGCAGCTGCTCGGCGCGCCGCCCGCGGCCTACGTGATCGGCAAGGCCGGGCAGGTCGTGCTCACGACGGCGGTGCAGCTCGCCCTGCTGCTGACCGTCGCGCGGCTGGCCTACGACGTCCCCTTGCCGGCCGACGCGGGGCGCTGGCTGACCTTCGGCTGGGTCGCCCTGCTCGGCGTCCTCGCGGGCACGGTGCTCGGCATCGCGGTCTCACCGTTCGTCGGCAGCGCCCGGGCGGCGTCCGCGGGGATCACCGGCTTCTCCGTCGTCCTGCAGTTCTTCTCCGGCGTCTTCTTCGTCTTCGCCGAGCTGCCGCCGTGGATGCAGCAGGTGGCCGCGGTCTTCCCGCTGAAGTGGCTGACGCAGGGCATGCGGTCTGTGCTCCTGCCCGACCAGGCCGCGGCCGGGGAGGTCGCCGGGTCGTGGGAGCACGGCAGGACCGCCCTGGTGCTGGGCGCATGGGTGATCATCGGCGTCGTGGTCTGCGTGCGCACGTTCCGCTGGCGGCGGGGCGAGGGATGACCTCGCCCTGGGGATGCGGTCCGCCGGGCCCCCCGCGGCAGGGGAGCCCGGCGGACCGCCGCTGTCCGAGCGGGGCTGGCGCCTGACCGTGGTCGTCCTGCACGTCGCCTTCGCCGTCGGGATGGCGCTAGCGGTGGTCGACGTCCTCGTGGGGGACGTCGAGGGATCCCGGGCCGCCGCGGTCCTGGCGCTCGTAGCCTGGGCGCTGGCCTACGTCCTCCTGGGTGGGCCCGCGCTCGTCTCCCGCGACCCTCGCCGGCGGGTCGGCTACCTGACGGTCATGGTCGCCGCGGTCGCGGTGATCGCCTGGCACGAGCCCTCGGTGCTGTTCCTGCTGTTCGTCGCGTACTCGCAGGTGTGGTTCCTCGCCGAGCGGGGGCGCGACGGGGTGCCGTGGACCTTCGCGCTGGCCGCCGCGGCGACGGCCGGCCCGCTCGTCGACTGGACCCGGGGCGAGGAGCCGCTGGCCGGACCGGGCTCCACCCTGATCGGGCTGGCGTTCAGCCTGGCCATGGGGATCTGGGTGCACCGCGTGCTGGAGCAGAGCGACCAGCGGGCGTCCCTCATCCGGGAGCTGGAGTCGACCCGCGCCGAGCTCGCCGCGCTGCACCACCAGCAGGGCATGGTCGCCGAGCGGGAGCGGCTGGCGCGGGAGGTGCACGACACCCTCGCGCAGGGCTACACGAGCATCGTCGTGCTGGCGCAGACGGCGGCGGCCGCGCTGCCGGACGATCCTCCCGCGGCCGCCGAGCGGCTGGCGGTGATCGAGGACGTGGCCCGCGAGAACCTCGCCGAGGCCCGCGCGATGGTCGCCGCGTTCGCGCCGGTCGCGCTGGACTCGGCCACGCTGGTCGAAGCGTTGCAGCGGCTGACCGACCGCTTCGGCCGGGAGACCGGCCTCGCCACCCGGCTCGACACCGCGGCGCTCGGCGGGAGCGGGCCGGTGCTGAGCCGCGCCGAGGAGATCGTGCTGCTGCGCGGCGCGCAGGAGGCGCTGGCCAACGTGCGCCGGCACGCGTCGGCCAGCGCCGTGGTGCTGCGGGTGAGCCGGATCGGCGCGGGGGACGAAGCGCACGTGTCGGTGCACGTGGAGGACGACGGGGTGGGCTTCGACCCGGCCGTCTCCGCCGGCGTGGGGCTGGCCGGGCTGCGGGACCGCGCGGAGGAGGTCGGCGGCGCCGTCGACGTCCGCTCGGCGCCGGGGGAGGGGACCCGCGTGACGGTGCGGGTGCCGGTCCGGTGAGCGCCATCAGGGTGCTGGTCGTGGACGACCACCCGGTGGTGCGCGGTGGCGTGGTCGGCTGGCTGGCGGCGCAACCGGACATCGACGTCGTCGGCGAGGCGGGCGACGGGCTCGAGGCGCTGGCGATGGTGGCTGCCCTGACACCGGACGTCGTCCTGATGGACCTGCGGATGCCCCGCATGGACGGGGCCACCGCGACCGGCCGGCTCGCCACCGACCACCCGGGCGTGCGGGTGCTGGTGCTGACGACGTACGACACGGACGCCGACATCGTGCGGGCCGTCGAGGCGGGCGCGACCGGTTACCTGCTCAAGGACACCCCGCTGCCGCAGCTGGCCGACGCCGTCCGCGCGGCCGCCCGCGGGGAGACGGTGCTCGCGCCGCCGGTGGCGGCGCGGCTGGTGTCGCGGATGCGCGCTCCGGCCGTGGACGCACCCACCGCGCGGGAGCTGGAGGTGCTCGCCGGGGTGGCCCGCGGGCTGACCAACGCGGAGATCGGGCGGCAGCTGTTCATCGGCGAGGCGACGGTGAAGACGCACCTGCTGCGGGTGTTCGCGAAGCTCGGCGTGGACGACCGGACCCGCGCGGTGCTGGTGGCGGTGGAGCGAGGTCTGCTGCCGTCTCCGGGGAGCTGATCCGCCTTCTTGGGGGAGCTCATCGGGCTCCTGTCAAGGGCGGTCGGCGATCTGTGGACAGGTCGCTGACCTGGGGATTCATCTGGTGGTGCGTTGCTGCTACCGGTACAATTCGTACATGTGTTCGAGTAGTTGTCAGTCACCGTTGGAGTGCCTCACCGGTGCCCTGGCGGCCCTGGCCGACCAGGACCTGAAGTCCTCCTTCGGGCCGGCGGTGATCGAGCGGACCGGGGTGCTGGTGCAGGCCCGCAACCGGCTGGACGCCGAGGTGGCCCGCACGGTGCGCGAGGGTGAGCTGACCCAGGCGCCCGAGCACGACGGCAAGGCGACGATGGCCTCCTGGCTGCGCGGGCACCACCGGCTGCCGGCCGGGGCGGCGAGCCAGCTGGTGCGCAACGGGCGGGCGTCGGAGCGGCTGCCGGCGCTCGCGGCCGCGGCCGCGGCGGGTCTCGTGCCGGCGGAGGCAGTGTCGGTGATCGCGCCGGTCGTGTCCGACGTGAACCTGGCCCGCGCCGAGGCCCAGGGCGTGGACGTGGCCGAGATCGACCGGCTGCTCACCCAGGTCGCGGTGACTGCTTCGCACGCGGAGCTGCGGCAGGCGGTCGGGCATTACCTCGCCCGGCTGGACCCCGACGGTGCCGAACCCGATCCCACCGAGCAGCGGTCCCTGACCTTCGCCAAGCACACCGACGGCACCCTGTCCTTCTCCGGCACGCTCGACGCGGTCGGTGGAGAGAAGTTCCAGGCCGCGATCGAATCGATCCTGCAGGCCTCCCGCCCCGCGGGGGACACCCGCACCCGCGCCCAGCAGGCCGGGGATGCGCTGGTGCAGCTGTGCGACAACGCGCTGGCCTCCGGCAGCCTGCCGGTGCTGCGCGGGCACAAGCCGCACATCGGGGTGCTGATCGACCACGAAGACCTGATGGACACCAGCTCAGCGGCCGGGGCGGGCGCCGGTGCCGCGCGGACCGGGTTCGGTGGGCTGATCTCCGCGGCGAAGGCCCGCTGGCTGGCCTGCGACGGCACCGTCACCCGCATCGTCATCGGCCCCGAAGGCCAGCCACTGGATCTGGGCCGCACCCAGCGGCTGGTGCCCCCGCACCTCCGCAGGGCGGTCGAGGTGCGCGACCAGCACTGCGTCTTCGCCGGCTGCGATGCGCCCAGTTACTGGTGCGACGTGCACCACCTCGTGCACTGGATCGACGGCGGCGACACCTCGCTGCACAACTCAGGGCTGCTCTGCGAACGCCACCACACCAAGGTCCACCACGGCTTCCGGATAGAACGCCAACCCGACGGCCGATGGCGCACCTATCGCCCCGACGGCACCGAGATCCTCCTCGGCGAACCGTTCCTCATCTCCGCCTGACCTCCCGCCGGGACGTGACCCGGCTACCCGAGTTCGACAGCGAGCCGACCCTGCCGTGGCACCGGTATGCCGCCCGGCAGGGCCGGCTCGGCGGCGTGCGCGGGGTGCGGCGGGGGCACTGCCGGGCGGCCGAAGTGCCACCCCTGCCCGTAGTCGACGTCGAGCGCCCGGAGCGTGGCCGCCTCCTCCGGGGTCTCGATGCCCTCGGCCACGACGCGGGCCCCGAGCCCGCGGGCGAAGTCGACCAGCGACCGGATGAGGATGCTGCGCACCGAGTCGCTGTCCACGGCGGTGACCAGGCTGCGGTCGATCTTGATGACGTCCGGCGAGGTGACGACGATGTGGCGAAGCGAGGAGAAGCCGGCGCCGACGTCGTCGATGGCCAGCCGCAGCCCGGCCGCGCGGAACGGCGCGAGGGCCGCCAGGAGCTGGTCGTAGTCGTCCACCGGGTCGTGCTCGGAGAGCTCGAGCAGCACGCGGTCGGCGGGGAGGCGGGAGAGCAGCGCGGCGCACTCCGGCGTCAGCAGCGTGCCGGGGGAGACGTTCATGGCGACGTACCCGTCGACCCGGTCGAGCAGGTCGGCCGCACGCGCCAGGGCCAGGAGCTCCAGTTGGTCGCCGCGGCCGACGCTGTGCGCCTCCGCGAAGACGACGTCCGGGGTCTGCTCCCACTCGGCGGGGAAGCGGCTCAGCGCCTCGGACCCGACGCGCAGGCCGGTCGCGAGGTCGACGATCGGCTGCAGCGCGACGACGGGGCCGCCGCCGGCGGTGATCGGGTCGAGCCGCTGCTCGATGCCGTTGCGCCGCTCCGCCTCCTTGACCTGCGGCTCGATGATCACCGAGGCGGCCGAGGCGAGGACGTCCATCAGCGCCTTGTCGCGCTGGGTGAGGTCCCGGTCGGAGGTGAGCCCCGCGGCGCAGAACGTCCCGTACAGCGTCCCGTCGGAGAGCGTCACCGGCACCGAGACGTAGCTGCGGATCCGCGGCATGCGGGCCGCCGGCAGCCGCATCGCCGCCGGGAAGTGCTTCAGGTCCGGGATCACCGCCGGCAGTTCCTTGTCGAGGATCGCCTGGCAGAGCGTGGTCTCCTGCATCTGCGTGACGCCCTCCTGGAAGAGGAAGGGCACCGAGGACTCCACGACCTCCAGGTGCTGGGTGGTGCCGTCCAGCCGGGACAGGAACGCCACGGACAGGCGCAGTGACTTCTTCGCCGTCCGGAGCAGTTCGGCGATCTGCTGCTCGGCATCGGTGCGCTTCGTGCCCACGGTGGGTTCCTCTCGGCTGCGTCACGGAAGTCGTCGGCCGATCGGGGCACGAACTGGAGGGCGGCTGCCCCGGAGGGGTCGGGCCGGCGGGGACGTCGTCGTCCGGAGCACCGGCGCCCGGCACGTAACCTGGACCCCCGTGAGCCTCACCATCGGGATCGTCGGCCTGCCCAACGTCGGCAAGTCGACCCTCTTCAACGCCCTGACCAAGAACGACGTGCTCGCGGCGAACTACCCGTTCGCGACGATCGAGCCCAACGTCGGCGTGGTGGGCGTGCCCGACCCGCGGCTGGACAAGCTCGCGGAGATCTTCGGGTCGCAGAAGATCATCCCGGCGACGGTGTCGTTCGTGGACATCGCCGGCATCGTGCGCGGCGCCAGCGAGGGTGCCGGCCTGGGCAACAAGTTCCTGGCGAACATCCGCGAGAGCGACGCGATCTGCCAGGTCATCCGCGTGTTCACCGACCCCGACGTCGTGCACGTCGAGGGCAAGGTCGACCCGGCCGACGACATCGAGACGATCAACACCGAGCTCGTGCTGGCCGACATGCAGACGCTGGAGAAGGCGATCCCGCGGCTGGAGAAGGAGTCGCGCAAGGACAAGGACCGCAAGGTCCTGCACGACGCCGCCGTCGCCGCCCAGGCCGTGCTGAACGAGGGCCGGACCCTCTTCGCCGCCGGCGTCGACCCCGAGCCGCTGCGCGAGCTGAGCCTGCTCACGACCAAGCCGTTCCTGTACGTGTTCAACGTCGACGCCGACGAGCTGGGCAACGCCGAGCAGCTGGACGAGCTGCGCGCGCTGGTGGCGCCCGCCGAGGCGATCTTCCTGGACGCGCAGACCGAGTCCGAGCTGATCGAGCTGCCGGCCGACGAGGCCGCCGAGCTGCTCGAGTCGATCGGTCAGAGCGAGCCGGGCCTGGACCAGCTGGCGAAGGTCGGCTTCCGCACCCTCGGGCTGCAGACCTACCTGACCGCCGGCCCCAAGGAGGCGCGCGCCTGGACCATCCCGGTCGGCGCCACCGCCCCGCAGGCCGCGGGCGTCATCCACACCGACTTCCAGCGCGGCTTCATCAAGGCCGAGATCGTCTCCTTCGACCAGCTGGTCGAGGCCGGCTCCATGGCCGAGGCCAAGTCCAAGGGCTGGGTCCGCATGGAGGGCAAGGAGTACGTCATGGCCGACGGCGACGTCGTGGAGTTCCGCTTCAACGTCTGAGGGGCCTGCGGGACGTGCCGATGAGTTCCGGTGGCACCGCGGGTCCCATGCGCGACGCCTGACGGACGACGGGAGAAGCGCGTGGGAGACGTCTGGTCGATGGTGCACGCGGAACGGGCGGCGCTGATCGACGACCTCGAGGACCTCGACGCCGCGCGGTGGGAGGAGCCGTCGCTCTGCGGGGGCTGGACCGTGCACGACGTGGTCGCGCACCTCGTCGACTCGGCCGGCACGACCAAGATCGGCTTCGTGGTCGGCCTCGCGCGCGCGGGCTTCGACTTCGACCGCCAGAACGCCCGCGGCGTGCTGCGCCATCGCGGTGCCTCGCCGCAGGAGACGCTCGCGCGGCTCCGACGAGTGGCGTCGCGGAGGTCGACCCCTCCGGCGCCGCTGGACAGCCGGCTCGTCGAAGAGGTCGTCCACGGGGAGGACATCCGTCGTCCGCTGGGCCTCACCCGCTCCTACCCGGAGGAAGCCGTCGTCCGGGCGCTCCGCCTGCAGGCGCGCACCCCGGCGTCCTTCGGCGGAGCCAAGGAGCTCGTGGGGCGCGTCCGGCTCACGGCACCCGACGCGGACGTGTCGATCGGCGACGGCTCGGAGGTCAGTGGCCCCGCGCTCTCGCTGCTCCTGGCCGTCTCCGGGCGGCGGGTGGCGCTGGCCGACCTCGACGGACCGGGGGTTCCCGTGCTCGTGGCGGCGAGCTGACCCCCGCCCGGGGTCCGGCCGGCACGGAGCTCTCGACGGCCGCGATCGGGAGCCGGGTCGCCGAGGTGCGCGCAGCCACCGTTGCCGGCGGTCGCCGCTATGCTGCGGATCGGTGGCTCGCGCCACCGACAGCACTTCCAGGCGACCACTCGCCTGAATCTTCTCGGAGAGGCCCGACCAGGTCGGGGCACGTCCGGTGGGGGTGCGGCGTACCGATACGCCGACTTCACGGTGATGCTCGGCGTCGGCCGACGAGAGGACCAAGCATGTCGTCGAAGGACGAGAAGAACCTCGCTCAGGTGATCGACACCATCGCGAAGCTGGACGAGCCGCGGCGGTCGCTGATGCAGCGGGTGCACGACGTAATCATGACCAGCGCTCCGGCCCTGAAGCCGCGGATCTGGTACGGGATGCCGGCCTACGCCCTCTCGGCGGGTACGCCGGCACTGGTGACCCTGCGCAGCGACGACCGCATAAATCTCGCGCTCACCGAGAAGGCCGACTTCCGGCCCGCCGGCGGCTCGGACGGGTCCCTGATGCCCGCGGCCTGGTACTTCGAGACCGTGGATGAAGCGGCGGAGCAACGGATAGCCGACATCGTCAGGGCCGTCGTCTCCTGACCCCGTGAGGTCCGAGCCCGCCCGCCGGTCCAGCCGCGGTCGGCGAGTGGGTTCCTGACCCGGGGGTCAGGGCAGGTGCTCCGACAGCTGCACGAAGCGGAAGCCATCGGCGGTGAGGCGGGGGAGGGCGGCGGCGACACCGGCGGCGGTGCCGCCGGTGGGCTGGTTCAGGTGGCCGATGACGATCGAGCCCGGGCCCGCGGAGCGCAGCGAGGCGGTCACCTGCGCGGCCGAGAACGTGGCGCCGGCGTCGCCGTTGACGTCGAAGTTGACCACCGTCTGACCCAGCTCCCCGGCGATCCGGACGGCGACGTCGTCGTAGTGCGCCGTCCCGGAGCGGAAGAACCGGGGCGGCGCGCCGGTCAGCTCGGTCAGGGTCCGCGTGTTGCCGTCGACCTCGTCGAAGGCCGCGCCCGGGCCCGTGGTCCCCGCGATCCCGTAGGCGGCGGCGCCGGTCACCGACAGCGGCTGGTGCGCCGTCCCGTGGTTCGCCAGCTCGAACAGCGGATCGGCGGCCAGCTCCGCCGCCAGGTCGGGGTGCGCGGTGATCCACCGCTGGTTCAGGAACAGCGTCGCCGGCGCCCCGGCCGCCCGCAGCGCGGCGATCAGCGCGGCGTCGTACCCGCTGCCGTGCGTCCCGCCGCAGGCGTCGAAGGTCAGCGCGACCACCCGCTCCGCCGTCGGCAGCCGGTTCACCACCCCCGGCACGTCGAGACCGAACGCAGTGGGGCGCACCCCCGCGTACCGCGCCACCACGTCCTCCCGCGTCGGCCCAGCGGTCCCGCCAGGAGCACCCGACGGGGCGGAGGTCGGGGCTGCGGCATGCGGGGTGCTGCTGGGCGCGGGCGCGCGCGTCGGACCGGACGGCGCAGCGACCGACGGCGCGCAGGCCGCGGCGAGACCGGCCGCCGCCAGCAGGAGCAGGGCCCGCCGATCGGGTGAGATGAGGGCGGGCACGGTCGAGGCAGTATGCCGGGCGCTCCCGCCGGAGCCCGCGCGACGGGCCGGGGCTCAGACCCGGCCGCGGAGGATCCGCCGGGTGTAGATCCGCGGCAGCACGTAGCGGTCGAAGAACCAGGTGGAGCGCCGCGGTACGAAGGGGTCGAGGAAGGGCACCGACGGGCTGGGCCGGCCGCCCCGGTCCACCTCGTTGAGCACCAGCGTCCGCCGGGCGACGGTGATCGGCATGACCGTGTAGCCGTCGTAGCGCTGGAGCTCCCGGCCGCGCGCGGCCGCGGCCAGGTTCTGCGACAGCACCGCCACCTGCTTGCGCAGCGCACCACCGGAGGGCCGGGTCCCGACGTCGGCGGCGTCGCCGATCGCCCAGATCGAGCCGGACCGGCGCGAGCGCAGCGTCTCCGGATCGACGTCCACCTGCCCGGACGGGCCGGCCAGCCCCGCGTCGGCGATCCACGACGGCGCCCGGTAGTGCGGCACCGCGTGCGCGAAGGCGACGTCGCCCAGCACGTGCCGGCCGCTGCGCGAACCGACCACCACGGCGTGCGCGTCGGCGTCCACCGTCTCGATCCGCGCCTCGCGCAGAACCTCGACGCCGAAGTCGGCGAACGCCCGCTCCAGCACCTCGTCGGCGCGCGGCACACCGGTCGCGGTCGCGCCGGGCAGGACGAGGCGGACGTCAAGGTTCCCCAGCACCCCCGCCCGCCGCCACGCGTCGCACGCCATGAACAGCGGCTTGAGCGCCGTCGGCGCGCACGACGCCGGCTCCGGCGGCACGGTGAACACGACCGTCCCGCTGCGCAGCGACCGAAGCCGCGGCCACACCGTCGGCGTGCTGCCGGGGACGTACGAGGACGCCGCCCACCCGTCCGCGTAGGCGGCCTGCAGCCCCGGCGTGGCGGCCCAGTCCTCCTCCAGGCCGGGGCACAGCACGAGCGTGGCGCACGACAGCGTCCGGCCCGACCGGGTCCGCACGGTCATCGCCGCCGGGTCGACCGCCTCGACGGTGTCCCGGATCCAGGTGCAGCCCTCGGGCACGACGTCGGCCATGCGGAGCTCGAGGTCGGCCATCTCCGCCTCGCCGCCCGCGACGTAGTTGAGCAGCGGCTTGTAGCGGTGCACCGGCTGGGCGGCCACCACCGTCACCCCGCGGACCCCGTCGCGCAGCAGCTTGGCGGCCAGGGAGATGCCGGCGTTGCCGGCCCCGACGATCAGCACCTCGGAACGGTCCACCCAGCGAGCCTGCCCACTCGCGGCCGATCCCGCGCGGCGAGCGCCGGTCAGGGCTGCAGGATCGCGGCCGCCAGCTCGGGGGCGATCCGCTGCGCGTACTCGGCGGTCAGGTGCTGACCGTCGCCGTACACCGGCGTGCTGCCCACGAACGTGGGGCAACGGTCGTCCACGCAGAACCACGGCTCGGGGTCGATCGCCCGCGCTCCGGTCGCGGCGGCCACCGCGCGCTCGCTCGCCATCTGCGGGGCGAAGGTCTCGGCCGGACCGCGGAGGCAGTCCTGCGGCCCGTTGAGGCTGGTCGGGCAGGTCTGCAGGCTCTCCGAGCCCGGGGGCGCGCCGAGGACGACCACCCGGGCGCCCGAGGCCTGCACCCGGCGCACGATCTCCGTGAGGCCCTCGGTGTACAGCGACGGTCGGTCCGCGCCGCGCTGCAGCTGGGCCCGCCAGGAGTGGGTCATCACCACGACGGTCGGCGGGTTCTCCAGGATGTGCTCCAGCGCCCACTCGCGGTGCTCGACGCAGCCGTCGAACGGCTCGCCCTCGAACAGGGTGAGCGCGGTGATGTTGGGGCACAGGCCGAACGTCAGGCTCTGCACCGACCACCCCGCCGGGACGAACTCCTCGCGCAGCCCCGGCACCCACGCGGCGGCGAAGGAGTCGCCGAGGACGGCGATCGACTGCGTGGCGTCGGCATCGCCCCACCGGCACGTGTCGACGTTCTCCTCGCTGATGTGCAGGCACCCCTCGTCCCACTGCTTCGTGAGGTAGCCGGGCAGCTCGTCGAGGCTCGGGTCGAGGTCGGCGGGCCACTCCGTCGCGAAGGTGGCGGCCTGGATGTCGCGCTGGAGCGGGGTGAGCGGGGGCAGCCCGCCGGCGGCGGCCGCGGCGTCCGCCTCGGCCGCCGCCCGCGCGGCCTCGGCCTCCCCGGCCCCGGCCTCGCCCTGCGGCAGGACAACCACGGTCACCGCGGTGGCCGCCGTGACCACGACCGCGGCGACACCCACCAGCCCGGCCCGGCGGAACACCGGGCGCGCCCGCCTGCGGTCCACCGGCCGGTGCGGCAGCAGCCAGTTCGTGTGCAGCACCGGCTGCTCGATGCAGTAGTAGGACACCGTGGCCAGCGCCAGGGAGACGGCGAGCGCGGCCGCGTAGAAGCGCGGCGTGCCGGGTGCCATGAGCACCCCGGCGACGACCACCACCGGCCAGTGCCAGAGGTAGAGGGAGTAGGAGATGGCGCCGACGAACCCGGCCGGTGCGCTGCCCAGCGCCCAGCGGCCGCCCGGCCCGCCGGGAGCGGCGCCCCAGGCGAGCAGCGCGGCCGTGCCGACGACGGGCAGCGCCGCCGCCGTCCCCGGGAACGGCGTCCCCTCGTCGAGGACGAACGCGGAGGCGAGCACGACGGCCAGCCCGGCCCACGCCAGCGCCGCCCGCAGCGGGGCGGGCAGCCGGGAGAGCTGCGCCGCCGAGACCGCGACGAGCGCGCCCAGCCCGAGCTCCCAGGCCCGGGTGAAGGTGGAGAAGTAGGCCGTCGTCGGTGACGCGCTCGTCGCGTGCACCGACCAGGCGAACGACGCCGCGGTCACCGCGCCGAGGACCACCCACAGCACGACGCGACGGCGGCCGGCACCGGCCAGCGGGACGGCGAACGCGAGCAGGACCAGCGCCGGCCAGACGAGGTAGAACTGCTCCTCGACCGCCAGCGACCAGAAGTGCTGCACCGTCGAGGGCGCCGCGGTCAGCGCGAAGTAGTCGGTGCCCTGGCGGGCGAAGTTGATGTTCGCGCCGAACAGCGCCGCCCAGACGACGTCGGTGACCGTCTCCTCGAAGCGCCCCCGCAGGAAGACGACGTACGCCACCGCCGTGGTGGCCGCCAGCGTCGTGAGTGCGGCCGGCAGCAGCCGGCGCGCCCGCCGGGCGTAGAAGCCGCGGAAGGAGATCCGCCCGGTCCGCGCCCGCTCGCGCACCAGCAGCCCGGTGATGAGGAAGCCGGAGATGACGAAGAAGACGTCGACGCCGACGAAGCCGCCCGCGGGCCACCCCGTGACGTGGGCTGCGACGACGAGGCCGACGGCCACGGCGCGCAGCCCCTGGATGTCGGCCCGGTGGTGGCTCTTCCCGGCCGGACCGGCCGGAGCGGCGGCTCGGGGCTCCGGGGGGCGGGCATCGGTCAGGGTGGTCGCGCCCACCATCGACGTCCTCCTGTGTGAGTGCTGGCTGCGTGCCGCAGCGCAGCACCTGCGTCGGCCCCTCTTCCATCGGCAGATCGACGCGCCCGTCGTCCCCGGGGCGCCAGTCTGCCTCGCCCCCGCTCCCGTCGACAGGGGGCCGCGCGATTCCGCGGCGCGGTCGGCTCAGGTGCCGCAGAAGGTGCGGAACGCGGCGCCGAAGTCGCGGGGCGCGGGCTCGGCGTACCGCTCGTGGTCCGGGCGCTCCTCGAAGGGTGAGCCCAGCACGTCGAGCAGCTCGTCGAGCAGCGCGAGGTCCCCGCCGGTGGCGGCGTCGAGCGCCTCCTCGACGAGGTGGTTGCGGGGGATGTACACCGGGTTCACCCGGTCCATCGCCGCGCCGTCCGGGGAGAGCGCCCGCCAGCGCTCGAGCCAACCGTCGAGCCCGGCCAGGTCGAGGACCAGCAGCCGCACGGGCTCGGCGTCGCCGCGGGCGGCGTCGGCGAGCCGGCGGAAGAACGACGTCCAGTCGACGTGGCCGGCCTGGAGGAGGGCGAGCAGATCGGTCACGAGGTCGGCCACCACGGCGTCGTCGGCCCCCGCGGGCAGGCCGAGCTTGGCCCGCATCCCATCGGCGAGGGCGGCGTCGTACCGCGGCCGGAACGTCTTCAGCGACTCGACGGCCAGCGCGACCGCCCGGTCCGGGTCCTCGTCGATGAGCGGCAGCAGCGCCTCGGCCAGCCGCGCCAGGTTCCACTCGGCGGCCAGCGGCTGGTAGCCGTAGCGGTACCGGCCGCCCTCGTCGATCGAGCTGAAGGAGGTGTCCGGGTCGTAGGCCTCCATGAACGCGCACGGGCCGTAGTCGATCGTCTCGCCGGAGATCGTCATGTTGTCGGTGTTCATCACCCCGTGCACGAACCCGACGAGCATCCAGCGGGCCACCAGCGATGCCTGCACCGCCAGCACCGCCTCGAACAGCGCGAGGTAGGGGTTGGCTGCGTCGGCCGCTGCGGGGTGGTGCCGGGCGATGGCGACGTCGGCCAGGCGGCGCAGCAGGTCGACGTCGTCGGTGGCGCGGGCGTACTGGAAGCTGCCGACCCGCAGGTGGCTGCTCGCCACCCGAGCCAGGACGGCGCCCGGCAGCACCGTCTCGCGCCGGACGGCCCGACCGGTGGCGACGACGGCGAGCGCGCGGGTGGTCGGGATGCCCAGCGCGTGCATCGCCTCGCTGACCACGTACTCGCGCAGCATCGGGCCGACGGCGGCCAGGCCGTCGCCGCCGCGGGCGAACGGGGTGCGGCCCGAGCCCTTGAGGTGCAGGTCGCGCACCGTGCCCGCGTCATCCACCAGCTCGCCCAGCAGCAGCGCACGGCCGTCCCCGAGGCGGGGCGAGTAGCCGCCGAATTGGTGCCCCGAGTACGCCTGGGCGACCGGCCGGGCGCCGTCGGGGACGGCGGTGCCGACGAGCAGCCGCAGCCCCTCGGGGGTGCGCAGCGCGGCCGCGTCGAGGCCGAGCTCGGCGGCCAGCGGCTCGTTGAACGCGAGCAGCCGCGGGTCGGGGGCCTCCTCGGCCTGCCACGGCACGGCCAGCTCGGGGAGGGCGCGGGCGAAGCGGTCGTCGAGGCGGAGGGCCTGACCGGTGTGGACGCTCACCCCGTCGACGGTACGTCCGCACGCCGGTGCGTGTCGGCTCCCGCGGAGCGGGGGTGGACCCTGACCAGCGGATCCGGGGCGGATCCGGGGATCACCGGATGGTGCCGGGACCGCGCCGTCGACAGGCTCGTCCCATGACCGATGCACCCTTCTCCGCGCCCGCCGGCCAGCCGACCGCGCCGTCCACCGACCAGCCGACCGCACCGCCGCTCCGCCCCGAGGCGCGCCGCAGCGCGACCGACCGGATGGCCGGCGGCGTCTGCGGCGGGCTGGCCGACTACAGCGGGGTCGACGCCGTCCTCTGGCGGGTGGGGTTCGTGGCCCTGACCCTCATCGGGGGCAGCGGCGTCCTCCTCTACCTGCTGCTGTGGGTGCTGCTGCCGCCGGCGCCCACGGGCGACGAGCCGCTCAGCCCGCTCGAGCGGCTGGCCCGGCGGCTCCACGCCGCTGTCAACGGCTCCCGGGCGCCGCGGCCGCCGGTGTGATCGGCGATCCGCGCGCACTCCGCGCAGCGGACCGCACCGGCCGCGACCGACCAGTCCCGGCCCGCCGTGGCGGCGACCAGCTCACCGCAGACCGAGGACTCCAACCCGTCCACCGCGGGCCGGGCGACGGCGTGCACGACGTCGGAGCCGGAGGCCACGGCCCCCCGCGGGTCGTGCCCGGTCCACACCACGGGCGTCCCGGTCACGAAGAGGCTGGCTGTCATGGCACGAGGATGGCCGTCCGACGTGTCGATCGGATGACGAGCGCCCGACCATCGGGTGGAGAACCACCCCGGCCGGACCCCCGGCCGGACCACCGACCCGCGAGGAGCGACCCGTGACCCAGCCCCCGTCCACCCCGGCGCAGGTGGTGCCCCGGTTCACCGTCCACCAGCGCATCACGGTGATGGTGAACCGGTACGAGGTCCGTGCCGTCGCCCCCGACGGCGGTGAGGGCCCGCTCCTGGCGTTCGCGCAGCAGAAGCGGATGAAGCTCAAGGAGGAGGTGGTCTTCTACGCCGACGAGTCGCGCAGCCGGCCGCTGTTCTCCTTCCGGGCCCGCCAGCGCCTCGACGTGCACGCCCAGCACGACGTGCTCGACGAGCACGGCGCGGTGCTCGGCAGCTTCCGCAAGGTGTTCGGCGCCAGCCTGCTGCGCTCCACCTGGGAGCTCCGGGTCCCCGGGCTCGAGGCGGTCGGCCGCGAGCGCCGGCCGGTCCTCGCCGTCCTGCGCCGGGTCTGGGAGCTCATCCCGTACCTCGGGGACGTGTGGGTGCCCTTCGTCTTCCACTTCGACTTCGTCGACACCGCCACCGGTGCGCCGGTCCTGGTGAGCGAGCGGCGGAAGGCGATCCGCGACCGGTACGACGTCTCCGTCCCCGACCCCCGGATCGACTTCCGGGTGGCCGCGGCGATGGCGGTGGCGCTGGACGCGCTGCAGAGCCGCTGAGGGCGGGGTGCCGACGGCGGGAAGCCTGCGGGGGGCGCCGCGGTTGCTCAGGGCAACCGACGTGAAAGGCACCTCCCCATGCGCATCCCGCTGTCCATCCTCGACCTGGCGCCGATCAACCGCGGGGAGACCGCGAGCACGAGCATCGCCGCCAGCGTCGCCCTCGCCCAGCGCGCGGAGGAGCACGGCTACGAGCGGGTCTGGTACGCCGAGCACCACAACATGCCGCGGATCGCCTCGTCGGCCACCAGCGTGCTCATCGCGCACGTCGGCGCGCACACGACGACGATCCGGCTCGGCGCCGGCGGCGTCATGCTGCCCAACCACTCGCCGCTGACCATCGCCGAGCAGTTCGGCACCCTCGACGCGATGTACCCCGGGCGCATCGACCTGGGCCTGGGTCGCGCGCCCGGCAGCGACCAGAACACGATGTACGCGCTGCGCCGGAACCCGAACTCGGCCGACCGCTTTCCGCAGGACGTGCTGGAGCTGCAGGCCTACCTGGCCGGCGAGACCTCGCGTCGCCGGCGTCGACGCCATCCCCGGCAAGGGCTCTCGCGTGCCGCTGTACGTCCTCGGCTCGTCGATGTTCGGCGCCACCCTCGCCGCCGCCCTCGGGTTGCCCTACGCCTTCGCCTCGCACTTCGCGCCGCAGCTGCTCGAGCCCGCCGTCGCGGCCTACCGTGCCGAGTTCAAGCCCTCCGAGCAGCTCGACGCCCCGTACGTCATCGCCGGGCTGAACGTCGTCGCCGCCGACACCGAGGACGCCGCCCGCGCGGAGCTGCAGGCGGTCAAGCGGAACCTGGCGATCGGGCTGTTCGGCCGCGGGCAGTCGCTCACCGACGAGCAGGCCGACCAGCTGCTGGCCCAGGGCGCCGGGCACCACGTCGAGGGGATGCTCACGCACACCGCGATGGGCAGCCCCGGGCAGCTCGCCGACCAGGTCGAGGGCTTCCGCAAGCTGGCCGACGCCGACGAGCTGATCGTCGCCCACCAGTCCTCCTCGGTGGAGGGCCGGCTGCGCTCGGTGGAGCTGCTCGCGCAGGCGATGGCCTGACCCCGACCGGCGGCCCGGTGTTTGCCCGGCCCGCCGCCGCGGGCAGCCCGTGCCGGTGACCTACTCGATCGTCGCCCGCGACCCCGAGACCGGGGAGATGGGCGTCGCCACCCAGTCCCAGGCCTTCGCCGTCGGCAACAGCGTGCCGTTCGCGCTGCCCGGCCACGGGGTCATCGCCACCCAGTCGATGGCCGAGCCGATGTACGGCTCGGTCGGCCTCGACCTGCTGCAGGGCGGGTTCACCGCGCAGGAGGTGCTCACCGCGCTGAGCAGCGTGGACCCGCAGCCGCAGCGCCGGCAGCTGGCCATCCTCGGCGTCAACGGCGACCTCGCCGCCTACACGGGCGAGCAGTGCGTCGACGCGGCCGGGCACCTCGTCGGCGACACCTGCGTCGCGCTGGCCAACATGGCCGCCTCCGCGCAGGTGTGGGAGGCGATGGTCGAGCGCTTCGAGAGCTCCCGGCGGGCCGCTCGCGCAGCGCCTGCTCACCGCCCTGCAGGCGGGGGAGGAGGCCGGCGGCGACTTCCGCGGCCGGCGGTCCGCCGCGATCATGGTCATCCGCGCGACAACCACCGGCCGGCCCTGGCACGACACCGTGGTGGACCTGCGGGTGGACGACTCGCCGGACCCGATCGCCGCGCTGCACGACCTCGCGGTCACCCGCGCCCGCTACCAGGACGTGGTCCGCGCCTTCCAGCTCGCCATCGACGGCGACCCGGTGACCGCCGACCGCGAGCTCGAGCTCCTGCGGCCGATGGACCCGGTCACCGAACCCGACCAGCTGATGTGGCGGGCGGTCGTCGCCGCCCTGGCCGGCCGCGAGGACGCCGCCCGCGAGATGCTCGCCGAGCTCGGCACGTGCGCGCCGCAGTTCCTCGAGGCCGCCCGGCGGTTCGGCAAGGCCGGGCTGATGCCGGCCGACGTCATCGCCCGGATCGTGCCCTCCCGCGGCTGAGCGATCAGGACGCCGGGAGCGGGTGCTCGGCGAGCAGCCCGCGCGGTGCCCGGCTCGCCCAGGCCTCGGCCACCAGCTCGGTCAGGGCCTCCCCGTCCACGGCGTCCAGCCGGCACATCAGCGCCGGAAGGCCGTCGAAGTGAGCCGTCGTGAACCAGACGTCGGGCTCCGCGGCCAGCAGCGCGGCCTTGGCCCCCTCGTCGGGGACGTAGGCGACCAGCACCGGGCCCTCCGGTGCGGACGCCCCGAGCTCGTCGAGGTCCTTCCGGTGCAGCGGGCGCTCCCGGACGAAGGTCTTCCCGCGCACCAGCCACCGCCTCCGGCCGGACGCCGAGACGGCCTCCGTCGTCGCGGGCAGCGCCAGGCAGGCCCGCGCCACATCGTCCCAGCTCACCACGGGGCGCACGGTAACCCGCTGCTCGGGGGACGTCCCCCCGTCGGGGGACGCGGCCGGGTGGGCCCGGCCCGCGTGCTCCAGACCTCCGGCCCCCGCGCCGATGGAGGGGCATGCGGCGGGAGCGAGCGGTGGTCCTGGAGGACCTCACCGGCGAGGCGAGGGATGACGAACGATCCCTGCGCGTCGTCCGCCTGCTGGCGATGGGCCTGGTCGGGATCTGGGTCGTCGCGCTGACCGCCGCGGCGCTGGGCGTGACCGTCGTCGCCGACCTGCTGGCCGCCCAGGGCAAGATCTTCTTCCTCGCCGGCCTGGTCTGCGTGCTCGTCGTGCGCGGTGCCGGCACCCGGGCCGACCGCGCCTCCTGGTGGAGCCTGGCCGCCGCCGTGCTCTGCTACCTGGGCGGTGCGGCCGCCTACGAGTTCCACTACCGGCACCTCGACGTCGTCCCGCGGCCGTCGTGGTCCGACGCCGCCTTCCTCGGCTTCTACCCGCTGGCCTTCGTCGCGTTCCTGCTGCTCCTGCGGGGCCGGGTCCGCACGCTCACGACCAGCATGTGGCTGGACGTCGCGGTCACCGCCTGCACCGCCGCCGCGGTCGCCGCGGCCGCCGGCATCGGCGCGCAGCTGCAGGCGCTGGACGGCGGTGCGCTCGGCACCACCGTCGCGATGCTCTACCCGGTCGGAGACCTGCTGCTGCTCAGCCTCATCGCCGGCGGACTCGTGCTCATCGGCCGCGGTGCCGGGCCGGGCTGGTGGTGGATCAGCGCCGCGCTGGCGCTCTTCGTCGTGACCGACACCCTCTACGCCTACCAGCTGAGCCACGGCACCTACACCGTCGGCGGTCCGCTGGACCTGGGCTGGAGCCTGGCGTTCATCTGCTGCGGCCTGGCGGCCACCCAGCGCACCCCGCGCCGGGTCGCCCCGCGCTCGGACGGGCGGGGCGCGCTGCTCATCCCGGGCCTGAGCGCGCTCGCCGCGCTCGCGCTGCTGTTCCTCGGCTACCTCGCGACCGGCGACCCGGTGGCCGGCGCCTTCGCGCTGCTCGCCGTCCTCGCCGCACTGGCCCGCACCGGGCTGACCTTCCGCGACGTCCGGGCGCTGGCCGACAGCCGCCGCCAGGCGCGCACCGACGAGCTGACCGGGCTGCCCAACCGCCGCTCGGTGTTCGAGGCGCTCGCCGCCGCCGACGGCCGGCTGGCCACCGGTCACCGCACCGCGGTGCTGGTGCTCGACCTGGACCGGTTCAAGGAGATCAACGACTCCCTCGGGCACGCCGTCGGCGACGCGCTGCTGGCCCAGGTGGGGCCGCGGCTGCGGTCCGAGCTGCGTGCCGACGACGTGCTGGCCCGGCTGGGCGGCGACGAGTTCGTCGTCCTCGCCTCGGACCTGGACGCCGAGCGCGCGCGGCTGCTGGGGGAGCGGCTGCGCGGGCGTCTCCAGGTGCCGTTCTCCCTGAGCGGGATGGGCCTGAGCGTGGACGCCAGCGTCGGCGTCGCCATCGGCCCGGACGAGTCGCGCAGCGCCGTCGAGCTGCTGCAGCTGGCCGACCTCGCCATGTACGCCGCCAAGGCCGGCCGCACCGGCGTCGAGGTCTACGACGAGGAGCGCGACGGCGAGGGCCGGCACCGGCTCGAGGACGTCGCCCAGCTGCGCAACGCCCTCGAGCGGCACGAGCTCGTCCTGCACTACCAGCCCAAGCTCGCCCTCGGGACCGGCGAGGTCGAGGGCGTGGAGGCGCTGGTCCGCTGGCAGCACCCCACCCGCGGGCTGCTCCTGCCCGACGCCTTCATCGAGCTCGCCGAGTCCGCGGGCCTCATGGCCCCGCTGACCAGCCGGGTCATCGAGATGGCGCTGGCCCAGTGCCGCGCCTGGGCCGACCGCGGCCGCCCGCTCACCGTGGCGGTCAACGTCAGCCCGTCCAACCTGGTCGACGAGGTCTTCCCCGACCAGGTGCGGGGGCTGCTGGCCCGCTACGGGCTGCCGGCCGGGCAGCTGGTGCTCGAGGTGACCGAGAGCCTGCTCATGGAGGACCGCGAGCGCGCCGTCCGCGTGCTGGGCCGGCTGCGCGAGGACGGCGTCGGCGTGGCCATCGACGACTACGGCACCGGCTACTCGAGCCTGGCCTACCTCGCCGCCCTGCCGGTCACCGAGCTCAAGCTGGACCGCACCTTCGTCGGGGCGATGACCGGCAGCCCGCGCGCCGCGTCGATCGTGACCTCGACGCTGCAGCTGGCGCACGCCCTCGGGCTGGTGCTGGTCGCCGAGGGCGCCGAGGACCAGGACACCGTCGACGCCCTCGCCGCGCTGGGCTGCGACGTCGTCCAGGGCTTCCACCTGAGCCGGCCGCTGGCGCCCGAGGCGCTGTGGTCCTGGCTGGAGGAGCGGGTCCCGGTGGCGCACGCCGGCTGACCCCACGGACCGCGACGCCCCTGACCCCGGCGCCGCACACGCGCGAGGCCCCCTCCGGAGAACTCGGAGGGGGCCTCTCGCTCGTGCCGGTCGATCAGCTCTTGGGGCGGGCCCCCGCGCGCAGGGCGCCGAGCAGGTCGTGGTTCAGCCGGGAGATGGTCTCCATCGAGATGCCCTTCGGGCAGGCCGCGGAGCACTCGCCGATGTTCGTGCAGCCACCGAAGCCCTCGCGGTCCTGCTGGGCGACCATGTTGACCACGCGGTCGTCGCGCTCGGGCTGCCCCTGGGGGAGCAGGCCGAGGTGGGTGACCTTGGCGGCGGTGAACAGCATCGAGGAGGCGTTCGGGCACGCGGCCACGCAGGCGCCGCAGCCGATGCAGGTCGCGGCGTCGAAGGCGTTGTCGGCGTCCTTCTTCGGCACCGGGGTGGCGTGCGCCTCCGGGGCGGTGCCGGTCGGGACGCTGATGTAGCCGCCGGCCTGGATGATCCGGTCGAACGCCCGCCGGTCGACGGCGAGGTCCTTGATGACCGGGAAGGCCGAGGCGCGCCACGGCTCGACGTCGATCGAGTCGCCGTCCTTGAACGAGCGCATGTGCAGCTGGCAGGTGGTGGTCTGCTGCGGGCCGTGCGCCTGGCCGTTGATCATCAGACCGCACATGCCGCAGATGCCCTCGCGGCAGTCGTGGTCGAAGGCGACCGGGTCGTCGCCCTGCATGATCAGCTGCTCGTTGAGGACGTCGAGCATCTCGAGGAACGACATGTCAGGGGAGATGTCGGTGACCTTGTAGGTCACCATCTTGCCCTTGACGCTGGGGCCCTGCTGACGCCAGACGCGCAGCGTCAGGTTCATGCCGCGCTTGTCCTGCGTGCCGGCGGGAGCCGAGTGCTGGCCCTGGTCGGTGATGGTCACTTGTAGCTCCGCTGGGCGAGGTGGACGTACTCGTACTCGAGGGCTTCCTTGTGGAGCACCGGGGGCTGGCCCTCCGGCGTCCACTCCCACGCCGCGACGTAGGCGAAGTTCTCGTCGTCGCGCAGCGCCTCCCCCTCGGGGGTCTGGCTCTCGGCGCGGAAGTGACCGCCGCAGCTCTCGGCGCGGTGCAGGGCGTCGACGCACATGAGCTCACCGAGCTCGATGAAGTCGGCGACCCGGCCGGCCATCTCCAGCGTCTGGTTGAACGAGTGCCAGTCGCCGGAGACCTTGACGTCGGTCCAGAACTCCTGGCGGATCTCCCGGATGCGGTCGATGGCCTTGCGCAGGCCCTCGTCCGTGCGCTCCATGCCGCACAGGTCCCACATCAGCTGGCCGAGCTCCCGGTGGAAGGACGACGGGGTGCGGGTGCCGTTGATGGACAGCAGCTTCTGCACCTGCTCCTGCACGTTCTGCAGCGCCTCGACCGCGGCCGGGTGGTTCGCGTCGACCTTCTCGAACGGGCCGGCGGCCAGGTAGTCGCTGATCGTCGACGGGAGCACGAAGTAGCCGTCGGCGAGCCCCTGCATGAGCGCGCTGGCGCCCAGCCGGTTGGCGCCCTGGTCGGAGAAGTTGGCCTCCCCGATCACGAACATCCCGGGGATCGAGGACTGCAGGTCGTAGTCGACCCACAGCCCGCCCATCGTGTAGTGCACGGCCGGGTAGACCCGCATCGGCGTCTCGTACGGGTTCTCGCCGGTGATCTGGGCGTACATGTCGAAGAGGTTGCCGTACTTGGCCTCGATCGCCGGGCGGCCCAGGCGCTTCATGGCGTCGGCGAAGTCGAGGTAGACGCCGAGCCCACCCGGGCCCACGCCGCGACCCTCGTCGCAGACGTTCTTGGCCTGGCGCGAGGCGATGTCGCGCGGCACCAGGTTGCCGAACGCCGGGTAGATCCGCTCGAGGTAGTAGTCGCGCTCGGCCTCGGGGATGTCCCGCGGGTCGCGGGTGTCGCCGCGCTCCTTGGGCACCCAGACGCGGCCGTCGTTGCGCAGCGACTCCGACATCAGGGTCAGCTTCGACTGGTAGTCGCCCTTGACCGGGATGCAGGTCGGGTGGATCTGGGTGTAGCAGGGGTTGGCGAAGTAGGCACCCCGCTTGTGCGCCCGCCAGATCGCCGTGGTGTTGGAGCCCATGGCGTTCGTGGACAGGTAGAAGACGTTGCTGTACCCGCCGGTGGCGAGGACGACGGCGTCGGCGAAGTGCGAGGTGATCTCGCCGGTGACCAGGTCGCGGGCGACGATGCCGCGGGCGCGGCCGTCGACGACGATCAGGTCCAGCATCTCGGTGCGCGCGTTCTGCTCGACCGTGCCGGCCGCGATCTGCCGCTCGAGGGCCTGGTAGGCGCCGTAGAGCAGCTGCTGGCCCGTCTGGCCGCGGGCGTAGAAGGTGCGCGAGACCTGCGCGCCACCGAAGGAGCGGTTGTCGAGCAGGCCGCCGTACTCGCGGGCGAAGGGCACGCCCTGGGCGACCGCCTGGTCGATGATGTTGACGCTCACCTCGGCCAGCCGGTACGAGTTGCTCTCGCGCGAGCGGAAGTCGCCGCCCTTCACCGTGTCGTAGAACAACCGGTGCACGCTGTCGCCGTCGTTGCGGTAGTTCTTGGCGGCGTTGATGCCGCCCTGCGCGGCGACGCTGTGCGCGCGGCGCGGGCTGTCCTGGTACCAGAAGGACTTGACGTTGTAGCCGGCCTCGCCGAGCGTCGCGGCGGCGGCACCGCCGGCCAGGCCCGTGCCGACGACGATGACCGTCATCTTCCGGCGGTTGGCCGGGTTGACCAGCTTGCCGCGGAACTTGCGCTCGTTCCAGCGCTGGGGGAGCGCGACGTCCGTCGGCGCCTTGGTGTCGGCGATCGGGTCGCCTTCGGTGAAGAGGTCGAGAGGCACGGGGGAATCCTTAGTCGATCAGACCGAAGAGGACGGAGAAGGGCACGAGCAGGAAGCCGAGCGTGAGCACCGTCGCGATGCCGGTGGCCGCCCAGTTCACCGTGACCTCGCGGCGGCGGTTGCTCTGCCCGAGGGTCTGGGTGGCGCTCCAGATGCCGTGCCGCAGGTGCATGCCGACTAGGATCACCGCGATCGCGTAGAAGGCGGTGGACACGGGGTTGGAGAAGCTGGCGACCAGCTTGTCGTAGGGCCCGGAGTCGCCCGCGCTGTTCACCGTGCCCCAGGTGAGGTCGAGCAGGTGCCAGATGACGAAGGCGGCGATGATCACCCCGCCCCAGCGCATGGTGCGGGAGGCGTAGGACTGGGCGACGGCCTTCTTCGTGACGTAGCCCTGGGGGCGGGCCCGCTTGGCCTGCCGCCACAGCGAGATCGCGGCCCACATGTGGGCGAACACGGCGGCCAGCAGGACGAGCCGGATGATCCACAGCGCGGTCGCGCCCGGCAGGGCCGGGTTGCCGATCGTGCGCAGCCACTCGGAGTAGTGGTTGAAGTCCTCTTCGCCCGAGAACGCCTTGAGGTTCCCGATCATGTGCGCGATCAGGTAGAGCACGAGGATGATGCCGCTGACCGCCATCACGGCCTTCTTGAAGACCGAGGTGGTCTTCGCCGCCTTGGGTGTCCTGCGCTGAGTCGAGTCCGTCACCGTCACCACGGCGCCCAAACTAGGACGTTCCCGGTCCGGCCACCACGTCAACGCGCGGTGACACAGCTCTCGTAAGGGTTGCCTAACCGGCTCGGGGGAGGTTCGCTGTCAGGTCGGGCGTCGGCCCGATGGGGGAGAGTGGCGGCATGCCTGGACCCACCCGCGGCTTCCTGGGCCGCCGTCGCGACCGCGACCCCCGCCTGCCGCCCGGCCAGTACGACGCCGGCTCGGACTGGCCGGTGCTCACCGCGGAACCCACACCGCGGATCGCTCCCGAGAACTGGTCGATCACCGTCGACGGCGCGGTGGAGCAGCCGACGACCTGGACCTGGGACGAGGCGCACGCGCTGCCCCGGTCGGAGTACCGCGGCGACATCCACTGCGTGACCACCTGGTCGAAGTTCGGCACCTGGTTCGCCGGTGTCAGCGTCGACACGCTGCTCGAGGCCGCCCGCCCCACCGCCGACGCGCACTTCGTCATGGCGACGTCGAAGACCGGCTACACGACCAACCTGCCGCTCGAGCACGTCACCGGCGGGCAGGCGTGGATCGTGTGGGAGTACGAGGGCGGGCCGCTGCCGATCGAGCACGGCGGGCCGGTCCGGCTGCTCGTGCCGCACCTGTACTTCTGGAAGAGCGCCAAGTGGATCAGCAGGCTGTCGCTGCTCCAGCGCGACCAGCCCGGCTTCTGGGAGCAGAACGGCTACCACGACCTCGGCGACCCGTGGCGCCAGCAGCGGTACCAGGGTGACTGAGGACGACGGCCTGCTCGGGGCAGGCGTCGCGAGGGCACCGGCCGGCGGCTGGCGGACGGCGACGGTGTCGGGGGTGCGGCGGCCGATCCAGCGCTCGGTGCAGCTGCGCCTCGACGTCCACGACCGGGTCGACCACCTGCCCGGCCAGCACTACGTCGTCCGGCTGACCGCCGAGGACGGCTACACCGCCCAGCGCTCCTACTCCGTCGCCTCCGCGCCCGGGGACCCGCTGGTGGAGCTGTTCGTCGAGCGGCTCGACGACGGCGAGGTGTCGACCTACCTGGCCGACGTCGTCGAGCCGGGTGACGAGCTGGAGGTGCGCGGGCCGATCGGCGGCTGGTTCGTGTGGGACGGCGCGACCCCCGCGCTGCTGGTCGCCGGGGGAGCCGGGCGTCGTCCCCTTCGTGTCGATGCTGCGGCACGCCCGCGCCATCGGCCGGGAGGACCTGCTCCGCATCGCGGTCTCGGCCCGGACGCTGGCGCAGCTGCCCTACGCCGACGAGCTGGTGGCGGCCGGGGCGCTCGTCGTCCTCAGCCGCGAGCAGCACGGGATCCGGCCGCCGGGCCGGCTGCGGGCCGACGAGCTGCTGCCGCTGTGGGAACCGGACCAGACCACCTACGTGTGCGGGTCGACGCGGTTCGCGGAGGCGGCCACCCAGCTGCTCGTGGCCTCGGGGCGGCCGCCGTCGACCATCCGGGTGGAGCGCTTCGGCCCCAGCGGTGGACCGGCCTGAGCGTCACGACCGCAGGCGCCGTGGCGGCCGCAGGGTAGGAAGGTCGCATGACCACCGCCGAACGCACCCCGACGGACGTGTCCGCACCGCGGCCCCTGGACCCGGCGCTGGTCACCCGGCTCGCCGCCCTGGTCACCGCGGCGCCCGGCCGGCGCCCGGCAGGCCTCCGCCGCGCCGTTCGACGGGGCGCTGATCGGCGAGGTGCCCGTCTGCACCGCCGAGGACGTCGCCGAGGCGCAGCGCCGGGCGCGGGCGGCGCAGGCGGAGTGGGCCGCCCGCCCGCTGGCGGAGCGGCGGGCGGTGATGCTGCGCTACCACGACCTGGTCCTCGAGCGGCAGGACCAGGTGCTCGACATCGTCCAGGTCGAGACCGGCAAGAACCGCGTCAGCGCCTTCGAGGAGCTGGCCGATGTCGCGCTGACCGCGCGCTACTACGCCCACGCCGCGGCGCGGCACCTGAGGCCGGCGCGGCGGCGGGGCGCCCTGCCGCTGCTGACCCGCACCGTCGAGCACCACCACCCCAAGGGTCTGGTGGGCGTCATCGCACCCTGGAACTACCCGTTCACCCTCGCGGTCTCCGACGCGATCCCCGCGCTGCTCGCCGGCAACGGCATCGTGCTCAAGCCCGACGCCCAGACGCCGTTCACGGCGCTGATCGCGGTGGAGCTGCTGTTCGAGGCCGGGTTGCCGCGCGACCTGTTCCAGGTGGTCACCGGCGTCGGCGCGGACCTCGGGGCGCCGCTGATCGAGGGCGTCGAGTACCTCATGTTCACCGGGTCCACCGCGACCGGGCGGATCATCGCGGAGCAGTGCGGGCGCCGGCTGATCGGCTTCTCCGCCGAGCTCGGCGGGAAGAACCCCATGATCGTGCTGGCCGACGCCGACGTGGACAAGGCGGTCGAGGGTGCGATCCGGGCGTGCTTCTCCAACTCCGGGCAGCTGTGCATCAGCATCGAGCGGCTCTACGTGGAGGACGGCGTCTACGACCGCTTCGTCGCCGCGTTCGCCGCGCGGGTGGGGGCGATGCGGCTGGGCGCCGGCCTGGACTGGGAGGCCGACATGGGATCGCTGATCAGCCGCAAGCAGCTCGACGTCGTCACCCGGCACGTGGACGACGCGGTCGCGAAGGGCGCGCGCGTGCTCGCCGGCGGGAAGCCGCGGCCGGATCTCGGCCCGCTGTTCTACGAGCCGACCGTGCTCGAGGGCGTGACCGAGGAGATGGAGCTGGCGCGAGCGGAGACGTTCGGGCCGGTCGTCGCGGTCACCCGCGTGGCCGACGCCGAGGAGGCGGTGCGCCGGGCCAACGACACCGCGTACGGGCTGAACGCCAGCGTCTGGTCGACCCCGCGGCACGGCGCGGAGGTCGCCACCCGCATCCAGGCCGGCACGGTGAACGTCAACGAGGGCTATGCCGCCGCCTGGGCGTCGATCGACGCACCCATGGGCGGGATCAAGGACTCCGGGGTCGGCCGCCGGCACGGGCGCGAGGGCATCCTCAAGTACACCGAGGCCCAGACCGTCGCGGTCCAGCGCGGCCGGGCCATCGGGCCGGTCCCGGGTCTGCCCCTGGAGAAGTACGCGGCCACGATGACGGCGTCGCTGAAGCTGGTGAAGCGGCTGCCCTTCCTGCGCTGAGCCGACCGCAGGACGACCAGGGGCGGGACGGCTGCTGCCGTCCCGCCCCCGTCACCGCTGGATGATCAGACCGTCGGCGGCACCACCGAGGCGCGCACCAGCGGGGTGCGGTCCCAGGCGCGGTGCAGGCCGAGCGCCGCGACGGTGGCGGCGGCCAGCTTGGCGTTGGCCTTCTTCCCGGTGAGCACGCCGGGCGCGGTCGGGTCGATGCCGGCGGTCTTCAGCACCTCGACGCCGTCGCCCCACGCGCCGACGGCCTTGAGGTGGCGGAACGCCTCCTGCAGCATGACCAGCGCGCGGAAGTCGCCGTCCTTCGGTGCGCCGTCGGCGACGACGATCGCGTCGAACTCGATCGAGCGGCCGGTGGCGAAGGTGCGCTCGACGATCTCGACGGTCTTGCCCTTCACCAGCTGCCCGCCGTGCGGCGCGATGACCCGCAGCAGCGCGCCCTCGGCCTCGAGGGCCTTGCGCAGCGTGGCGATGCCCTCGAGGTCGGCGCCGGGGCCGGCCACGACGCCGACGATCCGACCCGCGATCGGGAACGGGGTGGGCTTGATCTGGCGCAGGGCCGGGGACTCCGACCGCGCCTTCTCGGCCTTGATCTTCTTCGGCACCGGCAGGCCGAGGCCCCCCGCGACCTGCGCGCAGAGGTCCGCGTCGATGCGTGCCAGCACGGTCAGGGCGCGCTCCTTGATCGGCTGCTCGTAGCACTTGCCGAGCTCGAAGGTGTACGCGTCGATCACGTGCTGCTGCTCGACGCTGGTCAGGCTCTTGTAGAACAGCGCCGGCTGCGAGAAGTGGTCGTCGAACGACGCCGGAGCCGTGCGGCCCACCTCGCCCTCGACGTGCCGCGGCACCTGCACGTAGCCGCCCTCGGACCAGTCCGACGGGAACGGGACGCCGGCGTCGACGCTGTTGGGCGTGTACGGCGCCTGCCCGGTGTGCACCGCCTGCTGGTGGAAGCCGTCCCGGGTGTTGTCGTTCACCGGGGCGTGCGGCCGGTTGACCGGGATCTGGGTGAAGTTCGGCCCGGCCAGCCGGGTGAGCTGGGTGTCCAGGTAGGAGAAGTTGCGGCCCTGGAGCAGGGGGTCGTTGGTGCCCTCGATGCCCGGCACGAGGTGCCCGGTGTGGAAGGCCACCTGCTCGGTCTCGGCGAAGAAGTTCGTCGGGTTGGCGTTCAGCACCAGCGTGCCGATCGGCTGCACCGGCGCCAGCTCCTCCGGCACGATCTTGGTGGGGTCGAGCAGGTCGATGCCCTGGAAGGTCTCCTCCGGTGTGTCCGGGAAGACCTGGATGCCCAGCTCCCACTCCGGGAAGGCGCCGGCCTCGATCGCGTCGTACAGGTCCCGGCGGTGGAAGTCGGGGTCGACGCCCGCGGCGATCTGCGCCTCCTCCCAGGTGAGGGAGTGCACGCCCAGCTTGGGCTTCCAGTGGAACTTCACGAGGACGGTCTCCCGCTTCTCGTTCACCAGCCGGAAGGTGTGGACGCCGAAGCCCTCCATCGTCCGGTAGCTGCGGGGGATGCCCCGGTCGCTCATGTTCCAGATCGTGTGGTGGGTGGCCTCGGTGTGGAGGGTGACGAAGTCCCAGAAGGTGTCGTGCGCCGACTGCGCCTGGGGGATCTCGCGGTCGGGGTGCGGCTTGCCCGCGTGGATGATGTCCGGGAACTTGATCGCGTCCTGGATGAAGAAGACCGGCATGTTGTTGCCGACCAGGTCCCAGGTCCCCTCCTTCGTGTAGAACTTCGTCGCGAACCCGCGGGTGTCGCGCACGGTGTCGGCCGAGCCGCGCGAGCCCAGCACCGTCGAGAACCGCACGAACACCGGCGTCTCCAGGCCCTTCTCGGCCAGGACAGCGGCCCGGGTCACCGAGGCGCCCGCGCCGTTGGCCGTGAAGACGCCGTGCGCGCCGGCCCCGCGGGCGTGCACCACGCGCTCCGGGATGCGCTCGTGGTCGAAGTGCATGATCTTCTCGCGCAGGTGGAAGTCCTCGAGGAGGACCGGGCCGCGCGGGCCCGCCTTGAGCGAGTGGTCGGTGTCGGGCAGGCGGACGCCGTTCGGGGTGGTCAGCTTGTCGCCGGCCTGACCCCGGGGGTCGCGGCCGTCCTTCGGGCCGGCGTAGCCGACCCCGGTCGGGCTGACGGTCCGCGGGGCGGACTGGTCGGGCGTGCGCGCGGGGGGCATGGGACTCCTTGCTGAGCGGGGCGGCGAACTCCCGGCCGGTACCCGGGGCTTGCTCCGGCACACCCGCTCGTCGCGTCGGCGCAGGTCAGCCGACCGGATCGCGCCGCAGCGCGGCGAAGTCCCGCGCGTGCGGGATGCCGGCGACGAGCGCCAGCAGCGCGTCGTGCAGCCGGCCGTTGCTGGCCAGCACCGTCCCGTCGCCGGTGAGCACGTCGCGACCGGAGAGGTCGGTGACCCGCCCGCCGGCCTCCCCGATCAGCAGGGGGAGGACGGCGAGGTCCTCGTAGCCCAGCGGCTGGCCGGCGACGACGAGCGCGTCGGCCAGCCCGGTCGCGAGGTCCACGTCGCCCTTGGTCCACGGCTGCAGGTAGAGCTCGCGGTGCAGGGCGACCAGCAGCTGCTCGGACCACGCCAGCGGGTTGAGCATCTCCACGAGGGCGCCGCGCAGCCGGTCGTGGTCGTTGACGTGCACCTGCCGCACCGGCCGGCCGGCGAGTGCGTGCCAGCAACCGAGCCCGCGCCCGGCGTAGAGCAGCTCGTCGCTCATCGGGTAGCCGGCGACCGCCACCGCCGGGCCCTCGGCGTCCTCCACGGCGAGCAGCACGTCGAACGTCGGCACCCGCTGGTCGAACAGGCTCGTGCCGTTGACCGGGTCGAGCACCCACCGGCGCGCGGTGGTCCCGGGTGCGGGGCGGTCGGCGTGCCCCAGCACCGGGTCGTCCGGGTACCGCGCCGCGATGCGGGCGCGCAGCAGCTGCTCCACCTCGACCTCGACCGGCATGGGGCCGCCGTCGCGGCCGGCCCGCGGGGTCGCCTCGGCGAACCGCCGGGCGGCCAGCCCGCCCGCCTCCTCGACCAGCTCCACGGCGTACTCGAGCAGGTCGCGGTCCACGACCGCCGATCCTGCTGCCCGCGGCCGCCGAGGGCGACCCGACGGGGTGAGCGCGGGTGTGGGCATCCGGGGGAGGGGTAGCGCGCTGACGCCGCGGCTCCTCCCGTGCCCGGCGGAGAGACGAGGACCCGTGGCCGGCGACGACGCACGCAGCGAGCTCGGAGAGACCGACGCCCCGCAGGAGGACGAGGTCGCCCTGGCGTTCGACCGGATCGTCAGCCAGGGGGCGCAGCGGCTGCACCGGACCTGGCGCGAGGTGCTCACCACGGGCCTCGCCGGCGGCCTGGAGGTCGGCGTCGGCGTGCTCGCCCTGCTGGCGGTCTACGCCGAGACCGGCAGCCACCTGCTCGCCGGGATCGCCTTCTCCGTCGGCTTCATCGCGCTGCTGCTGGCCAGGAGCGAGCTGTTCACCGAGGGCTTCCTGGTGCCGGTCACCGCCGTCGTCGCGGGGCGGGCGGGCCCCGGCCAGCTGGCCAAGCTCTGGGCCGGCACGCTCGTGGCCAACCTGGTCGGCGGGTGGGTGGTCATGTGGATCGCCGTCCACGCCCTCCCCGAGCTCGGGACGACGGCGATCGAGTCCGCCACCACCTTCGTCGACGCGCCGCTGGACCTGCAGTCGGTGTGCCTGGCCTTCCTCGCCGGCAGCACGATCACGCTGATGACCCGCATGCAGCAGGGCGCGGAGTCCGAGGGCGGCAAGATCGTCGCCGCCGTCGCCGGGGCCTTCGTGCTCGCCGGGCTGGTGCTCTTCCACTCGATCCTCGACTCGCTGATCGTCTTCGCCGGCATCCACGCCGGCGGCCCGTTCGGCTACGGGGACTGGCTTGCGTGGTTCTGGTACGTCACGCTGCTCAACATGGCCGGCGGGCTGCTCGTGGTCACCGCGCTGCGGCTGGTGCGCAGCAAGGAGCTGATCGAGCGCGAGCGGGAGGACGTCCGCAGCGTGCGAGTAGCCGCCCGACCGGGGCGGCCTGCGATCCGCCGGGCCGTCAGCCGCGCGCGGCCCGGCGGATCGCCGACAGGTAGCGCTGCGTGCCCAGCCGCTGCAGGCCCAGGCTCAGCGGGCCGGCCAGCCGGGCGGCGCGCGTGGCCAGCCGGAAGAACACCCGGATCTCGAACTCCACCTCGCCGCCGGGCAGCAGGCGCACGGTGAACCGCTCCTCGCCGCTCTCCGGGTGGCCGGCCAGCGTGCCGTAGGAGAACCCGCGCTCGTCACCGTCCGTCGCGGCCCAGACCACCCGGCACGGCAGCTCGTAACCCAGCCGCGGCAGCCCGGCGGTCAGCACGACCACCGTGCCCGGCGTCCCGGCCGGGCCGCTGGCGCGCACGCGGAACCCGACGCTGCGCTGCGCCCGCCAGTCGAGGACGGCGGCCGACGCCCGCTCGAGGTCCGCCCGGCCCGAGCCGACGACAGTGGCGTACGTGGCCGTGCGGTACCCGGATGGGAGCCGGGCAGCGGCGGTCGCGCCCACCTCGGCGTAGTTGAACGGCGTGTCGGCCAGCGCCGCGGGATCGGTCGCGCGGAACAGCCCCACCGGTCCTCCCGCCGTCGTGCCGTCGCGGTCGAGTCTTCCCCGGGCTGCGCGGGACCGCCCTCCGGATCGCCGCGGCTGGCAGGCTGCCGCCGTGGAGATGACCCCGATCGGCACCGTGCGCTCACCCCGGACCGAGCGGCTGGACGACGACTGGGACTCGGTCACCGCCACCGTCACCCTCGACGCCGGCCGCTTCACCCCCGACGCCCTCGACGGGCTGGCGGAGTTCTCGCACGTCGAGGTGGTCTACGTGTTCGACCGGGTCGACCCCGCCGGGGTGCAGACCCGCGCCCGGCACCCGCGGGGCAACCCGGACTGGCCGCAGGTCGGCATCTTCGCCCAGCGCGCGAAGGGCCGGCCGAACCGTATCGGGGTGAGCGTCTGCCGGCTGCTCGGCGTCGACGGGCTGACCCTGACGGTGCACGCGCTGGACGCCATCGACGGCTCACCGGTGCTCGACGTGAAGCCCTACCTGGCGGAGTTCGGACCGCGCGGCGAGGTCCGGCAGCCCGCCTGGTCGCACGAGCTGATGGCCGGGTACTGGCGGTCGCCCGACCGGTAGGGTCGCCGGCACTGTGCTCGCGTCCGTCACCGCCACCCGCTACGTCACCCCGCTGCGCGAGGGTGGCTCGCTGCCGGGGCTCATGGAGGCCGACGACCTCGGCACCTACGTGGTGAAGTGGCGGGCCGCCGGTCAGGGCGTGAACGTGCTGGTCGCCGAGGTGGTCTGCGGCGAGCTGGCGCGGGCGCTGGGCCTGCCGGTGCCGACGATCGTGACCGTCGACGTCGCCCCGGAGCTCGCCGTCGGCGAGCCGGACCCCGAGGTGCAGGAGCTGCTGCAGCGGTCGGCCGGCCGCAACCTGGGGCTGGACTACCTGCCCGGGGCGCTGGACTTCGAGGCCGGCGCCGACGGCGTGGACGGCGGGCTCGCCGGCCGGGTGCTGTGGTTCGACGCGCTCGTCGGCAACGTCGACCGCTCCTGGCGGAACCCGAACATGCTGTTCTGGCACGACCGGCTGCAGCTGATCGACCACGGCGCCGCGCTGACCTTCCACCACCACTGGCCCGGCGCCGAGGCCGCGGTCCGCCGCCCCTACGACGCCTCGACGCACGCGCTGGTCGAGTGCGCACCCGACGTGCCCGCCGCCGACGCCGCGCTGGCGCCCCTGGTCACCCGCGAGCTGCTGGACGGCGTCCTCGCGCTGGTGCCCGACGAGTGGCTCGAGGGCGAGCCGGCCGACGAGCTGCGGCAGCGCTACGTCGGGCAGCTCCTCGCGCGGGCCGCCGCCCGGGACGCCTGGCTGCCCGGGCTGGTCGCCGCCGCGGAGGCCGGGGGAGCGGGCCGCCGCCGCGCGCCGCGGGGGGAGAACCGGCCGTCGTGGCTGGGGCCGCCGCCGCCCGAGGGGATCACCCAGCGATGAGCCGGGACACGTTCGAGTACGCCGTCCTCCGGGTCGTGCCGCGCGTCGAGCGCGGGGAGTTCCTCAACGCCGGCGTCCTCGTCTACTGCCGCCAGCGGGACTACCTCGGCTCGCGCGTGCACCTGGACCCCGACCGGCTGCGCGCGCTCGACCCGACGGCCGACGCCGCGGGCATCGGCCGGGCGCTCCAGGCGGCGGCGGACGTGTGCGCCGCCGACCCGGGCGCGGGGGCGGCCGGGCGCGAGGCGCTGGGCTCCCGGTTCCGCTGGCTGACCGCCCCGCGGAGCACGGTCATCCAGCCCGGTCCGGTGCACACCGGCCTGACCGCCGACCCCGACGCCGAGGCCGACCGCCTCTTCCGCCTGCTCGTCCTCCCCGTCCAGGGCTGAGCAGCCGGGTTCAGGCGGGGAGCAGACCGTCGATGCGGCGGGCGAGCTCCAGGTCGAGCTCGGTGACGCCGCCCTCGGAGTGGCTGACCAGCGCCAGGTGCAGGGTGCGCCAGCGCAGGTCGACGTCGGGGTGGTGGTCCAGCTCCTCGGCGACGTCGGCGATCGAGACGATGGCGGCGACGGCGTCCCGGAAGCTCGGCAGCTCCACCGTCCGGCGCAGGCCGTCGGCGGACCCCGACCACAGCGGGAGCCCGGTCAGCGCGGTCGTGACGTCGTCAGGGGAGAGGCGCGGTGGACGTGGCATGCGCCGATCCTCCCGCCGGCGGGCTCAGGTGTGCAGGCCGCACTCGGTCTTGCTCGAGCCGGCCCAGCGACCCGAGCGGGGGTCCTCGCCGGGAGCGACCGGCCGGGTGCAGGGCGCGCACCCGATGGAGCCGTAGCCCAGCTCGAACAGGGGGTTGACCGGCACCTGGTGCTCGGCGATGTAGGCGTCCACATCGGCCTGCGTCCAGGCCGCGATCGGGTTGACCTTGACCATGCCGCGCTTGGCGTCCCAGTCCACCAGCTTCGTGCCGGCGCGGGTCGGGGACTCGTCGCGCCGCACGCCCGAGCCCCAGGCGACGTAGCCCGACAGCGTCTCGGCCAACGGCCTCACCTTGCGCATCTCGCAGCACAGGTCGGGGTCGCGCTCCCACAGCTCCGGACCGAACGACAGCGCCTGCTCGCCCACGGTCTGCGGCGGGGTGACGTTGACCAGCGTCACCGGCAGCACGCCGGTGATCCAGTCGCGGGTGCCGATCGTCTCGGCGAAGTGCAGCCCGGTGTCCAGGAAGATCACGTGGACGCCGGGGACCGCCCGGCTCGCCAGGTGCGCGAGCAGCCCGTCGGCCATGGACGAGGTGATGGCGAACTCGTCGCCGAAGGTCTCACCGGCCCAGCGGAGGGCGGCGAGCGCCTGCTCGACCGGGTCGGCGATGGTCCCGAACCGGGCGTCGGCCTCGGCGGCCAGCTTCGGCGTCGCTGCGATGGCGGTCGTCATCCCTGCTGCACCCCCGTTGCGATCAGGCGGACCGAGAAGGCCCGCAGGCACGCGCCGCAGCGCCAGCCGTCGGCCGACTCCCCCTCGTAGGGGGTCAGCTCCTCGTCCCCGCAGTACGGGCAGTGGAACACCGGCAGCTGCCGCGTTCTTCCGCCGGCTGCGTCCTCGGTCACAGCAGCCACTCCTCCTCGGCCCGCGCGACGTAGCGGGCGAAGGACTCGCCATCGGTGCGCCGCTCCACGAAGCCGCGCAGCACGCGCTCGCAGTAGTCGGCGGTCTCGGCCTTGGTCACCTTGTGGCCGCGGAACTTGCGGCCGAACGTCGCCTCGACGCCGAGGTGGCCGCCCAGGTGCACCTGGAAGCCCTCGACCATCTCGCCGTTGTCGTCGCGGACCATCGAGCCCTTGAAGCCGATGTCGGCGGTCTGGAACCGGGCGCAGCTGTTCGGGCAGCCGTTGACGTTGATCCCGATCGGGACGTCGAACTCCGGCAGCCGCTTCTCCAGCTCCGCGTAGAGGTCCTGCGCGTGCTGCTTGGTCTCGACGATCGCCAGCTTGCAGTACTCCAGGCCGGTGCAGGCCATCGTGCCGCGGCGGAACGCGCTGGGGCGGACCTGCAGGTCGTGCGCGGCGAGCGCGTCGACCAGGGCCTCGACCTTGTCGTCCGGGACGTCGAGGATGACCAGCTTCTGCTGCGTCGTCGTCCGGATGCGGCCCTCGCCGTACTCGTCGGCGAGGTCGGCGATGGTGCTGAGCAGCGAGCCGCTGATCCGGCCGGTGCGCAGCGCGAAGCCGACGGCGTTGCGGCCGTCCTTCTGCCGGCTGACGCCGACGTGGTCGCGCTGGTCGTGCTTGGCCGGGGCGGGCGCCGGGCCGTCGGGCAGCGCGGCGTGCAGGTACTCGTCCTGCAGGACCTGGCGGAACTTCTCCGGGCCCCAGTCGGCGATGAGGAACTTGATGCGGGCGCGGTTGCGCTGGCGGCGGTAGCCGTAGTCGCGGAACACCGACGTGCAGGCGGCCCAGACCTCGGTCACCTGGTCGGGCCGGACGAAGACGCCGATCCGCTGGGCGAACATCGGGTTGGTGGACAGGCCGCCGCCGACCCACAGGTCGTACCCGGCCTCGCCCTGCTCGTTGACGACGCCGACGAACGAGACGTCGTCGATCTCGGGCTCGGTGCAGTGGTCGACGCAGCCCGACATCGAGGTCTTCCACTTGCGCGGCAGGTTGCTGAACTCGGGGCTGCCGACGTACTTCTCGACGGTCGCGGCGATGACGTCGGTGGCGTCGAGGACCTCGTCCTCGAGGATGCCGGCCAGCGGGCACCCGAGCATGACGCGCGGGACGTCGCCGCAGGCCTCCATCGTGCTCAGGCCGACCGACTCCAGGCGCCGCCAGATCTCGGGGACGTCCTCGATGCGGATCCAGTGGTACTGCACGTTCTGCCGGTCGGTGACGTCGGCGACGTCGCGGCCGAACTCGGTGCTGATGCCGCCGAGGACGCGCAGCGCGTCGCTGGTCAGCTGCCCGCCGTCGATGCGGGCCCGCATCATGAAGTACTTGTCCTCGAGCTCCTCGGGCTCCAGCACGGCGGTCTTGCCGCCGGGGATGCCCTGGGCGCGCTGGGTGTAGAGGCCCATCCAGCGCATCCGGCCGCGGAGGTCACCCGGGTCGATGCTGTCGAAGCCGCCCTTGGAGTAGATGTCGATGATCCGCTGGCGCACCTCGAGGCCGTCGGAGTCCTTCTTCATCCGCTCGTTGGGGTTGAGCGGCTCCCGGTAGCCGAGGGCCCACTGGCCCTCGCCGCGCTTGGGGCGGTTGCTCGTGCGGGTGGGAGCAGTCACGTGTCGTACTTCTTCCTGCGCCGGCTCCCGGCACGGCAGACCGCGCGGTTCGGGAGGGCGCTGCCGGTTCGATGCGCAGGGAGTGCTGCGCGGGGAGAGCCTGGGTCAGCGCGAGGCGGAACAGGCAGCGCTGGAGACGCGCGCGAGATCGATGTGGAGGCGCGCAACGAGGAGTACGCCGCGTCCGGTCACGCGTCGATGGTGCCACAGCTCACCGCGCGCACCGGCGTGGAGCAGCTCACACCTGCGGGGCGGGCCCGTCCACGGCGCCGCGGATGCGGGCGACCGACTCGGCCACGGGCGTCACCGACGTGTCGATGACCAGCTCGGGGGCGACCGGCGGCTCGTAGGGGTCGCTGACGCCGGTGAACTCGGGGATCTCGCCGGCGCGCGCCTTGGCGTAGAGGCCCTTCACGTCCCGCTGCTCGCAGACCTCCAGCGGCGTGGACAGGTGCACGAGCACGAAGCGGCCGTGCTCCTCGACCAGCGCCCGGGCCTGCTCGCGGGCCTCCTCGTAGGGGGCGATGGCCGCGACGACGACGGTGCCGCCGTGCTTGACCACCTCGCCCGCGACCCAGCCGATCCGGCGGATGTTGAGGTCGCGGTGCTCGCGGGCGAAGCCCAGCTCGCTGGACAGGTGCGTGCGGACGACGTCGCCGTCGAGCACCGTGACCGGGCGGCCGTCGCGCTCCAGGTCGGCGACCAGCGCGTCGGCGATCGTGGACTTGCCGGCGCCGGAGAGGCCGGTCAGGAAGACGGTGACGCCGGGACGCGGGGCTGCGGGCATGGGCGCCAGTGTCGCGCACCGCCTCCGCGGGTCAGTCGCCGGAGGAGGCGCCGAAGGACTGCCAGGCCTCGTCGATGGCGACGAGCTCGGCCGCGTGCGGGGGCAGCGTGCCGGCGACGACGTCGGCGATGGTCACGCCCTCCAGCACCCGGCGGTAGGCCTCCCGCGCCGCGACCCAGACCTTCGCCAGCTCGGTGGCCGCGCCGGAGTACCGGACGTCCTCGGGGCGCTGGCCGTGCACCTCGGCGAGGAAGCCCTGCTCGATCCGCATGATCCGCGCGATGGAGATTTCCGACGCCGGGAGCGCCAGCCGGTAGCCGCCGTCCCGACCGCGCTGGCTGGTGACCACCCGGGCCCGCTGGAGGTCGGTGAGGATCGCCTGCAGGAACCGGCTGGGGATGCCCTGGGCGGTCGCGATGGCGTCGGCGGTCATCGAGTTCGGTGCCGCCGCGGCCAGTTCGACGACGGCTCGGATGGCGTAGTCGACCCGGGCGTTGATGCGCACGGAGCCCATCCTGCCGTGGTCTGCCACAGTGGCCGCGTGCGGCTGCTGTCATTCACCACGTTGGTGGAGGCGCCGCTGACCGTGGCGTTCGACGTCGCCCGCGTGCTCGGCCGGCCCTGGCCGGCGCCGCTGGAGGAGCTCGAGTCGGTCCGGCCGCTCTCCGACGTCCACACCGGTTCGTGGCCCGGCGGGCACCGGGTCACCCACTCGCGCCGGTTCACCCCGACCGCGGAGGGCACGCTGGTCGAGGAGCGGATCGAGCTGCGGGGGCGGCGCTCCGGCCCGCTGACCGGCCGGCTGCTCCGCCGTCGGCTGCGGCGTGCGATGACCGCGCACCTGGCCGCCTACGTCGTCGCGGCGGAGGCCCGCGCGCAGGACGTCGTCCAGGTCGTGGGCGCGGCGCTGGTCGACGGCGTTCGCGTGCTCGCCGCGCAGCGCTCCGGCGGCCCGTACGACGGCTGCTGGGAGTTCCCCGGCGGCAAGGTGGAGCCGGGGGAGTCCGACCTGGCCGCGCTCGTCCGCGAGTGCGCCGAGGAGCTCGGCGTCGTCGTCGCCCCGGAGGGCTTCCTCGGCGAGGTGCCGCTGGACGGCGTCGTCGCCGGCGGGCCGCGCGGCGCCTCGACGATGCGGGTGTGGTCGGCGCGGATCGTGTCGGGGGAGCCGGTCGCGCACGAGCACGCCGCGCTGCGCTGGATCGGCGCCGACGAGCTGGACGGCCTGGACTGGATCGCCGCGGACCGCCCCCTCCTCCCCGCCGTGCGCGCGCTGCTCGCCCCGAGCGACACCGTGCGCTGATCGGCAGTTCCCGCTTCCGGAACTGCCGACGAGCGCACACCGCGGGGCGGCTGCCCGGGCCCGGACGCGGCGGAGGCCGCACCCCTGGGTGGGGTGCGGCCTCCGCCGCGCAGTGGTGCGGGCCTACTTGAAGGCGTCCTTGACCTTCTCGCCGGCCTGCTTGAGGTTGCTCTTCGTCTGGTCCTTCTGGCCGGCAGCCTGGAGATCGCGATCGTTCGTCGCGTTGCCCAGCGCTTCCTTGGCCTTGCCGCCCAGCTCCTCGAGCTTGTTGTTGGCCTTGTCCTCGCCGCTCATGCGTCGTCCTCTCGTCGTAGGTCCGGGCCCCGCGGGGTCCGGTCGGGCACTACCCGGTGGGGCGCTGCCCGACACCTCGACCCCCCGTTCCCCACCCCGCGCCGGGCGCCGCAACCCGTCCGGGTGAGGCCGCCCGGCACCGCAAGCGGTCCCGTCGCAGGCCAGAACCCCTGGAGGGCTTGCGGGGGTCGTTGTGAGACCGTGTGAGCAGGTCACAAATGGACAACGTGGCTGGCAAAGCCTCGTGGGCAATGCCTAGCGTTGCTCACCGTGCACGCGGCGTGGGCCCACCCGTACGCGTGCGTGTCCGACCACGATCGCCGGCACCCGGGCCCGTCCCGGGGTGAGCCGGTCGCAGTCCGAGACTCCGCACCCGCGGAACGAGAGAGGCCATCCACGTGAAGTTCACCCAGCGCCGCAGTGCGCTCGTCGCGACGGCCCTGGCCGGCGCGATGCTGCTCTCCGCCTGTGGCGGCGACAGCGACGACAGCGGTTCCGGCTCCGGCGGCGGTGAGGGCGGCACGTTCACCGCCTACATCGGCGAGCCCAAGAGCCCGCTCGTCCCCGGCAACACCACCGAGAGCGAGGGCGCGAAGGTCATCGCCGCCCTCTGGACCGGCCTGGTGGGCTACTCGGAGGAGGGCGAGGTCGAGTACACCGGCGTCGCCGAGTCCATCGAGTCCGAGGACAACCAGAACTGGACGATCACGCTGAAGGACGGCTGGACGTTCCACGACGGAACGCCGGTCGACGCCGCGTCGTTCGTCGACGCGTGGAACTACACCGCCAACCCGGAGAACGCCCAGGACGGCGGCTCGTACCTGGGCCGCATCGCCGGCCTGGCCGAGCTCGAGGCCGGCACGGCCGACACCCTCTCCGGCCTCGCGGTCGTGGACGACCTCACCTTCACGGTCGAGCTCACCAGCCCGTTCGCGCTCTTCCCGGCGGTCGTCGGCTACGACGCCTTCAACCCGCTCCCGGACGCCTTCTTCGAGGACCCCGAGGAGTTCGGCACCAACCCGATCGGCAACGGCCCGTTCCAGGCCGACAGCGAGTTCGTGCCCGGCCAGGGCATCACGCTGACCCGGTACGAGGACTACGCCGGTGAGGACAAGGCCCAGGCCGCCGGCATGGAGTTCGTCGTCTACGCCGACCAGGCCACCGCCTACACCGACGCCCAGGACGGCAACGTCGACATCGTCGACGTCATCCCGCCGGACGTGATCGAGTCCGCCGAGAGCGAGTTCGGCGACAACTTCATCAACACCGAGGTCTCCCAGATCACCTACATGGGCTTCCCGACCTACGACGCCCGCTACGCCGACCCGCGGGTCCGCCAGGCGATCTCCATGGCGATCGACCGGGAGGCCATCTCCGAGGCGATCTTCTCCGGCACCCGCACCCCCGCCGACTCGTTCATCGCGCCGGTCGTCGACGGCTACCGCGAGGGCTCCTGCGAGTTCTGCACCTTCGACGTCGACGCCGCCAACCAGCTGCTCGACGAGGCCGGGTTCGACCGGACGCAGCCGGTGCAGCTGTGGTTCAACGCCGGCGGCGGCCACGACGCGTGGATGGAGGCCGTGGGCAACCAGCTGCGCACCAACCTGGGTGTCGAGTTCAGCCTCGAGGGCAACCTCGACTTCGCGCAGTACCTGCCGCTCGGTGAGTCGAAGGGCTTCACCGGCCCGTTCCGCATGGGCTGGAGCTTCGACTACCCGGCCGCGGAGAGCTACCTGACCCCGATGTTCACCGAGGCTTCGCTGCCGCCCACCGGCTCGAACTACAGCTTCTACACGAACGACCAGGTCTCCGCGCTGATCACCCAGGGTGACCAGGCCACCAGCGAGGAAGAGGCGATCGAGTTCTACCAGCAGGCCGAGGACCTCATCGCCGCGGACATGCCCTACGCGCCGATGTTCTTCACCCAGATCCAGACCGTCCACACCGACAACGTGGACAACGTCCGGATCGACCTGTTCCAGCGTCCCGTCTGGTCCGAGGTCACGGTCAACTGACCGCTCGCTAGCAGGGACCCGCACCACCCGCCGGGGGCGCCCGTCCACCACGGACGGTCGCCCCCGGCGGCGCGCGTGCGCCAGGAAGCGCACGATGGACACCGGCCCGCCGCATCCGCGCGGGCCCGCACCCGAGGGGGAACATGGGCCGCTACGTAGCGCGCCGCCTGCTGCTCACCATCCCGGTCCTGCTGGGCGCCTCCGTCCTCATCTTCTCGATGGTCTACGCCCTGCCGGGCGACCCCATCCGCGCGCTGGCCGGCGACCGGCCGGTGTCGCCGGCCTTCGTCCAGGTGCTCACCGAGCGGTTCCACCTCGATCGACCCGCTCTGGGTCCAGTACTGGGAGTACCTGAAGGGCCTCGTCCAGGGCGATCTGGGCACGGACTTCCGCGGCCGACCGGTGCTGGACACCATCGAGCGCACGCTCCCGGTCACGATCCGGCTGACCATCGTCGCGGTGATCTTCGAGATCATCATCGGCCTGACCGCCGGCGTGCTGGCCGGCATCCGCCGCAACAGCTACTTCGACAACCTGGTGCTGGTCTCGACGACCGTCATCGTGTCGATCCCGATCCTGGTGCTGGCGTTCCTCGCCCAGCTCACCTTCGGGCTGAAGCTCGGCTGGTTCCCCATCGCCGGCACCCGCGAGGGCTGGTACAGCTACGTGCTGCCGGGGCTGGTGCTCGCCTCGGGCTCCCTGGCCTACGTGGCCCGGCTGACCCGCACGAGCATCGCCGAGAACATGCGCGCGGACTACGTGCGGACGGCGAAGGCCAAGGGCCTGCCGCGCAGCCGCATCATCGTGCGGCACACGCTGCGCAACAGCCTGATCCCGGTGGTCACGTTCATCGGCGCCGACATCGGTGCGCTGCTGGGCGGCGCGATCGTCACCGAGACCGTCTTCAACCTGCCCGGCATCGGCCGCGAGGTGTTCGACTCGATCCAGGCGCAGGAAGGCGCCGTCGTCGTCGGCATCGTGACGCTGATGGTCTTCTTCTTCATCTTCTTCAACCTGGTCGTCGACGTGCTCTACGCCGTCCTGGACCCGAGGATCCGCTATGACTGACCAGCAGCAGGTGGACCTGCGCAAGGACGAGATCGAGGCGGGGACGACGACCGGGCTGGCCAGCCCGTCGGTGGACCCGCTCAGCGCCCGCCAGAACAGCCTGTGGTCCGACGCGTGGGCGTCGCTCAAGCGCAACCCGCTGTTCTGGATCGGCTCGCTGCTCACCGTGCTGCTCGTGGTGATGGCGGCCTTCCCGCAGCTGTTCGCCCGCGGCGCCGACCCGCGCGCGTGCGACCTGGCCAACTCCAAGCTGCTGCCGTCGTCCCAGCACTGGTTCGGCTTCGACCAGCAGGGCTGCGACTACCTGGCCAACGTGGTCTACGGGGCGCGCAACTCGCTGATCATCGGCGTCTTCGCCGTCGTCGTCGTGCTGCTGCTCGGCGTCGTCGTCGGCGCCATCGCCGGCTACTTCGGCGGGGTCACCGACGGCGTGCTGTCCCGCATCGCGGACATCTTCTACGCGCTGCCGCTGATCCTCGGCGCGCTGGTGCTGCTGCGCGTCGGCCCGCAGACCGACATCCCGATCCTCAACAGCCGCGGCCCGGGCGCGGTCGCGCTGGCGCTGGCGCTGTTCGGCTGGATGACGGCGATGCGGCTGGTCCGCTCGCAGGTCATCGCGGTGAAGAGCTCGGACTACGTCGCCGCCGCCCGCGCCATGGGCGCGTCCAACAGCCGGATCCTGGTCCGGCACATCCTCCCCAACGCCGTCGCGCCGGTGCTGGTCTACACGACCATCACCATCGGCGTGCTCATCGCGGCCGAGGCGACGCTGACCTACCTCGGCGTCGGCCTCCAGCGGCCGGCCATCTCGTGGGGCCTGCAGATCGAGGCCGGTCAGGACCTCATCCGCACCGCCCCGCACCTGGTGCTGTTCCCGAGCATCGTGCTGAGCCTGACCGTGATGGCGTTCATCCTGATGGGCGACGCCCTGCGCGACGCCCTCGACCCGAGGCAGCGTGCATGACCCAGTCCCAGCTCGACCCCACCCCGCACCCCGCGACCGCCGGCGCGACGCTGCTCGAGGTCGACGACCTGCACGTCGAGTTCCAGCAGCGCTCCGGCGTCGTCAACGCCGTCAACGGCGTGAGCTACACCCTCGCCGAGCGGGAGACCCTGGCGATCCTCGGCGAGTCCGGCTCGGGCAAGTCCGTCTCCGCCCAGGCGATCATGGGCATCCTCGACACCCCGCCGGCGGTGGTCCGCGGCGCGATCCGCTTCCAGGGCGAGGACCTGCTGCGGATGTCCGACGAGGACCAGCGCCAGGTCCGCGGCCCCGGCATCTCGATGATCTTCCAGGACGCGCTGTCGTCGCTGAACCCCGTCTACAGCGTGGGGTGGCAGATCGGCGAGATGTTCCGGGTGCACCAGGGCGCCTCCCGCAAGGAGGCCAAGGCCAAGGCGATCGAGCTCATGGACCGGGTGCGCATCCCGGCCGCGGCCAAGCGGGTCGACGACTACCCGCACCAGTTCTCCGGCGGCATGCGCCAGCGCGTCATGATCGCCATGGCCATCGCGCTGGACCCGCGGATCCTCATCGCCGACGAGCCGACCACCGCGCTCGACGTCACCGTGCAGGCGCAGGTCATGGACCTGCTCAAGGACCTGCAGCGGGAGACCGGCATGGGCCTGATCCTCATCACCCACGACCTCGGCGTCGTCAACGAGGTCGCCGACCGGGTGGCGGTCATGTACGCCGGCCGGATCGTGGAGCGGGGCACCGTCGACGACGTCTTCACCGACGCCGGGCACCCCTACACCGAGGGCCTGATGAACTCGGTGCCGCAGGTCGAGGCCAAGGGCGGCCGGCTGCAGCCCATCGTGGGCCAGCCGCCGAACCTCGCCGCCATCCCCAGCGGCTGCCCGTTCCACCCGCGGTGCGCCCGCCGCCGCCTGGGTGCGGACGCCGCGCCCGGCCGCGACTGCGCCACCGACGTCCCGCCGCTGCGCCTGGTCGTCCCCGGCCGCGAGGCAGCGTGCCACTACAGCGAGGAGGTCCTCGGTGTCTGAGCCGACCGGCGCCACCGCCGTCTCCGCCACCGCCGTGTCCGCCACCACCGGCGCCACCGCCCGGGGCCCCCTGGGCGAGACGCTGCTGGAGATCAAGGGGCTGCAGAAGCACTTCCCGCTCACCCAGGGCGTGCTGTTCAAGCGCACGATCGGCCACGTCCGCGCCGTCGACGGCGTGAACATGACGCTGCGCCGCGGCGAGACCGTGGGCCTCGTCGGTGAGTCCGGCTGCGGGAAGTCGACGGCTGTCCAAGCTGCTGGTCGCGCTGGAGAAGCCGACCGGCGGCTCGATCGTCTACAAGGGCCGGGACGTCGCCACGATGACCGGGCGCGCGCTCAAGGAGTACCGCCGCGAGGTCCAGATCATCTTCCAGGACCCGTACTCCTCGCTGAACCCGCGGATGACCGTCGGCGACATCGTCGCCGAGGGCTGGTCGGTGCACTCCGACATCGCGCCGCGCAAGGACCGGCTCAAGCGCACCCAGGACCTGCTGGACCGCGTCGGGCTCAACCCCGACTACGTCAACCGCTACCCCCACCAGTTCTCCGGCGGCCAGCGGCAGCGCATCGGCATCGCCCGGGCGCTGGCGCTGCGGCCGGAGATCATCGTCTGCGACGAGCCGGTCTCCGCCCTCGACGTCTCGGTGCAGGCGCAGGTGGTCAACCTGCTCGAGGACCTGCAGGACGACTTCGGCCTGTCCTACCTGTTCATCGCGCACGACCTCTCGGTCGTCCGGCACATCTCCGACCGGGTGTCGGTCATGTACCTCGGCTCGATCGTCGAGGAGGGCACCGACGAGCAGGTCTACACGACGCCGTCGCACCCCTACACGCAGGCGCTGCTGTCCTCGGTGCCGCTGCACGAGCCGCACCTGCGGGGCCAGAAGGACCGCATCCTGCTGCAGGGCGACGTGCCCAGCCCGGCCGACCCGCCCTCGGGCTGCCGGTTCCGGACGCGCTGCTGGAAGGCGCAGGACATCTGCGCCACCGAGGCGCCGGCGCTGGTGGACCGCGGCCAGGGCCACCCGGCGGCGTGCCACTTCGCCGAGGCGCGAGCGGTGGTCCCCGTCGACGCGGAGTGAGGCCGATCCGGCAGGATCGCGCCGTGACGCCCTCCCGACGCATGCTGCTCGTCCACGCCCACCCCGACGACGAGACGATCGGCAACGGCGCCACCATGGCGCGCTACGTCGCCGAGGGCGCCGGGGTCACGCTGCTCACCTGCACGCTGGGGGAGGAGGGCGAGATCCTCGTGCCGGAGCTCGCCCAGCTGGCCGCCGACCAGGCCGACCAGCTCGGCGGCTACCGGATCGGCGAGCTGCGGGATGCGATGGCCGCCCTCGGCGTCACCGACTCCCGGTTCCTCGGGGGGCCGGGCCGCTACCGGGACTCCGGGATGATGGGGACGCCGGCCAACGGGCACCCGCGCGCCTTCTGGAACGCGGACCTGGACGAGGCGGCGGCGCACGCCGTGGCCGTCATCCGCGAGGTGCGCCCGCAGGTGCTGGTCACCTACGACGAGAACGGCGGCTACGGCCACCCCGACCACATCCAGGCGCACCGGGTCGCCATGCGCGCCGCCGACGCCGCCGCGGACCCCGCGTTCCGGCCCGACCTCGGGGCGGCGTGGGAGATCGCGAAGGTCTACTGGAACGCGATGCCGCGCTCGGTCGTGCAGGCGGGCATCGACGCGCTGGCCGCGCTCGGCGAGAAGTCGATGTTCGACGGCCTCGGCGACCTGGACGACGTGCCGTTCGTCGTGCCGGACGACGTCGTCACCACCGCCGTGGACGCGCGCGCGCACGCCGACCGCAAGGACGCCGCGATGCGCTCGCACCCGACCCAGATCACCGTCGACGGGCCGTTCTTCGCGCTGTCGAACAACCTGGGCCTGGAGGTCATGGCCACCGAGCACTACCGGCTGGTGCGCGGGCGGCGCGGCCCGGCGGTCGGGGACGAGGGCTGGGAGGACGACCTGTTCGCCGGCCTGGAGCCGTGATCGCCCGGATCGCCGCGAGGCTGGGCTGGGCGGTGCTCGCCGTCGTCGTCGGCGGCTGGCTGGCGCTGGTCGAGGTGTTCTGGCTGCCGCTGCGGGCCGGCGCCGTGCCGGTGCCGGTCTCGGTGCTCGCCGCGGTGGTCGGGAACCTGCTGCTGGTGCAGCTGTTCCACCGGCTGTCGGGCTCCCGGCTGGTTGCGGTCGTGCCGGCGCTGGTCTGGCTGGTCGTGGCGCTGGCCGCGACGATCCGGCGGCCCGAGGGCGATCTGGTGCTGATCGGCAGCGGGGTCACCGGGTGGGTCGGCATGGCGTTCCTGCTGCTCGGCGTCGTCGCGGCCGCGTTCGCCGCCGGGCGGGTGCTGGCCGCGGGCGTCAGGCCGGTGGCGCCGACCGGTGGTGGTACCGGTGGTGCTCCGTGACGCCCAGCCGCGCGTAGAGCCCCAGCGCGGGCTCGTTGCCGTCGCCGACCTGGAGCAGGCAGGAGTGCGCGCCCCGCTCCCGCCCGGCGGTGGCCAGAGCGGCCACGTCGACCACGCGCGACATCCTGCGACGGCGCCCGGGAACTCCCTCTGCGGGGTGACCACGCAGGCAAGGGCACCCTTCCCGGCCAACCGGGTGCGAGAGGGTGATACTAATTCTGCCGATCGACCGTCCAGCGGTCGTAGCCCGCACCGCCCCCGGGAGGAACCACCGTGACCTACGTCATCACACAGGCCTGCGTCGACGTCCTCGACAAGGCGTGCATCGACGAGTGCCCGGTGGACTGCATCTACGAGGGCGAACGGATGCTCTACATCCACCCCGACGAGTGCGTCGACTGCGGTGCGTGCGAGCCGGTCTGCCCGGTCGAGGCCATCTACTACGAGGACGACGTCCCGGACAAGTGGAAGGACTTCTACAACGCCAACGTGGAGTTCTTCTCCGACCTGGGCAGCCCCGGCGGCGCCGCCAAGACCGGGAAGATCCACAAGGACCACCCGCTGGTCGCGGCGCTCCCGCCCCAGGGCGAAGGGCACTGACCGCCCCCGGGGGTCCGCGCGTCCTCCCGGACTTCCCGTGGGACGCGCTGGAGCCGGCCCGTGCGCGGGCCGCGCAGCACCCGGGCGGCGTCGTCGACCTCTCGATCGGCACGCCGGTCGACGCGACCCCGGCGCTGCTCGGCCAGGCGCTGGCCGCGGCCGGGAACGCCCCGGGCTACCCGGCCGCGCTGGGCACCGCCGCGCTGCGCACCGCGGCGGCCGGCTGGCTGAGCCGCCGGCTCGGCGTCACGGTCGCGGACCCGCTGGGTGCCGACCCGTCGGTCATCCCGACGGTCGGCTCCAAGGAGCTCGTCGCGCTGCTGCCGACGCTGCTGGGCCTCTCCGGCCGCGGCACGGTGCTGATCCCCTCGGTCGCCTACCCGACCTACGAGGTGGGCGCGGTGGTCGCCGGGCTCGACGTCCGGCGCGCCGACACCCCGCCCGCGGACGCCGACGGCGTCGTGCTGGTCTGGCTGAACTCCCCCGGCAACCCGCACGGCCGCGTGCTGGACGACGACGAGCTGCGCGCCTGGATCGACTGGGGCCGGACGCACGGCGTGCCGATCGCCTCGGACGAGTGCTACGTGACCCTCGGCTGGGACGTCGAGCCGCGCTCGCTGCTGCACCCCGCCGTCGCGGGGGAGGACCACCGCGGCCTGCTCGCCGTCCACTCCTTGTCCAAGCAGTCCAGCGCGGCGGGCTACCGCGGCGGCCTGCTCTCCGGCGACCCGGCGCTGGTCCGCCGCGTCTGGGAGGTCCGCCGGCACCTGGGGCTGCTCGTGCCGACGCCGGTCCAGGCCGCGATGACCGCCGCCCTGGCCGACGACGCGCACGTCGACGCCCAGCGCGAGCGCTACCGCGGCCGCCGCGACCGGCTCGCCGCCGCGGTCCGGGCTGCCGGGCTGCGGATCGACCACTCCGCCGCCGGGCTGTACCTGTGGGTCACCCGCGACGAGGACTGCTGGGCCACCATCGACTGGCTCGCGGGCCTGGGCATCGTGGCCGCGCCGGGCGCGTTCTACGGACCCTCGGGGGAGCGGCACGTGCGCATGGCGCTCACCGCCACCGACGAGCGCATCGACACCGCCGTGGAGCGCCTGTCCGGCTGAGGCCGGGGCCCGAAGTCGCCTGACGACGTCGGTGCGGCGTGGCAGCATCCCGCGGGTGACCGATCGACCCGTGCACGCCGCCGACAGCCATGACGTGATCCGCGTGCTCGGCGCGCGGGTGAACAACCTCAAGGACGTCAGCGTCGAGCTGCCCAAGCGGCGGCTGACGGTGTTCACCGGCGTCTCGGGGTCGGGCAAGAGCTCGCTGGTGTTCGCCACGATCGCCGCCGAGTCGCAGCGGCTGATCAACGAGACCTACAGCGCCTTCCTCCAGGGCTTCATGCCCTCGCTGACGCGCCCGGAGGTCGACCTGCTCGAGGGCCTGACGACGGCGATCATCGTCGACCAGGAGCGGATGGGGGCCAACCCGCGCTCCACCGTCGGCACCGCGACCGACGCCAACGCCATGCTGCGCATCCTGTTCAGCCGGCTGGGCACGCCGCAGATCGGCCCGCCCACGGCGTTCTCGTTCAACGTGCCGACGCGCAAGGCCAGCGGCGTCATGAGCACCGAGAAGGCCGGCGGCCGGGTCGAGAAGAGCGTCGTCCGGGAGGCGGTCTACCTCGGCGGCATGTGCCCGCGGTGCGAGGGCATGGGGGCGGTCTCCGACTTCGACCTCACCGCGCTCTACGACGACACCAAGTCGCTCAGCGAGGGCGCGCTGACGGTGCCCGGCTACAGCATGGACGGCTGGTACGGCCGGCTGTTCCAGGGCATCGGGCTCGACCTGGACAAGCCGATCGGGAAGTACTCGGAGAAGGAGCTCGACACCCTCCTCCACAAGGAGCCCACCAAGATCAAGGTGGAGGGCATCAACCTGACCTACGAGGGCGTGATCCCCAAGGTCCAGAAGTCGATGCTGTCCAAGGACATCGACGCGTTGCAGCCGCACGTCCGCCGTTTCGTGGAGCGGGTGATCACCTTCCAGCAGTGCCCGGAGTGCGACGGCACGCGGCTCACCCCGGAGGCCCGCTCGTCGCGGATCGCCCGCAAGAACATCGCCGACGTCTGCGCGATGCAGATCAGCGACCTCGCCCAGTGGGTCCGTGACCTGGACGAGCCCTCGGTGGCGCCGCTGCTCAAGGGGCTGCAGCACCTGCTCGACTCGTTCACCGAGATCGGGCTGGGCTACCTGTCGCTGGACCGGCCGGCCGGCACGCTGTCGGGCGGCGAGGCGCAGCGGACCAAGATGATCCGCCACCTCGGCTCCTCGCTCACCGACGTCACCTACGTCTTCGACGAGCCCACCGTCGGCCTGCACCCGCACGACATCGAGCGGATGAACGGGCTGCTCCTGCAGCTGCGGGACAAGGGCAACACCGTGCTGGTCGTCGAGCACAAGCCCGAGACGATCGCGATCGCCGACCACGTCGTCGACCTCGGGCCGGGCGCCGGCTCCGGGGGCGGCACGGTCTGCTTCGAGGGGAGCGTCGAGGAGCTGCGGCGCAGCGACACCTCGACCGGCCGGCACTTCGACTACCGGGCGACGGTCAAGGACGCCGTGCGGTCGGCGAGCGGCGCGCTCGAGGTCCGGGGCGCGTCGACCCACAACCTCCGGGACGTCGACGTCGACATCCCGCTGGGCGTGCTGTGCGTGCTCACCGGCGTCGCCGGCTCGGGCAAGAGCTCGCTGGTCACCGGCTCGGTCGCCGGCCGCGAGGGCGTCGTGGTGGTCGACCAGGGCGCGATCAAGGGGTCGCGGCGCAGCAACCCGGCCACCTACACCGGGCTGCTGGAGCCGATCCGCAAGGCGTTCGCGAAGGCCAACGGCGTCAAGCCGGCGCTGTTCAGCTCCAACTCCGAGGGCGCCTGCCCGACCTGCAACGGCGCCGGCGTCATCTTCACCGAGCTGGGCGTCATGGCCACCGTCGAGTCGCCCTGCGAGGAGTGCGAGGGCCGGCGGTTCCAGGCGGCGGTGCTCGAGTACACCCTCGGCGGCCGGAACATCGCCGAGGTGCTCGCGATGTCGGTGGCCGAGGCCGAGGAGTTCTTCGGCGCCGGCGAGGCGAAGGTACCCGCGGCGCACGCGGTCCTCGACCGGCTGGCCGACGTCGGGTTGGGCTACCTCACCCTCGGCCAGCCGCTCACCACGCTGTCCGGCGGCGAGCGGCAGCGGCTGAAGCTGGCCACCCAGATGGCGGAGAAGGGCAGCGTCTACGTGCTGGACGAGCCGACCACCGGTCTGCACCTGGCCGACGTGGAGAACCTGCTCGGGCTGCTGGACCGGCTCGTCGACGCCGGCCGGTCGGTGGTCGTCATCGAGCACCACCAGGCGGTCATGGCGCACGCCGACTGGATCATCGACCTCGGTCCGGGTGCGGGCCGCGACGGCGGCCGGGTGGTCTTCGAGGGGACGCCGGCCGACCTGGTCACCGCCCGCTCCACCCTGACCGGCGAGCACCTGGCGGCGTACGTCGGCCGGTGACCGGGCGGCGGGCCGGTGGCCTTCCGCGGGCCCCGGCGCGGCCCTACCGTCCCGCCATGAGCTGGATCGCGGACGCCGACGAGGCCGCCTCCACCGAGGCGGCGGAGGCCTTCGACCGGGACCGGGCGACCCTCGGGTACGTCGCGAACTACACCCGGCTGCTCGCCCGGCGCCCCGCCGTCTACGAGGCGTGGCGCGCGCTGAACGCCGCGGTCAAGGCGTCGATGGACCCGCGCCGCTACGAGCTGGCCACCCTGGCCGCGGCCCGGCAGCTGCGGTCGAGCTACTGCTCGCTCGCCCACGGCGGGGTGCTGGTCGACCGGTTCGGCGCGGAGCCCGAGGTGCGCGCGATCAGCGGCGGTGAGCTCGCCGCCCTCGGCCCGGTCGACGCCGCCGTCGTCCGGGTGGCCGCGAAGGTCGCCGCCGGTGCCGCCGCGATGACGCCGGAGGACCTGGCCGAGCTGCGCACCCTCGGCCTGGACGACGACGAGATCCTCGACGTCGTCCTCGCCGCGGCGGCGCGGTGCTTCTTCAGCAGCGTGCTGGACGCCACCGGCACCGAGCCGGACGCGCAGTACCGGTCGATGGACGCGGGACTGCGTGCGGGCCTGACGGTCGGCCGGCCGATCGCGGAGGCCTGAGGCCTCAGACGCAGCCGAGGGCGTCCGCGCTCAGCGCGGCGGTCAGCTCCTGGGCCCCAGGGGTTCGTGCTTCTGGTAGGCCTCCGGGAAGCCGGAGCGCTGCACCGCCTGGGCCACGTCGGTGAGCCGGCCGGTCTCCCAGCCGGGGACGGTCACCAGCCAGTCGTAGAACTTCCCCGCGGCGTAGACCGGGTCCTGAACCTGTTCGGGGGTGCCCCAGCCCTGCGAGGGGCGCTGCTGGAACAGGCCGAGGGAGTCGCGGTCGCCGTAGTCCAGGTTGCGCAGGGTCGACTCCTGCATCGCCGTCGCGAGGGCGATGACGATCGCCCGGTCGGGCAGGCCGCGCTCCCGGCCCACGCGGGCGATCGTCGCCGCGTTCTGCGCCTGGTCGGGGGAGAGCTGGACGGTCCCGGTCCCGATCGGACCCTCGACGGTGCACGTGACCGCCGGCGGGACGTCGTCCGCCGAGCGCACCCAGGCGACACCGACGACCACCAGCACCGCGACGACGACCAGCGGCCACCAGTTGTCCGAGCCGCTCCGCTTCCGGCGTGCCGGGCCGCGCCGCTTCGCACTCCGGCGGGCGGGGCGCCGGCGGGCCGGCGCGCCGGCCCGGACCGCGGTCGTGCGGGCCGGCGTGGAGGTGGAGCTCATCGGGAGGAACTCTAGGTCGGCTCCCTGACCGTTCCCTGGACGACCGGGGGTGACGGCGGCCGCACTAGTTCTGGTGCAGCTCCGCGTTGAGCGCGCCCCACGCGCGGTCCTTGCGGTCGACGACCTCGAGCGCGCCGCTGACGCTGTTGCGGCGGAACAGCAGCCCGTCGCGGCCGGAGACCTCGCGGGCCTTGACCACCGAGCCGTCGGGCAGCGTCACGCGCGAGCCGCCGGTCACGTAGCAACCGGCCTCGACGATGCAGTCGTCGCCGAGCGAGATGCCGATGCCGGCGTTGGCCCCCAGCAGGCACCCGGTGCCGATCGAGATGACCTCGGTGCCGCCGCCGGAGAGCGTGCCCATGATCGAGGCGCCGCCGCCGATGTCGCTGTCCGCACCGACGACGACGCCCTGGCTGATCCGGCCCTCGACCATGGACGGGCCCAGCGTGCCGGCGTTGAAGTTGACGAAGCCCTCGTGCATGACCGTCGTCCCCTCGGCCAGGTGGGCGCCCAGGCGCACCCGGTCTGCGTCGGCGATGCGGACGCCGGAGGGGATGACGTAGTCGACCATCCGCGGGAACTTGTCCACGCCGAAGACGGTCACGTGGCCCACGGCCGCACGCAGCCGGTGCGCGTTGAACCCGGCCGCCTCGACCGGTCCGGCACTGGTCCAGGCCACGTTGGTGAGCAGACCGAAGACGCCGGTCATGTTCGCGCTGTTGGGCCGGATGAGGCGGTGGGAGAGCAGGTGCAGCCGCAGCCACACGTCGTGGGTGTCCACCGGCGGGGCGGCCAGGTCGGGGATGACGGTCCGGACGGCGATGACCTCCACGCCGCGCGCCTCGTCGCTGCGCACCAGGCCGCCGTAGTCGGGGCCGAGCTCGCCGGAGAGGTCGAGGGCGCCGATGCGGGTGGTGCCCGCGGCCGCCCCGTCGGGCGCGCCGAGCCGGGGCTCCGGGTACCAGGTGTCCAGGACCGTGCCCTCGCGGGTCACGGTGGCGAGGCCGGCAGCGGAAGCGGAGACGGGCGCAGCGGTCACGGGTGAGACGCTACCGAGCCGGAGGCCGGCGCCGCCCCCTAGGCTCGGCGGCGTGAGCGACCTCCCACCGCTGGACCTCTCCGCCGACGTCCTCACCCTCACCCGCGCGCTGGTCGACGTCCCGTCCGTCTCGGGGGACGAGCAGGCGCTGACCGACCTCGTCGAGGCGGCCCTGCGCGGCCTCGGCGGGCTGGAGGTGGAGCGGATCGGCAACAACGTGCTGGCCCGCACCAACCTCGGCCGGCCGACCCGGGTGGTGCTGGCCGGCCACCTGGACACCGTGCCGATCGCGGACAACGTGCCCAGCCGGATCGAGGGCGACCGGCTGTACGGCTGCGGCACCAGCGACATGAAGTCCGGTGACGCGGTGATGCTGCGGCTGGCCGGCCGGTTCGGCGTCCCCGGTGCCGAGCCGGCGCACGACCTGACCTTCGCCTTCTACGACAACGAGGAGGTCGAGGCGGTCAAGAACGGCCTCGGCCGGGTGGCCCGCGAGCGCCGCGGCTGGCTCTACGGCGACCTCGCCATCCTGCTCGAGCCGACCGACGGCGAGATCGAGGCCGGCTGCCAGGGCACGCTGCGCGCCCGGATCGCCGCGAAGGGCCGGCGCGCGCACAGCGCCCGCAGCTGGCTGGGGGAGAACGCCGTCCACGCCCTGGCCGGGCCGCTGGCGACCCTCGCGGCGTACACCGCCCGGGAGGTCGAGATCGACGGCTGCACCTACCGCGAGGGGCTCAACGCCGTCGGCATCTCCGGCGGGGTCGCCGGCAACGTGATCCCCGACCAGGCCGCCCTGCTGGTCAACTTCCGCTACGCGCCCGACCGGGACGAGGACGCCGCCGAGGCGCACGTCCGGGAGGTGTTCGCCGAGGCGCTGGCCGGCGGCGCCACGCTGGAGTTCGTCGACCACTCCGGTGGTGCCCTGCCGGGCCTCACCGAGCCCGCCGCGGCCGCCTTCATCGCGGCCGTGGGCCGGCCGGCGCGGGCGAAGCTCGGTTGGACCGACGTCGCCCGCTTCGCCGCCTTCGGCATCCCCGCGATCAACTACGGCCCGGGCGATCCGCAGTTGGCCCACACCCGCGAGGAGCACGTCGTCATCGACCGGCTGCAGCCGGCCGAGGACGCGCTCGTCGCCTACCTCTCCGGGAGCGCCGCGTGACCGTGCCGCCCACCCCGCCGGAGGCCGGACCCCCGGCCGCGGACGGCGAACGCCGGCGCCCCCGTCACCGCGGCCCGGTCATGCTCCGCGGTGGCGAGCCCGACCCGCGCACGGTCGGGACGACGACCGACCAGCGGCTGCTCGACCGCCGCGGCCCCACTGACTGGGTGCACACGGATCCATGGCGCGTGCTCCGCATCCATGAGCGAGTTCGTGGAGGGCTTCGGGCTGCTCTCCGAGCTGCCGCGTGCGGTGAGCGTGTTCGGCAGCGCCCGCACGCCGGCCGACCACCCGCACTACGCGGCGGGCGTCGCGATCGGGTCCGCGCTGGCGCAGGCCGGTTACGCGGTGATCACCGGCGGCGGCCCGGGCGCGATGGAGGCGGCCAACCGCGGGGCGTGCGAGGCCGGCGGGCTGTCGGTGGGTCTGGGCATCGAGCTGCCGTTCGAGCAGGAGCTCAACGAGTGGGTCGACGTCGGCATCACGTTCCGCTACTTCTTCGTGCGCAAGACGATGTTCGTGAAGTACGCGCAGGCCTTCGTGATCCTGCCCGGCGGCTTCGGCACCCTCGACGAGCTCTTCGAGGCGATGACCCTCGTGCAGACCGGCAAGGTCACCCGCTTCCCGGTGATCCTCTTCGGCTCGGCCTACTGGTCCGGGCTGGTCGACTGGATCCGGGACACCATGGCCGCCACCGGCACGATCGGCCCGCGGGACCTCGACCTGCTCACGGTGACCGACGACGTCGCCGAGGTGGTCGCGGTGATCCGGGCCGCCGAGGCCGGCCGCAGCGCGGGCGACAACGGCGGCGGGATGCGGGCACCGCTCGGCCCGTCGGACGCCTGACGTGCTGGAGTTCGTGGTCTTCGGCGTCGGGGTGGTCGTGGTGGCGGCGCTGCTGTTCCTCGGCGCCTCGGTGCTCCTGGGCCGGGGCGAGAGCGCGCCGCCCGCCGAGCCGGACCGCTCGCCCGTGGAGCTGCCGGTCGGCCGGCCGGTGGACGGTGACGACGTGCGCGCGGTGCGGATGACCGTGGCCGTGCGCGGCTACCGGATGACCGAGGTCGACTGGTTGCTCGAGCAGCTGGCCCGGACGCTGGACGAGCGCGACGCCGAGCTCGCCGCCCTGCGCGCGCAGCTCGCCGAGCAGCCCGCGCGCCAGACCGCTGCGGCGGCCCCCGAGGAGGAGCGCGATGCCTGAGCTGGTGGAACGGATCGACGTCGAGGCGTCCCCGGAGCGGGTGTGGGCGGTGCTCACCGACTGGGTCGGGCAGGGCGAGTGGATGGTCGCCACCGACGTCGAGACCGTCGGCGGCCCGGCGCAGGGCGTCGGCGGGCGGCTCGCGGCCCGCACGGGGCTGCCGCTGCCCGGCGGTAGGCACCTCGGGCTGCTGGACACCATGGTGATCACGAAGTGGGACCCGCCGCGCCTGGTCGAGGTGCAGCACACCGGCCGGGTCATCCGCGGCCCGGGGATCTTCGAGATCGAGCCGCGCGGCGAGCACGCCACCTTCGTCTGGACCGAGCGCTTCTACCTGCCGTGGGGCTGGTTCGGGGTGGTCCTGACGCCCGGCTGGTACGCCGTCCGGCCGTTCGTGCGCTGGGGCGTGCGCCGGTCGCTGCGCCGGTTCGCCGCGGTCGCCGCGCGGGCGGGGGGAGCGCCCGCCCGGTGAGCCGCCGGGGGTGGGCGCTGTTCGTGGCCCTGTCGGTCATCTGGGGCATGCCGTACCTGCTGATCAAGGTGGCCGTCGACGAGGTGCCGCCGGTGGTCGTCGTCTTCGTGCGCTGCGCGATCGGGGCGGCCCTGCTGCTGCCGTGGGCCCTGCACCGCGGCGGGCTCGGGGCGGCGCTGCGCCAGTGGCGCTGGCTGCTGGTCTTCACCGTGCTGGAGATGACCGCGCCGTGGCTGCTGCTCGCCTACGCCGAGCAGTCGCTGTCCAGCTCGCTGACCGGGCTGCTGGTGGCCGCGGTGCCGTTCGTCGCCGCGCTGGCCGGCCGGCTCGCCGGTGAGGAGGAGCGGCTCACGCCGGTGCGGATGGCGGGCATGGGGCTCGGTGTCGTCGGCATCGCCGCGCTGCTCGGGCTGGACCTGGAGGGCGCGCAGTGGCTGCCCGTCGGCGCCGTCGCCCTGGTGGCGGTCGGCTACGCGACCGCGCCGCTGGTGATGAGCCGGCGGCTGCCCGAGGTGCCCGGCGTGGCGGCCGCGGCCCTGGCGCTGGCGGTGACCACGGTCGTCTACGCGCCGTTCGCGCTGCCGCGGCTGGGGGACGCCGTCGACGCGTCGGGGCAGGCGGTGCTGTCGCTGGCCGCGCTGGGCGTGCTGTGCACCGCGGTCGCGCTGGCGCTGTTCTTCGCCCTCATCCGGGAGGTCGGCCCGCAGCGGGCGCTGGTGATCACCTTCGTCAATCCGGCGGTCGCGGTGCTGCTCGGCGTGCTGCTGCTGCGGGAGCCGTTCACGCTCGGCATCGCGCTCGGCCTGCCGCTGGTGCTGGCCGGCTGCGTGCTGGCGACCCGGCGCAACCACCCCGTGCCGGCCACCGCCGACCTTCCCGCGGAGGCCTCCGGTGCCGGAGCCCGCTGAACCGTCGGCACCCGCGGCTACGGTCGCCGGCGTGGAGCGCTGCGCCTGGGCCGGGTCGGCCCCCGAGTACGTCGTCTACCACGACGAGGAGTGGGGGACGCCGCTGCACGGGGACGACGCCCTGTTCGAGCGGCTCTGCCTCGAGGCGTTCCAGTCGGGCCTGTCCTGGATCACCATCCTGCGCAAGCGGCCGGCGTTCCGGTCCGCGTTCGCCGGCTTCGCGATCGACGCCGTCGCGGAGTTCGGGCCCGACGACGAGGCCCGGCTGATGGCCGACGCGGGGATCGTGCGGAACCGGGCGAAGATCGCCGCCGCCATCCGCAACGCCCGGACCGCGCAGCAGCAGCCCGAGGGGCTCTCCGAGCTGCTCTGGTCGTTCGCCCCGACCGGCCCGCGGACCCGCCCCGCCACCGTCGACGACGTGCCCGCGACCAGCGCGGAGTCGGTCGCGATGGCCCGCGAGCTCAAGCGCCGCGGGTTCGTCTTCGTCGGCCCGACGACGGCCTACGCGCTCATGCAGGCGACCGGGATGGTCGACGATCACGTCGCCTCCTGCTTCCGCGCATCACCCTGAAGGGACCTCGTGTTGGACGACGGCCCCTCATACGGGATCATTGGTCCCGGAGTTCCAGCAGCGATGGACGCCACCCCACCTCCCGCCCCGGCGGGGAGCGGTGTGGCCGGCGAAGGAGGCACGCATGGCGGCCATGAAGCCGCGCACGGGTGAAGGTCCCCTCGAGGTGACCAAGGAAGGCCGCGGCCTGGTCATGCGCGTGCCGCTCGAGGGAGGCGGTCGCCTCGTGGTGGAGCTGTCGCCCGACGAGGCGGCGGCGCTGTCGGAGGCGCTCAAGGGCGCGACCAGCTGACCACCTCCGCCGAGCTGCCCCCGGGCAGCGCAGCGCAGGACGACACGGCCCCGGCCGCCGGCGACGAGCCGGCGACCGGGGCCGCGCCGTTGCCGCACGTCGAGCTGCTCGCCGAGCTGCCCGCCCTCGGGACCGACGACGTGCTCGCCGTCCCGGTCGGCACGGGCGGCGTGCTGCCCACCTGGTTGACCGGTCCGGAGCCGGTGGTCAGCCCCGAGCTGCTCGCCGGCGCGCTCGCCGACACCGGCAACACCGGAGCCGCGGGCACGATCACCAACGTGCCGATCGCCGGGCGCCGGCCGCGCAGCGTGGTCGCCGTCGGCGCCGAGGCGGGCACCGTGCCCGAGCTGCGCCGGTACGTCGGCATCTGCGTGCGCCGCGCCCAGACCCTGGCCGAGCACGGCGCGACCCGGCTGGTGCTGCCGCTGGACGGCGCCGCCGGCGCCGACGAGGTGCGCGCCGCGGTCGAGGCCGCGCTGCTGGCCGGCTACCGCTTCCGCGACTCCTCCACCCGCCCGCCGCGGCGGCTGGCCACCATCGCCGTGGTCGCCGCCGCGGCCGCAGACCCCGAGGTGCGCCGCGCGGCGACCGCCGGCGAGGTGGCGGCCGGCTCGGTCGCCTGGGCGCGGACGCTGGTGAACACCCCGCCGCACCGCAAGGACCCGGCCTGGCTGGCCGCGCAGGCGTGCGCCCGGCTGGGCGGGCTGCCGCACGTGACGGTCACCGTGCTCGGCCCGGACGAGCTGCGCGCCGGCGGCTTCGGCGGCGTCCTCGCCGTCGGCGGGGGCTCCGCCTCGCCGCCCCGGGTGGTGATCGCCGCCTACCGGCCGCCGTCGGCCGGGCCGACGCACCCGGTGCTCGTCGGCAAGGGCATCACCTTCGACACCGGTGGCATCTCGATCAAGACCAATGCCGGCATGCGGCACATGGCGACCGACATGGCGGGCGGCGCCGCCGTGCTCGCCGCCGTCGACGCCGCCGCCCGGCTGGAGCTGCCGGTCGCCGTCACCGCGGTGGTCCCGGCCGCGGAGAACGCCGTCTCGGGTGCGGCCTACCGGCCGGCCGACGTCGTCCGGCACGTGGGTGGCCGCACCACCGAGGTGCGCAGCACCGACGCCGAGGGCCGGCTGGTGCTGGCCGACGCGCTCGCGCACGCCCGGCTGGAGCTGGGCGCCACCGCGCTGGTCGACGTCGCCACGCTGACCGGCGCGATGAAGCAGGCGCTGGGCGCGCGCACCGGCGGGCTCTACGCGACGACCGACCGGCTGGCCGACGCGCTGTGCGCAGCCGGCGACGCCGCGGGCGAGCCGCTGTGGCGGCTGCCCCTGGCGGCCGAGTACGGCGACCTGCTGGAGAGCGCGGTCGCCGACGCCAACAACCAGCCGGGCAACCCGGGCGGGACGACGGCGGCGCTGTTCCTGCAGCCCTTCGCAGGCACGCTGCCCTGGGCGCACCTGGACATCGCCGGGCCGGCGCGGGCCGGCTCCGACGACGCCGAGACGGTCAAGGGCGGGACCGGCTTCGGCACCCGCACACTGCTGCGCTGGCTCGAGGCCGGCGCCCCTGCCGACGACGACGAGAGGAAACGATGAGCCAGGACGAGCGCGGTGTGGTGTTCCCGGCCGGGGCGGACGGGCGGCGCAGCACGTCGTCCCTGGGCCGGGGGGTGGTCGCCGACGCGCTGCGCCCGGTCGACGCCGCCGGCGCGCTGGCCGCGGAGCGGGAGACCAACTGGCGCGGGGGCTACCTGACCCACTTCCGCCGCCTGGTGGAGGCCGGCCTGCCCGCCGCGTCGTCCGCGCGCGCCATCGCCGAGGCGGGGCTGGCCTCGCTGCACGAGCGCATGCGCGTGGCCGGCCCGGACGGCGAGACCGGCCTCGACGGCCTGGTCGCCGCACCTGCCGACCGGGCCCTGCACGCCGTGGAGGTGCGCGGCACCGCAGAGCCCGAGCGGGAGCTCTCGCTGCCCTTCCACGGCGGGCGGCTGCGGGGCGACGCGCTGCTGCGCCGGCTCGACACCTGGGTCGCCGGTGGCGTCGTCGAGCCCTCGTGCGCCGAGGCGGTGCGGACGGTCGCTGCGAACCCGGAGTGGCTGGCGCTGCCCGGCAGCACCGTCGTCGTCCTCGGCGCCGGTGCCGAGATGGGCCCGCTGACCGCGCTGCTGCGGTGGGGTGCCCGGGTGGCCGGCGTCGACCTGCCGCGCGCGCCGCTGTGGGAGCGGGTGCTCGACACCGCCCGCGGCAGCGCCGGCACCCTGCTGGTCCCGGTCGGCGGACCGGCCGAGGACGCCGACCCCGCGCACGCCGGCGCCGACCTCATCGCCGAGGTGCCCGCCGTCGCCGACTGGGCCGCCGCGCTGCCCGGCCGGCCGGTGCTGGGGAACTACGTCTACGCCGACGGCGCGACCAACGTGCGGGTCTCGACGGCGGTCGACGCGCTGACCGTCCGGCTGACCGCGGCCCGCCCGGAGCTCGCGCTGGCGTTCCTGGCCACGCCCACCGACGTCTTCGCCGTCCCGGCCGACGCCGTCGCGCAGTCGGTGCAGGCCTACGCCGACCGCTCGCGCGGCGCGAAGCTGCTGGGCCGGCCGCTGCGCACGGTGTCGGGAGGACGGCTGCTGCAGCGGGCCTATGTGCCCGGCACCGACCCCGGCATCGCCGACAGCCTGGTCGCCCAGCAGGGGCCGAACTACGCCCTGGCCAAGCGGCTGCAGCGCTGGCGGGCGACGACCGCCCGCGCCGCCGGCACCACGGTGTCGATGAACGTCGCGCCGCCGACCCGCACCCGGTCGGTGGTGAAGAACCGGGCGCTGGCCGCCGCCTACGCCGGTGCGCACCGGTTCGGCGTGGAGATCTTCGAGCCGGCGACCTCCAACGTGCTCATGGCCGCGCTGCTCGTGCACGACCTGCACACCGGCGGCGGGCCCGCGCACGAGCACCCGTGGCAGGACGAGGCGCACGAGGCCGCGCACGGCGGGCTCTGGCGGGCGGCCTACCAGCCGCGCAGCGCGCTCGGGCTGGCCGCGCTGCTCGGCTACGGCGCCGCCCGCGGTTGACGCCTCGCGACGCTGTGCGCGGATCGGCAGTTCCGAGCCCCGGAGCTGCCGATCCGCGCACACCGTTCAGGCGGGACCGACCAGGCCCGCGACGATCTCGGCGGACAGGGTGACCAACGGCAGCCCGCCGCCGGGGTGCGCGGAGCCGCCCACGAGGAACAGGCCGGGCACGGGGGAGGCGTTGGCCGGGCGCAGGAACGCGGCCCGGGCGCCGTTGCTCGACGTCCCGTAGATCGAGCCGCCCACGCTGCCGGTGTCGCGCTCCAGGTCGGCCGGCGTCCGCACGACGCGGACGCGCACCCGGTCGCGCACGTCCAGCCCGCGGTCGGCCATCACCTGCAGCACGTGGTCGGCATAGCGCTCGGCCAGGCCGGGTGCGTCCCAGTCGACGCCCCGCCCGGGCTCGTGCCGCGGCGCGTTGACCAGCACGAACCACGACTCGCTGTCCTCGTCGGGGCGCAGCGCCGGGTCGTCGGGCGCGCTGACGTAGACCGTCGGGTCGGCCACCGGCTCCGGCGCACCGGCGTGCCGGCCGGAGCCGAAGACCGCGTCGAACTCGGCGTCGTAGTCGGCCGGGAAGAGCACGGTGTGGTGCGCGAGGCCCGGCGTCCGGCCGCGCAGCCCGAGCAGCAGCACGAACCCGGACAGGGACGGCGTCGTACGGGTCAGCGCGCGGCGCGGAGCCCGGGTCAGCTCCCGCGGGAGCAGGTCGGCGTAGAGGGCGGCGGCGTCCACGTCGGAGACGACGACGTCGGCCGGCACCATCTCCCCGCCGGCCAGCTCCACGCCCTCCGTCCGGCCGCCGGCGACGATGACCCGGCGCACCGCGCACCCGGTGCGCAGCACCGCACCGCGCTCGGCGGCCCGCTCGGCCACGGCGAGCGCGAGCCGGTGCAGCCCGCCGCGCACGTACCAGGAGCCGTACGCCTGCTCGGCGTGCGCGGTGGTGGCCAGCACCGCCGGCGCGCGGCGCGGATCGGAGCCGGAGTAGGTGGCGTAGCGGTCGAGCAGCACCCGCAGCCGGGGGTCGCGCAGGTGCTGCGCGCCGAGGCCGCGCAGCGAGCGCCACGGCGCCACGGTGGCGACGTCGGCCGGCCGGCGGGCCAGTCGCGCGAGGGTGGTCGCGCCGGCCAGCGGCGTCCGCAGGAAGGGGCGCTCGCTGACCTGCCACATCCGCTCGGCGCGGCCCATCAGCGCCGCCCACTGCGCGCCCGCTCCGGCGCCCAGCGCGGCATCGAGGGCAGCCGGGACGGCGGCCGGCTCCCCGGGGAAGGCGAGTCGGGTGCCGTCGGCGAAGCGGTAGTGCACCGCGGGGTCCAGCCGGACGAGGTCGAGGACCTCCTCCAGCGGCGCGCCGGTCGCGGCGAACAGGTCGCGGTACACGTGGGGGAGCGTGACCAGGCTCGGGCCGGTGTCGAACGCGTGCCCGTCGACCTCGAGCAGCCCGAGCTTGCCGCCCACCTGGGCCGACTGCTCGAGCACCGTCACCGCGTGGCCCTGCGTGGCCAGCCGGGCGGCCGCGGCGAGCCCGCCGAGCCCGGCGCCCACCACCGCCACCCGCGCCACGACGGCCACGGTAGCCGGGCCGGCCGGGACGTCCGCCCGTCCGGGTGACCGGCGCGTGCCCGGTGCCGGGACCGGGTAGCCGCCCGCTGTCCGGGCGAGGAGCGTGCGGGACGCCGCTGCGCGAGTGCGTCGAGGAGGAGCCGTGCGCGGAGCAGGGGTGTGGTCGGGGGTGGTCGCCGTCCTGGCGCTGGCGAGCGGGTGCGCCGCCGGGGCCGACGACGCGCGGGCGGTCGCCACCGCCTTCGAGGACCCCGCCGGGGACCCGGCGCAGCGGTGCGGGCTCCTGGCCCCGGCCTCGCGCGCGGCCCTGGAGTCCGACGGGTCGGCGTCGTGCGCCGCGTTGATCGGGGAGCTGCCGCTGCCCGGCGGCGACGTGACGTCGGTCGAGGTGTGGGGCGGTGAGGCCCAGGTGCGCATCGGGGGCGACGTCGTCTTCCTGACCGAGACGGGAGCCGGCTGGCGGGTGACCGCCGCGGCCTGCGAGCGGCGCGGCGAGGCGCCCTACGACTGCGAGGTGGAGGGGCCGTGAAGGGTGTCCGGGCGGTCTTCGTGGTCTACCTGCTGGTCATCGCGCTGGGCATCGCCTACGCGTTCGCCGTCGCGGCGGCCGGGCGATGAGCGCCCGGGAGCCGAGCTACGGGCTTCCTGCGCAACAACGCGCTGAGCCTGGCCTTCGGCGGGCTGTTCCTCGTCACGCTCGCCGGGCAGGCGGTCTCCGGCAACGCCGACGTCAACGCGCAGCAGCTGGCCGAGGGCCTGGAGCCGATGAGCCTGCTCGACTACGTGACCTCGTCGTCGTTCATGGTCGACGTGATGGAGAACTGGCAGTCGGAGTACCTGCAGTTCTTCCTCTACATATTCGCGACGGTCTGGCTCGTCCAGAAGGGCTCGAGCGAGTCCAAGGAGCCGGGCGAGGAGGGCACCGAGAGCGACGAGGAGCAGCGGGTCGTCCGCCACGCGGACGAGGACTCCCCGGCGTGGGCGCGGACCGGCGACTGGCGGACGACGGTGTTCTCCCGGTCGCTCGGGTTGCTCATGGGCTGCCTGTTCCTGCTCACCTGGGCCGCCTCGGCGGCCACCGGCTGGGTCGCGTTCAACAGCGAGCAGCTGGGTCAGCGGCAGGACCCGGTGACCTTCGCCGGCTACCTCGGGGAGGCCGACTTCTGGAACCGGAGCTTCCAGAACTGGCAGTCCGAGATGCTGGCGGTGGGCTCGATGGCGATCTTCGCGGTGTACCTCCGGCAGCGGGGATCACCGGAGTCCAAGCCGGTCGGGGTGGCGCACGCCGACACCGGCCAGACCGGGTGACCTAGGCCGGAACGGTCAGCGCGAGCAGCGCCATGTCGTCGGCCTCGTGGCGGGAGCCCGCGACCTGCGCCTCGACGGCGGCCGCGACCGCGGCGACGGCGCCCTCGGCGTCCGCGCAGGCGGCGTCGCCGAGCAGCCGCTGCAGCCCCTCCTCGCCGAACTGCTCGCCCGCCGCGTCCCGCGCCTCGGTGACGCCGTCGGTGTAGAGCAGCAGCGTGCTGCCGGCCGGCAGCTCCACGGTGTGGTCGGTGAACACGGTGCCCGCATCGACGCCGAGCGGCGCGGCCGGGCTCCCCAGGGCGACGACGTCGCCGTCGGCGGTGCGCAGCAACGGCGGCGGGTGCCCGGCGAGGCTGATGCCGACCCGGTGTCCGTCGGGGCCGCGTTCGAGCACCAGGCAGGCCGCGGTGACGAAGCGCAGCGGGCCGCCGCCCTGCTCGTGCAGCAGGGCGGCGTTGACGGCGGCCAGCACCGCGGCCGGGCAGCCGGCGGCCGAGGCGGCGCGCGCGGTGTGCCGGGTGAGCGCGGTCAGCGCCGCGGCCTCGGCGCCGGTGCCGCACACGTCGGCGACCAGGGCCATCCACCGCCCGTCGGGCAGCGGCAGCACGTCGTAGGTGTCGCCGCCGACCAGCGCGGTGCCGCCGCCGGCGCGGTACCGCGCGGCGAGCTCCACACCCGGCACGGTCGGCAGGTGCGAGGGCAGCAGGCTGCGCTGCAGCGTCTCGGCCAGGGAACGCATCTCGGACTCGGCGCGCAGCCGGCCGAGGAACTGGCCGACCTGCCGCCCCGCGTGCGCGAGCACGTCGATCAGCTCCGGCGGCACGGTGCGCCGGGCGCGGGAGAACAGCTCGCAGACGCCCAGCACCGCGTCGCCGCGCAGCACGGGGAACGCCACGCCGGTGCGGACGTCGTCGGCCCGGGCCGCCTCCCGGCGCAGGAAGCGCGGATCCCGCCACAGGTCCTCCACGACCACCGGCGCGCGCTCCTGCTGGACCAGGCCGGGCAGCCCCTCGCCGCGGCCGAAGGTCCGCCGGGTCTCCCCGCGCAGCGCCGGCACGTCGACGTCGGGCGCGGTCCAGGTACCGGCGTGCACCAGCCGGCCGCTGTGGTCGTCCTTCTCCCAGAGCACCGCGGCGTCCCAGTCCAGCTCGGTGCAGAGCGTGGGCAGCAGCCGCTGGAAGGCGACGTCGGCGTCGGTGGCCTCGGTGAGCGCGGCGGTCACCCGCAGCGTGGCGGCGAGGTACCGGCTCACCTGCAGCTGGCGCTCGAGCAGGACGGTGGCGCTCGCGTCGCGCAGCACGCAGACGAACGAGCGCTGGGCCGGCTCGGTGTGCGGGGAGCCGATCCGCGCCACGGTGAGGTCTACGACGACCTCGTGCCCGGCGGCGTGCAGCAGGGGCAGCTGCGTCGTCCGGCCCAGCAGCTCGCCCTGCGCGACGGACAGCGGGCGGAGCGCGCCGCTGCTCGAGTCGGGCTGGAAGCGCCGCGGCAGCGCCCGGACCAGCGAGCGGCCGATGAGGGCGTCGGGGTCGTGGCCGAGCAGGGTGCGGATCGCGGGGTTGGCGTAGCTGATCCGGCCCTCGCCGTCCGCGACGACGACGGCGTCGGGGAGGGCGTCCAGGAGGGTCTCCGGCGGAACCGCCGACAGGTGCCCGAGATCCATCGGCACCGTGCCCCCTCGCCCCTGCCCGATCACTAGCTGTGCAACCTTGTCACACGATTCGTGACCTCCGGAAGCCCGTGCGGACAGTTTCCAGCCGGATCCGGTCCGCCGGAAGAGCCCTCAGAAGGAGTAGCGGATCCGCAGCCAGGGCGCGTGCTCGGCGACCAGTCGGTGCAGTCGCTGCACTCCCTCGCGTTTGACGTCGTTCCGGTAGCGGACGTTGTCCTGGCCGTTCTGGCTGCGCTTGGGTTGCTGCAGCTCAGGGCGCCACAGCAGCTCCTCGGCCCGGGGGTGCCAGCCCAGGTTGACCTCGTGCAGATCGCGGTTGTGGGTGAGCAGGATGACCTCGGCCGCGGCCTGCGCCTTGGCCGCCGGGGAGAGCTCGTCGTCCAGTCGCTGCAACAAAGCGGCCCAGGCCTCTTCCCAGCCCTCGCGCAGCACGACCGGCGAGAGGTTGAGGTGCACCTCGTACCCGGCCGCGACGAAGTCGTCCACCGCGGCGATCCGCTCGGCCACCCGGCTGGTGCGGATGTCGAGCAGCTGCGCGTCGTCCTCCGGCACGACGGAGAAGCGGATGCGGGTGCGCCCGGCGGGGTCGAGGTCGAGCAGCTGCCGATTGACGTACTTGGTGGCGAAGGAGGCCTTGGCCGTCGGCAGCTCGCGGAAGGTGGCGACGAGGTCGGCGACGTTGTCGCTGACCAGCGCGTCGACCGAGCAGTCGCTGTTCTCGCCGAGGTCGTAGACCCAGCTCTCGGGATCGGCCTGGTCCGGCTCGGGCTTGGGGCCCTGCCGGACGACGTGGCGGCGCAGGTACCCGGTGATCTGCTCGATGTTGGTGAACACGGTGATCGGGTTGGCGAAGCCCTTGCGCCGGGGGACGTAGCAGTAGGCGCAGGCCATCGCGCAGCCGTTGGCGGTGGACGGTGCGATCCAGTTCGCCGACCGCCCGTTGGGGCGGGCCGAGAGCGACTTCTTGACGCCGAGCACCAGCGTCTCGGTCTTCACCCGCACCCAGCGCTCGACGTTGCCCTCGTTGCCGTGGAGGTCCGGGATCTGCCAGTGGGAGGGCACCTCGACGAGCTCGGCGTCGGGGTAGCGGCCCAGCACCTGGCGGCCGCGGGGGCTGTCCGCGGCGGCGGGCTCGGCGTAGATGCGGCGGACCTGCAGCAGCCGGTTGGGCGGCGCAGGCGTCGGGGGCGGCTCGGGGTCGAAGAGGGTCAGCGGCTCGGCCGGTGCCATGTCTGGTGCAGCGTGCCGGCGCTGGGCGGCATTCCGAACGGGTGCGTGGCGCGCGGCCCGGTTTCGGCCCGACGGTCACGGGCACCCCGGGAACAGCGGTCGTGCGCCGACAGAGGCGCGCACGCGACGAGACGAACGGTGGACCCCATGAAGGCAGTGACCTGGCACGGGCAGCGGGACGTACGCGTCGAGGAGGTGCCCGACCCGTTCGTGCAGGAGCCGACCGACGCGGTCATCCGGGTGACGACGTCGAACATCTGCGGCTCGGACCTGCACCTGTACGAGCCGCTCTCGCCGTTCATGGGCGTGGGCGACATCCTCGGCCACGAGAACATGGGCCAGGTCGTGGAGGTCGGCTCGGCGGTCACGAACCTGAAGGTGGGCGACCGCGTCTCGATCCCCTTCCAGATCTCCTGCGGGCACTGCTGGATGTGCCAGCAGCAGCTCTACACCCAGTGCGAGACGACCCAGGTGCGCGAGCACGGCATGGGCGCGGCGCTGTTCGGCTTCTCCAAGCTCTACGGCCAGGTCGCGGGTGGCCAGGCGGAGTACCTGCGGGTGCCGCAGGCGCAGTTCACGCACATCCCGCTGCCCGAGGGCCCGGCCGACGACCGGTTCGCCTACCTCTCGGACATCCTGCCCACGGCCTGGCAGGGCGTGGAGTACGCAGCGGTGCCCGAGGGCGGGACGCTCGTCGTCCTGGGCCTGGGGCCGATCGGTGACTTCGCCTGCCGGATCGCGCAGCAGAAGGGCTTCCGGGTCATCGGCGTCGACCTCGTCCCCGAGCGGCTGGCGCGGGTGAAGGCCCGCGGCGTGGAGGTGGTCGACCTGAACGAGGTCGAGGAGATCGGTGACGCGATCCGCGACATGACCGGTGGCCGCGGGCCCGACTCGGTGCTCGACGCCGTCGGCATGGAGGCGCACGGCTCCCCGGGCACGGGGTTCGTCCAGAAGGCGGCCGGGCTGCTGCCCAAGGCCGTCTCCGCGCCGCTCATGGAGCACGCCGGCGTCGACCGGCTCAACGCGCTGTACTCGGCGATCGACATCGTCCGGCGTGGCGGCACCATCTCGTTGTCGGGTGTCTACGGGGGCGCCGCGGACCCGATGCCGCTGATGACCATGTTCGACAAGCAGATCCAGCTGCGCATGGGCCAGTGCAACATCAAGCGCTGGATCCCGGAGATCATGCCGCTGCTCACCGACGCCGACCCGCTGGGCGTCGACGACTTCGCCACGCACCGCGTGCCGCTGTCGGAGGCCCCGGAGATGTACCGGAAGTTCCAGGAGAAGTCCGACGGTGTGATCAAGGTGCAGCTCAAGCCCGAGCTCTGAGCCCCAGCGCTCACCGGGACAGCGCTCACCGGCGCAGTGCGAGACTGCGCCGGTGAGCAGTTCCGTCGACCTCAACGCCGACCTCGGCGAGGGCTTCGGCGTCTGGCGGCTGGGCGACGACGAGGCGCTGCTGGGCGTCGTCACCAGCGCCAACGTCGCCTGCGGCTTCCACGCCGGCGACCCGGGCACGATGCGCCGCGTCTGCGCCGGCGCCGCGCGGGCCGGCGTCGCCGTGGGGGCGCAGGTCTCCTACCGCGACCTCGCCGGCTTCGGCCGGCGGTTCATCGACGTCGAGCCCGGCGAGCTCGCCGACGACGTGCTCTACCAGCTGGCCGCCCTGGACGGGATCGCCCGGGCCGAGGGCACGCGGGTCCGCTACGTCAAGCCGCACGGCGCCCTCTACAACGCGACGGTCACGCACCAGGCGCAGGCGCGGGCCGTCGTCGACGCGGTCGTCGCCCACGACCGGGCCCTGCCGGTGCTGGGTCTGCCCGGTTCGGCGCTGCTCCGGGTGGCGGAGGCGGCCGGCCTTCGCGCGGTGCGCGAGGGCTTCGCCGACCGCGGCTACACCCCCGACGGCGGGCTGGTGCCCCGCCGCGAACCGGGTGCCCTGGTGCACGACCCCGCGGAGGTCGCGGCCCGTGCGGTCCGCATGGCGGTGGAGGGCACCGTCGTCGCCGTCGACGGCAGCACCGTGCCCGCGGCGGTCGGGTCGATCTGCCTGCACGGGGACACCCCGGGTGCGGTCGAGCTGGCCCGAGCGGTGCGCGCGGCGCTGACCGACGCCGGCGTGACACCGGCCCCGTTCACCGGCTGAGCGCTCAGGTCGCGGTCGCCGGCTCGACCGGTTCGGGGTCGTTCCCGCCGGGGCGGTAGGTGTAGGCCGCCTCGCGCACCGCCTCGTCGGTCTCCAGCCCGGCACCCAGCGCGCCGCCCACCGTGGCCAGCGAGCTGATCAGCCAGGCGAGCTCGAGGCGGTCGCCGAACCCGGCGGGGTGCCCGAGCGCCTCGGCGAACAGCGGGTCGACGACGAGCAGCAGCGCGCCGAGCAGCGCGAGCACGAAGAGCGCGGCGTACAGCGAGAGGACGCCGATGACGACGGTCGCCGCCGTCGCCAGGTTGAACAGGACGACCTGCTTGCGGCCCCGGCGGGAGCGGGCGCGCTCCCACAGCTGCGCCCCGACCACCAGCGTGACCGCCGTGGCCGCGACCGAGCCGACGGCGACGACGGAGAGCCGCACCGAGCCGAAAACGTCGGCCAGCCGCCAGATATCGGGGGTGATGAGCGCGAACACCCCGGCCGCGATCGCGGCGGTCAGCGCCCGGGAGAGCCGGACGGCCAGCCGCCACGGCCGGTTCGCCCGCACCATCCCGACCAGCATCGACAGGTTCCCCGTGAGCACCCGGGCGGTGAAGCGCACGCCCTCGGTGGACTCCGCCGGGTCGACGGCGAGCTGCCGCAGCCGGCGGCCGATCAGCGCGCGGTCCTCGGCGTCGTCCGGCTCGCCGTCCCCGGCCAGGGCCTGCACCAGGCCGACCGCGGTCTGCAGCGCCCGGCGCCGCCAGTTCACCGCGCCCAGCGCCGGCAGCGAGAGCACCGCGACCCCGTGCACCGGGCTGGCGTGCCCGACGACCGGCCGGCGGGCGCGCTCCAGCGGCACGTCGGTCAGGCAGACGGCGAGGTCCCAGTCCTCGCGCAGCAGCCGGGCGCGGGTGGCGGCGACCAGCTCGGCGTCGTCGGCGGGTGGTGTGACCAGGCCGTCGGCCACCGAGCGGACCCGCCAGGCGACCTCGGGGTGCTGGGCGGACAGCTCGGCGGCGAGGTCGTCGCACAGGCCGGCCGCCAGGTCGGCGGCGGCGCCGGGGGCGGCGACCAGGCCGACGACGACGACCGGCGGAGCTGCCTGCGCCACGGCGGGTTCCTCCTGCTGCTGGGGGAGCCCGGCCGCGGGCGGGCGGTGGGCGGGGGATCGGCCATCATGATCCGGTGGAGCGGACCGGGGCCGGCGTGCGGGTGCTGCCGTACGGGGACCGGGCGCTGCTGGTCGAGGTCGACGAGCCGGGCGGGGTGCCGGCCGTGCACTGGGCGCTGACCGGCCGCGCCGCTGCCCGGGCAGCGCGAGCTGGTGCCCGCCGCGCGCACCGTGCTGGTCGTCCTGGACCGCCCGCCCACCGAGCTCGACGTCGCCGCCCTGCGCCGGCTGCCGCTCGGGGAGGCCGCGCCGGGGCAGGCGGGCGCGCCGGTGGTGCTGCCGGTCGTCTTCGACGGGCCCGACCTGGCCGAGGTCGCGGAGCGGGCCGGCCGCTCGGTGCCCGACGTCGTCGCGGCGCTCACCGCCGTCGAGCTGACCGTCGCCTTCAGCGGCTTCGCGCCCGGCTTCGGATACCTCACCGGGCTGCCCGCCGATCTGCACGTGCCGCGCCGGGCGACCCCGCGGACGCGGGTGCCGGCCGGGTCGGTCGCGCTGGCGGGGCCCTACGCCGGCGTCTACCCGCGGGCCTCGCCCGGCGGGTGGCAGCTGGTCGGGCGGACCGACGCCGTCCTGTTCGACGTCGACCGGGAGCCGCCGGCGCTGCTGGCCCCGGGCGCCCGGGTGCGGTTCCAGGACGTGGGCTGAGGTGCTGACGGTGCTCGCCCCCGGGCCGCTCGCGACGGTGCAGGACCTCGGCCGGCCGGGGCGCGCCGCGATCGGGGTGACCCGGTCGGGCGCGGCCGACGCCGCCTCCGCCGCGCTGGCCAACCGGCTGGTCGGCAACCGGCCCGAGGCGGCGCTGCTGGAGGTGACCGCCGGCGGGCTGCGGCTGCGGGCCGGGCGCACCGTGCTGGTGGCGGTGACCGGGGCGCCGCTGCCCGTGGCGGTCGACGGCCGGCCCGCGCCGTTCGCCGCGCCGATGACGCTCCCGCCGGGAGCGGTGCTGTCGCTCGGGACGCCGTGGGCGGGGTTGCGCAGCTACCTCGCGGTGCGCGGCGGCATCGACGTCCCCCCGGTGCTGGGGTCGCGCAGCACCGACACGCTCTCCGGCCTCGGCCCGCCGCCGCTCACCGCGGGCACGCTGCTGCCGGTCGGCGACCTCGCCGCCGACGAGCCGGTCGTGGACGTCGCCCCGGTCGGGCCGCCACCGGACCGGCCGGTGCTCCGGGTCCTGCCCGGCCCGCGACGCGACTGGCTGGACGACGCCGCCTGGGCCGCGCTCACCACGCAGGAGTGGGCGGTCGCGGCGGACAGCGACCGCGTGGGCCTGCGCCTGACCGGGCCCCGGCTGGCGCGGGCTCGCGAGGGCGAGCTGCCCAGCGAGGGGCTGGTGGCCGGCGCGGTGCAGGTGCCGCCGGACGGCGCTCCGGTGCTCTTCCTCGCCGACCACCCCGTGACCGGCGGCTACCCGGTGCTCGCCGTCGTCGTCACCGCGGACCTGCCGCTGGCCGCGCAGCTGCGCCCGGGTGACGGGGTGCGGTTCCGGGCCTGACGAGGGGTGCAGCCGGTCGGGCGACGGTCCGGCCGCGGTAGGGCGCGGCTGGACGTCTCCCGGCGCGGCTGGACCGGGCGGGGTCAGCGCACGGGGAGGACGGCGAGACCGTCCGGGCCCGTGACGACCTGGGCGCGCGCGCCGTAGTGCCGCGCCAGCGCGTCGGGCGTGAGCACCTCGGCGGGGGTGCCGTCGGCGACCACCCGGCCGCCGGCCAGCAGGGTGAGCCGGTCGGTGTACTGGCCGGCCAGGGTGAGGTCGTGCAGCGTGCTGACGACGGTCAACCCGTCCTCCCGGCGCAGCCGGTCGAGGAGGTCGAGCACCTGCTGCGCGTGGCCGAGGTCCAGGGCGGCGGTCGGCTCGTCGAGGAGGAGCACCCGCGGGCGCTGGGCCAGCGCCCGCGCCAGGACGGCGCGCTGCTGCTCGCCACCGGAGAGCGTGACCACCAGCCGGTCGGCCAGCGGTTCCAGGCCCAGCCGGGCCATGACGTCGGCGACGACGTCCCGGTCGACGCGCCGCGGCGCGGCCAGCAGCGGGCGGTGCGGGGTGCGGCCCAGCGCCACGTAGTCCGCGGTGCTGATGCCTTCGGGCAGCACCGGCAGCTGCGGGGCGTAGGCCAGCAGGCGGGCGCGCTCGCGCCGCGGCAGCCCCGTGGTCGGGACGCCGTCGATGCGCACCTGGCCCTCGTGGGGCTGGAGGCCGAGCACCGAGCGCAGCAGCGTCGACTTGCCCGAGCCGTTGGGCCCGATGACCGCCAGCCACCCCCCGGGCTCGACGGTGAAGCGCACCGAGTCCAGCACGCGGGTGCGGCCGTAGGCGGCGCCCAGCCCGACCACCTCGACCCGTGCGCCGTGCACGCGCTGCCCGCTCACCGTCGCCGCGCCCCCGCCCAGAGCAGGGCCGCGAAGAACGGCGCGCCGACGAAGGCGGTCACCACGCCGATGGGCAGCTCCGCCGGCGCCAGCACCACCCGGGCGACCAGGTCGGCGAGCACCAGGAAGGCGCCGCCGACCAGCAGCGACAGGGGCAGCACGCGGGTGTAGGAACCGCCGGCCAGCCGCCGCACGATGTGCGGCACGACCAGGCCCACGAAGCCGATCAGGCCGCTGACCGCCACGGCCGAGGCGGTGGCCAGCGACGCGGCGAGGATGACCAGCAGCCGCAGCCGGCCCGGGTGCACGCCCAGCGAGGCGGCCTCGTCGTCGCCGACGGCCAGCACGTCGAGGGCCCGGCCGCAGAAGAGCAGGACCGCGCAGGAGACGCCGAGGTAGGGCAGGACCAGCGCGATGTCCGACCACCGGGAGCTGCCCAGCTGGCCGATCATCCAGCCGTAGATCTCGCGCAGGTCGTCGGTGTTCTGCTGCTGCACCAGGGTCTGCGCGGCGGAGAGGAAGGCGGCCACCGCGATGCCGGCGAGGAGCAGCGTCGGGCTGTGCGAGCCGCCGGCGACGGTGCCCAGGGCCAGGGCGCAGCCGACCCCCAGCAGCGCGCCGGCGAAGGCGGCCAGCGGGACGAGCCCGACCGGGCCGAGCGACTGCACCGGCGCGTAGGCGATGGTCAGGGTCGCGCCGAGCCCCGCACCGGCGGCCGCGCCGAGCAGGTAGGGGTCGGCCAGCGGGTTGCGGAACACCCCCTGGTAGCCGGCACCGGCGATGGCCAGGGCAGCCCCGACGAGGACGGCGAGCACCACGCGGGGCAGCCGCAGCTGCAGCAGCACGGCCGCCTGGGTGCCCTCGAGCCCGCCGGGCAGGTCGACGCCGAGCGGGCCCAGCGCCCGGTCGAGCAGCGTGACGACGACGCCGCCGGGGGCCAGGGGCACCGCGCCCACCCAGATGCCGGCCAGGACGGCGACGAGCAGCACCGGCACCGCCACGCCGTAGACCAGGGCGGCCGGCCGGCGGGGACGCGCCGCACCCGGCCCGGCCGTCGGGCGGCCGGACCGGGTGCGGGAGGCGGTGCTGCTCACGGTGCGGCGCTCAGCCCTGCAGGACCCCGGCCACGCTCTCGGCGAAGTCCGCGACGCGCGGGCCCCAGCGGGAGACGACGTCGTCGTCGGCCTCGACGATGCGACCGTCGACGACGGCGGGCACGGTGCCGAAGGCGGGCCGCGCGGCGACGGTCTGCGCGCTCTCGCCGCAGCACTTGGTGTCGGCCAGCACGATGATGTCCGGCGCCTGCTCGACGACGTACTCGGCCGACAGCTGCGGGTAGCCGCCGCTGGGGTCGGGGGCGCCGTCGGCGATGTTCTCCAGGCCGAACAGCGTGTAGATGCTGCCGATGAAGGTGGAGCTGTCCGCGGAGTACAGGCCCGGGTCCAGCTCGTGGTAGACCCGCTGGCCCGAGACGTCGGCGGTGACCGAGGCGACCGCGGCGTCGATGCGGTCCTGCACGTCGGCCACGGCCTCGGCCGCCTGCTCGGCGTGGCCGGTGGCCTCGCCGAGCAGCTCCATCTGCGCGTAGGTGTCGTCCAGGTCCTCGGCCGCGCCGAGCAGCAGCACCGGGACGTCGAGGCCCTCGAGCGCGTCGACGATGCCGCCGATGTCGTCGCTGAGCACGACCAGGTCCGGCGAGTACCCGACGATCGCCTCGGCGTTGGGGGTGAACGACGACAGGTCGGTCGTCGGCACGCCCTCGGGGAAGTTGGAGTTGCTGTCGACGGCCTCGACCTGGTCCCCGGCACCGACGGCGAAGAGCATCTCGGTGGCCGAGGGCGACATCGAGACGATGGCCTCGGGCTGCTCCTCGAGGGTCACCTCGCCGTTGTCGGCGGTGAGGGTCACCGGGAAGTCGGCGGCCTCAGACGAGGAGGCGGCGGCGTCACCGGCGTCGTCGGACGCGTCGTCGCCGCAGGCGGTCAGGGTCAGCAGCAGCGCGACGGGCACCGCCGCGAGGCGCAGGCGCGCTGCGGACCGCGCAGCCCGGGGAAGGGAACCGGACAAGGGGAGGGCCTCCAGGAGAGGCGGCGGAGGTCGCCTCCGAGCTGACCCGACGCCCGGTGCGCGACCCCTGCCGCGAGGGTCGGATGCACGGCGCAGAGCAGGCGATCTGGCTCGGGCTCCGCCGCGTCGGGCAGGGGGCCGCTCACAGTTGCGGGACAGCGCCGGGTTCGCACCGGACTTCGCTGCTGCTGCGTCACCGGCGCACGGGCCGGCGGGGGAAAGGTACCAGCGGCGCGGCTAGGGCCGCGCCGCCAGGACGGCGGCGTAGACCTCGACGGTCTGCCGGGCGATCGCCGGCCAGCCGAACTCGGCGAGCACCCGCTCGCGGCCCGCCGCGCCCATGCGCGCCGCCCGGTCGGGGTCGCGCAGCAGCTCGGTCATCCGGGCCGCCAGCTTGCTCGCGAACGCCTCGGGGTCCGCCGGGTCGTAGGGGACCAGCAGCCCGGTGCGGCCGTCGTCGACGACCTCGGGGATGCCGCCCACGGCGCTGGCGACGACGGCGGTGCCGCAGGCCGCGGCCTCCAGGTTGACGATGCCCAGCGGCTCGTAGACCGACGGGACGACGAACACCGTCGCGCCCGAGACCAGCGGGACCAGCTGCTCGCGCGGCAGCATCTGCTCGATCCACACCACGCCCTCGCGGCGGGCCTGCAGCCCGGCGACGGCGTCGGCCACCTGCTCGCGCTCGGCCGGTGTGTCCGCGGCGCCGGCGCACAGCACCAGGCCCACGTCGGGCGGCAGCTGCTCGGCCGCGGCCAGCAGGTGCACCAGCCCCTTCTGGCGGGTGATCCGGCCGACGAACAGCGCGTAGGGCCGGTCGGGGTCGACGCCGAGCGCGCGCACCGTGTCCGGCGCGTCGACGGGGCGGTAGGCCTCGGCGTCCACCCCGTTGCCGACGACGTGCACGCGGGCGGGGTCGAGGTCGGGGTAGACGTCGAGGACGTCGGTGCGCATCCCGGCGCTGACCGCGATGACGGCGTCGGCGGCCAGGTAGGCCGTGCGCTCGGCCCAGGAGGAGAGCCGGTAGCCGCCGGCCAGCTGGTCGGCCTTCCACGGCCGGCGGGGCTCCAGCGAGTGGGCGGTGACCACGTGCGGGGCGCCGTGCACCAGGGCCGCGAGCAGCCCGGCGGTGTTGGCGTACCAGGTGTGGCTGTGCACGAGGTCGGCCCCGCCCAGCGCGGCGGCGATCTCGACGTCGACGCCGAGGGCCTGCAGCGCGCCGTTGGCCCCGGCCAGCCCCGCGGGGACGGCGTGGGCCGTGGCGTCGTCGCGCGGCTCGCCGAAGCAGTGCACGTCGACGTCGACGGTGCTGCCGTCCGCCCCCGCCGGGAGGGCGCGCAGCGCGGCGACCAGGTGCTCGACGTGCACCCCGGCCCCGCCGTAGACGTCCGGTGGCCACTCGCGGGTCACGATGCCGATGCGCACGCCGTCACCGTAAGGGCAGCAGGCCCCGCGCTCCCGGCGGCGGGCGATCCGGCCCCCGGAGGGGTGAGCCGGGGCCGGTGGAGGAGTGGCGGCGGCGGATGCCGGATACGTTGCGGGCATGCGTGGCGGTCCTCGGGTTCTCGGCATCGTCCTGGCGGGCGGTGAGGGGAAGCGGTTGTCGCCGCTCACCCGGGACCGCGCGAAGCCGGCGGTGCCCTTCGGCGGCAACTACCGCCTCATCGACTTCGTGCTCTCCAACCTGGTCAACGGCGACATCCGGCAGATCGCCGTCCTGACCCAGTACAAGAGCCACAGCCTGGACCGGCACATCACCACCACCTGGCGGATGTCGCAGCTGCTGGGCGGCTTCGTGGCCCCGATGCCGGCGCAGCAGCGGCTCGGGCCGCGCTGGTACACCGGCAGCGCGGACGCGATCTACCAGAGCCTCAACCTGATCTACGACGAGCGCCCCGACATCGTCGTCGTCTTCGGCGCCGACCACGTCTACCGCATGGACCCGCGGCAGATGATCGACCAGCACCTGCAGACCGGCGCCGGCGTCACGATCGCGGGGCTGCGCGTGCCGCGCCGCGAGGCCACCGAGTTCGGCGTCATCGACGCGGACGCCGACGGCAAGGTGCGCGGGTTCCTGGAGAAGCCGGCGGACCCGCCGGGGCTGCCGGACTCGCCCGAGGAGAGCTTCGCCTCCATGGGCAACTACGTCTTCACCACCGACGCCCTGCTCGAGGCGCTGCGCACCGACGCCGACCGACGAGAGCTCCGTGCACGACATGGGCGGCTCGATCATGCCGATGCTCGCCGAGCGCGGGGAGGCGTGGGTCTACGACTTCTCGACCAACGTCGTCCCCGGTGCCACCGAGCGCGACCACGGCTACTGGCGCGACGTCGGGACGATCGACTCCTACTACGACGCGCACATGGACCTGGTCTCGGTGACCCCGGTCTTCAACCTCTACAACGACCGCTGGCCGATCTACACCCTGCCGCCGCAGCTGCCGCCGGCCAAGTTCGTGCTGGGCGGCCGGGCCGAGGAGTCGATGGTCAGCGCCGGGGCGATCATCGGCGGCGGCGCGGTGCACGGGTCGGTGATCTCGCCGGGGGTCCGCGTGGAGCGGGGCGCGCGGGTCGAGGGCAGCGTCGTCATGGACGGCGTCGTCATCGGCGAGGGCGCGGTCGTGCGCCGCGCGATCCTCGACAAGAACGTGATCGTGCCGCCGGGTGCGCGGATCGGCGTCGACCTCGACGTGGACCGGGAGCGCTACGACGTCAGCGCCGGCGGCGTGACGGTGCTGGGCAAGGGCGCCCGCGCCCTGCTGTGACCGGGCTGCTGTGACGGAGCTGCTGTGAGGGAGCCGCTGGTCGTCACGCTGCTGCTGGAGGACGCCGCGCAGCAGCGTTTCGACCGGCTGCGGGCGCAGCACTTCCCGCCCGAGCGCAACCACCTCGCGGCGCACGTGACGCTGTTCCACGCGCTGCCGGGCGAGCAGCTCGACGCGGTGCGGCAGGACCTCGCGGCGGCCGCCGATCGCCCGCCGTTCGACGTCGCGGTGACCGGGGTGCGCTTCCTCGGCCGGGGCGTCGCCTACGCGCTGACCGCGCCGGAGCTGACCGCGCTGCGGGCCGGCCTGGCGGCGGCGTGGCGGCCCTGGCTGACGCCGCAGGACCGGCAGGAGCACGCCGCGCACGTCACCGTGCAGAACAAGGTCGCCCCCGAGGTGGCCCGGGCGCTGCACCAGCGGCTGCTCGTGGGAGTTCGCGCCGCACGACGTCGGCGCCCGCGGCCTGGGGCTGTGGCGTTACCTCGGCGGACCGTGGGAGCCGGTCGCCGAGTTCGGGTTCGGCTGAGCCGCCGAGTGCTGGGTTGCGGTCGCCGACACGGGACGGCGCGCCGGCGTGGGCGGCATCAACTCCGCACTCGGCGGGGGTGCGCCCTAGCTGCGCCGGGTCGCGACCAGCAGGCCCTCGCCGATGGGGAGGACGGCCGACAGGAGCCGCTCGTCCTCCTTCACGGCGCGGGCGATCTCCCGCCAGGCGACGGTCTGCGGATCGCGGGCGGCGCGGTCGGCGATCCGCCCGCCGGCGAGCAGGCCGTGGCAGGTGAGCGTGCCCCCGACCCGCACCAGGTCGAGCAGGCCGGGCAGCTGGGCGGCGTACTCCCGCGGCGGGCCCGCGCAGACGACCAGGTCGTAGGCGCCGGGGGAGAGCCGGGGCAGCACCTCGGCGGGGGTGCCGAAGATCAGCCGGGTCCGGCCCGCCGGCACGCCGGCGCCGGCGAACGCGGCGCGGGCGGCGCGCAGCTGCTCGGGGTCGCCGTCCAGGGCGGTGAGGACGCCGTCGGGCCGCATGCCGCGCAGCAGCCACAGGCCGGCCAGCCCGCCGCCGCTGCCGATCGACACCACCGACCGGGCCTCGGCGCCGGAGGCGAGCAGCGCCAGGGTCGCGCCGACGGCGGGCTGCACCGGGGGCGGGCCGGTCAGGCGGGCGGCGCGGTCGCGCGCGTCGGTCATCTCGGCCGTCTCGGTGGCGAAGCGGTCGGCCCAGGCGGCGCCCTCCGAGCCGCTCCCCGGCGGCGGTGGGTGGGCGCTCATCACCGGCCGAGGGTAGTTGCCGGTGACGGCGCGTCGCGCGACCGCCGCCGGGACGCGGGGGAGGGCGGGGGCTGTGAGTTCGCTGGGAACAACGGGGCGGGGGAACACCGCCTGCGGGCCGCCCCGTTGGACCGGACGTGGCCCTGACGCGACCCGTGCCCCGCACGACCCTCCGACGCCGATCCGGTGACCCCGGCCGCCGTCGGGGATACTGGCGCCGTGACCGAGCCGACCCGCCCCGAGGCCGAGGTCTGGGTCGCGCCCACCTGGGAGCAGGTCGTGCGCGAGCACTCGGCCCGCGTGTACCGGCTGGCCTACCGCCTCTCGGGCAACCCGCAGGACGCCGAGGACCTCACCCAGGAGACGTTCGTCCGGGTCTTCCGCTCCCTGGCCGACTTCTCGCCCGGCACCTTCGAGGGCTGGCTGCACCGCATCACCACCAACCTCTTCCTCGACATGGTCCGGCGCCGGCAGCGGATTCGCTTCGACGCGCTGCCCGAGGACACCGAGCGGCTGCCCGGCCGGGCGCCCAGCCCCGAGCAGGTCTACGCCGACACCCACCTCGACCCGCAGATCCAGGCCGCGCTCGACGCGCTGTCGCCCGAGTTCCGCGTCGCCGTCGTCCTCTGCGACATCGAGGGGCTGACCTACGAGGAGATCGACGGCGACCCTGGGCATCAAGCTCGGCACCGTGCGCAGCCGCATCCACCGCGGCCGCGTGCAGCTGCGGCAGGCCCTGGCCCACCTGGCGCCCGGCCGCGTGATCAGCGACGACGACGTCGTCCTCGGGGGAGGTGCCCGATGAGCCTGCCGGAGAGCCACCTGGCGCAGGAGGCGATCGCCGCCCTCGTGGACGGCGAGCTGACCGCCGGCCCGGCCGCCCGCGCCGCCCGGCACCTCGCCGGGTGCCTGCAGTGCCGGATGGCCGTCCAGGCGCAGCGCGAGGCCAAGGACGCCCTGCACGGTTCGCAGGAGGTCGCCGTCCCCGGTGACCTGGTGTCGCGGCTGTGCGCCATCCCGTTCACCGCCGACGTCCCCGGCTCCGGGCCCGGCCCGATGTCCCTCGGCGGCGATGCCGGCCGGTTCACCGTGCGCGACGGCGGCGCCTTCGAGGTCGACCTCGCCCCCGAGGAGCGCCCGCACCGCCCCGACCACGCCCGCTGGCTGCGCCGCGGGCTGGTCGGCACGCTCGCCGGCCTCGGGGCAGGCGTCACCGCGCTGGCCCTCAACCTGCCGCCCGACGTCCCGGTGGCCCCGGGTGGCAGCGCCGACTCCGCCGTCCGCGAGCACACCGACGTCGTCCCGCCGGTGGTGCGGACGTTGAACACCGGGGCGACGCTCCCGTTCGTCGAGCCGGGCGGCACCCCCTGACCGGTTCCGACGACTCCGGCACCCCGCCGGACGCCGCCCCGGAGGAGGCCGCCTTCGCGCGGCCGCCCGGCACCGACGGCTCCTTCGGCGCCGCACCCGACCGGCTCGCGCCGCGCCGGGTGACCGCGCCCGAGCCCGGTCCCGACCAGCAGGCGGCGTTCGGCCGGCCCGGCAGCGTGGCCGGCAGCTTCGCCGGGGACCGCCCGCAGCCGCCGGCCCGTCCCGTCCCTCCGCCGCCCCCCGAGGCGCTGATCCGCGCGTTCGGGCCGCCCGCGCCGGGCCGCCGCGGCCTGCAGGACCCCCCGGCGGGCCGCCCCGGCCGCCGGCGCACCGCGGCCGGGCCGTGGTGGAAGTCCGACGCCCGCAGCGACCCCTGGCGCGATCCGTACGCGCCCGCCGGCCTCGGCGCGCCCGCGGTCTTCCCGGCGGAGCCCGAGGAGCAGCCCGGCCCGATCGTCGTCGACGCGAAGGGCCGGAAGAAGGTCCGGCTGCGGGACGTCTCCGTGCGGCTGTCCGCGCTGGTCCTGCTCGCCGTCCTGCTGGTGGGCGCCGTGGGCGGCGGGGTCGGCTGGTTCCTCACCCGCGCCACCCCCGAGTCGCCCCTGCTCTCGCCGGGCACGACGCTGGCCCAGGTCGATCCGGGCAGTCCTGGCGAGCCCGGGTCGGTCTCCGCGATCGCCGCCGCGGTGACCCCCGCGGTGGTGTCCATCGAGGTGCGCGTCGGCGAGTCCGGCGCGACCGGTTCCGGCGTCGTCATCGACGGCGACGAGGGCTACATCGTCACCAACAACCACGTCGTCTCCGGTGCCCAGGACGTCGACGGCGCCGAGATCCGCGCGGTCTTCTCCGACGGCAGCGGCTCGGCGGCGCGGATCGTCGGCCGCGACCCGGCCAGCGATCTCGCCGTCATCAAGGTCGAGAAGCCCGGCCTGGTCGAGATCGCGCTGGGGACCTCGGAGAGCGTCGTCGTCGGCGAGCCCGTGGTCGCCATCGGCTCGCCGCTCGGGCTGGCCGGCACGGTCACCAGCGGCATCGTCAGCGCGCTGGAGCGCCCGGTCCGGCTGGCCGGCGAGGGCAGCGACACCAACGCCGTCATCAGCGCGGTGCAGACCGACGCCCCGATCAACCCGGGCAACTCCGGCGGCGCGCTGGTCGACGAGACCGGCGCGCTGGTGGGCATCAACACCGCGATCGCCTCGCTCGGGGGCAACGGCACCACCGGCGGCTCGATCGGGCTGGGCTTCGCCATCCCGGTCGACACCGTGAAGGACATCGCCGAGCAGCTCATCTCCACCGGTAGCGCGGTGCACTCCTCGCTGGGCGTGAACGCCCGCTCGGTCACCGACGGCGCCCGCGACGGCGCCCTGGTGCTCAACGTCGAGCCGGGCAGCGCCGCGGCGGACGCGGGCCTGCGCGAGCGGGACGTGATCATCGCGATCGCCGGGAACCCGGTGGGCAGCTCGGAGGAGCTCGTCGTCGCCGTCGACCGGTACGCCCCCGGCGAGGAGGTCACCGTCGAGGTCGTGCGCGACGGGAGCTCGCAGGAGCTGCGGGCCACGCTGGACGCGGCCTGACGCCGCCTACTCTGGAGTCGGCCCGTCCGGGCCGGTGAGGAACGGGAGCGGCGGTGTTCGACTCGATCGGCTGGGGCGAGCTCATCGTCCTGGCGCTCGCCGCGCTGTTCATCTTCGGTCCCGAGCGGCTGCCGCACCTGGCCAAGGACGCCGCGGCCGGGATCAAGAAGCTGCGGACGGCGATCAGCGGCGTGCGCGCCCAGGTGAACGAGACCCTCGGCGACGACCTGCCCGAGCTGCGCGACCTGGACCTGCGCAAGTACCACCCGCGGACGTTCATCCGCAGCCAGCTGTTCGAGGACGACGAGGCGGTCGGCCGGGGGGCCACGGCGACCGCGGCCGCCGCCGCGCCGGCCGCCGCCCGGCCGCGGGACCGGAACGTGCCGCCCCCGTTCGACCCCGACGCGACCTAGCCCGGCCGCCCGGTGATCAGTTCACACCCAGGGTTGCTCGCCGACCGGCGTCGACAACCCTGAGTGCGCGGTGATCTCCGACCTCGCGGTCAGAGGTCACGCTGCCAGCCGTCGACTCAGCGAGTCGACGGTGCCGCCGTCGAGGCCGAGCCAGCGGAGGTACTGCGCCGTTGAGCCGTAGGCAGCGCTCACGTGGTCGAGCATTTCCAGGATGTCGTCCCCGGAGGCTGGATCTGCCGCGTTCGTCCCGCAGGTGCCGGCCGGGGGGAGAGCGTGGTCGGCGGCGATCGCCTGTCGGTCGACCCCGGCCAGGTCGAGCAGCAGGGCTGCGATCATCCCGGTGCGGTCACGGCCCGCCCGGCACGAGATGAGGACCGGTCCGGGCGGCGCGCTGGCCACTGCGCCGAAGATGGCCGCGATGTGTGCGGCGTTGCGCTGCAGGCTGCTGCTGTAGATCTCCCCGAGCGTGCGATACCGGCTGAAGTCTTCCCCTGCCTCGGCGGCGGGGTCGATGAGCGGAAGCCAGCGGTACGCCGGTGAATTGGCCAACGGGTGCGGGCAGGCCACCAGCTCCTCGGACGAGCGGAGGTCGAGGACCACAGCGAACCGGACCGCGTGTGCGGCGGCCAGGTCCTCCTCGCTCAGCCTTGCGGGGGTGTTCGCGCGGATCACGCGGCCCGTCGGAACCTCCGAGCCTCGGGGGGCGGGCAGACCGCCGAGATCGGCGGAGTTCGCGAAGCCGCGCAGGACACCGCGCGAACGGGCGGGCCGGGCGTCCACCCGGCTAGCGGACCGCGGCGTCGGTCTCCGCGGCCTGCTTGAGCCGCTGCAGCGTGCCGAGGATGCCGGCGCGGTTGCGCTCGGGGAACTTCGCGGCGCGGACGATCGCGTCGGTGAGGCCGTCGGCCCGCGAGGCGTCGAAGGTCTCGGTGACCGTCGTCCCGCCGTCGGAGGTGGGGGCGAGCTCGTAGCGCCAGCGGTTGGCGGTGAAGTGCCGCCAGGCGATGAGCCGGCCCTCCTCGAACTCGACGACCCGGTTGGGGATGACGTAGGGGACGCCGAAGAGCTTCATCCGCACGGTGAACGTCTGGCCGGTGCCGGTGAGCCGCTCCGGGGCGCTGAGGACCGCGCCGACCGAGCCGGAGCCGTCGATCCGTGAGTGCTGGCGGGGGTCGGCGAGGATCGCGAAGACGACCTCCGGCGGGGCGTCGACGGTCGTGCTCTCGGAGATCAGCTTCTCGGTCACCCCGGTGCCGGCTACTTCCGGACGGGGGTGAGCCCCAGCGACATGCCCTGCAGGCCGCGCTGCCGGCTGGCCAGCCCGTCGGCGATCTTCTGGAGCGCCACCGCGGCCGGGGACTCCGGCTCGGCGAGGACGATCGGGGCACCGGCGTCGCCGGCCTCGCGCAGGCGGGTGTCGAGCGGGATCTGCCCGAGCACCGGCACGCGGGCACCGAGGGTCTTGGTGAGCGCATCGGAGACCGCCTCGCCGCCGCCGGCGCCGAAGACCTCCATGCGGGAGCCGTCGGGCAGGTCCAGCCACGACATGTTCTCGATGACGCCGACGACCTGCTGGTGGGTCTGCGTCGCGATCGCGCCGGCGCGCTCGGCCACCTCGGCGGCGGCCAGCTGCGGGGTGGTCACGATGAGGATCTCGGCGTTCGGCAGCAGCTGCGCGATGGAGATCGCGACGTCGCCGGTGCCCGGGGGGAGGTCCAGCAGCAGGACGTCCAGGTCGCCCCACCACACGTCGGCGAGGAACTGCTGCAGCGCGCGGTGCAGCATCGGCCCGCGCCACACGACCGGGGTGTTCCCGGGGGTGAACATGCCGATCGAGATGAGCTTCACGCCCATCGCCTGCGGCGGCATGATCATGCTGTCGACCTGGGTCGGCTTCTCGTCGGTGCCGAGCATCCGGGGCACGGAGTGGCCGTAGATGTCGGCGTCGACGACGCCCACGGACAACCCGCGCTTGGCCAGGGCCGCGGCGAGGTTCACCGTCACCGAGGACTTGCCGACGCCGCCCTTGCCGGAGGCGACCGCGTAGACGCGGGTCAGCGAGCCGGGCTGGGCGAAGGGGATGACCGGGTCGGCGACGTCGGTGCCGCGGACGGTCTTGCGCAGCTCGGCACGCTGCTCGTCGTTCATGACGTCCAGGCCGACCTGCACCGAGGTCACGCCGGGGACGGCGCCGACGGCGGTGGTGACCCGGTTGGTGATCGTCTCGCGCATCGGGCAGCCGGCGACGGTCAGGTAGACCTCGACGCGGACCGCGCCGTCCTCGGCGATCTGGACATCCTTGACCATGCCCAGCTCGGTGAGCGGGCGGTTGATCTCGGGGTCCTGGACGGTGGCCAGAGCGGCGGTGATGGCGTCGAGCGCCGGGCTGCCGGTCAGGGTGTCGGACATCGGTGCGTCTGTCTCCTTCGACGGGGGCCCGAGGGTGGCCTGCCGCGACAGGAGCGGGGCCTGCGCACTCGGGACGTCGCCACTGTACGGCGGCCCGGAGGGCGCGCCGTCGCGCGCGGGGGTGATCTGCTGCTCAGGTCGGTGCCATGCTGCGGCGCATGACCAGCGCGAGCGCAGTCCCCGCCCCCGACGAGCCCGCCGCGGAGCGGATCGAGGCGGCCCGCCTGATCCCGGCGACGCCCGCGGAGGTGTTCGCGGTGCTGCGCGATCCGCAGGGCCACGTCGACATCGACGCCTCCGGGATGCTCATGGACGCCGAGGGCGAGCCGGTCTCGGCAGTCGGCGACCGGTTCGTCGTCCACATGGACCGGGAGGCCCTCGGCGACCTGCCGATGGGGGCGGTACGACGTCGAGGTGGTCATCACCGCCTACGAGCCGGACCGGGAGATCGCCTGGACCATCCTCGGCACGATCCGGCCGCCGCTGCAGCACGTCTACGGCTACCGGCTGGAGCCCGCCGACGGCGGCACCCGGGTCGTCTCCTACTGCGACTGGTCGAACCTGCGGGAGGACTACCGGTCGCTGCTCACCTTCCCGATCGTCCCGGAGAGCGCGCTCAAGGGGACCCTCGGCATCCTCGACCGGACGGTGCGCCGGCGCCGGACGCGCGCCGCCTAACCTGGGGCCCCGTGGCCCCGCCCGACCGCTCCCGCACCCTGCGCGACGCCGTCGGGCTCGGCGTCGCCGTCGGCCTCTACGGCATCGCGTTCGGCGCGGCCGCCGACGCCGCGGGACTGGACGCCTGGCAGGCGATGACCCTGTCGCTGCTGATGTTCACCGGTGCCTCGCAGTTCGCGCTGGTCGGCGTGCTCGGCGCCGGGGGCAGCGCGCCGGCGGCGGTGGGCAGCGCGCTGCTGCTGGGCACCCGCAACACCGTCTACGGCGTGCGGATGGCACCGCTGCTGGCCCCGCGCGGCGCGGCCGGGCGGGCGGCTGCGGCGCACCTGGTCATCGACGAGTCGACGGCGATGGCCGTCGCCGCGCCGGACCGCGAGCTCGGCCGGCTGGCGTTCTGGGTCACCGGCGGCACGGTCTACCTCGGCTGGAACGCCATGACCCTGGTCGGCGCGCTCGGCGCCTCCGGCCTGGGCGGCACCGCCGAGGCGGCCCTGGACTCCGTCGTCCCGGCCGCCTTCCTGGCGCTGCTGTGGCCGCGGCTGACCGCGCGCGGCTCGGCCGAGCCGGGCGCGCAGCGGCGGGTCGCGCTCGGGGGCGCGGTGGTGGCGCTGGCGCTGACGCCGTTCGTGCCGGCGGGCGTGCAGGTGATCGTGGCGGTGGTCGCCGTCGCGCTGGCCGGCCGGCCCCGGACGGCGGAGCTGCCGGCATGAGCCCCGACACGCTCTGGCTGGCCGTCGTCGTCGCCTCGGTCGGCTGCTACCTGCTCAAGCTGGCCGGGATGTCGGTGCCCGCGGCGTGGGTGGAGCAGCCCTGGGTGGCCCGCGTCGTGGACTTCGTGCCCGCTGCGCTGCTGGCCGCCCTGGTCGCGGTGCAGGGCCTGACCAGCGACGACCGGCTCGTGGTCGACGGCCGGCTGGCCGGGCTGGCGGTCGCCGCGCTGGCGCTGGCGCTGCGCGCGCCGTTCATCGTGGTGATCGTGCTGGCCGGGGCCACCGGCGCCGGCGTGCACGTGCTGACCGGCTGACCGGACACGGGCCGCGCTAGGCCTGGGCGCCGCCGGCCGCCTCGGCCTGCTCGCGCTCCCGCTTGCGGCGCTTCTTCTCGCGCTTCTCCTGCTCCTCGGCGCTGTCCTCGAGCAGCCGGCTCAGCTCGCCGCGGATGAAGTCGCGGGTGGCCAGCTCGCCGACCGCCACGCGCAGCGAGGCCAGCTCGCGGGCCAGGTACTCGGTGTCGGCGCGGGTCTGCGCGGCGCGGGAGCGGTCCTCCTCGGCCTGCACGCGGTCCCGGTCGGCCTGCCGGTTCTGGGCCAGCAGGATCAGCGGCGCGGCGTACGCGGCCTGGGTGGAGAACGCCAGGTTGAGCAGGATGAACGGGTAGGGGTCCCACCGCCAGGCCACCGCGACGACGTTCAGCGCGATCCAGACGATGACGAAGATCGTCTGCCAGGCCAGGTAGCGGCCGGTGCCCAGGAAGCGCGCGACCGCCTCGGCGCCCGCGCCCACCGCGTCGGGGTTGAGCCGGGGCAGCCAGGAGGCCAGCCGCCGGGGCCCGCCGCTGGGGACGTCGAGCCGCGGGGTCTCAGCCACGACGGGCCCGCTCGCGCCAGTCCTCGGGCAGCAGGTGGTCGAGGACGTCGTCCACGCTCACCGCGCCCACGAGCCGGCCCTGCGCGTCGACCACGGGGGCGGCGACCAGGTTGTAGGTGGCGAAGTAGTGGGTCACCTCGGCCAGCGGCGCCTCGGGGCGCAGCGGGTCGAGGTCGTCGAGGACGCCGCTCACCAGGTTCGAGGGGGGTTCGCGCAGCAGCCGCTGGATGTGCGCCAGGCCCAGGTAGCGGCCGGTGGGCGTGGCCGACGGCGGGCGGCAGACGTACACCTGGCTGGCCAGCGCCGGGGTCAGCTCCGGCTCCCGGACCCGCGCCAGCGCCTCGGCGACGGTGGCGTCCGGCGCCAGGATCACCGGCTCGCTGGTCATGATCCCGCCGGCGGTGTCCTCGGAGTACTTGAGCAGCTGGCGGACCGGCTCGGCCTCGTCGGGCTCCATGAGCTCCAGCAGCCGGTTGCGGTCGACGTTGGACAGCTCCGCCAGCAGGTCCGCGGCGTCGTCGGGGTCCATCTCCTCGAGGACGTCGGCGGCGCGGCGCTCCTCGAGCGTGCCGAGGATGACCACCTGGTCGGCCTCGGGCAGCTCGCCCAGGACGTCGGCCAGGCGCTCGTCGTCCATGGCCTCGGCGACCTCGTGCCGCCGCTTGATCGGCAGCTCCTGCAGCGCGTGCGCCATGTCGGCGGCGTTGAGCTCGCGGTAGGTCGCGATCAGCGTCTCCGCGCCCTGCCCGGTCTGCGCCAGCGCGAGCCCCGAGACCTCGTCCCAGGCGAGGGTGTGCAGCTGCCCGCGGCGGCCCAGCCGGCCCGGCTCCTGCACCGCGAGCCGCGACATCTGCCAGTCGCCGGTGCGGGTCTGCTCGATGCCCGCGTCGACGACGGTCGCCGGCCGGCCGCTCTCCACGATCTGCACCGACCGGTCCAGCAGCTCGCCCAGGACCAGCGTCTCGCCGGCCCGCTGCTCGAAGCGCTTGAGGTTGATCGTGCCCGAGGCCAGCAGCACCGCGCCCTGGTCGATGCCGGTCACCCGGCCCATCGGCACGAAGATCCGCCGGCGTGCGACGACCTCCACGACCAGGCCGAGCACCCGGGGGCAGGCCGTCCCCACCCGCAGGGCGACGACGACGTCGCGCACCTTGCCCACGCGGTCGCCGTTGGGGTCGAACACCGTCAACCCGGCGAGCCGCGAGACGTACGCCCTGCTCACCGTCGTCACGGGGCTGAGGCTACCGTCGGCGCCGTGAACGGCCCGGAGCTGCTGGACTATGAGATCGTCGACGTGTTCGCGCCGCGGGCCTTCGCGGGCAACCCGCTGGCCGTCGTCCTCGACGCGGACGCGCTGAGCACCGAGCAGTGCCAGGCGCTGGCCAACGAGTTCCACCTCTCCGAGACCTCGTTCCTGAGCGCGCCCACCGAGCCCGGCGCGGACTACAAGGTGCGGATCTTCACGCCCTACGCCGAGCTGCCGTTCGCCGGGCACCCCAGCGTCGGGGCGGCGCACACGCTGGTCCGCGCCGGGCGGCTGCCCGCGGGCACGCTGCGCCAGGAGTGCGGCGCCGGCGTGCTCGACGTCGTCGTCGACGGGGACGGCGCGACGCTGTCCGGTGGGACGCCGACGCTGCAGGACGGCCCGGCCGCCGAGGAGCTGGCGCGGGCGATGGGCCTGACCGCCGGCGACGTCACCGGCGTCCCGGTCGAGGTGGCCGGCTGCGGGCTGCCGTTCGCCTACCTGTCCGTGCGCCCCGACGCCGTCGACCGCGCCGTTCCGGACCCGGCCGCGCTGCGCGCCTTCTCCGTGGGGGAAGGCGTCTCGGTGCTGTCCTGGGACGCCGCCACCGCCACCGCCTACGCCCGCGTGTTCGCCGCCGACCTCTCCTGGGGCGAGGACCCGGCGACCGGCTCCGCCGCGCTCGGCACCGGGGTGTGGCTGGTCGAGACCGGCCTGCTCGCCGCCGACGGGACGTCGTCGTACACGGTGCGGCAGGGCGAGGCGATGGGCCGCCCGTCGGTGCTGGAGTGCACGGTGACCGCGGCGGCCGACCGCGCGGTGGCCGCCACGGTGCGCGGCGCGGTCGTGCCCGTGGCGAGCGGCCGGATCCGGGTGCGCCGCTGACGCGCGTCCACCGCGTCGTCCTCGTGGGCGGTCCAGCGGCCCGGCGGTCGGGACGTCGCGCTCATGGGCGTGGCCGTGCTGGGCGTCTCGATGTCCGGGCCGCTCACCGCGCTGGTCGTCGCGCCGGTGCTGGCCGTGGCCTTCTGGCGCAACGCCGCGGGCGCCGCGCTGCTGCTGCCGGTGCTGCTCACCCGCGAGCGCGCCTCGCTGCGGGGGCTGGCGCTGCGGGACCTGCGCAGCTCCGTCGTCGCCGGGCTGTTCCTCGCCGCGCACTTCGCCGCCTGGCTGCCCAGCCTGACGATGACGACGGTCGCCGCGTCCACCGCGCTGGTCACGACCACCCCGATCTGGACGGCGCTGGCCGCCCGGTACGCCGGGGTGCGCCTGCCGGCCGCGGTCTGGTGGGGGCTGTGGCTGTCGGTCCTGGGCGCCGCGCTGATCGCGGGCGTGGACGTCTCGGTGAGCCTGGAGGCGCTGGCCGGCGACGTGCTGGCGCTGCTCGGCGCGATCTTCGCCGGGGGCTACGTGCTGGCCGGCGCCCGCGCGCGTGAGCGGCTGTCCACCTCGGCCTACGCCGTGGTCGCGTACTCGGTGTGCGCGGCCGCCGTCGCCGTCGGGGCGCTGGTGTTCGACGTCCCCCTGCTCGGCATGAGCGGGCGGGACTGGCTGCTCATCGCCGGCATCACGGTCTGCGCCCAGCTGCTCGGGCACACGCTGCTCAACCTGGTGCTCTCCACGGTCGGCCCGACGATGGTCAGCCTGGTGATCCTGCTCGAGGTGCCGGGGGCGACGCTGGTCGCGCTGGCGCTGCTGCAGCAGGCGCCGCCGCTGCTCGCGCTGCCGGGGATGGTCGCCGTCGTCGTGGGTGTCGGCCTCGTGGTGCGTGGCAGCCGGCCGACGACGCTGGTCGAGCCCGCCACCTGACCGGGATGTCACATCCCGCGGCGCTGCGTCGTCCCAGGTGCATGACATCGAAGATCGCAGTCGCGGGCGGGACCGGCGTCGTGGGGCGGCACGTCGTGGACGTGGCCGGGGGGCGCGGGCACGACGTCGTCGTCCTGGCGCGGAGCAGGGGCGTGGACCTCGTCGACGGCACGGGCCTGGACGAGGCGCTGCGGGGGAGCGAGGCCGTCGTCGACGTCACCTCGGTGTCCACCCAGTCCGGCAGGGGGTCGCGGCGCTTCTTCGGGGCGGTCACCACCCACCTGCTCGACGCCGGGGCGCGGGTCGGCGTGGGGCACCACGTCGCGCTCTCCATCGTCGGCATGGACCGCGCGCCCGACGGCTACTACGCGGGTAAGGCCCTCCAGGAGGAACTGGTGACGGCGGGTCCGGTGCCCTGGAGCCTGCTGCGCGCCACCCAGTTCCACGAGTTCGCGGCGCAGATGCACGCCCGGCTTCAGGTCGGCCCCCTGCACCCGGTGCCGGTCATGCGCTCGCAGCCGGTCGCGGCCCGCGAGGTGGCCGAGCGGCTGGTCGCGCTGGTCGAGGCGGGGCCCTCGGGGGCGGGTCCCCGACCTCGCCGGGCCGGAGGTGCTGCGCGTGCCCGACATGGTCCGGCGCTACGCCCGGGCCACCGGCGCGCGGGGCGTCGTCGTCCCCGTGCCGCTGCCCGGCCGGCAGGGACGGGCCTTCCGCGACGGCAGCCTCACCGCGGGCCCCGGGGCCGATCTGGGCACGCAGACCTTCGACCAGTGGCTCGCCGCGCTCCCCGGGTGATCACCGCGCCAGCGCGTGCGGCGACGCCCGTCGCTACGCTCCGTGCAACCGAATCCTGTCCACTCCTACCCGCGGAGGCACTGTGGCCGAGCTCCGATCCCGCCGTTCCAACCTGGCCGTTCCCGGCAGCAACCCCCGGTTCCTCGAGAAGGCCAAGGGCCTCCCCGCGGACCAGGTGTTCCTCGACCTCGAGGACGCGTGCGCGCCGCTGGCCAAGCCCGGAGCCCGCAAGAACATCGTCGCGGCCCTGAACGAGGGCGGCTGGGGCGACAAGATCCGCACCGTCCGCGTCAACGACTGGACGACGGAGTGGACCTTCCAGGACGTGCTCGAGGTCGTCGGCGGCGCCGGCGCGAACCTCGACGCGATCATGCTGCCGAAGGTGCAGGACGCCGCGCAGGTCAAGGCGCTGGACATGCTGCTCACCCAGATCGAGAAGGCCAACGGCCTGGAGATCGGCAAGATCGGCATCGAGGCGCAGATCGAGACCGCGCAGGGCCTGATCAACGTCAACGACATCGCGTTCGCCAGCGACCGCATCGAGACGATCATCTTCGGCCCCGCCGACTTCATGGCCTCGATCAACATGAAGTCGCTGGTCGTCGGTGCGCTGCACCCGGACTACCCCGGCGACCCGTTCCACTACATCCTCATGCAGATCCTCATGGCCGCCCGCGCCCGCGGCGTGCAGGCCATCGACGGCCCCTTCCTGCAGGTGCGCGACGTGCCCGCGTTCGAGGAGGTCGCCAAGCGCTCGGCGATGCTCGGCTTCGACGGCAAGTGGGTCCTGCACCCGGGCCAGATCGACGCCGCCAACGAGATCTACGCGCCGTCGCAGGAGGACTACGACCACGCCGAGCTGATCCTCGACGCCTACGACTGGTCCACCTCGGAGGCCGGTGGCAAGAAGGGCTCGGCGATGCTCGGCGACGAGATGATCGACGAGGCCAGCCGCAAGATGGCGCTGGTCATCGCGGGCAAGGGCCGCGCCGCCGGCATGTCCCGCACCTCGACGTTCACCCCGCCGGAGAGCTGACACCGGCTGTGCCGACGGCCGCCCGGGGGGTCCTCCCCGGGCGGCCGTCGTCGTCCTACCGCCGCCAGAACAGGTGGTGCGTGACGCCGCTCGGGCTCGGGACGACGTCGCAGTGGAAGCGGTCGAGCAGCTCGTCGGGCGACGTCCAGAGCCGGGCGCCCGCGCCGATCTCGAGCGGTGCCACCGCGACGTGCAGGGTGTCGACCAGGTCGGCGTCGAGGAACTCGCGGATCGTCGTCGCCCCGCCGCCGAGCCGGACGTCCCGGCCGTCGGCCGCGTCGCGGGCCCGGGCGAGGACGGTGGCCGGGTCCTCGTCGGTGAAGTGGAACGTCGTATCCGACAGGGTGAACGACGGCCGCAGGTGGTGGGTCAGCACGAAGACCGGCGTGTGGAAAGGCGGCTCGTCGCCCCACCAGCCCCGCCACTCGAGGTCCCGCCACGGACCGCGGTGCGGGCTGAACTTGTGGGCGCCCATGATCTCGGCGCCGATGTTGTTCGCGAAGTCCCGGGCGAGGACGTCGTCGAGACCGCGGCTCCCCCCGGGCTCGCTGCGGTTCGGGAAGCCGGCCGTGGCGAGGAGCCAGGACATCAGCTGCCCCGGGTCGGCGGAGCCGAAGGGCCGCTCCAGGCTCTGGCCCTCGCCCGCCCCGAAGCCGTCCCGCGAGACGGTGAAGTTCTGCACCCTGAGCAGCTGGTCCATCGGATCTCCCGTCGTGGTCGTCGCCCCGTCAGACCGGCGGGACGCCGGGAACTCGTCGGTGGATCAGGAGAACCCGGTGCTGGTCAGCGAGGCGAAGGCGATGACCCAGAAGACGATCACCAGCGCGAACAGCGCGGTCGCGATGCCGCCGACGATGATCCCGGCCAGCGCCAGGCCGTCGCCGCCCTCGTGCGTCTCGCGGATCTGCCGGCGGGCGATGATCCCGGTGATCAGCCCGGCCGGTGCGAAGACGAACGCCAGCACCAGCGACAGGATCGCCAGCGAGTTCGTCGGGCGGCCGTAGCCGTAGCCGGGCGGGTAGGGCGAGCCGTACACCGGCGGGCCGTACTGCGGCGGTGCGTACTGCGGCTGCCCGTGCGGCGGCTGCCCGTACCCGGGCTGCGCGAACGGCTGCTGCCCGTACGGCGGCGGACCCGGGTGGGGGCCGGGCGCGGTCCGCGGGCCGTCGTCGGGGGTGCTCATCGGTTCGTCTCCTGCTCACGGTGCGGGCGGGGGTGGCCGGTGCGGCTACTCCACCACGCGCCGGCCCCCCGGAAGGGCAGACATGGCCATTTCTGCCCTCGTGGGCGGGGGCCTGGCGGGCTAGCCCATACTTTCCGCTGACCATGGACACCGGAGTCCCCGGAGGAGACCGATGACCCGCCTGGCCCAGACCGCGGACCTGACCGACATCCAGCGCGAGATCCTGTCGACGGTGCGCAGCTTCGTCGACCGGGAGATCATCCCGAACGCGCAGGAGCTCGAGCACGGCGACACCTACCCGCAGGAGATCGTCGACGGGCTCAAGGAGCTCGGGATCTTCGGCCTGATGATCCCCGAGGAGTACGGCGGCCTCGGCGAGTCGCTGCTCACCTACGCGCTGGTGGTCGAGGAGATCGCCCGCGGCTGGATGAGCGTCTCCGGCGTCATCAACACCCACTTCATCGTGGCCTACCTGCTGCGCCAGCACGGCACGCAGGAGCAGAAGGACCACTACCTCCCGCGCATGGCCACCGGCGAGGTGCGCGGCGCGTTCTCCATGTCCGAGCCGGGCCTGGGCTCCGACGTCGCGGCCATCCGCACCAAGGCGACCAAGAACGCCGACGGCAACTACACGATCAACGGCCAGAAGATGTGGCTGACCAACGGTGGCAGCTCCACCCTGGTCGCCGCGCTGGTCCGCACCGACGAGGGCGCCGAGCGCGCCCACGAGAACCTCACGACCTTCCTGGTCGAGAAGCCGGCCGGCTTCGGCGAGGTCAAGCCCGGGATCACCATCCCCGGCAAGATCGACAAGATGGGCTACAAGGGCGTCGACACCACCGAGCTGGTGTTCGACGGCTACGAGGCCCAGGCCTCCGACATCCTCGGCGGGGTCCCCGGCAAGGGCTTCTCGCACATGATGGACGGCGTCGAGGTCGGCCGCGTCAACGTCGCCGCCCGCGCCTGCGGCATCTCGATCCGCGCCTTCGAGCTCGCCATCGCCTACGCCCAGCAGCGGGAGACCTTCGGCAAGCCGATCGCCCAGCACCAGGCGATCGCCTTCCAGCTCGCCGAGATGGCGATCAAGGTCGAGGCCGCCCACCTGATGATGGTCAACGCCGCCCGGCTCAAGGACGCCGGCAAGCGCAGCGACGTCGAGTCGGGCATGGCCAAGACCCTGGCCAGCGAGTACTGCGCCGAGGTGACCACGCAGTCGTTCCGCATCCACGGCGGCTACGGCTACTCGAAGGAGTACGAGATCGAGCGGCTCATGCGCGAGGCGCCGTTCCTGCTCATCGGCGAGGGCACCAGCGAGATCCAGAAGACAATCATCAGCCGTGGTCTGCTCAAGGAGTACAAGCTCAAGGGCTGACCTAGCCGCCTCGCGGCCCCCGTCCCGATCACCCAGACGGGGGCCGCGCTGCGTCCGGCGGTGGTGTAGTCAGGAGGCATGCGCGCAGCTGGAGTGACCGAGTTCGGCGGGCCCGAGGCCCTGCACATCGTCGAGGTGGAGCCGGAGCCGCTCGGCCCCGGCCAGGTCCGCCTGAAGGTGGAGGCCGCGGCGGTCAGCCCGACCGACACCCACGCCCGCTCCGGCGCCTACGCCGGGCGCGACCCGGTGAAGAGCCCGCCGTACGTGCCGGGCATGGACCTCGCCGGCGTGGTCACCGAGCTGGGCGAGGGCGTCGACCACCTCGCGGTCGGTGACCTCGCGATGGGCGTCGTCGTCCCCTTCGGGCCGTACGGCGCCTACCGGGAGGACAAGGTGCTGCCGGGGAACTCGGTGGTGCGCGCACCGAAGGGGGCGACCGCCGTGGAGGCGTCCACGCTGCCGATGAACGGGCTGACCGCCCGCCTGTCGCTGGACCTCTTGGGGCTGCAGCCGGGCCAGGTGCTGGCGGTGACCGGTGCGGCGGGCGCGTACGGCGGCTACGTCGTCCAGCTGGCGAAGGCCGACGGGCTCACCGTCGTCGCCGACGCCTCCGAGGCCGACGAGGAGCTGGTGCGCGGGTTCGGTGCCGACGTCGTCGTCCGGCGTGGGGACGACGTCGCCGAGCGCATCCGCGAGCACTTCCCCGAGGGCGTCGACGGGCTGGCCGACGGCTCGGTGCAGGACGCGCTCGTGCTGCCGGCGGTCAAGCAGGGTGGCGCGGTGGCGACCGTCCGCGGGTACCGGGGCGACGGCGGCGGCCGCGAGGACCTCCGCTTCTTCCCGACGCTGGTGCGCAAGGTGGCCGAGGACCGCGCGGCCCTGGACCGGCTGCGCGAGCAGGTGGAGGAGGGCGTGCTCACCCTGCGGGTGGCGCAGACCTTCCCGGCGGAGCGGGCCGCAGACGCGCACCGGATGCTCGAGGCCGGTGGCGTCCGCGGCCGGCTGGTGCTGACCTTCTAGCCGCGGGGGTCAGCCGCGGCGGGCCTGGACGGGGAGCCAGACGGCCAGGCCCATGATCAGCATCGCCAGGGGCACGTGCACGGCGACGGCCGCGGAGGAGTCCGCGAGCCCGAGCAGCATCTCGACGACCAGGAGCACGAACAGCAGGGCCGTCGCGACGACGACGGGTGTCCGGTGCCGCAGCCAGACGAACGCCGCGACCGTGGCCAGGGCGGCGAGCGCGACGGTGGCCTCCGCGCCGTGCTTGTGCACGTCGTACCAGGTGCCCGGGTCATCGGTCCCGCCGAGGAAGAGGCCTGCCCAGAGGCCCTGGAGGAGCACGCCGAGGGTGGTCAGCCCGACCAGCGCGCTGTGCGCCGGGTGGGCGCGGCGGGCGGGGGCGGCGGTGGTCGTGGCGTCGGCCATGGTGGTGCTCCTCGGTCGGGGGTGATCACGGGCAGTCTGCCGGTGCGAGGATGACCGCCGTGCCCGACTCCCCGACGCCCGGCGCGCCATCGGTGCCCGGCCTGCGGCAGCGGGCGCGGATGCTGCTGCCCGTCGTCGTCCCGCTGATGATCCACCTGCTGATCCGCATCGGGCAGACCTCGCGGGCCAGCCTCGTCGTCGCCGGCGTGCTGCTGGCCGCGCTGGCGGTGGGCAGCCTGCTGTGGGTGCGCGGCCGCGCCGCGGAGGAGCCCGGCACCTGAACCCCGGTGTGGACCCCGGGTGTGAGCCGTGCCATGGTCGCCGGGTGAACGGCGCACAGGCACTGATCCGGACCCTGGTCGACGCGGGCGTGGACGTCTGCTTCTCGAACCCGGGCACCTCCGAGATGCACTTCGTCGCGGCGCTGGACGACGTGCCCGAGATGCGCGGGGTGCTGACCCTCTTCGAGGGCGTCGCGACCGGCGCCGCCGACGGGTACGCGCGGATGACCGGGGGCCCGGCGGCCACGCTGCTGCACCTGGGCCCGGGCCTCGGCAACGGCCTGGCGAACCTGCACAACGCCCGGCGCGGCAGGGCGCCGCTGGTCAACGTCGTCGGTGACCACGCCCGTTCGCACAAGCGCTTGGACGCCCCGCTCGAGTCCGACATCGACGCGATCGCCGGCACCGTCTCGGGCTGGGTCCGCCGCTCGCTGTCGCCGGCCGACGTCGCCGGTGACGCCGCGGAGGCCGTGGCGATGGCCAAGAAAGACCGGCATCGCCACGCTGATCCTCCCCGCCGACGTGTCGTGGGAGGAGGGCGCCGAGCCCGCCGTGCCGCTGAACGTGCGGCCGCGGCCGCACGCCGCGCCGGCGCTGATCGAGCGCATCGCCGAGGTCGTGGCCACCGGCGAGGAGACGGTGCTCTTCCTCGGCGGCGACGTCCTGGCCTCGCCCGAGGGGCAGCTGGCCGCGGCGCGGGTCGCCGCCGGCACCGGCGTGCGGCTGCTCGCCGAGACCTTCACCGCCCGCACCGCGCGAGGCGGGGGCCTGCCGCACCTGAACCGGCTGCCGTACCCGCCGCAGCTGGCCATCCCGGCACTGGCCGGGACCAAGCACCTGGTGCTCGCCGGCGCCACCGCGCCAGTGCACTTCTTCGGCTACCCCGGGCTGCCCGGCCACCCGGTGCCCGAGGACTGCACGGTGCACGTGCTCAGCCAGCCCGGTGAGGACGGCGTCGCGGCGATCGAGGCGCTGGCCGAGCTGGCCGCCCCCGGGGCCGAGCCGGCGCGGCAGGAGCTGGAGCGCCCGGAGCTGCCCAGCGGCCCGCTGAACCCGCGGGCTATGTCAGCGGTCATCGGCGCCCTGCTGCCGGAGGACGCGATCATCGTCGACGAGGCGCTCACCTCGGGCGTCGGCCTGACGGAGATGACCTCGGCCGGGCCGCGGCACGACTGGCTCTCGCTCACCGGCGGTGCGATCGGCGACGGGCTGCCCATGTCGCTGGGTGCCGCGGTGGCCTGCCCCGACCGGCCGGTCATCGGCATCCAGGGCGACGGCAGCGCGATGTACACCATCTCGGCGCTGTGGAGCTTCGCCCGCGAGCAGGCCGACATCACCACGATCATCTGCGACAACAGCTCCTACGCGATCCTGCAGCACGAGCTGGTCAACGTCGGCGCGGCGACGGACGGGAAGCGGGCGCGCCAGCTCCTCGACCTGGGCGGCCCGGCGCTGGACTTCGTCTCCATCGCGCAGGGCATGGGGGTGCCGGCCTCGCGGGCGACCACCGCCGAGGAGCTGGCCGAGCAGGTCCGGCACGCGCTGGCCGAGCCCGGCCCGCACGTCGTCGTCGCCACCCTGCGGTAGCCCGCGCGGGGCCTTCGCCGGCTACGCCCCTGGGGTCAGCCGTTCCAGGGGACGTAGTCGGTCCCACCGCCCAGCGCGGTGAGGACGATCATGGCGGTGAAGGCGAGGACGACGACCACCGCCGCGAGGGCCAGCAGCAGCAGCATGTGGTCCTCGATGCCGGGCTTCTCGGGAGGCTTCTTCCGATCCGGGCGGGCCGGGTGCTCGTCGGGAGGGCGGTGCTGCCCGGCCACGGCGGGGGGCCGGTTCACGGGACGGGTCATGACGACTCCCGGGGGAAGCCGGCCGCGGAGACCGGCGTCCGGACGCCGGCGGCCCGGCGCCCGACGACCACGCTAGCGCTGTCGCGTGCTCGGGGACGGGGCCGGAGGTCCCGGGTGCCGGGTCCGTCGTCCGTCGGCGGATCCGGCCGATCGGCCCTGTCCGTCCCCGCGCGGTGCGGTCGACCCTTCCGGCTGGGAGGGGAGGCGGCACCGACCCGGATCCGGGACGACGCCGACTCCTACCGCGTCGAGCCGGCACCCTTCCGCCGGCGGGCCGTCGCCTCTAGCGTCGCGCCGTGATCACCGAGAAGGTCGACCTCGACGGCCGCCCGTTCACCCTCGACCGGCCCGACTCCCCGCCGGAGGACGGCGTCGTGTTCGTGCTCAACCTGCACGGCGCCGGATCGCTGGGCCCGTGGCAGCGCGAGTACTTCCCGGTGCACGACCACGTCGACGAGTTCGGGCTGGTGGTCGCCACCCCGACCGCGCGGACGACGTCGCCCTTCCGCAGGTGGGTCGCCGAGGCCGACGACGCGTACCTGCAGGCCGTCGTCGAGGACGTCCTCGCCCGGTATCCGGGGCGGGTCCGGTCGTTCTGGCTGGCCGGGCACTCGCAGGGCAGCATCACGTCGAACCATGGCTGCTGCGCACCGACTGGTGGGCCGACCGGGTCGACGGCTGGCTGAGCCTTTCCGGTGTGCGCCTGGGGCAGGTGACCGTCGTCGAGGGTTTCGGCCCGCCGGCGCAGCCGGGGCAGCCCTCGCTGGCGGCGCTCCCGCCGGAGGCGCGGGCCCGGATGTTCGGCGTCGCGCGGGGCCTGCCGGAGGGGGAGTTCTCCTTCGTCTACGCGGTCGGGGAGCACGAGATCGTCGCGCTGCCCGAGACCTCGCCGTGGGCGGAACGGTTCGGCGGCGGCACCCGCGTCCGGCTGGACGACGTCGTCGACGAGCAGCCCGGGCGGGTGCACGACACGCGGCCCGGCACGCCGACGCGCGCGTGGGGCGGGCCGCCGGCACCGGGCACAGCAGAGGTCTACGTCTACCCGGAGCTGGAGGGGGACCGGGTGGTCGCCGACGTGCTGCGGCGGGACAAGGGGCACACCGAGGGCCTCGAGCCCCGGGTCGTCCGGACGCTCGTGGAGCTGGTGGCCCGCGCGCCCGGCGGGAAGCTGCAGCCCGCCGGCTGAGCCGCACTGGAAGGTGGGCCGGCACCCGGGCGGGCGACACGCAGGCCCGGGCCGGGCGGGGCGCGCGGGTCCGTCGCAGACTGGGGGCGTGTCGGACCTCTCCGCCGTCCCGTCGCGGGCGGCGGCTCCCCAGTGACGGCCACCGAGCTCCAGCTCCCCGGCACCCGTGGGCGGCCCGCACCACCGCCGCCGGAGGGCGGCTGGCTCAAGCGGCTCATCGGCTACTGCCTCCGCCACCGGGCCGACCTGTACGGCGCGTTCGCCGCGGCGCTGGTCGCCTCGGTGGTGGCCGGGCTGGCGCCGCTGCTGGTGCGGGAGGTCGTCGACCGGGTGGTCGAGGGCACGGAGACGGGCCGGTCGGTCGACATCACCCCGTTCGTGGTCGCGCTGATCGGGGCCGGGGCGCTGCGGTTCGCGGCCGGGTTCGTCCGCCGGTACCTCGCCGGCCGGCTCTCGCTCGACGTCCAGATGGACCTGCGCAACGACGTCCACGCGGCGCTGGCGCGGGTCGACGGCCCCGGCCAGGACCACCTGCAGACCGGGCAGACGGTCAGCCGGGCGATCAGCGACGTGACCCTGGTCCAGGGGCTGCTGGCGTTCCTGCCCAACCTGACCGGCAACGCGCTGCTGTTCCTCGTCTCGCTGGGCGTCATGGCGTGGCTCTCGCCGCTGCTGACGCTGGTCGCGCTCGCCGTCGGCCCGGCGCTGTGGTTCCTGGCGCTGCGCTCGCGGCGGGACCTCTTCCCGGCGAACTGGGCCGCGCAGCAGCAGGCCGGCGCCGTCGTCGGCGACGTCGAGGCCGCGGTCACCGGCGTCCGCGTGGTCAAGGGCTTCGGCCAGGAGGACCGCGAGCTCGACCGGATCGAATCCGGCGCCCGCCGGCTCTACGGCGCCCGGCTGCGGGTGGTCCGGTTCACGGCGCTCTACAACCCGCTGCTGCAGGCCGTGCCGGCGCTCGGGCAGGTCGGCGTGCTGGCGCTGGGCGGCTGGCTGGCGCTGCGCGGCTCGATCAGCCTGGGCACCTTCCTGGCCTTCGCCACCTACCTGGCCGCGCTGGTCGCGCCGGTCCGGCAGCTCGCCGCGCTGCTCACCATCGGGCAGCAGGCCCGCGCCGGGGTGGAGCGGGTGCTGGAGATCGTGGACAGCCGGCCGACGGTGCTGCCCGGCACCGGCCGGCTGCCGGACGGGCCGCTGACCGTCCAGCTCGACGACGTCACCTTCGGCCACGACGACGACCGGCCGGTGCTCTCGGGGGTCTCGCTGCGGATCGAGCCGGGGGAGACCCTCGCGCTGATCGGCACCGCGGGCTCCGGCAAGTCCAGCGTGGTCAACCTGCTGCCGCGCTTCTACGACGTCGCCTCGGGCAGCGTGCGGATCGGCGGGGTCGACGTCCGCGACCTGGACACCGACGACCTGCGGTCGGCGATGGGCGTCGTCTTCGAGGACAGCTGTTCCTGTTCTCCGACTCGGTGCGGTCGAACATCGCCTTCGGGCGGCCGGACGCGACGGACGACGAGGTGCGCGCCGCCGCCCGCGCCGCGCAGGCCGACGGGTTCATCTCCGAGCTGCCGCACGGCTATGACACCGTCGTCGGCGAGCAGGGGCTGACCCTGTCCGGTGGGCAGCGGCAGCGGGTCGCCCTGGCCCGGGCGCTGCTGGTCGCGCCGCGTGTGCTGGTGCTGGACGACGCGACCTCCGCCGTCGACGCCGCGGTGGAGGCCCGCATCCACGAGGCGCTGCGCGGGGAGATGCGCGGCCGGACGGTGCTGCTGGTCGCGCACCGGCGGTCGACGCTCGCGCTGGCCGACCGGGTCGCCGTCCTGGACGCGGGCCGGGTGGTCGATGTCGGCACCGCCGCGGAGCTCGAGGCGCGCTCGCCGCTGTACCGGCTGCTGCTGTCGGGCGCCGAGGGCGACGTCCCGCCCCTGGCCGAGGTGCCCCCGGCCGGGGGCACCACCCCGGAGGCGTGGCCCGAGCCCGAGGCCCCGGTGGAGGACGGCGGCCCGTCGCGGGCCGCGACCGCGTCCATCGGCGCGCCCGGTGGTGGCGGTGGCGGTGGCGCGGGCATGGCGGCGGCGGCCGCGCCCACGGCTGCCCTCCGCGCGCTGGTCGACCGGCTGCCGCCCGCGGACGCGCTCCCGGACGTGCCGGCCGAACGCGCCCGCGCCGCCGATCCGGACTTCACGCTGCGGCGGCTGCTGCGGCCGTTCCGCTGGCCGCTGGCCGCGGCGATCGTGCTGGTGGCCGGGGACACCGCCGCGCAGCTGGCGATCCCCGCCCTGGTGCGGAAGGGCGTGGACGACGGCGTGGCCGCGCAGTCGCTGCCGCTGCTGCTGACCGTCGCGGCGGTCGCGCTGGGCGTCGTGGTCGCGGACTGGGCGCTGGCCCGGGGCGCGGCCTGGCTGACCGGGCGCACCGGCGAGCGGCTGCTCTACACGCTGCGGGTGAAGACCTTCGCCCAGCTGCAGCGGCTCGGGCTGGACTTCTACGAGCGCGAGCTCGGCGGCCGGATCATGACGCGGATGACGACGGACGTCGACGCGCTGTCGACGTTCCTGCAGACAGGCTTGACGACCGCGCTGGTCAGCCTGCTCACCCTGACCGGGGTGCTGGTCGCGCTGTTCCTCTTCGACGCCGCGCTCGCGCTGGTGCTGGTGGCCGTGCTGCCGGTGCTGGTGGTCGCCACCGTCTGGTTCCGGTCGCGGTCGGTGCCGGCGTACACCGAGGCGCGCGAGCGGGTGAGCGCGGTCAACGCCCGGCTGCAGGAGGACGTCGCCGGGCTGCGGGTCACCCAGGCGTTCAACCGGACCGAGCGCTCGACCGCGGTGTTCGAGGGCTACGCGCGCAGCTACCGCGACGTGCGGCTGCGGGCACAGCGGTACATCGCCACCTACTTCCCGTTCGTCGAGTTCCTGTCCGAGGTGGCGGCGGCCGCGGTGCTGGCGGTCGGGGCCGCGCGGCTCACCTCGGGCAGCATCACGACCGGCGTGCTGATCGCCTTCGTGCTCTACGTCGACACGTTCTTCGCGCCGGTGCAGCAGCTCTCGCAGGTGTTCGACAGCTACCAGCAGGCCTCGGTCGGCCTGCGCCGGCTGCGCGACCTGCTGCGGACGCCGACGTCGACGCCGGCCGTGCCCGACGCCGCCCCGGTGGGCCCGCTGCGCGGCGAGGTGCACCTGGACGACGTCACGTTCGCCTACACGGGCGCGCCGGAGGCGGCGCTGCGGAACGTGACGATGACCGTCGCGCCGGGGGAGACGCTGGCGCTGGTCGGGGAGACCGGTGCGGGCAAGTCGACGGTGGTGAAGCTGGTGGCGCGGTTCTACGACCCGACGTCGGGGGCGGTGTGCGTGGACGGCGCGGACCTGCGCTCGCTGGACCTGCTGCAGTACCGGCACCGGCTGGGCGTCGTGCCGCAGGAGGCCTACCTGTTCGAGGGCACCGTGCGTGACGCGATCGCCTACGGCCGGCCCGACGCGACCGACGCCGAGGTGGAGGCCGCCGCCCGGGCCGTCGGCGCGCACGACATGGTGGCCGGGCTGCCGAAGGGCTACCGGACGCGGGTGGGGGAGCGCGGGCGCTCGCTGTCGGCCGGGCAGCGGCAGCTGCTGGCGCTGGCCCGCGCGGAGCTGGTCGACCCCGACGTGCTGCTGTTCGACGAGGCGACCGCCTCGCTGGACCTGGCCACCGAGGCCGCGGTCACCCGGGCGGCGGACGCGGTGGCCCGGCGGCGGACGACGCTGGTCGTCGCGCACCGGCTGACGACGGCGGCCCGCGCCGACCGGGTGGCGGTGCTCGTGCACGGCCGGCTGGTGGAGATCGGGACGCACGACGAGCTGCTGGCCGCGGGTGGTGCGTACGCCGCGCTGTGGGAGGCGTTCACCGCGGACGAGGACGCCGACCCGCTGATGGACTGAACGCCCCGGGTCAGCCGAGCAGCGCGAGCACGCCCTTCGCCGTCGACTGCGCCTGGCTGAGCATCGCCGTCCCGGCCTGGCTGAGCACCTGGTTGCGGGAGAAAGCCGCCATCTCCAGGGCCATGTCGGCGTCCCGGATGCGGGACTCCGACGCCGTCAGGTTCGCCAGCGAGACCGACAGTCCTGCGGCGGTGTGCTCGAACCGGTTCTCCATCGCGCCCAGGGCGGCGCGCACGGAGGAGATCCGGTCGATGAGCTCGCCGGTGGTGGCGACCTTGGCCGGTGGTGCGTAGAGCGGGGTGAGGGCGGCCTCGTCGGCGGCGGTCGTCGCCGGGCCCGGGACCGCGCCGGTGAAGAGCAGGCCGGTCGCCGTCGTGGTGAAGCCGGTGCCGAGGGCGCCCGTGACGGCGGCGTTGAGCCGGTCGAGGTGGTCCTGCGGGGTGACCGCGCCGGTGTAGTCGACCGAGCCGAAGTCGAAGGCCTGCCCGCCGTAGTGGAGGGTGCCGGCCAGTGTGCGGAACTCGCCCGGTGCGTCGGTGGGCGAACCGAAGCCGCCGGTCAGCCGGAGCCGGCCGGCTTGCGCCGGCCCCGGCGCGGCGGATTCCGCCCAGACCGAGGTGGCCGGTGCCTCCAGGCCGCTGCCGACGGAGAGCAGGATGCCGGCCAGATTCAGCGGCCGGCCGTCCTCCGGGATGGTCACGCGCACGGTGTCGCCGGCGGCCCCGCCCACCTGGAAGTCGCGCTCGAAGGTGCCGTCGAGCAGCGGGATGCCGTTGAAGGTGGTGCTCCGGGCGATGCGGTCGATCTCCGCACGCACTCCGCTCGTCTCGGTCTGGATGGCCGCGAGCGCGGTGCTGTCGAGGGCGCCGACGTTGTGGCGCTGGACGGTCAGGTCGCTCAGCCGCTGCAGGAGCGCCGAGGTCTCGGCGAGCGCGCCCTCGGCGGTGCGCAGCAAGTTGATGCCGTCCTGGATGTTGCGCATGGCGACCGTGCCGCCGCGGATCTGGGCGCGTAGGCCCTCGGCGATGCTGAGCCCTGCCGCGTCGTCGGCGGCGGAGTTGATCCGCAGCCCGGTGGAGAGCCGGCGCAGGGAGACGGTCATCGCCTCGTCGTTGCGGGCCAGCGCGCGGTGGGTGCCCATCGCGGCGACGTTCGTGGCGACGCCCAGACCCACGCTGACCCCTCCCCGGTAGTGCCGACGCTCTGACATCGGCCCGGGCGCCGCGACCTCAACCCGAAACGAGGCGTCGCTGTCTCGGTTGTCGGAGCGGGCCGCCGTCCACCGTTCACCCGGGTGGGTGGAGCTGCCCGTCCGTCGTCCACAGATCGTGATCGCGGCCGGTCGCGGACCCTCCCGTTCTCCTACAGTCCGGCCGTGGCGAGCGCTCTGGACGTGGTGGACGGGGAGGTCCGCGAGCTCATCCGCCGCCGCGGGCTGGACCCGTTCACCGACCCCGGGCCGGTGCGGCTGCTGGTGCGCGACGTCGTCGCCGACTACTCGGAGCGGGCGCTCACCTCAGCGCTTCCCCCGATCGGGGACGCCGACTCCGTCGTCCGCGACGTGCTGGACCGGGTGGCCGGGTTCGGGCCGCTGCAGCGCTATCTCGACGACCCTGAGGTGGAGGAGATCTGGGTGAACGAGCCGGGCCGGGTGTTCATCGCCCGCCGCGGCCGTTCGGAGCTGACGACGACGATCCTCGCGCCCGGCGAGCTGGCCGACCTGGTCGAGCGGATGCTGCGCACCTCGGGTCGACGGATCGACATGTCGACCCCGTTCGTCGACGCGACTCTGCCCGACGGGTCGCGGCTGCACGTCGTCATCCCGGACATCACCCGCCGGCACATGGCGGTGAACATCCGCAAGTTCGTGCTGCAGGCGCACTCGCTGGACGAGCTGATCGCGCTCGGCACGATCACGGTGCAGGCGGCGCGGTTCCTGGAGGCGTCGGTCGCGGCCGGGCTCAACGTGCTGGTGTCCGGCGGCACGCAGGCCGGGAAGACCACGCTTCTGAACTGCCTGGCGGCCGCGATCCCGGCGCAGGAGCGGGTGATCACCTGTGAAGAGGTCTTCGAGCTGCGGGTGCCGCTGCCCGACGTCGTCGCCATGCAGACCCGCCAGCCCAACCTCGAGGGCGCCGGGGAGATCCCGCTGCGCCGGCTGGTCAAGGAGGCGCTGCGCATGCGGCCCTCGCGGATCGTCGTCGGCGAGGTGCGGCAGGAGGAGTGCCTCGACCTGCTGATTGCTCTGAACAGCGGACTTCCCGGCATGTGCACGCTGCACGCGAACAGCGCCCGCGAGGCCGTCGTGAAGATGTGCACGCTGCCGCTGCTGGCCGGCGAGAACATCGGGACGGCGTTCGTCGTCCCCACCGTGGCCTCCAGCGTCGACCTCGTCGTGCACGTGGGCACCGACCCGTCGGGGCAGCGGCGGGTGCGGGAGATCGTGGCTCTGCCCGGGCGGGCCGAGGGCGGCGTCATCGAGACCGCCGACGTCTTCACCACCCGCGACGGCCGGCTGGTGCGGGCCGACGGCTACCCGCCGCACGCCGACCGGTTCGCCGCCCGCGGCGTCGACCTCGCCGGGCTGCTGGCATGACCGGGCTGTCGGCATGACGCAGTCCGGGGCGCTGCTCGGCCTGCTGTTCGGCCTGGGCGCGCTGCTCATCTGGCGCAGCGGTCCGCGGGCGCCGCAGCGGCCGACGACCCCGCGGCGGCCGGGTCGCACGCAGCAGCTGCTCGGCGCGGCCGGGCTGACCGGCATCAACCCCGCCCAGCTGCTCGCGCTGCAGGTCGGGCTCGGGCTGCTGGTGCTCGTCGTCGTCCTGGTGACCACCGGAACGGTGACGGTGAGCCTGGCGTTCGGGCTGTTCGGCTTCGCGGTGCCGTACGCGCAGGTGCGCCGGCTCGCGGCCAAGCGGCAGGCCGACCTGCGCGAGGTGTGGCCGGAGGTCGTCGACAACCTGTCCTCGGCGGTGCGGGCGGGCATGTCGCTGCCCGAGGCTCTGGCCGCGCTGGGCACTCGCGGACCCGAGGTGCTGCGGCCGCCGTTCGCCCGCTTCGCCGCCGACTACCGCTCCACCGGACGCTTCGGGCCGGGGCTCGACCGGCTCAAGGCCGAGCTCGCCGACCCGGTCGGCGACCGGATCGTCGAGACGCTGCGCGTCGCGCGCGAGGTGGGCGGCACCGATCTGGGTCGGGTGCTGCGCACGCTCGCGACGTTCCTGCGCGAGGACGCCCGCGCCCGCGCCGAGCTGGAGACCCGGCAGGGCTGGGTCGTCTCCGCCGCGCGCCTGGCCGTGGCCGCGCCGTGGGTGGTGCTGCTCCTGCTGGCCACCCAGTCGACGACGTTGTCGGCCTACGACACCCCGCTCGGCACGGTGATCCTGGTCGGGGGCGGCGCGGTCTGCCTCGTCGCCTACCGGCTCATGCTGCGGATCGGCCGGCTGCCCCAGGACGTGCGGGTGCTCCAGTGAGCCCGGCCCTCACCGGGATGCTGCTCGGGCTGGTCGCCGCGGGCGGGCTGATCCTCGCGGTGCGGTACGCGCCGCCGTTCCGCGCGGTGCGGCTGGTCGACCGGCTGGCGCCGTACGTGCACGACACCCCGCCGCCGTCCCGGCTGCTGGGCACGCCGACCGAGCCGGGGCTGCTGGTCGCCGTCCGTCGGGTGTTCGGTCCGGCCATCGGGGACGGCGCCCGGCTGGTGGACCGCTTCCTCGGTGGGCGAGCGGCGGTGCGCCGTCGGCTGGAGGCGCTGGGCGGCGAGATGACCGTCGAGGACTTCCGCGTCGAGCAGGTGGTGTGGGGCGGTCTCGGCCTGCTGGGCGGCGTCGTCGTCGCCGGGGTCGGCTCGGCGGCGGCCGGGAGCCTGAACGTGCTGAGCGCGGGCCTGCTCTGCGTGGCCGGGCTGGTCGGCGGCGTGCTCGGCCGCGACTGGTGGCTGACGCAGCAGGTGAACCGGCGCGAGGAGCTGCTGCTCGCGGAGTTCCCGGTGGTCGCCGAGCTGCTCGCGCTGGCGGTGACGGCGGGGGAGAGCCCGGCCGCGGCGATCGCGCGGGTCACCCGCCTCTCCGGTGGCGAGCTGGCCCGCGAGCTCGGCGGTGCGCTGGGCCGGGCGCGTGCCGGGGTACCGCTGACCGAGGCGCTGCAGCAGGTCGCCGACCGGACCTCGCTGGATCCGCTGGCCCGCTTCATCGACGGGCTCCTGGTGGCGATCGAGCGCGGCACCCGGCTCGCCGAGGTGCTGCGCGCCCAGGCGGCCGACGTCCGGGAGGCCGGCAAGCGGCGGCTGCTCGAGGCCGGTGGCCGGAAGGAGATCGCCATGATGGTGCCGGTCGTCTTCCTCGTGCTGCCGGTGACTGTCCTCTTCGCCCTCTTCCCGGGACTGATCAGCATCGTCTCGCTGGCGCAGTGATGCCGGCGGACACGGAGAAAGGACGCGCCATGCGCCCGTTCGCATTCCTGACGGCGGCTCTGGCCGCCCTGACCGCCCGGCTCGAGGCCGACGATCCGGAGCGGGGGGACGTGCCCGGCTGGGTCATGATCACGGTGATGACGGCGGCGCTCGTGCTGGCCATCCTCGTGCCGTTCCGGACGGCGATCGTCGACGCGGTGACCAACGCGCTCACCTCCGTCACGAGCAGTGGCTGACGCGTCTCCTGCCGACGACGGCGGCGAGCGGGGGAGCGCCGTCGTCGACTTCGTGCTGGTCTCGCTGCTCGTCGTCGGGCTGCTGCTGGCGATCCTGCAGGTGGCGGTCTACGCGCACGTCCGGAACGTGGTGACGGCGAGCGCGCAGGAGGGCGCCCGGTTCGCGGCGAACGCCGACGTCGACTCGGCGGTGGGCGCCGCCCGCACGCTCGAGGTGGTCGGGCGGGCGACGACCGACCGGACCGCGGCGGGGCTGGTGTGCACCTCGGAGGAGGAGGCCGACCCGAGCGGCATGACGCTGGTGGTGGTGCGCTGCTCGGGGGCGGTGCCCTCGCTGCTGTCGGCGCTGGGCGACCTGCTGCCGCTGGAGGTCACCGGCCGCGCGGTGAAGGAGGGCGCGTGAGGTGGCTGCGCGCCCGGCTCGGGCAGCTGGAGGGCGAGCGCGGATCGGCGCTGGTGGAGTTCGTGTTCATCGCTCTGGTCGCCCTGGTGCCGCTGGTCTACATCGTGGCCGGGTTCTCGGCGGTGCAACGCGGGGTGTTCGCCGCGAATGCTGCCGCGCGCGAGGCGGGCCGGGCACTCGCGACGGCCGCCGACCCGGTGACCGGCCAGGCGCAGGCCCTGCGGGCAGCGGAGCTGGCGGTGGAGGACCAGTCGGTGGACGCGACCGACGTGCGGGTTGCCTACGCGCCGGCCGGCTCGGACTGCGATGCCGCCGGCTCGTACACGCCGGTGCTGGTGCCGGGGGAGCGGTTCTCGGTGTGCGTGACGGTGACGGTGCGGATCCCGCTGCTGCCGGAGTTCGTCGACGCGAACACGGCCACCGGCCAGTTCGTGGTGGAGCGGGAGCGGTACGTCGACGGGTGAACCGCCGGTGTGACGCATGGTGCACCAATCATTGGTGCACCCGGTGTTACGCTGGAGCCATGAAGTCCGACGTGGCCGAGGTGCCGACCGCCCTCGAGGCGGAGGACGTCCTCGCGCTCGACCGCCAGGTGTGCTTCGCGCTGTCCGTGGCCGCCCGCAACGTGGTGGCGATCTACCGGCCGGTGCTCGAGCCGCTGGGGCTCACCCACCCGCAGTACCTGGTGATGCTGGCGCTCTGGCAGTACGGCACGTCGTCGGTCAAGAAGCTCTCGCAGTTGCTCCAGCTCGACCCGGGCACGCTCTCGCCGCTGCTCAAGCGGCTCGAAGCGGCCGGTCTGCTGCGCCGCGAGCGGGACCCCGAGGACCAGCGCAACCTCGCGCTCGCGCTGACCGACGAGGGCAAGGCGCTGCGCGCGGAGGCGGAGAAGATCCCGGCCGGTATCGTCGAGCGGCTCGGCATGCCCGTCGAGGAGCTCGTCCACCTGCACGAGGTGCTGACTCGCGTCATCACGACGTCGCCAGGACGCGCTCGCCCGGTCCCGCGACGCCGCCAGTGCTCGGGGTGACCAGTCATGACCGGCCCGATCGACAGCATCGCCGAGGAGCCGATCGTCCGGCCCGCTCCGCACCGCTGGTTCTGGTACGCCCTGGGTGGTCGGCTGCCCCGCAAGCACCGCGGCTGGGTCCTGTTCGACACCACCACGAGCACCTGGTGGCTGCGGCACACCACGCGCAGCATGGTCCAGCTCGTCATCCCGATCGCGCTCATCATGGTCTTCGTGCCGGGCAGCTTCGGGCTGCGCGTCGGCATGTGCCTGCTCGGGATCTTCCTGGCGCTCATCTACTCGACCGCCTACATCGCCGAGTCGACCGAGACGCGGGTGAAGAAGGCCGGCTACCCCGTGGGCACCGCCCTGGCGCTGCGCGACCGCGCCGGCATCGAGCGCCAGCGGTTGGAGAGCGAGCGCAAGCGCGCCGCCGCCACCAAGCGCGCCGCCCGCTACCAGCGCCGCGCCGACCGCTAGCCGTCCCGCTCCGCCCTTGGGGTCGGCGGGAGCCGGTGTGAGGATGGCTGCGTGGCCGTACGTGACGCGCAGACGATCGACTCCATCGCCCGGGCCTCCGACGGGCTGCTCACCCTCCTCGTCACCGAGGACCGGCCCTACACGCCCGACACCGCAACGGCGCTGGCCGAGGAGCTGCGGGCCAAGCTCAACGCCTACATCTACGCGGTGAAGACCCGCCAGATCGCCGAGCGCGAGGGCGACGAGCCGGCCGTCGTCCTGCTCCACACGGTCGACGAGCCGCCGAAGGTGGTGCTCGACGTCCTCAAGGCGGCCGGGCATCTGCTCGCGGCGGACGGCGTGACCGTCGCCTGGCAGCTCGCCGACAGCATCCCCCCGGAGCGGGACCAGACGGACGTCGTCCGCGAGATCGCCGGGGGCCTGATCGACGCCGCTCCGGAGGAGTGGACCCACCTCAGCTACGCCGCGCTGCTCATCGGCGACCGGCGTCGCGACCGGCTCACCGCCACCACGGAGGAGGGGTCGGTCGACCTGCAGGGCGCGCCCGCCGAGGTGCGTGCGGCGGTCGAGGAGCTCAAGCAGCTGATGTGGACGCCGGACCGCGGTACCTGGCTGGAGCTGCAGTTCACCGTCGACCGCGCCGCCGGGCAGCTGAGCCCGGGGTTCAACTACAACCTCGAGCCGGCCGGGGATCCGCTGCCGGTCGAGGCCTACGTCGAGGAGCTGCGGCGGTTCCCGCGGCCGTCCCCGGCGATGCCCGACTGGCTCGCGCAGCGGGTGGCCGACGCCGGCTGACCCCTCCGCTCTGCGCTTCCGCGGAACGGCGGATCGCGCCTGATGCACGTTCCCGCGGGAACGTCGCGCGCTTCCGCGGGAGCGTCGCGCCCCGGATCAGCCGGCCAGGTCGCGGCGGAACAGCACGTACTCGCCGTCCTCACCGGTGCACCGGAAGCCGGCCGCCTCGTAGAGCCGGCGGGCCGGGTTCTCCCGGTGCACCCCCAGAGCCAGAGCGGCGTGCCCGCCGCGCCGGACATGGTCGGCGACGGCGTCCAGCAGCCGGCGGCCCAGGCCGAGGCGCCGGTGCGCCGGCGAGACGTGCAGGGTGACCACCGTGGCGACGCCGTCCAGCACGGTCCACATCCCGTAGCCGACGGGCGCTCCGTCCAGCTCGACGACGGTGGTCCGCTCCAGGTTCTCGCCCCACAGCCGCCGGTTGCGGTCGAGCGCGGCCAGCCACGCCGCCTCCTGGTCGGGCTCCCGCTGGCGGATGTAGTCGAGCTCCGCCGCCTCGACGAGCGGCAGGTCCACCGCAGAAGCGGTGCGCCACCGCAGCTGCGGCTCCTCGCCCATGCGCTCCTCCGTACCCGTGCCTGTCGGAACGGCCCGCCGCCGGATCGAGGCGGGGCTGGCCGAGCGTGATCGTCTTCTGACAGGGTCGCGGGCATGCGGCTCGACGAACTCCCCACCCCCGCCCTCGTCGTCGACCAGGGCGCGCTCGAGCGGAACCTCGCCACGATGGCCGAGGTCTGGCCGGGGCGGCGGCTCCGGCCGCACGTCAAGGCGCACAAGACCAGCGGCCTGGCCCGCCGCCAGGCCGAGCTCGGGCACACCGGCTTCACCTGCGCCACCATCCGCGAGGTCGAGGTCATGGCCGCCGCCGGCCTGGGGGAGGACCTGCTGCTGGCCAACGAGGTGCTCGACATGCGCCGGCTCGGCGCCGTGGTCGAGGCCGGCGCCCGGGTGACCGTCGCCGTCGACTCCGACGCCGTCCTGCGGGCAGCGGTCGACGGCGGCGTCCGGGAGGTGCTCATCGACGTCAACGTCGGCCTGCCCCGCTGCGGCTGCGCCCCCGAGGACGCCGGCCGCCTCGCCGACGCCGCGCGCGCCGCGGGCCTCGAGGTCCGCGGCGTCATGGGCTACGAGGGCCACCTGATGCTCGTCCCCGACCGCGACGACCGCGTCCGCAAGACGGCGAAGGCCATGGACCTGCTGACGACGGCGCATGCCGACGTCGGCGGCGACGTCCTCTCCGGCGGCGGCACCGGCACCTGGCGCACCAACGCCGTCGTCACCGAGCTCCAGGCCGGCTCCTACGCGCTCATGGACACCGCCTACGCCGCGCAGGACGACGTCCCCTTCGAGCAGGCGCTCACCGTCCTCGCCACCGTCGTCTCGGTGAACGCGGCCGGCGGCTGGGCGGTCGCCGACGCCGGGCTCAAGGCCTTCGGCATGGACCACGGCGACCCGACCCTGCCCGGCGCCGCCGTCCTCTACTGCTCCGACGAGCACACCATCGTCGCCGCGGCCGACGGCGGCACCCTGCCCGCGCTCGGCGACCGGGTGCGCCTGGTGCCCGCGCACATCGACCCGACGGTCTCCCAGCACGAGCGGATGTGGGTCGTCGACGGCGAGGAGGTCGTCGACTGCTGGCCGGTCGACATGCGGCACTGGTGAGCCGCGCTCAGCCGCCCGGCCGGTCCGGCGGGTCGAAGGTGACGTGCACCGTCTCGAACCCCTTGTGCCGCTCGGCCTTCGCCTTGCCGGTGTAGCTGCGCCGGTCGCCGGGGGTGAGGTCGACGGCGTCGGTGAACGGCGTGAGGAGCGCCCGCGGGTAGAGCTTGTCGACGCGCACCACATTGACCTCGACGCACAGCACCGCGAACACCGCCGCCAGGTACAGGAACGCCAGCAGCCCGAGCACCAGGGCGAACACCCCGTTGACCGCACTGGCGTTGGCCACCACCCGGCTCACGTAGGTGACCCCGAAGGTCTGCAGCAGCTGCCACACCACCGCGGCGAGCAGCGCTCCCGGCAGCACGTCGCGCACGCTCACCGAGCGGCTCGTCCCCAGCCGGAACGCGAACGTGAAGATGACCCCGTTGATCAGCACCGAGGCGATGAGCACCAGGGTCCGCACGACCCCGCCGAACGATCCCGCGTCCGCCGCACCGATGGTGGACAGCGCCGTCGTCCCGATCACCGCGACGCCGGCCGTGGCCAGCAGGACCAGGCTCTTGCCGCGGGCCAGGAACGGGTTGGGCCGGTCGTTGCGCGGCACGTTCCACGCGGTGTTCATGGCGTGCTGCAGCGCCTGGGCGACGCCGAGCCCGCCGTACAGCGCGCCCAGCACACCGATGACGACGGCGGTGGTGCCGCCGCTCAGGCTCTGCGGCTCGCCCAGCTGCTCGCCGACCACGGGCAGCTGGCTGAGCGCGGAGTCGATGAGCCGCTCCTGCAGCTCCGGGTTCCCGGCCAGGACGAACCCGAGGATGGTCGTCGACAGCAGCAGCAGCGGGAACAGCGAGACGAACGCGTAGTAGGTGATCAGCGCGGCCAGGAACGGGCCGGAGTCGTCGACGTACTTGTAGACGACGGCGATCGGGAAGCCGGCCGCCCGGTGGCGGCGCTGCAGGCGGTCCAGCCGGTCCACGAGAGCCACAGGCGCAGTCGATCACGTCCCGCGCTCGGCCGCCCCCGGCCGCAGCGGCGCTCAGCGCAGCCGGCGGGCCCGCAGCACGACGTCGTCCGCGTGGTGCGCGCCGGCGCCGCCCTCGGGCACCACCCGCGGCCGCACCTCGTCGACCTCCACCTGCCAGTCCTCGTCGAGCAGCGCGGCCACCATCGACGGCCACACGTAGTCGGCCGGGTCGGGCCGGCCCTCCTCCGGCACGTGCGACTCCATCCCCGCGTGGTGCACCAGCAGCAGCACCCCGCCGGGGGCGACCGCTGCCAGCAGCGCCCGCTCGGCGGCGGCGTCCGGGGTGCGCAGCAGCGCCGGGTACATCGCCGAGACGAGCTCGAACGACCCCGGCGGCAGCGCGGCCTCGACCAGGCCGGCGTGCACCCAGCGGACGGCGACCCCGGCGTCCCGCGCGTGCCGGGCCGCGCGCTCCAGGGCGACCCCGGACACCTCGAGCGCCGTGACGTCCCAGCCGCGGCCGGCCAGCCACACGGCATCGGCCCCCTCGCCGCAGCCGACGTCGAGCACCCGCCCCGGCGGCAGGTCGGCGACCTCCGCCACGAGCGCACCGTTGGGACGGCCGCTCCACAACCGGTCGGGGTCGGCGCCGTAGCGCTCGTCCCACTCCGCGGCCACGGCCGGGTCGCCGGCGTATCCCTCGGTCGGGAAGGTCTCGGGGGCGGGCGGTCGGGCGTCGGTCACCGGACCACTCTCGCCGGGCGGGGCCCGCGCCCGCCACCGCCGTTGCCGTTCCGGCAACCGCGCAGCTCGGCCTGCCCCACGGCCTCCCGGCCGCTAGCGTCCGAGCCGTGACGACGCCCGACCAGACCCCGGCCCCCGGCGACGACGTCGCCGCCCGGATCGCCACCGGTTACGCAGCACCCGGCCCGGCGCTCGCGCTGGGCTCGGTGGTCCACGAGGGGACGGCGCACCCCGACGCCCAGGTGCGGCTGCCGCTGGCGATGCTCAACCGGCACGGCCTCGTCGCCGGCGCGACCGGCACCGGCAAGACCAAGTCGCTGCAGCTGATGGCCGAGCAGCTCTCCGCCGCCGGGGTGCCGGTCGTGGTCGCCGACATCAAGGGCGACCTGAGCGGGCTCGCGCACCCCGGCGAGGGCGGCGACCGCGTCACCCAGCGCATCGCCGTCACCGGCGACGACTGGGCGGCCACCGGCTTCCCCGTCGAGTACCTGTCGCTCGGCGGCATCGGCCCCGGCGTGCCGCTGCGCGCGACGATGACCGACTTCGGCCCCGTGCTGCTCGCCAAGGTGCTCGACCTCAACGCCACGCAGGAGAGCTCGCTCGGGCTGGTCTTCCACTACGCCGACGAGGCCGGGCTGCCGCTGCTGGACCTCAAGGACCTCCGCTCCGTCATCAGCTGGTTGGTCAGCGACGAGGGCAAGCCCGAGCTCAAGCGGCTCGGCGGGCTGTCGGCGAGCACCGCCGGCGTGCTGCTCCGCGAGCTGATCGGCCTGGAGCAGCTCGGCGGCGACGTCTTCTTCGGCGAGCCCGCCTTCGAACCGGCCGACCTGATCCGCACCGCCGCCGACGGGCGCGGCGTCATCAGCGCCGTCGAGCTGGCCGCGGTGCAGGACCGGCCGGCGCTGTTCTCCACCTTCCTCATGTGGCTGCTCGCCGAGCTGTTCGAGGAGCTGCCCGAGGTCGGCGACGTGGACAAGCCGAAGCTGGTCTTCTTCTTCGACGAGGCGCACCTGCTGTTCTCCGGGGCGAGCAAGGCGTTCCTCGAGTCCGTGACCCAGACGGTGCGGCTGATCCGCTCCAAGGGCGTCGGCGTCTTCTTCGTGACGCAGAACCCCGGCGACGTGCCCTCGGCGGTGCTCGGCCAGCTCGGCAACCGGGTGCAGCACGCGCTGCGCGTCTTCACCCCCGAGGACGCCACCGCGCTGCGCAAGACGGTGAAGACGTTCCCCAAGTCCGACGACTACGACGTCGAGGGCATGCTCACCTCGCTCGGCACCGGCGAGGCCGCGGTCACCGTGCTCTCCGAGCGGGGCACGCCCACCCCCGTCGCCTGGACGATGATGCGCTCCCCGCGCTCGCTCATGGCACCGGCCGACCCCGCCGCGCTGCAGCAGGCCGTCGACGCCTCGCCGCTGCAGGCCCGCTACGGCCGGCCGGTCGACCGCGACTCGGCCTACGAGCGGCTGGCCGCCCGGCTCGCCCCGCCGCCGGCCCCCGCGGAGCCCGCGCCCGAGGTGCGGCTCCCCGACGCCGACCCCGAGCCGCGCCGGCCCCGCCGTCCGGAACCGGAGGAGGAGAGCGTCGTCACGCAGATCCTCGGCTCCTCGGCGTTCCGGTCCTTCGCCCGCTCGGCGGCGTCGTCGCTCGGGCGGGAGATCACCCGCGGGCTGTTCGGCACCCGCAAGCGCCGCCGCTGACCGCCCGGATGCGCACGAGCGTGGTCTCCCGGGGCGGGGAGACCACGCGCAGGCGCATGCGGGTGGGGACGGCGTTCCCGCGGGCGTGCACGATGGCGGCATGAGGTCGCTGCTCACCACCGTCGGGGTCGAGGCGCTGTTCGTCCTCGGCGTCCTGGCCGTCGTCCTCGGCGGCGCCGACGACTCCCCGGGGCTGCAGGGCATCGGCGGCTTCCTCATCGTGGCCTCCGTCGTGCTCGGCGTCCGGGCCGTGCGGCGGCGCCGCGGGAACGCCTGACCCGCGACGCGATCGTCTGGACGCGCGGCGCCGGTCCGGACAGACTCCGGGCACCAGCACCGGACGACGACGTCTCGAGGTCGGCATGGCCTACCCGTTCGACCGCGAGGGCACCGACGTGGGCCCCGACGGCATCCGCCGCTACCGCGACCTGCCGCAGAACCTGATCCGGCTGCTCCGCGCCGCCGTCGACCGCCATCCCGACGGCGAGGCCCTGGTCGAGCTCGGCGGTGAGCGGGTCACCTACCGGCAGCTCTGGGACCGCGCCGCCCGTGTCGCCGGCGGCCTCCGCGCGGCCGGGGTGCAGCCGGAGGACCGGGTCGCCAACCGGCTGCCCAACGGCAACGACTGGGTCTACGCGTTCTGGGGCACGCTGCTCGCCGGCGGCGTCGTCGTCCCGGTGAACACCCGCTTCGCCGAGCCCGAGGTCCGCTACGTCGTCGAGGACTCCGGCGCCGCCTTCGTCGTCGAGCCCGGCGCCCCGCTCCCGGACGGCGAGCCGGTGGAGCCGGCCGACCCGCAGCACACCGATCTGGCCGGGATCTTCTACACGAGCGGGACGACCGGCTTCCCCAAGGGTGCGATGACCACCCACGAGAACTTCCTGTCCAACATCGAGACCTGCCTGCGCTGCCTGGACCTCGGCCGCGAGCCCCGCACCACGCTGATCTCGGTGCCGCTGTTCCACGTCACCGGCTGCAACTCCCAGCTGCTGGTCGTGACCGCGCTCGCCGGGACGTCGGTGGTCATGCCGACGTTCGAGGTGGGTGCGTTCCTCCGCGCGATCCAGGACGAGCGGGTCGACGTCCTCACCACCGTGCCGGCCATCTACTGGCTGGCGCTCCAGCAGCCCGGCTTCGCCGACGTCGACACCTCCTCGGTCATCTCGCTGAGCTACGGCGGCGCGCCGATCGCGCCCGACCTGGTGCACCGCATCCAGCAGGCGTTCCCGACCGCCCGCGTCGGCAACGGCTTCGGGCTCACCGAGACCTCGTCGGTGTCCACCTACCTGCCGCACGAGGACGCCGCCGAGCACGCCGACTCCGTCGGCTACCCGGCCCCGGTGGTCGACGTCCGGCTCGACCGGCCCGACCCGGACACCGGGGTGGGGGAGCTGCTCATCCGCGGCCCGCACGTCGTGGCCGGCTACTGGCGCAAGCCCGAGCAGACCGCGGAGACCTTCGTCGACGGGTGGCTGCACAGCGGCGACCTGGCCCGCATCGACGACGACGGCCGCGTCTACGTCGTCGACCGCAAGAAGGACATGATCAACCGCGGCGGCGAGAACGTGTACTGCGTCGAGGTGGAGAACGCCCTGGCCGCGCACCCGGCGGTCGGCGAGGTCGCCGTCATCGGCGTCACCGACTCGATGATGGGCGAGAAGGTCGGCGCTGTCGTCGTCCCGCTGCCCGGGCGCACGCTCGACCCGGCCGAGCTGCTCGCCTTCGCCCGCGAGCACCTCGCCGACTTCAAGGTGCCGCAGTTCCTCGACGTCCGCACCGAGCCGCTGCCCCGCAACCCCGGCGGCAAGGTGCTCAAGCCCGCCCTGCGCGAAGCGACCGACTGGCAGCCGGTGCGCTGAGCCGCACGCCCACCACCCGAGGGGAAAGCCATGCCCACCGTCGAGACCGTCCGTGGCCCCATCGACACCGCAGACATGGGGGCGACCCTCATGCACGAGCACGTGTTCGTGCTCTCCACCGAGCACGTGCAGAACTACGGCGACGGCGACTGGTGGGACGAGGACGAGCGGGTGGCCGACGCGGTCACCCAGCTGAACGAGCTCAAGGCGCTCGGCATCGACACGATCCTCGACCCGACGGTGTGGGGGCTGGGCCGCTACATCCCGCGGGTGCAGCGGGTCGCCGAGCAGACCGACCTCAACATCATCGTGGCCACCGGCCTCTACACCTACGACGAGCTGCCGCACCAGTACGAGCACCGCGGCCCCGGGCTGCTCCTCGACCTGCCGCGCGACCCGATGGTGGACGACTTCACCTCCGACATCACGAACGGCATCGCCCGCACCGGGGTGAAGGCCGCGTTCCTCAAGTGCGTGGTCGAGGCCAAGGGGCTGACCCCCGGGGTCGAGCGGAACCTGCGCGCCGTCGCCGCTACCCACCGCGCCACCGGCGCCCCGATCACCGTGCACACCTCGGTCGCCAACCAGGCCGGGCGGATGGCGCTGCAGGTGTTCCGCGACGAGGGCGTCGACCTCACCAAGGTGGTCATCGGGCACGCCGGCGACACCAACGACCTGGACTACCTCAGCGAGCTCGCCGAGGCCGGCTGCCTGCTCGGGATGGACCGCTTCGGCCTGGACATCTACAACCCGACGTCCTCGCGGGTGGACACGATCGTCGCGCTGGCCGAGCGCGGCTACGCCGACCGGATGGTGCTGGCGCACGACGCGAGCTGCTACATCGACTACTTCCCCGGGGTCGAGGCGCAGGCCGCCAAGGAGCAGATCGCGCCGAACTGGAACTTCACCCACATCAGCAAGGACGTGCTGCCGATGCTGCGGGAGCGAGGCGTCACCGAGGAGCAGGTCCGGCTGATGCTGGTCGAGGCGCCGCGGCGGTACTTCGAGTGATCAGCTGAGGACGACGAGCCGCTGCGTCGCGCGGGTCATCGCGACGTAGCGGTCCACCGCGCCCTCGATGCCACCACCCCACGACTCGGGCCGGACGAGGACGACGAGGTCGAACTCCAGCCCCTTCGCCAGCACCGGCGTGAGCGAGCGGACCCGCTCGGTGCCGGGGAACGACGGGTCGCCGATGACGCAGCCGATGCCCTCGGGGTGCTCGGCCAGCCAGTCCGCCAGCACCGCGTCCCGCGACCCCACCGACCCGTACCGGACCGGCACCCCGCTGCTGCGGATCGACGTCGGCACGTTCGCGTCCGGCAGCGCGGCCCGGATGACCGTCTCGGCCTCGGCCATCACCTCGGCCGGCGTCCGGTAGTTGACGGTCAGCGAGGCCAGGCGCACGTCGCGCACCCCGACGCGCGCCAGCCGCTCCTCCCACGGCTCGGCGAACCCGTGCCGCGCCTGCGCCCGGTCGCCGACGATGGTGACGCTCCCGGACGGGCAGCGGAGCAGGAGCATCTGCCACTCCGCGTCGGTCAGCTCCTGCGCCTCGTCCACCACGACGTGCGCGAACGGCCCGGCCAGCGGATCGCGCTCGGCGGTGGGCAGTGCCGCCTCGTCGAGCAGCGCGTCCCGCAGGTCGCCGTGCCGCAGCGAGGTCATCAGCAGCAGCTCGGAGTCGTCGGCGGCGATCAGCTCGTCGATGACCCCGGCCATCCGCTCCCGCTCCCGCGCGGTGACCGCCGCCTGCGCGCGCCGCCGCCGCTCGATGCCGGGATCGCCCAGCCGCCGGCGCGCCGCGTCCAGCCACGGCAGGTCGGCCAGGGTCCACGCGCCGGCATCGGCCCGCTGCAGCACCCGCACCTCGTCGGCCGTCAGCCACGGCGCGCACCGCCGCAGGTAGGCCGGCACCGACCACAGGTCCCCGACGACGTCGGTCGCCTCGAGCAGCGGCCACGCCCGGTCGAACGCCGCCCGCAGCTCGCGGTCCTGCTCCAGCAGGGTGCGCAGCTCGTCGGGGGAGACGTCGGCGTCCTCGCCCCGCTCGAGCAGCAGGTCCAGCAGCTCGGCCCACACCTGCTCGCGCGCCTCGTTGTGCGGGGTGCCGGGATCGGCGACCTCGAACGCCTCGGCCCAGTCGGCGGCGCTCAGCCGCAGGTCCGACCACGGCGTCTCCACGGTCAGCCCGGCCGACGGCGGCTCCTCGTAGAAGCGCACGGCCGCCTCGATCGCCTCGCCCACCCGCGCGGTCGCCTTGAGCCGAGCCACCTCGTCGTCGGGCTCGGGAACCGCGGCGGCGCCCTCCGGCACCAGGTCGCGCAGCGTCGCCGTCCGCACGCCCTCCTCGCCGAGGCTCGGCAGCACGTCGGACACGTAGGCCAGGTACGGCTCGTGCGGCCCGACGACCAGCACCCCGCCCCGGTCGTGACCGACCGCCGCGTCGGCGTACAGCAGGTAGGCGGTGCGGTGCAGGGCGACGACGGTCTTCCCGGTGCCCGGACCGCCGTCGACGACGAGCGCACCGGCCGAGCCCGCGCGGATGATCGCGTCCTGGTCGGCCTGGATCGTGCCCAGCACGTCCCGCATCCGCGGCGAGCGCGTGCTGCCGAGGCTGGCGATGAACGCGGACTGGTCGTCCAGCGCCGCGTGCCCCTCGAGCCCCTCGGGGGTGAACACCTCGTCCCAGTAGTCGGTGATCCGCCCGCGCGTCCACCGGTACCGGCGCCGGCTCACCAGCCCCATCGGGGAGGCGTGCGTCGCGGCGAAGAACGGCCCGGCGGCGGGGGAGCGCCAGTCGACCAGCAGCCGCCGGCCGGTGGTGTCGGTGAGCCCCAGCCGCCCCACGTAGACCGGCTCGACGTCGGCAGCGACGATCCGGCCGAGGCAGAGGTCGAGGCCGAACCGGCGCAGGGTGCGCAGCCGGGCGGTCAGCCGGTGGATCTCCAGGTCGCGGTCGAGCGCGGCCTGGCCGTCCCCGCCGGGTGCGCGGCGCTCGGCGTCGAGGCGCTCGGTGAGCTCCGCGACGGACCGCGCGAGGCTCGCGGCGATGGCCGCGAGGTGCGCCTCGTCGGCGGCGATCAGCGCCGGATCGGCCTTGGCAGCCAGGGTGTCGGGCAGGGCGAAGGTTGCGGTGGTCAGCGGGTCCACGGCGTCAGCTCCGTTCGTGAGGCCCGCGACCGTAGAACGAAAAAATCGGCCTCATGAGCCTTGACCAGAACTGCTACAAAGAGAGTGACGGAGAGCCGCTCAGGACGCGGCGCGCACGTCCGGTGCCGCCGGGGTCTCGGTCAGCGACCGGACGACGAAGAGGGCGCCGTCCCACGCGTAGGTCACCGAGCCCGTGTGGCCGGGGCAGCAGTACGGGTCCGTGCCCGCGACGGTCGGCCCGGTGAGTTCCACCGTCGTCCCGTCGGCGGTGACGGCCGCCCGGGTCAGGAACAGCTCCTCACCCAGGACGCCGATCAGCCGCGGCGCGGAGCCGCGGACGTCGAAGACGGCGACGCGCTCGGCCGGGGTCGAGACCGCCGACGGGCAGCCGAGCTGCACGAGCACCTCGTCGGCGCCGTCGCCGGTCACGTCCGCGACGCTGCGCCGCACGGTCTCGGCGTCCCACAGCTCGCCGGGTAGCCCACCGGCCACCCACGCGTCGCGCGGAGCGCAGTCCAGGGCGGCGTAGGCGGCGGTCTTCCAGTCCACCCGGGTCGCGACGGGTTCCGACGTCGCCGGAGCCTTCCCGGCCACCGGCGTCGCCGCGTGCGGGCCCGCCTCGCAGCCGGCGAGCAGCAGCAGCGCGGAGCAGGCGACGACGGCGGCAGCCCGGAGGCGGCGGGCGCGCGGAGGGATCGTCACGTCGTCCCATCGGGACGTGGAGCCGCCCGGTGAACGCGCCTCACCCCTCGGGGTGAGGCCGCACCCCTCAGGGGCAGAAATGGCCATGTCTGCCCTGCCGGTCCACCCCTGCGCCGGCGACCCGATCGGCGGTCGCCCGACCGGGTGACGCCGGGCCGGCGGCGACCACGCAGCGTTCGCGCCGACCTACCGTGCCCGGGTGCAGCTCCTCGGTCCCCGTCGTCTCGGCGCGGCGCTGCTGGTGCTCGCCGCCGCGGTGGCCTGCGGACCGGACGACGACGTGCGGCCCGCGGACGCCGCGCTGCCGTCCTACGAGGCACCCGAGGACGCGCCGGAGTTCTGCACCCGGCTCGCCGGCGTCGGAGGGCTGGACCGGTTGCCGGTCTCGCTGGGCGCGCTGCTCGGTGGCCCGGACGTCGAGGCCCGCACCCAGGTCAGCCAGGTCGCCCGCGACCTGCGCGATGTGCTCGCCGACGTGCGGGACCAGGACGGACCGGCCGAGCTGGATGCGGCGCTGGACGACCTGGTCGGCGCGCTCGGCGGAGTCGCCGACGGCTCGCGGGACGAGCCGGCCGGCGCCGACGTCTCCGCCGCGCTCCGGCAGGTGGGCGCGCTGGCGCAGCCGATCTGCGGGTTCCCGACGTGAGGCGCCGCGCACTGGCGCTCCTGCTGGTGCTGCCGCTGCTGCACACCCCCTCGGCCGCGGCGGCTCCCGCCGCCGACCGCGCGCCGGCGCTGTGCAGCTCCGACGAGGTCCGCGGTGGCGTGCCCGAGCGGTTCCCGGTCGAGGCCTGCGTGGACGGCACCGCGATCACCCTGCGCAACGACCGCGACCGGCCGGTGCTGGTGACTCCGATGGGCGACGTCGCCGCGCCGGTGCGGGTGCGCAGCGAGAACAGCGAGGTCGCGGCGGTCCTCCGGCGCGCCGGGTCGGCCGGTGACGGCGAGGTGCTGCTCGCCGGCGAGGTGGCCCGGTGGCCGATCGGCGCCGGCCCGGCCTTCCTCACCGTGCAGTCGCTGCCCGTTCCCGCGGCTCCGGAGCTGGCCGAGCTGCTGCCGGGTGAGCTGACCGCTGACGACGCCGACAGCGCGGCCGCGCTGGTCGCTCAGCTGGGCGGGGTGCTGGCCGACCGGGCCGGCTGCGCCGAGGGGCAGAACTTCCTGACGACGGCGGCCTGCGACGTCGACGCCGCGCTCGCCCTCGCCGCGGCCGCGGCGGACCACCTCGACCGGGGAGCCGTCGCCGCGCTGCTGCCCTCGCTGCTCGATCCGGAGTCGTGGGCGCGGTGGTCGGCGCTCGACGCGGCCTGGCCCGCCGGCGCCCCGGTGACCCTGGGCCAGCTCGGGACCACCCCGGTGCCGGACCCGCCCCCGGCCGAGCCGGCACCGGAGGTCGAGCCGGCCCCCGCCGCGGACCCCGCGCCGGCGCCCCAGGTCGTCCGGGCGCCCGCCGCGGCCGCGCCGCCGGCGGCCGCCCCGGCTCCCGCGCCCGTTCCCGCCCCGGCGGCAGCACCCGCCCCCGCACCGCCGCCGGCCGCGGCCCCCGCCCCCCGGCAGCCCCGGCTGCCGACCTGGCAGGAGCTGCAGGACCGCACCGCGCAGCGGCTGCGCGAGCTGGCCGATGCCTGGGAGCGGGCCGTCGCGGAGGAGCGGGCCCGCCAGCAGGACCGCGAGCGCGCCGCCCCCGGCCCGGCCGGCGGCAACGGTCCCGGCGCCGGTCCCGGTAGCGGGCACGGCCCCGGGCGCGGGCACCGCTGAGACGCAGCACGGGGTGGTCGCGGTTCCCCGCGACCACCCCGTGCTCTCGTGCCGGTCGGCTCAGCCGCCGCGCTTGACCTCGGCCTCGAGCACGCCGCGCACGGCGGTCTGCAGGGCCTCGTCCGAGGTGTCGCCGGACGACAGCGCCGAGCGGGCGGCCTCGGGCAGCAGGCTGTCGGCGACGGTGTCGAGCCAGGTCACGTCGCCGTCGATGCGGCGGCCCACCTGCAGGCCCTCGCCGTCGTGACGCAGCACGTAGGTCTCGCCGTCGATGTCGATCGTCTTCTCGTCGGTCATGGGGAGCCCCCTACCCCCGGACCGCGAGTGCTCAACCCGCCGACGTCGCGCTCCGGCCGCCGTGCGCCAGGATCGGCTCCGTGGACGTGGAGTGCTGCGAGATCGTCGTCACCGACGCGGACCCCGAGCGGCTGGTCGCGCTGACCCGCACCCTGGTCGAGGAGCGGCTGGTCGCCTGCGGGCAGCACGTCACCGCGGTCCGGTCGGTGTACCGCTGGGCCGGCGAGGTGCACGACGAGCCCGAGGCCCGGGTCGCGCTGCACACCCGGCGGGCGCTGGTCGACGCCGTCGTCGCCCGCGTGGTCGAGCTGCACGGCTACGACGTCCCGTGCGTGCTGGCGCTGCCGGTGCTGGGCGGCAACCCCGGCCTACCTGCGCTGGATCGCCGACCAGACGCGGGAGGGGTGACGGCGCTCACCCCTTGGGGCGAGCCATTCCGTCCGGAGGTGTTCCGCCGAGCGCGTGTGCCGATGGAGAAGCGGAGGACGTCACCGGCGTCCACGACGACGGGGGTGGGAAGCAGTGCGACGACGGACCGGCCGGGCCCTGCCCGCCGACGTGCGGCACCGCGGCGGCGACCGCCCCGGCGCACCGCTGCTGGTGGAGGCCGTCCTCGACGCGCTGCCCTCGCCGACGCTGCTGATCGACGCGCACGGGCGGATCCTGCTGGCGAACTCCGCCTGGACCCAGGCCGCCGAGGACCTCGACGACGACCGCTTCCGCGTCCCCGTCGGCGGCGACTACTTCGCCTTCGCCCTCCGGGTGCGCGACGACGAGCACAGCCGCGCGCTGCTGGCCGGCGTCCGCGAGCTCTCCATGGGCCTGCGCGACAGCGCCACCGCCGACCTCCCGGTGCGGCTCGCGTCGGGCACCCGGTGGTTCCACATGCAGGCCTCGCGGGTCGACGAGGCGGGCAACATCGTGCTGACCCACACCGACGTGACCTCCCGGGTGCGCGCCGAACGGACCTCGGCCTGGCAGGCGCGGCACGACGCGCTCACCGGCCTGCCCAACCGCTCCCACCTGCACGAGCTCATCGACGCCGACCTGTCCGCGCCGCGCCGTCCGGTCGCCGCGCTCTTCCTGGACGTCGACGGGTTCAAGGAGGTCAACGACTCGCTCGGGCACGACACCGGCGACGACCTGCTCCGCGAGATCGCCGCCCGGCTGACCGCCGCCGTCCGCGAGGGCGACACCGTGGGGCGGCTCGGCGGCGACGAGTTCGTCGTCCTCACGCGGGACTGCGCACCCGACGAGGCGGAGGCGCTGGCGGAGCGGCTGCGCCGCACCCTCGCGCGGCCCTTCGAGCTCGGCGGCCGCGTCGTCCGGCTCGGGGCCAGCATCGGCATCGCCGGCACCTCGGGTGTCACCGCTACCTGCGCTCCACCGACCTGGTCCGCGACGCCGACCTCGCCATGTACGCGGCGAAGGCCGCCGGCCGGAACCGGGTGCACGTGTTCCACCCCGACCTGCGCACCGCGGCCGAGCGGCGCGCGACGCTGGCCGGCGAGCTGCGCGACGCCCTCGTCCGCGACGAGCTGGTGCTGCACTACCAGCCGGTGCTGCACCTGGCCTCGGGCCGCTGCACCGGCGTGGAGGCGCTGGTCCGCTGGCAGCACCCCGAGCGCGGCCTGCTGGCCCCGGCGGAGTTCCTGCCCATCGCCGAGACCCACGACCTCATGACCCCGCTGTCCCGCTGGGTGCTGACCGCGGCCACCCGGCAGATCGCCGCGTGGCGGCGGCAGGGCCTGGACACGGTGGTCGGCGTGAACATCAGCGCCGACCAGTTCGCCGGCGGCACCCTGGTGGACGACGTCCTCTCCGCGCTCGCGGCGGCCGGCGTCCCCCCGGAACAGCTGGTCATCGAGCTCACCGAGACCTCCGTCGCGGAGGACCCCGAGGGCGCCGCCCGGCAGATGGCCGAGCTGCGCCGCCGCGGCGTCGAGGTCTCCATCGACGACTTCGGCAGCGGCTTCTCCTCGCTCGGCCAGCTGGTCACGCTGCCGGCCGGGATCCTCAAGATCGACCGCAGCCTCGTCAACTACACCGAGGGCCACCGCGACCGGGCCGCCGCCGCGATCGCCGCCGTCGTCGCGCTCGGGCAGGCCTGCGGCATCCGCAGCCTGGCCGAAGGCGTGGAGACCGAGGGGCAGCTGGCGCTCGCGGTCGAGCTCGGCTGCAGCTTCGCGCAGGGCTTCCACATCTCCCGGCCGCTGCCCGCGGACGCCGTCCCCGGGTGGATCGCGGCCCAGCACGCCTCGGCCGTCCCGGCCGCCGTCGCGCACTGAGCGGGTTTCCCGGCCCCGCCCGTGCCGCGGCTGCCTGCCCGGGCCGAGAGCTGACTACCCTGGGTCGACGTGGCCGCTGACTTCTCCGTCGTACTCGACGAACTGACCACGACCCTGGCGTCGATCGAGGCCGTGCTCGACGTCGACGACATGCGCCAGGAAGTCGCCGACCTCGAGCAGCAGGCCGCCGCACCCGACCTGTGGAACGACGTCGAGGCCGCTCAGGCGGTCACCTCCCGGCTGTCCTACCTCCAGGGCACGCTGCGCCGGGTCGAGGAGCTGCGCGGCCGGCTCGACGACGTCGGCCTCATGCACGAGATGGCCGCCGACGAGGGCGACGAGGCCACCCTCGCCGAGACCGAGCGGGAGCTGGAGAGCATCCGCGCGGTCATCGACGAGCTCGAGGTCCGCACCCTGCTCAACGGCGAGTACGACTCCCGCGAGGCGCTGGTGACCATCCGCTCGGAGGCCGGAGGCGTGGACGCCGCCGACTTCGCCGAGATGCTCATGCGCATGTACCTGCGCTGGGCCGAGCGGCACAAGTACCCCACCGAGGTCTACGACGTCAGCTACGCCGAGGAGGCCGGCATCAAGTCGGCCACCTTCGCGGTCAAGGTGCCCTACGCCTACGGCACCCTCTCGGTCGAGCAGGGCACCCACCGGCTGGTCCGCATCTCGCCGTTCGACAACCAGGGCCGCCGGCAGACCTCCTTCGCCGGCGTCGAGGTGCTGCCCGTCGTCGAGCAGACCGACCACGTGGACATCCCCGAGAACGAGATCCGGGTCGACGTCTTCCGCTCCTCGGGCCCCGGCGGGCAGAGCGTCAACACGACCGACTCCGCCGTCCGCATGACCCACATCCCCACCGGCATCGTGGTGTCCTGCCAGAACGAGAAGTCGCAGATCCAGAACCGCGCCGCCGCGCTGCGCGTGCTCCAGGCGCGGTTGCTCGTCGTCCGGCAGGCCGAGCAGCGCGCGGAGATGGACGCGCTGAAGGGCGACGGCGGCAGCAGCTGGGGCAACCAGATGCGCTCCTACGTGCTGCACCCGTACCAGATGGTCAAGGACCTGCGCACCGAGCAGGAGAGCGGCAACCCCGGCGACGTGCTCGACGGCGGGATCGACGCCTTCATCGAGGCCGGCATCCGCTGGCGGCGCCAGCAGGAGACCACGCCCGCCGCCTGACCGGCCTGTCGGGGAGGTCACCCCGCGGGCCCCGAACGAGCCCCGCGCGTTCCGTGGCGAACGACGGGTCGAGGGCCTCGGTGCTAGTACCGTTGCGCCTCGTGATCGAAATGCAACACGTCACCAAGCTCTACCCGGCGAGCGGCCGGCCGGCCCTGGACGACGTGTCGACGGAGATCGACAAGGGCGAGTTCGTCTTCCTCATCGGCTCCTCCGGGTCGGGCAAGTCCACCTTCCTGCGGCTGCTGCTGAAGGAGGAGGACCCGACCTCGGGCACGATCGTCGTGAACGGCAAGACGCTCAACACCATGAGCAAGTGGAACGTGCCGAAGCTGCGCCGCACGATCGGCTGCGTCTTCCAGGACTTCCGCCTGCTGCGCGACCGCACCGTGGCGCAGAACGTCGCCTTCGCGCTCGAGGTCATCAACAAGCCGCACCGCACCATCCGCAAGGTGGTGCCCGAGGTGCTGGAGATGGTCGGCCTGGAGGGCAAGGCCCAGCGGCTGCCCGGCGAGCTCTCCGGTGGTGAGCAGCAGCGGGTCGCGATCGCCCGCGCGTTCGTCAACCGGCCGCTGGTGCTGCTGGCCGACGAGCCCACCGGCAACCTCGACCCGGACACCAGCGAGGGCATCATGCTGCTCCTCGAGCGGATCAACCGGACCGGCACCACGGTGATCATGGCGACGCACGACTACCACATCGTGGACTCGATGCGCCGTCGCGTGATCGAGCTCAACGGGGGAGTGCTCACGCGCGACCAGTCGCGCGGTGTGTACGGCGTGGGCCGTTGAGCGGCCTCGCCCGCCGCTGACCGACTACCTCCGAACACGACAGGACTTCCATGCGCGTCAACTTCGTGCTCTCCGAGGTGGCCACCGGGCTCCGTCGCAACCTGACCATGACGGTCGCGATGATCCTGACGACGGCCATCTCGCTCGGCCTCATGGGCACCGGCCTGCTGATCGCCGGGATGATCTCCGACATGAAGGAGATCTACTACGACAAGGTCCAGGTCTCCATCTTCCTCGCCGACGACGTGACCGAGGAGCAGCGCGGCGCCATCGAGGCGAAGCTCTCCGAGTCGTCGGAGGTGAAGAGCTTCATCTACGAGAACAAGGACGAGGCGTACGAGCGCTTCCAGCAGCAGTTCAGCCAGCAGCCCGAGCTGGTCCAGAACACCCCGCCGGACGCGCTGCCGGAGAGCTTCCGCGTCGAGCTGGTCAACCCCGAGCGGTACCCGGTCATCGCCGAGCAGTTCCCGAACGGGCAGGACGGCGTCGACCAGGTGCGCGACGAGGGCGACTTCCTCGACCGCCTGTTCAGCCTGCTCAACGGCGCCCGCAACGCGACGATCGCCGTGGCGGTGGTCCAGGCGCTGGCGGCGCTGCTGCTGGATCTCGAACACGATCCAGCTCGCCGCGTTCAACCGCCGCAACGAGACGAACATCATGCGGCTGGTCGGCGCCTCGCGTTGGTACACCCAGCTGCCGTTCATCCTCGAGGCCGCGCTCGCCGGGCTCATCGGTGCGCTGCTCGCCGTCGGCGGGCTGGTGCTCACCAAGGTGCTGTTCGTCGACCGCACCCTGTCCGGGCCGATCAAGGCCGGCATCATCCCGCCGGTCGACTGGGGCCAGATCGCGCTGATCAGCCCGATCATCGCCGGCGCCGGCGTGGGCCTGGCCGGCGTCGCCGCGTACGTGACGCTGCGGCTGTACGTCCGGCTGTAGCCCCACTCGCGTCAACCGCACCCTCCCCAGATCGGCGATCTGGTGGCCTACGCGCCGCGTATGGCCCCAGATCGCCGATCTGGGCGTTCGGGGGTGGATCACCCACCGACGTAGGGTGGAGACATGCCGCGGGAACAGGGGCGCAAGCTCATCGCCCAGAACAAGAAGGCGCGGCACGACTACTCGATCTTCGACACGTACGAGGTGGGCCTCGTGCTCACCGGCACCGAGGTCAAGAGCCTGCGTGCCGGCCGCGCCTCGCTGGTCGACGGGTTCGCCTCGATCGACGACGGCGAGGTGTGGCTCCAGCACGTCCACATCCCCGAGTACGTGGCCGGCACCTGGACCAACCACACGCCGCGCCGCAAGCGCAAGGTGCTCATGCACCGCAGCGAGATCGACAAGCTGATCGGCAAGATCAAGGAGGGCGGGCTGACGCTCGTCCCGCTGGACCTGTACTTCAAGGACGGCAAGGTCAAGGCCACCCTCGCGCTGGCGAAGGGCAAGAAGTCCTACGACAAGCGGCACGACATGGCCGAGCGCGACTCCCGCCGCGAGATCCAGAAGGCGTTCGGGCGGTACGTGAAGGGCCGGCGCTGACCGCGAAATCGGGTTGAGCCCCGGCTCATCATCGACACCGTGCGCATGACGTTCCAGCGGATGGGCGACCGCCGTCCGGTCGAGACCCTGGTCGAGCGGGACGACGGCGTGGTGTTCGCGATGCGCGGTGCCGGCGGGGGCGCGGAGCTGCCGCACGACCTCGTGCACGCCGTCGTCGAGACCGCGCTGCCGCTGCCCGACGGCATCTGGGGCTGCGTCGCCGACGGCGTGGTGTGGGGCAGCATGCGGCACGTGTCGGGCCGCCGTCCGCCGCACTCGGCGGAGCGGTCCGAGCGGCTCAAGCGCGAGCGGCGGGACGCGGTGATGCGGGCCGAGGCCATCGCCGACGTCGTCGCCCGGCGGGCCCGGGGCGAGCAGGTGCCGCCCGGCGCCGTCGTCGGCATCCCGGAGCCGCGCATCGACGCGGCCGTGGACGCCGTGCGGGACGCCGCCCGCCGGTGGGCCGCGCTGCCGGTGGGGGAGCGGTGGGTGGTGGAGTGGGTCGCGCCGCGGGCCGCCGGGCGCCGCCGCTGACCGCTACCGCGTCACCGGCCCCGGTACCGCCGCACAACGCGGTACCGGGCCGGCCACCGCGGTACCCGTGCTGCCCGGGCCCGGCCGCCGGCGCCCGCCTACGGTGGACCGCATGCGAGGAATGGCCTACGACCGGTTCGGGGACGACGACGTCCTGACGTTGCGCGACGACCTCCCGGAGCCGCCGGTCGGCCCGGACGTGGTGCTCGTGCGGGTCACGGCCTCGGGGGTGAACCCCGTCGACATGGGCATCCGCGCCGGCGGGCTGGCGAACTTCTTCCCGCACCACTTCCCGATCGTCCCGGGCTGGGACGTCGCGGGCGTCGTCGAGGCGGTCGGCCCCGCGGTGGTCGCGTTCGCACCGGGAGACGAGGTGTTCGGCTACGTCCGCCGGGACGACGTCCAGTGGGGGACGGCGGCGGAGCTGGTGCCCGCACCGCAGCGCTGCCTCGCGCACAAGCCGCAGTCGCTCTCCTTCGCCGAGGCCGGGGCCCTGCCGCTTGCCGGCCTGACCGCGTACCAGGCGCTGACCGAGGCGCTCGACGTCGGCGAGGGCGACCGGGTGCTGGTCCACCGCGCGGCCGGCGGGGTCGGGTTCAACGCCGTCCAGATCGCCGTCGCCCTGGGCGCGCACGTCATCGGGACGGCGAGCCCGCGCAACCACGGCTTCCTGAAGGACGCCGGCGCCGCCGAGGTGCTCGACTACAACGCCGGCCCGATCAGCGAGCAGCTGTCCGAGCCGGTGGACGCCGTCCTCGACCTGGTCGGCGGCGACACGCTGGCCGACGCCCCGAAGCAGGTGCGCGACGTCTCCCGCATCGCCTCGGTGGTCGACCCGTCGGTGAACGACCTGGGCGGCCGCTACGTGTTCGTCCGGCCCGAGCAGCACGACCTCGAGGAGCTAGGCCGCATGGCCGACGCCGGGCAGCTGCGGGTGCCGATCGCGAAGGCGTTCCCGCTGGCCGACCTGGTCGCCGCGCACCGGCTGGTCAGCGAGGGCCACGTGCGCGGCAAGGTCGTCGTCACCCTCTGACCCGGAGGCGCGGGCCCGCTCGCGGGGCTCGGTGGAGGTGACCGCCAGCAGACGGCGATGCGTCGCGCCCGCGGGCCGATACGGTCGGGCCATGGAGACGCTCGCGCCCCCTGCCGACGACGCCGACGTCCCCCGCTTCTGGCGCGAGCTGGGCCTGCCGGGCCTGGTCGACGTGCACGTGCACTTCCTGCCCGAGCGGGTGCAGGCGAAGGTGTGGGACTTCTTCGGCGCGGCCCGGGACAACTACGGCACGGCGTCGTGGCCGATCACCTACCGGCTGCCGGTGGAGGAGCGCCTCGCCGTCCTCGAGGGGCTCGGTGTCCGGGCCTTCTCGACGCTGCCCTACCCGCACAAGCCGGGCATGGCCGCCTGGCTGAACGAGTGGTCGGCCGGGTTCGCCGAGGGCCGGCCGCAGGTGCTGCAGTCGGCCACCTTCTACCCCGAGCCGGAGGCCGCGGCCTACGTCGCGGCCGCGCTGGACGAGGGTGCCCGGGTCTTCAAGGTGCACGTGCAGGTCGGCGCCTTCGACCCGCGGGACCGGCTGCTCGACGAGGTGTGGGCGCGCCTGGAGGAGACCGGGACGCCGGTGGTCATCCACTGCGGCTCCGGCCCGCTGCGCGGCGAGCACACCGGCCCGGCGCCGATGGCCGGGCTGCTGGAGCGCTTCCCCCGGCTGCAGCTGGTCATCGCCCACCTCGGCATGCCGGAGTACGCCGAGTTCCTCGAGCTCGCCGAGCGGTACGAGCGGGTGCACCTGGACACCACGATGTTCGCCACCGACTTCACCCAGCGCGGCAGCAACGCCTTCGACCCGGCCCTGCTGCCCCGGTTGTCGGACCTGCGGGGAAAGGTGCTGCTCGGCAGCGACTTCCCCTCGATCCCGTACGCCTACGCCCACCAGCTGGAGGCGCTGCACCGGCTGGGCCTGGGGGAGGAGTGGCTGCGCGCCGTCCTGTGGGGGAACGGCGCACGGATGTTCGGGCTGGAGGCATGATGGCGAGCTTCACGTTCACCGCGACCGTCCTGGGGACGCCGGACCCACGCGGGCTGGCCCGCTTCTACGAGCGGCTGCTCGGCTGGCCGATCCGCGACGACACCGACGACTGGGCCACCGTCCGGCCGGCCGACGGCGGCACGGGGCTGTCCTTCCAGCTCGAGCGCGACCACGTGCCGCCGGTGTGGCCGCCGGCGCCGGGCACCCAGCAGATGCAGCTGCACCTGGACTTCCTCGTCGACGACCTGGAGGCGGCCGGCGCGCACGCCGAGGAGGCGGGGGCGCAGCCGATCGGCGGCCACGAGGACCCTCACGAGGTCGTCCGCGTCTACCGCGACCCGGCCGGTCACCCGTTCTGCCTGTTCGTGCGCCGCTGAAAGCGGCCCGGCCGGGGCCTGCCCGCCCCGGGGGATGACTAGGGTGCGGCCATGGTTAGCGCCGATCCGTCGTCCCCCGCCGTCCTCGACCCCCGGCAGGTCGCCCGCGCGCACCGCGCCGTCGAGCTGCTGCACTCGCACGTGTACTTCGCGCCCGAGACCGAGCAGCACCTCACCGCGGCCGGGCTGAAGCCGGGCCGGATGTGCTACTTCGCCGGGCGGTCGGCGGCGATGGGGGCGGTCGGCGCGGGCGCCGTCGTCGGCACCTTCTACAACTTCTCGCCCGCCCTGGTGGCGAGGACGATCCCGGCGGCCTGGGAGCTGGCGACGCCGGCGCAGGTGCTCGCCGCGCGGTTCGACGCCGCCCGCGCCTCGCTCACCCGCCTGCTGGGCGACCTGGCCGGCTCCGACGAGGTCGTCGAGCTGGGCGAGCTGCTGCGCGAGGCCACCACGGCGCTGTCGCCCGAGGGTCGCGCGCTCTACGCCGGGCACGCCGACCTGCCGTGGCCGGAGGAGCCGATCCTGGTGCTCTGGCACGGCGCCACCCTGCTGCGCGAGCACCGCGGCGACGGCCACGTGGCCGCGCTGCTGCACTCGGGGCTGTCCGGCATCGAGGCGCTGGTGACGCACACCGCCATGGGCCGCGGCTTCACCCCGGAGGCGGCCAAGGCCACCCGCGGCTGGAGCGAGCAGGAGTGGGCCGACGCCGCGCAGGCGCTGGCCGACCGCGGCCTGGTCGACGACGCCGGCCTGACCGAGGAGGGCGTGGAGCTCCGGGCGCGCCTCGAGGTGCACACGGACGCGCTGTCGGCCGACCCGTGGCTGCTCCTCGGGCCCGAGCGCACCGCGCGCGTCGTCGAGCTCGCCAAGGGGTTCTCGCGGCAGCTGGTCACCAATGGCGCGCTGAGCGCATCGGGCCTGGCCAGGAGCTGATCGTCGTCGGGTCGCCGCCCGGCCCCGCGCTGCCTAGGGTCTGATCACTCATCTGACCCGGGGGGCGGAATGACCGCGACGGAGCGGCAGCAGGGCAAGCGCACCGACGTCGACGCCGCGTTCCGCGGCAGCGCGACCTACCGGAGCCTGGGCGAGCAGGAGCTCAGCCCGGCCGAGGAACGGTTCGAGAAGGGCCGCCGGACGATCGGGCTGTTCCTGGCCCCCGTGGTCACGATCGTCTTCGCGCTCCTGCCCGTCGACCTGCCCCGCGACCAGCACCTGCTCGCGGCGATCCTGCTGGGCGTCATCGTCCTGTGGATCACCGAGCCGGTGCCGATCCCGGTCGGCGGCCTCATCGGGATCGGCGCGATCGTCACCCTCGGGGTGGTCCCGGCCGACGACGCGCTGGCCCCGTTCGGCTCGACGACGGTGTTCACCTTCATCGGGGCGTTCATCCTCGCGATGGCGATGCTCAAGCACGGCCTCGCGCGGCGGTTCGCCATGTGGGTGCTGTCGCTGTCGTGGGTCGGGACGTCGACCTACCGGGTGGTCATCGCCTTCGGCGCGATCACCGCGCTGCTCTCGGCGTTCGTCTCCAACACCGCCACCGTCGCGATGCTGCTGCCGACGGCGCTGGGCATCCTCTCGGTCATCGCCAAGCTCCTCCAGGACAAGGAGCTGGTGAAGCCCGACTTCGACCCGCTGCGGCTGCGGGTGGGCGCCGCGCTGATGCTGATGCTCGCGTACGGCGCGAGCGTGGGCGGGCTGCTCACCCCGGTGGGCACGCCGCCGAACCTGATCGGCCGCGGGCTGATCGAGGAGGCGACGGGGGAGCGGATCGGCTTCCTCGACTGGATGCTCATGGCGCTGCCGATCTGCGTGCTGATGTTCGCCGCCCTGACCGTCGTCCTGCTGCTGCTCAACAAGCCCGAGATCCGGCGGATCGAAGGCGTCAGCGAGTACGTGCGGGAGGAGCGGAGCAGCCTCGGGAAGTTCTCGCAGGCCGAGCGGAACACGCTCATCGCGTTCGGGGTGACCGTCGCGTGCTGGATCTTCCCCGGCGTCATCGCGCTGACGGCCGGCACCGAGTCCGACCTGTACACGACGATCAGCGACCGGATGGACGAGGGCATCATCGCCGTCCTCGGCGCCTCGCTGCTGTTCCTGCTGCCCACCGACTGGAAGGCGCGCGAGTTCACGCTCAACTGGAGCGACGCCGCCAAGATCGACTGGGGCACGATCCTGCTGTTCGGCACCGGGATCATCTTCGGCTCGCTGCTGGCCAGCACCGGGCTGGCCGAGACGATCGGCGAGGCCTCGGCGGACCGGCTGGGGCTGACCAGCACCTTCGCCATCACGGTCTTCGCGGTGATCCTGGCGATCATCATCAGCGAGACGACGTCGAACACGGCGTCGGCGGCGGTCGTCGTCCCGATCATCATCCCGGTGGCGATGGCGGCGGGGATCAACCCGTTCGTGCCGGCGCTGGCGGCCACCTTCGCCGCCTCGTTCGGGTTCATGCTGCCGGTGTCGACGCCGCAGAACGCCATCGCGTACGGCTCGGGCGTCGTGCCGATCACCAAGATGATCCGCAGCGGCATCTCCTTCGACGTCCTCGGGGCGATCCTCATCGTCATCCTGCTGCCGGTGATGGTCGACCTGGTCCTCGGCAGCGTGGGCTGACCCTCCCCAGGAGGGGGCAGCGGCGCTGCCCTGCCCGGTGCGGCGTGGGACCATGGACGACGGCCCCGCGGTGGACGGGCGCCCGAGCGGGAGGAGGAGCACGCATGCCCGGCGAGCCCCCCAGTACCGGCAGCGAGGTCCGGATCGCCGGCTGACGCCGTTCCCCCGGGAGCGATGCGGGCCGGCGCCGGGTCTCCGAGCGCCCACCGTCGTCCCCGTCCCGGGAGCCCCCCATGGCCGACCGCCGCCGCGCGCCGCTGAGCGCGCTCACCACCCTGACCCGCCGTCCCCGGCCCGAGCTGCGGCCGGTCCCGCCCGTCCCGGCGGGGACCGAGGCCGACGCCGCCCGATCGCGGGTCGTGGACAACGCCGTCTACTCCGCCGGTCGGCGGGTCGCGACGCCGGACTCCGCCGCCGACAGCCGCGCCGAGCTGGACCTGGGCGAGGAGCGGCTGGCCTGGCTGGGCCTGTACCGGCCCGAGCCCCAGGAGCTCGGCGAGCTCGCGGAGCTGTTCGACCTGCCCGAGCTGGCCGTCGAGGACGCGATCAAGGCCCACCAGCGGCCGAAGTTCGAGCGGTACGGGGGCACGCTGTTCGTCGTCCTGAAGGCGGCGCGGTACGAGGACTCCACCGAGCAGGTCGAGTTCGGCGAGGTGCACCTGTTCCTCGGCGCCGACTTCGCCGTCACCGTGCGGCACAGCGAGTCGCCCGACCTCTCGCGGGTGCGCCGCCGGCTGGAGAGCGAGCCGGCGCTGCTGGCCAAGGGCAGCGAGGCGGTGCTGTACGCGACGCTGGACGCCGTCGTCGACGGGTACCGGCCTGTGGTCGACGGCCTGGCGACCGACATCGACGAGATCGAGACCGAGGTCTTCCGCGGGGACCCCGGCGTCTCGCGGCGCATCTACGAGCTGTCGCAGGAGGTGCTGGAGTTCCAGCGCGCCGCGCAGCCGCTCACCGGCATCCTCGCCGCGATCACCGCCGGCTTCGACAAGTACGGCGTGGACGAGGAGCTGCGCAGCTACCTGCGGGACGTCGCCGACCACGTGACCCAGGTGATCGAACGGGTCGAGGGCTTCCGCCAGCAGCTGCGCGACATCCTCACCGTCAACGCCACCCTCGTCGCGCAGCGGCAGAACGAGGAGATCCGCGAGCTGACCGAGGCCTCGATCGCGCAGGGCGAGGAGGTCAAGAAGATCTCCGCGTGGGCGGCCATCCTCTTCGCGCCCACCCTCGTCGGCACCGTCTACGGGATGAACTTCGACGACATGCCCGAGCTGCACTGGTCGCTCGGCTACCCGTTCGCGCTGCTGGCGATGGTCGGGGTGAGCCTGGCGTTGTACGCGGTCTTCAAGCGGCGCGGCTGGATCTGAGCCGCAGCGGTCTCGGCTGACCGGTTCTGTCGGGGCCGTCCGGTAGACAGGCCGCATGCTGCACGTCCACCGGGCCGAACGGACCGCGCGCCTGGCCGAGGGCCTGGCGGGCGTGCTGGCCACGCCGCTGGCCGATCCGTTCGCCGCGGAGGTGGTCGCGGTGCCGGCCAAGGGCGTGGAGCGCTGGCTGGCCCAGCGGCTGTCGACGGCGCTGGGCGCCACGGCCGCGGGCGACGGCATCTGCTCCGGGGTGGTGTTCCCCTCGGCCGGGCGGGTGGTGGCCGAGGCGCTGTCCGCGGCGCGGGGCACCGAGCTCCGCGACGACCCCTGGACCGAGCCGGTCTGGCCGCTGCTCGAGGTCATCGACGCCTGCGCCGGCGAGGCGTGGTGCGGGGTCCTCGGCCGGCACCTCGGCGCCGGCGCGGACGACCACCGCCGCGGTCGCCGCTGGGCGGCCGCCGCGCGGCTGGCCGGGCTCTACCGCTCCTACGGCGCGCACCGCCCGCAGATGCTGCGCGACTGGGCGCAGGGGCGGGACACCGACGGCAGCGATCCGCTCCCGGCCGACCTGGCGTGGCAGGCCGAGCTGTGGCGCCGGCTGCGCGAGCGGCTCGGCCCCAGCCCCGCCGAACGGCTCGAGGCCGACTGCGCGGCGCTGCGCGCCGATCCGGCGCTGTCCGCGCTCCCGGAGCGGATCAGCGTCTTCGGGCCGACCCGGCTGCACGCCGACGCGCTGGCGGTGCTCGACGCGCTGGCCGCGCACCGCGACGTCCACCTCTGGCTGCCGCACCCGAGCCCGGCGCTGTGGGGCCGGCTGACCGAGCGGAGCGCCGGCCGCCGCCGGCTCGACGGCACCGCGACGCTGCCCCGCCACCCGCTGCTGCGCAGCCTGGCGCGCGACGTGCGCGAGCTGCAGCTCCGGCTCCCGGCGCACACCGACGAGCACCTCCAGGACGCCGCCCGGCCCGCGACGCTGCTCGGTCGGCTGCAGGCCGACCTGCGCGACGACGTCGTCCCCGGGCCTGCCGCGCTCGACGACAGCGTCCAGGTGCACGCCTGCCACGGTCCGGCGCGCCAGGTCGAGGTGCTGCGCGAGCTGCTGCTCCGCCTCTTCGAGGACGACCCGACCCTCGAGCCGCGCGACGTGCTGGTCATGTGCCCCGACGTCGAGACCTTCGCCCCGCTCATCTCGGCCGCGTTCGGGCTCGGGCCCGGCCTGCCGCACCCCGGCGGCGCGCTGCGGGTGCGCCTGGCCGACCGCAGCCTGCGCCGCACGAACCCGCTGCTCGACACGGTCGCCGCGCTGCTCGACCTGGCGCAGGGGCGGGTCACCGCCAGCCAGGTGCTCGACCTCGCCGCCACCCCCGGGGTGCGCCGCCGGTTCGGGTTCACCGACGAGGAGCTGGAACGGGTGCGGGACTGGGTCGCCCGCTCCGGTGTCCGGTGGGGCATCGACGCCGGCACCCGGGAGCCCTACCGGCTGGCGACGATCGCGCAGAACACCTGGCGGGCCGGGCTGGACCGGGTGCTGCTCGGCGTCACCACCTCCGAGGACGAGCCGGTCTGGCTGGACCGGGCGCTGCCCCTGGACGACGTCGACAGCAGCGACATCGACCTCGCCGGCCGGCTCGCGGAGCTGCTCGACCGGCTCGAGGACGTGCTCACGGCGCTCTCCGGCGAGCACCCCGTCGGGCACTGGACCGGCACGCTGGCCGGTGCGCTGGACCTGCTCACCGAGTCCGAGCCGGCCGACGCCTGGCAGCTGGCCCAGGCGCGCCGCGAGCTCGCCGAGGCGGCCGAGGGCGGCGTCTCCCCGGTCCGCCTCGCCGACGTCCGCGCGATGCTCGCCGACCGGCTGCGCGGCCGCCCCACCCGCGCCAACTTCCGCACCGGCAACCTGACGGTCTGCACGTTGGTGCCGATGCGGTCGGTGCCGCACCGCGTCGTGGTCCTGCTGGGCCTGGACGACGGCGCCTTCCCGCGCACCACCGGCATGGACGGCGACGACGTGCTGGCCCGCGACCCCTGCGCCGGGGAGCGGGACGTGCGCAGCGAGGACCGGCAGCAGCTGCTCGACGCCGTGATGGCGGCGGGGGAGCGGCTGGTCGTGCTGCACACCGGCGCCGACCCGGTCAGCGGCGCACCGCGCCCGCCGGCGGTGCCGCTGGGTGAGCTGCTCGACGTGCTCGAGGTGATGGTGCCGGGCGCCCGCGGCGAGCTGATCACGCGGCACCCGCTGCAGCCCTACGACGTCCGGTCGTTCACCGGCACGCCCGCGCCCAGCTTCGACCCGGTCGGCCTGGCCGGGGCCCGCCGGTCGGTGCAGCCGCGCAGCGCGCCCGCCCCGCGGGGCCCGCTGCGCCCGCGCTCCGGTGCGGTGGCCCTGGCCGACCTCGTCGCGTTCGTCGAGCACCCGGTGCGGGCGTTCCTCCGGCAGCGGCTGGGCATCACGCTGCCCGGGGAGGACGACGAGGTCGCCGACGCCATGTCCGCCACCCTCGACCCGCTGCAGGAGTGGGCCGTGGGCGAGCGGCTGCTCGAGGCGGGGCTGCGCGGCGTGAGCCCGGAGGACGCGGAGCGCGCCGAGTGGCTGCGCGGCACGCTGCCGCCCGCGGGACTCGGGGGTCAGGTGCTCCGCCGCGTCGGGACGCGGGTGAACGCGCTGCTGACCGCCGGCCGGCCGCTCGTGGCCGCGCACCCCCGCACGGTCGACGTCCGCCTCGACCTCGGCGGCCGCGAGCTGCACGGCACGGTCAACGGCGTGCGGGACGGCGCCGTCGTCGGCGTCACCTACTCCAGCCTGGCACCCAAGCACCGGGCCCGCGCCTGGGTGCTGGCCCTGGCGCTGGCGGCCACCGAGGGCGAGGGGCGGGCGATCACCGTGGGCCGGATGCGCGACCGCGCCCGCACCTCGACGATCACCGCGCCGGCCGATCCGGCCGCCGTGCTGGCCGACCTGCTCGACCTCTACGACCGGGGCACCTGCGAGCCGCTGCCGATGGCGGTGAAGACCTCCTGGGCCTACGCCGGCGCCCGGCTCGACGCGCAGGACGCCGACCGCGCGCTCGACACCGCCCGCCGCGAGTGGAACCGGGACGGCGGCGGCGAGAAGGAGGACCGCTCGCACGCCTTCGTGTGGGGCGACCGGCCCGCGTTCGAGGACCTGCTGGCCGCCGCGCCGGGCGACGGCGAGGCCTGGCCCGGCGAGACCACCCGCTTCGGTGCGCTGGCCTGCCGCTTCTGGACGCCGGTCCGCGCCGCGGAGCAGTTCTCGTGAACGCCTTCGACGTCTGCGGCGACCTGCCCACCGGCACGACCGTGCTCGAGGCCAGCGCCGGCACGGGCAAGACGTTCACCATCGCCGCGCTCACCGCGCGCTACGTCGCCGAGGGCGCGGCCGACCTCTCGCAGATCATGCTGGTCACCTTCGGCAACGCCGCCTCGCGCGAGCTGCGCGACCGGGTGCGGGAGCGGCTCGTCAGCGCCGAGCGCGGCCTGCGCGACCCGGCCGCCGCCCGGGCGGACGGGCGCGACGAGGTGCTCCAGCTGCTCGCCCGCGGCACCGACGAGGAGGTGGCGGTGCGCCGCGAGCGGCTGGCGCGGGCACTGGCCGGCTTCGACGAGGCCACCATCGCCACCACGCACTCGTTCTGCTCGCAGATGCTGGCCGGCATCGGGATGACCGCGGACGCCGATCCCGCCGCCGCCTTCGTCGAGAACATCGACGACCTCGTCCGCGAGGTCGTCGACGACCTCTACCTGCGGGTCTTCGCCGGGGCCGGCGAGCAGCCGTTCCTCTCCCACGCCGAGCTGCTCGAGCTGGGCAGCAAGGCGGTCGGCAGCGATCGGCAGGCGGAGCTGTGGCCCCGGGCCGACGAGGGGCTGCCCGGCCGCCGGCGCGCGGCCGCGGCGGCGGTGCGGGCCGAGGTCGAGCGGCGCAAGCGGCTGCTCGGGCTGGTCGACTACGACGACTGGCTCTCGCTGCTGCGCGACGCGCTGGCCGACCCCGAGTCGGGGCCGGTCGCCTGCGAGCGGATCGCCTCGCGCTACCGGGTCGTCATGGTCGACGAGTTCCAGGACACCGACCCCGTGCAGTGGGAGATCCTGCGCCGGGCGTTCCACGGGAGCACCGCGCTCGTGCTCATCGGCGACCCGAAGCAGGCGATCTACGCCTTCCGCGGCGGGGACGTCACCACCTACCTGGCGGCCGCCGCCGAGGCGACCACCGAGGCGACGCTGGGCACCAACTGGCGCAGCGACGGCCCGCTGCTCGACGCGCTCCAGCTGGTCTTCGGGGGCGCGGCGCTGGGCCACGAGCGGATCGTCGTCCGCCCGGTCGGGGCGGCCCACCCGGCGCCGCGGCTGACCGGGGCGGGAGCGCCGCTGCGGCTGCGCCGGCTGGGGCGCACCGGGCACGGCCGCGTCCACCGCGGCCTGCCGAGCGTGGGCCCGCTGCGGGAGGCCGTGGCGTGCGACGTCGCCGCCGACGTCGTCGACCTGCTGACCGGCGGCGCCGAGTTCGAGGGGCGGCCGGTCGAGCCGGGCGACGTCGCCGTGCTGGTGCGCACCAACGCGCAGGGCACCCTGGTGCGCGAGACGCTGGCGCGGGCCGGGGTGCCCGCGGTCTTCGCCGGCGGTGGCAGCGTCTTCGCCACCCCGAGCGCGCAGTCCTGGCTGCGGCTGCTCGAGGCGATGGAGCAGCCGCACCGGTCGGGCCGGGTGCGCTCCGCCGCGCTCTCGGTGTTCCTGGGCCGGGACGAGACCGAGCTCGACGAGTCCGGGGACGAGGTCGCCGACGTCCTCGGCCAGCAGCTGCGGCAGTGGGCCGACCTGCTGGCCGACCGCGGCGTGGCCGCCTTCCTCGAGGTGCTCACCGCCGAGGAGGGGCTGCCCGCGCGGGTGCTCGGCCGGCCCGACGGCGAGCGGGTGCTCACCGACCTGCGGCACATCGGGCAGGTGCTGCACGCCGTGGCGCAGCGCGAGTCGCTGGGGCTGACCGCGCTCGTGGAGTGGCTGCGCCGCCGGATCGCCCAGGCCGGTGACGAGCGCACCGACGAGCGCAGCCGCCGCCTGGAGTCCGACGCGGCCGCGGTGCAGGTCATGACCGTGCACGTCAGCAAGGGGCTGGAGTTCCCGGTGGTCTACGTGCCCTACGGCTGGGACCGCTGGATGCCCGACGACCCCGCGGTGCTGCGGCTGCACGACGACGAGGGCCGGCGGGTGCTCGACGTCGGTGGGCCCGGCAGCACGGGCCACGCCGAGGCGTACCGCCGGCACGCCGCCGAGGAGTCCGGTGAGGACCTGCGGCTGCTCTACGTCGCGCTGACCCGCGCCCGGTGCCAGGTGGTCGCGCACTGGGCGCCGAGCAGCAACACCGTCGCCGCCCCGCTCAACCGGCTGCTCTTCGGTGCGGCCGGTCCCGGCGCCGAGCCCGCGGCGCGGGTCCAGCCACCGTCGGACGACGACGCCGCCGCGGCGCTGGACGGCCTCGTGACCCGGTCCGCCGGGACGATCGAGGCGGCCGAGGTGGGCCGGCGTCCGCTGCCGCGCTGGGCGCCGCCGGGCAGCCCCGCGCCCGAGCTGTCGGTGAGCACGTTCACCCGCACCCTCGACGAGGACTGGCGCCGCACCTCCTACAGCGCGCTCACCCGCGCGGCGCACGACGCCGTGTACGAGCAGCACCTGGCCAGCGAACCGGACACCGCCGTCACCGACGACGAGCCCGACGCCGAGGCTGTGGAGGCGGTGGCGGTAGAGCGCACCCCGCCGCCCGACGCGCTGCCCTCCCCGCTGAGCGACCTGCCGGGCGGGGCCGCGTTCGGCACCCTGGTGCACGCCGTCCTCGAGGACCTCGACCCGGACGCGCTGGCCGAGCGCTGCGCAGAGGAGGTGGCCCGCCAGCTCGTGCCCGGGGTGACAGCCGAGGCGCTCGCCGAGGGGCTGCGCCCGGTGCTGGACACCCCGCTGGCCGACCTGGGGACGACGCTCGCCGCCGTGCCCGCGGTCGACCGGCTGGCCGAGCTGGACTTCGAGCTGCCCCTGGCCGGTGGGGACGACGCCGTCCCGCACGCGACGCTGGCCGACGTCGTCACCCTGCTGCGGCGGTACGACCTCGGGACGCTGGCCGGCTACCCCGACCTGCTGGCCCAGCTCGAGCCGCAGGCGCTGCGCGGCTTCCTCACCGGCAGCATCGACGCCGTCCTGCGGCTGCCCGGCCCGGTGTTCTCGGTCGTGGACTACAAGACCAACCGGCTCGGCGCCGAACCGCTGACGACCGACGACTACCGGCCCGAGGCGATGGCGGAGGAGATGCGGCACACCCACTACGTGCTCCAGGCGCTGCTCTACTGCGTCGCCCTGCACCGGTACCTGCGCTGGCGGCTGCCCGGCTACGTCCCGGAGCAGCACATCGGGCCGGTGCTCTACCTCTTCGTGCGCGGCATGGCCGGTCCGCAGACCCCGGCCGGGGCGGGTGTGTTCTCGTGGACGCCCCCGCCCGGCCTGGTCGCCGGACTCTCCGACCTGCTGGCGGGTCGGCCGTGATCCCGGTGCGGGCGGAGGGCCTGCTGCGGGAGTTCGCCGAGGCCGGCGTGCTGGCCCCCGCCGACGTGCACGTGGCGCTGCGCCTGGCCCGGCTCGGCGGCGAGGAGCGGGAGACGGTCCTGCTGGCGGCGGCGCTGGCGGTGCGCGGCGTGCGCGCCGGTTCGGTCTGCGTCGAGCTGGCCACCATCGCGGGCTCCGTCGTCCCGGACGAGGACGCGCCGCCGGTCGAGCTGACCTGGCCGTCGGACTGGACCGCGCTCGAGGACAGCCCGGTCGTCGCGGTCGGCCTGGATGCGCCGTGGCGGCCGCTGCGCCTGGTCGACGGCCTGCTCTACCTGGACCGGTACTGGCAGCAGGAGCAGCTGGTGCGGCGCGAGCTCGACGAGCGGGCCGCCCGCCCGGCGCCCGCGGTCGACCTCGGCGGGCTGGACGCGCTGTTCGACGGCCCGGCGCCGGACCGGCAGCGGCTGGCGACGGCGGTCGCGGCAGGCCGGTGGGTCAGCGTCATCACCGGCGGGCCGGGCACGGGGAAGACGCACACCGTCGCCCGGCTGCTCAAGGTGCTGCTCGACCAGCCCGGGCCGCCGCCGCGGATCGCGGCTGGCCGCCCCCACCGGCAAGGCCGCCGCCCGGCTGCAGGAGTCGGTGCTCGAGCAGGCCGCGGCCATCGGCCTGCCCGACGACCTGACCGCCTCGACGCTGCACCGGCTGCTGGGCCGGCGGGTAGACCAGAGCCGCAGCCGGTTCCGGCACGATGCCGGCAACCGGCTGCCCTACGACGTCGTCGTCGTGGACGAGTCGTCGATGGTGTCGCTGACGATGATGGCCCGGCTGCTGGAGGCGCTGCGGCCCTCCGCCCGGCTCGTGCTGGTCGGCGACCCCGACCAGCTCACCCCGGTGGACGCCGGCGCCGTGCTCAGCGACCTGGTGCAGCGACCGGCGCGGGACGGCGCGGCACCCGTGCAGCTCGGCACCGGTGCCGAGCGCGACGACACCGCGGACCTGACCGACAAGGAGCGGGAGCAGCTGAGCACCGGCGTGGTGCGGCTGCGCGGCTCGCAGCGGTTCGGCGCGGGGATCGCCGGCCTCGCCGAGGCGGTGCGCCAAGGCGAGGCGGACCGGGTACTCGAGCTGCTCGCGGCCGGTGGCGACCTCGCGCTCGACCCCGACCCCACGGCGCTGGAAGAGCGGATCCGCGAGGTCGCCGCCGAGCTGCGGGCCGCGGCCGAGCGCGGGGACGCCGTCCGGTGCCTGGCGCTGCTCGGCCGGCACCGGCTGCTCTGCGCCCACCAGCGCGGGCCGGCCGGCGTCTCGACGTGGAACGAGCGGGTGGGCCGGCTGATCGGCGCGGCACCGGGGGAGTGGCTGCCCGGGGCGCCGCTGCTGGTCACCGCGAACGACTATGAGAACAAGCTGTGGAACGGCGACACCGGCGTCGTGGTGCGCACCGAGGACGGGCCGCGCGCGGCGTTCCTCCGCGGCGACGGGCCGGCGCTCGTGCCGCTGTCCCGGTTGTCGGCTGTCAGCTCGGCGCACGCGCTCACCGTGCACCGCAGCCAGGGCAGCCAGTTCGAGGAGGTCGCGGTCCTGCTGCCGCCGGCGTCGTCGCCGCTGCTGACCCGCGAGCTGCTGTACACGGCGGTGACCCGGGCCAGCCGCAGCGTGCGGATCGTCGGCTCGGCGGACGAGGTGCGGGCCGCGGTGGGCCGCCAGGTGGTGCGCGCGAGCGGCCTGCGCCGGCGGTTCGGGCCCTAGCGGGAGCGCCGGGAACACGGGGCGCGGGGAGTCCGTTAGCCTGACTGCACAACTACACAGGGGGTGAATGGTCTCGACTTCGGTCGGGTGACCAGGGGAAGCGAGCCGAGGAAGGCAACGATCATCTCGTTAACGATCCGTTGCACAACACACAAGCGCCGATTCCAATCAGCGCGACTTCGCTCTCGCTGCCTGATAGCAGCTAGGCGAGTCTGTCAGCCCGGGTTCGTCATCGACCCGGTTCCTGGCATCAGCTAGATGACTCACTGCGCGCGCCGGTCGCGGGCGCGTGTGGGACACCAAACAGTGACTGGGCCCGTCACGTCGACTTGTCCGCATGATCGACGGGGTCGAGCAGAGGCAACGCGGACTGCGCTCGGAGAAGCCCTGGTTGTGCGTCGAAGGACGCGGGTTCGATTCCCGCCACCTCCACCCCTGTTCCACCACGAAGGGCCCGGTCAGCTGACCGGGCCCTTCGTGCGTCTGTGCCCGAGCCTCTCGCTCTCGGTGGGCGAGGGGCCCCATCGCGGCGTGACCGCTGCCCCTGGCTCGGACGACCCTCCGGCGCTCCCAGCAGCCGGCGGCGCGGTGTCAGCCGGGCTGCGCCGCCGCGGGCAGGGTGAGGCGCCAGATCTCGGTGACCTCGTCGAGCATCACGTCGCGGTCGATGCTGGTGTTCCCGAGCACGACCAGCCGGTAGGCGAGCTGGTCGAGCTGGATGATCAGCAGTTGCAGCCGCAGTCGGGCGCGGTCCCTGTCCTGCGCCGGGACGCGGTCCAGGTAGCCGGCCATCTCGTCGGCGAAGCGGGCGAAGTTGCCCTGCACCTTCTGGGTGAGGTGCGGGTGCGCGGCCAGCGCCTCGCGCACCGGTCGCAGCAGGTGTGCGTGCTGCTCGTACCAGGTCAGCGTGTTGCGCAGCGAGGCGCGCAGGGCGGTCCGGTCGCCGCTGACGAGCGCGGCGTCGACCTCGCGCCAGTACTCCGGGGTCTCGGCCAGGTTCGCCCGCATGAGGGTGATCAGGGCGTCGGCCTTGTCGGTGAAGGGGAGGTAGAACGCGGCCCGGCTGACGTTCGCGGCCGCGGCGATGTTCCCCACCGTCGTCCCGGAGTAGCCGTCGCGCTGGAAGATCTCCTCGGCCGCGGACAGCAGCCGCTGGCGGGTCGCCTCCCTCAGCTCCTCCCGGACCGTCAGGTTCGGGGGAGTGCCGGGTCCGGTGCCCGAGCGCGCGTCCACGGCCCGACGATAGGTGGTGGTCGTCAGGGTCGGGCCGGTGCGCCTCGGCTCCTCCACGCCGTGGCTCAGGACGCCATGAAGAGGATCTGCTCCCGGGTGTACGTCCGCCCCGGGTGCGCCTCGCTCAGGTGCGCCTGGGCCTTCGCCACGAGGTCGTCCTCATCCGAGCCCTCGATGACCTCACCGCACGGGCAGTTCAGGTACTTCTCCACGCCGTCCTCCTCCTCGTGCGGCCGCGCGGCGATCTCGCTGACGTGGCGCCATTGACTTGACACTGTGTCACTTGTACCGTGCGCCACACCGGACGAACACCAGGAAGGCCGCGCATGAACGTCACTTTCACCCTGCAGGACCGGACCTCGCGCACTGTCGAGGCAGAGCCCGGCTGGAAGCTGATGGAGGTCGCCGTCGACAACGCGATCCCCGGCATCGACGGGGACTGCGGCGGTGAGGCGGCCTGCGCGACCTGCCACGTCTACGTCGCTTCCGAGTGGCGCGACGCTACGGGTGAGCGCACCGACCTGGAGCAGGCCATGCTCGCCAGCACCTTCGGGGTCCGCGAGAACAGCCGGCTGTCCTGCCAGATCGAGACGTCCGAGGAGCTCGACGGGCTGTCCGTCGAGGTCGTCGGCAGCTGAACCCGCGGGCCGGGACGCGAACGCCCGGCCGCCAGCGAGGCAGCACGCACCGCGACCGCGCCGCCGCGAGCACACCGGTTCCGCCACGACCCCTCACCGACCTGGAAGGCAGACGGATGACCACTGCAATGCCACGAGCAGCCACGGACCTCTCCCCGGAGCAGGCCGAGGCCCGGGAGCGCATCTACGCGGCCCCCCTCGAGTCGCTCGACCCGGCCAAGACCGATCGCTTCCCGACCGGGGAGTGGCAGTGGGTCTTCGAGCGCCTGCGCGCCGAGGACCCGGTGCACCTCACGACGGAGGAGCACAGCGAGTTCGGCCGGTACTGGTCGCTGACCCGGTGGGCGGACATCCAGGCCGCGGACACCAACCACGAGCTCTTCTCCGCCGACGGACTCATCGCGCTGAACCGGCCGGAGCCGGTCGCGCGGACGACGTCGATCTTCGACGGCCGCGAGCTGACCGAGGAGGAGGTCCAGGAGCGCCAGAAGGCCGGGATCCGCTCCCTGCTGAGCATGGACCCGCCGGACCACGAGATCCACCGCGGCGCGGTGGCCGAGGGCGTCGCCCCGGCGAACCTGGCCGCCCTGGAGCCGCTCATCCGCGAGCGCGCGGGCGCGATCCTGGACGGCCTGCCCATCGGTGAGGAGTTCGACTGGGTCGACAAGGTCTCCATCGAGCTGACCGCGATGACCCTGGCGACGCTGTTCGACTACCCGCAGGAGAAGCGCCGTCAGCTGACCTACTGGTCGGACGTGATCACGACGCAGGCCGGCCCGGGGCAGCCCGCGGAGACGCAGGAGGAGCACGACCTCGCGATCCGCGACTTCTACATGACGATGGCGGAGCTGGTCGGCTCCCGGCGGAGCGAGGAGCCCCGCATCGACTTCATGTCGCTGATGGCGCACAGCCCGCACTCGGTGAACTTCTCCGAGGCCGAGCTGTTCGGTGACAGCGTGGTGCTGCTGGTGGGCGGCAACGACACCACCCGCAACACGATCACCGGGTCGGTCTACTTCCTCTCCCAGAACCCGGAGGAGAACGCGAAGCTGCGGGCCAACCCCAAGCTGATCCCCTCGATGGTGTCGGAGACGATCCGGTTCCAGACGCCGCTGACCCACATGACGCGCCGCACGACCCGCGATGTCGAGATCGGCGGGAAGGTCATCCCCGCGGGCGACCGCGTCGTCCTCTGGTACGTCTCGGGCAACCGGGACGACGCCAAGGTGCAGGACGCCGACTCCTACGTCGTCGACCGCAAGAACCCGCGCCAGCACCTCTCCTTCGGCTTCGGGATCCACCGCTGCCTCGGCAACAAGCTCGCCGAGCTGCAGCTGCGGATCATCTGGGAGGAGATGCTGGTCCGCTTCCCCGAGATCACCGTCGTCGGGGAGCCGAAGCGCAGCCACGGGCACTTCGTCAAGGGATACGACTCGATGACCGTCGTCATCCCGCGGCGCAACTGAGCGGCCCGCTGTGACTCCGGCGTCCGTCGTCATCGTCGGCGCGGGCGCCGGAGGCGCCCAGGCCGCCGCCTCCCTCAGGCAGGGCGGGTTCGAGGGATCGATCTCGCTGGTCCACGGGGAGCCGGGCCTGCCCTACCAGCGCCCGCCCCTGTCGAAGGCGTACCTCCTGGGCCGGCTCGAGGCCCGCAAGCTGCTGCTCCGTCAGGAGCACTGGTACGCCAAGCAGCGCGTGGACCTCGTGCTCGACCGCGCGGTGGCCATCGACCGCGCCGGCCACCAGGTCCACCTGGCCGGTGGCCCGTCCCTGTCCTACGACCACCTGATCCTGGCGACCGGGTCGCGCAACCGGGAGCTGCCGGTCCCCGGGGCGCACCTCGACGGCGTCATCGGCATGCGGACCCGCGCGGACGCCGACGAGCTCGCCGGTCGGATCCGCGAGGGCGTCGAGGTGGTCGTCGCCGGCGCCGGGTTCATCGGTCTGGAGTTCGCCGCCGTCGCCGCGGCCCACGGCGCGGCGGTGCACGTCCTCGAGCTCGCCGACCGGCCGATGGCGCGCGCCGTCTCGGAGCCCACGGCGCAGTTCATCCGCAGGGCGCACGAGGAGTGGGGCGTGCGGTTCGACTTCGGCCAGGCCCTCACCGCCATCGACGGCGAGGGCCGGGTGACCGGCGTCGAGACAGGCGACGGACGGCGCCTGCCGGCCGACCTGGTCGTCTACGGCATCGGCGTGGTGCCCGACACCGTGCTGGCCGAGGAGGCGGGGCTGGCCATCGAGAACGGCATCCGCGTCGACGACCGGCTGCTCACCAGCGACCCGGACATCTCGGCCATCGGCGATGCGGCCAGCTTCCCCAGCGCGCACACCGGCGGGCGCGTCCGCCTCGAGTCGGTCCAGAACGCCGTCGACCAGGCCCGGCACGTGGCCGCACGGTTGATGGGCACCTCGATCGGCTACGACGCGCTGCCGTGGTTCTGGTCGGACCAGGGGGACCTCAAGATCCAGATCGCGGGCCTGGCCGAGGTCACCGACAGCGCGGTGGAGGTGGCCGTGCCCGAGCCCCGGGCCACGTGCGTCCTGCGCTACCGCGGCGACCGGCTGGTGGCGGTCGAGACCGTCAACCGCCCGGGCGACCACGTCCTCGCACGCAGGATCCTCGCAGGGACCGGCGGCCCGTCGCCAGAGGAGGCATCGGCCCCCTCCTTCGACCTGACGCGCTGGCACGAGGCGTACGGGCTGGCTCCGACGGGCTGATGCCCGAGGCGTCGCGACCAGGCGGCCGGTGAGATCACCGGCCGCCTGGTCGTCCGCTCCGGCTGATCGCGCGGCCGCAGCGGCAGCCGAGTCGCCCGGTTCCTGCCATCCTCGATCGCATGAGCGGGTCGGTGGAACGGACGGCGGGTCAGACCGCGGAGCAGAAGCGCCGTGGCGCGTTCAGCTCCCGGCGGGTGTTCATCCTGGCGGCGATCGGCTCGGCGGTGGGGCTGGGCAACATCTGGCGGTTCCCCCTATGTCGCCTACGAGAACGGCGGCGGCGCCTTCGTGGTGCCCTACCTCGTCGCGCTGCTCACCGCGGGCATCCCGTTCCTGCTGCTGGACTACGCGATCGGGCACCGCCACCGCGGCTCCGCGCCGCTGTCCTTCGCCCGCCTGCGCCGCGGCATCGAGGGCCTCGGCTGGTGGCAGGTCGGCATCTGCGCGGTCATCGCCGTCTACTACGCGGCGGTCATCGCCTGGGCGGTGCGCTACACGTTCTTCTCGCTCGACGAGGCGTGGGGCGAGGACCCCGAGGGCTTCTTCTTCGGCGAGTTCCTCCAGGCCGGCGACGTCGAGATCACCACCGACGTCGTGGTCGGCGTCCTCGTGCCGCTGCTCGTCGTCTGGCTGGCGGTGCTGGCGATCATGGCGCTCGGCGTCCAGCGCGGCATCGGCGCCACCTCGGTGGTCTTCATCCCCGTCCTGGTGCTCGCCTTCGCCGCCCTCGTCGTGCAGGCGCTGTTCCTCGACGGCGCGGGGGAGGGGCTCGACGCGCTGTTCACCCCGGACTGGTCGGCGCTGAGCTCGGCGTCGGTGTGGGCGGCCGCCTTCGGCCAGATCTTCTTCTCGCTGTCCATCGGCTTCGGCATCATGATCACGTACGCGTCCTACGTCGGCCGCCGCGAGGACATGATCGGCTCCGGCCTGGTCGTCGGGTTCTCCAACTCCGGATTCGAGCTGCTGGCCGGCATCGGGGTCTTCGCCGCGCTCGGGTTCATGGCGCAGACCGGGGGCGTGCCGGTCGACGAGGTCGCCAGCGACGGCATCGGGCTGGCCTTCATCGCCTTCCCGACGATCATCAGCGAAGCACCCGCCGGGGCACTGATCGGCGTGCTGTTCTTCGGGTCGCTGGTCATCGCCGGCATCACCTCGCTGGTCAGCGTGCTCGAGGTCGTCATCTCGGCGGTCCGCGACAAGCTCGACACCGGCCGGCTCACCGCCACCCTCGTGGTCACCGTGCCGGTCGCGGTGATCAGCCTGGTGCTGTTCAGCACCACCAGCGGCATCTACGTGCTCGACGTCGTCGACCACTTCGTCAACCAGTACGGCATCCTCGTCGTCGCGCTGGTGAGCATGCTGGTCGTCGCCTGGGTGCTGCGGTCCCTGACCGACCTGAGCGGGCACCTCAACGTGCACGGCCGCCCCCGCATCGGCGCCGGGTGGCGGGTGCTGGTCAGCCTCGTCGCCCCGGTCGGCCTCGCGCTGGTCCTCGGCTTCGCGCTGAAGGACGACCTCGAGGCCGCCTACGAGGGCTATCCGGACTGGCTGCTGCTGGTCTTCGGCTGGGGCCTGGTCGTCGTCCTGCCGGTCGTCGGCTTCCTCGTGGCCCGGCTGCCCTGGCGCGCCGGCACGCACCTGGACGGGCCACCACCGGGCTCCGACCCGGCCGCACCCCTGCACGCGCCGGCCGGCGGCCCGGCGGACGCCGGCTCCGAGGGAGGAACGCGATGAGCGCATCCGCGATCGTGATGATGCTGGTGGCGATGCTCGTCATCTGGGGCGGTCTGGGGCTGGCCGTCGTCAGCCTGATCCGGCACGGCGCCGTCGAGGATCGCGCCGAGCACCGCCGGGACCTCTGACCGGCCCGGTCGCGCAGGCGGGACCGGGAATGACCTCCGCCACACCTGGCTTGGCACGGTCATGACGACTCTCGGGCTCATCGGCAGCGGACTCATCGGCAGCGGCATCGCACGGCTGGCGGTCGCCGCCGGCTACGACGTGGTGCTCAGCAACAGCCGGGGGCCGGAGACCCTCTCCGACCTGGTCGCCGAGCTCGGCCCGAAGGCGCGGGCCGCGACGCCCGCCGAGGCGGCGGAGGCGGGCGACCTCGTCGTCGTCACCGTGCCGCTCAAGGCCTACCGGGAGGTGCCGGTCGAGCCGCTGCGCGGCAAGGTCGTCATCGACACCAACAACTACTACCCGCAGCGCGACGGGCAGATCGCCGAGCTCGACGACGAGTCGACGACGGTCAGACGAGCTGCTGCAGGCGCACCTGCCGGAATCGCACGTGGTGAAGTGCTTCAACAACGTGCCCGCCGCCGGCATGGTGCCGCTGGCCAAGCCCGCCGGGGACCCCGACCGCTCGGTGCTCGCCATCGCCGGGGACGACGAGGGCGCCAAGAAGACGGTGACCGACTTCCTCGACGCGATCGGCTACGACGCCTACGACGTCGGCCCGCTGGCCGAGGGCTGGCGCTACCAGCGCGACACCAAGGCCTACGCCGTCTTCTCCCAGCCCGGGCGCCCGGTCAAGGAGGACTGGCTGCGCAGGGGCCTCCACGCGGCGGTCCGCTACCGCGACATGTGAGGGCGCGGCGGTGGTGGCTACCAGGAACCCCCGCCACCACCGCCGGCCCCGCCGCCGACGCTGCCCGAGCCGCCGGACGACGAGGACGACGACGGCGCGGTGCTCGCGCCGGCGAAGGTGGAGACGAAGACCGGGCCCGAGGACGCGTAGTACCAGTGCCGGTCGTCGTACCCGCCGCGGCCGGCGCGGGTCCGCACCGACGTCGCGAGCTTCGACCACCGCTCGGCCTCGCCGAGGGCGAGGGCCCACGCGCTGTAGTCGCCGAGCGTGCCCTCGGCGAGAGCGTCGTCGATCGCCGTCGGGGCGCACTCGGCGAGGTACCGGCGCAGCGCCTCCACCCGCAGCCAGGTGGAGGAGCCCTGCGGCGTGAGCACGCGCAGCTCCCAGCCGCGCAGCGCCGCGGCCGCCCCGCCGCCGGCGAGCACGCCGCCGAGCGCGGCCAGCACCACCGGGGCGACGCCGGGCCCGTTCGACAGCCACGCGCCCACCCCGAGGACGACGAGCCCGACCAGCGCGGCGAGCACCCCGAACCAGCGCACCCGGACCGAGCGCCGGTCGGCCGCGGCGTCCCACATGCCGGAGCTCTGCTGCCAGCCGGCGAGCTCCGTCCCGAGGGCCGACCAGGCGGCGGCGAAGGACTCGTCGTAGCTGCCCAGCCGCAGCCGGTCGCGGCCGTCGAGGGCGAGGTCGAGCAGCCGGGCGTCGGTGGGCTCGCCGTCCCGCAGGCGGACGAGGGTGGTCGCCTTCCCGCCGTCCGGTGCCGGCTCCAGGTCGAGGACGCCGGTGACGGCGAGCTGCAGCAGCCAGGCCGCCTTGTGCCGCTCGGCCACGGAGCCGGACAGCAGCACCCCGCCCTGCGCGGGCGTGAGGTCCCGGGGTATCGACGGTGAGGGCATCGCGAACCCACCGAGCTGCTCGAAGTCGATCCGGGCCTCGCCGCCGGGGGCGACGACGGTGGGCAGCCACGAGCTGGGCACGTGCTCCCGGCCGGCCTGCCGCACCACCCGGGACACCAGCGCGCCGGCCGCGAGCGCCAGCAGCCCGGCGAGCGCGGCGGGGACCACCGGGTCGGTGCCCGGGTCCTCCGGTGCCGCGCTGGGCGCGGCCGGCGCGGGCGGTGCGGCGTCGAGGGGGCGGCCCTCGGTCGCGAAGACGGTCACGCCCTCGCCGGCGTCCAGCCCGTCGACCCGGGCGACGAGGTGGCCCGGCGCCTCCAGGCGCATGGGGCAGTCGGCGTTCGAGCCGCCCTCCCCGGTGGCGCACCCGTCGGCGACGAGCTCCACCGCGCCGAGCACGTGCACCTCGACCTCGTCGACGGGCACCTCCCAGCCGGTGCCGACGGCGTCCCAGGCCAGCCGGCCGCCGCGGCTGACGCCGTCCAGGGTGTAGCTCAGCTCGTAGCGGTGCTGCCCGGTGATCGTGACGTCGGGGTCGCCGATGCGCAGCCGGACCGGGTTTTCCCCGGTGACGACGACGTCGGCCGGGGCGTCGGGCGAGGTGACCTCCACCGGGTCGTCGGCACGCAGCCCGGGCACGTCGCGGTAGATGCCGCGCCGCTCCTCGACGCCGAAGTCGTAGTCGATGACCTCGACGATCCGCGCGCTGCCATCCTCGGCGATCGTGGCGCTCACCCAGATCCGGGCGACCCGCTCGCCGCCGGCCAGCGCGGCCACCGCGAAGGCGACGACGGCGACGACCACGGCGGCCAGCACGATGACCCAGGCGTCGATCCGGCGGCGGCGCCGCGCGGCCGTGGAGCGGGCGGACTGCGGCACGTGGACCTCCGGGTCGGGGCAGGGCAGCGGGCTGCTCCGGTGGGCCGCGCCACCCTAGCGGTGCGGCCGCATAGGGTGCGCCGCACGCACGTCCGGCACGGGAGAGGATCCGCATCCATGGCCAGCCTGCAGATGCGCGCGATCTCCGTGGTCCTGCGGCTCACCCGCAAGCCGCGGATGGCAACGGTCGAGCGGGCGCGGAAGCGCATCGCCGAGCCGAAGGGCTCCACCGCGCCGCCGACGGCCCTGCTGCGCCGGCACCACGTGCGCACCCGCTCGGTGCAGGGGTTCCCGTGCACCACGGTGGCGCCGCGCGACGGGGGCACCGGCCGGGCGGTCGTCTACCTGCACGGGGGGTCCTACGTCAGCGAGATCGCGAAGCAGCACTGGGCGCTGATCTCGAAGCTGGCCGATGCCGGCGTCCGCGTCGAGGTGCCGCTCTACGGGCTGGGGCCGCAGCACACCTACCGCGAGGCCTATCCCTTCGTCACCGAGGTGTACCGCGAGCTGCTGGCCGAGGTCGACGCCTCGGCGGTCACCGTCGCCGGCGACTCGGCCGGCGGCGGTCTGGCGCTCGGCTTCGCCCAGACGCTGGCCGAGGCGGGCCTGCCGCAGCCGCGCCGGCTCGTGCTCCTCTCGCCGTGGCTGGACCTCACGCTGAGCCACCCGGACCTGCCGGCGCTCGAGCCCCGCGACCCGTGGCTGAACATCGACGGCACCGTGGAGGCGGGCAAGGCGTGGGCCGGCGGCGACGACCCCATCCAGCCCCGGCTCAGCCCGATCAACGGCGAGCTCGGCGGGCTGGCGCCGATGGAGGTCTACGTCGGCACCGCCGAGCTGTGCCTGCCCGACGTCCTCCTGCTCCAGGAGCGCGGCGCGGCCGCCGGTGCCGCGCTGGAGGTGACCGTCTGCCCCGGCGCGGTGCACGTCTACCCGCTGGTGCCCGCGCCCGAGGGCCGGTCCGCGGCGAAGCGGATCGTCGAGGAGATCGCCCGGGGCTGACCGGTCAGGCCGGCGCGAGCTCCACCTCCGCGGCCGGGGTCACCGCCGTCGCCCGGCCGGGCGCCTCGGTGTAGCGCCAGTAGGTGTTCGTGCAGGCGATCGCGTCCTCCGGCCCGATCGGCATGCCGAAGCGGCGGAGGTCCTCGGTGGTGTGCGCGTCCTCCACCAGCGTCGTGTCGTACCCGCGCACCAGCGCGCCGTGCAGCGTGGCGCGGATGCAGGCGTCGGTCTGCGCCCCGGTGACCAGCAGCCGGCCCACCCGCGCTCGGCCAGCCGCTGCTCCAGCTCGGTCTCCTCGAAGGAGTCGTCGAACCGCTTGTGCACCACCGGCTCGCCGTCCCTGCTTCCCCCGTCTCCCCGTTGATCATCGTCAGGTGGTCGGGCCCGACGGCGTGTCGACCAGCCTTATGACGATGATCAACGGGGGAGGTGGCGGTGAGCACGATCGGGGGACGGGGCGGAACCGGGATGCCCGGGGTGTCGTTGCGCAGGTCATGACCTCGGACGGGAGCCCGTGGCCGGTTCCGGTGGCCCGGGCCGCCGCGTGGGCGGAGTGGGCCCCCAGCGGCAGGTCCGCCGTCCCGTTCATCGCGCTGCTGGTCATCGTGGCGAACCTGGTGGGGGTCGGCACCGTCGTCCTCCTGCTCCTGGGCGTCGACGACGGCAGCGGGCGGACCGGCCGGACGGAGGTGCTCTGGACCGCGGTGGCCTACCTCGTCCTCGCCCTGCCGGCCGGCGGTCTCGCGGGCCTGCGGCGCCAGCGGTCCACCACGCGCTGGCTCCTGCAGCGCCGCGAGCCGACCCCGGCCGAGGCCGGGCAGGCGCTGCGCCTGCCGCTGGACGTCGCGCTCGTCGCCGCCGCGATCTGGCTGGTCGCCGCCGTGCTGATGTCGACGGTCGTGGCCATGCTCTTCCCCGAGCCGCTGGTGGGGCTGCGCGTCGCGGTGGTGGTGACGCTGGGCGGCGTCGTCACCGCCGGTGTCACCTACCTGCTCACCGCCCGCGCCGCGCGAGCGGTCACCGCGATCGCGCTGGCCGCGCACCCGCCGGTCGGCGCGCTGGTCCTGGGCGTGCGGCCGCGCCTGCTGCTCACCTGGGCGCTGACCAGCGGCGTGCCCATGCTCGGCGTCGTCCTGCTGTTCCTCGACCCGAGCGACCCCGACGGGCCGGGAGAGGCGGCGGTGGTCTTCCTCGTCGTCGTCGCGCTGCTCGTCGGGGCACTCGCGACGCTGCTGACCGCCCGCGCCGTCGGGCAGCCGCTGCGCGAGCTGCGCCGGGCGGTGCAGCAGGTCGGGCGGGGCGACTACGGCGTCGACGTGCTGGTGGACGACGCCGGTGAGATCGGGCTGCTCCAGGAGGGCGTGAACACGATGGTCGCCGGGCTCGCCGAGCGCGAGCGGCTGCGCGACCTGTTCGGCCGGCACGTGGGGACGACGGTGGCCCAGGAGGCGCTGCGGACCGGCGTGAGTCTGGGCGGTGAGGAGCGGGTCGTCGCCGCCCTGTTCGTGGACATCGCCGGCTCGACGTCGCTGGTGCGCCGCACCGGGCCCGAGCAGATGGTCGGCCTGCTCAACCGGTTCTTCGCCGTCGTCGTCGAGACCGTGGAGGAGGAGGGCGGGCTGGTGAACAAGTTCGAGGGCGACGCCGCGCTGTGCGTGTTCGGCGCCCCGACCGACCACCCGGACCCGGCGGGCGCGGCGCTGCGGGCGGCCCGGCGGATCTGCGACGCCGTCGCCGTGGCCGGCGAGGTCGACGTCGGCGTGGGCGTCGCCTGCGGCCCGGTGTGGGCCGGCCAGGTCGGGGCGGCCAGCCGGCTGGAGTACACGGTCATCGGCGACCCGGTGAACGAGGCGGCCCGGCTGACCGAGCTGGCCAAGGACCACCCCGGCCGCGCGGTCGCCAGCGGGCCGACGGTGCTCGGCGCCCCGCCCGATGAGCGGGAGCAGTGGGTCCGCGGCGCCGAGGTCACCCTCCGCGGGCGCGACGAGGCGACCACCACCTGGGTGCGCGCTCCCGCCTGAGCGGGATCAGGACTGCGAGAGGGGCTGAGCCGGCTTCCCCGGCTCGTGGGCCTTCACCACGACCAGGACGTCCTCGGGCTGGAGGGTGCCGATCAGCGGGTCGTCGAAGCGCAGGGTGCGGCCGCCGCGGGTGACCGACAGGACGATGTCGCGCAGGTCGCGCGGGCCCAGCCCCACCTCGCTGGCCTGCGCGGTGCGCTGGTGCAGGTCGAGGCCCTGCCCGCCGGTGACGAGGTCCTCGACCACCGACACCACCCGCGGCGCGTCCGTGGAGAGCCCGAGCAGCCGGCCGGAGGTGGCCGAGGTGGTGATGACGGTGTCGGCGCCGGACTGGCGGAGCAGGTTGGCGTTCTCCTCCTCCCGGACGCTGGTGGTGATCGGCACGCTCGGGTTCAGCTGCCGCACGGTGAGGGTGATCATGACCGCGGCGTCGTCCCGGTTCGCGGCGACGATGACCGCGCGGGCCCGCTCGACCGAGGCCCTGCGCAGCACCTCGGTGCGGCCGGCGTCGCCGACGATGCCGGTGAGACCGACGGAGTTCGCCTCGTCGATGGCGCGCGGCTCCGGGTCGACGACGACGATCTTGTCCGGGGGCGTCCCGTTGGCGATCAGCGAGCGGATGGCGCTGCGGCCCTTGGTGCCGTAGCCGCACACGATGACGTGCTGGCGCACGCGGGACCTCCAGCGGTGGATGCGGAACTCCTCCCGCGAGCGCGCGGTGAGCGCCTCGAGGGTCGTCCCGATGAGGACGATCAGGAACATGATCCGCAGCGGCGTGATCAGGATGATGTTGACCAGGCGCGCCTCGGGCGTGACCGGCGTGATGTCGCCGTAGCCGGTCGTGGAGAGGGTGACCGTCGCGTAGTAGGTCGCGTCGAGCAGCGAGAGGCCGACCTCGTCGCCGTCGCGGTAGCCGTCGCGGTCGAGGTAGACCACGAGGACGACGGCGACGAGCACGAGCGCCGCGATCCACACCCGGCGCAGCACCTGGCGGACCGGGGAGATCTCCTCGTGGGCGATGCGGACACCGGTGTGCTCGGTCTCGCTGCCCTCCCACTCGCTGCCCACGCCGCGGACAGTAGTGAGCCGCGGCGCCGGGCGCGCGCGAACCGCCCCGAACGGGTCAGGACCCGGTCGGGGCGGCTGCGGGTGGACAGGGGGTCGGCGTCAGCCGCCGACCTTCTCGCGCTCCAGGGCGGCGAGCTCGCGCTTGAGCACCTTGCCGGCGGCGGAGACCGGGATGGCGTCGATGAAGACGACGTCGCGCAGCCGCTTGTAGTGCGTCACCCGGTCGTTCACCGTGGCGAGCACCGACTCGAGGGTAAGCGCGGCGCCCGCGGCGTCGTCCTTGCGCACGATGTAGGCGACCGGCAGCTCGCCGGCCTCCTCGTCGGGGCGGCCGACGACGGCGGCACCGGCCACGCCCGGGACGCCGAAGAGGATCTCCTCCAGCTCGCGCGGGTACACGGTGTAGCCCTTGAAGATCAGCATGTCCTTGGTGCGGTCGACGATCGCCAGGTAGCCGTCCTCGTCGAGGATGCCGACGTCGCCGGTGTGGAACCAGCCGTCGGCGTCGATGACCTCCGCGGTGGCCTCGGGCCGTCCGGCGTAGCCGCGCATGACCTGCGGGCCGCGGATGCAGACCTCGCCGCGCTCGCCCTGCGGCAGGGCCTCGCCGGTCTCCAGCGAGCGGATGCTGATCTCGGTGTCGAAGACCGGCACGCCGACGGTGCCCGGCTTGCGTGTCCCGGAGAGGAAGGACGGGTTGCTCGTGGCCATCATCGTGACCTCGGTCAGCCCGTAGCCCTCGCCGATCTTGGCGTTGGGCAGCGTCGCCTTGAGCTTCTCGATCAGCGGGACCGGCAGGGGGGCCGCGCCGCTGGAGACGCCGCGCACGCCGGACCAGTCGCCCTCGGTGAAGGCGGGCACCTGGAGCAGCGCCACGAAGATCGGCGGCGCACCGCCGATCGAGGTGACGTCGTATCGGGCCATGTCCGCGACATAGGCGGCCGGGTCGAACCGGGCGTGGATGACCACGGTGGTGCCGCTGAGCACCATGCCGTTGAGGTAGCCGACGGCGCCCATCGCGTGGAACCAGGGCGTCAGGTTGATGATCCGGACGGTGCCCAGCGGCACCGGGTACTCCTCGGCGCTGCACACCTGGCGGACCGTGACGTCGCCGTGCTCGTCGAGCTCCGGCAGCGCGCCGTTGCTCCAGCACGCCGACTGCAGCACGTTGGTGACGACGTTGCGGTGCAGGATCTCGACGCCCTTGCTGACGCCGGTCGTGCCGCCGGTGTAGGCGAGGTGCGCCAGGTCGGTGTCCACGTCGACCGCGGCGTCGAGGTGCCGGTCGGTGGGGTCGCCGCCCAGCAGGTCGGCGGCGTCGACGTCGCCGTCGGCGAGGTCGAGGCGGGCGGTGAAGTCCCGGGCGTGCACGTCGCCGGTGACGATGACCGTCGTGACGGGGGAGGCGGCCAGTGCCGGGCGCACCAGCGGCAGCACCTGGTCCCAGGTGATCAGCGCGGTGGCGCCGGCGTCGGTGAGCTGCGCGGCGAGGTCGGCGGCCGGGAGCAGCGGGTTGGTGGGGGAGAAGGTCGCCCCCGACAGCATGATCCCGAAGTAGAGCGCCGGGTACTGCAGGCAGTTCGGGATGTGCAGGGCGACGACGTCGCCGCGGCCGATGCCGTGGTCGGCCAGCCAGCCGGCGACGGCGTGCGCCCGCTCGCCGAGCTCGGTGAAGGTGATCGGCCGGTCGTGCTGGATGAAGGCCGTCCGGTCGCCCCACCGCCGGACGCCCGCCCGGAGGATCGAGCCCACCGGCACCGCGGGGTAGTCCAGCGACCGCGGCAGCCCCGGGGGCCAGCTCGCGGTCGTCGTGTCGGGTGCCGGCTGCGGTGCGGTCATGCCCATCCCTTCGTGGCGGTGCTCCCCGGTCGGGACACCCCCGACAGGGTGGCCCACACCACACGGGCTGTCGAGCGTCTGTGACCATCAGTGGATGAGCGACCAGCGCACGGCCCTCGTCCTCGGCGGCGGCGGCATCACCGGCATCGCCTGGGAGATCGGCCTGCTGGCCGGTCTGGCCGAGGCCGGCGTCGACCTCACCACCGCCGACCTCGTCGTCGGCACGTCGGCCGGGTCGGTGGTCGGTGCGCAGGTGACAAGCGGCGCCGAGCTCGAGGCGATGTACGCCCGCCAGCTCGAGCCGCCGGCGCAGGAGAAGGTGGCGCGCATGTCGCGGGCGAACCTGGCCCGCTACGCCTGGGCGATGCTGGTCAGCCGCGGCCGCGACGAGGAGTTCCGCCGCCGGGTCGGGCAGGTGGCGCTGGCCGCGGAGAAGGCCGGGCTGACACCGACCGAGCAGGAGCGGCTCGACGTCATCGGCGGGCGGCTGGTCGGTCGCGACTGGCCCGAGCGGCAGCTGACCGTCACCGCGGTCGACGCCGCCACGGGGGAGTTCCGCGCGTTCGACCGCGACTCCGGAGTCCCGCTGGTCCAGGCGGTCGCCGCGAGCTGCGCCGTCCCGGGCGTCTACCCGCCGGTCACCATCGACGGGCGGCGCTACGTCGACGGCGGGATGCGCTCGGCGGCCAACGCCGACCTCGCCCAGGGCTACGACCGGCTGGTCGTGCTCGCCCCCATCGCGCGCGGCATCGGGCCGATCACCAGCGTCGACGCGCAGGTGACCGGGATGGTGTCCGCGCGGGTCGCCGTCGTCTCGCCGGACCAGGGCAGCAGGGCCGCGATCGGCCGCAACGTGCTCGACCCCGCGGCGCGCGCGGGGTCGGCGCGCGCCGGCCGGGCCCAGGCCGCGACGGTGCTCGAGCGGGTGGCCGAGGCCTGGACCGGCTGACCGCTAGACGACCGGCTCGGCGACCAGCGAGCCGGCGGAGTGCTCCTGGCGCAGCGCCGTCTTGAGCACCTTGCCGCTCGGGTTGCGGGGCAGCGCGCCGACGACGGAGTACTCACGCGGGTTCTTGTAGCGCGCCAGCCGCTCCCGGCACCACGCCGCGAGCTCCTCGGAGGTCGGCGGGTCCTCGGCGTCCCGCGGGGCGACGACGGCCAGCGGCGCCTCGCCGTACTTCGCGTCCGGGACGCCGATGAGCGCGACCTCGGCGACCTTGGGGTGCGCGGCGAGCACGTCCTCGACCTCGGCGCAGTAGATGTTCTCCCCGCCGGAGATGATCATGTCCTTCTTGCGGTCGACGACGTAGAAGTAGCCGTCCTCGTCCTGGCGCACGAGGTCGCCGGAGTGGAACCAGCCGCCGTGGAACGCTTCCGCCGTCGCCTCCGGCTTGCCCCAGTACTCCTTCATCACCATCGGGCTGCGGTAGACGATCTCGCCCACCTCGCCGCGGGGGACGTCCTGCATCGCGTCGTCCACCACCCGGACCTCGACGTTGAGGATCGGGGTGCCGATCGAGCCGATCTTGCGCACCGAGTCCTCGCCGCGCAGCAGGCAGGTGACCGGGCTGCACTCGGTCTGCCCGAAGGCGGTGATCACCTCGGCCTGCGGGAACGCCTCGATCAGCCCGCGCAGCAGCGTGGTGGAGGCCGGCGCCGCGCCCCAGGAGATCCGCCGCAGGTGCGAGAGGTCGCGCTCCGCGAGGTCGGGGACGGCGAGGACGGCGGCCCACATCGCGGGCACCAGGAAGATGTTGGAGACCTTCTCCCGCTCCATCATGTCCAGCGTCTCGGCCGGGTCGAACGAGCCGGACCGGATGATCACGTGCGTGCCGCCCAGCAGCAGCGGCGGCATCCCGCCGGCGAGCCCGGCGATGTGGAACAGCGGCGCGCCGGGCACGCCGACCCGGTCCTCGGGGTCCGAGCCGAGGGTGGCCAGCTGGCTGAACACGTGCATGAGCAGGTTGCGGTGGGTGAGCACCGCGCCCTTCGGCCGGCCGGTGGTCCCCGAGGTGTACATGAGGAAGGCCGGGTCCTCCTCGGCGACGACGACGTCGAGCGGCTCGTCGCCGGCGGCGGCCAGCGCGTCCTCGTAGTCCCCGCCGATCACCAGCGTGCTGGTCACCGACGGCGACTGCGCCCGCGCCTTCTCGCCGACCTCGGCCAGGGCGGTGTCGACGACGAGCGCCACCGCGCCGGAGTCGGTGAGCACGTAGGCGACCTCGTCGGGCACCAGCCGGAAGTTGACCGGGACGACGATCGCGCCCAGGCGCACGCCGGCGAGGTAGGCCTCCCAGGTTTCCATCCCGTTGAGCGCCAGCACCGCGACGCGGTCGCCCTGGCCGACGCCGCGCTCGCGCAGGGCGCGGGCCAGCCGGGTCACCCGCCGGTCGAGCTCGCCGTAGGTGCGGCCCGCCCCGTCGAAGCGCAGCGCCGTGGCGTCGGGGATCGTGCGGGCGTGCCGCGCGAGCTGGTCGCTCAGGGTCATGCCGCGGCCCTGCAGGACGGGGATCTCGACGGTCACGCAGTCTCCTCGGGGTGGGGCCGGGTGTGATCTGCGTCATGCTGGCCGGGACCGGCCGGGGGGTCAAGCCTCGGCGTCGAGGCCCAGCAGGCGGGCGGCCAGCCGCTTCCAGACCGGGAGGTGCGGATCGGTGGCCGCCGGCCGCTCCTCGAAGGCGTAGACGAGCGCCACCCCGCGCATGCTGGTGAACAGCAGCTCGGTGAGGTCGGGGTAGACCGGCGAGGCGGCGAACTCCGGGCCCCAGATGCCGTCGCCGACGGCGCTCATCGCCGCGCGCAGCCGGCCCTCGCCGCCGCGCAGCGCCGCGCGCAGGGCGGGGTCGGTGCGCGCCGCCGTCCACAGCTCGGCCGCCGCCCAGAACGGCGGCTCCTGGAACGTGGCCCACATGAGGTCGATGGCGCGGTCCACCCGCTCGCGGCCGGTGGGCCCGTCGGCCATGAGCGCCACCGAGCGCTCGCGCACCTCGTCGAGCTTCGTCGTCGCCAGGTGGTCGGCGGCGGCCACGAGCAGCTCGGCCCGCGAGGGGAAGTGGTGCAGCAGCCGGCCGCGCGAGACGCCGGCCCGCGCCTGGACCGCCAGGGTCGAGGCGCCGGCGTAGCCGTCCTCCACCAGGCAGGCGACCGCCGCGTCGAGGATCAGCAGCCTGCTCCCGGCGGTGCGCGCGGACCGGGACCGGGGCCCCGTCGGCTGCTCGAGGACGGTCATGGCTCGAACCTAGGCGCGGACGGCGGCTTCCGACAGTCACCGTTGACTGCCGTTCCTCACCGGTGCCAGGCTGCCCGCGACCCCGCCCCCGGACTTCCGGTACCGAAAGTCCGGTCGGGGGAGGGACTTTCGGTACCGAAAGTCCGGTCGGGGGAGGGACTTTCGGTACCGAAAGTCCGGTCGGCGGCGTGCGCACCAGGACGGGAGATGGCGTTGGAACTCACCGAGCTCCGCTACGAGGTCGCCGACCGGATCGCCACCGTGCACCTGCACCGACCGGACCGGCTGAACGCCTTCACGCCCACCATGGCCGCCGAGCTGACCCGGGTGGCGGCCGCCGCCGATGCTGACGACGACGTGCGCGTGGTCGTCGTCACCGGCTCGGGCCGCGGCTTCTGCGCGGGTGCCGACCTCTCCGGCGGGCCCACCAGCTTCGCCGACCGGCGGGACCGGGTGCTGCCCGAGGGTCCGCTGCGGCAGACGATCGGCGGCTACCGCCGGGACGCCGGCGGGGTCTCCGCGCTGGCCTTCGCCGCCCTCCGCAAGCCGGTCATCGCCGCGGTCAACGGGCCGGCGGTGGGCGTCGGCGCGACCCTCACGCTGCCCATGGACATCCGGATCGCCGCCGAGTCGGCGCGGTTCGGCTTCGTCTTCGGCCGGGTCGGCCTCCCACCCGAGGCTGCTTCGTCGTGGTTCCTGCCCCGGGTCGTGGGGATCAGCCAGGCGATGGAGTGGGTGGCCACCGGCCGGGTCTTCGACGCCGCCGAGGCGCTGCGTGGCGGGCTGGTCTCCCGCGTCGTCCCGGACGAGGAGCTGCTGCCGACCGCGTACGCCCTGGCCCGCGAGATCGTCGTCAACACCAGCGGGGTCGCCGTCGGCGCCGCCCGCCAGCTGCTGTGGTCGATGCTCGGAGCGCCGTCGCCCTGGGACGCGCACCGCGCGGACTCGCGCGCCGTCGTGGAGCTCGGCGAGGGCGCCGACAGCGCCGAGGGCGTGGCGGCGTTCCTGGAGAAGCGGCCGGCGGAGTTCACCGCGCCGCTCGGTGACGGCCCGATCGCCGGGGTGCCGCGCTGGCCGGCGCCGCCGCCGGACCTGGCGCCCGGCGACTGATCCGGTCGCCCCACCGCACCGCTCGGGAACAGGTGCTCGTCAGCGGAGGGGGCGCAGCGCGGTCTCGTCCAGGTGGGCGAGCAGCGTCTCGCCGAGGTCCCGCATGTTCTCGACCTGCTGCGGGCTGAGCTGGTCGAACAGGTGGGTGCGGACGCTCTCGACGTGGATCGGCGCGGCCGCCTCCAGTGCGCCGAACCCCTCGTCGGTGAGGACGGCGAGCTGGCCGCGACCGTCCTCGGCACAGGTCTGCCGGCGCACCCAGCCGCGCTCCTCGAGGCGGGAGACCGCGTGCGAGAGCCGGCTGCGGGAGGAGAGGCAGCGGTCGGCGAGCTCGCTCATCCGCATTCGGCGGTCGTCGGCCTCGGAGAGCGCCACGAGGATCTCGTAGTACGCGTGGGAGATGCCGGTGGCCTGGGTGAGCTCGCGGTCGAGGCGGTCCTGCAGCAGCTGCGCGCTGTAGAGCCAGGCCCGCCAGGCGCGCTGCTCGTCGGCGTCCAGCCAGCGGGCGGCGGCGGTCGGGACGCTGTCCGGGGCGGGCGACACGTGCGCGGTCATGCCGACATCCTACCGGCGGAATAGTTCAGCGCTCAACTACGCTAGGCTCGAGCAAGAAGGTCAAACGCTCAACGACATGGAGGACACCATGACCAGCACGCTCCGACAGATCCCCGGTTACGTCGTCGGCACCTGGGACATCGACGCCAGCCACTCGACCGTGGGCTTCTCCGTCCGCCACATGATGGTCAGCAAGGTCCGTGGCTACTTCCGCGAGTTCTCCGGCGTGCTCGTGACCGCCGAGGACCCGGCGCAGTCGTCGGTCACCGCCACGATCGACATGGACTCCATCGACACCCGTCAGGAGCAGCGTGACGCGCACATCCGCTCCGCCGACTTCTTCGACGTGGGCAACCACACCGTCATGACCTTCCGCTCGACGGCCGTCGTCGCCAAGGGCGAGGACTGGACCATCGAGGGCGACCTGACCCTCAAGGGCATCACCAAGCCGGTCACCCTGGAGCTCGAGCTCAACGGCTTCGGCCCGGACGCCTACGGCGGCACGCGCGCCGGCTTCAGCGCCAAGACCGTCATCTCCCGCTCCGCCTTCGGCGTCGACATCGACATGCCCATGGACGGCGGCGGCGTCGTCGTCGGCGACAAGATCAACGTCGAGCTCGAGATCGAGGCCGTGCTCCGCGCCGCCTGATCACCCCCGCTCTCCCCGAGAGGCCCCGGACGCATCGTGCGTCCGGGGCCTCTCGCGTCCTCCCTCACCGGAGCGCGTCCTCCCTCACCGGAGCGCGTCCTCCCTCACCGCACACCACGAGGGAGGAAGCGCCATGATCAGGTGACCTGATCCCAGCGGGGCGGGTCGGGGACACTGGGGGCATGACGACCAGCAGCCTCGTCCGCACCCGGTTCCCGTCCGCCGTCCTCGTCGCCGTCGGCCTGGCCGCCGGGTTCGGTCTCGCGCAGGGCACCGGCATCCGGGCGCTGGGCGGCGCGGTGTTCGCCGCCGCCGGGCTCGCGGCCGGGGTGCTGTGGCTGCGCCGGAGGGGGCCGGCCACCGCCGTCGCGCTCGCCGCCCTCTACGTCGGCGCTTTCGTGCTGGCCCACGTGCTGGCCATCGGGGTCGGGATGTCGGCCTGGCTGGCGGTGAGTCTGGTCACTCTGACCGCTGCGGGGGTCACCTTCGGGGTGGCCGATGCCCCGCGCGAGGGCTCGCCCGTCGGTTGAGCGACTACTCTGGGAAGGTCGCCGGGCCGGCGGCCGTTGAACGAGATGCCGCGCGCTGACGCAGCGGCGTCCCCCGAAACCCTTCTGAGGTGCCCTTCCGCATGCCCACCCGCGACGACCTGCGCAACGTGGCGATCATCGCTCACGTCGACCACGGCAAGACGACCCTGGTCGACGCCCTCCTCCGCCAGGCAGGCGCCCTCGGGCGCGCCAAGGGCGAGGGGACGGACAACGACACCACGCAGGACCGCGTGATGGACTCGATGGACCTCGAGCGCGAACGCGGCATCACCATCCTGGCGAAGAACACCGCCATCCACCTGGCCGACGAGAACGGCAACCCCGTCGTCGTCAACATCGTCGACACCCCCGGTCACGCCGACTTCGGTGGCGAGGTCGAGCGCGGCCTGTCGATGGTCGACGGCGTCTGCCTGCTCGTCGACGCCTCCGAAGGCCCGCTCCCGCAGACCCGCTTCGTGCTGCGCAAGGCGCTGGGCAAGGGGATGCCGGTCATCCTCGCGGTCAACAAGACCGACCGCTCCGACGCGCGCATCGCCGAGGTCGTCGACGAGTGCTACGAGCTGTTCATGGAGCTGATGGAGGACGCCGGCCTCGACGCCTCCGCCCTCGAGTTCCCGATCGTCTACTGCAGCGGCCGCTCCGGGAAGGCGTCGCTGACCCGCCCGGAGAACGGCGAGGAGCCCGACAGCGAGGACCTCGCCCCGCTGGTCAAGACGCTGCTGGACACCGTCCCGGCGCCGGTCTACGACGCCGAGGAGCCGCTGCGCGCGCAGGTCACCAACCTCGACGCCTCGCCCTACCTCGGCCGCCTGGCCCTGCTGCGCATCCACTCCGGTGAGATGAAGAGCGGCCAGCAGGTCGCCTGGTGCCGCACCGACGGCACCATCAAGAACGTCAAGATCACCGAGCTGCTGGTCACCGAGGGCCTCACCCGCACCCCGGCCGCGAGCGCCGGCCCGGGCGAGCTCGTGGCCATCGCCGGCATCGAGGACGTCATGATCGGCGACACCCTCGCCGACCCGAGCGACCCGCGCCCGCTGCCCCCGCTCACCGTCGACGAGCCGTCGATCTCGATCACCATCGGGATCAACACCTCGCCGCTGTCGGGCAAGTCGGGCAAGAAGCTCACCGCCCGCCTGATCAAGAACCGGCTCGACCAGGAGCTCGTCGGCAACGTGTCGGTCCGCATGCTGCAGACCGACCGCCCCGACACCTGGGAGATGCAGGGCCGTGGCGAGCTGGCGCTGGCCATCCTCGTCGAGCAGCTTCGCCGCGAGGAGTTCGAGCTCACGGTCGGCCGGCCCACCGTCGTCACCAAGACGATCGACGGCAAGCTGCACGAGCCGGTCGAGCGGGTCACCATCGACACCCCCGGCGAGTACGTCGGCACGCTGACCCAGGCGCTGGCCACCCGCCGCGGCCGCCTGGAGAACCTGGTGCACCACGACACCGGCTGGGCGCGGATGGAGTACATGGTCCCGTCCCGCGGGCTCATCGGGTTCCGCACCGAGTTCCTCACCGAGACCCGCGGTACCGGCGTCCTCAACCACAACCTCGAGGGCTACGAGCCGTGGCTGGGCGACATGCGCGCCCGCCCGACCGGCTCGCTGGTCGCCGACCGCCAGGGCGTGGCGACGACGTACTCGATGTTCTCGCTGCAGGAGCGCGGCCAGCTCATGGTCCAGCCCGGCACCGAGGTCTACGAGGGCATGATCGTCGGTGAGAACTCCCGTCCGGACGACATGGACGTGAACATCACCAAGGAGAAGAAGCTCACCAACATGCGCAAGAGCACCTCCGAGGAGCTCGAGCGCCTGGTGCCGCCGCGGATCCTGAACCTGGAGCAGGCGCTGGAGTTCTGCGCCGAGGACGAGTGCGTCGAGGTCACCCCGGCCACCGTCCGCATCCGCAAGGTCGTGCTCGACCAGACCGAGCGCGGCAAGGCGAAGAACAAGAAGCCCAAGCCCGTCTGATCGACCGGCTCACGGAGGGCCCCCGGCGCATCGCGCCGGGGGCCCTCCCTGCTTTCCCCGAGAAGAGCCGAGGGGGAGTGGTCGGGAGGTCACGAATCGTGATGACCGGCCGCAGGGGTGCGGCGCGCCGGTCGTGTGGTCCGTGGGGCGGGTGTGTCGCGACGCCTACGTTCTCCTCGGGGTCATGGGTCATGACTCCGGGGGACGAGTGCACGAGAGGCGGCCGCACGCATGACGACGATCACCCGAACGGCTCCGGTGGAGAACAGCTTCCGGGGCGGGATCGATGTCCGGGTGAGCCTGCGGGAAGGCGCCGGTGACGGCGGCTCCGCCTTCGACGGCGCGTGGTTCCCGCGCAGCCACGACCTCGAGGCCGAGCTGCCCGAGCTCATCCGCCGAGCTCGACCGCCGCGGGGTGCGGATCGAGCGCTTCACCTACTCGCTGGACGCCTGGGACCGGCCCACCGCCCGCAAGCTCGTCGTCCGCGACCGCGTCGTGCGCACCGGCGGCTTCCGCAGCATGGACCCGCTCGTGGTCTGCCTGACCTGGGACGGCGGCGCCCGGCGCGCCGACCTGCTCGTCGTGCCGCCGGAGACCGACGTCCTCACCGGCGCCCGCGCGCTGCGGCTGTGCACCCGCCGCGGGCTGCCCCGCTCGCCGCAGATGGTCCTGGCCGCCGCGCGGTCCACGCCGCTGCCGCAGGTCCCGCAGGCGTACCGCCGGGCGGTCTGAGCGCCCCCAGGACGAGGCGAGGCCCCTCCCGGCAGTGCCGGGAGGGGCCTCGCGTGCGTCGTGCGGGGAGCGGCGTCAGTCGCGCGGGGCGCTGGGCCGGCCGGCGGGCACCGGCTCGACCGCGGACTCGGCCACCTCGACGACGACGTTGCGGTCCCCGGCAGCAGCCGCGGCCGCCTCGCTGACCGCGGCCGCCTCGGCTTCGGCGGTGAGGGCGTCCGCGGACTCGAGCGCGGCCTCCTGGCGGTACTGGCGGAACGAGTGCGTGACCGCCAGCGCCCAGATCACGTAGAGCACCGCGTAGACGGCGTAGCGGGTGGCGTCGTCGGCGTCGATCCAGTCGCTCTTGAGCAGCGTCCGGGTGTTGGTCAGCACGATGAGGCCGCCGACCAGCGAGCCGAGCATCCGCGGCGGGATGTGCCGCACCAGCCAGGCCGCGAGCGGCGCGGCGATCGAGCCGCCGATCAGCAGGGCGGCCACCCAGGTGAAGTCGATGCCCTGCGAGCCGAGCGCGAAGAGGAAGCCGAGGCTGGCGGCCAGCGCGACGAGGAACTCGGCGGTGCTCACCGAGCCGATGACCTTGCGGGGCTCCATCCGTCCGCTGGCCAGCAGGGCCGGCGTGCCGACCGGCCCCCATCCGCCACCGCCGGTCGCGTCGACGAAGCCGGCCACCAGGCCCAGCGGGCCGAGGAAGCGCGTGCGGACCGGCTTGCCGAGGTTGCGCCGGTTGATCCCGCGGAGGGTGAACCGGATCAGCAGGTAGATGCCGAGGGCCAGCAGGATGAGCGACATCACCGGGGCGGCGACCTCGGTGGACAGGTTCGACAGCACGGTGGCGCCGGCGAAGGCGCCGACCGCGCCGGGGATGCCGATCTTCGCGACGACCTTCCAGTCGACGTTGCCGAACTTCCAGTGCGCGAGGCCGGAGGTCAGCGTGGTCCCGATCTCCGCGAGGTGGATCGTGGCGGAGGCGGCGGCGGGGCTGGTGCCGATGGCGAGCAGCAGGGTCGACGACGTGGCGCCGTAGGCCATGCCGAGGCTGCCGTCGACGAGCTGGGCGCCGAGGCCCACGAGGGCGAGCAGGACGAGCGTCTTCACGGGAACGGACTCCGGGTCGCGAGGAGGGGCGCGGGCGCGCGGGGGCCCACGGGAGAGCGAGTACGAACGGCGCCGGGTACGGCGCGGGAGGTCAGCGGCCCGGACAGGCGGCGGTGCAGACGCGCAGCAGGTCGACGTGCAGGCGGCTCACCAGGAGCAGCGTCGTCGGTCGCGTCACGGCGCTATGTCTACCAGACCGATGCACTTAGGCGTACGGCCCGTTCCGGTCAGTGGGACGGCTCGCGCAGGAGGTCGTTGCGGATCGTCATCCACGCCCCGGCTGCCCCGACCGCGAACAGGCCCGCGCACACGGCCATGGCCGCCCGGTAACCGCCGGTGAGCGCCTCGGGGTCGACGTAGTCCGCGCCGGAGAGCCCCACGACCACGGGGAGCGCGGCGACCGTGAGCAGTTGCGCGGCGCGCGCCACCGCGTTGTTCACGCCGCTGGCCACCCCGGCCAGGGCGTCGGGCGCCGCGCCCAGGACGCTGGCGGTCAGCGGCGCCACGGTCAGCGCCATCCCCAGCCCCTGCAGGACGGTGCCGGGCAGCACCTCCAGCCAGTACGGGCTCCCGCCGTCCACCCCGACCAGCAGCAGCGTGCCGACGGCGACGGTCAGCGGGCCGGCGCTCATCGGCAGCCGCGGCCCGATCCGGGTCGCCAGCGCACCGGCGCGGGGGGACAGCAGCGTGATCAGCAGGATGGTCGGCAGGGTCGCGGCCCCCGCCGCGGTGGCGCCGTAGCCGAGCACGCCCTGCAGCTGGAGCACTAGGAACAGCGAGCTGCCCCCGAGCGCCCCGTAGACGGCCAGGGTGGTCAGGTTGGCGCCGGTGAACTGCCGGTCGGCGAACAGCCGCGGCGGCAGCATGGGGGAGGGCGTGCGCCGCTCGCGGACGACGAACAGCGCCCCGGTACCGGCCGCGACGACGGCGGAGACGACGACGGCGGGGCCGCCCTGCTCGCCGGCGGTGATGAGCGCGTAGGTGAGCGCGCCGAGGGCGACCGCACCCAGCAGCGCGCCGGGGGCGTCGAAGCGGCCGTGCGGGCCGGGGTCCCGGCTCTCGGGCACGTGCCGCCCGGCGACGGCGACGACGAACAGCGCCAGCGGCACGTTGAGCAGGAAGACCAGCCGCCAGCTGACCAGGTCGATGAGCGCGCCGCCCAGGAACGGCCCGACCAGCCCCGCGACGCCGGACAGCGACGACCACACCCCGATCGCGGGCGCGCGGTCGCTGGGGCGGAACGAGGCCTGGATGAGCGCGAGGCTGCCCGGGGTCAGCAGCGCGCCGCCGACGCCCTGGAGCGCGCGGGCGGCGATCAGCTGGCCCGGGGACTGCGCCAGCCCGCAGAGCAGCGAGGCGGCGGCGAACCAGGCGACGCCGACGAGGAAGACCCGCCGCCGCCCGTAGCGGTCACCGAGCGAGCCGCCGAGCAGGATCAGCGCGGCCAGCGGCAGCGTGTAGCCGTTGATGATCCACTGCAGGTCCGACAGCGACGCGCCGAGCTCGCGACCCAGCGTGGGCAGGGCGACCTGGACGGCGGTGGCGTCGAGGAACGCCATGCCCGAGGCGAGCACCGTGGCGCTGAGCAGCCACCGGCCCGACGCCGTCCCCAGGGCGACGGTGGACGGAGCGGCGTCAGCGGGCCCGGCCACCGGAGGGGTCCTAGCCGACCGCGAAGTCGGTGATGAAGAAGGCGACGGCGGCGACCGCGGCGGCGGCCGGCAGGGTCACGACCCAGGCGACGACGATGTTGCCGGCCACGCCCCAGCGGACCGCGGACAGCCGCCGCGTCGAGCCCACGCCCATGATCGAGGTGGTCGTGATGTGCGTCGTCGACACCGGGACGGCGAAGACCGTCGCGGTCGTGACCATCACGCCGGACGCCACCGTCTGCGCGGCGAAGCCGCCGGCGGGCGTGAGCTGGATGATCCCGCGGCCCAGGGTGCGCATGATGCGGAAGCCGCCGGCGTACGTGCCGGCGCTGATGGCGCCGGCCGCGGCCAGCACCACCCAGAACGGGACGGTGAAGTCGTCGATCTCGCCGGCGGTGAACAGCGCCAGCGTGATGATGCCCATCGTCTTCTGGGCGTCCTGCATGCCGTGGCCCAGCGCCATGGTCGCCGAGCTGATGATCTGGGCGTACCGGAAGTTGCGGTTGGCCCGGTGCTGGTTGGCGCGCCGGAAGGTCCAGAGGATCGTCAGCATGAAGAGGTAGCCGAGACCGAAGCCGACCAGCGGCGACACGATCATCGGGATGACGACCTTGTCCAGGACGCCCATCCACTGCACGGAGTGCGCCGCGGCCAGCGCCGCACCCACGAGGCCGCCGATCAGCGCGTGGGAGGACGACGACGGGATGCCGTACCACCAGGTGATCAGGTTCCAGACGATCGCGCCCACCAGTGCGGCGAACACGATCTCCAGCCCGTTGTTGCCTTCGGGAGGGTCGATGATCCCGGCGCCGACGGTCTTGGCGACCTCGGTGGAGAGCAGCGCCCCGACCAGGTTCATGACCGCCGCGAGGGCCAGGGCGACGCGCGGGGTGAGCGCCTTGGTCGACACCGCGACGGCGATCGCGTTGGCCGCGTCGTGGAAGCCGTTGGTGTAGTCGAACGCCAGCGCCACCACGACGATGATGATCAAGCCGAGGAAAGCCGCATCCATGCGGCTCAGGACTCCTTGACGGCGATCGTCTCGACCACGTTGGCGACGTGTTCGAAGTGGTCGGCCGCCTCCTCGAGCTGGTCGGCGACCTCCTTGAGCTTGAGGATCTCGAGGGCGTCGAACTCGCCGCTGTAGAGCCGGGAGAGCAGCCGCCGGTAGAGCTTGTCGGCCTCGTTCTCGATCCGGTTCACCTCGATCCAGTAGTCGGAGAGGTCCTTGAGCGTCCTGAGCCGGGGCATCGCCTCGGCGGTGACCTGCGCGCAGCGCTGCAGCAGCGCGGCCTGCTGGCTCATCTCGGCCGGGAGGGTGCCGAGGCCGGTGAGGATCACCAGGTCGGCGGCGGCCTCGATGGCGTCCATGACGTCGTCGAGGTAGCTGGCCAGGTTGTAGATGTCGTCGCGGTCGAACGGCGTCACGAAACTGGTGTTGAGCTGCCGGAAGATCGCATGGGTGGCCTGGTCGCCGACGTGCTCCAGCTCGCGGAGCTGGACGGCCAGCTCGGCGCGGCGCGCGTGGTCGTGGACGAAGTCGCCGAGGACCTCGGTCGCCTGCACCAGGTTCTCCGCGGAGGCGGTGAACAGGGGGTAGAACGTCGAGTCCTTGGGCGTCAGGCTGAAGGGCACGCGGGGCTCCGATTCGGTGTGGGCACCGGTCGCCGCCGCACGGGGGTGGACACACGACCGTCCGGCATCCTAGGTCGCCCCCCGGTCACCTCTCCGACACCGGGGCGTCACCTGTGAGCGACGTCGCCCTCCGCGCCGTGGTCCTCCACCCGGGCGAGCGAGCCGACCAGGTCGGCCCGCCCGCGGGCCACGCGGGAGCGGATCGTCCCGACCGCGCAGCCGGCCACCTCGGCGGCCTCGGCGTAGGACAGGCCGAGCAGCTGGGTGAGCACGAACGCCTCGCGGCGGTCGGGCTCCATCCGGGCCAGCAGGTCGGCCACGCCGGCGCCCTCGCCCACCGGGTCGGCACCCCCCGCGGCGGGGAGCGCGGCCAGGTCGACGTCCTCGGTGACGAACGCCTGGCGACGGCGGCGCCGGCTGCGGACGGCGTCGGCGCAGGTACGGCGGGCGATGGCGAGCAGCCAGGTGCGCAGGGAGGACCGGCCCTCGAAGCGGTGCAGCGAGGAGAACGCGCGCAGGTAGGTCTCCTGCGTGAGGTCGTCGGCCGTGCCCGGGTCGCCGAGGGCGGCGCAGAGCCGCCAGACGTCGGACTGGGTGGCCCGGACGAGGGCCGCGGCGGCGAGGGGGTCGCCGGCGGCGGCGTCGGCCGCGAGGGCGTCCAGCTCGTCCATGCCCCCATCCTCCCGCACCGCGGGCCGGGGGAGGGCGGAGGGCGGACCGGGGCCAGGTCGGGTGTGAGGGAGGTCTCGGGAACTCCGGAGGGGGCTCGCGCGACGCAAGAGGACATGCCGTGCTCCCCCTACCGCGAGGCGGTCTCCGCGCGCCTGGACGGCGAGCCCCTCGGGATGCCCGCCCGCGCGCTCGAGGACCACCTCGGCGTCTGCAGCGCCTGCGCCGCCTGGGCGGACCGGGCCGCCCTGGTCACCCGCCGCGCCCGGCTCGCTGCCGCGCCGCCGGTCCCGGACCTCACCGCCGACGTGCTGGCCGCGCTGCCCCGCGAGCTGCCCGGTGCGGCTCCGGCCGCCCGCGCGCGGCTGGTGGGGACCGCGCTGCGGTTCGCGCTGCTGGTCGTCGGCGTCGCGCAGGCCGGCATCGCCTGGCCGGTGCTGGTGACCGGCGTCGGCGCCATGAGCGCACCCGCGCACATGGCGCACGAGACCGGCGCCTGGAACCTCGCCGTCGCCGCGGCGCTGCTCGCCGTCGCCGCCCGCCCCGGGCTGGCCGCCGGCGCGCTGACGGCGCTGGGCTCGCTCGCGGTCCTGCTGGTCCCGGTCACGCTGGCCGACCTGGGGGCCGGGCACGTGCACCTCGACCGCGCCGTCGCCCACCTGCTGCTGGTGGCCGGCGCCCTCCTCGTCGCCGTCGTGGCCTGGCGCGGTTCGCGCCGGCGCCTCTCGCCGGCCGTGCCCGGGCGGCGGTTGGCCGCGTGACCGCTGCCGTCCGCGTGCCGGGTCGCCGCGCCGCGGCCCTGCTCGTGCTGCTGGCCGGATGGCTGCTCGCCGCGCTCGTCTCGGCCGGGCCGGCCGCCGCGCACGCCACCCTCGTCTCCACCGACCCCGCCGAGGGCTCCCGGCTGGACGCCGCGCCGTCGGAGGTGACGCTCTCGTTCAGCGAGGGCGTCTCCCTCGGCGCGGGCTACGCGCGGGTGCTCACCGCCTCCGGCGACGAGGTGGGCGGCGGGGAGCCGTCGGTCGACGGCGACGAGCTGCGCATCCCGCTCCCGGGCGACCTGGGCGACGGCGGCTACCTGGTCACCTACCGGGTCGTGTCGGCCGACTCGCACCCCATCTCCGGGGCCTTCTCCTTCGTCGTGGGCGAGGGGGAGCTGGTCCCGGCCGGCGTCGGCGCGGGGGAGGCCGACGCCGATCCGGTGGTGGCGGCGCTGCTGCCGGCCGTGCGCGCGATCGGCTTCGCCGGCACCGCGCTCGCCGTCGGCGTCCCGGTGCTGGCGCTGCTGTGCTGGCCCGGCGGCTGGGCGTCGCCGCGGCTGCGCCGGCTCGCGGGCGGGGGAGCGCTCACGGTCGCCGGTGCCGCCGCCCTGTCGTTCCTGCTGCAGGGGCCCTACTCGGCAGGGACGGGGGTGGGCACGGTCTTCCGCCCGTCGCTGCTCTCCGCGACCGCCGCCTCGGGCACCGGCTGGTCGCTGCTGGCCCGGATCGTGCTCGCGCTCGCCCTGGCCGCGGCGCTGCTGCCGGCCTGGCGCTCCGGGCGCGCCCCCGAGCCGCCCGCACTGGCGGGCGGGGCGGTGTTCGCCGGGGGGCTCGTCGTCGCCACGGCCCGCCACCGGGCACCCGGTCGCCGGGCCCTGGCCGCTGCTGGCGGTTGCCGTGGCGACCGTGCACGTGGCGGCGATGGCGGTCTGGCTCGGTGGGCTGGCCGGCCTGCTGGTCGGCCTGGTCCGGCCCGGCCCGGAGGCCGCCGACGTGGCCGACGCGATGCCGCGCTACTCCCGCCTCGCGTTCGCCGCCGTCGCCGCGCTGGTGGTCAGCGGGATCATCCAGGCGGTGCGCGAGGTCGGCTCGCCCACCGCGCTGCTGGAGAGCACCTACGGCGGGCTGCTGCTCGTCAAGGTGCTGCTCGTGCTCGTCGTGCTGGGCGCCGCCGGGGTCTCCCGCGTGTGGGTGCAGCAGCGGCTGGGCGTGCGCCCGGCCCGAGCGGCGAGCCGTCCCCGGGTGACCGCGCAGGCCTTCGCCGCCGCCGCCGCCGAGGACGACGACGCCGCCGCCCGCGGGCGGGTGCAGCAGGAGAACGCCGTCGAGCACCTGCCCTCGCTGCGCCGCTCGATGCTCGTCGAGGTGGCCGTGGCCGCCGTCGTCCTGGCGCTGTCGGCCGTGCTGGTCGGCACGCCCCCGGCCCGCTCCGCGGTCGCCCAGCCGGTCGACGTCACCCTGCCGCTCCAGGGCACCGCGGGGGAGGCGGGCAGCGTGCAGGTGTCGGTCGACCCGGCGCTGGCCGGGTCGAACGTGCTGCACGTCTACCTCTTCGACGAGGACGGCCGCCCCACCCAGCCCGTCGGCATCGAGGTCTCGCTCACCGAGGAGGCCCAGGACATCGGGCCGGTCGACGTCGAGATCGCCGGCGCCGGCCCCGGCCACTACACGGCCGACGCCATGACCATCCCGAAGGCGGGCACCTGGACCCTCACCGTGACCCTGCGGCTCGACGAGTTCACCGCCACCCGGGCCAGCACCGACTTCCCGGTGCGCTGACCGTGATCCACCCCGTTCCGAACAGGAGACCCGTGTCCATGTCCCGTCCCCTCTCCCGGCTGGCCGTCGTCCTCGCGGCCGCCCTCGTGGCGCTCGCCGCGTCCGTCACCGGGGCCTCCCTGGCGTCGGCGCACGTCACGGCGGCCTCCGCCGACGCCGCGCCCGGCGGGTACGGGAAGGTCGTCTTCCGCGTGCCCAACGAGAGCGACACCGCCAGCACCGTCGGGCTGCGCATCCAGGTGCCGGCCGAGGCGGCGCTGGCCTCGCTGCGCGTGCAGCCGGTGCCGGGCTGGACGGCCACGCTGACCAGCTCCGAGCTGCCGGAGCCGCTGGAGGCGCACGGGCAGGAGATCACCTCCTACGTCTCGGTCGTGGAGTTCCGCGCGACCGGCCCCGGCATCGCACCCGGGGAGTTCCAGGAGTTCGCGCTGTCGGGCGGGCCGTTCCCCGACGCCGACGAGCTGACCTACCCGACCGTGCAGTCCTACAGCGACGGCACCGAGTCGGCCTGGATCGAGCCGGCGGTGGACGGCGAGGAGCCCGAGCGGCCCGCCCCCGTGCTGTCGCTGGCCGCCGACAGCGGCGCCGACGGCGCGGGCGGGGACGAGTCGTCCACGGAGTCCGCCGCGGAGAGCGGGTCCGACGACGGCACCGCGACCGCGGCGCTCGTCGTCGCCGTCATCGCCCTCGTGGGCGCCGTCGCGGCGGTCGTCCTCGGCCTCCGCGCCGGCCGTCGTACCGTGGCTCCGTGAGCCGATCCGTCCTGCGCCGTGCCCGCTCCCGCTGGGCCCCCGCCCGCCGGCTCCCCGCGGGTGCGGCGCTGCTGCTCGCCGCGGGGGTGGCCCTCACCGGCTGCGGCGGGTCCTCGGCCGAGGAGCCGTCGTCGCAGGCCGAGGGCGGGCACGACCACTCCGGCAGCGAGCCGCCGGCCACGGTGGAGGGGCCGGACGAGGTGTACGCCGGGTTCGACCTGGCCGAGCCCTACCGGCGGCCTGCGTTCACGTTGACCGACACCACCGGCGCGGCCTACGACTTCCGCGCCGAGACCGCCGGGCGCCCGACGCTGCTGTTCTTCGGCTACACGAACTGCCCTGACGTCTGCCCCACGACCATGGCCGACCTGACGGTGGCGCTGCGCACCGTGGACCCGGCGATCGCCGAGCAGGTGCAGGTCGTGTTCGTCACCACCGACCCGGCGTTCGACACCCCCGAGGTGCTGGGGAAGTACCTGGCGCAGTTCGACGCCGACCTGCCGGTCCGCTACGTCGGGCTGACCGGTGACCAGCAGACGATCGAGCAGGCGCAGCTGTCGGCGGGCGTTCCGCTGGCCGAGGACGAGGGGCGCCTGCACTCGACGCTGCTGCTGCTGTACGGCGCCGACGACGAGGCGAACGTGGCCTTCGACACCGGGAACACTTCCCGCGACATCGCCGTCGACCTCGGGCTCGTCGTCGACGGGCGCTGACCGCGCGGCCGGCCGGGGCAGCCCCCGGCCGGCCGCGGCTCAGCCGACGTCGGCGACGGTGTTCAGCGGCGCCGGGAACAGCGTGTTGGCACGCGCCAGGTCGGTCTCGAAGTCGACCTCGACGGCGCTGTACGCGGAGATGTCGACCGGGCGGACGCGCAGCCCCGCGGACTCGATCGCGGTCTCGATGCCCCGCTCGAAGTAGTCCTGGTCGCCGCAGGCGGCCAGGTGCTCGATCAGCGTGGCCTTGTCCGCCGAGGAGATGAAGTTGATCCCCACGGCCTCGCCGAGGCCGCCGACGACGGTCTTGGACAGCTCGTCGACGTAGCCGTCGGCGTCGAGGGTGTACTTGACCTCCTCGTCGGCGACGGCGCTGGTGTCCACGCAGACGAAGCTCTGGTCGGCGGCCATGCTGGGCAGCGCCAGCTCGAGCACCGCCGGGTCGAAGACCACGTCGCCGTTGAGCCACAGCACGCCGCCGTCGCGGGTGGAGCGCAGCCCGCGCAGCAGGCTCTTCGACGTGTTGGTCACCGCGAAGTCCGGGTTGTACGCGAACAGCAGGTCCGGGGCGGCCTTCATGATCTTCTTGCTGCGGTAGCCGACGACGGCGGTGATGCTGACGTCCGCGCCGAGGACGGCGCGCAGCCCGTCGAGCTGGCGCTGCAGGATGCTGCGGCCGTCGCGGAGCTCGGTGAGGGGCTTGGGGTCCGAGCGGCCCAGGCGGGTGCCCATGCCGGCGGCCAGGATGACCACCTGGACCGACGCCCCGGAGGCCCGCCGGCCGGCGGCACGCGTCGAGAGGGGCGCCATCCCCCGGCGGACGGGGTTGAGCACGCGATCACCGTTGCGCACGAGCGTCATCTCCCTCTGTGGTGCTGAGCTGCCCGGACGCGGTTGCGGACGGGAGGACGAGATCGAGGACCCGCCGGGTCGCGGCGCCGTCCTCGAGGTGGCTGAACATCGCCTGGAACCGCGCGTAGCGGTCGGCGTGCTGCTCGGCGAGCCGATCGATGTCGGCGATGGCGTCGACGAGCTCCTCGCTGGTGCGGACGAGCGGCCCGGGGGCGACGTCCTCGAGGTCGAAGTAGAAGCCTCGCAGCTGGTCCCGGTAGCGGTCCAGGTCGTAGGTGAAGAAGACCATCGGCCGCCCGGTGATGGCGAAGTCGAACATCGTCGACGAGTAGTCGGTGACCATGAGGTCCGCGGCCAGGTACAGGTCGCGGATGTCCGGGTGGCCGCAGACGTCGCGGACGACGGAGCCCTCGGTGACCTCCAGCCGGCTCATCACCATGTTGTGCAGCCGCAGCAGCAGGACGTGGTCGTCGCCGAGGCGCGCGGTGAAGGCGTCCAGGTCGATGGGGAACTCGAAGTCCTGCCCCTCGTTGCCCTCGAAGACCAGGTCGTCGCGCCAGGTCGGGGTGTAGAGGACGACCTTCTGCCCGTCGTCGATGCCGAGGTCGGCACGCACCCGTGCCCGCACCGCGTCCCGCTCGGGGCTGCTCAGCAGATCGTTGCGCGGCAGGCCGGTCTCGTGGACGGGGCCGGTGAAGCCGAACGCCTTGCGCAGCCGCTCGGTGGTCACCGCGTTGGGGGACAGCAGCAGGTCCCACCGGGCGATGTCCTGGTCCAGGTAGGCCAGCCGGCCCTCGGGCGCCCACAGCACGTCGTTGTGGATGCGCTTGAGCATCGTGCCGTGCCACGTCTGCAGGTAGGTGGTGCCCGGCCGCTTCTCCCAGTCCAGCGGGATGTGGTCGTTGGAGATGACCAGGTCGGCGCCCTCGAGCGCGGCGATCGACTCCGGGCTGCCGAAGGTCACCGTCGCGATGTCGGCGGGGAAGGTGGCCTGCGTGTGCGGCGCGGCCAGCCAGGTGTGCGTGGCGTCCACCCCGCGGGCGAGCAGCTCCTCGTAGAGGGCGCGCGGGCTGTCGGAGAAGTGGCCGCGGAAGGCGACGTAGACGATGTTCACCGGGCACCGGCCCCGGCGAGCACCGGCAGGAGCAGGTCGGCGAGCTCGGCCCACGAGCTGACGACGGTCAGCGCGCCGGCGGCCAGCAGGGCCGCCTCCCGCTCCGCGCGCTCCTCGGGCAGCACGAACAGCAGGTTGCCGACGACGGGGCAGCCGGCGGCGACCGCGGACCGGACCCCGGCGACGGCGTCCTCCACGGCCAGGCCCTGCTCGGGGGCGATGCCCAGCTGCGCGCAGGCGTGCGCGTAGACCGCCGGATCGGGCTTGCTGGTGGGGACGGGCAACGAGTCCTCCGCGCTGTACCGCCGCTCGGGCGGGAGCAGCGCGTCCAGGCCGGTGGCGGTGAAGCAGGCGGCCAGCCGGGCGAGCGCGCTGGAGCTGACCACGGCCAGCTCGAGGTGCGCGGCCAGGGCGGTGAGCGCGGCCTGCGTCGGCGGGTGCGGCTGCAGGGTGCGCGCCAGGTGCTCGGTCACCGCACGGCGCTCCTCGGCGACCCACGGCTCGAGATCGACGCCGGTGACCCCGGCCTGCTCGGCGAGGGTCCGCGCCGTCGACCGGAAGTTCATGCCGGTGGCGGCAGCCCGGAGTTCGGGAGCGGTGAAGCGCCGGTCGATCCCGAGCGAGGCGAGGAAGGCGGTTCGTGACCTCGGTGGAGGCGTCGAACGCCGGCTCCTCGGACGGGAAGAGGTTGCCGTCGGCGTCGCAGAGCAGGTGCGTGACCTGCTCGGGGAGCGTCGGCGGAACGGTCGGCACCGGGGTTCTCCTGTCGGTCGGTCTGTCGTGGGTGGGGGGGTGGGTGGATCAGCGGAGCGGGACGGCGGTGCCGGTGGCCAGCGAGGCGCGGACGCCGTCGCGGTCCAGGCGTTCGAGGGCGGCGCGCAGCCCGTCGACGAACCCGGCGTCGTCCCCCAGGTCGCCGAAGACCGAGCGGAGCCCGAGCAACGGGCGGGGATCGGTGCCGCCGGCCCGCGCGAGCGCCTGCAGCCGTGCTGCGTGCGGGTCGTCGACGGTCCACCGGCCGGCGTCGTCCCCGCGCAGGTACCGGAACCAGCCGGCGACGGCGAGGGTGAGCAGCCGGTGCGGGCGGCCGGCGGCGAGCGCCTCCTGCAGCGAGGGCAGCAGGTGGTGCGGCATCTTCGTCGAGCCGCGGCGGCACAGCCGGGGGAGGCCGTCGGAGATCGCCGGGTTGGCGAACCGCTGGAGCAGGGTGCGCTTGTAGTCGGCCAGGTCGATGCCGTCCGGCCGGGGTAGCAGCGGCGTCACCTCGTCGTCCATCAGCCGCTCGACGTAGTGGGCGAACACCGGCTCGGCCATGACCTGGTCGAGCGTGGCGAGCCCGGCGAGCGAGCCGAGGTAGCCCAGCGCGCAGTGGCTGGCGTTGAGCAGCCGGGTCTTCATCAGCTCGTAGGCGGCGACGTCGGGGACGAAGCGGACGCCGACCTGGTCCAGCGGCGGGCGGCCGTGGCTGAAGTCGTCCTCGATGATCCACTGCGAGAACGGCTCGGTGATGACCGGCCAGCGGTCGTCGACGCCGTAGCGGCGGGCCACGGCCTCGCGCTCGCCCGGGGACGTGTGGGGCGTGATCCGGTCGACCATGCTGCTGGGGAAGGCGACCCGGTCGGCGATCCAGCGGGCCAGCACCTCGTCGCGCAGCCGGGCGAAGCCGACGACGGCGGCGCGGGCGGCGTCCCCGTTGCGGTGCATGTTGTCGCAGGAGACGACGGTGAACGGCGCCAGGCCGGCCCGGCGACGGCGGTCGAGCGCCTCGACGAGGTAGCCGAAGACCGTCCGCGGGCGGTCGGGGCAGCGCAGGTCGGCCCGGATGTCGACGTCGTCGGCGTCGAAGGCGCCGCTGGACGGGCTCAGCCGGTAGCCGCTGCCGGTGATGGTCAGGGAGACCATGCGGGTGCGCTCGTCGGCGAGCAGGTCCAGGACGCGGGCAGGGTCCTCCGGCGCGAAGTGGTAGTCGACCATCACGCCGACGACGCGGGCGCGCTCACCGTCGGGGCTGCGCTCGACGACGGTGTAGAGGTGGTCCTGGGGCGCCAGCGCTTCCTTCATCGTGCGGCTGCGCAGGCCGACACCGACCACGCCCCAGCCGTCACTGATGCGGCGCTGGGCGACCTCGTCGAAGTAGAGCAGCTGGTGGGCGCGGTGGAAGCCGCCGACGCTGAGGTGGACGACGGCGGGTGTGAGGGCGGACCGGTCGTAGGTCGGCACGACCAGCGACTCGTCGTAGGACCCGAGCGACTGCTCGGTGAGGGGCCGGATCTCCGGCGACTGCGCCTCGGGGGCGGCGGGGGAGAACGGGAAGATCTCGACCTGCGTCAATCGCACCCCTCCTACGTCGCGTCCGTGCTGCCTCCAGCGGCCGATCCGGTTTCGGACCACTACTGATCAGCAGTACACGGGGTGCGGCACCAGCCGCGCAATGGTTCCCGTGCCGATGTATCCAGGTCGCAACCGGAGTCGGGCACACGGTCGACGCGGGATGTTCCACGCCGGGAGAGGGGACATTGCCAGTCCGGCGGCTCCGCAAACGGCCTGGTCGCCCGCTCGGGTGTGATGCCGCTCATCGGGATCGAATGACAACGCCGTGATTCCCGCGTGGGACGCATGTGACGTGTGGGGCGGGTCACGCGGCGTGTCGTGGGCGGCACGCCGAACGGCTGGTCACGAACTCGTCACGGAATGTTTCGATGTGCGCGGCCACTTCCTCTGGCCACTCCTCGCACGGATGGGCTCCTGAATGCGCGCACGGATCGGTTCCGACACCCCGACCGAGCTCCTGGTCGCGGTCGACCCGAACCCCGTCCGGCGCTCCGCGGCCCGGCACTCGCGCCGTGCCGCCCGCCCGCCGCGCCGGCCCGGCCTGCTGCTCGGCGCGGTGCTCGCCGGCGGCGTCGTCGCCGCGCTGGGGTTCACCGGCCCCGCGGGGGCTTCCGGGGAGAGCACGTCGGTGCTCGCCGCCCAGCAGCAGCTGCTCGGCGCGGAGGAGCAGCTCGAGGTGCTGCCCCAGGCGTCGGTGTCCGTCGCGGAGGCACAGGCCCGGCTGCAGGAGGTCGCCGCCTCGCGGGCGGCCCGCGCCGAGGCGGCGGCGGAGGCCGAGGCGGCAGCGGCGGAGGCCGAGGCGGCTGCCGCGGAGGCTGCCCGGCCGAAGGCGGTTTTCCCCATCGAGGGGGCGAGGCTGACGAGCAGCTTCGGTCCGCGATGGGGAACGACCCACAGGGGCCTGGACCTTGCTGCTCCGATGCTCACCCCGGAGTACGCGGCAGCCGACGGAGTCGTCCTCAAGGCGGGCGCGGCGAGTGGCTTCGGCCTGGCTGTCTACATCCTGCACGACAACGGCGACGTGACCGTCTACGGGCACATGGAGAAGATCCTCGTGGAGGCAGGGCAGTACGTGGACGCGGGACAGACGATCGCCCTCGTCGGCAGCCGCGGCCAGTCGACCGGCCCGCACCTGCACTTCGAGGTGCACGAGGGGGGCATCGACGGACGGCGAGTCGATCCGATGGTCTGGCTCCGCGAGCGCGGCGTGGACGTGGATGCGGAGGTCTGAACCGGCCGATGTGGTGAGCGGTGGGCCGGCGCATCGCGCGGAGGAGTCCAACCGCAGGTTGCTGCGGGCGCGGGACGCCATGGACCGGCGCTACGCGGAGCCGCTCGACGTCCCGACGCTCGCCCGGATCGCGTACGTCTCCGAGGCGCACTTCATCCGGACCTTCCGTGCGACCTTCGGCGAGACGCCCAACCGCTACCTGCAGCGGCGGCGGGTAGAGCGGGCGATGTTCCTGCTGCGCTCCACCGAGGACACCGTCACCGACATCTGCATGGCGGTGGGCTTCTCCAGCCTGGGCACGTTCAGCCGGGTGTTCCGGGACGTCGTGGGGGAGTCGCCCTCGGTCTACCGGCGCCGCGGGCCGCTGCCGCCGGTGCCCTCGTGCTTCGCCATGGCCTGGCTGCGACCGAGCAGTTTCGGAGAAGCCCCGGGCCGGTGAGCCGCCCTAGCGTTCGCGGCATGCTCACCTCGACACCATCACCCAGATCTACGTCCCCGACCAGGACCAGGCGCTCGACTTCTACGTCGGCAAGCTCGGCTTCGAGGTCCAGGCCGACATGGACTTCGGCCCGATGCGCTGGCTGACCGTCGTCCTCCCGGGTGCGCCCGACCGCGCGGTCCTGCTGGAGAAGCCCGGGCCGCCCTCGATGAGCGAGGAGACCGCGGCCGAGGTGCGGGCCGCGATCAGCAAGGGCGTGGCCGGCGGGCACCTCTTCTTCGCCTGCGACGACGCCTACCGGACCCACGCCGAGCTCAAGGCCAAGGGCGTGGAGATCACCGAGGAGCCGGTCGACCAGCCGTACGGCATCGACTTCGGCCTGCGCGACCCGTTCGGCAACCACATCCGGATCGCGCAGATGAAGGGCGCCTGAGCCGTCGGCAGGCGACCGCCGCTCCTCGGTGCCGCGCCGCCACCCCTGCGCGGTGGCACGTCGCCAGCCCTGTACAGTTACCTCCGGCTCGGGCGCACCACTCCGGGTCGGTACGGGGCTGTGGCGCAGCTGGTAGCGCACCACACTGGCAGTGTGGGGGTCAGGGGTTCGAGTCCCCTCAGCTCCACCCCGATGACCAGGCCGTTCTCCATTTGGAGGACGGCCTGAGTCGTCTCTGGTTGCAGTTGTGGTTGCAGTTTGCCCACCCTTACCTGGCAGCAGCAGGGCGCCCATCCGGTCGGCGGCCTCGCGGGCGAGGGCCGGCATGACGTGGCTGTAGATGTCCATCGTGGTGCGCATCTGGCTGTGGCCGAGCAGCTCCATGACCACCCTCGGGTGGACGTTCTCGCTCAGCAGCAGGGTGGCGGCGGTGTGCCGGCCGTCGTGCAGCCGGACGTGCCGGACGCCGGCCACCTGGAGCAGCCGCGTCCAGTCGTCGTGGTCGGTCTTCTTGTCGATCGGCCGGCCGTTCGGCTGAGCGAAGACCAGGTCCTCGTCGTGCCACTCGGAGCCGGCCAGCATCTGCTCGCCGAGCTGGGCCGCCTTGTGCCGGTGGAGGTCGGCGGCCAGCGGGACCGGGAGGGCCAAGGTGCGCTGGCTGCGCCGGGTCTTGGGCTCCTCGTAGATCAGCCCGCCGCCGCGGACGCGGTGGATGCTGCGCCGGACCGTCAGCGTGCCGGTGAGCAGGTCGATGTCCTTCCACTGCAGCGCCAAGGCCTCGGACTGCCGCAGGCCGAGGGCGAGGGCGACGGTCCAGCGGGCGGAGTTGCGCACACGAGCCGCGGCTCCCAGGACGGCGCGGGCCTCATCGAGGTCGAGGGCGGTGGCGATGTCGCTCTGCTTCTGGGCCGGTGGATCGACGAGGCCGGCCACGTTGCGGGCGACGTGGCCGCGTTGCATGGCGACGGTGAGCGCTCGGGACAGGATGCGGTGATGGCGCAGCACGGTGGCGGGGGAGTAGCCGGCGTCGAGGAGCGCGGTGTAGAGCTGGTCGAGGTGCTCGGGGCGCAGCCGGTCGAGGCGGTGCCGTCCGAGTCCGGGGATCAGGTGCTTGCGGACGGCGGACTCGTAGCTCTCCAGCGTCCGTTGCCGCACCCGGCGCGGGGCGATGGTGGTCAGCCAGTGCTCGAGCCACTCGGCGAGCGTCGGGGTGGAGACGGCGCTGAGAGTGCCGGCGTCGCGCTTGCGCTCCAGGTCGCGGACTTTCGCGACGACCACGGCCCGGGTCTTGCCGGTGACGTGCCGGCGGTCTGGCTTGCCGGTGAGGGTGAAGCCGACGGAGACGTAGCCGTGCCACCGCCCGTCGGCGTCCTGGTAGATCGTCGACTCGCCGTTCGCTGAGCGCCCTGCCATCGGTCACCCCTGGGTCGTGGGCCGGAGTGTCAGTCTCGCCGAGCGATCCGACACCGGCGGAGCGGTTGTGGACTCACGCGGCATCGGGTGACGTCGGGCCCAGTTCGAAGAGTCCGCGCTGGTCCGTGGTGGTCCCGGACCGGCGCAGCGCGCGAGGAGCGGTGCGGGGAGCTTCCAGGCCGCGAACGTAACGTTCGAGCTCGCTGCGGGAGAGACGGCAGCTCCGGCCGATGTGGACGGGGTGCAGGTCGCCCGCCTTCATCAACGCATAGACCGTCGTGCGCCCGAGGCGGAGCACCGTGGCGGCCTCCTCGGGGGTGAGGAGCAGCGGGTCGCTGGAGACCGGTTGTCGAGGTCGCTGCGCGTCGCTCATCTCGCCCTCCTCGTCGCGTGGCCTCGTGCGCCGGCGGCGGCCGGCGCCGCACGCCCACCTGGAGAAGGCGCCATTCCCGGCCTGTTGGTGACAGTGCCGCGCAAAGTTCCTGCTCTTCTCCAGTTCCTGTTGTCCGAGCTCTTGGTCACCTAGGGCCCGACGTCCGTCGGCTTGCTGGGTCTCCTGATCTGCTCCGGCGCGTCCCCGGTCTTCCTCCAGTACGGCGACGGAGCGAGTCGATTCGTCGGTCGCAGGCCGCTTACGACCCTCGCTGGCCCGTGAGCGACGGAAGTGACCAAAGCCCAAATGAACGGCCACGACCAGGTCCTTGGCAGGAGCCCGGCAGCGACGGCGCCCCGTCACCCCTCAGCGGTTCTTCGCACGGTGAACCCTCGTCCACGTTCACGCGTCCTGGCCTGAGCGCTTTCCGCGGCCATCTCGACTGCCCAGGCGGAGAAGACCACGACCTGACACACCTCATGCATCCAGGACTCTGCGACCGTCATGCCAGCAGACGACGAAGGGGTGACAGGGTGCGTGCGCCGGCGCTCGGCAAATCGCGCGACGGTGACCGGGCGCCTGAGATCGCCCGCCGAGGACCTGAGCCTGGCGTGCTGCCGCTCAGTGGCGCGCCGGTCGGGGTGACATCAGAGACGGCTTGCTCGTCGCCGGCATCCCCCCGTCTTGTCGTCGTCCGTAGCCACCTGCTCTACGGAGGACGGTTCCGACGTCACCGACGACGCCGATGCCTACCGGAGGAAAGCCACCGTGCGGCTGTGGGCCCTGACGGCAGGTCGGGCGCACCACTTCAGCGGCAACCAGCACCACAAGTCTCCGAGCCCGAAATGCAAGACGTGTGTCGGTCGTGATCGCGGTGTGATTGCAGGGAGCGTTGGCGCTGGAGGAGACGCAGCAGTCGGTTGACTAGGGCACGGGCTTGCCCTAGATGCCAACGCGTCTCGCTGCGGACGATGGGCGAGCGTTGCGTTGCCGTCTTGTCCGCGGGTGCGCATAGGGTCGCTGCGCGTAGCCCGGCCGGCACCGTCCAGGATCCGGCAGCGCCTCCGTCGGCTACCTGGGAGGGCGAGCAGTCTGATGTCGGTCAGGTCCCTGTTGATGACCAGGGGTGTACGCGCCTGGCGCCGTCTGTTCCAGGCTGAGCGACTCACCCAGGGGAGCGCTCGCTGATGGCGCGGCTGACGCTGCCGCAGCTGGAGCGGCACCTCTTCGCTGCGGCCGACGTACTGCGGGGCTCGATGGAGGCCTCCGCGTACAAGGAATACATCTTCGGCATGCTGTTCCTGAGGTACGCCTCAGATCAGTTCGAGGATGAGCGGCAGCAGGTGATCGCCGAGCAGCTGGCCCGCGGGCGATCACAGGCTGAGGCTGAACAGCGCGCCGAGTCGCCGTCCTTCTACAAGACCTTCTACGTCCCCGTCCGCGCGCGTTGGGAGCAGATCCGCGACCACGCACACCACAGTGTCGGCAGCGAGCTCAACAAGGCGCTTCAAGCGCTGGAGCATGAGAACCGGTCGCTGGACGGCGTTCTGCAGCACATCGACTTCACCCGCAAGGTCGGGCAGTCGTCGATGTCGGACAAGAAGCTGCGTGAACTGATCATGCACTTCAACAAGGTTCCACTGCGCCAGAAGGACTTCGAGTTCCCTGACCTGCTCGGGGCCGCCTACGAGTACCTGATCCGCGACTTCGCGGACTCGGCCGGCAAGAAGGGCGGCGAGTTCTACACGCCCCGCGACGTCGTGCGGCTCATGGTTCAGATCGCCGATCCCCACGAGGGCATGAGCGTCTACGACCCCTGCACTGGATCCGGCGGCATGCTGATCCTGTCCAAGGAGTACGTCGAGGAGAGCGGCGGCGACGGGCGCAACTTGGCCCTCGCCGGCCAGGAGCGCGACGGCAGCGTCTGGGCCATCTCCAAGATGAACATGCTTCTGCACGGCATTCCGGACGCCGATCTCCGCAACAACGACGACGGCACCCTGGAGGACCCAGCGCACATCAGCGGGGGAGAGCTCCAGCGGTTCGACCGTGTGATCACCAACCCGCCGTTCTCGATGAACTACTCCGCCGAGGGGATCCCGTTTTCGGAGCGGTTCCGCTACGGCTACACGCCCGAGAAGGGCAAGAAGGCCGACCTGATGTTCGTCCAGCACATGCTGGCGGTCACGCGGTCTGGCGGCATGGTCACCACCGTCATGCCGCATGGTGTGCTCTTCCGCGGCGGCGACGAGGGCAAGATCCGCACGGGCTTCCTCGAGCATGACGTGATCGAGGCGGTGATCGGCCTCGGCCCGCAGCTCTTCTATGGCACGGGCATCCCGGCCTGCATCCTGGTGCTGCGTCCCGTCGGGTCCAAGCCTGCCGAGCGCGAGGACAAGGTGCTTTTCATCAACGCCGACCGGGACTACCGCGAAGGCCGGGCCCAGAACTACCTTGAGCCCGAGCACGTCGAAAAGATCGTCTCGGCCTTCCGTGCCTTCGAGGACGTTCCCGGGTTCGCTCGCGTGGTCAGTCGCCAGGAGCTGGCTGATAACGACGACAACCTCAACATCCGTCGGTATGTCGACACCACGCCCGAGCCTGAGCCGCAGGACGTCCGGGCACATCTGCACGGCGGCATCCCGATCGCGGAGGTCCAGGCCAAGGCTGACCTGTTCGCCGCGCATGGCATGAAGCCGGAGCGCCTGCTCGTCCCCAAGGCAGAGGGATACCTGCAGTACGCCGACGTGGTGGCTGACCGGAGGGACCTGCGTCGCCTCGTTGAAAGCGACCCGGGTGTCGTCGCTGCCGAGGCGGCTGTGAAGACGGCGATCGAACGGTGGTGGAAGTACGAGGAGCCGCGCTTCGACAAACTGGAGACTGTCGCGGATCTTGTTGCGCTCCGTAAGGAACTGATCGGAACTTTCCGGTCGGCCCTGCAGGCGACGCCTCTTCTCGACCACTTCGCAGTCAGCGGCATCGTTGCCTCCTGGTGGGGCACAAGCCTGCCCGACCTCAAGGCCCTCGCCACCCTCGGCTACAAGGGGCTTGTCGAGGCCTGGGTGACCACCGTCCTCGATGCTCTCGAAGAGGACAAGGCCAAGGTCGACCCGCTCGACCACAAGGCCGCCAAGGCCCTGCTCCCTGAGTACCTCGACCGGCTCGCCGCTCTGGAAGCCGAGGTGGCCGAACTCAACAGCACGATCAAGGCGGCCACTGCGTCTGATGACGAGGAAGAGGGAGACGGAGTAGCCGAGGAGGCCCTCTCGCCGACCGAGCTAAAGAAGCTGAAGAGCAAGCTGACGGCCGTAAAGAAGCAACTCAAGTCGGAGAAGGTCGCCTTCGCCGACCGTCTCGCAGCAGCCAGCGCGGCGCTCGATGACACCGCCGCGCGCCAGATCGTCCTTGACGGCCTGGAAAGCGACCTGCTGGCAGAGGCCGAAGACCGCGTCGCCCGGCATCGCCGGGCGGTGATCTTAGCCTTCCAGGCGTGGTGGGATAAGTACCGGACGCCGCTGTCGGCGCTTGAAGCCGAGCGTGACGCGGCCGCCACGGCGCTTGCCGGATTTCTGAAAGAGCTTGGATATGAGTGACAACTCGACACCGAGCGACTGGCTTCAGTGTGAACTTGGAGAGCTTACTGAGATTATTCTCGGGGGGACGCCAAGTACGGAAGTCTCAGCCTTTTGGGGCGGAACTATTCCCTGGATGTCCTCAGGGGATGTCCACATGAAGATCATCGACGACGTGCCGGGACGCATCACCAAACTTGGACTCGAGTCGAGCAATGCTCGACTTGTCAGTCCGCCTACCGTCGCGGTCGCCCTCGCAGGTCAAGGGAAGACTCGGGGCACAGCTGCATTGGTGCAGGCTACGGTCAGCACTAATCAGTCGGTGGCGCTGCTCCGACCCATCGACGAGCGCCTCGATGCGAGGTTCCTGTATTTCAATCTTGATCATCGCTACGAGGAGTTGCGTAATCGCTCGATGGGTGGCGGCCGCGCTGGCCTTTCGGCCGGAGTGCTCACGAAGGTGCCGATTGCACTTCCCCCTCGCGATGCTCAGCGGCGAATTGCGGCGGTTCTGGATGCGCTCGATGCTGAGATCTCTTCCTTGCAGAGCATCATCGAGAAGCTGTCTGTCGTCAGGCTAGGCCTCCTCAGGGACCTGATGACGCGCGGAGTTGCGTCCACGGGGCGACTGAGGCCGTCGCCCCACCAGGACGCGGCGATATATGTCGACGGCGTCTACGGCTTACGGCCCAAGGCGTGGCGCGTTGGTTTGCTTGATCAATTCGCCAAGAGGGGTAGTGGTCACACACCCAATAAGAATGTTCCATCATACTGGAACGGTGGCATCAAATGGGTCTCACTTGCCGACTCCTCCAAGCTGGACCGATTTCTTATAGAAGACACGCGACAAACAGATAAGTCACACGGGAATTGCGAACTCATCGGCAGTGCTACACCCAGTTGGAACTGTTATCCTGAGCCGAGATGCCGGAGTGGGGAAGAGTGCGATCCTTGCCGAAGGCATGGCCGTTAGTCAGCACTTCGTGGCTTGGCAGGCGGGGCGCGAACTGAACAACGTCTACCTGTACTACTGGCTACAGTTTATGAAGAGGGCATTTGAAGGGATTGCCCTTGGTAGTACGATTCAGACAATCGGTCTGCCGTATTTCCGCAAGCTGCACATCACCGTCCCGCCGCTTGAGGAGCAGGAGGAAATAGCTCACCGCATGCGTCTGGTCGATGTCGATCTAGATCGCACGCGCGATGAGTTGGCCGCGCTCAAATTGCTCAAGCAGGGGTTGGCTGCAGACCTGTTATCCGGACGTGTTCGGGTGCCAGTCGGGGTGACCTCATGAGCCTGGGCTCCGAGTACACGGAAGTCGAGAAGCCCCTGCTGGACCAACTGGCAGGTCTCGGCTGGGAGGTCATCGAGGGCTCCAAGTCAGATCCGTCGGTGACCGGGCGCGACTCCTTCCGTGGCTCACTGCTGGAGGAGCGGCTGCGCGCAGCCCTGCGCAAGATCAACGCAGGCCCTGGCGGCTCTCCATGGCTCGACGACTCGCGGCTCTCCGAGGCCGTCTCGTCCCTGACACGGTCTGAAGTAGGCAAGCTCATCGAGCTCAACGAGCGGATGACTGAACGCCTTCTTGAGGGCGTGTCTGTGGCAGGGCTTCCCGACTGGGACCAGGGGCGAACGCAGCGGATCAGGTTCATCGACTTCGAAGAGCCGGCCAACAACGACTTTCTGGCCATCAACCAGTTCCGGGTGGACGAGCCCGGCGGCCAGGCCAAGAAGTTCGTCGTCCCTGACGTGGTGCTCTTCGTCAACGGCATCCCGCTGGTCGTGATCGAGTGCAAGAGCCCCTACGTCACTGACCCGATGGCCGAGGGAATCAACCAGCTCCGCCGCTACGCCAACCAGCGCGATTTGGGCGCGCCGGAGGGCAACGAGCAACTCTTCTGGACCAACCAGTTCGTCGTTTCCACGTACGGGGACAGGGCGCGGGTCGGCACCTTCACGGCAGGGGCCGAGCACTATTTGGAGTGGCGAGACAGCGCCCCCATGTCGCGTGACGATCTCGCCCAGTCGCTTGGCAAGCCCGTGTCGCAGTTGTCGGGTCAGGAGCTGCTGGTCGCCGGCATGCTGAGCCCAGCGAACTTGCTGGACATCGTTCGGCACTTCACGCTGTTCACGGAGGCCGGCGGCAAGCGCGTCAAGATCGTGGCGCGGTACCAGCAGTACCGCGCGGTCGGCCGGGCGCTGCCGCGACTGCGCACGGGCAAGACCCGGCAACAGGACGGCGAGAGCGACCGCCGCGGCGGCCTGATCTGGCACACCCAGGGCTCCGGGAAATCGCTCACCATGGTCTTTCTCGTCCGGGCGATGCGCTCGGATCCAGTGCTGCGGGCCTTCAAGGTCGTGGTCGTCACCGACCGCACCGACCTGGAAAAGCAGCTCGCCGAAACCGCGAAGCTCTCGGGCGAAGGCGTCGAGCGCGCCCGGAAAGCAAGCAAGCTCCGCAAGGTGCTGGCCGACAAGGGGCCGGCCCTAGTGTTCGCGATGATCCAGAAGTACCGCGACACCGACGTCCGGCAGGCCGATGGCACGGACGTCCAGCTCGCCGACGACGAGTCGCAGGAGTCTTTCGGTGTCCTGAACACCGACGAGACCATCGTGATCCTGGTCGACGAGGCGCACCGTTCCCAGACCTCGACCCTGCACGCCAACCTCATGGCCGCGCTGCCCAACGCCGCCAAGATCGGCTTCACCGGTACGCCGATCATGCGCGAGGGCAAGAAGCGCACCACAGCGATCTTCGGCGAGTTCATCGACAAGTACACGATCCGTCAGGCCGAGAGCGACGGCGCCGTCGTCCCGATCTTCTACGAAGGCCGCACGGCGAAGGGAGCCGTGGCCGGCGGCAGCGACCTCGATGAACTGTTCGAGGACATGTTCGACGAGCACACACCTGACGAGCTGGAGAAGCTCAAGGCCCGGTACGCCACGACGGGCGCGGTCCTGGAAGCGCGGAAGCTGATCGCCGCCAAGGCCCGATCCATGCTGTGGCACTACGTCTCCACCGTCCTGCCAGGCGGCTTCAAGGCCCAGCTCGCGGCGACCAGCCGCCTGGCGACCGTGCGGTACCGCACCGCACTGCTCGCGGCCCGTGACGACCTCGTCGGTCAGATCAGCGCGCTACCCGACCATCTCGTGGCCGGAGCATCCGACGGCAGCGTGGATATCGACGCGCTCGACCGCCGCACGCAGGTGCTGGTGCGGGCGCTGCCTTATCTCCCGCTCATCCGCGACCTCGACTTCATCCCGGTGATCTCCGGCAGCCACAACGACGACCCGACGTGGGCGCAGTGGACGGACAAGGCACGCCAGGACGCCGTCATCGCCGACTTCAAGAACCCGCTCGGGCCGGCGGGGGAGCAGACCAGTCCCATTGCCTTCCTGATCGTGCGGACCATGCTGCTGACCGGGTTCGACGCCCCGGTCGAGCAGGCGCTCTATCTCGACCGCTTCATCCAGGACGCCGAACTGCTGCAAGCCATCGCCCGCGTCAATCGGACTGCTCCCGGCAAGCAGGCCGGGCTCCTCGTCGACTACTTCGGGGTCGGTGCCCACCTGCAGCGGGCCCTGCAGGCGTACGCGCCGGAAGACGCCGAAGACGCGGTCGGCGCGTTGGCGTCCATCAAGGACGAAGTGCCGAAGCTGCGGGACCGGCACCACCGCGTGGTCGCCGTCTTCGCCCAGGCAGGCATCGAGACCTTCGATGCGGACGAGGACATCGAAGCGTGCGTCGCGGTGCTCGCCGATGAGGCGCTGCGTGCCCGCTTTGGTGTGCTGCTCAAGCAGTTCCTCAGCACCCTCGACACCGTCCTCCCGCGGCCGGAGGCGCTGCCCTTCGTGCTTGACGCCAAGCGGTTCGGGGTCATCCAGAAGGTGGCGCGCCGCCGCTACCGCGACGATGGGCTCGGCGACTTCGACCCATCCCTCTACGGCGAGAAGGTGCGCGCGCTCATCGATGAGCACGTCACCGCCCTGGGCATCGCCACCAAGATTCCTCCGGTGTCGGTGACCGATCCGGACTTCCTCGCCAAGGTCAAGGGCCTCACGTCAGCCAAGGCCAAGGCGTCGGAGATGGAACACGCGCTGCGGTTCCACATCAGGAAGAACTTTGACGAGGACCCGGCCCGTTACACGAAGCTCTCCGAGCGGCTTGACGAGATCCTCAAGGGGCTCACGGGCAAGTGGGATGAGCTCACGCTCGCACTGGAAGAGCTGCTCAAAGACGCCACTGACGAGGTCGATAAGGAGGCCGTCCACCACGATCCGCTGGTGGCTCGCTTCTACGGCCTGCTGGAGACCGAGCTCGCGACCAGCGCCGACTTGCCCGCCGAAGTCCGAGTCGACCTTGTCTACCTCTCTGAGCGGATCGTGGTCGAGGTCGTCGACCACGCTGGCATCGTGCGCTTCTGGCACAACCCGCATGCGCAAGACGACCTGCGCAAGGAACTCATCCACGCCCTCGACGACCGCGATCTGTTCCCGTTCGAGGGACAGGCCGCGATCGCGGACCGCCTGATGGAGCTGGCCAAGGCCAATCAGGCATTGATCGCCGAGCGCGTCGGCGGCGGGAGGGCATCATGAACGCGCTAGTCCTTCACCTCGATGGCATCCCGGTCCCGGTCGAGACCGCCGGGAGCAGCCGCAAGGCTCGGCTCACGGTCGAGGCAGACGGCTCGCTCAGCTTGCGAGCCCCCAGCGACGTGGCTCCCGACGAGCTCGAGCGGTTCCTGGTCTCCAAGCGGGCCTGGATTTACCGCAAGCTTTCGGAGAAGGAGGCCCTCCAACACGAGCCAATCACCAAGGAGATGGTGGACGGAGAGGGCTTCTCCTACTTGGGCCGCAGCCACCGCCTGCAGCTCTCCGACGACGCGACGACTGTGCGGCTGGAGCGCGGGGGCCTGGTGCTTCCGCGGACGAAAGCCGACGCGGGCGCTGAGCCGATCATCGAGTGGTACCGCCGGCGAGGGGAGGCCTGGCTCAAGCCACGCACCCGGTCGTGGGCCGAACGGCTCCGGGTCGAGCCGGAGGGTATCTCGGTGGCCGATCTCGGACGCAAGTGGGGGAGCGCCTCCGCTCACGGACGTGTGCGGCTGCATTGGGCGACCTTCCAGCTCCCACCGGCTCTGGTGGACTACGTCCTCGTCCACGAGCTGGCCCACCTCCGAGAACCGCACCACGGACCGGCCTTCTGGCAGGTCCTCGCGCGGGCCATGCCGGACTACGACGGGAAGAAGGAAGAGCTAGCACAGCGCGGGGCACGCTTGTGGTTTGGAGAAACGCGATGACCACAAGTCACAGCGCCGGCGCCCGGTGGATACGGGCCGCGTTGCAAGTGAATCCCTACGCCTACAACGGACGCGGGGCGCCGGCCAGCGCCTTCAGAAGTGAGAACGAGTACAACGACGCACTACTCGACCGATGCACTGCCGAAGGCATAGAACTCATCGCCATAACCGATCACTGGTGCGTCGATACTGCGCGATCACTGATCGATGCCGCGACAGCCCGCGACATAGTTGCGCTCCCGGGATTTGAAGCAAACTCAGCGGAAGGCGTCCACCTCCTGGTCATCTTTGAGGCGGGCACCGACTTCGCGGATATCAACGCTGCAATCGGGGTCTGCGGCGGCACGCCTGGTTGCGCTAACGGCACGGCAGGGGAGCCCTTCGCGGACATCCTGCGGAAGATGGGCGAGAGGGGTGCCCTGGTCATCCCGGCGCACGTCAATGTCGCGAACGCCGGCATGCTGACCGGCCGCTCGGGACCTCCGCTCGTCAACATGGTGACCCACCCCGATCTGCACGCCATCGCGGTCTCGCCGGACTCGTCAGCTGCGACCGACCAGGAAGCTGTCTGTGCCGGGCGCAAGCCCTACGACCGGGTGCACCCGCTCTCCGTCGTCTTCGCCGATGACGTCACGCACCCGAACGCCCTCGGCTCCAGAGGCGCGGCGACCTGGTTCAAGGTCAGTTCAACGCGCCTAGAGAACCTCAAGCTCGCGGTGCGGACACCCTCCACACGGATTGCGGTTGAAGATCCGCGATCTACTCCACGCCCCTTGGTCCGTCAGATTTCCTGGGTCGGCGGGTTCCTCGACGGCGTCACAGTCCCGCTGTCTCCCGACTTGACCGCATTGATCGGCGGACGAGGGACGGGCAAGTCCACAGTAATCGAGAGCCTGCGCTATGTGCTGGGCGTGGATGCTCTGGGCGAGCAAGCCAAGCGTGACCACACGGCAATCGTGTCGGGCGTCTTGCGTTCCGGGACGACCGTAAGGCTCGAAGTCGAGACGACCTCGCCGGTCCCGCGGCGGTACACGATTGAGCGTTCCGTGCCGAACCTTCCAGTGGTTCGTGACGCCGCCGGATCGCACACGAATCTTCGCCCGGTCGACGTTATCGGCACAGTGGAAATATTCGGACAACACGAGTTGGCCGAGCTTGCGCACGACAAGGCGAGCGTCGCCCGCATGTTGGAGCGGTTCTCGGGCGCTACCGGTCCAGACGCAGAGCACGATCGGATCGTGGGTCAACTCCGAGCGAACCGCGAAAAACTGCAGCGGGCAGAGATGGCTCGGGATGACTTGGAAGAAGAGCTCGCGGATATCCCGAGACTGGAAGAACATGTAGCGCACTACACCGCCACGGACTTGCCCACTCGACTCTCGGAACTGCAGAGACTCGAGCGCGACTCGGGAGTATTCAGGGAGGCGACCGAGCGCGTCGCCAATGTGCGTACAGTCCTCCAGTCGCTCACGGACCAGCAGGTGGTGGATTCGCTAACGGCGCCCATCGACGCGATCGACGAGTCCCCGCAGAAGACAGTCTTGGAAAGGGTGACGGCCGCAACCCAGTCGCTGAGCGAGAAGCTCACTGAACTGCAGGCGTCGGCCGACGTGGCTGTGCAGGCGGCGGTTCAGGCGATCGAAACTGCCGAAGCGGAGTGGAAGCTTTCGACAGAATCTCAGCGGGCCGGCCATGCGGAGGTCCTCCGCAAGCTAGTTGAGGATGGCCACGATCCCGACAAGTACCTGGCCACAACAAAGGCGCTGGACACTCTCGAAGCCAAGGCGCAGCGGCGCGAGGGCATCGCCAGGACGCTCTCCGAGCTGTCGCGGCAGCGCGGCGAACTTCTAGAGGAGCTGGCTACCAACGAGACCAAGCGGTTAGACGACCTCCACGAGGCCATCAGGTCGGCGAACGCCGCCACGAAGGGGGTCGTGATAGTACGGCCGGTAGCGGCACCTGACCGTAAGCACATCAAGGCCGTGGTCGAGCGAGGAGTCAAGGGAGCTCGCACCCAGATAATGGCGGCGATTGACTCGGAGAATTTCTCACCGCGAGCCTTTGTGGCAGCGGCCCGGGTCAGCGGAGAGGAGCTTGACCAGAAGTTTAACGTCAAGGGCGCACAGGCGGCCAACCTCCTGGCTGCTGGGGAACCCTTGCTCCGGGAGCTCGAAGAACTGAGTGTCGGACAGGCGGTCGACGTCCGGCTCGACATAGCAGCAGGCTCGGGGCTACGCGAGTATCGAAGTCTTGACGATCTGTCGAAGGGTCAGCGCGCAACCGCGCTGCTGCTTCTGCTGCTAGGAGCATCGACTGCCCCCCTCGTAATCGACCAGCCGGAAGATGACCTGGACAACCGGTTTGTGTACGACGGGATTGTGCAGAAGCTGCGGGAGCTGAAGGGAGCGCGGCAGATCATCGCCAGCACCCACAACGCCAACGTGCCGGTGCTTGGTGATGCCGAACTTATCGTGGCGCTGGAGGGGGACGGTCAACACGGGTGGCCCGCGGAGCAGGGTGTTGGCTCACTGGATGACGCCAAAATTCGTTCGCTCGCCGAGAACCTTCTTGAGGGAGGACCGACTGCCTTCAACGCACGCCAGCATCTCTACGGGTTCTGAGCCTGCTCAGTCACAACTCTGCGGTGACAGATCTGCCGACCGCTGAGAGCGTGCCTTACCCGTGCCTTAAGCCCCGCCTAAGTTCGTAGAGGTAGAGCTACAAATCGCGCGTAGTAGTCTGGAGAACCGTCGTATGAAAGCAACTGAAGCCTCCCTCCTGCAGTTCCTCAAGAAGTCACCGCAGTTTGTTATCCCGATCTACCAGCGGACGTACAGCTGGCGGCGCGACGAGTGCTTGCAGCTGTGGGCGGACATTCTGCGGGCCGGGCGGGAGGACAGCGTCAACGCCCACTTCGTCGGATCGGTGGTTTACGTCGAGCAGGGGCTGTACCAGGTGTCCAGCCAGTCGCCGCTACTCGTCATCGACGGGCAGCAGCGCCTAACGACCGTGACGCTGCTGCTCGAGGCGCTGGCGCGGCACCTCGGCGACGACGAGCCGGTGGAGGGCTTCTCGGCCCGGAAGCTGCGCAGCTACTACCTGCTCAACCCGCTCGAGGACGGCGACAAGGCCTTCAAGTTGCTGCTGACGCAGACCGACCGGGACAGCCTGACGGCGCTCGTCCAGCAGCGGCCGCTGCCGGAGAGGGGCTCGCTGCGCATCGCGCAGAACTTCGAGCTGTTCGACGAGCAGGTCACGGCTCTCAAGGGCGACTTGGCGCCGCTCTGCCGCGGGCTGGCCAAGCTGGTCATCGTCGACGTCTCGCTCAATCGCGCTCAGGACAACCCGCAGCTCATCTTCGAGAGTATGAACTCGACCGGCCGCGAGCTCAGCCAGGCCGACCTGATTCGCAACTACGTGCTCATGGGGCTGGAGCCGCAGCACCAAACCGAGCTGTATGAGCGGCACTGGCGCCCAATGGAGCTCGGCTTCGGCCAGGAGGGCTACGGCGCCCACTTCGACTCCTTCATGCGCCATTACCTGACGGTCAAGACCGGCGACATCCCGAACGTGCGAGCCGTCTACGACGCCTTCAAGGCCTACGCCCGGCCGGTCATCGACCAGGCCGGCGTCGATGCACTCGTGGCAGACGTCCACGCCTACGCCGGCTACTACTGCGCCATGGCCCTGAAGCGCGAGGACAACAGGGACCTCGCCGCAGCGTTCGCGGACTTGCGCGACCTCAAGGTCGACGTCGCCTACCCGCTGCTGCTCGAGCTGTACCGCGACTACGCCACCGACGTGTTGGCACGCGACGACTTCGTCAAGGCGCTGCGCCTCGTCGAGGCCTATGTCTTCCGGCGGGCAGTCTGCGCCATCCCGACCAACTCGCTAAACAAGACCTTCGCCACCTTCGGCCGGTCGCTCAAGAAGGACCGTTACCTGGAGAGCATTGAGGCCGCGTTCCTGCTGCTGCCGTCGTACCGGCGCTTCCCGGGCGACGAGGAGTTCCAGCGGGAGCTCGTCAGCCGCGACCTGTACAACCAGCCGCGCCGCTCCTACTGGCTGCGCCGGCTGGAGAACCACGGCCGTAAGGAACGTGTCATCGTTGACGAGTACACAATCGAGCACATCATGCCGCAGAACGACAATCTGTCAGAGGCGTGGCGGCAGGCGCTCGGGCTGGACTGGGAGCGCATTCACGCCGCCAAACTGCACACCCTCGGCAACCTGACGCTCACTGGCTACAACAGCGAGTACAGCGACCGACCCTTCGGCGAGAAGCGCGACATGGCGGGCGGCTTCAAGCACAGCCCGCTTCGTCTCAACGAGGGGCTCGGCGCTGTCGAGCGCTGGGACGAGGCCGCAATCGACGCCCGGGCCGCCCGCCTGGCAGAGCGGGCGACGACCGTCTGGGGTCAGCCGGCGCTGGAGGAAGGCGTGCTCGCCGCCTACCGTCCGAAGGCGGCCGCCGGGGAGTCCCGCTACAGCTTGGACGATCACCCGCAGCTGGCGCCTGGCCGGGCGATGCGACCGCTGTTCGAGCAGCTCCGCAGCGCCTTGCTGGGGCTGGATCCGAACGTCACCGAGGAAGTCCTCAAGCTGTACATCGCCTACAAGGCTGAGACCAACGTGGTCGACGTCGTGCCGCAGGCGTCCCGGCTGCGGCTGTCGCTCAACATGCCCTTCCCGGCGCTCAACGATCCGAAGGGCATCGCTAAGGACGTCACCAATCTTGGTCGCTGGGGCAATGGCGATGTCGAGGTCGGCCTCGCTCATGCCGACGACATCCCGTACGTCCTCGGCCTGGCGCGGCAGGCCCTGGAGCGCCAATTCGGTAGCGAGACCGAGGCAGCCTGATGACGACCGCGCGGCGCCCGGACAGTCCCCTGTTTGAGCAGGCCATGCGTTTGCGGGCGGAGGGCTTGTTCAGCCTGCCGGCGGTCGTGGCCAGGGCACGGGAGGCGGGCCCGGTCTTCTGGCGGGACGTGGCCGCGCTCGCGCCGTACGAGCGGTCGGCAGTCGCCCGGCCAACCCACGTCCTTGACTTCCTCGGGCAGCTCACCCGGCGGCTGGCACCGGGCTCGGTGCTCGACCCCTACGCCACCTCTCCTTTGCCTCTGGCGGCGGTCGCTGAGGCCGTCCCCGGCGCACGCCTCGTCGCGGCAGCTGCCGATCCCGCCGTCCGGGACATCGGGGCGGCCCTGACGCCGTCGGCTGACTGGTCGCTTGATCCGGAGGCGTTGTTTGAGCGCACGCAGGGTCAGACCTTCGACGTGGTGCTGCTGTCGCCGCCGCTCGGTATGCGGGCACGGCCAGCCCAGCTGCCGGCGCTACCGGCGCTGTCCCGCCCGGAGCTGGCGGACTACGCCCTGCTGCGTTCGCTCGACCGGGCCGCCCCCGGCGGCCGAATCATCTATCACTGCGCCGACAATCTGTTCTGGGGTGGAGAGGGGCAGGTGCTCGCGGCCTGCGCAGAGCGCGGCTGGCATCTGACGGCCGCCATCTCCGTCGACCGAGGCTTCTGGCCGACCACTTCACTTCAGTCGTCGATTGCCGTTTTTGAGGCGCAGCCGACCGAGCAGCTCTTCGTCGCCCGGCTTGACGAGCGCACCGCCACGGCGGCGCTCGTGGCCAATCTGCTGGCTCGGCGGCCGGATACGGTCAATTTCCACCTCGGGCTGCTCACTGACCGCAGCTACCGCAGCTGGCAGACCCTGGTGGTGCAGCGTGAGCTTGCAGACGCCTTCCGTGCCGACGAGCTCATCGCGCTCGCGACCGTGGGTAGGTTGCGCGCCGTCACGCTGCGCGCCAACCGCGACTACGAGCCACCTGACAACGCCGTCTTCGTCCCCGGCATCGGCATGGGCGACGTCACGACGTACCCGCCGACCTATGAGGGACGCAGCGGATACCGCTTGCTGGAGGTGCAGCTCGACCCGGATCGCGCCCGCGCCGAATACGTCGCCGCGCTGCTGTCCAGTCCGATTGGCAAGCGCCTGCGCGAAGTCTCATCCCGCGGATCGACGCTGCCGCATGTTGACCTTGCCGCGCTGTCCTCCGTTCGCATCCCGCTCCCGTCGCTGATCGCCCAGCAAGAGGCCATTGCAGCGGCCGGCCACCTCGCCAGCATGGAGGCCACTGTCGAGCGGCTGCGCAGCGACTTGTGGCGCCGCCCGGAGAAGGCGAAGCGCGTCGTCGAGCAGCTCGAGCAGGCCGCGCGGCTTGACCCGGTCCGCCGCTGGCTCGAGTCGATGCCGTACCCGCTGGCGTCCGTCCTGCAGCGGTACGTCGCGCTGCGCGACCCGGAAGCGCGCGTGCAGAGCCTCGTCAACTTCTTCGAAGCCATGGCGCAGTTCGGCTGCGCCGTGCTCCTCAGCGTCTTCCGAGCCGACGATGTCCTCTTCCAGCAGGTACAGGCTGACCTCGCTAAGGCAGCCCCACCGGGGCGCCAGCTGTTTGACCGCGCCGACTTTGGGCTGTGGCGCAATCTCGGCACGACGCTGGCAAAGAATGTCCGCCGGCTGGCTGGCGATAAGGAGCATCAGGAGGCGTTCGAAGCGGCGAGCGGACCGGCCGGAGTGCTGATCGAACGGCTGGCTGACAAGCGCTTTTGGGCGCTGCTGGACCGCGCGCGGGTAGTCCGCAATCAACGGTCCCACGGCGGCGTCGTCTCGCCTGAACAGCTGTCGGGGTGGCTATCTGGGTTGGAGTCGCTGCTGAGCGACGTTGAGCAGGCGCTCGGTACGGCCTTTGAGGACGTTGATCTGGCCTTGGCCGCGGAAGGTCGCTACCGGCACGGCCTGTACACCTACCACCAGGCTGAGCGGCTCCGCGGGCCGAGTGCCATCTTCCAGCAGTTCGAGGTCCAGACCCGTCAGCCGCTGGAAAGCGACCACCTCACGTTCGTGTCGCGGGATGCGGCCGTGAGTCCTGTGCTTCATCTGGTGCCGCTCGTCCGTGTCGGGCCGACCCCGCGCAGCGCCAACAACGCCTGCTACTTCTTCGAGTCGCGGCAGGGCGGAGCCATCTCGTACGTGTCATACCACTTCGAAGGTGAGCCGCGCGTTGAGCTGCACGACGATGACCTCGAGGACTTGGCGCGGCAGGTCGCCGGTCAGCCGGACGCTCCCGCATGAATGGGCTTGATCCTGCACCGCATCCTGCAGGCTAACCAGCGGTCTTGCTGCGGGCCGCCGTGATGTCGTTCGGTAGCGCCGCGATTGACCAGTCGTTTCAGTGTCAGATCGACGACGTCTTCGTGACTGCTCACACGCCCCTGCGCATTGACGGCACCGGCGGGGACGCTCGTCTGGCCGCCCCGGGTCTGGTGGAGGCGCTGAAGCCCCGGAACGGTTCGCGTGGCGCTCCGGTCGCTCCTGCTGGCCCTCGTCCTGCTGTCGGTCGCGGCCGGGAACGCCGCTCCGGGCATGAGGCGCTACGGCCATGAGCGAGGAGCCACAGGACCCGTCTCCGGCGACGCGGCCGCGGCCGCATCTGGCCCCGCCCTGCAGGGACCGGTCCTAGAGACGCCTGTCTACGGGACCGCCGAGAAGCGTTGAGGCGCGGAAACCGAGGAAACTCGCTAGCCCGGCCGGCGGCATTCCACCGCTTGCGCTCACAGGCGCATGCAATCGGTCGTCCAGTTGAAGGCCGCCATCTTCTCCCAGGGGTCCTCGTTGACCGCCTCGTGGTACCGACGGTCGTTCAGGGGGAACCGAACGCCGGGCGACGACGAGGCCCAGAGGGAAGCGAACAGGAAGTTCTCCCCGAGCTGATCGAGAAGAGCCTTCGCCACCTCCGGCGCGTAGTGCCAGACAAGCACCTTGGCGAACTCGTCAGGGAGCTCGTCGTCGTCGTCGCTGTACGCGGCGAACCCCCGACGTTCGCTGAGCTGCCCCCACACGAACGCCGGGACGAGCGGCTCGGAGCCGCAGACCTGATCGCCCATGTCCTGCCACTCGTCGACGTGCTCGGTCTCGTGGGCGTACGCGTGGAAGACGCGGTAGAGCTTGGTCAGGGCCAGGAGCCTCGCGACCGCCTCAGCCCGGTCCACCGGGTCGCCGACTGCGGTCAGGCCCGCCTCGTGGAGCGCCGACCACGCGTACCTGAGCCAAGCGTGCTCCGAGCCCTCGTACCAAACGTGCGACCACTCCTGGGCCAGCTCGCCGACCACCGCCCAGCCGGTCTCCTCGTCCTCCGCCTGCGCCTCGTCCGCGTCCTGCGGCTCGTCGTCCTCGTCGTCCTCGTCCTCGTCGTCCTCGTGCTCGTCGTCCTCGTGCTCGTCGTCGTCGTCCTCGTCGCGTCCCGCCGGGGGCCGCTGCTCCTGCATCCAGCGTTCCCAGACGGCATCCCGGTCGCCTAGAGCGTGTCTGCTAACTGCGGACCCGGTGGTGGATGATCATGCAGGCGAGGAGGACGCCGCCCAGGTAGGTGGTGGCGTACTTGTCGTATCGGGTGGCGATGGCGCGCCACTGCTTGAGCCGGCCGAAGCCGCGTTCGACGGTGTTGCGGTCCTTGTAGCGCTCCGGATCGCAGGCAGGTGGCCGGCCTCCGGCCGAGCCCTTCGCCTTGCGGCGGGCGATCTGGTCGCTGCGTTCGGGAATGGTGTGAGCGATCCTTTTCGCCCGTAGGTGCGCCCGGGTGCTGGGGTGGGAGTACGCCTTGTCGGCCAGCAGCCGGAAGGCGCCGGTGTCGCCGCGGTCGTGGGCTTCCAACAGCGGGATCAGCTGCGGGTTGTCACCGGCCTGGCCCGGTGAGAGCAGCACCGTCAGCGGGCAGCAGTACCGGTCGGTCAGCGCGTGGATCTTGGTGCTCAGCCCGCCGCGGGAACGACCCAGAGCGTGATCGGCGGGCTCGTTGGTCAGGTTCTTGTCATTCGACAGGGCCCCCTGTGTGGCCCTCGTGCCGCGCGCCGGCGGAGTGCTGATGGGCACGGGCGATGGTCGAGTCGACCGACAACAGGCTGCGCAGCTGCTCGTCGCGCTCGGGGGCTGCGGCGCGAACCGCGGCGAACATGCGCAGGTAGGTGCCGTCGTCAGACCACCGACGGTGGCGCTCCCACACCGACTGCCAGGCCCCGAAGTGCTCGGGCAGGTCACGCCACGGCGACCCCGTGCGAAACCTCCAACTGATCCCCTCCAGCGTCAGCCGGTGGTCATTCCACGGCCGCCCTTGATGGCCGCCTGCCGGCAGCACCGGCTCGATCAGCTCCCACAACTCGTCTGGAATCTCGTCCGCGCGCAGCATTCGTCGAGCGTCGCCTGCGAACCCTCAGATCTTTGGCAGACACGCTCTAGGCGGGTGTGAGTCGCGAGGCCCTACCCCAGCGTGTTGCGGCGCGCAGCCCTCTGGCCGAGAGGTCGCACAGTGGTGAGGTCGGGCAGTCATGGTCGGCGTTCTTGGTCCTCTCGCACGGCGGCAAGGCGCTCGCATCCCCGCCCCGAGGGCTTGATCTGGCTTCCGCCGCAGCGGTGCTGACTCGCGGCGCGTGTAAAAATGTAGCAGATAGTACAATCTACTACCACGGATTGGTCCGCGTCGACCGCGTCGGTGTCAGCCTCGGGCGAAGGGAACGTGACTGTCCCGAACCGCTGCAGGTGGACACTCCGTGGTCAAGAGTGCTGTTCACGCGTATTGGGACGTGTCCTGACCTCCGCCGTGAACACGTCCGGCGGTATTGCAGGCTTCGAGACCCCGGAGTCCCTGGGTGCATCAGCGCACCAGTATTTCGTACTTGACAGTACATAAAAGGCTCTGGCATCGTGATGTCCTGTGAGTGGAGAACCTCGTGCGACCAACCGCGCAAGCGCCAAGGACCGGCGGGCGCAGGCCGAGCAGATCGGTTGTGCCGACATAGTCGATGCGTTGGGTCGTCGCCACCGCCACGGCGCGCACATCCTGGGGCTGGAGAGCCCCACCCCCGGCAGGGTCCTCTTCGGACCAGCCGTGACGATCGCCTTCTTCCCCAGTTGCGCTGCAAGCGTCGACCCCGCAGTGCACGATTTCCGATCGCTGTTCCGTGAGGCAGTTGGGGACGACTCTGAGGGAAAAGTTCTTGTGCTCGCGACCAATGGCCATCCAGGCGTCTCGGTAGGCGGTGGAACGAAGCTGGGTCGCGTGCACCACTACGGGCTCGACGGAGTGCTGACAGATGGCCGACTCCGGGACTTCACTGAGCTCCGAACGTACGGGTTCACCTCGTACTGCGCTGGTGAGGCGGTGGAGGCTGGCGGTGCGCTGATCACTCCACACCGGGCGAATGTTCCCGTGGTGCTGCGCGGTGTCGGCGTCATGCCGGGCGACTATGTTTTCGCCGACGGGTCGGGTGCGGTCATCATCCCCGCTGCAGAGATCGACGAGATCCTGCTCGGTGCCATAGCGGTCAAGCAGGAGGACGCGCACTTCCGCGAGCAGATCGCGCAGGAACGCGCCAGTGCCGGGGAGAGCACCCGGGGAGAGCGAGAGCGATGACCAAGCCGGAGCGCGACGAGCAAACAGAGCAGTCACCAGAGTCTGGAAAGGGAAGTGGCGCCGGTTTGCACCGCGCTTCTCGACACCATTCCGAGCCCGAGATGGACGGCCACTTCAGCGACATCGTAGGCCGCGAGATGTTCGCTTGCCCGCACTGCGGGCACCAACTCAGCATGTTCAGAGAAGCGCGGTCGAGCCCTGGAGACAAGGCCGCTGCCTGGGTGGCGAGCGTCGCGGGCTCATGGCCGTTCCTGCTGATCCTGGTGGTGGCGATTCTCGCGTGGTTTGTCGTGAACACCATCTTGCCGTTCTTCTATCCCCACCCGACGGCCATGCTGGACTATCTAGGAACGGCTCTGGCGATCGTCGCTGCTCTGCAGGGACCGCTGATTCTGCTCACTCAGCGACGGGAGTCCGACCGGGACCGTGCGCGAGACATCGAGACGTTCCACATCTCTCAGAACACCGAAGCCGATCTGCACTCGATCAGTCATGCCATCAACTCGGTTCTTGAGCAGTGGGAACGCGACCGGTCGTCAGGTGCCGTTGACGCACCGGGAGGTAGCGGTGCGCCTGAGAAACCACGGACGGGAGCGACTCGATCGCAGGACTCATCGTGACCCCCGAGGCTGGCGGCTCCAGTCCAGATTGGGGGCACGGTGAGTGAGAAGAAGCCGCGACGGCTGACCGCCAAGGGCGAGGCCACCCGTCTGCGTATCGTCGCGGCAGCCGCCGATCTCATGTACACGCAGGGCGTTGAGGCCACCAGCGTTGACGATGTCATAGAGGCCAGCGGAACGGGCAAGTCTCAGGTTTACCACTACTTCTCGGACAAGACCGAGTTGGTTGAGGCAGTCGTGAGGGCCCAGATTGAACGGGTGCTTGGCGAGCAGGCACCATTCCTCGACGACCTGCGCACGATGCGCGGCTTCGAGCGTTGGCGGGATGCGATCGTGGTAGGAGTGCGTGGTTGGCGAGGTGCTCACGGCTGTCCGATGGGGTCGCTGGCGGGCGAGATCGCTGGCCGGTGTGAAACTGCGCGTGAGAATCTCCAACGAGGATTCAGCGTCTGGCAGCACTGGTTCCGTCTCGGACTGGAGCGCATGCAGGACTCAGGCGAGCTACGGCCGGACGCAGACCCTGAAGAGCTAGCCGTCGGTCTGATGGCCGCTGTCCAAGGCGGGTACCTCCTCGTCAAGACCACACGGGACGAGCGCAGCATGGCGATCGCGCTCGACATGGCTCTCGATTCCATCCGCGTCGCGCTGAGCGCCGCAGAGTGAACTGCGGGGGAGGGCACATGCCTTCTGAAGCACGAGTTCCAGAGCTCGCGCGCGATTCCACGAGCCATGCCATGGTGAGGAGTTGTGCCCCCGACTCTCACAGTTCGAGCTCTATCCACTCGATGCCTCCCGAGCATGATGGTGCGAGTCAGGCCACAGCCAGCTTGCAGGCAATGGTCGATCGGGTTCCTGAAGGCTGGACCGTCGTCGCATACGAAGGTCGCTCATACGGATTGACCCGTACCACGCGAGTGCATGGCCAGAGCATCAGCATCTCGGCCGAGGAGCTAGGAGGGGACGACCTGATCAGCGCCAACGTGTACCGCACTCGCAAAGCAGAGCACCTACGGCCCTGTGAGGTATCCGAAGCCAAGGTGCTGGCATTCCTGCGCGGATGGACGCCCGCATGAGCCCTCGCGACACTCTGTCAGCAGGATCAGGAATCCACGCCGAATCCTCTGGTGTGGCTTCATCGACTACGAGGACCACGACATGTTGGCATGGCCCCGTCTAGAGATTCCACGCTTGGATGTACACGGGCCCGCAGTCTCGGTCTATGACACTGAGAACCGATCCTTGGTGACGTTGCCGCCGAATGACGCCGCGCGGATGTACGTCTGCGGCATCACACCCTACGACTCCACTCATCTCGGCCATGCGGCAACCTACGTCGGCTTTGACCTACTCAACCGCGCCCTTCGAAACGCCGGGCACGATGTCATCTATGTTCAGAACGTCACCGACATCGATGACCCGCTGCTGGAACGCGCCCACGCGCGAGGCATTCCCTGGAGTGATCTCGCACAACGCGAGACCGAGCGATTCCGACAGGACATGACAGCCTTACGCGTCCTGCCACCCGCACACTTCGTCGGAGTCTCCGAGGCCGTCACCAAGATCATCTCTCGCATCGAGATGTTGAAGGAGCGCGGCTCTATCTACCGAGTGGGAACCGACCTCTACTTCGAGGTGTCTGCCGACCCATCCTTCGGCCGCGTATCGTCACTCGACCGCGATGTGATGTTGAAGGACTTCGCCGAGCGTGGCGGTGACCCCGATCGGAGAGGCAAGCGCGACCCGCTCGACTGCCTGGTTTGGCGCGGCGAGCGGCAAGGGGAGCCGTCCTGGCCCAGTCCGTGGGGGCCGGGACGACCCGGTTGGCACATCGGATGCACCACAATCGCCCAGGAACATCTGGGATCATCCTTCGACGTACAGGGCGGAGGACGAGACCTGGCATTCCCGCACCACGAGATGTCCGCAGGACTCGGTCATGTCATTCATCCACAGCATCGGTTCGCGCAGACCTTCGTCCATGCCGGGATGGTTGCGTACGACGGCGAGAAGATGTCGAAGTCGCGCGGAAACCTGGTCTTCGTCTCCTCTCTGCGAAAGCAAGGAGTGGACCCTGCGGCCATCCGCCTCGCCCTCATGCGGCACCACTATCGATCAAGCTGGGAGTGGACAGACGCCGAAATCTCGGCCGCACTCGACACATTGAAGCAGTGGCGTCGTGCCCTGGCTCTCGGTAGCGGGGCGCCGGCAGCACCGGTCGAGCAGGCCGTGCTCTCGGCACTAGCCGCCGACCTTGACGCTCCGGCCGCAGTCACCATTTTGCAGGAGTGGGTTGACGCCTCGCTTGGTACCGACACAGTGGCAGACAAGCGAGACAGCTCTGCCCCTATGACGGTTCGACGTCTGGCGGACGCCTCACTCGGTCTCTTGCTCTGATCGGATCACCCCGGAACGGAAGTATTCGACCATCGTGCACGAGTTGGCTACGCCTGCGTCCAGGTGGTGCCTGAGGTGTGGTCCTGGATGGCGATCCCAGCGCTAGCCAGTTCGTTCCGGATGCGGTCGGCGGTGGAGAAATCTCCTGCGTCCCGCGCATGAGAGCGATTCGCGAGTAGAACCTCGACGAGGGTAGAGATCGTGCTGCCATGAACGTCGGCTCGCGGGGCGGTCGTGAAGCCGCCGGGCTCGATCCCTAACACTTCGGTCATCGCGAGCACCGATTCGTACGTAGACATGGCGGCAGCTGGATCGCCGTTATCCAGAGCGATGTTGCCCGCGCGCACGTGGTCGTGCAGGACTGCGAGCGCCGCTGGGACATTCAGGTCGTCGTCGAGCGCGGCCGCGAAGGCAATGGGCGGCGTCGGGGCGTCGGATGCTGTGTTCGCGAGTCGTGTGCGTGCTCGGTGCTGGAACGTCGCGATTCTCGTGACTGCAGCCTCGGTGTGCGTGAGATCCTTCTCCTGATAGTCCAAGGCACTGCGGTAGTGCGCGCTGAGCAGGTAGTAACGCAGCGTCGCCGGGCCGACACGGCGGAGGAGTTCATCGGCATACAGAGAGTTGTTCAGCGACTTGGCCATCTTCTGCCCGTCGATCGTGACGAGGCCGTTGTGTATCCAGTACTTGGCGAACTCGTCGCCTGCTGCGGTGGACTGGGCAAGCTCGTTCTCATGGTGCGGGAATCGCAGGTCGAGGCCGCCTCCGTGGATGTCGAACGCACGTCCGAGGTAGTGCTGGGACATCGCTGAGCACTGTATGTGCCATCCCGGCCTGCCGGTTCCCCACGGTGAGCGCCAACGCGCGGATTCTGGGTCGCTGGGCTTGGCTCCCTTCCAAAGCGCGAAGTCGCGGGGATCGATCTTTGCCCCGCCAGGCCCTTTATCAGGGTCCGCTACGGCGCCGGGGGTCTGCCTGGTGAGCTTGCCGTATGCCCGCCAGCTGCTGACATCGAAGTAGACGTCGCCGGAGCCGTCGCTGGCGACGTAGGCGTGTCCGCGGCGAAGGAGTCGTTCGATCAGGGTCAGTGCCTGCGGGATGTGACCGGAAGTTCGGGGCTCATGGGTTGGCGGGAGAACACCCAGCGCGGCGTACGAGCGCGCGAACTCCGTCTCGACACGGTAGGCGCGTGCCCACCATGGTTCAGTCTCGGTTGCCAGGTCCAGAACCTTGTCGTCGACGTCGGTGACGTTGCGAACGAGGGTGACCGCGTAGCCGCGGTGGGTGAGCCAGCGTCGCCAGAGATCGTAGACGAGGGCGCTACGAAGGTGCCCGATGTGAGGCGCGGACTGCACGGTTGGCCCGCACACATAGATTGAGACTCGTCCTGGGTTCAGCGGGACGAAGTTGCGTAGCTTCCGGACAGCACTGTCGTAGATGCGAAGCATCAGTCCGCAGCCCCCTGCCTGGTAGAAGCCGCGATCGCGGCGAGCGGACCAGTCATAGGTGGGGCACCCTGATGTAGTCCAGGCCCGAGAGGTTCACTAGCGTCTCTCGGAAACCGCGGACGATGACGCCCAGCACCGCCTGACAATGGCCGCACCGCATGACTGCACCCATGGCTGTGATGAAGACATGCGCGCAAGCGAGGTTGAAAGAGCTGCCGCAGCTCCGGCACCTACCGACCGTCACAGTGATCTCGATACCGAGAGTAGTCGCGAAGGCACCTGCGAGGGCGTTTCCGTCGACGTGCGTCATGGACTGCCTCCGAATCGTTCCGTACGAATCTGTGCGGGGTCGTGACCGAGTTCGACAAGCCAACCCGCGACGGCCTCGACGAACGGCGTTGGTCCGCAGACGAAGATGCGTGGCGACAACGATGCGGGAAAGGTCGACGCGGCGAGCGCCTCGCGCGTCAATCGTCTAGGTGGCCGGCCCGCTCCGGGCGCTGATTCGCGCGTGTGGACAATCTCGACGATGGTTCGTGAGAGTTCTGCCAGTTCGTCAGCGAAGAACTCATCGCGCGGACTGCGGACCGAGTACAGCAGCCGAAAGTCAGCGCCTTTCGGCTCACGTTCACGTGCTGAGGCCATTGAGAACAACGGCACAACCCCCGATCCGCCTGCGATGAGCTGAACCGGTGACTGCTCGGGCTCAGCGGGGATCCAGACGAAGAAGCGTCCGAGCGGTCCTTGTACTTCGACTTCTTCACCTTCTGCGAGTTGGCGCACGAGAAAGGGCGACACCTCGCCCCCGGGCAGCTCCTGGATCACCAGTACAACCCGTGTCGACTCACCCGAGGACGCCAGCGAGTAAGACCGGGACGCCTGGTACCCGTCCGGTGCCGTGAGCCGGATGTCGAGATGAGCTCCGGCGACGTTTCCAGGCCAGGTCGGAACATCCAGCTCAAGGCGGATGGCCGCCTCGGTCTCAAACTGCCGACTGAGCACCCGCCCGAGGTGCCACCGGACTCGGCTAGGAGTCATCACCAGTAGCGTTCCTCTCGCCATGGGTCGCCACGGAGGTGGTAGCCGTTCTGTTCCCAGAACCCCGGGTCGTCCGAGGGCATCATTTCCATTCCTCGAACCCACTTCGCGCTCTTCCAGAAGTAGAGGTGGGGCACGAGGAGCCGGGCCGGACCTCCGTGCTCGGGAGTAAGGGGTTCGCCCTCCGCCTCGGTGGCTAGCCATGCCTGCCCATCGAGGAGGTCTTCGAGTGGGAGGTTGGTGGTGTATCCGCCGTAGCTACGGACCATCACGTAGTCGTAACTGGTCTCGACATCCTCGAACAGCCGGTCCATGGGCACGCCACGCCAAGCCATGTCCAGTTTCGACCAGTGGGTGACGCAGTGGATATCGGTGACGACGTCTTCGACGCCTACCTCCTGAAGCTCACCCCAGTTCCACCGGTGCGTGACCTCGTCTTCGGTCGTGATCGTGAAGCTCCATCGGCCCTCGTCGACATTGGGCGTGGGTCCCGTCGAGAGCACCGGCCAGTCGTAGACGTGGGTCTGCCCAGGAGGCAGTCGCGGGTCGCTGGAGCCATGCCGTCCTCCGAACCCGCCGTTGATCACTCCCATGACTGCCCCTCCTGCGGGAACTCGCTACTGTGGCCTGCGCGAACGGTCGGCGTCGCTGACGAGGGAGCGATGCTGGGTAGGTGTTCCGGACGAACATCGCTCTTGACATGGCGTTCGACGACTTCGCGGACTGCGACGTCGTAACTCGTGAACACGTACCGCTTGCCCGACGCCTTGGCGATCCTGTGGTCGGGGTTTTCGCCCCATTCTTCAAGGCTCTGCAGGTCGTCGAACTCGACGACCAGTGCCGACTCCCCGTCCTCAGCGGTGAACATCTTGTGCTCGATGTGGTTAGGACTCTGTTGGATGAGGATGTGCATCTGGTTGTAGAGCCGGTCGTGTTCGGCCCGCTGCTCGGGCGCGACGTAGCACCGGAAGACGGCGAGGGTCATTGTGAAACCTCCCGTTTCTTGGTGTCGATGGTCTTGAGCCACTGCCGGCAGTTCGTCGCCGGAGTGTCCTGGCAGAGAGCCGACCGAGCGGCGTGGCCACCGGCGCGTGATCCGCTGGACATAGGTGCCAGTCACCACGCCAGTGCCCTCGATACGGCGGCTGGATCGGCAGGACGCAGTCACGCTCTGACAGCCATGTACTCGTTGACGACGCCGCGGAGGTGTATCCGAGCGCGATGCAGAGCGTCGACGGCATCGACCTTGTCGAGGCGAAGCACGTAGGCCGCGTCCGCCAGTGATACGTCATCGATGTCGACGAGTTGTACCAACTGGCCGAGCGGATCGGCCAAACGTGCGACGGCGCCGTCCACCACTCGATACAGATCGGTGGTGAACACCTCGTCGTCCGGGCTCAGGGTATTGGTCTGGCCCCAGCGGTTCGGTGCGTCAATGTGGCGTCCAGCATCGGGTCCAATGTCGTAGAAGTCGGGGTAGAAGAACTCCGCAGTATCAGCGTCGGGATCCAGCTCGGCGGTCTGGTTCTCGGCTCTTGTTCGATAGTCGTCGAGGCTCCGTACCGTTGGCTCAGGCTCAGCGAATGCTCGATCGGCTAGGTCCCGGGCGAGCGCCAGAGGGTCCAACCCCCTTGGGCTTTCCTCGAATGCTGAGAGCAGAGTCTCTTGGACCAGGTCTTCCGCAACGTGTGGGGCGAGACTCCGGGCGAGTCCAAAGAGGAGGCGAGTGATCTCACTGGGATCGCTGGGCCTCTCGGTCTCGCCGTCGACGATGTCGTGAAGTAGGAGCGAGACACTGTCGGGCAGATGGGGCAGATCATGCGGTTCGGCATCAGCCACGAGATCAGTGACGGTCTCGACCTGGTGCGTGAACAGCCGGCAGTCCGGGCATGCGTAGAGATGCTGCTGGGCTACCTCGGCGTCGGCTTCATCCAGAAGACCCATTCGGAACTGGGTGAGTTCCTCGGTGTACTCGGCGCATGACAGCTCGGTCGCGTTGACTGGTGCGTGGCTCATGGCGACTCCTTTGACGCCAGGCTCGGAGTGGCACCCTGAGCCAGCTTCAGGCGGGTCCACACGTTCATGTTGATGACGACCGCGGCGATCTCTGCGACTTCGCGCTCCGTGAAGTGAAGCCGCAGTTCTTCGTGCAGGGCCGGAATCTCCTCGTGACGGAACGAGGTGAGACCTTCGCAGTAGGCGAGCGCGGCTCTCTGCCTGGGCGAGTACATGGTGCTCTCACGCCACGACGCCAGGTGTGCGGCTTGTTCGGGCCGGATCCCGATCCTGGCCGCCACCTCGGCGTGGAGAATCAGGCAGTACGAGCAGGGGTTGAGCTGTGCGACGCGCAGACGGAGGAGCTGTAGCAGGACACGGTCTCCCGACAGCTCTGCGGCGTAGCCGAACTGCGTGGCCATGTCTTTGGCGAGTTCGTGGAACGGCGTGAGGTCTGGGTCGAAGCGAGTGTTCTCGAACCGGAGACTCCCGAGTACCGGCTTCGGGTTTTCGGTGCCGGGCTCAGACATCGCCCCGACCGTCCCGTCCAACGCCCGGAATGTCCACCATGGCGGCGTACTCGGGGTTGCGCTCGATGAAGGACCGGAACACGGGACACCTCACGGTCGCGCTCTTGCCCTCCGCGCGGATGCTGTCCAGCACCCTGCGGGTGAGTTCGGTCGCCAAGCCCTGTCCTCGGTAGTCCGGCAGGATCGAGGTCGCCAGCAGCGTCACTCTGCCGTTCTTCTCCGCGAACGGGACGGCTCCGAACTCGACACCATCCTTGATTGCGACGAAGGTGCTGGCCTGAGCATCCACCGCGATCGAGAACGACGAGCCGTTCTCGAGGTTCGTCGACCTGGCACCGGGCTCGTGATGCCGTTCGCCTGCGTCCGTGAAGGCGCCACCAGCCTGATTCTGGTCCTGTGAGTCCACAGTTTCTGTCACCTGACCCAGGTCCTCGGGTTCGTTCATGTCGCTTCCTCTCCGACCTCTGTCGCCGGAACTGCATCGCCGAAGAGTCTTGTTTCAGCCCTTGATAGCCTGGTTACATCGGTCTTGTCGGTCGTCGCGAGACCAGCCGCCCCGCCTCGGGGGCGACGCATCGTCTGGCCTCGACTCTACCGCAGGACATGTGGAATAGTTGGACCGCCGGGTCCGTTACAGCATGTGATGGCGCGGCCGCGTCACCTGCTAGGAGGAGCCAAAGTGACCACCAACGACTACCGCAAGACCCCTGAGTCGCTCAGCCGCCTGAGCGACGAGCAGCATCGGGTGACGCAACAGGACGGCACAGAGCCGGCCTATCGGAACGAGTACTGGGACAACCACGAGCCTGGCATCTACGTCGACATCGTCTCGGGTCAGCCGCTGTTCTCGTCCACCGACAAGTACGACAGCGGCACGGGATGGCCGAGTTTCACGGCGCCCATCGCCGCCGACGCTGTCGCGACCAAGGCGGATCGGACGCACGGCATGATCCGCACAGAGGTGCGCTCGGCGGGCGCCGACAGTCATCTCGGGCACCTGTTCCACGACGGACCCGCCGCCGGGGGCCAGAGGTACTGCATGAACTCGGCCGCGATGCGCTTCGTTCCTGCCTCCAAGCTCGTCGAGGAGGGCTACGGCCAATTCAGTGCACTGTTCGACACCGACCAGGACTCTACGAAGGGAGCCACCGCATGACCAGCGGGACCAACGACAGCGGGGAGATCACGCAAGTCTCGGGAGCGGAGACAGCCGTTCTGGCGGGCGGGTGCTTCTGGGGCATGCAGGACCTGATCCGCCGCCGGCCCGGCGTCCTCGAAACCCGCGTCGGGTACACGGGCGGGCAGAACGAACACCCGACCTACCGCGACCACCCAGGCCATGCGGAGGCGATCGAGGTCGTCTTCGACCCTTCGAGGACGAGCTATCGCGACATCCTGGCGCTGTTCTTCCAGATCCATGATCCCTCGACGTTGAATCGTCAGGGGAACGACCGGGGCACGAGTTACCGGTCCGCGATCTTCCCGGTCACGCCGGAGCAGGAGCGGATCGCCCACGACACGATCGCGGATGTCAACGCGTCGGGTCTGTGGCCGGGCAAGGCAGCCACCAGTATCGAGCCTGTCGGTCCGTTCTGGGAGGCGGAGCCCGAGCACCAGGACTACCTGGAGAAGTATCCGAACGGCTACACCTGCCACTTCCCCCGCGACGGCTGGGTGCTGCCTGAGCGGCGTTCGCCCAGCGTGGCGACGTAGCAAGGTTCTGCGGTTGGGCCCGGGCATCTGGGGTCGAGATCCACCTCTCCACTCCCGACGGGCCGCGACGGGAGTCGCCTGGGCAGCCTGGCCCAACCGTGAGAAGCCCTGGTCCTTGACGTACGGCATGAGGCTCTCGTCGACTGCTCGCGAGGGTGGTCCACATGGATGGTCGTTGGCATCTGAGTGCCGGCGAGAGCGCCCGACCAATCCGAGACGATTAGCCTTGGGGCATGACCGACAGCGCCAGCGGCCCCCGTCCGCGCCGCTTGACGGCTCGCGGCGCCGCAACGAAGGCACGGATTATCGAGGCGGCCGATCAGTTGATGTACGAGCGCGGCGTTGCCTCGACGACTCTGGCGGACGTCCGTGCGTCGAGTGGGACGTCGAAGTCGCAGCTCTATCAGCACTTCGCCGAGAAGGACGCACTGGTGAAGGAAGTCATTGAGGCACGCGCGGAGGCTCTGCTGTCGCAGCAACGTCGTCGCCTTACGAGGGTCGAGTCGCTGCGCGGACTCGAACTCTGGCGCGATGAGCTAGTTGAGCGCAATGGTCTCCGGAACGGCGCCTTTGGGTGCCCACTCGGAGCGCTGGCGAATGAGATCGCTGATCATGACGAAGACACACGAAAGGTCATTGCTGCTCATTTTGACGTCTGGCTCCAACTCTTGACCGACGCGATTGAAGAGTTGAAGAAGCGCGGCGTGCTAACCGCGAGCGCCGATGCGCACGCGTTGGCTACCGGGCTGCTGGCTGCTCTGCAGGGAGGGTATCTACTCGCCAAGACGGCCCGAGACGTCCGTCCCATGCGGGTGGTCCTCGACATGGCCATCGCACAGGTGCGTGCGTACTCGACGGAGAGTGGCTCTGTGTGACTGTGCCGCGGCTCGCTCGGCTGCTGTGAGCCTGAGCCTCGTCCGGGGTCGGTAGATTTTCTGGACTCTCAGGTCCTAGAATCGTTCACGACCCTACGCGCGGGGACGTACTGTATTGTCTCCGCTTGCCCCATGAAGCCAGCCATAGCTACTGCGGGAGTCATGCAGGTTGCGCAGCTCGGAGCGAGCAACCATCATATGGATGGACCCTTGGGTCCATTTAGGAGTCGCCGAGCGATTGGACGGAAGATGGCAACGGTTGATGTGACAGACAAGAACTTCCGCGAAGTGACCGAGCGGGATGGGATCGCGATCCTCGACTTCTGGGCCACCTGGTGCGGTGCGTGCAAGGCGTTTGCACCAGTCTACGAGGCAGCCTCTGAGAACCACCCGGATATCCTCTTCGGCAAGGTCGACACCGAGGCGGCGCACCAGTTGTCTGAGTCACTCGGAATCCGCGCGCTACCAACAATCGCGGTCTACCGCGACTCGATCAGGGTGTTCTTCCAGGCCGGGGCGCTCCCGAGGCCCGCGCTTGACGACCTGATCACGCAGGTACGGGCCCTCGATATGGTGCAAGTGCGAGCCGAGATCGAGAGCCATGCCCACGTCCACTAGTAGTTGCTGTGCGCTGGACGATCGAGTCTCAGGCGAGGTTTCGTCCAGCGGACTCCGGAGATGGGCAGGCCATGAAGAACGGCGATGTATTCCTGCCCTGAGGATATCCGCTACGCGGTGACCAGAGGGTCGCGAGGATCGCTCAAAGCAGACCTTCATATGGCAGGCAAGACCACGTATCCGGAGAACAGGGACCCGACCCGCAGACGGCGCCTGCCAGCAGGGGTGTGGTCGCGCATGGTGGCTCCGGCGGCTCGGTGACCCCGGACCCGAACTTCTCGTGGAGCCCTTCGCCGGGCTGGTCACTCGCCAGGTGCACGACCTTGCTCAACCGCCGCTGACGCCTCGCCGAACGACACAACGAGACGCACCCATTCCCGGCGATCAGGCCGCCGCCGATCCGTCTCTCGCTCAGCCCGCCATCGGAGTTGCCACGCGTCTTGCAGGTCGAGGTAGAGTGTCGCGAATCGCTCACGTCGGACTTACGAGCGGAGGCCGTAGCTCGCGATCAAGTCCGGTCGTTGCGACAACTGCGTTTCGAGGCGGCTATCTGCCCAAAGCTCGATGAACGGAAGTTTCCCATCGACGTTGTGCTTCTCGACGATCGCCACCGCGTCGGTGGTGAAGCGACCGCTCGTCGCGATCACCAAAGTCCGAACGACCGGCGGCTCCCAGAGCGACAGCGCCGCCAAGGTATTCGTGATGTCGGCAGGTGCGACAGATTTGGACGTCCAGTGCTTGGCCTGCACGATGACCCGCTCGGTTCGCGTCGTCCCGCCGTCGTCCCTTATGACGCGTTCAGCGGACAGATCGCGGCCCCGATCGGGCGCGCGCGTCTTCATCAACCACTCGACGTTCTGGTAACTGGGAAAGCCGCGTAAAAGGTCAAACAGCAGTCGCTCGAAGCCGTCGTCATCAAGAGCACCCCAATCGAGCCCGATGCTTGCACCACCTGCGGGTTTCGCGGAAGCAGCTACGCCGAGGTCGACCGCTGGCACCGGCAAAGGGTCGGATTCGGAGAGACTCGCGGCCTCAATGTCAGCCCGGACAGACGGCCAATCCATCTCGGCGATGTCGTGCCAATCGTGCCCCTGACTGAAACGGAGATGCCGGTGAAGATCGCCCCATCGTCCCTTTCGGTCAGTGGTGTCGCCGAGCAACCGCTCGATCTCGCTGATCGACTCCTCCACCGCCTTCGTTCTGAGATCGTCCACGCGATCGGACGAGTCCCGCGCAACGGAATCAGTGATCTGACCAAGGGTCGCGTTGATCGTCGACACGAGATCGTCGAGGCGCTCGTGAATCGCCCGGCGACGCGCTTGAGCAAGTTTGAATCTGTACTCGTCGAGCTGTTGGCCCGGCTTCTCCAACTCGTTCATGAGAGCGAAAGCAGGCTCGCCGATCTCGAAGTAATCGATGAAAGATTGCCCCGCCTCGTCGATGTCGGGCAGCTCCTCGGTGACTGTGAACCCGTCGATCGGGGGCAGCCCCGCGAGCAGCGGCGTCCACGCCCGACGCAGATCCTCATACTCCCGATTCGTACCCCGCTGAGGGCTCGACGGGATCATCGGCTCCGCGCGGTCCCAGATCGCTTGGAGCTTGGCAAGGTTTGCCGCGGCGCGATCCATCACCTGTAGCAACTCGTCGAGATTCACCCCACTAGTCTCCCAGCACCCGAATTCCGGAGATGTATGTCAGCGTCGACGTGTCGAACTGACGGAGCCAAGCAGTGGATGCCGGATGTCGCGGCCGGCCGCACCAGCGGGCATTTCCGGGGCGGAGGTCACGGGCGTCTGCTGCTCACCTGACTGCCGAAAAGGCGGTGGTCTCGTGACGGTCTCGATGCGGGTGATGAGCGCTGGAGACGGCTACAAGTACCTCCTGCGTACGGTCGCGGCCGCAGACGGCGATCGGACTCTCTCGACGCCGTTGACGAGGTATTACGTGGAGGCGGGCACCCCACCCGGGCAGTGGCTCGGCTCCGGCGTCGCCTCACTCGGCAAGGGCCAGCTCGCGGTCGGGGACCGGGTTTCGGAGGCCCAGCTCCAGCTCGTGATGGGGATGGGTCGTGATCCGATCACCGGCGACGCGCTCGGCCTCGCGTTCCCCGCCTACAAGTCGGTCCCGGAGCGGATCGAGGCCCGGATCGCCGATCTCGACCCATCGCTGAGTCCGGGCGCGAAAGGTGAGGCGGTCGCGCGAATTGAGGCTGAGGAGGCCGAGCGTGGGAAGCGTCGCGCGGTGGCCGGGTTCGACTTCACCTTCTCGATCCCGAAGTCGGCCTCGGCACTGTGGGCGGTCGCCGACGCCGGGACCCAAGCCCTGATCGGTGAGGCGCATCATGCGGCGGTTGCGGAGGTGGTTGCGTTCATGGAGCGTGAGGTTGCAGCCACCCGGTCGGGCGCAACCGCCGGCGACGGTGCCGTTGCGCAGGTCGATGTCACCGGGTTGGTGGCGACGGCGTTCGATCACTTCGACTCCCGCGAGCTTGTCAACTTCTCTGTGTAAGACCTGCAGTCGATCTTGATGTTGTCAGCTGAGGTAAGGCTCGATGCGGTCGCCGAAGGCGATCATCATCTCGGCCATGGCCGGCTTCCAGCCCTGGGTGACCGCGCCCTCGACGAGCTTGCCGGGTGCGGTGCGCTGGTTGGCCGGCTTGCCGCGGTCCTTGAGCCGCTCCCGGGCCCGCTTGTCCTCGATGTCGCGGATCGCCAGCCAGAGCAGCTTGATCACCGCGGCGTCGTTGGGGAAGTGCCCCCGGTTCTTGATGATCTTCCGGAGCTGGTAGTTCAGCGACTCGATCATGTTCGTCGTGTAGATGATCTTGCGGAGCGCGGGTCCGAAGGCGAGGAACGGGATGAACCGCTCCCAGGCGTTCTGCCAGGTCGCCACCGCCGCCGGGTATTTGCGTCCCAGGTCGGAGTCGGCGAACTCCAGCAGCGTGGTCTCGGCGGCATCGGCGGTCGGGGCGGTGTAGACGCCCTTGAGCGCGGCGGCCACCTTCTTGCGGTCGCCGTAGGACACGAACCGCATCGAGGCGCGGATCAGGTGCACCACGCAGGTCTGCACGGTCGTGTGCGGAAAGGTCGCCTCGATCGCCTCGGGCAGGCCGGTCAGCCCGTCACAGCAGGCGATGAGGATGTCCCGCACGCCGCGGTTGGCCAGTTCGGCCACCACGCCGGCCCAGAACTTCGCGCCCTCGGTGGCCTGCACCCAGATCCCCAGCACGTGCTTGATGCCGTCGAGGTCCACTCCGACCACGATGTGCGCGGCCCGGTTGCGCACCTGATGGCCGTCGCGGATCTTCACCACCAGCGCGTCGACGTAGACGATCGGGTAGATCGGCTCCAGCGGCCGAGCCTGCCATGCGCCGACCTCGTCGAGCACCGCGTCGGTGATCTTGCTGATCGTGTCGTGGGACAGCTCGGTGCCGATCGTGCGGGCCAGATGGTGCTGGATGTCGCGCACCGTCATCCCACCCGCGTAGAGCGAGATGATCATGTCGTCCAGGCCGCCGAGGCGGCGTTCGCCCTTGGGCACCAGCTGCGGGGTGAAACTGCCCGCCCGGTCCCGGGGCACGGCCAGCGGCAGCGGGCCGACCTCGGACTGCACCGTCTTGGGCGTGCTGCCGTTGCGGCTGTTCGGCGAGCCCCGGCCGACCGGATCGCCCCGCTCGTAGCCGACGTGCTCGGTCAGCTCAGCGGCCAGTCCCCGCTCGAGGACGGCCTTGACCAGCTCCGGAAGGAACCCGCCCTCCCCGGTCAGCGCCACTCCGCCGGTCTCGGCCCGGTCGATCAACGCATCCAGCCACGTGTCATCGGCCAACAGCTGCCGCAGCTGCGCCCCGCTCACCCGGCCCGGGCCACCCGGGTCGCCGGCCTGCTCATCGGTCACGGTCATCAGGGTGCTCCCTCCCGAGGCCACAGCCCCAGGCTCACGCAGCTCCTACACAGACCATCTGACACGCCCACTCCCGCGCCGGCGACCCCCACCTGCACACCCACGTCGTCATCAGCAACAAGGTCCAGACCGCGTTCGACGGCAAATGGCGCAGTCTGGACGGGCGACCGATGCACGCCGCCGTGGTCGCCTTGTCGGAGCTGCACGAGGCGGTGTTCGCCGACCACATGACCCGCACCTTCGGCGTCGAATGGGAAGCCCGCGACATGGGCCGAGACCGCAACCCGGCCTGGGCGATCAGCACGGTGCCAGAAGAGCTGGTCCAGGAGTTCTCCACCCGTGCCCGGCACATCGACGCCGAGAAGAACAGGCTCATCGCCGAGTACGTCGCCAAGCACGGCCGCCAACCCTCCACAGCCACGATCATCAAGCTGCGCGCCCAAGCCACCCTCGCCACACGCCCGGAGAAGCAGGTGCGGTCGCTGGCCGACCTGACGGCCGAGTGGCGCACCCGCGCCACCGGGGTACTCGGCCAGGACGCCACCGACTGGGCACGCACGATCACCGACAACGACAAGCCGATGCTGCTGCGCGCCGACGACGTACCGCTCGATGCCATCGGCGAACTCGGCCAGACCGTGGTCGAGGTGGTGGGCGAGAAACGGTCCACCTGGCGGCGCTGGAACCTCATGGCCGAGGCATCCCGGCAGACGATGGGCTGGCGCTTCGCGACCATGCACGACCGCGAAGCGGTCGTCGCGATGATTGCCGACGCCGCCGAGCAAGCCTCGCTCCGGCTGACGCCGCCCGACCTCGCCACCTCACCCGTCGCGTTCCGGCGGGTGGACGGCACCAGCGTGTTCAGGCCCAAGCACTCGACCGTGTTCTCCTCCGAGCTGCTCCTGGCCGCCGAAGACCGACTGCTCGACCGCTCCCGCACCACGACCGGGCCGACCGTGCCGCTGGCGACGGTCGAGAAGATCACCGCTCGTCCCGATGCGGAGGGTCGGATGCTCGGCGAGGATCAGGCCGACGCGCTCATGAAGATCGCGGTCTCCGGCCGTGTCCTTGATGTGCTGGTGGGCCCGGCCGGGGCCGGGAAGACGACGGCTATGTCGGCGTTGCGGCGTGCGTGGGAGAAGGCGCACGGCGAGGGCTCCGTGGTCGGGCTGGCGCTGTCCGCGGTGGCCGCGCAGGTTCTCGCTGAGGACTTGGGGATTGCGACGGAGAACACGGCGAAGTGGTGGCAGAACCACCTCATGTACGGCACCGACTTCGAGGCCGGTCAGCTCGTCATCATCGATGAAGCCTCTCTCGCTGGCACCCTGTCGTTGGATCGGATCACGCACCGGGCTGAACGAGCCGGTGCCAAGGTGCTACTCGTGGGCGACTTCGCCCAGCTCCAATCCGTCGACGCCGGTGGTGCGTTCGGGCTCCTCGTGAACGACCGCGACGACGACGCGCCCGAGCTGGTCGACGTGCACCGCTTCGTGAACACCTGGGAGAAGACCGCCTCCCTCGCTCTGCGCCACGGTCGTACGCAGGTGATCGACACCTACCTCGACCACGACCGCATCCACGAGGGCGATGGCGAGGCGATGAGCGACACCGCCTACATCGCCTGGCGCGCCGACCGGCAGCGAGGGTTGGTGTCGGTGCTGGTCGCCGAGACCCGCGACCACGTGAGCGCCCTCAACCAGCGGGCACGTGCCGACCTGATCCTCGACGGCAGCCTGAAACCGGGCCGGGAGGTCGAGTTGGATGACGGCACCACTGCCGGGGTGGGGGACACGGTCGTCACCCGCCGCAACGACCGCCGCCTACGAGCCGGGAAGGACTGGGTACGCAACGGTGACACCTGGACCATCACCGGCGTCCGCGACGACGGGTCGATCACGATCCGCAGGACCGGCCGCCGGTTCGGCGGCTCCATCGTCCTCCCGGCCGCGTATGTGACCGATCATGTCGATCTGGGTTATGCGATCACCGCCCACAGAGCGCAGGGCGTCACCGTCGACACCGCACACGTCCTGGTGGAACCGACCACCACACGGGAGAACTTCTACGTCGCAATGACCCGCGGCAAGCACGCCAACCACGCCTACGTGATCCTCGACCGGGCCAACGAGCACGCCCACCCGCACCCAGGCGACAACCCCGACGCCACGGCCCGCTCCGTCCTCTACGGCGTCCTGCAACACGTTGGAGCCGAGCTGTCCGCGCACGAGACCATCACTACCGAACAGGAGCAGTGGGGGTCGATCGCCCAGCTCGCCGCGGAGTACGAGACGATTGCTGCCGCCGCCCAACGAGACCGCTGGGCCACCTTGATCAAGTCCTCGGGCTTGACAGCCGACCAGGCGGACGCCGCGATCGAGTCCGAGGCGTTCGGTGCGCTCACCGCGGAGCTGCGCCGTGCCGAGGCCAACCACCACGACCTCGACACTCTGTTCCCGCGACTCGTGGCAGCCCGCGGGTTCACCGATGCCGACGACATCTCCTCTGTGCTGCACTACCGCGTTTCGCGCGCCACAGCATGCCCGGCTGGCTCGGGTCGTGCTCGCAAGACGCCGCGGCTGATCGCCGGACTCATCCCGGCTGCGGACGGCCCGATGGCAAGCGATATGCGGCAGGCACTCGATGAGCGGCGCGAGATGATCGAAGCTCGCACTGATGCCGTGCTCGACACCGCACGTGAGACCGGCGAAGCGTGGGTGCAGCATCTTGGCGAGCCACCCCGCGGTCAGCGCCAAGCCGCTGCGTGGCGACGTTATGGGCGCACTGTCGCGGCCTACCGCGACAGATACGGCGTCACGGATGACCGACCGCTGGGATCGCCGCCGCAGTCCACGGCGCAGAGCATCGACGCCGCTCGTGCACGAACTGCTCTCGATCGAGCACGTGGCTTCATCGTCCAAGCGAGCGATGTACCGCAGCATTCACCGGGACGCGAGGACGTCGAGCGCTCGTTGTAAGCGTGGCGCGATTTCGGCATTTCCGAAGCTTGCAATCGACTTGGTCTGACTGTGAGGGTCAGCCATTGCCGGTCGGCGTCGCTGATGATTGTCCATCGCCACGTCCTTTGCGGGTCGGCCAGGGATACGCATTCCAAGCGTTCAACAGAATCGGATTTTCGGTATCAGTCTTCTTACCGATGTCACGCAGGCTGACGACACCTCCTGCACTCTTCGCCATCTCTGCGAGGAGCAGCGGCTCAACGTCTTTGCCGTGCGTCACGAGCCACTCGACTTCACGCGCGCTCGCCGCGGTTACAGGAACATCTGGGAGCCTCCCGCCGGGGATGGCCGCAACGTCATGGTCGAGAAGGTATGCGGCCCCGGTATAGAACGGCTCCGCCGTGACGATCAACCCCAACATGGGGCGGTCCGTTGGGATGTGCGTGAACGCCGGGTGATTGTCAGCAAGATGGCTGACGGTCCGGGTCAACTGCTTCCGTGCGCCGCCCAGGGTCTCGCTGAGCGAGTTCATCAGCGTCGCATCGCCGGCGCGTGCTGCCGGGCCGAGGCGGCGAGACTTGACCTCAACCAAGATGACCAGATGGGGCAGGATCACAAACCAGTCAACGCTCTTGTGACCGCCACCCTTGCCGAAGACAATCTCGGGTTCGACCTCCGCGTCCTCGATCAGTCTGAGTTGTCGACCAATGTAGTGCTCGAACAGGCCTCCGAGATCATCCGCGAAAGCCTTGCCGTGCTTGGCCATCCCGGCGTAGTACAAGCCTCCCGGCGTGACCGTCCGCATGATCAGACGCGTCGCTGGAGCAACCGGCTCCCCGTCGCCCATGTCCACGAACGGCGTCGCCATCAACGGGTTGTAATCGAATCGGGCCGCTGTGGCTGTTCCGACGGAGTGGTCGTTGAAGGCAGTCCGAAAGGCTGCGGGTGTCGTGGTGAGCCTAGAGGCGATCGTCTCTATGTTCCTCCGCGGATAGAGCTTCAGCACCTCAGCGAAGTTTGGCTGATCCAGCCAGCCAGGCTTATATGCTCCACCGTTCTGGAAGGCACCCACTTGGAGGAAGAACGTCGCGCCGATCGCCTCGCGGAACGGAACTCCGTCGAGCATGGCCGCCAGCGAGTCCTCTGTGATCACTCGGGTCTCGACATCGGGCAGGCCCTCGACCATCCAGGCGTGGGAGCGAGCAAGTTCCTCGAACATCGACTCCTGGTAGGGGAACTGCTCGTACGTGACCCGAGTCATCAGTCTGACGAGGAAGTCCTCGGACCCCACATCGGCATCGTCGATGTCCATCGCGATCTGGAACTTGTGCATCAGCTTCCGCAGCGCCTCCTCATCGACGACCTTCGAGCGATACTCATTGCCGTAGAGAAGCGAATCTCGCGCGGCCGCAGCCAATCCCCACGGCGGCATCCGATGTTTCACAGCATCTGGATACGGCGGTTCGCCGAGCGATGCCGAGGCTTGCGCGATCGCCGGGATCAGCTCGCTGGGTTTGAAGGCGCGGCACGCTTGAGTGAATGCCGAGTAGGACAAGCTCGGATCGCGCGAGAAGCTCATAGACGCCCGTGTCCTTCGGATCGCCGTTGTCTCAACGTTGAGCGAATCCTCCGCGTGAGAGTGACGCTCAACATGGTGTTACGGGCGGCCGCAAGGTCGGTTGGCGCAGTCACGACGCATCCGGGAGGAGCACATCTTCGATGACACCGGAGCTTGCAGATGTACGTACACGCAGCGTGGGCACGTACCTTGCGCGGTAGTCTTCACCGTCGATGGGGTCGGAGTCGTCCCATTCATGGACTACTACGCGCAGGGTGTTGGTCAATCGCCCGATGAGAAGCGCAAGTGGGAACGGGCACCGCAGCAGGAGGTGCACCTCGGCGTTGGCGTTGTCGTTCGACAGGGCACGGATGTGCGCGGCGACGTCGGCAGCGATCAGGCCTGCATCAGCGGGGTCGAGGAGCGTGCCGCTCGCACCTGTGAGATGACGCCAGGCCGCAAGAAACGGCCTATGGTCTTCGATATAGCGGGTGAAGGCGGTGTCACTGCGTTGGGGCAGGAGATCGACATACACGGCTACGGAGGGGCGGCCGGTCGTGATGGCAGATGGGTCGCCGCCTTGATCTGCGATCTGTACTTGCGGCTGTTCGATGAACCGCGCTTCGCCATCGCTCGCCCAGGTGGCGCCCTGTTGGTCGATCACGTCCATGTGCCCGATTCGAGACGAAGGCAAAGCCGCCCCGATTGCGAAGGCCACGGAGAGATGAGCCCCTCCAGCGACACGCAGGCGATGTGCCCCGGAACGGGTCACGGCATCGGGGAGGAGGCCAATGGTGTCCTTGAGATCTCGGAGCCCCTCGGTGCTCGGAAGCCGTTCGTGATCGGAGGGCCTGAGCCGGATGTCCAGTTCGTCACCGGTTCGGTCATAGACCTGTGGCGTGTTCCTGGTCTGGAGGCTCAGGCGGAACGTCGGGTCGGTTGCCTCGATTCGCTTGCGAAGAGACGCGATCCGGTGCCAGACCAAACCGCGGATCAATGCCAGCAGACCATCGCGCTCGGCGGATCGCTGATCTACACCGCTCAAGGTGCCGGGACGAATCTCTAGGAGCCGGTCAGGAGCGTCGTAATCTGTTCCGCCGTCCTCTGTCTTCACCGAGTTGACGATGCCGAGCGCAAACACTTCGTGGTCGCGGTGTAGTTCAAGGAGTTGAGGTGCTTCCAGCGTCTTCACGACTCTGCTGTTCACCACGTCCGGCGTCGTCACAAGAACGCCGCCGGAGATGCCGCCCGCTATCGCTTGCTTGAGTCGGGCCTCGGTGTCGCCTGGCGGCAGATCGTCTCGGTCCCGCCAGACAGGGATGCCGGCAGCCCGCAGGAGCCAGGCGAGCTCCCCAGCAACACCAGTACCGTCCTTCTGTCGGTACGAGATGAAGACAGGGTCTGCTGGGTCAGGGGCGGCGGAATCGGATGTCATGGCGTCTCCTTGTGTTCATCAGCTACGAAGGCGGCGTGCCTCACCGCATCACTGGCGTACGGGCTGTTTACGGCAGGCGCCGTAGGAAGCCTCTCGGGTACCACTGCCACGATGCGGTCCCGTTCTACGAGCCAAGTTGCAACGACCACGCGTGCCGATGAATCGAATCCAGCGATGATCGCGACGAACTTGTCGAACCCCAGTTCGGGGTCGTGCAGATGGCGCATGTAGGAGTGGAGATCAACCTCGCTCGGGGAGAGTCCTCCGGTCGGGTGGGTGTGCCATTCGCCTATCCACTGGCTACGGTCCTCCGACCAGGCGGAGTCCGCGAGACGCCGGGCATGGTCGAGGTCGCGCATGAAGGTGCGTTCGCCGCGGGTGGCTTTGGGTCCAGGTCCGCCGGCGTGTCGGATGACGATCCCATCAGTCGCGTCGTCCCCGAGCAAGATGCCGCCAGTTTCGAGTCCGTCGACGGACCGCAACGCCTCGCGCGCGATTGCGCTGAGTGCGACGTCAGTGATCGTCACCGGAGTCACCTCTCGCCGCGCTGTCATCCTGGCGAGCAGGTCGGACACGATGCGCGAGGTCTGGGGATGGACGACCACCGAACATCGCCGGCTTGGCTGAGGTCGAACGGGGCTGCGAGGTCACCCGTTGGTCGAAGACCGATGATGGCGTGTTCGCCGGGAACCTGCTGGGTGTGGTCGCCGTGAAGCGATTCCAGCAGTGTCGCGATCGCTACTTTCGCGGCGAACGTGCCGACGTATCGGAGATCGGGCGGCACAGCCGTCATAGGCTGATGGACGCGCCCGGTGCCGTAATCCAACTCCTGATCCGCCTCAGCGTCCATCGCTCCCTGATCTGCAAGCTGCTGCCGTAGACAGAGGAGACATCCGAACCGGGGCGTTGGTCGCAGCCTGATGACTTCTCCGATCGAGCCATTGTCGAGCACGCACGCCAAGATCGCCGCCTTCTGTGCGCGTCTGGAGAGGTGGCTGACGACACGCCTGGGAGCAATACCGTCTGCGGCACACAGCACCAGATCGACGCGGTCGACGATGGGCCGGATGTAGTGGGCCTCGGCAACCAGGTCGCGTCGGTGGGCGACCACTGTCTGTTGCGGCCAGTGCTGGGCCAGGTGATCTTTCATGGCCGTCACCTTGTATCGCCCGACGCTTTCGGCTCCGAGAGTGTGGCGGAGCATGTTGTGCCAGAGGAATCGGTCCGGGTCGACAAGTTCCACGCGTCCGACTCCGTATCCTGCGAGCGCCTCTGCTGCGGCGCTACCGATGCTGCCGCAGCCCACGACCATGATGCTGTTGGCGGCGAGCTGCTCGATCGGCCACTTGCCAGCCAACTGTGCCAGGCCAACAACTTCTGGCTCGATCTCGATAGCGAGCGGTTCCACACCATCGCGCCGGACGGCCCAGCCCGCAAACTCCGAGGCACCGGCCTCCACCAGTTCTGGTGGAAGATCGGGGTCGTGAGTGACGACCACGCCAAGGTTGTTGCCGGGGTCGGCAACGCCCGGCACCAGCTCCCTGAAATCCTTGAAGCCTATGGAGATATCGGGGCGCCTGGACAAGAAGAGATGGTGAAGATGGGCGTCGTTCGGTGCCACCCTGATCCACTGAGCTGCATGGTGGGGGTCGCCTGAACGAAGCGCGGCGTACTCGCGTGGGACGTCGGCTGGAAGACGGATGTCTTTGCCGGTTTCCACGGCCTGGACGACGTACATATCGTCCGCGGGAACGCGGCGGAGTACCAGCGCTCCGCCCGAGAGGTTGGAGCTTGCGATCTTGGTGACCGCGTCTCTGGGCATCACGATGTAGGGGTTACGAGGAGACACCTGTGTCTCCCGCCTCGGTCGGGTCCGGTGTTGGAGCTGCTCGCTGAATCGCTCGGTCAATCAGGTGGTCGTGCGAGGGGTCAGAGACGATGCCATTGACCGACATCTCATTGATGACTCCCGCCTTCATGAGGGCGTACTCGATCCGCCACCCCGATGCCTTCGCCAGAAGCTCGGTGAGGCTGGCCTCGGGCTGCCAGCCGCCATCGCTCTGGAGCAGACAGAGCGATCCTCCTGGGGCAACGTGCCATGCGGACTGTGTCTGTTCCCAGATCGACGGCTCCGGATCGAGGGAGTAGATGGTCGGCGGAACCATCGGGTGCGCTGCGGAGTAGATGACGAGCACTCGCAGTTCTTGGTCCCCGAGCAGCTCATCGAGAGCATCGGGCTGTGGCCGCTCGAACGGCCAGCGGGGGAGGACGCCGATCCATCCGCCGTGCGGCAAGCCGTCGTCTGCGGGGCTCTGGTATTCGAGCAATGGCGCGAACGCCTGGACCTCATTCTGATCGCGCGCCAGTCGCACAGGTTCGCGCTCAGTCCAGAGGACGGGGTTGAGCGCCGTGGTGCCCACACCGCGATCTGGACCTTTTGCGCGAGTCATCCCTGCGGAGTGTCCTTCACCGGACGGGGCGCCGCGGGCACGACCGCGGGCGCCGGATTGCCAGTGGAGGCAGGAGGCTTCGGGAAGTCGTCCCCAAAGACCTCACCCCAGTGATTGATCGCAGCCGCAGCGTCATTGTTCGCCTGTGCCTGGAACGCCTTGATGGCGTTGTCTCGCGCGGACCGCAGGGCGTCGGCGAACGCGTCGTAGTCGATGTCAGGCTGAATCGGTCCGCAGAGTCCAGCGGGATCGGCGACGTCGTTCCCGCCCTCGATGTGGTAGCAGGCGCTTACGAAGAACTGCTTGATCGCAGCCGCCTGGTTGACGTCCGTAGGCAGGAAGTCGAGTGCGAGGACCTCCATGACGAGAGACTTGATCTTGGTGTCTTGCTCGGCGGCCCACCACTTGAGCATCCGAACAGTGCCGGCGAACTTGTTCCACTGCGCGTGTCGATCCGCGACCTCGGCGATTAGGAACTCGGGGTCGCAAGCGACCCAATCTTCTGAGAGTGCTTCAGGAATGAGGAGTCGCCCATCGCGGCGAAGCGCGGGCATGGCGTCGACCGTGAACGCGTGAGGATCATCAGGGTCATCCAGGAAGCACTTGACGGCATGGTTGCGCCACCGGGCCAGGCGGACCGCCTGGTCGTATGTGCCGTTCGTTGCCCCGAGCAGCGTGTTGACGCGCTCGCGGGTGTGATCGAGAGCGTCCGCGGCGGAGCTTCCCGGCGAGCCCCACTCAGGATGCTCATCCTGATCAAAGACGACGATCACATCGACGTCATGGATCGGGTCCTTGTGTGTCCCTCGCGCGAGCGATCCGGACGCAATGACTTCCTTCACATCGTCCTCGGTGCCGAAGGCGCCCTTGAAGAGATCGCGGCGAGTGCGTGCTTCGCGGACGTGTGTGATGTCGGCATTCACGACGTCCTGAAAGGTCTTGAAGGCGTCAGTCACACTCATAATCGTTCTCCTGATTGGTCCGTCTGTTCGATCACCGTAGTTACTGCCACCGACATTGCTGCGCGGGGCAGGGCAGGCTCGCTGCCTACTTCTTCTTGCCTCGCCTGCCGTTGCTCTCGTTGGTCGTGGTCTTCGGGTGACGCTTCACCGTGGACTGCTTCACGAACCGCCCGGTGACCGCGCTACGCCCTCGCTTGCCTGCCATGCTCCTCACCTCCTTTGCGTTCCACACTCGATGCTACGTTTCAATTCTAACACACTCCGTTTCGGAGGCGACGAGGTGTCGCAGATGTGACACACTGGGTGCATGGCCAAGACCACGATCAACACGGCCGCGCTCCACTCCGCCCTCGACGCCGCGCGTCAGGAGCGGCAAATCTCCTGGCGGGCACTCGCCGGCGAGATCGGCGTGAGCCCCTCGTTGCTGTCTCGGCTCGGCAACGGCCTCAAGCCGGACACCGACGGTTTCGCCACGATCATCGCCTGGCTCCGACTCCCGGCCGAGGACTTCTTCGAGCACGAGGGAGAACGTGACGCCAACGACGACCGTGAACCCGACCTCATGGCGCAGCTCGCGCCGCTCCTGCGCGCCCGGAAGGACCTCAGCGAGACCGACGTCAAGTACCTGCAACAGGTCATCGGCGCGACCATCGAACGTGCACGGGCACAGGGATGACTCGTGCGTCGAGGATTCAAGACCGAGGCGAAGAGCCTCGCACTGGAGCTACGAGCCGAGATCGGTCTCGACGCCCACGCGCCTTTCGACCCCTACACCTTCGCTTCTGAGTACGGCATCCCCGTCGTCCAACTCAGCGACCTCGATGGTGGCGCGCGTGACCACTTCCTGCGAGCGGACGGAAGCGCACTGTCCGGGGCGCTGATCCCGAACGGGAGCGGCGTGGTCATCCTGGAGAACGACGCTCAGCCACTGACCCGTCGTCGCACCACCATGTGCCACGAACTCGCCCACGTCGTCCTGGAGCACAAGTTCGGCGTCTCTCTTTCCGACGAGAGGAAGTGCGGGCTCGGCGGCGACCAAGAAGCCGAAGCCGACTGGCTCTCAGGGGAGATGCTGATCCCCAACGACGGAGCATTCCGGCTCGCCCGAGCGAACGCCACCGACGAGGAGGCAGCAGATGCCTACGACGTCAGCCTCGCAGTCGCCCGCTGGAGGATGAACCACAGCGGCGCCCGCAAGGTCATGGAACGCGCTCGCGCCAAGTGGGCCAACACAGCCAGCTCCTACCGCTAACCGCGATCCCGCTACCGGCGATCGACCCGCGCTCGGCGCGAGTTCGCCGGTCCCTTCCGTCCTGTCCGGCCCGGGCGTATACTCGGCGTTGAGGTGGATTTCTCCTCTGTAGCGCGCCGCTCGCGGCAGACCCCCGGGTCACTCTCCAACGCACTGCCTCACCAGATGCACTGTGCGATGGAGAGGAACAAGACCATGATCCGTCTGATCTGGACCGTCAGCGTCCACACCCGCTACTTCCTGCGGCGCTATATGCCCACCAACATCCTGCTGGATGCGATCCGCACCCGCCGACGCGGCTTGAAGTGGGGTATCCCCGCGATGCTGCTCGCGATCCCGTACCTGCTGATCGCGAACGTCTGCGTCGAACTTGTCGAGCAGGGTGGCCCCGGATGGCTCCACCTTGTAGTGCTGTGGGCGATCTGGAACATGCTCAAGATGCTCTGGATCGGGCCGGTCAGCGCTGTGCTCCTGATCCGCGCCCATGTCCGCGAGACCGTCACCGCCCGTCGTGAGCGCGCCAGCTTGCGTTCCGAAGCAGACGATGCCGAAGAGCGCGCCGCGGTGGACGCGATAGGTGTCCGGTGAAGTGTGAGAACTCAGGCACCGACCCGGCGACGACCGCCAGCACGGATCGTTCCACCGCTTGCGATCACCGCCGAGCGCACGGCCTCGGTGCTGACTGCGAGTCGTGCGGCGACCTGAGCGAGCGTCAGCCCACCCGCATAGAGCTGGGCGGCGTCCTGTCGGGTCGCGTCCGGCAACTCCGGTCGGCGCGCTGCCAGGCCCGCCTGCCGGGCTATCTCCCGCACGGTGCCGCGGTTGCACGTTGAACCGCGTCGCCAGCTCCCGCACGGGCACACCATCGGCGTACCCGGCGATCAGCTCGGCTCGATTGGAGACGCTCAAACGGGTTTGAGACTGACGCGAATTCTCACGCACCGGACCGCGCTCATCGGCGATCTGAGCACCCCGAGTGCGCGGCCGACGAGCCCGCGAACCCCGTAGAACGCGGGAAATCAGCGATCCGAGCGGCTTCCGGGGGTTTGAGAAGCTGCTACGGAGGTCCACCCGTATGACCAGGCCGTTCTCCCTCTGGGAGAGCGGCCTGAGTCGTTCCCGCGGGTGGTCGACCGTCGCCCGCTCGGGTGGTTCGGGCCCCGGAACGCGCGCCGTTCTGGATGTCGTGCTCTGGTGGTGCCGCGTCGTGGCAGGGGGAGAGCCCACGCCGTCCCGTCGGCCTGCCCTGAAGGCGAGTTCTCCGTGATCCCGCACCGCTCTGCCCACGCTCGTTCCCGTCGGAGCCGCACCATGCTGGTGGGCGCGCTGCTCACCGTGCTCGCGGCAGGAGTGCTGCTCCCCGCGACACCGGTTGCGGCTGCCGCGCCCGACCTGTGGGCCGGGGCCCTCGGCGACGGCGGCAACACGTCGAACAACCCGGGGGAGCTGACCCTCACCGGGGCGACGGCTGGGAGCGTCGGCGGCACGTGGAGCACGGCCACCCGCTCGTCGACCGGCCCGGTGGTCACGGGCGGATCCGTGCTGCGTGTGGTCTCGCCGGACGGGGTGAACGGGCCGAGCTACCTGACGGCGACCTCGCCCACGACGGGGGAGACGCTCTGGACGGTGGGCCTACCCGCGGCGGCCAACTACAACGCGGGCCTGGCGATCAGCGGGACCCGCGTGGTGGTGCCCTTCACCGGGTGGCGCCGCGCCGGCGGGGTGATCGTCGTCGACATCGCCAGCCGCACCGTCGTCTGGGCGCGGGACCTGCCGCCCTCCCGCGTCGCGTGGAGCGGCAACTCGATCGCCGGTACCGCGTACACCGACGGTCAGCGGGTGTTCGTGACCGGAGCCAGCAACACCATCAACGCCTACCGCCTCACCGACGGCGCACCCCTCTGGACGGCGCCGTTCACCAACAACGTCGCGGGCACGCCGAACGGGGTCGACGGGCTCGCGGTCGGCAACGGCGTCGTCTACACCGGCGGCGGCGAGGGCATTGTGGCCCACGACGCGGCCACCGGCCGCCGGCTCTGGACGGGACCGGCCGCGGCCGGTGTCCCCGTCGTCGCCGGGGGTCGCGTGTACGGCACGGCGCTGGGCAAGGTGCTGGCCTACCCGGCGGCAGGATGCGGAGCCGCCACCTGCGCTCCGCAGTGGTCGGTGGACCTCGGTGGTTCGCGAGCGGGCACTCCGACCCTGGGTGGCGCGGACGGCTCGATGATCTTCGCGGCCTGGACCCAGGTGCGGGAGAACGCCGAGCCGGACGTCCGCCGGATCGGCCGGATCGCCCGCCTGGCCGCTGCCACGGGGCGTATCGAGTGGTCCGTCGAGGTCGGCCGCTCGGCCTCGGGGCTGGTCCGCGGTGCGGACGTGGTGTGGTTCAACAACGAGTACGTCCGAGCGGACGGGTCGGTGGGAGAGCGCATCGCCGCCTACGACGTCACGGGGCGCCAGGTGCGGCTCATCGACCTGCCGGCGGGCCGGACCGGCAGGCTGGCGGTCGCTGCGGGCACGCTCTTCCAGCAGATGAACGCCGGAGCGCTGGCCGGCTTCCGTCGCGGTGCGCCGGCCAATGCCGCGCCCACGGCCACCTTCACCGCGACACCCGTCAGCGGCCTCACCATCTCGGTCAACGGGGCGCCCTCGTCCGACGTCGACGGCCGGATCGTCGCCCACGCGTGGGACTTCGGGGACGGCACGACGGGGACGGGGTCGCAGACGGGCCACACCTACGCCGCGGCCGGCACCTACACGATCACCCTGACGGTCACCGACGACGACGGCGCGCGGTCGACCGTTCGTCGGACGGTGACGGTGGCGGCCCCGCCCCCGCCCCCGCCCCCGCCCCCGGCTCCGGCCCCGACGGGCGGCACCGCCACCGATGCGTTCGGCCGCACCATCAGCGGTGGGCTCGGTACGGCCGACGTCGGCGGGCCCTGGTCGACCGCCGGCTCCGCCGCCAACATCGCGGTCGATGGCGGCACGGCCCGGCTGACGATGCGGAACCCCGGCACGCAGGTGTCCGCCTGGCTGGGCGACGTCCGCAGTACCGACACCGACCTCCGGCTACGGCTCTCGGCCGACAAGCGCCCCACCGGCAGCGGCGCGTACGTCGACGTGGTGGGCCGCCGGGTGGCACAGGACACGGAGTACCGAGCCCGGCTGCTGCTGGCGAGCGACGGGCGGGTCGACGTCGCCCTCACCGCACTGCGGGGGACGTCCACGGCCCAGACGCTCGCCTCCGCCGTCCGGCTGCCAGCGTCGACCACCTACGGGCCCGGCAGCGCGCTCGACGTGCGGCTGCAGGTCGTCGGCACCGCGCCCACCACGGTCCGGGTGAAGGTGTGGCCGGCCGGTTCGGCGGAGCCCACCGAGTGGCAGCGCACCGCGACCGACAGCACCGCAGCACTGCAGGCGCCGGGCGGCGTGGGGCTGACCACCTACCTCTCCGGGAGCGCCACCAACGCCCCCGTTGCCCTGCGGATGGACGACCTGGCCGTTCGGCCCACGCGGTGAGCCGGGAGCAGGGGCGTCCGGCTCTCAGTCGCTGACGGCAGGAGGAAAGGCCCACGCCAGGTCGTCGGCGATCGCGGCCCGTCGGTCGCCGGCGAGGGGGCCCGGCAGGGTGAGTGCGCTGGCGAGTGAGAACGGCGTGGTGAGCAGGACACCGCCGACGAACTGCATGCCGGCGGGCCTGGCCGAGCCGGTCAGGCAGAGCATGGGACGTACCGGAACGGCGACGCCCAGTCGGTCGAGCGCCGCCTCCAGTTCGCGGGCCTGGAGTCGCACACCCTGCAAGAGGCTGTCCCGGTCCCGGCCGTTGATCCGGAGGGTGCCGCCCGTCGCGACCAGGGAACCGGTGATGTTCTTCGCGTCGACGACGTAGACGGCGTCCGCGGCGACGACGACATGGTCGATGTTGGCCCGGGAGCCCTGGCGGAGACGCCGGTCGTGCAGCACCGGCAGGCCCGTGCAGGCCAGCGCCGCGCCCACCGCCTGCTCGCCCCGGGCGCCCTTGACCCAGTTGTCCTCGGCGCCGGTGACCCGCAGGTGCGTACCCCGGTGGGCCGGGCGGCGAGGCCCCGCGACGACCGGCGACGGATACCGAGACCGCGGGACGAACGCCTCCGGGCGTAGTGAGGTCCAGGTCGCGCGGACGGCTGCGACGGGGGCGCCGACCACCGAGACCCCGAACAGCACGACGGCCGGGAAGCCGATCAGGGCCGCCATGACCTGCCCAACTGGGCCGGCGGCGCTCAGCGGCGACGTGGCCAGCAGGACGAGCAGGCTGATGCCGGCCAGGCGGCCCCAGCGGTCGCGCTCCGGACGGCGTCTGCCCGCCTGCCGGAATCCCGGCGGCCGGTCCTGGGACGTACGGCGTCGGGTAGGCGGGCACGACCGACAGTGCTGCTCGCGGACGGGCCTCGACGAGGACCGGCTCGGTCCGCATGCGGCGCATGGCCTCACGCTCGGCCGACGCCCCCGCCCGACCAGTCGCGAGCCAGCGCGCTGTACATGGTGCGGATTCTTGGCGAGAACGGGCCGAACGCTCCGTTCCGAGCCGGATCCCTGACCCGACGGAGTGGGTTCGCCGCCCGCCCGGCGTGAAGGACCTCCCTCGCCGCCGCGGTGACGTTCCCGCGGGAACGCGGTCAAGGTGTACGGCTTGACGACGCTTCCGCGGGAGCGTCCATCACACATGGCGGTGGCCCGGGCGGTTCCCCGCCCGGGCCACCGGTTCATGCGGTTCCGGCTAGTCGGCGAGCCAGACGTAGCCCCACATGGTGGTCGCGCCCGGGACGCCGTCGCCTTCGGTGTCGTCCGGGAAGACCCAGCCGTCGACGTTCTTCACCTGCTCGCCGACGGCGACGTCGGTGAGCGTGTAGCCGGTGAAGACGTTCGGGACGTTCTCCGCGATGTCCATGCCGATCGCCTCGACCGCGGCCTTCCGCTCCGCGATGTCCATGGTGGTGCGCAGGGTCTCCAGGCCGTCGTCGATCACCGAGCTGGTGTAGCCGGTGAGGTTGAGCGGACCGGGGGTGAACGCGTTCTTCAGCGTGAAGTACGGGTCGGTCTCCGCACCCACCCGGAAGCACTGGACGTCGTAGTCCTTCGCCAGCCCGTTCTGGATGTGGGCGGCCTGCTCGACCGTGTTGAGCTTCACGTCGATGCCCAGCGCGCTCCAGTACGACTGGTACAGCTGCGACAGCTCGTTGAGCGTGGGATCGGGCGGGCAGTTGTAGCTGAAGGACAGATCCGTCCCGACCGGCAGGCCGTCGGAGCGCGCCGGGTCGTTGATGTACTCGTCGTACAGCTCCTGGGCCTTCTCCAGGTCGTAGGTCGGATAGGCCTCGGCGACCTCCTCCGAGTAGAACGGGCTGTCCGGGCTGAAGTACTGGGTGGCGTCGGGGGTCAACCCGGTCCCGCCGATGACGTCGATCAGCGCCGGCTGGTCGATGCCGTACGCCAGCGCCTGCCGCACCCGCACGTCGTCGAACGGTGGCTTGGTGGTGTTGATGATCGACACGCCGCTGTTGTTGCCGAGGTACTCGTAGTTGTCCACGCCGTCGACCTCGCGCGCCTTCGCGACGGTGCTCTGCCGCAGGGTCTGCATGACGTCGATGTCACCGCTCTGCAGGCTGGCCAGGCGGGTGTCCTCGTCCGGGATGGGCCGGAACGTGATGCCGTCGAGATAGGGCAGGCGGTCCTGCCAGTAGTTCTCGTTCTTCTCGAGCACCAGGTTGCTGTCGCGCTGCCAGCTGACGAACGAGAAGGGGCCGGTGCCGACGGGGTTGGCGCCGGCGTCCTCGCCGGCGGCGGCCGCGGCGGTCGGGGAGAACGGCCAGCCGGGGGAGCCGGTCAGCACGTCCGGGAACGCGGCGTTGGTCTCGGTCAGGACGTACTCGACGGTGAGGTCGTCCACGACGTTCAGCGCGCTGACCTCCGCCAGCGTGTTGGCCACGTTGGACGTCGGCGCCTTCAGGTAGGTGTCGAAGACGGTCTTCAGGGCCTCGCCGTTCAGCGGCGTGCCGTCGTGGAACTGCACGTCCGGCCGGAGCGTGAGCGTCCAGGTGGTGAAGTCCTCGTTCGGCTCCATCGACTCGGCGAGGAACGGCTTGAACTCGCCCTCGGCCGTCCGCTTCATCAGCGGGTCGTAGAGGGCGTAGGCGACGGTGGTGCCGGAGTTGCCGCCCGCGTACTCACCCGGCAGCCAGCTGTTGGTCTCTGCCTCGAGACCGACGGTGATCTCGCCACCGCTGACCGGGTCGCCCTGCTCGGAGATCTCGCCGGGCCCCGCACCACCCGAGCCGTTGTCGTCGCCGCCGTCGTCCCCTCCGCAGGCCGCGGTGCCGAGCAGGATGCCCACCAGGCCCAGGGAAGCGAGTGCCCGCTTCCACGGCAGCCCGGTCGGACGTCGTTGTCCTCGCATGCGATGTCTCCTCCGGCCGATCTCGAGCCGTGCCACCGGCGTGCGGACGGGCCGCCACGTCGACGAGCGCCGTGGGGCGCTGCTCGGGAGTCCTACCGGGCGGAGTGACCTGCGTCACTAGCCGTTGGCGCAGTGAGGCCGACTCGTGACCTGTGAATTCGCTGGTGGCGACCGTGCGCGGCGGTCACGCTGGGGGCCATGAGCAGCAGTGACGTCTGGGACGCGGCGACGGCGGCCGGCTACGACCGGGAGGCGGCGTTCATGTTCGCCCCCGATGTCCTCGACCCGGCGGTCGACGTCCTCGCGGCGCTGGCGGGGGACGGGCCGGCGCTGGAGCTCGCGATCGGTACCGGCCGGGTGGCCATCCCGCTGAGCGACCGCGGCGTCCCCGGTCAGCGGCATCGAGCTGTCGCAACCGATGGCCGACGAGCTGCACCGGAAGCGGCCCGACATCCCGGTCGTGGTGGGCGACATGGCCACGGCCACCGTCGACGGCGCGTTCGCGCTGGTCTACGTCGTGTGGAACAGCCTCGGCAACGTGCGCACCCAGGCCGGGCAGGTCGCCACCGTCGCCAACGCCGCCCGCCACCTCGCCCCCGGCGGGCACCTCGTCGTCGAGCTGTCGGTGCCGGCCCTCCGGCGCTTCCCACCCGGCCAGACGGCGGTGCCGTTCCACGTCGGCGCGCACCACGTCGGCTTCGACACCCTCGACCTCGCCACCCAGCAGGGCACCTCGCACCACTACTGGCGCCGGGACGACGGCACGGTCCGGTACGCGGCGAGCAACTTCCGCTACGTCTGGCCGGCCGAGCTCGACCTCATGGCGCAGCTGGCCGGTCTGGAGTTCGTCCGCCGGACGGAGGACTGGCGCGGCGCCCCCTTCGACAGGCGACAGCGAGAGCGCGGTCTCGGTGTGGCGGAAGCCCGCCTGACGCTCAGAGGTGCGTGGTGTCGTCCAGCCGCACGACGGCGCGGTTGGCGAAGAAGTCGTCCTCCTCGAGCGCGGTGATCCCACCGCTGGTGGAGCGGACGTTGACGTGCCCGGTCGCCTCCAGCGGCATCCCGATCCAGGCGGCGACGACGAAGGTCAGCGCGAACCCGTGCGTGACCACGACCTGGTGCGCGCACGGGCTCGCCAGGACGTCGTCCACCGCGGCGTAGACCCGCGTGGCGAACTGCCGTCGGGTCTCCGCTCCCTCGATCCCCTCGACGTGGTCCATCCGGTCGCCCGTCGCCGGCGGGGGGACGAACCGGGCGTCCAGCCACGCCTGCGGCCTCCCCTCGGCGACGCCGTAGGACTTCTCGCGCAGCCCGAGGTGCAGGACCGGCGTCACCCCGAGCCGGTCCGCGATCGTGGTCGCCGTCTGCACCGTCCGGATCAGGTCGGACGCGTGCACCTCCACCGGAGCGCCGGCGGGAACCAGCTCGCGGATCCGCGTCGCGATCACCTCGGCCTGGCGCAGGCCCCGCCCGGTCAGCGCGCTGTCGAACCAGCCACCGACCAGGCCGGACACGTGGTGCTCGGCCTCGGGGTGGGTGACGACGTAGAGCCGGCGCATGCGCGCTCCTCCCGGGAACCGGCCCGGACGGGTGCCCCGGGCGGGGCGAACACTGCCGGACGGCATGATCGTGCTCGACACGGGCTCGCCGTCCACCCGGCCGAGCCTGTCCGCTGCTGCCTCCCCGGAAGGACCGCCATGCCCACCTTGGACCGCTCCGGCGACGTCTTCGTGCTCGACCTCGGCGACACCGAGAACCGCTTCCACCCCGACTGGCTGACCGCGATGGACGCCGCCCTCGACGAGGTCGAGCAGGCCGACGGCGCCCGCGCGCTCGTCACCACCGCCACCGGCAAGTTCTTCTCCAACGGCCTGGACCTGGAGTGGCTCTCCACCCACGAGTCCGAGCGCGGCGGCTACGTCGGCACCGTGCAGCACCTGCTCGCCCGGGTGCTGGCGCTGCCGCTGGTGACCGTGGCCGCGATCCAGGGGCACGCGTTCGCCGCCGGCGCCATGCTCACCCTGAGCCACGACGTCCGCGTGATGCGGGCCGACCGCGGCTTCTGGTGCCTGCCCGAGGTGGACATCCAGATCCCGTTCACGCCGGGCATGTCCGCGCTGATCCAGGGGCGGCTCGCGCCGCAGGCCGCGCACGAGGCGATGACGACCGGCCGCCGCTACGGCGGAGCCGAGGCCGTCGAGGCCGGCATCGTCGACCAGGCCGTCGCCGAGGACGTCGTCCTGTCCACCGCCGTCGAGATCGCCTCCGGGCTCGCCGGCAAGGCGGGGGAGACGCTCCGCACCATCAAGGCACGCATGTACGGCCCCGCGCTGGACAGCCTGCGCGCCGCCGACGCCCGCGGCTGAGATGCCCGCCGAGGAGGACCGCTCGGTCCTCGCGCTGCCCGCGCCCGGCCCCGACCTGGAGCTGCGCTACGGCGATTCCGCCGACGCCGTGGTCGACGTCCGCTTCGGCGGGTCCGGCGCCGAGCAGCGTCCGCTGGTGGTGTTCGTGCACGGCGGCTTCTGGCGGCCCGCGTACGACCGGGTCCACGTGCGGCCGCTCACCGCGGCCCTCGCCGAGGCCGGCTGGACGACGGCGGCGATCGAGTACCGCCGCGTGCCCGGCCGGCCCGACGACACGGTGGACGACGTCGCCGCCGCGATCGGCCACCTGAGCACCGCCCCCGAGCTGGCCGGGCGCTGCGACGGGCGGCTCGTGCTGGCGGGGCACTCCGCCGGCGGGCACCTCGTGCTGCAGGCCGCCGTCGACCCGCGGGTGCCGCAGCTCGCCGGCGTGGTCGCGCTCGCCCCGGTCGCGGACGTCGCACTGGCCGAGGAGCTCGCGCTCGACGGCGACGCGGTCCGCGCGTTCCTGGGCGGGCCGGCCGCCGGGCGCCCGGACCTCGACCCGGTCCGGCAGCCGTCGCCGAGCGCTCCGGTGACGATCGTGCACGGCACCGCGGACGAGATCGTCCCGCTCGCCCTCGCCCGGTCCTACGTCGCCGCGCACCCCGCGGCCCGGCTGGTGGAGGTCGACGGCGGGCACTTCGTCGTCATCGACCCGCGGAGCACCGCCTGGCCCGAGTTGATCGGCGCTCTCTCCGCCTGACCGTGTCGCCGCGAGCGGCGCGCGGTCCTACGGTCGCTGCATGCAGGCCGACGGCTCGTTCCCGCCCACCACCGTCGTCGTCATGGGGGTGTCCGGTTCAGGGAAGACGACCGTCGCCGAACGCCTCGCCGAGCGGCTGGACTGGGAGTTCGCCGAGGGCGACGACTTCCACCCCCGTGCCAACGTCGAGAAGATGGCCGCGGGCCACCCGCTGGACGACGACGACCGCTGGCCGTGGCTGCGCACCATCGGCGGGTGGATCGACCAGCGGGAGGCGACCGGTCGCTCCGTCGTCGTCACCTGCTCGGCGCTCAAGCGCAGCTACCGCGACCTGCTGCGCGAGGGCCGCCCCTCGGTCTGGTTCGCCCACGTGACCGCCGACGCCGAGGTCATCCGCGAGCGGATGGAGCAGCGCGCCGGCCACTACATGCCGGCCTCGCTGCTGGACAGCCAACTGGCCACCCTCCAGCCGCTCGAGCCCGACGAGGCCGGCGCGGAGATCTCCGGCGCCGGCCCGCCCGACGCGGTGGTCGACGACCTCGTGGCCGCGCTCGGCGACCGCGCACCCCGTTCCGCCCACGGGAGCCCGGAGGCCTCGTCATGACCCTGCTCGCCGCGGACGCCATCGAGGTCGACAGCAGCGACACCCAGCTGGTCGTCGCTGCGCTGCTCGGCATCGCCGCCGTCGTCGTGCTGATCACCTGGCTCAAGGTGCACCCGTTCCTGGCGCTGGTCCTCGGGGCGGCGGTGCTCGGGACCGTCGGGGGGCTGGCCGCCGCGGACACCGTCACCAGCTTCCAGGGCGGCGTCGGGGCGACCGTGGGCAGCGTCGGGCTGCTCATCGCCCTCGGCGCGATGATCGGCGGGCTGCTCGCGGAGAGCGGGGGAGCGGACCGGATCGTGTCGGCCTTCGTCGACCACGTGTCGGCGCACCGGCTGCCCTGGGCCATGGGCGGGGTCGCCGCGCTCGTCGGCATCCCGCTGTTCTTCGAGGTCGGCGTCGTCCTGCTGGTGCCGATCGTGCTGCTCGTCGCGCGGCGCACGCACCTGCCGGTGCTGCTCGTCGGCATCCCCGCGCTGGCCGGCCTCTCCGTGCTGCACGGGCTGGTGCCGCCGCACCCCGGGCCGCTGGTCGCGATCGACGCGCTCGGCGCGGACCTCGGCCGCACCCTGCTCCTCGGGCTGATCGTGTCGATCCCGTGCGTGATCCTGGCCGGACCGGTGTTCGGCACCTGGATCAGCCGGCGGATCGACCTGCCGATCCCCGGCACGGCCGGCGGTCCGGGCGGGACCGGGCGGGCCGCGGACGACGACGGCGGTACCGGGCCGGGCCGCGTCGCCGCCGACCTGGCCGACCCGGTCGAGGGCGAGCAGCGGGCGGCGGTGGCCACCAGCTCCGGGACCGCGACGCCGGTCCGCCGGCCGCGGCTGGTCGCCGCGATCGTCACGGTGCTGCTGCCGGTGGGGCTCATGCTGCTGCGCGCGATCGGCGAGCTGGTCCTCGACGAGGACAGCGCGGTGCGCTCGGTCCTCGACGTCGCCGGGACCCCGGTCGTCGCGCTGATGGCCGGCGTCATCCTGGCGATGTTCACCCTCGGCACCGCGGTCGGGTTCGGCCGCGAGCGGATCTCCTCGATCGTCGGGGGCTCGCTGCCCGGCATCGCCGGGATCCTGCTCATCGTGGCGGCCGGCGGTGGCTTCAAGCAGGTGCTGGTGGACGCCGGCGTCGGCGACCTGGTCGGCCGGGCGGCCGAGGACCTGTCGATCAACGTCCTCGTGCTGGGCTGGCTGGTGGCCGTCGGCATCCGGCTGGCCACGGGCTCGGCGACGGTCGCCACGATCACCGCCGCCGGCATCGTCGCGCCCCTGGCGGCCGAGCAGAGCTCCTCGACCGTGGCGCTGCTCGCGCTGGCGATCGGCGCCGGCTCGCTGTTCTTCTCGCACGTCAACGACGCCGGGTTCTGGCTGGTGAAGGAGTACTTCGGGATGACCGTCGGCCAGACCATCAAGAGCTGGTCGGTGATGGAGACGATCATCTCCGTGGTCGGCCTGCTGGGAGTGCTGGCGCTCTCCGTCGTCGTCTAGCGGAGGTCAGGCGTCGGGGTCGGGACGGCGGTCGGCGGGGGAGCCGGGGGAGTCGTCGATGCGGACGCGCGCCCGGCGCTCCACCCGCAGGGTGGCGGCGGAGTCGGCGAGCACGGCGGTGCCGCCGGACAGCCGCTTCTGCACGACGAGCAGTTCGGCGTGCGAGTCGCGGACGGCCCGCAGCAGCTCGTCGAGTCCGGTGCCGAGCACGTAGGTGCGGCCGCCGACCATGTGCAGGACGGTATCGGGCAGGGTCTCGACCCGCTCGATCTCACGGGGGTCGATGGTGAAGTGCTCGCCGTTGCGACAGGTCACTGCGATCACGGGGGCGGTCCCTCCGCTGCGTCGGGGCGTGCGCCCCGGTGGTGCCGGACTCGGCTCTCTCAGCATCGGCACGCGGTGGGCGGAGCTGTAGCCCACGGTCCCGGCTGAGAGGTTGTGCTCAGAACCCGAAGAGCAGCCCCAGCCCGCCCAGGGTGAAGACCACCATCACCAGCACGAGCGGCAGCTGGTCGGACGCGCGGGCGCGGCGGGCCGACAGCAGCGCCCGCTCGTGGGCCAGCACCACGCCGACGACGTGGCCGGTGATGATGGCCCCGACCTGCACCAGCGCGATGAGGTCGGCGCTGACCGCGGTGAGGTCCACCCGGTTGCCGTAGGTGCCGAACAGGTCCACGCCGTCGGCACCGAACGGGTTGCTGAGGAGGATCCAGGTCGTCTGCCCGTCGAGCATCAGCAGGCTGAAGTAGTGCGCCACGGTGTAGCCCAGCGCGATCGGGATCACCGTCGCCGCGTACCGCGCCGGCTGGATCCGCTCCTCCTGGCCGGCCAGCCGGCCCGACAGCCGGGTGCCGACGACGTACAGCCCGGAGACCAGCGCGATCGACGCCAGCAGGCCGACCGTGCCGGAGAACCAGTCGTTCGCCGCCCCCGGGCCGGTCTGCCACCACGTCGTCCGGGTCAGCCCGTCGAACGCCGTCGAGCCCAGCAGCACCATGACCAGCGCGCCGAGCCCGGGCTGCGCGGGGGTGGCCAGCGCGCCGGCCAGCGGGTTGCGCAGGACGAGGCGGCCGTCGCTTCGCCGTCCCCAGGGGGAGAGCCGGGCGATCAGGGTGGAGTAGGCCTCGAAGCCGTCGCCGGCGGCGAACCAGCCCTCCCCGAACCACAGCGCCAGGCCCAGCTGCACGACGGCGTAGGCGAGCAGGAAGACCGCGACGGTGAGCGGCTCGGAGCGGTCGGGGTACACCAGCTCCAGCCACACGAAGACCAGCAGCGCGCCGGCCGCGGGCCACAGCCCCAGCGCCGGCAGCCGCGCCGCGCCCGGGGCGTCGGGCCCCCAGCGCCGCAGCAGCCGGTGCAGCAGGCGCAACGGGTTGGCCACCCGCCACACCGGGCCGAGCAGCAGGCTCGCGGGGACCAGACCCACCCAGAAGGTCACGAACAGCACCCACGGGCCGAGGTTGCGCGAGGTCTCCTCCGGCCCGGCCAGGGCGGCGACCACGACGAACGCGGCGAGCAGCAGCGCCACCAGCTGCAGCGCGCGGCGCACGCCCCCGGCGTCGAGGGTGCGCTGCAGCCCCGCCGGCACCGGGCGGCCGGAGTCCGGGCCGCCCAGGTGCGGGGTGCGCCAGAACAGCAGCAGGACGGCGAAGCTGGCGAGGATCGCCGCGCCCGCGCCGTACAGGGCGAACCCGATCGGGATGGGCAGGTCGGTGCGCGACCCCACCCCGTGGGCCAGCAGCGTCATCGGGTCAGGAGACCTGCAGGGTCAGCAGGACGGTGCCCGCGTCGTGCAGCTCGACCTCGAAGACGCCGGGGATGGTCGCGTCGAAGGTGAGCTGGGCCGGCGTCCCGGGCTGCAGGTCGGCGGTCAGGTCGTAGCCGTGCACGTGCGCCTCGTCGGCGACGTCGCTGGTGATGACGAGGGTGACCTGCTCGCCGACGGGCACCGGCACCCGGCCGGTGTCGCCGCTGAGCTGCCCGCCGGCGACCGTGACCTCCAGGCGCTGACCGGGCTCCTGCGCCGGCTCCGCCGTCGGCTCCGGGTCCCCGGCCGCCGTCGCGCTCGACGACGTCGGGCTGGTCGTCGTGTCGGACGCCGTCCCCTCGTCGGTGCCTGCGCAGCCGGTGAGCGGGAGGGCGAGGGCGAGGGCGGACGCCGCGAGGGCGCGGGGCAGCCGGGCAGGACGGATCGTCACGAGCGGGGGTCTCCGATGCGCGGGGGAGGGGCGGGCGGTCAGACGGCCGGGGTGGACGCGCGCGGCGCGTCGGCCGGCTCGTCCGCGGGGGCGTCCGGGAAGGGCTCGCGGGCCCCCGCCCGGCGGGAGTAGCGCGCCACGCCCCAGGCCATCGCGGCGATGATCGCCAGGGTGCAGACGAGCACGACCAGGTTGGCGACCAGCCAGACGCCGCCACCGCCGTCCTTCAGCTCGCGCTGCAGGATGTCGATCTCCGGGACCGCCGCGCGGGTCATGCCGTCCTCGGCCGCGATCTCGCCCTCGCCGATGGCCTCGTCGGCCGGCAGGTAGATGGGGAAGGCGGTCAGGACGCGGCCGTCGTGCACCCGCAGCAGGGTCTTCCAGGTGCCGTGCAGCGGGATCGGCTCGGTGGTCCGGTACTCGCCCTCGCCGGTGCGCTCCAGGGCGTTGACGACGAGGCCGTCGCCCTGCCACGCGGTGATCTGCACCCACGCCGGGTCGTCGACGAAGTCGGCGGGGTCCAGCCGGACGGTGATGTCGGCGGTGCGCGGGTCGGACTGCACGTCGGTGATGCCGAAGGTGGCCTCGACGTCGTCGGGGACGGTCGCGACCAGACCGTTGGCCACGCACGCGGCCAGCGCGACGAGGCCGGCCAGCACGATCGAGCGCGCCACGGCCGGGCGGGGGAGCTGGCGGCGCAGGCCCAGCGCGAGCAGTGCGCCCAGCAGACCGCCGGCGACGCCGCCGACGACCGCCATGAGGGTGCCCTCGACCAGGATGTCGCCGTTCCACGACAGCGTCTGCACCACGTGCGTCCAGCCGGCCTCGGTCGCGTGGCCGATGGTGCCGATGCCGACCCCGGCGACCGCGCCGAACAGGACCGGCCGGCGGGCGGGGGAGAGGCCGAGGGCGAGCAGCTCGACGACGACCGCCGAGCCCAGGTACAGCGGGAAGGTCGGCGTGATCTCGTCGAAGCCACCGCCCACGACCAGCGCGATCCCGCTGCGGATGACGAGGAAGAACGCGGCGGCGGCCAGCGCCCCGCCGCGGCCCATGAACAGCCGCGCGGTGACCAGGGCGATGCCCGCGGCACCGGCGATCATGAACGGCTCGAGCACCAGCCGGAACTGCGGGACGTCGAAGTCGTACTCGCCCTGGAACACCGACATGCCCAGCAGCAGCCCGCCGGTGGCCGCGGCCTGGCGGATGAAGCGGGCGGTGCGCCCGGCCTTCACGTCGCCGTCGTCGGTCGAGAGCGTGCCGTGCCCCTCCTGCTCCAGGACGAGCAGACCCACGATGGACAGGCCGGCGCCGCCGATGAGCATCAGGTGCGTCGGGCCCCAGAGCGTGACGTCCTGGCCGAAGAGGCGGTGCCAGACGTCGTCGAGGGGGAAGCCCAGCAGGGCGTAGAAGCCGGCGACGGTGATGAGGATGCCGCCGACCGGGACGTCCCAGCCGCGGACGAACCGGACCGCGGCCGGGCCGGGCTTCTCGTCCAAAGGCATGGCACAGGCCAGGACGCCGCCGGCGAAGACGCCGAACAGGCCGAAGAGGATGAGGAAGTGCGCGGGGTTGGCCAGCGGTCCCTCGTCGCGGCCCACGCCGATGTGCAGGGCGATGTCCCAGAGCATGCCCAGCAGCGCCACGAGCAGCGAGATCGTGGTGAGGATGGTCGGGAGTGCCACCCAGGCCGGCACCCCGGTGGCCGCGCCCAGCTTGTTCCCGACCGTGGTCAGGACCGTCGAGCGGCGGGTGCGGTGCAGCCACACCAGGCCCAGGAGGACGGCGGTCAGCGCCGCCCCGATGCCGGTGGCGAGGGCGACCTCGCCGAGCGCGGCACCTCCGGCGGGACGTGTCTCAGCGGCGAGCAGCACGCAAACCCCCTCAATCGGTGTAGCGCTCATGAGACATCCACACCGTGACATCGGCAACTGATACATAGAACGAGCGGTTTACCGTGGGGTTGCGCAGGTGAGGAGGTGGGCGTGGTCACCCAGGTCGGGAGTTCGCCGGACGGCGACGACGGCGAGCTGACCGTCGACCAGCTCGCCGCGCGCGCCGGCGTCACCGTGCGCAACCTGCGTGCCTACGCCGCCCGGGGCCTGCTGCCGCCGCCGCGCATGGTCGGCCGCACCGGGTACTACGGCCGCGAGCACGTCGCCCGGCTGCTGCTCGTGCGCGAGATGCTGGCCGAGGGCTACACGCTGGCGATGATCGAGCGGACGCTGAGCTCGGCACCGCCGAGCGGCAGCTCGGCCACGCTGGCCCTGCACCGGGCGCTGCTCGCGCCGTGGCTGCCGCCGGAGCCGGAGGTCACCACCGGCGCCGACCTGGCCGCACGGGCCGGCGTGCCGCCGAGCCCGGCCGTCGTCGACAGCCTGGTCGGGCTCGGCCTGGTCGAGCGGATCGACGACGAGCGGCTCCGGGTGCTCGATCCCGCGCTGCTCACCGCCGGCATCCAGGTGCTCGCCCTGGGCGTGCCGATCGAGGCGCTCATCGACGCGCAGGCGCGGGTGACCGAGCACGTGCGGGAGATCGCCCGCACCTACGTGGGCATGTTCGTCGAGACCCGGTGGCAGGCCTGGGTGGAGGCCGGGGCCCCGCGGGACCAGGTCGAGGAGATCCGCGCGACCGTCGCCCGGCTCCAGCCGGTGGCGGCACAGGCGCTGCTGGCGGCGTTCCGCACCGAGATGGCCGGCACCGTCCAGGAGGCGGTGGAGACCGCGCTCAGCCGGCTGGCGGAGGAGTAGGCCGCCCGGCGCTCCGGCGGTCGCCGTCCGCCGGGTCGCCCAGCGACTCGTGCCTGCGGGCCTCCTCGGCGGCGTCCGCCTCGGCCTCCTGGGCCGCGAGCCGGCGGTCGCGCACGACGGCACCGACCACGAGGGCCACGAGGATCGCCGCGGGGACGAAGAAGCCGAGCGTGCCGATGACCGCCAGGCCGTCGGTCGCCAGCACATCCAGGGCAGCGCTCACCCGTCCATGTGACACCGGTTGCTGTCAGGGTGTCAAACGGAGGCGGTCAGTCGCTGGTGCGGCCCTCGCGCCAGTAGCCCATGAAGGCGACCGAGCGGCGGTCGACGCCGACGGTCTGCACCAGGTGACGGCGCAGCGCCTTCACCACGCCCGCCTCGCCGGCCAGCCACGCGTAGACCCCGGACGAGCCGGCGGGGGCCGTCAGCTCGGTCGGCACCTCCCAGAGGATGCCGCTGTCGACGTCGACGTCCTCGAGCGCCACGGCGGGGGAGGGGGCGAGGTCGTCGGCGAGGTCGGCCACCGCGTCCGCGACCGCCGCGGTGAGCAGCGCCCCACGGGGTGCGGGGGCGCCGGCACCGGTGGCGCGGGGCAGCCAGGTGACCTCGACGCCGTCGGGGGCGGCGACGTTCAGGGCGTCCCCGGCCTCGGGCACCTCGAGCAGGACGCGGGCGCGCTGCCCGGCGGGCAGGGACTCCACGATCGCGCAGATCGCCGGCACCGCGGTCTCGTCACCCGCCACGAGCAGGCAGGACGCATCGACCGGCGGGTGCCACTCGAAGCCGCCGGTCGGGCCGGGGAAGCGGGCGTTGGGGCCGATGAGCACGACCTCGTCGCCGGGGGCCGCGGACTCGGCCCAGGCCGACGCGGGGCCGGTCGCGCCGTGCAGCACGAAGTCGACGTCGATCTCGCGCAGCTCGGGGCGCAGGGCGCGGATCGTGTAGGTGCGCAGCGGCATCCGCCGGTCCTCCGGCTGCGCGCGCCAGGCGCCGTACCAGTCGGGGTCGGCCGGGCAGTCGTCGATGCCGCGGCCGGGCAGCGGCAGCATGACCTTGATCCGCTGGTCGTAGCCGTTGGTGCTGAACTCGTCGAGGTCGGCGCCGGTGAAGGTCACGCGCAGGAAGGTCGGGCTCAGCCGCACGAGGCGGGCCACCTGCACGGCGAAGGGCCGGTACACCGGGATCTGCACTGTCTCGACGGTCATGCGGTCCTCTCCCGGTGCGGGCAGGTGGGGCGGTGCGGAGATTAGGCTAGCCTCACCTGGCTTCGCTCCGGAGTCTTGCACACGCGGGCGGAGCGATCCAGAGGCACGCGCGATCGATGTGCGTGCGCATCCACGAGGAGAACCATGAGACGCCCCGCCCTGTCCGCGACCGGAGCCGTCCTGGCCGTCGCCCTGCTGCTCACCGGCTGCGGGAGCGACGACGAGCCGGACGCCGGCACCGCCACCGGCACGACCGAGGACGACGCCTTCCCGCGGACCGTCGAGCACGCGATGGGCAGCACCGAGATCCCCGAGCGGCCCGAGCGCGTCGTCGTCCTCGACACCGGCGAGCTGGACTCGGCGCTCTCGCTCGGCGTCACGCCGGTCGGCGCCGTCACCACCGCGGTCTCCGACGGCTTCCTGAGCTACCTGGCCGACGACGCCGAGGGCGTCGAGGTGGTCGGCACCATCGCCGAGCCCGACCTCGAGGCGATCGCCGCAGCCGAGCCGGACCTCATCCTGTCCAACAAGGTGCGCCACGAGGCGCTCTACGACCAGCTCTCGCAGATCGCCCCGACCGTCTTCGCCGAGGAGGTCGGTGTCGTCTGGAAGGAGAACTTCGAGCTCGCCGCCGAGGCGCTCGGGCTCGAGGACGAGGCCGCCGACGTGCTCGACGAGTACCGCGCCGAGGCCGCGGCGCTGGGCGACGCGGTCGGCGAACCGGCGCCGACCATCGGCGCCGTGCGCTTCGTCGGCGGGGGCGCGATCCGCGTCTACACGCCCGAGTCGTTCCTCGGGTCGGTGCTGGCGGACGCGGGTCTCGGACTGCTGGCGCTGCCGACCGAGCGCACGCCCACCTTCGCCGAGGTCAGCCCCGAGCTGATCACCTCGGTGGACGCCGACGTCGTCCTGCACTCCTCCTACGGCGCCCCGGACGAGTCCGGCGAGGCCGACGTGGTCGCCGGGCCGCTGTGGCCGCTGCTGCCCGCCGTCGCCGCGGACCGGGCCCACGCCGTCGACGACGACGTGTTCTTCACCGGCATCGGGCTGACCGCCGCGCGGCTCCAGCTGGAGCGGCTCACCGAGCTGCTCGCCGGCTGAACCACCTCGAACGGCACGAGGGCCGCTCCCCGGATCGGGGAGCGGCCCTCTGCGCGTGCGGTGCCGCTAGGGCGTCTCGGTGGAGATCTGCGCGGCCAGGTACTGGGCCGCGCCGACCCGCTCGATGGCGCCGAGCTGGGCCTCGAACCAGTCGGCGTGCTTCTCCTCGTCGCGCACCATCTCCTCGAAGACGGCGGCGGTGCCGTGGTCGCCGAGCTCGTGGCACTCCTTGGCCGAGGCGTTGAACTGGGCCACGGCGGCCTTCTCGCTGTCGAGGGCCAGGACGAGCATCTCCTCGGCGGTCTCGCCGACCCGGATCGACCCGAGGCGCTGCAGGTTCGGGTGGCCGTCGAACAGCAGGACGCGCTGGATGAGGTCGTCGGCGTCGCGCATCTCGTCGATGGACAGGTCGTAGAAGACCTTGCCCAGCTTCGGGAGGCCCCAGGCGTCCAGCATGCGGGCGTTGAGGAAGTACGTGTTGGTGACGGTGAGCTCGAAGGTCAACGCATCGTTGAGCAGTTCGACCACTCGGGGACTAACGGGTTGCACCTGCGGCTCCCAGCTGTCGCTCGGTCATGACCGGGCAATGCTGGCACACGAGTTCGCGCATGGTGTCCACGCAGCCGCCGCACGTGCGGCCGGCCCCGGTGTCCCGGGCGACGTCGGCGATGCAGCGGGCGCCGTTGGCGATGGACTCGATGATGTCGCGGTCGCTCACCACGTTGCAGTGGCACACGTACATGCGCGGGTTCGGCCTATCCGGGAGGCGGCGGGGATCGTTGCCGCGACCGGGGTCGGGCACTGTGGCGCAGGTTAGCCTTACCTGACCGGCCTGCGCCAGTGCCGCTGGTCAGGGCGGCGCGCGCTGGCTAGGTTCGGCCCGTGCCCGACCTCGCCGCCCGCGCCCGCGCCCTGCTGGAGCTGCACACCGCCCCCGAGGTGCTCGTCCTCGCCAACGTGTGGGACGTCGTCTCGGCGCGGGTGGTCGCCGGAACCGACGGCATCCGCGCGCTGGCCACCGCCAGCCACTCGATCGCGGCCACCTTCGGCTACGAGGACGGCGAGCGGATCCCGCTGGACCTGCACCTGGACATGGTCGCCCGCATCGCCGCGGCCGTGGACCTGCCGGTCTCCATGGACATGGAGGCCGGCTACGGCGACGCCGGTGAGACCGCCCGTCGGGCCATCGCCGCGGGCGTGGTCGGCGGCAACCTCGAGGACGCGATGCGGCCGCTGGACGAGGCCGTGGCCGCGGTCGAGGCGGTGCTGGCCGCCGGCCGCGACGCGGGGATCGGGTTCGTCCTCAACGCCCGCACCGACGCCGTCCTGCGGGCGGCCGCCGGGGCCGACCGCAGGGAGGTGCTCACCGAGGCGGTGCGCCGCGGGCGGGCCTACCTCGCGGCCGGGGCGCCGTGCGTGTTCGTCCCCGGCGTCGTCGCCCACGAGGAGATCGCCGTGCTGGCCGAGGCGTTCGGGCCCGGCCGGCTGAGCGTCATCGCCGTCCCCGGCCGGTCGCCGTCGGTGCGCGAGCTGCAGGAGCTCGGCGTCGCCCGCGTCTCCGCCGGGCCGAACACCCAGCGGGTGGCGCTCACCGCGCTGCAGGACGCGACCGCCGCGCTGGTGGCCGGTGGCGAGCTGCCACCGACGACGCGGACGCTCACCTAGCGAGGCGCCGCGACGGTCACCGGACGCCGAGCAGGTGCCGGGCCGCGGCGGCGTGGGCGACCCAGGAGTAGCGACCCACGGTCGCGGCCTCGGTGCTGCTGGTGCCGCCGACCAGGGTCACGCCGGCGGCGGCGAGGTGCAGCACCACGCGGGGGCCGGGGCAGCGCCACTTCTCGTTGACCTCGACCGTCGTCCCGGTGCGGAGGGCCGCGGCGGCGATCGCGGCGAGGTGGTCGTCGGTCAACGCGCTCTCGTGCAGCCCGATCCGCGGCAGCAGCGAGAACAGGTGCGCTAGCTGGGGGCGGTCCACCGTCGACATCGCCCGGACGGTGGCGGTCACGAGGACGTCGAGCACGTCCTGCGGGTGCAGCCCCCGCTCGATCTCGGCCACGGTCCGGGCCGGGCTCCACGGGCCGTCGGGCCCGGGGAACCGGTGGGCGGCGATGAGCACGCGGTCCACCCCACCGGCGCCGGCGACGAGGTCGGCGGGGACGTCGAGCCGGCCGGAGGCGTCGAGGATCGTGGCCTCCACGCCGGTGAGCACCTCCAGGCCGGGGATCCGCGGCAGGGCGGCGACCCGGGCCAGGAAGTCCGGCACCTGCGTGCTCGAGGTGTGGACGGGGTCGACCAGGCGGATGCTCTCGAGCCCGGCCCGGCGGGCGGCGGCCACGGAGGCCCAGGTGCTGCCCGCGGCGCCGCCGGACCCCGTGCAGTGCACGTGGTGGTCGGTGCGGACCAGTTCGACGGTCATCGTGCCTCTCCGGGTGCGCCGTGTGCTGCGACCACGACGGCCGCGCCCTCCACCTCGCAACGGCCGGGCCGGGGGTGGAGCTGAGGAGGCGGTGGTCGCCCCCCACCCCTCCGGGGGAGTGGACGTCGGGAAGCGGGGCCGGGCTCAAGCAACCCGGCGCGCCCGCCGATCACAGGGGCGGGAAGCGGACCGCCGGGTCCGCGAGATCGTCATCGGAGGGAGGTCGGTCGTGACCGGGTCATCCGTGCTCGTCGTCGAGGACACCGAGGAGATCCGCGAGCTGGTCCGCACCGTCCTGGAGCGCGCCGGGCTGCGGGTGCGCGCAGTCGGCAGCGGGGCCGAGTGCCTGGCCGAGGTGCGCCGCGAGGCGCCCGACCTCATCGTGCTCGACCTCGGGCTGCCCGACACCGACGGGACCGAGGTGTGCCGGCAGATCCGCGCCGAGACCGCCTGCTACGTCCTCATGCTCACCGCCCGCGCCGAGGAGGTCGACCTGCTCATCGGGCTGGCCGTCGGCGCCGACGGGTACATGGCCAAGCCGTTCTCCCCGCGCGAGCTGACCGCCCGCGTCCAGGCGATGCTGCGCTTCCCGCGCACCGCGCCCGCGCCCGAGGTGGCGGCCCCGGCCGAGGAGTCGGTCCGACGGCTCGCCGAGCTCGAGCTGGACGAGGAGACCCGCGAGGTGCGCGTCGACGGCGCCGTCGTCGACCTGACCCGCACCGAGTTCGATCTGCTGGCCGCGCTGGCCTCCCGGCCGGGCCGGGTGCTGCAGCGCGAGACGCTGCTCCGCGAGGTCTGGCAGACCGACTGGGAGGGCAACCTGCGCCTGGTCGAGGCGCACATGTCCAACCTGCGCCGCAAGCTCGTCGCCGCCGGCCTCAACTCACCGGAGATCCGCACCGTCCGCGGCGTCGGCTACCGCCTCGTCGCCGCCTGACCCAGACCCCCTAGGGGCAGAAATGGCCATGTCTGCCCCTGAGCACGCCGAAGGGCCCGCAGACGTTTCCCCCTCGTCTGCGGGCCCTCCGTCTCGTGCGCGTCCGAGCGGGGTCAGGGCTCAGGCGCCGATCAGTGCGTGCAGGTGCTGCACGCGGTCGTGGGCCAGGATGCCGCGGCGGGCGTCGGCGGCGATGGCCTGGCAGATCGAGGCGACCTCCGGGTGGCCGAGCTGGCCGCTCGTGCCGGCCAGCGTGTAGGCGGCCGCGGCCACGGCGGGCCCGTCGCCCTGTCGGGTGGAGGTCTCGATGGCGGCCAGGCGGCCGGGCAGCGCGGTCACGTACAGCTCCTGGAGTCGGTCCATCAGGTCGTCCTCGATGTCGGCGTCGTGCAGGTCGCCGACCTCGTGGATGGCGTAGCGGGTGCCCTGCGCAGCCGGCCCCGTGGTCCGGCTGCGCAGGAAGTCGAGCAGGATGCCGGCGTCGACCGGCTTGCCGAGGCAGGCCAGGGCGCCGACGGCGGCGGCCGCGGACCGGACCTGCTCCGAGGGCTCCCAGGCGGTGACCAGGAAGTGGGCCTCCGAGCCGTCGCGGCGCAGCCGGCGGAGCAGCTCCAGCCCGTCCTCGCCGGCGACGGCGGCGTCGGTGACGACGAGGTCGGGGACGTCGGTCGCGGCGAGCGCGAGGGCGGCCGGGACGTCGGCGGCCTCGCGGACCTGCCACCCGCCGAGGCGGAGGAGGCCGGAGACGCGGCGGCGGGCGAGGGCGTCGGCGTCGACGACGAGGGCGGTCAGCACGTCGTCACCGTCGTCGTCGTCGTGGCGGCCTTGGTCCAGCCGTACTGGGTCTGCGTGGTGACGGTGATCGAGACCGGGACGCTCGTGCCGGGGTAGACGTAACCCGTCGGGTAGACGTAGTAGGTCTGGGTCGCCGGGACCTGCGCGGTGATCTGCTGGCCGCCGACGTTGGCGGAGATCGCGTAGCTCGTCACCTTGTTCGCGGCGACGGCAGCGGTGGGGCTGGCGTTCCACCGCAGGGTGGCCTGCGTGGTGGGGCAGTTGCGCTCGACCCGGATGCCCGAGACGGGCTCGACGACGAGGGTGCTCACGCGGGCCTGCTGCGCCGTGGTGCTTGCGGAGAAGGTGGCGGAGGCCGGGATGCTGCTGCCGATGACCACGGTGGCGATCAGGCCGAGCAGGACGGCGGTGCGGCGGAGCGCGGTCACGGCTGGTCCTCCTCGTCGCGGGTGTCGGTGGTGGGGCGCCAGATGCCCAGCAGCAGCCAGCCGGCCAGCAGGGCGGGGGCGCCGTAGATCAGCGCCTGGGTGAGCACGGGGGCGCGGAGCGCGGTGATCAGGTGGCCGAGCTCCGGGACGACGGCGCGCACCCGGTAGGCGGTGTCGCCCTCGAGCGTCGCGGTCCAGGGGTCGACGGCCTCGTTCGCGTCGCCCTTGGTGCGGACGGTGGTGCGGCCGGCGGCGTCGCGCTGCACCTCGACGACCCGGTGGGTCACGAGCGAGTGGTCACCGATCGGCTGGTGGTAGGTGATGACCATGCCCTCGGTGACGTCCCCGACGGCGATCGGCGTGACGACGGTGACGTCGCCCGGGTCGATCATCGGCGACATGCTGCCGGTGAGCATCGTCATCGTGCGGTAGCCGAGGACGTGCGGTCCGACGGCCAGGAGAGCGAAGACCGCGACGGCCAGCCCCACGACTCCGCGGACCAGCCACGGGGCGAGCAGGCCCAGCGTGCGGGCCGGACCGGCGGACCGGTTCCGAGCGGAGCGGGTGTCCTCGGCCGGGAGCAGCAGGGCTGCTCCCGGGCTCCGGACGGGGAGGACGGCGGTCATCGTGGTGTCTCCGGTGTCTCAGCCGGGTCAGCGGGCGCCGGCGGCGCGCTGCTGGGCGGTGAAGACGAGGCTCAGGTCGGCGGACTTGCCCTGGAAGCCGTTGCCCGCGGCAGCCGGCAGCGTGTAGGTGATCGCGATGTTGTCCGACTGGCCCGACACCAGTGAGGCGGGCGAGGTCAGGGTCTTGCTGACCGCGGCGGGCCCGGTGAGCAGCGTCTTCTCGACGCCGGAGCAGGTGACGGCGTTGCCGTTCTGGGCGTAGGCCGTGGAGCAGGACTTCACGGACAGCTGCAGGCCGTTGGTGATGTCGGTCGTGAGGACGCTCTGCGGGCTGTTGGTGGGCGTCGAGTCGAGGGTGATCGACGAGAAGTCCGTGGTGCCGGCGTTCTTCAGCGTGAAGGCGCGGGTGACCGAGTCGCCGGGCACGAGGCCGGCGGCCGTGAAGGGCATGACCACGGGCTGGGTGAGGTCGATGTCGACCGTGCCGGAGCTGATCGTCGTCCCGACGGCGGAGGTGCTGTCGGTGAAGGTGCCGAAGGTGCCCATGCCGGCGACGGCGGCCGCGGCCCCGAGGACGCCGAGCGAGCCGATGACCTTGCGGGCGGTGGAGCTGGTGGCGGTGGCGCGCATCGTGTTCTCCCTGAGTCCGTGCCCCCGGCGCTTCCGGCGACAGGGAGAACTCTGGAGGTGCTTCCGCAGGCCACCCGCCCGCTTACCGCAAGGAATCCGCAAGAAAGCGGACCTGCACGTCCGCGGAAGAGCGCTCGGTGCGCGAGGGGTCAGGCGCCGCGGGGCAGCGTGAGGGTGAAGGTGGTGCCCCGGCCCTCGGCGCTCTCCAGGTCCAGCGTGCCGCCGTGGGCGGTGGTGATGGCCTTGGTGATCGACAGCCCCAGACCCACGCCGGGGACGGCGTTGCGCTGGGCGGTCGAGGCGCGGAAGAACCGGGTGAACAGCTTGCCCTGCTCGTCGTCGGGGATGCCGATGCCGGTGTCGCGCACCGACAGCCGGGCGACCGGGGCCGCACCGGGGCGCTCGTCGGCCGTCACCGTGCCGTCGGCGGCCCGCCAGCCGGTGCCGACGGTGAGGGTGACCGACCCGCCGGACGGGGTGAACTTGACGGCGTTGGAGACCAGGTTGTCGCAGGCCTGCCCGAGCCGCATCGGGTCGCCGCTAATGACCAGGGCCCCGTCCGGTGCCTCGACCCGCAGCTCGACGCCGCCGGCGGTCGCGGCGACGCGGGCGGTCTCCTCGGCGGCGCGGACGACGGCCACGAGGTCCACGGGCTCGGGCTGCAGGGTGAGCTGGCCGGCGTCGACGCGGGCGGTGAACAGCAGGTCGCCCACCAGGCGCAGCAGCCGGTCGGCGTTGCGCTCCACGGTCCCCAGGTACCGGCGCTGCTCGTCGGTGAGGCTCTGCTCGTCGTCCAGGACGAGCTCCAGGTATCCCAGGATCGAGGTGAGCGGGGTGCGCAGCTCGTGCGAGACGAGGCTGACGAACTGGTCCTTCATCCGCTCGGTGGCGCGCACCTCGGTCATGTCGGTGCCGACGAAGTTCCAGCCGGCGTGCACGCCGCGGTCGTCGGTGCGCGGCGTGATCGCCACCGCGACGGTCCGCTGCCGGCCGTCGGCGGCGACGTAGGTCCAGTCGCGGACGTCGCTGCCGTTCTCCTGGGCGGCGCGCACCAGGGCGTGCAGCCCGACGGCGGTGCCCTGCGCGTCGGCGGCCTCCTCGAGCTCCTCGGCGAGGTGGAACTCCAGGATCGAGCGCCGGCGGACGACGTCGGCGCGGGGGAGGCCGAGCAGCTTCTCGGCGCCCGGGTTCCACACGCGGATCGTGCCGTCGGGGTCGGTGCCGATGATCGACTGCTCGGTGACGGCGTCGATGACGCTGGTCATGGTCCGGGCGCGCGCGGCCATGATGCGGGAGGCGCGGTCCAGCTCGTCGGCGCGGCTGCGCACCTGGTCGAGCAGCACGGCCCGCTCGCGTTCCAGCCGGGCGATCAGCGCCGCCTGGCGTCGGGAGTGCCGCGTGCCGGCGAGCAGCGCACCCGCCGGGGCGAGGAACGCGACCAGCGCTGCCGGGGTCAGGGGCAGTGCGCCGAGCGCGAGCAGGGCGACCGGCACGAGGACGGCGAGCGCCGTCACCAGACGGCCGGGCGCCGCGGTCCGCCGCACTCCCGCGAGCCGTCGCCGGCGCGACGGCGCGGGCGAGCGGTCGAGCGCGGCAGCGGTCATGTCCTGGACGTCGACATCCCGCGCCGGTGCCAGCAGGTGCCCCGGTCAGCGCCTCACCCGGGTGGGTGACGCGGACAGCACTGCGCCCCGCCGGGAGGACCCGGCGGGGCGCGGTGTCGTGCGAGCGGGTCAGGGACCCGCGTGGATCAGGACCCGGAGGTCTTGCTCTGCACCGTCGCCTTGGACTGCTGGGCCTGGCCCTGCACGTCCGCGGCGGCGGACTGGCCCTCGTCCTTGACGGTGGCGGCGGCGTCCTGGGCGGTCGCCTTCACCGACTCCACGGCGTCCTGGGCGGCGGGCTTGAGCTGCTCGCCGATCTCCTGCGCGGCCTCCTTGGCCGGGGCCAGCAGCGTGTCCTTGTTCTCGCGGACGGCCGTCTCGGCCTGCTGGGCCAGCTGCTGCTCCTTCTGCGTGGCGGGCAGCAGGCTGGAGACCAGCCAGCCGACGCCGAAGGCGATCAGCCCGGCGGCCAGCGGGTTGCCCTGGGTCTGGCGGATCGCCATGTCCGGGGCGCCCTGGATGGCGCCGGCCGCGGACGAGGCCGCGTCCTGCACCGTGCCGGCCGCGTTGCTCGCCGCGCCCTGCACGGAGCCGGCGGCGTTGGACGCCATGCCGTGCGCGGAGTGGGTGGTGTCGTGCGCGGTACCCATCACCTTGTCCTTGAGGCCGGTCATGCGTCCCTTCGCGGCGGTCACCCGCCGGTCGACGACGCGGGCGGGGTTGACCTTCTCGTTGAGGGCGTCGACGTCGTAGCTGAGCTCGCGCCGGGTGTCCTCGATCTGCCGGCGGATGACGTCCGGGTCACTGCTGGTCATGTCTGCGACTCCTTCGGGAGTGGGGGAGTTCGGCGTGGTCAGTTCGGCTTGAGCGCGCCGGGCACCTTCGACAGCGTGTCGACGGTGCGCTCGGGCTTCGGGTTCACCTGCTGGAACTTCTTGCGGCCCAGCACGAAGGCGATGGCGCCGACGATGCCCCAGAGGGCCGCCACGATGAGCGCCGACCAGCCGGTGGGGATGGCGCTGGCCAGCGCCCACATGAGGGCGAGGGAGAGGAACAGCGCCACCATGTAGCCGGCGAACCCGGCGGCGCCGAACATCCCGGCGCCCTGCCCGGCCTTCTTCGCCTCGGCCTTCATCTCGACCTTGGCCAGCTCGAGCTCCTGGCGCATGAGGGTGGAGAGGTCCTTGGTGACCTCTCCGATCAGCGCACCCACCGAGTTGCCCTCGACGTCAGGGCGGCCCTGGTCGGTGAGCGGGGTCCCCATGGCGCCGCTGTGCTCCGAGGAGTAGTCGGCCGCGTAGTTCTGGGTGGCCGGCTCCACCACGGGAGGCGCGTAGCCGGGGCCGCCGGTCGGCTGACCCGGGGTGTACGGGGTGCTCATGCGTCAGCCCACCCCGCCCGGGCGACGCGCCGGGTCGTCCCAGCCGGCCGGCGCGGCCGGCGGCACGACGCTGCCCTCGGGCGGCACGGTGCCGTACGGGGGCGGCGGGAGCGGGGCCGAGCCCGGCGTCGTGAACGCGGTGCCGGTGCCCGTGTAGGCGCTGGCCGGGTCGGCGTAGGTGGTGTCGGCGTACGTCGCGTCGGAGTACGTCGGCGTGGGGTCGACGTAGTTCGTCGGCGTGCGGCCCGAGGTGTTCGAGTCGCTGTGCGCGGCGCGCACCCCGCTGGTCAGCCGGCCGGCGACGATCCCGGCAGCGGCGGCACCGAGCAGGAACATGCCCGGGCGGCGGCGGGCGTAGCTGCGGACCTCGTCCAGCAGCTGGGCCGGCTCCCGGTTCTGCAGCTTGTCGGCGAATCCCTCGAGGTAGCCGGAGGCCTGCTGGAGCAGGTCGCGGGCCGGTCCGGGGGCGCCCTGGCTGGTGCCGTCGGCGAGGCTGCGCAGCTCGGTCGCCAGCGAGGTCAGGCCCTGGGCCGCCTTCTGCTGCTGGGCGACGGTCTGGTCCTTGAGCTGCGACTGGCCCTGGCGGAGCAGGTCCTGCGCCTGGCGCCGGGTCTCGTGCGCCACCTCCTTGGCCTGGTCGGCGGCGGTCGACGCGACCTGGCTGCCGGCCTGCGCCGCCGTCTGGCCGACGTTGCGGGCCTCGTCCTTGGCGACGTCGGTCGTGCTCGACGAGCTCGGACCCGTGCTTCCCGCGGTGGTGGTGGGCGGGGGGAGCGGGGCGTCGATGCTGTGAGTCATCGGTCCTCCTCGGCAGTGATCGTGGACAGTTCGTGGTCGGAACTGGCGCTACCCGCGACCGGTTCGGCCACACCTGCTGTCTGGAAGCGGGAGTGTCGTAACCGGTTGTCCACCCGGCGCGTCCATGCGTCACGGGGGGCGGAGAGGGGCCGGAGCACGCGGGAACCGCCGTGCCGGGGCTCCTCCGGGAGGGTGCGCCGCGAGGGTTGAGGTACCCCCGCTCACCCTGCTCCGAAACGGGATCGCCTGGTCACCCCGTCCAGCCGAAGCGGGGCGGGCGCCGCTCGGCGAAGGCGGTGACCCCCTCCGGGAGCTCGCCGCTGGCGATGGTCCGGCGGTACCAGGGGGCGACGACGTCCTCCCCGTCGCCGCCGGCCGAGAGCGCGGCCACGACCTCCTTGGCGGCCCGCTGGGTCAGGGCCGAGCGCGAGGCCAGCACGTCCGCGAAGCGGCGCACCTCGTCGGCCAGGCCCTCGGCGTCCACGACCCGGTCGACCAGGCCGGTGCGCAGCGCGGTGGCGGCGTCGACCAGCTCCCCGCTGAACAGCAGGTACTTGGCGGTCGCCGGCCCGACCAGCTCCACCAGCGCCCGGGTCGACGACGGCGGGTAGACGATGCCGACCTTGGCCGGCGTGACGCCGAAGACGCTCCCGGGGTCGGCGAACCGCAGGTCGCACGCGGCGGCGATCTCCACCCCGCCGCCGATGCAGTGCCCGCGGATCATCGCGATCGTCGGGCGCGGGAACTCGCGCAGCGCCGCCTGGGCCGCGAGGTTGTGCGCCCGCAGGTCGGCCATCGGGTCGAGCGGGTCCTCTCCGCCCAGCAGCCCGGCGAGGTCGGCGCCCGCGCAGAAGCTCGGCCCCGCCCCGGTGACCACCAGGACCCGCACCGCGGGGTCCGCGGCCGGCCCGGCCAGCACCTCCGGCAGCGCGGCCCACATCTCCGCGGTCATCGCGTTGCGCTTGTCGGGCCGGTCGATGGTCAGGGTGGCGACGTGCCCGTCGCGGGTCACGTGCAGCGGCTCGGTCACGCCTCAGCCCAGGTCGTCGGTGGCGAAGGTGTCGCAGGCGCCCGGGTCACCGGTCTCGTAGCCCGCGCGGAACCAGCGCTGCCGCTGCTCGGAGCTGCCGTGGGTGAAGGCCTCCTGGTCCACCCGGCCGTTGCCGAGGTTCTCCTGGATGTAGTCGTCGCCGATGCGCGCGGCGGCGTCCAGGGCGCGGTTGATGTCGTCGTCGGTGATCTCGGCGATCAGCGGCTCGCCGGAGTCGTCCGGCACGGTCTCGGCGTGCCGCGCCCACGCCCCGGCGAAGCAGTCGGCCTGCAGCTCGAGCCGGACCGATCCGCTGGTCGGGCCGCTCTCCCCGGGGGTGACCCGGGCGTTCGTGCCGAGCAGGTTCTGCACGTGGTGGCCGTACTCGTGGGCCAGCACGTAGGCGTCGACGAACAGCCCGCCCTGCGCGCCGAACTGCTCGCGCAGCTGGTCGAAGAAGGTGAGGTCGATGTAGACCAGCTGGTCGGCCGGGCAGTAGAACGGCCCCGACCCGCTCGTCGCGCCCCCGCAGGAGGTCTGCACCGAGCCGGTGAAGAAGACGGTCTCGGTCGGGGCGTACCGGTCGCCCAGCACCCCGGTCCAGTAGTCCTGGATCGACTCGACATCGGCGACGACGGCGCACTCGACCGACTCGTTGGCGTCCGCGCCGGTGCGGCAGTTCTGCTCCAGCGCCGAGTTGTCCACCGACTGGTCCTGGCCCAGCCCGGACAGCGTGCCCAGCGCCGCGGACGTCCCGCCGTCCCCGCCGCCGAGCACCTGGATCAGCACGACGACGACCAGCCCGACCAGCCCCAGCCCGCCGCCGCCCACGGCCAGGCCCCGACCGCCCCCGCCGCGGCCGCGGGTGTCGCGGACGCCCGACGCGTCCAGGCTGCCGCTCTCGCGGTACCTCATCCTCGGCCGACCTCCGCGCGCTGCCGCCCCTGCGGGGGCGTGGGTGGGGACGGGCCGGTGGGCCCGCCGGCCACACCGTGCCACCGCCCCGGGGCGGCCCGCGACCCGGGAGCGACCGCCGGCCGGGGCCCGGTGGCGGTACGCGGCCGCGCGGGGGTGGGGGAGAACCGCCTAGGGTCGGGGGAGAACCCGAGGAGGAACCAGGTCATGGCGGTCTCCAACCGCGTCCGCGCCGCCTTCACCACGACGGTGCTGGCCACCGCGGCGACCGGCTTCATGGCCGGCTGCGCTGCCGGCGGTGAGGACGACGAGCAGGTCGCCTACTGCACCGACGCCGACGGCAAGATCGTCGACGAGGACCTCTGCGACGACGACGGTGGCGGCGGCTTCGGTGGTGGCGGGTTGTTCTTCCTCTACCTCGGCGGCTTCCGGCCCGGGCTGCCCGTCGGCACGGCGCTGCCCTCGGGCGGCACCCGCATCAACCCCGGCGACACCGTCGCCCGGCAGCGCGCCGGCCTCCCCGCCACCGGCAAGGTCAGCGCGGGCCAGCGGGTGAGCGGCGGCATCGGCGGCGGCATCGGCGGCAAGGCCGGCACCGGCGCGGGGAGCTGAGCCGCGTCCCGTGCGGAGGATCGAGAGCGGGATCGTCCGTCCCGGCTGGGAGGCCGAGGTCGAGGCGCAGGGACTGGTCTACAACCGCACGCACCTGCCCGGTGGGCAGGTGCGCAGCTACTGGCGCGAGGGGCCGTTCTACGACTTCTCCATGGCCGAGATCCGGGAGCTCGAGGGCGCGGTCTCCCAGCTGTTCCAGATGTGCGTCGCCGCCGGTGACCACCTCGTGGACAACGACCTGTTCGACCGGCTGCACATCCCGCCGATGGCCCGCCCGCAGATCCGCCGCACCTGGGCGGAGGAGCCGCCGAGCATCTACGGCCGCTTCGACCTGCGCTACGACGGCGAGGGCCCGCCCAAGCTCCTCGAGTTCAACGCCGACACCCCGACCGGCCTGGTCGAGTCCGCCGTCACCCAGTGGAACTGGCACCTGTTCACCGGGCAGGGCCGGGACCAGTGGAACGCGCTGCACGACACCCTCGTCGCGGCGTGGCAGCGCAACCTGACGAAGTGGGAGCGGCGCACCGGCGTCCGCCCGCGCGTGCACCTGGCGTGGACCAGCGAGGAGACCTCCGGCGAGGACCGGATGACCGTCGCCTACCTCATGGACACCGTCGTCCAGGCCGGGTACGAGGCGATCGAGCTGGTCGTCGAGGACATCGTCCTCGACTCCGGCGACGGCCGGTTCTACGACCCGCAGGGCCGCCACCTCGACGTCGTCTTCAAGCTCTACCCCTGGGAGTGGCTGATCGAGGACGAGTTCGGCGCCGCCGTCCTCGCCGACGGCGCCCGGCCCGGCGGGACCACCTGGGTGGAGCCGGCCTACAAGATGCTGTGGAGCACCAAGGCGCTGCTGCCGGTGCTGTGGCAGCTGTACGGCACTGACCCGGTGCTCGGCCAGTACCTGCTGCCGGCCTACTTCGCCGACGAGATGCCCTCGAGCTGGCGCACCTATGTCCGCAAGCCGCTCTGGGGGCGGGAGGGCGCGAACGTGGCGATCGTGCGCGACGGCGCCGTGACCGCCTCGCTGCCCGGGCGGTACGGCACCGAGGGGTTCGTCGTCCAGGAGTTCGCGCCGCTGCCGGACTTCGCCGGGGTCGACGGCCCGCACCACCCGGTGCTCGGGGCCTGGGTCGTGGACGGCGAGCCGGCCGGGATGGGCATCCGCGAGAGCGACGGGCTGATCACCGACAACCTGAGCTTCTTCGTGCCGCACACCATCGATTTCGCGGCTGCGCAGGACGGACGGCGCCGGCCGTCCTAGGTTCGGGGCATGCCGCTGGAAGGTGAGTACGAACCGAGTCCGCAGAAGTGGGTCCGCGACCAGGTGGAGCTCTACGAGCGCACCGGCGGGCGCGAGGGGAACACGCTGCTCGACCGGGGGCTCCCGGTCGTCATCTTCAGCACCCGCGGCGCGAAGAGCGGCAAGGTGCGCAAGCAGCCGCTCATGCGCGTCGAGCACGACGGGGCCTACCTGATGGTCGGCTCCCAGGGCGGTGCCCCGACCGACCCGGCGTGGGTGGCCAACCTGCGGGCGGCGCCGGACCAGGTCACCGTCCAGGACGGCCCCGAGCCGTGGGACGGCGTCGCGCGTGAGCTCGAGGGGGCCGAGCGCGACGAGTGGTGGGAGCGGGCGGTGGCCGCGTTCCCCGACTACGCCGACTACCAGCGCAAGACCGACCGCCGGATCCCGATCTTCCTGGTCGAGCGCCGCCCCGCCTGACCCGTCCGCCGGCCGCCGCCCGCCCCCTCACGGGAGGGCGGCGGCCAGCTCCGGGACGCCGGCCACCAGCTCGTCGTCCGCCGGCCGGAAGGCGGTGCCGACGGCGGCCCGCTTCGCGCCGCGCCCCTCGAACCGCCAGGTCCCCACGATCCGGCCGCCGACGACGACGGTGGACAGGAACATCCCGTTGCCGCCCGGGACGACGCGGGTCGCGAACTCCGCGTCCAGCACGGCGCTGCGGTCGCGGTAGCCGAGCACGAACTCGTCGAAGCCGGGCAGCAGGAGCGTGCCGAGCGCCTCCTCGCGGTGAGCGGCCAGCAGCTCCGGCGTCGCGGGGTCGAGGAAGTACTCGGTGCCGTCGACGGTGGTGGCCTCCAGGTCCGCCCGGGCCGCGGCCAGGCCGGCGCGGGCGTCGCGCACCGTCAGCCCGGACCAGCGGGCCAGGTCGTGCACGGTGGCCGGGCCGTGGCCGGCGAAGAACCGGCCGGCCAGCTCGGCCAGCGCCTCCTCCCGCTCGAGCCGGCGGGGCTCGGGCACCCACTCGTCGAGCAGCACGAACTGCTGCTCGCCGTCGACCGTCGGGCCGAGCACGCCGTGCCCGCACTGCGCCGCGTACCAGAGCAGGTGGTAGCCCCGCTGCCCGGTGACGGCGACGCCGGCGGCGTCGATGGCGGCCAGCAGCTCGGCCCGCGACAGCCGCATCCCGCCGGAGAGCGCGGCGACGACCGCCTCGCACGCCCGCGCCGCGTCGTCGTCACCGAGCCCGAGGCCGGCCCGGCGCTTGGCCGCACCGGCGAGGGCCCGGCCGCCCATGAGCTCCAGCATCCAGTGCAGGTCCTCGGCGGCGGTCAGGTGCAGCGTGCCGCGCATCGGCCAGGAGCGGACGATCTCGCCGCGGTCCAGCGCCGCCACGACCGCGGCCCGCGACCGCTCGGCCGTCCGCAGCGCCACCGAGGTGAGGGCGCCGGGTTGGTCCTGCCCCTGGGCGGCGAGCAGCCGGCGCACCGCCCCGACGGGGCCCTCGGCGCGGGGGCCGGCCAGCCGCTGGGCGACCAACCGCAGCAGCCCGATCTCGGAGGGCGTCGTCGTCACCCGCCCACCGTGGCACCGGGGTCCGACGATTCCCAGGCGGGCGCGCACGCCGGTAGCGTGCCGGGGGTGACTGGGATGCGGGGTTCGCGGGCGGAACGGCGCAGGCGGATCGTGGCCGCCGTCCTCGTGTTCGCGATGATCATGGCGGCCGCGGCGACGGCGCTCTCCATCGCTCTGGGCTGAGGCCGTCGTGACGTCGGCGATCGAGGAGTGGTTCGCCGCGGCGGGCCCCCGCGAGGCCGAGCTGCGGCGGGTCGACGCGCTCGTTCGTGAGGCCGCCCCGGCGCTGGACCGGCAGCTGGTCCCGGCCGGCTCGGGGCAGATGCTCGGGTACGGGCTGATGCCTTACCGGCCGCGCTCGGCGAAGGTCGCGACGACCTGGCCGCTGATCGCCCTGGCGGCGCAGAAGCGGCACCTCTCCCTCTACGTCTGCGCCGTCGTCGACGGGGGATACCTCGCCGAGACGCGGGCCGCACGGCTGGGGAAGGTCTCCTGCGGGAAGAGCTGCATCCGGTTCAGCTCGCTGGACCGCGTCGACGCCGACGAGCTGGGTGCGCTGCTGCGCGACGCCGTCGCCAGCACGTCGTCCGGGCGCAACGGGTACTTCACCAGCGCGTCGCCCCCGGCGTGACCTAGGTCCCTGGCGCGGGGGTGGGCGCCCCGGCACGGTGGAGGAGCCGGAGTGATCCGGCACTCCCTAGTCCGCGGAGGACGTCGATGACCCTGACCGTCCCGTCGAGCCACCCCGACCCGTCGTCCGAGCTGCCCTGCACCGAGATCGGTGACCCCGCCGTCGAGCAGGCCGTCGACCGGCTGCGCGGTGAGTTCGCCGGCCGGGTGCGTCCGCAGCTGGTCGTGCGCGTGGTCCGGGAGAGCCGGCGCGACCTCGGCGGATCGCCGGTCGGGGCCATGCCCGAGCTGGTCGAGCGGCTGGCCCGCTACCGCCTGGACACGCACATCGGCTGACCGCCCGGCAACCGGCTTGCCCCCGCCGGGAGGATGTCCGCGTGGGCATCGGAGCGGGATCGGTCGACGTGAGCGGGGTGCGGCACACCCTGTCCGACGGGCGGGTGCTGCTGGACGACGTCTCCTTCCGCATCGGCGAGGGGGCGCGGGCTGCCCTGGTCGGCGAGAACGGCGCGGGCAAGACGACGCTGCTGCGGATCATCGCCGGCGACCTGGTCCCCGAGGCCGGGGCGATCGCGCGGACCGGCGGGCTGGGCGTCATGCGCCAGTTCATCGGCTCGGTGCGCGACGACACCACGGTGCAGCAGATGCTCGTCGACCTCTCGCCGCCCGCCGTCCGCACCGCCTGGGACGCCGTGCAGGCCACCGAGCTCGCGCTCATGGAGACCGATGACGAGCGCTCCCAGATGGCCTACGCCGAGGCGCTGGGCCAGTGGGGCGACGTCGGCGGGTACGACGCCGAGGTCACCTGGGACACCGTGACCGTCGCGGCGCTCGGCGTCCCCTACGACCGGTGCAAGTACCGCGAGCTGTCCACCCTCTCCGGCGGTGAGCAGAAGCGGCTCGCGCTGGAGGCGCTGCTGCGCGGGCCCGACCAGGTGCTGCTGCTCGACGAGCCGGACAACTACCTCGACGTCCCGGGGAAGCGGTGGCTGGAGGAGCGGCTGCTGGAGACCCGCAAGACGGTGCTGTTCGTCAGCCACGACCGCGAGCTGCTGGCCCGGGTGGCCGACCGCGTCGTCACCGTCGAGGGCGGAGCGGCGTGGGTGCACGGCGGTGGCTTCGTCAGCTACCACGAGGCGCGGGCCGCGCGGCACGAGCGGCTGGCCGAGCTGCGTCGGCGCTGGGACGAGGAGCACCAGCGGCTCGTCGACCTGGTGCGCACCATGCAGCAGCAGGCGGCGAACTCGCCGGACATGGCCAACCGGTACCACGCGATGCAGACCCGGCTGGCGAAGTTCGAGGCGGCCGGCCCGCCGCCCCGAGCGGCCGCCGGAGCAGAAGGTGTCGATGCGGCTGCGCGGCGGGCGGACCGGGGTGCGCGCGGTGACCGCCGAGCAGCTGGAGCTCTCCGGGCTGATGCAGCCCTTCGACCTGGAGATCTTCTACGGCGACCGCGTCGGCGTGCTCGGTGCCAACGGGGCGGGCAAGTCGCACTTCCTGCGGCTGCTGGCCGGGCAGTCCGTCGCGCACACCGGCGACTGGCGGCTCGGCGCCCGCGTCGTCCCCGGGTTCTTCGCGCAGACCCACGCCCACCCCGACTGGCAGGACCGCACGCCGGTCGACCTGCTGTGGCACGGCGAGCCGGGGCGGCCGGGGGTCGACCGCGGCCGCGCCATGGCGGCGCTGCGCCGGTACGGGCTCGCGGGCGCAGGGGACCAGCCGTTCCGCACCATGTCCGGCGGGCAGCAGGCGCGCTTCCAGATCCTGCTGCTGGAGCTCTCCGGCGCCACGCTGCTGCTGCTCGACGAGCCGACGGACAACCTCGACGTGCTGTCGGCCGAGGCGCTGGAGGAGGCGCTGGCCGCGTTCGACGGCACCGTGCTCGCGGTGACCCACGACCGCTGGTTCGCCCGGTCCTTCGACCGCTTCGTCGTCTTCGGCGCCGACGGCCGGGTCTACGAGTCGGCCGAGCCGGTGTTCGACGAGACCCGCGTCGCCCGCGCCCGCTGACCACGTCCGGCAGGCGATGGGTCGGGGCCCGAGCTGATCACCGTCTGCGAGCACTGGTAGGGGTGCGGCGCGCGAGGAGGGTGATCAACTCGGGTCCGGAGGTCACTCGATGGCGAAGAAGACCCGCTCGTCGGAGTCCCAGCTGAACGTCGGCTCGATCGAGAGCTGACCGCCGACCAGCCCCGCGGGGGCGACGTCCATGCAGAACTCGAAGGTGTCCGATCCACCCGGGTTGAGTGTCGGGGCGTCCATCGAGTCGTCCGGAGTCACGGCGGAGCACTCCGAGTCGCTGTACTGGCGGGAGTCGGAGCCGTGGAAGATCGCGGTCAGGTCGAAACCGGGCTGTCCTTCGTCCGCGCCCGTGTACGTGACGGTCAGCTGCGCGAGGACGTACTGACCCTCCGGCGCGTCGTTGAACTGGTTCGCACCAGCCACGATGTCGTTGGCGTCCAGCTGCACGGAGTCCACGACGACCTCGTAGTCCCCGATCTGGGCCGGGGTGCCGAGCGGCACCACCTCGTCGACGGCCTCGTCCTCCTGCTGCGACGTCTCCTCGGCGGGCGATTCGCCGATGGACGAGGTGCTGGTCTGCCGGTCGAGGTCTTCGGCGACGTCGTCGAGGACCTCCGAGTAGAACGCCTGCGTGGCGAGCACGATCGCGAATGCCAAGACCGATGTGACGAGCCCGGCCACCGCGAACCCGAAGCCGTGGTGAGTGCCCTTGCGTGCCCGCAGGAGCGCCGGGATTCCGAGGCCCAGCCCGACGAGCGCGAGCACCGCTGCGAGGTTGTTGATGATCGGGATCCAGCTGAAGATCAGAGCGATGATGCCCAGAACCATGGACGCGATCGCCAGACCTGCGCCCTTCTTTGTCGGGGCGTACGGCGGCGGCGCGTAGGACTGGTACGGCGCCTGCGGGGGCTGGGACAACGGAACTCCTCGTCACGGGTGGCGATACGAGGCGGGACCGTATGTCGGATCGGTCAAGGTCTCTTCTTCCCGACACGCGACGAACGGACACGTCATGGCATCTCGGCACCCCAACCGTCACGAGGGCCCGTACCGCCCCGCGTGACTCGCGCGCTCCCGGCCCCGCCGTGCGCTGGTGCACCTCCGTGATCGACGTGGTCCGGGCGTGAGCCCGGGTGAGGCGCTTGACCAGGACGGGGACCGGTCGAGAGGCTGCCCGGGTCCAGGCGCGGGACGTGCCCGGCGAACCGGAGGAATCATGGCGGGCGACGGCACGTGGCGGAACTGGGCGGGCAACCAGCGGGCGGGGGCGGTGGACGTCGTCCACCCCGCGGACGCCGAGGCCATCGCGACCGCCCTCGTGCAGGCCGCCGCCGCCGGCAGGCGGGTGCGGCCGATCGGCTCGGGCCACTCGTTCACCGCCATCGGCCGGCCCGAGGACGTGCAGCTGGTGCTCGACCGGCACGACCGGCTGGTGGGCATCGACGACAGCGGCCTGGTCACCGTGCAGTCGGGCATGCCGCTGCACCGGCTGAACGCCGAGCTCGCGGCGCGCGGCTGGTCGCTGACCAACCTCGGGGACATCGACCGGCAGACCGTGTCGGGCGCGCTGTCCACCGGCACGCACGGCACCGGGGCGCGGTTCGGCGGGCTGGCCACCCAGCTGCGGGCCCTGGTCCTGGTGCTGCCCGACGGCTCCCGGCTGCAGTGCTCGGCGACCGAGAACGCGGACGTCTTCGCCGCCGCCCGGGTCGGCCTCGGCGCGCTCGGCGTCCTCGACACCGTGACCCTCCAGGCGGAGCCGGCGTTCGCGCTGCGCGCCGAGGAGGGCCCGGCCCGGCTCGGCGAGCTGCTCGAGGGGTTCGACGAGTTCATGACCTCGACCGACCACGTCGAGTTCTACTGGTTCCCGCACACCAGCCGCTGCCTGACCAAGCGCAACACCCGCGTCCCGCTGGACGCCGGGCTGTCACCGCTGCCGCGGTGGCGCGCCGTCTGGGAGGACGAGGTGCTCTCCAACGCCGTCTTCGCCGGCATCGTCGCCGCGGGCCGGCGGCGGCCCGAGCGGATCCCGCGGCTGGCCGCCTTCGCCTCCGGCGGGCTGGGCGCGCGCACCTGGACCGACGCCTCGCACCGGGTCTTCGTCAGCCGGCGCCGGGTCCGCTTCCTGGAGATGGAGTACGCCGTCCCGCGCGCGGAGGCCCCGGCGATCCTCACCGAGCTGCACCGCATCGCGAAGGCGGGGGAGTTCCACGCCGCCTTCCCCGTGGAGGTCCGGGTGGCCGCCGCCGACGACATCACCCTGTCCACCGCCTCCGGCCGCGACACCGCCTACATCGCCGCGCACGTGCCGGCCCGCACCGAGCCCGGTGCGTGGTTCGCCGCGCTCGAGTCGATGGCCGGCAGCGTCGGCGGCCGGCCGCACTGGGGCAAGCTGCACGGCCTGGACGCCGCCGCGTTGCGCACCCGCTACCCGCGTTTCGACGAGTTCACCGCGCTGCGCGCGCGGCTGGACCCGGCCGGCGTGCTCGGCAACGCCCACCTGGACCGCGTGCTCGGCCCGGTCGGCGGCTGAGCCGCCGCCCGGGCCGGTGGCCGGCTGACGCCTACAGGTCGACGTCGGGCTCGCCGGTGCCGCCGATGCGGTCGAGCTCCTGCAGCTCCAGCGGCCCGAGCTCGCGCGCGGAGGCGAGCATGTTCTCCTCCAGGTGCGCCACCGACGAGGTGCCGGGGATGAGCAGCACGTTGGGGGATCGGGCCAGCAGCCAGGCCAGCGCCACCTGCATCGGCGTCGTCTCCAGCCGACGGGCCACCGTCTCCAGCGCCGCCGACTGCAAGGGGGTGAACCCGCCGAGCGGGAAGAACGGCACGTAGGCGATGTCCTCGCGGGCGAGCGCGTCGATCATCGGGTCGTCGTCCCGGTGCACGAGGTTGTAGTGGTTCTGCACGCACACGACCGGGGCGATCGACCGGGCCTCGGCCAGCATCTGCGTGGTCACGTTGCTGACGCCGAGGTGCTTGACCAGCCCCTCCTGCTGCAGCCGGGCCAGGGCCTCGAACGGCTCGGCGAGGGAGCGTTCCTCGGGTGCGGCGAAGCCGGGCATCCGCAGGTTCACCACGTCGATGGCGTCGACCCCGAGGTTGCGGAGGTTGTCCTCGACCGCGGAGCGCAGCTCCTCGGCGCCGAGCGCCTCGGGCCACCCGCCCTCCGGCGTCCTCCGCGCACCCACCTTGGTCACGAGGACGAGGTCCTCGGGATAGGGGTGCAGCGCCTCGCGGATGAGCTCGTTGACCACGTGCGGGCCGTAGTAGTCGCTGGTGTCGATGTGGTTCACGCCGAGCTCGACGGCCCGCCGCAGCACGGCGACCGCCTCGGCGCGGTCGGCCGGCGGCCCCATCACGTGCGGGCCCGCGAGCTGCATGGCGCCGTAGCCGAGGCGGAAGACGGGCCGCCCGCCGAGCGGGTAGGTGCCGGAGGGTTCTGCGGTGCCGATGGTCATGGCCGCCTCCCTACCCGGATGCGGCCGGTCATGCGCGGGCTCAGCGCGCGCCGACGGGCTCCGGGAGTGCTGCCGGGGCGGCGGGGGGCGTGCTCGTCACCGGACGGCGGTGACCCCGCCGGACCTGGAGCGCGAGGCCGGCGCCGGCGACGGCCAGCCCGGCGCCGACCCACATCGGGGCGGTGAGGCCGTACCCCTGGGAGATGACGAGCGCGCCCAGCGCCGCGCCCAGGGCGTTGGCCACGTTGAACGCCGCCTGGTTGGCGGCCGAGACGAGGCTGCCGCCGGGTACGTCGGCCGCCTCGATCACGCCGTTGAGCACGATCGGTCCCAGCGCGAAACCGAGCGCGCCGAACAGCACCAGCAGGACGACGGCGGCGACGGCGCTGCGGGCGGAGAACGCGAACACCGCGAGGACGACGGCGACGCCGAGCATCCCGACGGCGACGAACCCGAACGCCCAGCGCGTGCCCAGCCGGCCGCCGACCAGCGTGCCGATCGTGGTGCCGACGCCGAAGAGGGCGAGCACCGGCGTGACGCTGCCGGAGGAGAAGCCGGCGAGGTCGGTGAGGATCGGCGTCACGTAGCTGTAGACGGCGAAGGTGGCGGCGAACCCGACCATCGTCAACGACAGCACGAGCCAGACCTGCCGGCTGCGGAAGGCGGAGAGCTCGGTGCGGAGGTCGGCCGGCTCGCCGGCGTCCGAGGGCAGCCAGGCGAGCAGGCCGGCGATCGTGAGCAGGCCGATGCCGGCGATCGCGGCCAGCACCAGCCGCCAGCTGGTCTGCTGGGCGACCCAGGCGCCGGCCGGGACGCCGACGACGTTGGCCAGCGTCAGCCCGGTGACCATGAGCGAGATCGCCTGGGTGGCGCGCTGCGGGGCGACCAGCCGGCGGGCCGCGATCGCGCCGACGCCGAAGAACGAGCCGTGCGCGAGCGCGGTGAGCACGCGCGCCGCGGCGAGCGTGCCGTAGGTGGGGGCGGCCGCCGCGAGCAGGTTGCCGACGGTGAACACGGCCATCAGCGCGACGAGCGTCTGCCGGGGCGTGAACCGCAGGCCGACCGCCGTGAGGGTGGGCGCGCCCACGACCACGCCGATCGCATAGGCGGAGATGAGCAGACCGACGGCGGAGACCGAGACGTCGAGGCCGTCGGCGATCTCGGGCAGCATGCCCATGACGACGAACTCCGTCGTCCCGATGCCGAAGGCGCCGATGGCGAGGGCGAGGAGGGCGCGGGGCACGAGGGGGTACAGCTCCCGGGCGCCCCGGCCCATGCCCCGATCGGCGGTGCGGCTGCTCACACCGGGGGCGGGCGGGTGCCCGCCCCCGACGAGCGGTCAGGGCTGGAGCAGGACCTTGACGGCGCCGTCCTTCTTCTCGCGGAAGTTGGCGTAGGCCTCGGGGGCCTGCTCGAGCGGCACGCGGTGGGTGGCGAAGTCGTCCACGCCGAGCGGGTCGCCGTCCAGCAGCAGCGGGAGGATGTCGGGCACCCAGCGCCACACGTTGGCCTGGCCCATGCGCAGCTGGATCTGCTTGTCGAACATGCGCATGAGCGGCATGGGGTCGGTCGCGCCGCCGTAGACGCCGGACAGCGAGATGGTGCCGCCGCGGCGGACCGCCTCGATCGCGGTGTTGAGCGCGGCGAGCCGGTCGATCCCGGCCACCTGCATCACCTTCTCCATGATCGCGTCGGGGACGACCGCCGTGGCCTTCTGCAGCGCGGAGGCGATGGGGGAGCCGTGCGCCTCCATGCCGACGGCGTCGATGACCGCGTCGGGCCCGCGGCCGTCGGTGAGGTCGCGCACGCGGGCCACGACCTCGTCCTGCGCGGTGCTGTCGATGACGGTGATCCCGTTGCGCCGGGCGCGCGCGAGCCGCTCGGGGACGACGTCTGCGGCGATGACCTGGCCGGCGCCGAGGTGCTTGGCGATCCTGGTGGCCATGTCGCCGATCGGGCCCAGGCCCAGGACGAGGACGCTGCCGCCCTCGGGGATGCCGGCGTACTGCACCGCCTGCCAGGCGGTGGGGAGGACGTCGGAGAGGTAGACGTAGCGGTCGTCGAGCGGGGCGTCGGGCACCTTGATCGGCAGGGTGTTGCCGAAGGGGACGCGGAGGTACTCGGCCTGCCCGCCGGGCACCTGCCCGTAGAGCTTGGTGTAACCGAACAGCGAGGCGCCGAAGCCCTGCTCGCGGTTCTGCGTGGTCTCGCACTGGGAGTTCAGCCCCTGCGAGCACATCCAGCAGGTGTTGCACGAGATGTTGAACGGGACGACGACGCGGTCACCGGCCTTGAGCGCGGTCACCTCGCTGCCGACCTCGCGGACGACGCCCATCGGCTCGTGCCCCATGATGTCGCCGACGGTCATGAACGGCGCCATGACCTCGATCAGGTGCAGGTCCGAGCCGCAGATGCCGGTCGAGGTGATCTCGACGATCACGTCGGTGGGGTCCTGGATCGTCGGGTCGGGAACGGTGTCCACCCGGACGTCGCCTCGGCCGTGCCAGGTCACTGCGCGCATGTCGTTCGCTCCCTCTGTAGAGCCGGAATTCGGCCGTCGCGAGGGTCTTCTGCCCCTCCGTGAGCCAGGTCGCGCGACTTTCAACCACACGCCGCGCGCCTCTTACCGAGCGTTACCGACTGGCTACTCGATGTTGAATGCCAGCCGTGCAGTTCCGTGGTGCGGACCACAGAACTGCAGGTCGATACCCCGTCGCGCAGATCACGAACCGATCACGACGTGTTTACATGGGCCCCGCCCTTCTCCCCGGGGGCACGGCAATGCCCCCTACGGAAGCTCCAGGTGCATGACTTTGCTCCACCACGATCGCCGCGTCGACGACGGTCGGGGGACCGCTCCGGCGGCCCCGGCCGGAAGCCCCGCCCCCACCCGCGCGACCGCGCGGAGCCGGGCCGGCCGGGTCGATGCGACGACACCCTCGCGGGTTCCCGAGCAGCGCCAGGGGACGGCGCAGCCCGAGGGGACCACCGACCGGCCCGACGCGGCTGAGCGCACCCGTCCCGTGCCGTTCCCGCGGACCGGGGCCGAGGCCCTCGACGCCGCCGGGACGCCGCGCCCGCGGCGCGGCCGGCACCGGGTCCCGACCGTCCGCCGCCGTCCGGCGTTCTACCTCGCCGCCGGTCTGGTCGGTGCGGTGAGCCTGGGTGCGCTGATCGACACCGCGCCCTCGGCGGGCGCCGAGGGCACCACCGCGACCGAGACGGTCAGCGTCGCCGAGCAGCTGGGCATCGACGCGTCCGCGACCGCGACCCTCCCGTCCGACACCGACTCCACCCGGCTGCTGCAGGACATGGTGGCCAGCCGGAACGCGCGCGACGCCGAGTCGACCGCCGCCGCGACCGCCCAGGCGCAGGCCGACTTCCTCGTCGCCGCCGCGGCCGCGGAAGCAGCCGCCGAGGCGGCCCGCCCGAAGGTGGTCGCCCCGATCCAGGGCGCCCGCCTCACCAGCGGCTTCGGCGGTCGCTGGGGCACGGTGCACACCGGGATCGACCTCGCCGCCCCGATGCGCACCCCCGAGTACTCGGTCATGGACGGCGTGGTCCTCGAGGCCGGTCCGGCCAGCGGTTACGGGCTGGCCGTCTACATCCAGCACGACGACGGCACCGTCACGGTCTACGGCCACATGGACGAGATCCTCGTCCAGCCCGGCCAGGTCGTCCGGGCCGGCGACACGATCGCGCTGCTGGGCAACCGGGGGCAGTCCACCGGCCCGCACCTGCACTTCGAGGTGCACCTGGGCGGGCTGGACGGCACCAAGGTCGACCCGCTGCCGTGGCTCCGGGAGCGCGGCGTCCAGATCTGACGTCCCCCACGCGCACGGCGACGCCCCCGACCGGATCCGTCCGGGCCGGGGGCGTCGCGCGTCCGGCACACTTCCCCGCAGGGGAGAGGAGGACGCATGGGGCACGACCACGGGCACGCGGGCACGGCCGCCGGCAACCGGCGCGGCCGGCTGGCCGTCGTCCTCGGCCTCACCCTCGCGGTCCTGGTCGCCGAGGTCGTCGGCGCGGTCCTGAGCGGGTCGCTCGCCCTGCTGGCCGACGCCGGGCACATGGCCACCGACGCCGTCGGTATCGCGCTGGCGCTGGCCGCGGTCGGCCTGGCGCAGCGGCCGCCGAAGGGACGGCGCACCTTCGGCTGGCAGCGCGCCGAGATCCTCGCCGCCGTCGCCAACGGGCTGCTGCTGCTCGGGGTGGCCGGGTACGTGCTGGTGGAGGCGGTCCGCCGCATCGGCGACCCCCCGGAGATCGCCTCCGGCCTGGTGCTCGCCGTGGGCTCGGTGGGCCTGGCCGTCAACGTGGTGTCCCTGGCCGTCCTGCACCAGGGGCGGGGGGAGTCGCTCAACGTGCGCGGCGCCTACCTCGAGGTGCTCGCCGACGCGCTCGGCTCGGTGGCGGTCATCGCCGCCGCGCTCGTCATCACCGTCACCGGCTGGACGCACGCGGACACGGTGGCCTCCCTGGCCATCGGCGTCCTCGTGCTGCCCCGGGCCTGGAGCCTGCTGCGGGAGGCCCTCGACGTCCTGCTCGAGGCCGCGCCCCGGGGTGTCGACCTCGAGCACGTCCGCGAGCACATCCTCGGTGTCGACGGCGTCCTCGGCGTCCACGACCTGCACGCCTGGACGATCACCTCGGGCTCGCCGGTCCTCTCGGCGCACGTCGTCGTCACCGACGAGGCGCTCGCCGCCGGGCACGGCGGCCGGGTCCTCGACGCGCTGTGCGAGTGCCTGGGTGCGCACTTCGACATGGACCACTGCACCTTCCAGCTGGAGGCGCAGGCGCACGCCGGCCACGAGGCCCCCGTCCACGACTGACCGGGCCCGGCACCCGCCGGCCGCCGCGGGTGGGACAGTGGTGCCGGACGGTCGGACGGTGGGGACGGAGGCGTCGGTGGAGCACGACCACGGGCACGGGCACTCGGGCATGTGGGTGCCGGACGAGCCACCCACCTGGGGCCGGGTCTTCCTGCCGCACCTCGAGCCCTGGTCGGTCCTCGCCGTCCTCGGGCTGGTCGGGCTGGTGCTCTACCTCGTGGCCGTCGTCCGGCTGCAGCGGACCGGCGTGCGCTGGCCGTGGTGGCGGACCGCCGCCTGGATCGCCGGCACGCTGTCGCTGTTCGCGGTGACCGGCACGTGGCTGAACGGCTACAGCATGGTGCTGTTCAGCCTGCACATGGTCCAGCACATGGTCCTGGCGATGATCACGCCGATCCTGCTGCTGGTGGCCGCCCCGGTGACACTGGCGCTGCGCACGCTGCCCCGCGGGCAGGGCGCCGCCGCCGCGCCGCGGGCGCTGCTGCTGAACTTCCTGCACAGCCGGTTCACCCGGTTCCTCGCGGCGCCGGGGTTCACCGTGCCGCTGTTCATCGCCAGCCTGTACGGGATCTACTTCACGCCGATCTTCGACGCGCTGATGAGCACCCCGGCCGGGCACCAGTTCATGCTGGCGCACTTCGTCGTCACCGGGCTGCTGTTCTTCGGCCCGGTCATCGCCCAGGACCCGTGGCCGAACACCCACAGCCACCCGACCCGCATCCTCGAGCTGGTCATCCCGGTGCCGTTCCACGCCTTCTTCGGCGTCGCGGTCATGATCGCCAGTTCGCTGCTGGTCGACAGCTTCGCCGACCCGCCGGCGTCCTGGGGCATCGACCCGGTCGGCGACCAGACGGTGGCCGGCGGGATCGCGTGGTCCTTCGGGGAGCTGCCGACGGTGATCGTGCTCATCGTCGTCCTGGTCTCGTGGATGGGCTCCGACGAGCGCCGCGCCCGGGCCCTGGACCGTGCTGCCGACCGCGACGGCGACGCCGAGCTCAGCGCCTACAACGCCCGCCTGCGGGCCATGGCCGAGCAGAGCCGCTGACAGCAGCGGCGCGCGCCCGCGGGTGCGGACCCGGCGGGAGGCCTCCGGCCCCGCGCCGGGTCCGCACACGTGCTAGCCGGCGTGCACGAGGGCCTCGCCCTCGGCCGGCAGGTCCTCCTTGGTCGCCTTGATCAGCACCGCGGCGACGACGGCGCCCAGCACCAGCAGCACCGAGGCCCAGGTGAAGGCCGTGGTGTAGCCCTCGACCTGCGCCGCGAGGCCGACCCGCGCGTCCTGCGGGTCGGCGCCGCCGGCGATCGCGTCGGCGGTGGAGGAGCTGATCGCCGCCACCGACAGCGAGGCGAGGACGGCGGTGCCGATGGAGGCACCCACCTGCTGGGTGGCGTTGAGCATCGCGCTCGCCGCACCCGCGTCGTGCTCGCCGGCACCCACCAGCGCCAGGTTCGACAGCGGCACGAAGGTGAAGCCCAGGCCCAGGCCCAGCAGCACCTGGCCCGGGAACGGCAGCGCCCAGAAGCTGGTGTCCAGGTCGACGAACGACAGCGTGAACAGCCCGGACGCGGCCAGCAGCCCACCGGCGACCATGAGCGGCCTGGGCCCGATCCTCGGCAGCAGCGCGCTGGAGGCGCCCGCCGCGATGAAGACGCCCAGGCTGACCGGCAGCGAGGCCACGCCCGCGACCACCGGCTCGTACCCGAGCACCTGCTGGAAGTACAGGCTGAGGAAGAAGAAGGCGCCGATGAGGCCGGCGCCGACCAGTGTGGAGGTCAGGAACGCCCCGCCGCGGTTGCGGTCGAGCACGATGCGCATCGGCAGCAGCGGGTTGCGGGTGCGCAGCTCGAGCACCACGAACCCGACGACGAGCAGCAGCCCGGCGACGATGAACAGCCAGGCCGGGCCGTCGGACCAGCCGCTGGCCGCCGTCACCATCTCGCCGCCCCCGCGGGCGTTGGCCTCCGCGGCCTCCGCCGCGTTGGACTGCGCGGCCTCGGAGACGCGGGTGAAGCCGTAGACGATCGAGGCCAGGCCGAGGGTGACCAGCACCGCGCCGGGGATGTCGTAGCTGGTGTCACCGGGCGCCCTGCTCTCCGGCACGACCGGGATGGCCAGCACGATGGCGAGCAGCGCCACGGGCAGGTTCACCCAGAAGCACCAGCGCCAGTCGGCGTACTCGGTGAGGACGCCGCCGAGCAGCAGGCCGATCGCGGCGCCACCGCCGGCGATCGCGCCGTAGACGCCGAAGGCCTTCGCGCGCTCCTTGGGCTCGGTGAACAGCACGGTGATCAGCGCCAGCGAGGCGGGGGCGAGCAGCGCGCCGAAGACGCCCTGCAGGGCGCGGGCGCCGAACAGCATCGCCTCGTTCTGCGCGAAGCCACCCAGCGCGGAGGCGGCGGCGAAGCCGGCGGCGCCGACCAGGTAGGTGCGCTTGCGGCCCCAGAAGTCGGCGATGCGGCCGCCGAGGAGCAGGAAGCCGCCGAAGGTCAGCGTGTAGGCGGTGACGATCCACTGCTGCGAGGCGGTGCTGATGCCCAGGTCGTCGGTGACGGCCGGGAGTGCGATGTTGACGATCGTGGCGTCGAGGATGACCAGCAGGACGGTCATGGCGATGACGCCCAGCGCCAGCCATCGGCGCTCGTAGGGCTCCTCGGCGGGGGCCTGCGCGCCGGCGGCGGAGGCGGGTCGTTCGGGGTGGGTCACGAGGTCCTCATCGGTCGTTCGGGTGGGGCGGGTTCGCCGGCCGAGGGGAGCGCCGGGGCCGCCTGCGACCATGGGGCCGTGCCGGTCTCCCTGGTGATCACCTCGGACACGCACGTCCCGAAGCGGTCGCGCGATCTGCCGCATTCCCTGTGGACGGCGATTTCCTCCGCCGATGTGGTGATCCACGCAGGTGACTGGGTCGACGTCGCGCTGCTGGACCTCCTCGAGGAGCGCTCGCGCCGGCTGGTGGCCGTGCACGGCAACAACGACCACGGTGTGCTCCGCGAGCGGCTGCCCGAGGTCGCGCGCGTGGAGCTGGAGGGGCTGCGGTTCGCCGTCGTCCACGAGACCGGCGACGCGAAGGGCCGGGAGGCCCGCTGCGCGGCGCGCTTCCCCGGCACCGACGTCCTCGTCTTCGGGCACAGCCACATCCCCTGGGACACGACGGCCCCCACCGGGCTCCGGCTGCTCAACCCGGGCTCGCCGACCGACCGGCGGCGGCAGCCGCACGGCACCTTCCTCACCGCGGTCGCGGACGCCGGCCGGCTGCGGGACGTCGTCCTGCACGCGGTGCCGCCGCGCGCATGAGCACCCGCCCCCCGCTGCCCGCGGCCGCCGTCGCCGTCCTGGCCTGCCCCGTCTGCGCCGCGTCGCTGGCGGTGGGTGAGGGCGGCGACGTGCTGCGCTGCCCCGCCGGGCACTCGTTCGACCGCGCGCGCCAGGGGCACGTCACGCTGCTGCCGCCCGGGCACCGCGCGCCCTCGGGCGACTCGGCCGAGATGGTGGCCGACCGGATCGCCTTCCTCGCCGCCGGCCACTACGCCGGCGTCAGCGCCGCGCTCGGGGATGCCGTGCTCGACGCCGGTGGGGCGCCGCCCGCGCGGCTGCTGGACCTGGGCGGGGGCACCGGCCAGCACCTGGCCGCCGTCCTCGACCGGCTCCCGGCCGCGGCCGGGGTCGTGCTGGACTCCTCGCCCTACGCCGCCCGCCGGGCCGCCCGCGCGCACCCGCGGGCGCTGGCCGTCGTCGCCGACACCTGGGCCCGGCTGCCGGTGCGCGACGGGGGAGCGGACCGCGTCCTGGTCGTGTTCGCCCCGCGCAACGGCCCGGAGATCGCCCGCGTGCTCGCCCCGGAGGGCCGGCTGGTCGTGGTCACGCCGGCCGCCGAGCACCTCGGCGAGCTGGTCGAGCCGCTCGGGCTGTTGCGCGTGGACCCGGACAAGGCGGCCCGGCTCGCCGGCGCCCTCGAACCGCACCTCGCACCGGTCTCCCGGACGGCCCGCCGCGACGTGCTGCGGCTGGACCACGCCGCCGTCGGCACCCTGGTCGGGATGGGGCCGCACGCCCGCCACCTCCCGGCCGGCGTCCGCGCCGCCCAGCTGGCCGCCCTGCCCGAGCAGGTCGAGGTCACCGTCGCCGTCGACGTCGCGGTCTACCGCCGCGCCGGCTGACCCGCGGCCCGGCCCGGACGACGGCGCCCCGCGACGCGCCCGCCCCGTCCCGCGGCAGGGTCGGCGGAGGGCCCGTCTAAGCTGCCGGACGTGACGATTGCACCGGCGCCCATCGTGAGTCGGCCGAGCCCGGCTCATGTGGTCGAGAAGGGCTCGCGGCTGTCCAACCTGCTGCGGACCACCGACCACAAGACCATCGGCCTGATGTACCTGACGACGTCGTTCGTCTTCTTCATCCTGGGTGGCCTGATGGCCATGCTGATCCGGGCGGAGCTGGCCCGACCGGAACTGCAGTTTCTGTCGCCGGAGCAGTACAACCAGCTGTTCACGATGCACGGCACGCTGATGCTGCTGATGTTCGCGACGCCGCTGTTCTTCGCGTTCTCGAACCTGATCATGCCGCTGCAGATCGGTGCGCCGGACGTCGCGTTCCCGCGGCTGAACGCCTTCTCCTTCTGGCTGTTCCTCATCGGGTCGCTGATCGTGGTGTCGAGCTTCGCGACCCCGGGTGGCGCGCCGGACTTCGGCTGGACGGCCTACACGCCGCTGTCGAACGTGGCGCACAGCCCCGGCGTCGGCGGCAACCTGTGGATCGGCGGCCTGGCCGTCAGCGGCCTGGGCACGATCCTCGGTGGCGTCAACTTCATCGCCACGATCATCTGCCTGCGCGCTCCGGGCATGACGATGTTCCGGATGCCGATCTTCACCTGGAACACCCTGGTGACGTCGGTCCTGATCCTGCTGGCGTTCCCGATCCTGACCGCGGCCCTGATGGGGCTGCTGCTGGACCGCAACCTCGGGTCGCTGATCTACTCCGCCGAGAACGGCGGGCCGATGCTGTGGCATGCGCACCTGTTCTGGTTCTTCGGCCACCCCGAGGTCTACATCATCGCGCTGCCGTTCTTCGGCATCGTCACCGAGATCATCCCGGTGTTCGCCCGCAAGCCGCTGTTCGGCTACAAGGGCATGGTCGGGGCGACCCTCGCGATCGGCTTCCTCTCGCTGGCCGTCTGGGCGCACCACATGTACGCCACCGGCGCGGTGCTGCTGCCCTTCTTCGCCTTCCTCACCTACCTCATCGCGGTGCCGACCGGCCTGAAGTTCTTCAACTGGATCGGCACCATGTGGCGGGGTCAGATGACCTTCGAGACGCCGATGCTGTTCTCCATCGGCTTCATGGTCACCTTCCTCCTGGGTGGGCTCACCGGTGTGCTGCTGGCGTCCCCGCCGCTGGACTTCCACGTGCACGACTCCTACTTCGTGGTCGCCCACTTCCACTACGTCGTCTTCGGCACCGTGGTGTTCGCCGCCTACGCCGGCATCTACTTCTGGTTCCCCAAGATGTGCGGCCGGATGCTGGACGAGCGGCTGGGCAAGCTGCAGTTCTGGATGACTTTCATCGGCTTCCACGGCACCTTCCTCGTGCAGCACTGGCTGGGCAACGAGGGCATGCCGCGCCGCTACGTGGACTACCTGCCCACCGACGCCTTCACCACGCTGAACATGATCTCCACGATCTTCAGCTTCGTCCTCGGCGCCTCGGTGATCCCGTTCCTGTTCAACGTGGTGCGGTCCTGGAAGTACGGGAAGCTCGCCCTGCGCGACGACCCCTGGGGCCACGGCAACTCCCTGGAGTGGGCCACCTCGTCCCCGCCGCCGCGGCACAACTTCGTGGAGATCCCGCGCATCCGCTCCGAGCGCCCCGCGTTCGAGGCGCACTACCCCCACCTGGTCGACCGGCTGCAGCACGAGGCGCACGCCGGCAAGCGCCACGACCCCTACGCCAGCGAGCTGCTCGCCGGCACGGGTCCGCGCCAGGGGCCGAACGACCCCGACCCGACCTGAGCACCGCCCCGTCCACGCGGGGAGCACGACCTCCGAACGCCCCGTCGGCCTCACGGCCGGCGGGGCGTTCGCCGTCAGGGGCACCCGCCGGGGCCGCGGAGCCGGTGCGGCACGATGACGGCGTGCCGCTGGACCCCACGCCCCGCCTGCCCGAGGACACCTCGGCCGTCACCGCCCGCGCGCTCCTGACGGTCAGCGGCGCCGACCGCCCCGGCGTCACGGCCCGGCTGTTCACCGCCCTCGCCGGGGGCGGGCCCGCCGTCGAGGTGCTCGACGTGGAGCAGGTGGTCGTGCACGGGCAGCTCGTGCTGGGCGTGGTCGTCGGCGTGCTGCCCGTCGACGGCGACCCCGCGGTCGACGAGGCCGCGCTGCTCGCGCACCTCGGCCGGCTGGCCACCGCCGTCGCGGCCGACGCCGGCGTGCGGGTCGACGTCGAGCCGGCCACCACGGACCCCGCGTCCGTCGCCGCGGGCCGCCCGCACCACGTCATCCTGCTGGGCCGTCCGGTCACGCCCGAGGCGGTCGGCGGCGCGGCCCGCGCGATCGCCGCGGTCGGCGGCAACATCGACGCCATCCGCCGGCTGTCGGACTACCCGGTCACCAGCTTCGAGCTGACCGTCTCGGGGGCCGCGGCCACCGCCCTGCGCACCGAGCTGGCCGCCGTCGCCGCCGCGACCGGCACCGACATCGCCGTCGAGCGGGTCGGGCTGGCTCGGCGCAGCAAGCGGCTGATCGTCCTCGACGTCGATTCCACCCTGGTGCGCGGCGAGGTGATCGACGAGCTGGCCGCCCGCGCCGGTCGCGCCGCCGAGGTCGCCCGCATCACGGCCGCCGCCATGAACGGCGAGCTGGACTTCGCCGAGTCGCTGCGCAAGCGGGTCGCCGTCCTGGCCGGGCTGCCGGTGGAGGTGCTCGACGAGGTGCGCGAGCACCTGGTGCTCACCCCGGGCGCCCGCACGCTCATCCGCACGCTGCAGCGGCTGGGCTTCCGCTGCGGCATCGTCGGCAGCGGCGGCTTCACCCAGATCACCGACCCGCTGGCCGAGAGCCTGGGCCTGGACTTCGCCGCGGCCAACACCCTCGAGGTCGTCGACGGGAAGCTGACCGGCGGGCTCGTGGGCGAGATCGTCGACCGGGCCGGCAAGGCGCGCGCCCTGGCCCGGTTCGCCGCCGAGCACGGCATCCCGCTGGACCAGACCGTGGCGGTCGGCGACGGCGCCAACGACCTGGACATGCTCAACACCGCCGGGCTGGGCATCGCGTTCAACGCCAAGCCGTTCGTCCGCGAGCAGGCGCACACCGCGCTCAACCAGCCCTACCTCGACGCCGTCCTGCAGGTGCTCGGCTTCACCCGCGACGAGGTCCTCGACGCGGTGTGACAGGGACTTTCGGTACCGAAAGTCCCCCGGCTCTCCGGACTTTCGGTACCGAAAGTCCCGAGGGGGTCAGGCGGGGGTGTGCGGGCTGCCCTCCAGCTCGACGCCGGCGGTGCGGAGTTGGACGAGCGCGGCCTCGGTAGTGGCCTGCGAGACGCCGGCGGTGAGGTGCAGCAGCACCCGGGTGGTCAGCCCGTTGGCGACGGCGTCCAGGGCGGTGGCGCGCACGCAGTGGTCGGTCGCGATGCCGACGACGTCGACCGCGTCCACCCCCTGCGCCCGCAACCACTCGGCCAGCCCGACGCCGTCGGCCGACCCCTCGAAGCCCGAGTAGGCGGCGGCGTACTCGCCCTTGTCGAACACCGCCTCGATCGGCCCGCGGTCCAGTGACGGGTGCAGCTCCACCCCGTCGGTGCCGACGACGCAGTGCCGCGGCCAGGAGTCGACGAAGTCCGGGGCGTCGGCGAAGTGCGCGCCCGGGTCGATGTGGTGGTCCCGGGTGGCGACGACGTGGTCGTAGCCACCGCCCGCCATGTGCCGGGAGACCGCGGCGGCGACGGCCGCACCACCGGCGACGGCCAGCCTGCCGCCCTCGCAGAAGTCGTTCTGCACGTCGACGACGATCAGTGCGCGGGTCATCGGAGCTCCCTCAGGCGGTGACGGTGTCGAGGACGGGCTCGCCGCGGGACAGCGCGAACGCCTCCGGCGGCAGGGCACCGATGGCCTCGGCGTGGTGCGCCTTCGCCCGCCGCAGCGCCTCGGCGGGGGAGACCGGCTCGGTGATCTCACCGCCGCGCACCAGCGGCACGAGCAGGTCGCGGTCGCCCGGGCGCGCGGCGACAGCGCCGGCGGTGACCAGCTCGGCCGTGGCCACGCCGTCGCCGTCGTGCCGGCGTACGGCGGACTTCCGGCCGCCCACCGAGCGCTTGCCCTCGGACTTCTTGGCCACCGGCACGCCGTCCCGCTCGACCAGCTTGTAGACCATGCCGACCGTGGGGGCGCCCGAGCCGGTGACCAGCGAGGTGCCCACGCCGTAGCCGTCGACCGGGGCAGCGGCCAGGCCGGCGATGGCGTACTCGTCGAGGTCGCTGGTGACGACGATGCGCGTGACGGTCGCGCCGAGCTCGTCGAGCAGCTCGCGGGCGCGGGTGGCCAGGGTCGGCAGGTCGCCGGAGTCCAGCCGGATGCCGCCGAGCTCGGGGCCGGCGACCTCGACCGCGGTCCGGATGCCCTGCTCGACGTCGTAGGTGTCGACCAGCAGCGTGGTGCCCTTGCCGAGTGCGGCGACCTGCGCCTCGAAGGCCGACCGCTCGTCGTCGTGCAGCAGCGTGAAGGCGTGCGCGCTGGTGCCCGTCGTCGGCACCCCGTAGCGGCGGCCGGCCTCGAGGTTCGAGCTGGTCGAGAATCCGACCAGGTGCGCGGCGCGCGCGGCGGCGACGGCGGCCTCCTCGTGCGTGCGTCGGGAGCCCATCTCGATGCAGGGCCGCTCGCAGGCGGCGGAGATCATGCGTGCCGCCGCCGACGCGATCGCGCTGTCGTGGTTGAGCACTGACAGCGCGAGGGTCTCCAGCAGCACGCCCTCGGCGAAGGACGACCGCACGGTGAGCACCGGGGAGCCGGGGAAGTAGAGCTCGCCCTCGGCGTAGCCGTCGATGTCGCCGGAGAAGCGGAAGTCCGCCAGCCAGTCCAGCAGCCGCGCGTCGGTGAGCCCCTGCTCGCGCAGGGCGGCGAGCTCGTCGTCGCCGAACCGGAAGTGCGGCAGCGCCTCCAGGAGCCGGCCGGTGCCGGCGAGCACCCCGTACCGGCGGCCGTGCGGCAGCCGGCGGGCGAAGACCTCGAAGACGCACTGGCGGTCGGCGGTGCCGTCGGCCAGGGCGGCGGCGACCATCGTCAGCTCGTAGCGGTCGGTGAAGAGCGCAGGAGACGGTGGGGGAGTCAGCCCGGTGTCCACAGCCATGATCGGGAAGCGTAGGCGGGCGCCGGGAGCGGGGCAGATCGGCGTCCTATGGTGGAGCCGTGGCCGGACCTCTCGCTCCGACGTGGACGCCGGAGAGCACCAGCGAGGAACGCAGCGACCTCGACCGCCCGTGGGTGACCATCGTCTGGAACGACCCGGTCAACCTCATGACCTACGTGACGTTCGTGCTGCAGGAGCTCTTCGGCTACGACGAGGCGACGGCGACGTCGCTGATGCTGCAGGTGCACCACGACGGCAAGGCGGTCGTCAGCTCCGGCCCGCGCGAGCGCATGGAGCACGACACCAGCCGGCTGCACGCCTACGGCCTGTGGGCCAGCTACCAGAGGGATGCATGAAGCCCTTCAGGGCCGCGCGCAGCGGCGAGCTCGTCGCGGGCCTCGAGCCGGCGGAGGCGCAGATCCTCGGACTGCTGCTCGACCAGCTCGAGCAGCTGCTCACCGCCGATGCCGAGGACGTCGCCGACGACCCGGTCGTCGAGCGGCTGTTCCCCGACGGACACCGCTCGGACGCCGGGATGGCCGCCGACTACCGGGAGCTCACCGAGGCCTCGCTGCGCAACGGCAAGGCCGATGATCTCGCGACGGTGCGGGCGTCGCTGCCCGCCGGGGGCGGCGACGTGAGGCTGGACGCCGACCAGGCCGGGGCGTGGCTGCGCACGAGCAACGACCTGCGCCTGGCGCTGGGCACCCGGCTGGGCATCACCGAGGAGACCGAGCCGCCCGAGGACGTCGCCGACGAGACCGACCAGCAGCTGGCCGTCTACTACTGGCTCACCGCGCTGCAGGGGTCGCTCGTCGACGCGCTGGTCGCTTCTCGGTCCGGCCGAAGGTGAGCAGCACCAGCGCGGCCAGCAGCAGGGCGAGCACGAAGAACACGTAGACCATGCCGTGCAGCTCGACGTCGTTGATCCAGGCGCCGACGCAGGAGACCAGCGTGATCGCCGAGAGCGCCAGCAGGAACAGCAGCGCGAGCGCCCGCAGCGTCACCATGATCACGACCGACGCGCGGTCGTTCGGGTCGCCGGTCACGTAGCCGCGGTGCCGGAACATCCCGCGGGCGCCGAGCACCAGTGCGGGCAGCGGCGCCAGCAGCACACCGGTGATCAGCAGAGCGTCATCCCACACGGCTGCGAACCGTATCGGTCGGCCGCCGACCGGTCGCCCGCGCGGTCGCCGCACGGCCCTCCGCGGGGCACCGGATCGGCGCCGCCTAGACTGGCCCCGTGCTGCGCATCGACCGCGCGACCTACGACGCCATCGTGGCCCACGCCCGGGAGGACCACCCGGACGAGGCCTGCGGCGTCGTCGCCGGGCCCGAGGGCACCGAGCGCCCGGAGCGCTTCATCCCCATGCTCAACGCCGCGCGGTCGCCGACGTTCTACGAGTTCGACTCGGCCGACCTGCTGCGGCTGTACCGGGAGATGGACGACCGCGACGAGTGGCCGGTCGTCGTCTACCACTCGCACACCGCCACCGAGGCCTACCCGTCGCGCACCGACGTCGGCTACGCCTCCGGGCCGGCCGCCGACCCGCGCACCCACTACGTGCTGGTCTCCACCCGGCACCACGAGAAGCAGACGGGGCTGGTCGGCGACGACGTCGAGTTCCGCAGCTTCCGGATCGTCGACGGCGAGGTGAGCGAGGAGGAGGTCGAGATCGTCGAGTCCTACCTCTTCGGCCACTCGCCGACCACCGTCGTCTACGACTGACCGGTGGACTCCCCGTCGCTGCGGAATCCCGCGCGACGACCGGGCGTTGGGCCCGCTAGACGCACCACGCCGCTGCCTCCGTGCAGCATGCCCCCGATCAGCGCAACCCCCTGAGGAGAACGCACGCCATGGCCATCGAGGTCCGGATCCCCACCATCCTGCGCACCCACACCGGCGGCAACAAGACCGTGTCCGGCAGCGGCGCCACCCTGTCGGCGCTCATCGACGACCTCGACGCGCAGCACTCGGGCCTGAAGAACCGCCTGGTCACCGAGGAGGGCAAGCTGCACCGCTTCGTCAACGTCTACGTCAACGACGAGGACGTGCGCTTCACCGGTGCGCTGGACACCCAGGTCAAGGACGGCGACTCGGTGACGATCCTCCCGGCGGTCGCGGGCGGCTGCTGAGCGGCTCCGCCCCGCCCGGTCCCACCCCCCTCCCGGAAAGAGCTCCCATGGCCCGCTTCGCCTCCCTCGTCGACTCGCTCGGCGGCACCCCGCTCGTCGGGCTGCCGTCGCTGTCGCCGACGCCCGACGTCCGGCTGTGGGCCAAGCTCGAGGACCACAACCCCACCGGCTCCATCAAGGACCGCGCGGCGATCAAGATGATCGAGGCGGCCGAGAAGGAGGGGCGGCTGCACCCCGGCTCGACCATCCTCGAGCCGACCAGCGGCAACACCGGGATCTCGCTGGCGATGGTCGCCCGGCAGCGCGGCTACCGGCTGATCTGCGTCATGCCGGAGAACACCTCGGTGGAGCGCCGCCAGCTGCTGGAGATGTACGGCGCGCAGATCATCCCCTCGCCGGCGGCGGGCGGGTCGAACCAGGCCGTCGCCATGGCCAAGGAGCTCGCCGCCCAGCACGACGACTGGGTGATGCTCTACCAGTACGGCAACCCGGCCAACGCCCAGGCGCACTACGAGGGCACCGCCCCGGAGATCCTCGCGGACCTGCCCTCGATCACCCACTTCGTCGCCGGCCTGGGGACGACGGGGACGCTCATGGGCTGCTCCCGCTACTTCCGCGAGCACAAGCCCGGGGTGCAGGTCATCGCCGCCGAGCCGCGCTACGGCGAGCTGGTGTACGGCCTGCGCAACATCGACGAGGGGTTCATCCCCGAGCTGTACGACGCCTCGCTGCTGGACTCCCGGTTCTCCGTGGGCCCGGACGACGCCGTGCACCGCACCCGCCAGCTGGTGGAGCGCGAGGGCATCTTCGCCGGCATCTCGACCGGCGCGATCCTGCACGCGGCGCTGGGCATCGCGGACAAGGAGGTGGCGGCCGGGCGCAGGGCCGACATCGTCTTCATCGTCTGCGACGGCGGCTGGAAGTACCTCTCCACCGGCGCGTACGCCGGCACGCTGGAGGAGGCGACCTCCGCGCTGGAGGGCCAGCTCTGGGCCTGACGGTGCGCGCGATCACGGTGGCGGGAGCGCGCGGCGGTCGGACCCTGCGGCTAGCCTGACCCGCGACATGGGGACGACGCAGCCGGGTGCGGACGCACCGATCGGCATCTTCGACTCGGGCGTCGGTGGGCTGACCGTCGCCCGGGCGGTGCTCGACCAGCTCCCGGGCGAGGCGATCCGCTACATCGGCGACACCGCGAACGGGCCGTACGGGCCACTGCCCATCGCCGAGGTGCGCCGGCACTCCCTCGCCGTCATGGACGGTCTGGTCGCCGACGGCGTGAAGATGCTCGTCGTCGCCTGCAACTCGGCGAGTGCTGCGTCCCTGCGCGACGCCCGCGAGCGCTACGACGTGCCGGTCGTCGAGGTCGTGCTGCCCGCCGTCCGCCGGGCCACCGCGGCCACCCGCACCGGTCGCATCGGCGTCATCGGCACCCAGGCCACGATCACCAGCGGCGCGTACGAGGACGCCTTCGCCGCGGTGCCGGGGCTCACCGTCACCAGCGCCGCCTGCCCCAGCTTCGTCGACTTCGTGGAGCGCCGGGGTGACCAGCGGCCGGCAGCTGCTCGGGCTCGCGCAGTCCTACCTCGACCCGCTGCTCGCCGCGGGCGTGGACACCGTCGTCCTGGGGTGCACGCACTACCCGCTGCTGACCGGTGTGCTGTCCCTGGTGCTGGGTGACGACGTCACGCTGGTCTCCAGCGCGGAGGAGACCGCCAAGGACGTCTACCGCGTGCTGACCGGCGCGGACCTGCTGCGCGCCGAGGACGCACCCGCGCCGCGGCACGCCTTCCTCGCCACCGGCGACCCCGAGCCGTTCGCCCGGCTGGGCCGGCGGTTCCTCGGCCCGGAGATCGGCTCGGTGCTGCGCGCCGGCGCGGTGGGGGCGGCGTGAAGCTGACCGTCGTGGGGTGCAGCGGCAGCGGCCCCGGCCCGGCGTCCCCGGCGTCGAGCTACCTCGTCGAGCACGAGGGCTACCGGCTGCTGCTCGACCTCGGCAACGGCGCGTTCGGCGCGCTGCAGGGGCTGATCGACCCGGGCACGGTCGACGCGGTGTTCCTGTCCCACCTGCACGCCGACCACTGCCTCGACGTCGCGCCCTTCGTGGTGTGGCACCGGTACTCCAAGCGCTCGCCGGGCCGGCTCGTGCCGCTGTACGCGCCGGTGGGCGCCGAGCGGCGGCTGGCGCTGGCCTACGACCTGGACGGCGACGGGCTCACCGACGTCTTCGACTTCGTGCCGGTCGGCCCCGGCGCGCTGACCATCGGCCCGTTCGAGGTGCAGCTGGCGCGCACCGCGCACCCGGTCGAGACCTACGCCATCCGGCTCACCGCGGGCGGGCGGTCGCTGGTCTACACCGGCGACACCGGCACCTGCGAGCGGGTCGTCGAGCTGGCCCGCGGGGCCGACGTGCTGCTCGCCGAGGCGGCGCACCCCGACGACGACCGCGACCAGCCGCCCGGGCTGCACCTCACCGGCCGGCAGGCCGCCGAGCACGCGGCGGCGGCCGGGGTGGGTCGGCTGCTGCTCACCCACATCCCCGCGTGGGTGGACCGGATCGCCCAGCTCGCCGCCGCGAGCGCGGTCTTCTCCGAGACCGAGCTCGTGCAGCCCCTCGGCGTCTACGACATCTGAACGGCCCCGCGCTGGGATCAGGGAACCTGATCCCAGCGCTTCCTCCCTCACGGTGCACGGTGAGGTAGGACGCGCTGCGGTGAGGTAGGAAGGCGGGATGACCGGCGCGGAGGAGCTGGACGGCGTCCCGCTGAGCAGCCTGGACGCACCCCTCGGCGACGGGCTCGACGTCACCAAGGGCGACCTCGTGACGTACCTGGCCGCGGTCGCGGACCGGATGCTGCCGGGCCTCGCCGGCCGGCCGCTGTCGGTCATGCGGGTGCGCCCCGGCCAGGCCCCGTTCATGCAGCGCAACGTCAGCAAGGGCGCCCCGGAGTGGGTGCGCACCGTCCCGGTGTGGGCGGGCAGCGCGCACCGCGAGGTGCACCAGGTGCTCTGCGACGACCGCCGCACCCTCGTCTGGCTGGGCAACCAGCGGGCCGTCGAGTTCCACGTCCCGTTCCTGCGCGTCGACGAGCCGGAGCCGACCGGGCTGGTGCTCGACCTCGACCCGCCCGAGGGCGCGGACTTCGGCGCCGTGGTAGGTGCGGCCCGGCTGGTCCGCCGCGCGCTGGAGGACGCCGGGCTGGACGGCGCGGTGAAGACGAGCGGCTCGAAGGGGGTGCACGTCGTCGTCCCGGTGAGCGGCTCGTCGTTCGAGGACGTCGCGGCCGCCACGCGGGCGCTCGCCGCGCGGACCGCCGCGCTGGACCCGGAGGCCGCGACCACCGCCTACCTGAAGGAGGACCGCGGCGGCCGGGTCTTCGTGGACTCGACCCGCTCGGGCCAGGGCACGATCGTCGCCGCGTACAGCCCGCGGATCCGGCCGGGGCTGCCGGTCTCCTTCCCGGTGGCGTGGGACGACCTCGACGAGGTCCGCCCGGCGGACTTCACGGTGACGACGGCGCCGGGCCTTCTCGGCGACGCCGATCCGTGGGCCGACGCCCTGCCGGCTCCGCAGTCGCTGCCCGCCGACCTCGTGGCCGAGGGGCACACCATCCCGGTCGCGCGGGTGCAGGCCATGCACGAGGGCAAGCGCCGCAAGCGGGCGCGGGAGGCCGGAGGCACGGAGGGCTGACAGTTCGGCCCACCCGGTCCACACCGGCCCGGCCCCTCCACAGATCGCGTCCGGACGGCCCCGCGGGTGGCCCCGGGCGTGAGGGTTTCCGGCATGACACCCGACGCGCAGACCATCGCCTGGCTCGACCAGGAGGACGCCCACCTCGCCCAGCTGATCCGGCGGCACGGCTGGGCCGTGCAGTACGTCGCCGCCGACGAGGACGAGGGCACGTCCTTCGCCTACACCGTCGGCCTCTTCGGACTCGGCCACCCCGAGCTCGCCGTCGTCGGGGTCGGCTACGCGACTGCGTGCGGGCTGCTCAACCGGGTGGGGGACCTGGTCCTGGACGGGCGGGACCTGGTGGCCGGGGAGGTGATCCGTGACGACGACGGCGTGCCGGTGCTGACGGTCGAGGAGCTGCCCAACCCCGGCGAGGTGCTGTTCTCCGCCAACCGGTTCTACCAGCGCCCCGACGAGTTCTCCGTGCCGGCCTACCAGCTGACCTGGGCGCTGCCCGGCGGCGTCTTCCCGTGGGACCACGCCTGGTCGTGCGAGCCCGACTGCCAGCCGCGCCCGGGGGAGTGGCGCGCGTGAGCCTCAGTCGATGCCGAGGTCGCGGCGCAGCTTGGCGACGTGGCCGGTGGCCTTGACGTTGTAGGACGCCTTCTCGACCCGGCCCTCGGCGTCGATGACGAACGTCGAACGGATCACCCCGACGACCTGCTTGCCGTACAGCTTCTTCGGCCCGAACGCGCCGTAGGCGGTGAGCACCTGCTTGTCCTCGTCGGAGACCAGGGTGATGGAGAGGTTCTCCTTCTCCCGGAACCTCATCAGCTTCTCGACCGGGTCGGGGGAGATGCCGATGATGTCCAGCCCGGCCTCGGCGAGGTCGCCGGCCGCAGCGGTGAAGTCGACGGCCTGGGTGGTGCAGCCCGGGGTCAGCGCCGCGGGGTAGCAGTACACGATGACCCGCCGGCCGCGGTAGGACGACAGGGACACCGGGTTGCCCTCGGCGTCGGGCAGCGTGAACTCCGGGGCGGGCTCGCCGGGGGTGAGGCGGACGGGTGCCGTGTCGGTGCTGCTGTCGGTCATGCCCGGCATCCTGCCGTGTCCTGCCGACGCCGCTGCACCGGGTCCGCGCGCCGTCCGCGGGATCCGGCCCCGGGCCTCAGCCGGCCTCAGCCGGCCAGGAACGAGAAGCGGACGTGCCGCTGGTGGTTGTCGGTGTTGGTGTCGACCAGGCAGATGCGCTGCCAGGTGCCCAGCTGCATGCGCCCCTCCAGCACCGGGACGACGGCGTGCGGCGGCACGAACGCCGGCAGCACGTGGTCGCGGCCGTGACCCGGGCTGCCGTGCCGGTGCCGCCAGCGGTCGTCCCGGGGGAGCAGCTCGTCGAGCTGGGCCAGCAGGTCGTCGTCGCTCCCGGCGCCGGTCTCGATGAGCGCGATGCCGGCGGTGGCGTGCGGGACGAAGACGTGCAGCAGCCCGTCGACCTCCTGGCGCACGAACTCGGCGCACTCGTCGGTCAGGTCCACCACGACCGGCACGCCCCCGGTCCGGACGGCTCGCAGCTCAGATCTCATGGAGGGCATCCTGCTCGTCGCCGCGCGCAGGCGCCGCGCGATCGCGCGCCGGAACGGACCCCGGAACCGGTCGCCGGGTCGTCCGTGCGGGTGCCGTCAGCCCAGGTGTGCCCAGAGCACGGCGCCGCCGCCGATCAGCAGCCCGGCACCGCCGATCGCCAGGGTGGCGACCTGGGGCAGGTAGCGGCGGAAGACCGTCGCGATACCGCCGAAGAACAGCGACAGGGCGAGGAACACCGTGGCCAGGTCGAAGCGGTCGCCCTTGTCGTCCGCGGCCACCGCCTCCTGGTAGGCGGCGTCGGCCTCCTCGGACAGCGCGTTGCCCTGGGCCCACTCGGCGAGGGAGTAGGGGGAGCCGGCGTCGGCGTCGAACGGGTCGGTGACCTCGTCGCCCGTGGTGTCGTACCAGTCGACGGTCTCGGCCAGGGAGTCGGAGAAGAACGACTCGCGCAGGACGTCGGCGGCCTCCTCCTGCCCGGTGATCCGCAGCTCGGCGTACTGGAGGAAGAGGGTGCGGTCGAAGTTGTACTGGCCGGTGGCGTCGCCGTAGACGTCGGCGGCCTGGCTGGTGAGCGTGTTCGACTGCGCGTACCCCTGGATGGCGTTGCCGCCGTAGATGGCCGACCAGTACGCGCTCCACGCCGTCGCCACGGCGGCCAGGCCGAGCAGGAACGCCGCGAGGATCTCGGTCCGCCGGCCCCCGTCCCGGGCGTCGGGGTCGGCCGGGGTGGCAGGGGCGGCGAACTCGGTGCTCACATGCATCCTCGCTGGTCAGACGCCCGGGCGGGCGTGGTCGCGGCGGACGATAAGGCACCGGTGATCACCGTCGCGGCCCGCCACCTCGGAGGTGTGACGGGTGCGCACTACTGTCGACTCCCGTGAGTGCGCCCTCTTCCGCCGCCCGTGCCGACGGCCGCGCGGCCGACCAGCTCCGCCCGGTGACCATCACCCGCAACTGGCTCGACCACGCCGAGGGTTCGGTGCTGGTGGAGTTCGGCCGCACCCGCGTGCTGTGCGCGGCCAGCGTCACCGAGGGCGTGCCGCGCTGGCGCAAGGGCTCGGGCCTGGGCTGGGTCACCGCCGAGTACTCGATGCTGCCGCGCGCCACCCACACCCGGAACGACCGCGAGTCGGTCCGCGGCAAGATCGGCGGGCGGACCCACGAGATCAGCCGGCTCATCGGCCGCTCGCTGCGCGCCTCGATCGACCTGGGCGCATTGGGCGAGAACAGCATCGCCATCGACTGCGACGTCCTGCAGGCCGACGGCGGCACCCGGACCGCGGCCATCACCGGCGCCTACGTCGCCCTCGCCGACGCCGTCTCCTGGCTCGGCGAGCGCGGGAAGCTGGCCACGCCGCAGCCGCTCGTGCAGTCGGTCGCGGCGGTCAGCGTCGGCGTCATCGACGGGGAGCCGCGGCTGGACCTCGCCTACGAGGAGGACGTCCGCGCCGGCACCGACATGAACGTGGTCTGCACCGCCGACGGCGGCTTCGTCGAGGTGCAGGGCACCGCCGAGGGCGCCGTGTTCGACCGGGCCACCCTCGACGCGCTGCTGGACCTCGCCGTGGCGGGGTGCGCCGACCTGACCCGGCTGCAGGCCGACGCGCTCGCGCGATGAGTACCCGGCTCCTGCTGGCCACCCGCAACGCGGGCAAGCTCGCCGAGCTGCAGCGGCTGCTTGTCTCCGCCGTCCCCGGTGTGGAGGTCGTGGGGCTCGCCGACGTCGAGGAGTACCCGGAGGCGCCGGAGACCGGGGCGACGTTCACCGAGAACGCCCTGCTCAAGGCGCGGGAGGCGGTGCGCTACACGGGGCTGCCGGCGGTCGCCGACGACTCGGGGCTGACCGTGGACGCGCTCAACGGGATGCCGGGCATCCTCTCGGCGCGCTGGGCCGGCCGGCACGGGGACGACGAGGCCAACACCGCGCTGCTGCTCGCGCAGCTGGCCGACGTCCCCGACGACCGGCGGGGCGCGGCGTTCGTGTGCGCGGCGGCGCTGGTCCTGCCCGGCGGCGCCGAGCGGGTGCTGGAGCGGGAGTGGCGCGGGTCGGTGATCCGCGAGAAGCGCGGCGGCAACGGGTTCGGCTACGACCCGGTGTTCGTGCCCGAGGGGCTGGAGGTCACCTCGGCGGAGCTGTCACCGGGGGAGAAGGACGCGCGCAGCCACCGCGGTCAGGCGTTCGCCGCGCTGGTGCCGGTCATCGCGGAGGTGCTGGTCAGCCGAGGCTGAACCAGTCCACCGCGGCGAGCTCGTCGCGCAGGGCGTCGTAGATCGGGTGGTCGCCCTCCGGGGCGGCGTGCCGGCCGGCCCGGTCGACGTCGGCCAGCGAGGCGATCGTCTCGAGGGCGACCGGGCCCTCCGGGGCGCGGTGGCGTCCGGCGGCGAGGATGGCGTTGCTCATACCCCGGAGTTCGGCGCCCAGGGGCTCTGGCGCGAGCGCGCTCCGGCGGGCCTCACCCCCAGGGGTGAGTGGGCACCCGCGGTTCGGCGTCCCGATCGGCCCGGTCGGCCAGCGCGAGCACCCCGCGGGCCAGCAGCACGCCGACGGAGAGCCCGAGGGTGTTCATGGCCCAGTCGTTGGTGTCGCAGGCCCGGCCGATCGCCGGCAGCGCCGACTGGGCGGTCTCGACGAGGGCGGAGAGCCCGGCGCCCGCGGCCAGCACGGCCCACGGGCGGCGGGTGGCCAGCGCGGCGAAGACGGCCGCCGGCAGCAGCAGCGCCACGTTGGCCAGCAGCTCCACCCGGCCCAGGGCGGGCAGCGCGAACTGGACGGTGCAGCCCGCCGCCCGAGGCGCCCTTGCCCGACGGCGTCAGCGTGAGCGCGAGGACGGCGAGCAGCGACAGGGCGGTCAGGGCCCGCAGCACGCGCGCGCCGGCGGCTCCGCGGCGGAGTGCGGCATAGCCGACGGCGCCGCAGCCGAGCACGGCGAGGAACAGCGCCACCGGCACCAGCGCCGCGTGGTCCAGCAGGACGTCGGTGATCATCGGGAGCCGAGCCTAGGGGGCGCTGCGTCCGACGATCGCACGGCGATGAGTCGTGCGGCGTCGCGGCGTCTACCCGGGGACGGGACGACCGACCGCACGGGAGCACGCCATGGGGCAGATCCACATCGAGCTGTTCGCCACCCTCGACCTGGTCGGGCAGGCGCCCGGTGGCCCGGACGAGGACCCCGAGGGTTTCCCGTTCGGCGGCTGGCAGGCGCCACTGCTCGACGAGGTGTCCGGCGCGCAGATTGGTGCCGCCTACGAGGGCACCGACGCGCTGCTGCTGGGCCGGCGCACCTACGACATCTTCGCCTCCTACTGGCCGCACCAGTCCGGTGGTGAGGACGGCGAGATGGCCGCGCTGTTCAACGGGATCCCGAAGTACGTGGCCTCGCGCGGCCGCCCCGACCTGACCTGGGCCGGGTCCTCGCAGCTGGCCCCCGACCTGCCCGCCGCGGTGCGCGAGCTCCGCGACCGGCACGAGCAGGTGACCGTCGTCGGCAGCCTGGACCTCGTGCAGACCCTCCTGCGGGAGAAGCTGTTCGACCGGCTCGACCTGTGGGTGCACCCGATCGTGCTCGGCGTCGGCAAGCAGGTGTTCGGCGGCGGCGCGGTGCCCACGAACCTCACGCTGCTGGAGCCGCCCGCTGCCGGGACGACGGGGGCCGTGCTGCTGCGCTACGGGCTCGCCGACGGCGTGCCCGCGACCGGCGACATGGGCGCGCCCGACCGCGGCGTCTGAGCGTCCGACGTGCGGGAGGCGGGAGTCGAACCCGCACGCCCGAAGGCACCAGATCCTAAGTCTGGCGTGGCTGCCGTTACACCACTCCCGCGTGGGCACGGAGTCTAGGAGCACCCCTCCCGGATGACGGGCGACACGGTGGATGGGCCGGGTCGGCGCAGGTCTGGCAGGCTGTCGGGGTGCCTCGCGACCCTCGACAGATCCAGCTGGAGATCGACGCCGCCCGCGAGTCGCTGGCCGCCACGCTGGACCAGCTGACCTACCGGACGAGCCCGACGCGCCTGCGCGCCAAGGGGCAGGACGCCGTCGTGCGCTGGCTGCAGACGCCCGCGGGCATGGCCGCCGCCGGCGCCGTAGGCCTGTTCGTCACCTTCGTGGTCGTCCAGCGGGTCCGGCACCGCAAGGGCTGAGCCCGTGGTCCGCCGGGATCCCGTCGGCCCCGGGCAGGAGTCCGTCTGGGACTACCCGCGGCCGCCCTCGGCCGAGGTGGTGGGCCGGCACGTCGTCGTCGAGCTGGGCGGGCGGACGATCGCCGACACCCGGCGGGCGATCCGCGTGTGCGAGACCAGCCACCCGCCGACCTACTACGTGCCCCGGGACGACGTCGTCCCCGGCGTGCTCGAGCGCGCCGCGGGCGGGTCGTGGTGCGAGTGGAAGGGCGCGGCGACGTACTGGGACGCCGTCGTCGACGGCCGCCGCGTCGCCGCGGTGGGCTGGTCCTACGAGCAGCCCACCGCAGGCTTTGAGCACCTCGCCTGCGCCGTCGCGTTCTACCCGGCGCGGGTGGACCGGGCCACCGTGGACGGCGAGCTCGTCCGGCCGCAGCCGGGGGAGTACTACGGGGGGTGGATCACCGACGAGGTGGTCGGCCCCTTCAAGGGCGCGCCCGGCACGTTCGGCTGGTAGCCGGCCGGGCGCGCCGCCTCAGATCCGCGCGCCGTGCGCCCGCAGCAGCGGGACGGCGATGTTCTCGACGACCGCGTCGGCGAACTCCTCGTTGACCGGCTCGCCGTTGACCAGCCAGCGCTGGATGACGGGGGCGCCGATCGCCTCGGCGACCAGGGAGCCGGCGAAACCGGGGTCGGTCTCGCCCCGAGCCTCGGCGCGGGACCACATCTCGTCGAAGGTCTGGCGCCAGATGGCGACCGGGCCGTCGCGGAAGGCCTCGGCCAGCTCCGGGTGGTGCTGCATGGAGGAGAGCATTGCCTGGGTGGCCGCGCCGGCGGGGCTGGTGACCAGCTTCGCCATCGAGCGGAGCAGGACGTGCAGGTCGCCGATGAGCGAGCCGGTGTCGATCTTGGCCTCGGTCTCCGCGGCCTGCGCGGCGTTCAGGTCGGAGACGGTGTCGACGACCAGCTCCTCCTTGGTGCGCCACCGGCGGTAGATCGTCGCCTTGCCGACCCCGGCCTTCGCGGCCACGGCGTCCATGGTGAGCGCGCCGTAACCGACGTCGGCCAGCAACCGGAGGATCGCTGCCCGGATGACCCCGTCCCGGCTGGGATCACGCGGGCGGCCGCCGCGGCTGGGTCGTTGTTCGGAGGCGGAGAGAACGGACATGACCCTAACCTTAGGGACTCAAGTCTCGAAACTGCGACAAGTTCGCCTGTGAGTCGGCTGTGACGCACCCGGTGGGGCCATGACGTGGGTTCGCGCGCGCCTCCAGCACCGCCGCCCGGGGTGGGCCATCCTGCTGGCGTGGGGACGAACTGCGCCGGCGCCTGCAGCTGCCGCGCGCACTGGGAGGTGCCCGGTGCCGCGTCGCGGGTGCTGTTCGCGACCGCTGTCGGGCACGTGCTGCCGACCGTGGCGCGGACCGCGCGCTCGCTCGGCCTCGAGGTGGCCACCGCGCCCCGGCTGGTCGAGGTGGTCGATCCCCGCGGTGGTCGGGGCACCGAGCGGCTCTTCCAGCGGCTGGCCCGCGAGCTGACCGCCGCCGAGCTCGACGCTCTCCGCGTCGCCACCGACCCGCCGGCCGGTGGCGCGGCCCGCACCGCCCGCCTGCTCACCGCCCCCAGCCTCGCCGTCGAGCTGGCCCGGCGGGGCGTGACCGTCGAGGTCGGCGTCCTGGCCGAGGCCGAGCTCTGGTCGGCCTACCAGCCGATCGTCCGGCTGGCCGACCGCACGGTGGTCGCGCACGAGGCGCTGCTGCGCGGCCTCGTCGACGGTCGCGAGGTGGGCGGCGGCGACCTCTTCTTCGTCGCCGAGTCCGCCGGCTGGCTGGACCGCCTCGACCGGATCGGCCGCGAGTCGGCCATCGCCGGGGCGGTGCCCTGGCTGGGGGACCACGACCTGTTCGTCAACTCCGCTCCGTCCTCGATCTACCGGCCGCAGGTCTGCCTGGCCTCCACCGAGCAGGTGGCGCACGCCTCGGGTCTGGCTCCCGAACAGCTGGTCTTCGAGGTCGTCGAGTCCTACGCGATCGCCGACCGCGGGCACCTCGTCTCGGTGCTGGAGCACTACCGCTCCCTGGGCTGGCGGGTCGCCCTGGACGACGTCGGCGCCGGCTGGTCGAGCCTGTCGCTGCTGGCCGCCGTCCGCCCCGAGGTGGTCAAGCTGGGCAAGGGCCTGGTGCAGGCCTTGCCGGACGACGGCGCGCGCACGGTCCTGACGGCGGTCATCGACCTCGCCCACGAGCTCGGCGCGACCGTCGTCGCCGAGGGCGTGGAGAGCGAGGAGCTCGCCGAAGCGGTCACCGCGCTGGGCGCGGACCTCGGTCAGGGCTGGCTGTTCGGCCGCCCGGTCCGGCGCGAGCAGCCCGCGGAGGAGCAGTCCGGCCGCTTTCAGCCGGTGGGGATCACCCGCTCCCGGTAGGGGCAGAAATGGCCATTTCTGCCCTCAGCGCAGGCCCCACCCGGTGAGCGCCGGCCGGTCGTGCTCGTGCCCGAGCACGCCGTAGGCCGCCGGCGGCAGCGCGAACAGCGCCCCCGCATCCGGCGCCAGGCCGAGCCAGCGGGCCGTGAGGATCCGCAGCACGTGCCCGTGGGCGACCAGGGCGACGTCGCCGTCCCCGAGCCGGGCGCGGGCCCGGTCGAGCACGCGGTCCACCCGCACCGCGACCTGCGCCAGCGTCTCGCCGGGGGTCTCGCCCGGCACGGTCCCGTCGGTCCAGATCGACCAGGTGCGACCCAGGTCGGTGCTGATCTCCGCCGTCGTCCGGCCCTCGTAGCCGCCGTAGTCGAGCTCCACCAGGTCCGGATCGGTGCCCGTGACGTGCAGGCCGGCCAGCTCGGCGGTGCGGGCGGCCCGCTGCAGCGGGCTGGTCCACACCGCGGCGAACCGGCGCGACCCGAGGCCGGCGCGCAGCGCCCGCGCCTGCTCCTCGCCCTCGGTCAGGAGCGGCAGGTCGGTGAGCCCCGTGTGCTGCCCGTTCCGGCTCCAGTCGGTCTGGCCGTGCCGCAGCACGATGATCTGCCCCACCCGCCCGCCGATGATCTGCCCCACCCGCCCGCCGATGATCTCTCCCACCCGGCCATCGAACACGCCGCCGGGAACACCCGCCCGCCCGGCGGTGCTGGCCGATGACATGACCACTGCAGAACTCAGCGACACGTTCACCATCGGCGGGGACCTCCCCGTGCACCGCCTCGGCTACGGCGCCATGCAGCTGCCCGGTCCGGGCGTCTGGGGCGAGCCGGCCGACCGCGCCGCCGCCGTCCGCGTCGTCCAGGCCGCCGTCGAGCAGGGGGTCGACTTCATCGACACCGCCGACTCCTACGGACCCGAGGTCAGCGAGCAGATCATCGCCGAGGCGCTGCACCCGTACGGCGAGAACCTGGTCATCGCCACCAAGGCCGGCCTCACCCGGCAGGGCCCCGGCATCTGGACGCCGGTCGGCCGCCCCGCCTACCTCAAGCAGCAGGTCGAGCTCTCCCTGCGGCACCTCAAGGTGGACCGCATCGACCTGATCCAGCTGCACCGCATCGACGCCGAGGTGCCGCTGGCCGACCAGCTCGGTGCCTTCGCCGAGCTCAAGGCCGAGGGCAAGGTCCGCCACATCGGCGTCTCCGAGGTGTCGGTGGAGGAGCTGGAGGCGGCCCGCGAGATCACCGAGATCGTCAGCGTCCAGAACCTCTACAACCTCACCAACCGGCAGAGCCAGGACGTGCTCGACTACGCCACGGCCGAGGGCATCGCCTTCATCCCGTGGTTCCCGATCGCGACCGGTGACCTGGCCTCGCCCGAGAGCCCGGTGGCCGACATCGCCCGCGAGCTGGACGCCACGCCGTCCCAGGTCGCGCTGGCCTGGCTGCTCCAGAAGTCGCCGGTCATCCTGCCGATCCCCGGCACCAAGTCCGTCGACCACCTCACGGAGAACCTGGGCGCCGCCGGCGTCCGCCTCTCCGCCGAGGACATGGCCCGCCTGGACGCGCTCGCCTGATCCACCCCGGGACTGCGCGAGTCATGCGAACTCGTGGTCATCGCGGGCTGACGGCCACGAGTTCGCATGACTCGCCGGTCACCGGGGTCGCCCGGCGGTGAGCGCGGCCCGGATCGCGGCGACCACCTGCTCCGGGCGGCCCCGCACGTCGGCGGACGTGAACCGCAGGACCGTCCACCCGGCCAGCACGAGACCGTTCTGCCGCCGGAGGTCCTCGACGAAGACCCGGCGCTCGCGGTGCACATCGCCGTCGAACTCGACCAGCACGCGGTGCTCCGGCCAGGCCAGGTCCACCATCCCGAGGAAACGGCCCCCTGCGCGGACGACGTGCTGCAGCACCGGTCGCGGCAGCCCGGCGACGTGCAGCAGCCACCGCAGCACCGACTCCATCGGGGACCCGGCCAGCCGGTCGGCGCACGGGAGGACCTGCCGGGCCGTGGCGACGCCCCGCCGTCCCGCGGAGCGCGCGACGATCGCAGGGAACTCGTCCTCGGGGAAGCCCCGGGCCAGCATCTGGTCGGTCACGGCCAGCAGGGACGCCGGCGGCACCGTGGCCGCCAGGTCGATCCAGGTGCGGCTCGGGGAGGTGACCACGATCCCGTGGCGACGCCGGGTTTCCGGAGCCGGCACGTCCGAGAAGTGCAGGCGGCGGTCGCGGCGGTGACGTCGCCGGACGTTGCGCGGAACGGTGACGTGGACGGGCTGGTCCCGCGGGACGAGCGGCACCTCGAGGCCCCAGAGCGACGCCGCGGTGAGATGGCTGATCACCGCGCCGTCGGGAGCGCCCAGGAGCACGGCCTGGATCTGCGCCAGCTCGTCGGCGACGGCCGGCAGGTAGGTGTCCCGCGACGAGCGGCGGACGCCGGCGTGCCGCAGCTGCCAGTCGGTGATCCCGGCCTCGCGGGCGCCCCGCCGGTCCAGCGGGCCGGGGACACGCGGCGGGACCGGCGGCGTGGGCATGCGGGCAGCGTGCCGAACGGAGGCGCCAGCTCGTCGACGTCGTCCACAGGTGGCCCGAGTTCTACGAACTCGTGGTCATCGCGGGCTGATCGCCACGAGTTCGCAGAACTCGCGGACGGACCCGGCGCGACGACGAGGTGCGGCACGCGTCACCATGGCGTCATGGACGCCGAGGACTTCCGCCAGGTCAGGGACGCCGTTCGCCAGCTGGTGCGCGAGGAGGTCATCCCGCTCGAGGAGCGCATCGAGGAGGAGGACCGGATCCCCGACGAGCTCCGCGCCCAGATCGCCGAGATGGGGCTGTTCGGCTACGCCCTCCCCGAGGAGTACGGCGGCCTGGGCGTCGGGATGGTCGAGGACGTCGCGCTGGCCATGGAGTTCGGCTACACGACGCCGGCCTTCCGCTCGCTGTTCGGCACCAACAACGGCATCGCCGGCCAGGTGATCGCCAAGTTCGGCAGCGACGAGCAGAAGAAGAAGTACCTGCCCGGGCTGGCTGCCGGCGAGCTGATCGGCTCGTTCGCGCTCACCGAGGCCGAGGCCGGCTCGGACCCCGCCGGGCTGCGCACCTCCGCCCGCCGCGACGGCGACAGCTGGGTCATCAACGGCAGCAAGCGCTACATCACCAACGCCCCGCTGGCCGACCTGTTCATGGTCTTCGCCCGCACCAACCCCGAGGAGAAGGGCGGCCGGGGCATCTCGAGCTTCGCCGTCGAGACCTCGACGCCCGGCGTCACCGTGGGCCCGAAGGACAAGAAGATGGGCCAGTCGGGAGCCTGGACCGCCGAGGTGTTCTTCGACGACGTGCGGGTGCCCGCCGAGGCGCTGATCGGCGAGGAGGGCCGCGGCTACGCCAAGGCGCTCACCGTGCTCTCCCGCGGCCGGCTGCACATCGCCGCGCTCTGCGTCGGCATGGCCCAGCGGGTGCTCGACGAGTCGGTCGCCTACGCCGCCACCGCCAAGCAGGGCGGCGCGCCGATCGGCCGGTTCCAGCTGGTGCAGGCCATGCTGGCCGACATGCACGCCGAGCTGCTCGCCGGCCGCAGCATGGTCCGCGAGGTCGCGGCCCGCTACGACAGCGGCGAGGACATGTCCATCGGCCCCTCGTCGGCCAAGCTCTACTGCACCGAGATGGTCGCCCGGGCCACCGACAACGCCGTCCAGATCCACGGCGGCATGGGGTACCTGCGCTCCACCCCGGTCGAGCGGTTCTACCGCGACGCCCGCCTGTTCCGCCTCTACGAGGGCACCAGCGAGGTGCAGCGCGTGATCATCGGCGGCGGGCTGCTGCGCGAGGCCGGCATGCCACGTGGCTGAGGACCGGGAGGCGCGGCGCGCGGTCGTCGGCGGGCTCGGGGACGCGCTGCGGGAGCTGGTCGACGCCGCCGTCCGCACCGAGGTGCCGATGGCCGAGCTCGACGACGTCGCGACGGCGGTGCGGGCCCTCGCCGAGCGGCTCAACGCCGACCGCCGCGACCTGCACGAGATCGCCACCGTGGACGACCCGGAGACCGGCGAGCGCTGGTTCAGCCCGGTCTACGGGCCCGGCAACCCGGTGGCGCCGCCGGTGCACGCCAGCGACTCGCCCGACGGTCGGTCGGTCGGCCGGGTCACCTTCGGCAAGGCCCACGAGGGCCCGCCCGGGCTGGTGCACGGCGGCGTCGTCGCCACCGTCCTGGACCACGTGCTGGCGCGCGCCGTGCGCGCGGCGGGGCGCGGCGGGCTCACCGCGACGCTCACCGTCACCTACCGGCGGCCGGTGCCGCTGGGCGTGCCGGTGGTCGCCAAGGCGGAGATGGGCGCGACCGAGGGGCGGCGCACCGTCGCCACCGCCCGGCTGGTCGCCGAGGACGACCCGGCGACGACGCTCGCCGAGGCCGAGGGGCTGTTCGTGGCGCTGCGCCCCGAACGGGCCGCCGACGTGTTCGCCGCGACCGGCCGCCCGGTCGCGGCGTGGACGACCCGCACCGGCGACCAGTAGCGGTTCAGCCGGGGCCGGGTGCGCCCGCGGGATCGAGTTCGGGGCCGTTCGCCGGCCGGAGCAGCGCGCCCGGTCCGCCGGTGCCGGCGGCCAGCGCGGCGACGAACGAGCGCAGCACGTCGTCGCTGCGGTGCGCGGGTGCCCAGCCCAGCTGCGTGCGGGCGCGCGTGGTGTCCATGGCCGGCAGGGACGTGCCCAGGTCCAGCCACCCGGGTTCCGTGGGCACCAGGTGCGCCGCGAACGCGACCTGCAGGGGGACGCGCACCGCCATGGCGGGCACCGGGACCCGGCGGCTGCCCAAGGCCTCGGCGATCCCGGCGGCGTCCAGCAGCGGGTCGGCGGCGATGTTGAAGGGGCCGGGCGCCCGCCGGTCGACGATGCGGACCAGCGCGTCGGCGACGTCGTCGGCGTGCACGAAGGACAGCGCCAGGTCCGGCAGCGGCAGCGGCAGGAGCCGGGCGAGCGCGCCGGGGACGTGCCGGGCGGCGGCGAAGAGCAGCGGGCCCAGGAAGTAGCGGCCGATCTCGCTGCCCGCCTCGGGCTGGAGGACCAGGGTCGGCCGCGCGATCGACAGCACGGTCGACGTCCGGTGCGCGAGGACCTGGCGCACGACGCGTTCGGCCTCGACCTTGTCCCGGCTGTACTGGGCACTCGGGATGCCGGTGGTCGGCCAGTCCTCGCCCACCTGCCGGCCGACGGCCCCCGCGGCGTAGGCGCCGATGGAGGACATGTGCAGGACGTGCGGCACCCCCGCGGCGGCGGCCGCCCGGGCCACCCGCCACGAGCCGTCGACGTTCACCCGGTGCAGCCGGTCGGGCTGCCGGCCGGGCTGCAGCGCCCAGGCGAGGTGCACCACCACGTCGGCGCCGTCGACGAACTCGGTCAGGACGTCGTCGCTGCCCGCGTCGCCCAGGTCGGCGGAGAACCACCGCACGCTGTCGTAGGGCGCGACGGCCGGCGGCGTCCGGCGGGCCAGCCCGCGCACCTCCGCGACGCCGCTGCCCGGCGCGGTGAGCAGCCGCAGCAGCGCCGTCCCCACGTTGCCGCTCGCGCCGGTGACCGCGACCGTGGCGCCCTGCAGGTGTCCGGGGGAGAGCTCAGCCATGACCTGCCGCTACCCGGGCGGCCCGGTGCCAACCGGCGTCCCGGCTCACTCCGGGCCCAGGTGCCCGCCGTCCGGGTCCGCCGACCGGCCCTCCTTGAGCTCGACGAAGAGGGCGTGGGAGGCGGTGTCGCCGGTGTTCTCCCCGGCGTGCCGCTGCGCGGGCAGCCACCCGGCGCGGCCGGCGGTCAGCTCGACGTCCCGGTGCTCCCCGCCCGCGTGCAGCCGCCGGCGGAACGAGCTGAGCGTGACCATCACGCTGTCCGGGTGCTCGTGCGGGGTGGTGCGGTCACCCGGCGCGTCGGTGTACTCCAGCACCCGCACGCGCTCGTTCTCGAAGACCACGCGGTAGTGCTGCGGGTTGGTGACGACGGGGTCGAGGGTCATGCCGGGACTGTCCACCGCCGGGTGCGCCCGGACCAGGGTCCTCGGGCCGCAGGCCGAGGGAGACGACCGCCACCAGCAGCATCGCGCCGGTGCCGGCGAGCAGCCCGGTGGCCAGGCTCGTCGCGTCGGCCAGCCGCGGCACGACCAGGCTGCCGAGCACGCCGCCGAGCATCAGCGCCAGCGACGACACCGAGACGGTGGTCGAACGCCGGCCCGAGTCCGTCCGGTCGTGCAGCAGCTGCTTGCGCGCGGGCCAGGCGGCGGCGTTGAGCAGGTAGAACAGCGCGTAGGCGACGGCGGCGGGCGCGACACCGGGCGCGCCGGCCACCGCCGCGACGGCCCCCGCTGCCAGCACCGAGGTGCCGGCGCTGACGGCCACGACCGAGCCGCGGGCCGCCCGCCCCAGCGCCGGGGCGAGCAGCGCGCCGAGCGCGGCGGCGCCGAAGGAGACCGCGGTGACCACGCCGAAGACGGCCGAGCCGCGCTCGGGGGAACCGGCGAGGTCGGCGAAGTGCAGCGGGCCGAGCAGCTCGAGGGAGGTGAGCACCACCCCGACGAGGAACGCGACGCCCAGCAGCAGGCGGAGCAGCCGGTCGCGCAGGACCCCGCGCACCGCCGTCCCGACGACGAGCGGCACCTCCCGCATCCCGGCGCGCAGTGCGGGCCGCCCGGACGCCGGAGGGCGCCGGACCGGCACCACCAGCACGAGGACGGCGGTGACGTGCACCAGCGCGAGGGCGGCGGCCAGCACGAGTGGCGCCGCGAGGGCGGCCGCGCCGCCGCGGTCGAGGAGCAGCGGCAGGGTGCCGCCCAGCACCGCGCCCGCGGTCAGGCCGCCGGCGTCGGCCGCGCCGGCCTGCGCCAGGCCGCGGGACACGTCGGCGCCTGGGTCCCCGCCGCGGACGGCGTCCACGTACCAGGCCTCGAGCGGCCCGGAGTCCAGGGCGCGGGCGACGCCCTGCAGGGACCAGGCGAGCGCGAAGGCGGGCACCGAGTCCGCGACGGCCATGGTGAGCAGCCCCGCCGTGGTGAAGACCCCGGCGGAGGTGAGCACCGCGCGGTGGCCCAGGGCGTCGGCGAACCCGCCGGTGGGCAGCTCGAGCACGAGGGTCACCGCGCCGTAGAGCGCCACGCACAGCCCGATGTCGGCGGGGGAGAGCCCCCGCGCGGTGGCCAGCAGCACCGAGACCGGCACGACGATGCCGACCGGCAGCCAGCGCAGCGCGGTCAGGCCGACGAACCGCCGGCGGGCGCGGTCCGCGGTGAGGGCGGCGGTCACAGCGGCTGCTCCTCGAGGGGGAAGAGGTCCAGCAGCAGGCGGACCAGCGGCTGCCCGGGCTCCTCGTGCTCGTCGCGCCAGCGCTGGACGACGGCGTTGAGCTCGCCGACCAGCTCGCGGGCCCGGGCGGGGGAGAGGCGCAGCGCCCAGTCGTTGAGCGAGGCGGTGGCGCGCCACTCGTCGTCGTCCTGCTCGCGGTTGGCGGCGAACGCGGCGAGCATCCGTCGCTGCTGCGCGACCAGCCGGTCGGTGAGCTCGTCGACGACCTCCCGGCCGCCGGGCTCGGCCAGCAGCTCCTCGCTGTTCCAGCGGGTGCTGCGGTGCAGCGCCCGCCACCACCGCTCGCGGCCGGTGCCCTCGCCGGGGACCTCCTCCACGAAGCCGAAGCCGGCCAGCTGGCGGAGGTGGTAACTGGTCGCCCCGCTGCTCTCGCCGAGCCGCTCGGCCAGCCGGCTGGCGGTGGAGGGCCCGTCGCTGCGCAGCGCGGCGAGCAGGCTCATCCGCAGCGGGTGGGCCAGCGCGCGCAGCGCCCGGACGTCACGGACGTCGATCGCAGGTTCAGGAGGCGGGGTGGGTGCCACGCGTCCACGGTAGATTGCAAAGAGATGTTTGCAAAGGTTTCTTTGCAGAGCTGCCGATGGTGCGCGGGCGGCGTCCTCCCTGCCCGCAGCGCGTCCTCCCTCGTGGTGCGCGGTGGGGGAGGACGCTCGACGATCAGGTCACCTGATCGTGGCGGGGGCGGCGGGGTCGTGCTCGAGGGCCTGGCCGCGGCGCTCGGGCAGCGCCAGCGAGGCGAGCGCGGCGAGGGCGAAGAAGGCGGCGAACACGCCGAACACCAGGCCGGTGCCGCCGGCGTCGACCAGGGGCGGCACGCACAGCGGAGCGGCGATCGAGGCCAGCCGGCCGAAGCCCGCGGCCGCGCCGGCGCCGGTGGCCCGCAGTGCGGTCGGGTAGATCTCCGGCGTCACGGCGTAGAGGGCGCCCCACGCGCCGAGGTTGAAGAACGACAGCACCATGCCGGTGAGCAGGACGGTGGTGTCACCGTCCGCGGAGGCGAACAGCACCGCGCCCAGCGCCGAGCCGACCAGGAACGTGGCCAGCGTCGGGCGGCGGCCCCACTTCTCGATGAGCACGGCGGCCGTCGCGTACCCGGGCAGCTGGGCCAGCGTGATGATCAGCGTGTACTGGAAGGACTTGACCAGCGAGAAGCCGTCCTCGAACAGCAGCGTCGGCAGCCAGATGAAGGCGCCGTAGTACGAGAAGTTGATGCCGAACCAGACCGTCCACAGCGCGGCGGTGCGCCCGCGTGTCCCCGGCGCCCACAGCGCCCGCAGCCCGGGCGCCGGAGGTGCCGGCGGGGCCTGGGGGGAGGGCGCCGGCGCGACACCGGCCGCCGTCTCGAAGCGGCGCACGGTCGCCTCGGCCTCGTCGGTGCGCCCGCGCAGCTCCAGGAAGCGCACCGACTCCGGGAGCCCGCGGCGCACCACGACGGCGTACAGCGCGGGCAGCGCGCCGAGCGCGAGCGCCCACCGCCAGCCGTCGTCGCTGCGCGGGACGACGAAATAGCCGATCAGCGCCGCCAGCGTCCAGCCCACCGCCCAGAACGCCTCGAGCAGCACGACGACCCGGCCGCGCACCCGCGCCGGCGCGAACTCGCTGACCAGCGTGGAGGCGACCGGCAGCTCGGCGCCCAGGCCCAGACCGATGAGGAAGCGGAACACCAGCAGCGCGCCCACCGACCACGACAGCGCCGCCGCGCCGGTGGCGAAGCCGAAGACCAGCAGGGTCAGCGCGAACACCTGGCGGCGGCCGAAGCGGTCGGCCAGCAACCCGCCCAGCGTCGCGCCCAGCGCCATCCCGGCGAAGCCGATGGAGCCGATCCAGGACAGCTCGGTCGAGGTGAGCGCCCACTGGGCCGCGAGCGCCGTCATCACGAACGAGATGAGGCCGACGTCCATCGCGTCCAGGGCCCAGCCCAGGCCGGAGCCGAACACCAGCCGGCCGTGCTCCCGGGTGAAGGGCAGCCGGTCGAGCCGCTGGGCCCGGGAGGTCGGGGACGTCGTCGCCGTCATGCGGTCAGTCTGCCGACGACGTGGCGCCCCTGCCCGCGCTGGTCAGGGAGCGGCGCGGACGTGCGCGGTCACCAGCTCGGCGACGCGGTCGGCGGCCAGCTCGGGCAGCCAGTGCGGCACGCCGTCGAGCACCTCCAGCCGGTAGGGGGCGTCGACGTAGCGGGCGGTCGCCTCGGTGGCGGCCCGGCCGAGGAAGGGGTCGCCGGTGCTCCACACGTGCAGCGTGGGCACCCGCACCGTGCCCACCGGGTCGCGCGCCGACCACGGCAGCGCCCGGTACCAGCCCAGCGCGCTGGAGAGCGCGCCCGGCTCCCGCATGCGGCGGACGTAGTGGTCGACGAGGTCGTCGGCCAGGCCACCGCGACGCAGCACCCGGCGCAGGACCGCGCCGTCGCCGGCGAGCAGCAGCTGCTCGGGCACGACCGGCAGCTGGAACACCGCCATGTAGAGCGAGCGCAGCGCCTGGTCGCTGGTGACCATCGCCTTCGACATCGCCGCCGGGTGCGGCACCGACAGAGCGGTGAGGGTCCGCACCCGGTCGGGGTACCAGGCGCCCAGCGCCCAGGCGACGCCGGCGCCCCAGTCGTGCCCGACCACGTGCGCGCTCTCCAGCCCGGCCGCGTCGAGCAGGGCGAGCACGTCACCGGCGGTCTGCCGCAGCCCGTAGTGCGCTCGCACCCTCGGCCGGGCCATGGGGGAGCAGCCGCGCTGGTCCGGCGCCAGGGTGCGCAGCCCGTGCTGGTGCAGCGCGGGGGCCACGCGGTCCCAGGCGGCGGAGTCCTGCGGGAAGCCGTGCAGCAGGACGACGGGCTCGCCGTCGGCGGGGCCGGCGTCGCGGACGTCGAAGGTCAGGCCGTCGCGGCGGAAGCTGTCCATGCCCCGACTCTGCCCCGCGCCGGCCCCGCGCGCACCGGGTGCACCGGCACGGGCGGGTGTCGCCCCGGTCAGGGACGATGGGCCGGTGACCTCCCCCTCTCCCGAGATGATCGTCCTGGTCGACGACGACGGCCGGGCCATCGGCACGATGCCCAAGCCGCTCGTGCACCACGGGGAGACGCCGCTGCACCGCGCCTTCTCGGCCTACCTCTTCGACGACGCCGGCCGGCTGCTGGTCACCCGCCGGGCCGCGGGCAAGCAGACCTTCCCGGGCATGTGGACCAACACCGTGTGCGGCCACCCCGGTCCGGACGAGGACGACGCCGCCGCGATCGCCCGCCGTGCCGCGTTCGAGCTGGGCCTGCAGGTGCGCGACCTGCGCCCTGCCGTGCCCGGGTACCGGTACCGCGCCGAGTTCCAGGGCGTCGTGGAGAACGAGATCTGCCCGGTCTACCTCGGCCGGTTCGCCGGCTCGCCCGCGCCCGAGCCGACCGAGGTCGGCGAGTGGGAGCTGCTCGACTGGGCGGCGTTCCGCCGCCGGCAGGAGACCGAGGGCGACGCCTGGTCGCCCTGGTGCCGCGAGCAGGCGCGGCTGATCGAGGAGGCCGGGCTGGTCCCGGCCGCCTGACCCGCCGTGATCGCAGCAGCACGGCCGGTGATCGCATCTCGTCACGCTGTGCAACCCTCCGGCTGCGCTCCGAACGGCTGCGGCGCGTCGCCCGGTGCCTCCACCGGCGCGCCGGGAGCCGCTGCTGCACTCGCGGCATGGAGCGACGCCGGTTCCTGCTGACGCTCGCCGCAGGACTCGCCGTGGCCGCCACCGGGCGGGGGGCGGTCACGGGCACGCGCGCGGGGGAGGGCGACCCCGTCGCGCCGCCCGCCCCGCCGCGCCCCGACCCGGTCGAGGCCGCCGTCGAGGTGCCGGCCGGCCCGCTCCCGCCGCCCACCGGCGTGGTCACCGCGCTCCCCGGCGAGGGGGACGGGCTCGCGCTGACCATCGACGACGGCACGAGCAGCGAGGTGGTCGCCGCCTTCGCCGCGCTCGCCGTCGACACCGGCATCCGGCTCACCTTCTTCCCGAACGGCTGCTACCGCTCGTGGGAGGAGAACGCGGCGACCCTCCGCCCGCTCGTGGAGTCCGGCCAGGTGGCCCTGGGCAACCACACCTGGTCCCATCCCGACCTGACCACGCTGGACGACGCAGGGGTGGCCGAGGAGATCACCCGCAACCGCGACTTCCTGGAGGCGACGTTCGGCGTCCGGACGCCCTTCCTCCGCCCGCCCTTCGGCGCGCACGACGGGCGCACCGACCGCATCGCCGCCGACCTCGGCCACCCGACGATCGCCATGTGGAACGGCACGCTGGGCGACTCCCGCGTGCTCACCGGGGCCGAGCTGGTCGGGTACGCCCGCGAGTGGTTCACCGCGCAGGCCATCGTCGTCGGGCACGCCAACCACCGGAGCGTCACCACCGTCTACGGCGAGCTGCTCGACCTCCTGCGCGAGCGCCGGCTGCGCACGGTCACCCTCGCCGACGTCTGGGCGGTGCCCCGCCCACCGTTCTCCGGCGTCGCCGCCACCGCCCTCGTCCGCCGCTGAGCGTCCCGCGCTGCGGACCGCCGGGTTCTCCGCGAGGCTGTCCGGAGCCGATCGGGACTGACTGGGGGACCGGATGCAGGAGCCGTTGGAGGGGCGCGTCGCGCTCGTCACGGGCGCCGCGAGCGGGCTCGGCCGGGCCACCGCGCTCGCCCTGGCCGAGGCCGGGGCGCACGTGGCCATCGCCGACATCGACGACGCCGGCAGCGAGGTGACGCGCGGCCTGGTCGCCGACGCGGGCGGCAGCGCGGAGGTCGTCGCCCTCGACGTCACCGACGACGAATCCCGGCGCGGCGTCGTCGGCGGGCTCTTCGACGCGCACGGCGACAGCTTCGACATCCTGGTCAACGTCGCCGGCATCGACCGGCCCGGCTACATCACCGACATCGACCTGGCCGACTACCGGCGGGTGCAGGCGGTGAACTTCGAGGGCCCGGTCTTCCTCACCAGCGAGTTCACCAAGCGGGTGCAGCACCTGCCCGAGGGGCGCACCGCCGACGTCGTCCACATCGTGTCGCTCTCGGCGATCACTTCGGGCAGCGGGGCCATCGCCTACAACGGCTCGAAGGCCGGCTTCCTCAACGCGACCCGGTGCATCCAGCGGGAGCTCCGCGAGAAGGCGGTCCGGCAGCCCGACGGCAGCGAGCGGCCCTTCCCGTGCCGGGTGCAGGCGGTCGTCCCGGCGGCGATGGACACCCCGATGATGGAGCAGTGGGGCATCCCCTCCCACCTGATGATGCCGCCGGCCGCGGTCGCGGAGATGGTGCGCACCCTCGTGCTGCTGCACCCGTCGGCGTTCGTGCCGGAGATGCAGATCGTGCCGCGCCTCGAACCGAACTTCCCTCGGTGAGCCGGGGAGAGGAGGCTTCGTGAGCATGGCTGCAGCGGATGGGAGCGACCCGGGGATGCCCGGGTGCCGACGCGGTGGAACCCCGGAGCCGGTTGGGGCCCGGCGACCTCGCCCCCGACGAGGAGCGGCTGCTCGCCGCCCTCGAGCGGGACGCGCGCGGGCTCCCGGAGATCCCGGTGCGGGACACGATCCCCGAGGTCACGCAAGCGGTGAGCGCCCGCCCGGGTGACCGGGTCGGCCCACCGGACGACGGGCTGACCCCGCTGTTCGCCGCGCCCGAGCTCGACGACTGACCGCTCAGGCCCCCGGGCTCACCCGGACGGCCAGCAGCGCGACGTCGTCCTCGGCGCGGCCGGGGAGGAGCCGGCCCAGCAGCGCGTCGCACAGCTCGGCCACCGGGGAGTCGCGCAGGTCGGTGAGGGCGCCGGCCAGCAGCGCGACGCCGTCGTCGAAGACCTGGTCGCGGCGCTCCACGAGCCCGTCGGTGCAGACCAGCAGCGTGCTGCCCGGCGGGAGCAGCAGCTCCTGGTCGGTGCGCGGCCGGGCCGGGTCGACGCCGAGCAGCAGCCCGGGGCGCGCGCCGTCCAGCACCTCGACGGCGCCGTCGGGGGTGAGCAGCAGCGGCGGGAGGTGCCCGGCGCTGGCCCAGCGCAGCCGTGCGGGGCCCCCGGGCCCGGCCGGCGGCTCCAGCCGGCCGACCAGCACCGTGGCCATCGCCCCGAGGACCAGGCCCTCGATCGCGGCGTCCAGCCGGCTCAGGACGTCGGCCGGGCCGGCGCTGCTCGCGTAGGCGATGCCGCGCAGCAGCCCGCGCAGCTGGCCCATGGTGGCGGCGGCCCGCGTGTCGTGGCCCACGACGTCGCCGATGACCACGGTGGTCGAGCCGTCGGGCTGGGTGAAGACGTCGTACCAGTCGCCGCCGACCTGGGCCTCGCGCGCCGCCGGCACGTACCGCACGGCCAGGTCGAAGCCCGCGGGCGCGACCGGTGCGGTGAGCAGGCTGCGCTGCAGCGTCTCGGCGGCGCGCACCACGCTCCGCGAGCGGGCGTAGAGGGCCTCGAGCAGGGAGGTGCGCAGCTCGCCGGCCTCGGCGAGCTCCGCGGCGGTCCAGGGCTCCGACCGGCCCCGGACGGTCTCCCGCCACGCGTCGAAGGACTTGCGCGGGCTCAGCCGCACGTCGTCGCCCTCGCCCTCGGCGATCGCCTTGTTGTGCGGGTCGCCGCCCCAGTCGATGTGCCGCACGGCCTCGTCCCGGAACCACAGCACGTACTGCCCGCCCGGCAGCGGCAGCACCAGCGCCCCGCGCACCGGGACCTCGTCGGCCACGACTCCCGGGGCGTCCGCCGGCAGCGCGTCGGACGCGACGACGTCAGACCCCTGGCGCGCGGCCCAGGCGGCGAGCGCGTCGGCGACTGCCCCGGGCAGCTCGGCGCCGCTGCTGCGGGTGCGCCCCTGCAGCCGGACGACGACGCCGTCGGCGGGCACCAGGTCGAGCAGGCCGGGGGAGCCCAGCAGCGCGTCGGTCAGGGCCCGGTCCTCGTCCAGCGCCGCGGTGGCGAGCCGGGTCAGCGTGGTCCGCGCCTGGAGCGCGCGCCGGACCTCGTCCTCCTCGGCCCGGTCGACCAGGCGCAGCGACAGCGTCGACCCGAGGAACTCCGCCGCCGCGCGGGTGGCGTAGGGCGGGGCGTGCGGACCGCTGTAGTGGTGGCAGGCGATGAGGCCCCACAGCCGCTCGCCGCGCAGCAGCGAGATCGACATGGAGGCGTGCACGCCCATGTTGCGCAGGTACTCGACGTGGATCGGCGAGACGCTGCGCAGGGTGGAGAAGGTGAGGTCCAGCGGCTCGCCGCTGACCGGGTGCGCGACCGGGTGGATCGGCGAGGGCACGTAGCTCACGTCCGAGATCAGCCGGACCCAGTTCTTCTCGTACAGCGCCCGCGCCTGGGCCGGGATGTCGCTGGCCGGGTAGTGCAGGCCGAGGAAGGAGTTGAGGCCCTCGACCTTCGCCTCGGCGACGACCTCGCCGTTGTAGTCGGCGTCGTAGCGGTAGACCATCACCCGGTCGAAGCCGGTCAGGCTGCGCACCGCCTGCGCGGTGATGTCGTACAGCTCCTGCAGCGAGCTCGCCCGGTTGAGGTCGGCGATCGTCCCCCGGACCGCCTGGTAGGTGTTCGGGAAGGAGAACGGCCGCGGACCGCGGGCCGGCTCCAGCTCCACCACCAGGCAGGCGACCGGCGCGCCGTCCGGGCCGTTCCGCCCGGCCCGGACCACGACCCGGTGCAGCAGCGCGTCCACCGGCTCCTGCCGGCCGCCGACGTCGAGGGTGACCTCGACGGGGTTGCGCTCCCGGAGGTCGCCGAACGCGCTCGCCGAGCGCACCACCGCGCCGGCCGCCGCGACCCCGATGACCTCGGACAGCGGGCGGCCGAGCGCCTCCTGCCACGGCATGCCGACGAGCTGCTCGAGGTTCTCCGACGCCTGCTCCACGACGAGGTCGGGGTCGCTGACGGCGAGCAGCACGCCACGGGGCTGGATGCTGCCCGGCACGTGGATGGGCTCGCGCTCGCAGTTGGTGAGGTCCACCGGGGTGCCCGGGGTCAGGAGGTCGATCTCCCCGGCCGTCACGCGGGAACGCCCGGCCGCGCCGCCGGACGGCACCAGCCGGCCAGGTCCGCGAAGGTGCTGCGCGCGGCGGCGAGCACCGCGGTGGCGTCGCCGCCCCCGGCGACCCGGGCGCGGGTGGCGCGCCGGAACGCCGCCCACATCGCCCCGGTCTCGCTGCCGTAGGGGGAGAAGGCGCGGATCGTCACGTCGGCCAGGCCGGGCAGCCCCGCGAGGTGGCGGTCGATGAAGACCCCGCCGAGCGTGGAGCCCTCGAGCACGTACATCCGGCCCAGCGCCTCGTCGGTGCCCCCGACGGGCGGCAGCTCGGGCGATCCGGCCGACGGTGCGGCGCCCAGGGCGGCGAGGTCGCCGGCGAACAGCGCGGTGCGGCGGCGGCGGGGCCAGGTCAGGGGCTCGGCGTCGGCGGGGTGCTCGCCGGCCCACCGGTCCAGACCGGCCTCGGCCGCGCGCCAGAAGCCGTGCATCAGGTCCAGGACGTGCGCCAGCCGGTCGCGGTCCAGGTCCGGGTCGAGCAGCGCGAGGGTGCGCTCGACGTCCTCGTGCTCGGCCGCCGTCCCCGTCCGGAGCAGGCGCAGCACGTCCTCGTCGGTGCTGCCGTCGTCAGGGCGTGCAGCCTCGTTCCCCGCATCCATCGCCCTCGACCCTAGGCGACCGGCCCCTCGCCCCGGGAGCCAGCCGTCGCCGGCCAGTGGACGAGGCCGTCCGCGGCGAGGACGGCGCCGTCGGCGGTGCGGTGCGGCGCCTGCCGCCCGTCGGGCATCAGGTGGGTCACCGGCACGCCCCGGGCCAGGACGGCGACGTCGGCGATCAGCCGCCGGTGGCAGCGCCACCACACGCTCTCGCTGCACATCACCGCCACCGTCGCGTCCCCGGCGGTGGCGAGCAGCTCGTCGAGCGCCTCGGCGAACTCCGGCGTCCGGGTGTGCGCGGCGTAGGCGGCGAACTGCGCGACGGTCCACCAGCCGTCGGCGACCGGCGCTCCCGCCGGCAGGCTGCGCCGGCCGCCGAGCCGGGCGTCCCAGCGGTAGCCGACGCCGAGCTCCGGCACCCAGCGCTCGAGCTCCTCCCGGCGGACGTCGGGGTTGACCCGGCTGCCCGGGAAGCGGCGCACGTCGACGAGCTCGTCGAGACCGGCCGCGCGCAGCGCGGCGCCGAGCTCGGCGCGGTCGCGCGGCCCGTGGCCGACGGTCAGCAGCGGCACGGTCCAGGCCTGCCCGTGCCCGCTCGTCAGCCCGTCGCCCGCGCCGCCGCGGCGTGCAGCGAGCGGATGAACAGGACCTCCTCGCCCGACCGGCGCAGCCAGGTGCGCAGCCCCGCGACGTCGGCCCGGTTGCGGTCGCGCAGCTGGCCGAGGTTCACCTGGCGGGTGCTGGCCTGCGCCCGCTGCGCGGTGGGCAGCGCGCGGCCCTCGGCGCGGGCGACGGCGGTCAGCCCGGCGCCCAGGAAGACCAGCTCCCGGATCTCGGTGAGCTCCTCCAGGAGGGCGTCGGCCGCGGGGTCCTCGGCGGCCAGCAGGGTCAGGAACTCGTCGGCGCGGCGGCGCCCCTCGGCGGCGGAGTCGTCGGAAGTCACCGCACCACTGTCCCCCGGCCGGTGTGGCCGGGGGGCAGGGGGTGCTCGTCAGGCGTCGCGGCGGGAGAAGACCACCCAGGCGACCGCGAGCAGCGCCGCCACCTCCGCGGCGAAGACCGCGAAGCCGGGCAGCGGCGCCATGAGCTCGGGGTTGAAGGACACCGGCGCGGCGATGGGGGAGCCCGCGTTGCCCGGCAGCAGCTTCGCCGTCCACTCGCCCCACGCGCCCGGCAGCAGGAAGGCCATGGTGCCGACGACGAAGACCAGGGCGAGCACGGCCGACAGCGCGGCCGCGGTGTGCCGGACGAGCAGCCCGACGGCCGCGGCGAGCAGTCCCAGGCCGGCCAGGTAGAGGCCGCTGCCGACCAGCGAGCGCAGCACGCCGTCGTCGGTCAGCGCCAGACCGACGCCCTCGCGGTCGAGGAACCAGTTGCCGGCGAGGTAGCCGGCCACTGCGGTGACCGTGCCGAGCACGAACAGGGTGCCGGTGAGGACCAGCGCCTTCGCCGCCAGCACGGAGCCGCGCTTCGGGGTGGCGGCCAGCGTGGCCCGGATCATCCCGGTGCCGTACTCGGCGGTGACCGTCAGCGTGCCCAGGACGACGGCGGTGATCTGGGCGAACGTCATGCCGAAGGTGATGAACGAGCCGGGGGACTCGTCGGCCTCCCCGCTGGCCAGCCACTCGGCGTTGGTGGCGCAGATCAGCGCGGTCATCCCGGCGCCGAGGACGAAGAGCATCACGGCCGACCACACGGTCGAGCGCACCGACCAGAACTTGATCCACTCCGAGCGGAGGGTGGAGCCGAACCCGGGTCGCGTGCCGGGCACGTTGCGGCGCGGGTCGAGGACGACGGTGCTGCTGGTGGCGGTGACGGTCATCGGGGAGCTCCTGCGTGGTCGGCGCCGGTGCGAGCGGAGTACTCGACGCTCGAGGCGGTCAGGGTCATGAACGCGTCCTCGAGGGAGGAGCGCACGAGGGTCAGCTCGTGCAGGCGGAGGTCCGTGCCGGCGACCAGCTCGCCGACGGCGGCGGCGTCCAGTCCCTGCACGCGCAGCTCGTCGTCGACCGCGAGGACGTCGGCGCCGGCGGCGCGCAGCAGGTCGGTGACCGCGCCGCGCTGGGGCGTGCGGACGCGCACGAAGGAGGCGGCGTGCTCGGCGATGAAGTCCGGCATCGAGCAGTCGGCGAGGATCCGGCCGCGGCCGATGACCACGAGGTGGTCGGCGGTCAGCGCCATCTCCGACATCAGGTGGCTGGAGACGAACACGGTGCGGCCCTCGGCGGCCAGCTGCCGGGCCAGGGTGCGCACCCAGCGGATGCCCTCGGGGTCCAGCCCGTTGACCGGCTCGTCGAGGACGACGACGGGCGGGTCGCCGAGGAGCGCGACCGCGATGCCCAGCCGCTGGCCCATGCCGAGGGAGAACTTGCCGACGCGGGTGCCGGCGACCGCCTCGAGCCCGACCAGGCCGAGGACCTCGTCGACGCGGGCGTCGGGGATCCGGTTGCTCGCGGCCAGCCAGCGCAGGTGGTCCCGGGCGGAGCGGCCGGGGTGCAGCGCCTTCGCCTCGAGCAGGGCGCCCACCTCGCGCAGCGGCGCGGGGGCGTCGCGGTAGGCGCGGCCGTTGACCGTGACGCGGCCGGCGGTCGGCCGGTCCAGTCCGAGGACCATGCGCATCGTCGTCGACTTGCCGGCGCCGTTCGGGCCGAGGAAGCCGGTGACGCGGCCGGGGGCGACGGTGAAGGAGATGCCGTCGACGGCGGTCTTGGCGCCGTACTTCTTGGTGAGGCCGGAGACGTCGATCATGGCCGCGCGCCGGGGGAGGGAGTCGGTGGAGTCATGGCGGAGAGCCTCCCGGCCGGCGGGGGGCGGGCACATCGGGGAGCGCCCTGACCCGACCCTGAACCGCCCCCTACGGGCCTTCCCCGCCCCACATCGCCGATGTGGTCTCATCCGGGACGCGGACGGCCCCGGATCGCCGATGTGGGTGTCTCAGGCGGTCCGGGCGAGCTCCGGGCGGAGCAGCCGGCGCAGCTGGCGGGCGGCGGACTGCCCGGCCCGGTTGGCGCCGATCGTGCTGGCAGAGGGGCCGTAGCCGACCAGGTGGAGGCGGGGCTCGCCGGCCACGTGCGTGCCGTCCATCCGGATGCCCCCGCCCGGTGCGCGCAGGCGCAGCGGTGCGAGGTGGCCGACGGCGGCGCGGAAGCCGGTGGCCCACAGGATGACGTCGGCCCGCTGGGTGGTGCCGTCCTCCCAGGCGACGCCGTCGGGGGTGATCCGGTCGAAGACCGGCCGCCGCACCAGGACGCCGCGGTCCAGCCCGTCGCGCACGTAGGGCGTGGAGGTGAGCAGCCCGGTCAGCCCGACGACGCTTCCCGGGCGGCGGCCCTCGCGCACCGCGCGCTCGACCTCGGCGACGACCGCCCGGCCCGCGTCCTCGTCGAAGACGCCGTCCCGCCAGACCGGCTCGCGGCGGGTGACCCACGTGGTCGAGGTGACCCGGCTGATCTCGCTGAGCAGCTGGGTGGCCGAGGCGCCGCCACCCACGACGACGACGTGCTGCCCGCGGAACTCCTCGGCGGTGCGGTAGTCGACGGTGTGCAGTTGCCGGCCCCGGAAGGTCTCCTGGCCGGGGTAGCGCGGGACGAACGGCCGGGTCCAGGTGCCGGTGGCGTTGACGACGGCGCGCGCGGTCCAGGTGCCGGCGTCGGACTCCACGAGGAAGCGGTCGTCGTCGGTGCGGCGGACGGCGGTGACGCGCACCGGACGGAGCACCGGCAGGTCGAAGCGGCGCTCGTACTCCGCGTAGTAGGCGGGCACCGACTCGACGGCCGGTGCCGCGGGGTCGGCCGGCTCGAACGGCAGGCCGGGCAGGTCGTGCACCCGGTGCGTGGTGGTCAGGGTGAGCGAGGGCCAGCGGTGCTGCCAGGCGCCGCCGGGGGCGCCGTCCCCGTCCAGGACGACGAAGCCGGTGGACCGCTCGAAGCCCTGCCGCAGCAGGCCGTAGGCGGTGGACAGCCCCGCCTGACCGGCGCCGATCACGACGACGTCGGCGTGGCGGTCCCGGTCGGTCATGCCCGGTCAACGGCGGCCCGCCCCGCGGCCTTCCCGCCGTCGTCCGAGGTCACGGCTCGGTGGTCAGCGCGACGGAAGGGGTGCCCCATCCGTCGTCGGGCCCTACAGTGCCGATCATGTGGTCCAGATCACATTCCGACGTGGGACGGGGGCGCTCGTGCTGACCGTCGACGACCTGCACGTGACCTACGGGGGTGCGGTGCAGGCGCTGCGCGGCATCTCCCTGCAGGTGCCCGACGGCGAGGTCGTGGCCGTCCTCGGCAGCAACGGAGCGGGCAAGACGACGCTGCTGCGGGCCATCTCCGGCACCCTGCGCCTGCAGAGCGGGCGGATCGAGTCCGGATCCGTGCGGTTCGACGGCAACGACCTGCGTGCGCGCGACCCGGCGCAGTCGGTCCGCATGGGGCTGGTGCAGGTCCCGGAGGGCCGGCGGATCTTCGGCCGGCTCACCGTCGAGGAGAACCTGCGGGCCGGCGGGATGGGGAGCCGGGACAAGGCGGCCAAGGCGCGCGCGCAGGACCGCGTCTACGACCTCTTCCCGGTGCTCCGCGAGCGCAGCTCCCAGCGCGGCGCCCTGCTCTCCGGCGGGGAGCAGCAGATGCTGGCGATCGGCCGCGCGCTCATGGCCAGCCCGAAGCTGCTCCTGCTCGACGAGCCGTCGCTCGGGCTCGCGCCGCGCATCATCGGCCAGATCGGCGAGGTCATCGCCGAGATCAACCGGCAGGGCACCTCGGTGCTGCTGGTGGAGCAGAACGCGACCATGGCCCTCGGCGTCGCCGACCTGGCCTACGTGCTCGACGTCGGCGAGGTGTCGCTGTCGGGCAAGGCCCGCGAGCTCGCCCAGACCGACGAGGTGCAGCGCCTCTACCTCGGTCACGACGGCGAGGGGAGCGGCGACGGCGCCCCGCGCACGCGGGCGGCGTCGGGCCGCAAGCTCTCGCGGTGGACGCCGTGAGCGCGCCGGGACCGGCCGCCGAGGTCCGGTCGGACGTCCCCCCGGTCCTCGTGGAGGGCGTCACCGTGCGGTTCGGCGCGATCACGGCCCTGTCCGAGGTCTCGTTCACGGTGGAGCCCGGCACGATCCACGCGATCATCGGCCCCAACGGCGCCGGCAAGTCGACGATGTTCAACGTCCTGTCCGGCGTCTACAAGGCGGCCGAGGGCCAGGTCCGCTTCGGCGAGCACCGCCTCGACCGGATGCGGCCGTACCAGATCGCCGGCATCGGGGTGGCGCGGTCCTTCCAGAACATCGCGCTGTCGGCAGGGCAGAGCGTGGCCGAGAACCTCATGCTCTGGCCGCCACCACCTGACCCGGGCCGGCTTCGTCGCCGCGGGCCTGCGCCTGCCGCGGGCCACCCGCGAGGGCCGGGTCCACGGTGAGCGCGTCGCCGAGATCGCGGAGTTCCTCGAGCTCGGCGACAAGCTGCACACGCCGGTGGGGGTGCTCTCCTACGGCGACCAGAAGCGGGTCGAGGTGGCCCGGGCCCTGTGCACCGAACCGAAGTTGCTGCTGCTCGACGAGCCGGTCGCCGGCATGAACGCCCAGGAGACCGACCGGATGGCGGAGGCGGTGATCGAGATCCGGTCGGCGCTCGGGATCTCGGTGGTCCTCGTCGAGCACGACATGGGGATGGTCATGTCGCTGGCCGACCGGGTCACGGTCCTCGACTTCGGCCGCCGCATCGCCGACGGCACCCCCGCCGAGGTGCAGCGCGATCCCGAGGTCATCCGCGCCTACCTCGGCTCCGGGGACGAGATCAACCCCTCCGAGGCGGCCGAGGCCGCCGCCACCGGTGCGCACCCCTCCGAGACCCCCGGGACGCCGTCATGACCCAGTTCCTGTCGCTGCTCCTGAACGGCATCTCCCTCGGCGCGATCTACGCGCTCATCGCCCTCGGCTTCGTGGTCATCTTCAAGGCCAGCGAGGTCGTCAGCTTCACCCAGGGCTCGCTCCTGCTGCTGGGTGCGTACTGCATCGCGCGGCTGTCCGACCCGCTCGGCTTCTACCTCGCGGCCGCGGTGGGCATCGCCATCACCGCGCTGGCCGCCTTCGTGATCGAGCGGCTGATCATCAACCGGCTGCGCGGCGCCCCGGTGATCAGCCTCGCGATCGTGACCATCGGCGTCGACATCATCCTGCTCACCGAGCTGGTCCGCCGGATCGGCTCCGACATCCTCAACGTGCCGCACCCGTGGGGCGGGGGATCGGTCCGGATCGGTGACGTCGGCATCAGCGAGAACCGGCTGATCGCCATCATCGTGGCCGGCCTGCTCATCGCCCTGTTCTTCCTCGCCTTCAAGTTCTCCAGCTGGGGCGTGGCGATGCGCGCCTCCGCCGAGGACGGCGAGACGGCCGCGCTCATGGGCATCCGGCTGGGCCGGGTGTCGGCCCTCGCCTGGGTCGTGGCCGGCATCCTGACCGGCGTCGCGGCGCTGTTCCTCGTCGGCTCGCCGACGCCGGGGGTGAGCCCGACGGCGTACTCGGTCGCGCTCCGCGCCTTCCCCGCCGCCATCCTCGGCGGACTGGACTCCACCGGCGGCGCGCTCGTCGGGGGGCTGCTCATCGGCATGGCCGAGTCGTTCGCCGCCGGCTACCAGGACGACCTGCTGTTCCTGGGCCGCGGGTTCGGTGACGTCGTCCCGTACATCGTGATGATCGCGGTCCTGCTCGTCCGGCCGTCGGGGCTGTTCGGGACCCGGGAGCTGACCCGTGTCTGAGACGACCGCGACCGCCACCCGGGGCGCGTCCCGCAGCCGAGGCGGGGCGCCGCCGGCCCCGCGCCGCTCGTACCTGAAGCCGGTGCTGCTCGCCGTCGCGCTCGTGGTGGTGCTGGTCCTGCCCATCTACGTCGACGAGTTCTGGCTGCGCACCGGTTTCGCGGTGTGCGGGGCGGTGGTGGGGGCGATCGGTCTCAACCTGCTCGTCGGGACGACCGGTCAGCTGTCGCTGGCGCACGCGTTCTTCCTCGCGGTCGGCGCGGTCACCTACGTCTTCGTCGCCGGTGAGTCCGGCGGGCTGGGCCTGACAGACCTCAGCGGCCTCGGGTGGCCGCCGGTGGTCGGGATGATCGCCGGGGTCCTGCTGGCCGGCCTCGCGGGGCTGCTGTTCTCCCCGATCGCGGCCCGGTTGCGCGGCATCTACCTGGGCGTCGCGTCGCTGGGCCTGGTGTTCATCGGCCAGCACGTGCTGAACAGCTGGACGCAGGTGACCGGCGGGTTCAACGGCCGCTCCGCACCCGAGTTCTCCCTCTTCGGGTTCACCTTCGGCAACACCGACCCCGACCTGTATGTCCTCGAGGTGCCCTTCCGCGAGGCGGAGCGGCTCTGGTACCTCGGCCTGGCCCTGGCGCTGGCCGCCTACCTGTTCGCGCGGAACCTGCTGCGCAGCCGGCCGGGCCGGGCGCTGGAGACGCTGCGCGACAGCGAGGTCGCAGCCTCGGTCATGGGCGTCAACGTGCAGCGCTACAAGGGCCGCGTCTTCCTCGTCAGCTCGATGTACGCGGGGCTGGCCGGGGTGATGTACGCCCTCTCCATCGGCAGCATCGCGCCGGAGTCCTTCGGTCTGGAGCCGTCGATCCTCTACCTCGCGATGATCGTGCTCGGCGGGCTCGGCTCGGTGAGCGGCGCAGCTGTCGGCGCGCTCTTCGTCAGTGCGCTGCCGCTGATCTTCCAGCGGTACGCCGACGTGGTGCCCCTGGTCGGCGACGGCGGCCTGGCCGCGGGCGAGGCGGCCCGCTACCTCTTCGGGCTCGCGATCATCCTCGTCGTCCTCTTCGAGCCGGCGGGTCTGGCCGGGCCTGGCGGCCCGGTTCCGGCGAAGAGGCCGCGACGCCGGCGGCCGGGCCCGGAGCCGGTCCGCAGCAGCCACCGACGAATCCACCACCTCCGTCCCGTCCGACCCGCCAGCACAAGGGAGCACGTCATGAGACTTCGTCAGGGTTCGCGCGGCGCAGCCGCTCTGGCCGCCGTGGTGCTCGCCGCCGCCGCGGGCTGCAGCACCAAGGCGCCGGAGTCCGGCGGTGGTGGCGGTGGCGGCGACGCCGCCGACGTCCAGACCGACATCGGCGTGGAGGGCGAGACCATCCGGCTCGGCGTCCTCACCGACCTGACCGGCGTCTTCGCCGCGCTGGGCAAGGACATCACCAACGCGAACACGCTGTTCTGGGAGGAGAACCAGGTCTGCGACACCTACACCGTCGAGCTCGACGTGCAGGACACCGGCTACGTCCCCCAGCAGGGCGTGCAGCTCTACAGCGGCATGAAGGACAGCATCCTGGCGATGCAGCAGACGATCGGGTCCCCGATCAACACGGCGCTGGCGCCGGAGTACGAGGCCGACCAGATCGTCAACTTCCCGTCGGCCTGGTCCAAGACGCTCACCGAGATCCCGGGCACCGGCGTGGTCGGCGCGACGTACGACGTCGAGATCGCCAACGGCTACGACTACCTGTTCGAGCAGGGGCTGCTGGCCGAGGGCGACACCGTCGGCCACATCTACTTCGAGGGCGAGTACGGGGCCAACGGGCTCGCGGGCACACAGGCGGTCGCGGAGGAGAAGAACCTGGAGGTCGTCGAGGCGCAGATCAAGGCGACCGACCAGGACATGAGCGCGCAGGTCACCCAGTTCGCCGCGGCCGGCGTCGACCTGATCGCGCTGACCGTCGCCCCCGGGCAGACGGCGTCGGTCGCGACCGTGGCCGAGGCGCAGGGCCTCGACGTCCCCATCCTGGGCAGCAATCCGGTCTTCGCCCCCGGTCTGCTGCAGGGCCCGGCCGCCAACTGGTTGAAGGAGCACCTCTACGTGGCCTCGCCGGTGTCGTCGTTCGACGCGCACCCGGAGCTGCTCGAGCAGTACAAGGAGGCCTACCCGGAGGCGACGGTCAGCCTGGGCGTGGTCGTCGGCTTCGGGATGAGCGAGCTCATGAAGCAGGTGCTCGACGCCGCGTGCGAGAACGGTGACCTCACCCGTCAGGGTGTCGTCGACGCCTTCGAGTCCCTCGAGGAGGTCGACACCGGCGGGCTCGTCGTCCCGATCCGCGGCTTCGAGCTGGGCAAGTCCCCGAGCCTGGAGAGCTTCGTGCTCCAGCCGGCGGACGTCGAAGGCGGCGCCACCGTCGTGGCCGAGGCCTTCGAGGGCGAGTTCGCGGAGCAGATCGCCGGCTGAGCTGCGGGCACCCGGCGCCTCTGACCGCAGGGGCGCCGGGTCACAGCCGGCCGGACCGCGCGACCGGCACCAGGCGCAACACCAGCGACGCGGTGAGGACGGCGGCCGCCGCCAGCGGCACGGGCGCCGAGGAGGCGCGGGCGGCCACGGCCATCGCGAAGGGAGCGGCGAACCCGAGGTAGGCGCACGCCAGGAACAGCGAGTTCAACGCACCGAGCCGCGCCGGCGCGGCCAGCCGGGCGGTGAGCGTGAGCCCCGCGGCCAGGCACAGCCCGCCGCCGGCGCCCAGCAGGGGAGCCGCGAGGACGAGCCAGCCCACGGCCTCCGTCGTCGCGAAGAGCGCGGCGGCGGCGAAGCCGAGGGCGCCCAGCCCCGCACCGACGACGGCGGTCCAGGCCAGGAACCGCCGCTGCAGACCGGCCACCAGCGTGCCGGCCCCGAGGGTCACCCCGGCCAGGAGACCGGTCACCGCCACCCCGCCGTAGGGCAGGTCCACCAGGAGCGGGACGGCGCTGATGATCGAGCTGGGGAAGGCGTAGACGCACACCGCGACCGGTGCCAGGACGGTAAGCACCAGCAGCCCGTCGCCCGGGCGGATCAGCGGGGCACCGGGCGACGCGTCCGCGCCGGCGGCCAGCGGCCGGGTGAGGTCGACCGTCTCGGGCAGCCGCACGGCGAGGACGAGGGCGACACCGACCAGGGCCACGTGCACGAGGTAGGGCAGCACCGTGGGTGCCGGCGCGTACTGGCCGAGCAGGCCGCTGGTCAGCGGGCCCAGGGAGAAGCCGGCCGTCATGGCGAAGGCCGCGCGCCGGCCGCCCGCACCCGCGCCGGAGGCGAGCGAGAGCTCGCCGACCCAGGCGCTGCCCACGCTGAAGACGATCCCGCTGACGACCCCCTGCGCGAAGCGGGCGAGGAAGAGCAGCGCCAGGGCGTCGCCGGCGGCGGCGAAGGCCAGGGAGGCGAGCGCGGAGAGCACGACGCCGGGGACGGCGACCCGCCGGCGGCCCAGCCGGTCCGACAGCGGCCCGGCGACGAGCAGCGCGGGGACCAGACCGGCGGCGTAGACGCCGAACAGCGTGGTGAGCACCTCGGGGGAGAGGGCGAGGCGCTCCTGGTAGACGAGCATGCAGCGGCGTCGGGACGTTGGTGCCCGCGGCCACGGCGAACAGGACGAACGCCGCCCGCTTCCAGGTCACGCCGGCGACCCTACGGAGATCCGGCCGCCGAGGACCCGCTCGCGGCCGTCCGCCCGGTCTCGACGGGCGGACCGGGCCGCCGACCAGCACCATCAGGGCGCGGGGCTGCGACGGCGGGGAGGCCGGGGTGAATCTCGAGAAGGTGGTGTTCGGGTTCTTCGTCGTGCTCGCCGCGACGCTGAACTTCGGGTTCTTCATCGGCGACATCTCCGATCCGACGCTGCACAACCCCTACGAACTGTTCGCCGCCGTCGTGGTCAACCTGATCGCGACCGTGCTCAAGTTCGGCGACCGCACCCAGATCGGCGCCGTCCACCTGGCGACCAGCCTCGTCGCGGTGCTCCAACTGGTCACCGCCTCGCTGGCCTACGGCTACGCCGAGTACGTGTCCAGCGCCGGGATGGACGCCGGCTGGACGGCCAGCGTGGTGTCGCTGTCGGCCGGGGCGCTGCTGGCGAACGTGGTGTCGGTGGTGCTGCTCGTGGTGGAGACGGTCTCCTTCCACCGCGGCTGACCGGAGGCCGTCATGGGCAACCCGCTGCTCACCTTCTGGAAGAACCTCTTCGACCCCGACGACGAGGACCGGCGCGCCCGCCGGGCGACCCTGCGCGTCGCCGCCGCCTCGTCCGCGCAGGCCGAGGCCACGATCTTCCTGGTCCTGCGCCGCATGCGGGCGCCGCTGATCGTGCTGATCGTCATCTTCGCCGTGAGCGTGCTCGGGCTGACCGTGATCCCGGGGCAGGACGTCGACGGCCGGCCGACCCGCATGGGGTTCTTCGACGCCTTCTACTTCATGAGCTACACCGCCTCGACCATCGGCTTCGGGGAGCTGCCGGACCCGTTCACCTACAACCAGCGGATGTGGGTGACCATCTCGATCTACCTGACGGTGATCGGCTGGGCCTACGCCGTCGGCTCGCTGCTGGCGCTGCTGCAGGACCGGGCGTTCCGGTCGGCGCTGTCGCTGCAGCACTTCAGCCGCAAGGTCTCGCGGCTGCGCGAGCCCTTCGTGCTGGTGGCCGGCTACGGGCGGACCGGCGAGCTGCTCGGGCATTCGCTGGACCGGCTCGGCCGGCGGATCGTCGTCCTCGACCACGACGGCGAACGGATCGACGGCCTGGAGCTCGACTCGTACCACGCCGACGTGCCCGGGCTGACCGCCGACGCCCGCGACCCGGGGCACCTCGCCGTCGCAGGGTTGGACCACCCGTCGTGCGAGGCGGTCGTCGCGCTCACCGACGACGAGGAGGCCAACCTGACGATCGTGATGGCCGCGGCGCTGCTCCGGCCGGAGCTCCCGGTCATCGCCCGGGTGACCTCCCGCGCGCTCGCCGAGCGGATGGACGCCTTCGGCAGCCCGAGCCTGGTCAACCCGTTCGACCGGTTCGGGGACCACCTGCGGCTGGCGCTGCGGGCGCCGTCGTCCTACCAGCTGCTCACCTGGCTGGAGAGCGGTCCGGGCGGGGAGCTGCCGGCCCGGGGTTCACCGCCGCGGGACGGGCGGTGGGTCATCTGCGGCTACGGCCGGCTGGGCCGCGAGCTCTCCGCGGACCTGCGCGCCGAGGGGCTGGAGGTCTCCATCGTCGACCCCGCCCCGGAGGACGACGGCACGCCCGGGCTGCGGGTAGGGGACGGCACCGATCCGTGGGTGCTCGCGCAGGAGGACCTGGACCGCGCCGTCGGCCTGGTCGCGGGCACCGACAACGACACGACCAACCTGTCGCTGGTCGCCGCGGCTCGCCGGAGCCGGCCGTCGCTGTTCCTCGTCGCCCGGCAGAACCGCCCGGCCAGCGCGCCGCTGTTCGCGGCCATGGACATCGACGCCCTGCTGGTGCCCAGCGAGCTGATCGCGCACGAGGTGTACGCGCAGCTGTCGACTCCGCTGCTGTGGCGGTTCGTGCGCGAGATGCCCGAGCGCGGGGACGCGTGGGCGGCCGGGGTGGTCGACCGGCTCACCGCCGTGTGCGGCACCCGGCTGCAGGCGATGTGGAAGGTGCGGCTGACCCGGCGGGAGGCGCCTGCGCTGGAGCAGCGGCTGGCCGGCGGGTCGCTGCGTCTGGGCGACCTGCTGCGCAACCCGGAGAACCGGGACGAGCCGCTGTCGGCGGTGACGCTGGTCGTGCTGCGGGACGGCGAGTCCACGCTCGCCCCCGACGACGACTTCGTGCTCCGGGCGGGGGACGAGCTGCTGCTCGCCGGCCGGCCCTCCGCGCGCCGGGCGCTGGGCACGGCGCTGTTCGTCGAGTCGGTGCTGGAGTACGTCGTCAGCGGGCGGCGGGTGCCCTCGAGCTGGATCTGGCGGAAGCTCACCTCGGAGCCGGCCCCGCCCGGGTGACTCTGCGCGCGGATTGCCGACGGTGCGCCCGCGATCGCGCCCGCATCGTCCGGAACGCGTCCGCGGAGTGAGGCGGCCGCGAACGACGGAGCGGCCCCGGTCCTCGCGAGGACCGGGCCGCTCCGGGTGGTGCGCCATCAGGGACTCGAACCCCGAACCCGCTGATTAAGAGCCGCTATTCCGGCCCATTTCTTCTCCATTCCGGACGCTGCATCGTCGCTGCTCAGGAGGATGTTATACGTCGCTGACCTGCGGTAACGTGTGCCGCGAGGTGATGACGAGAATGTTGACATCAATTGGTGGGCGTCGGCTGAAAATGGCTGGAGACGGCTCTGTTGCGGACTCTCCGCGGACAGCTGCACTTCTTTCCCGCGCTGCGCGGTGCAGGAGTCGGCGGCTCGACGCCAGCTGCGCCGGCGGGCGGGCTGACCGGTGACCAGCATCGCGCGGCGGCCCAACGGGCGCTGGCGCCCGCGCTACCGCGACGCGGCGGGCAAGGAGCACGCGCGGCACTTCGAGAAGAAGGCCGACGCCCAGGCGTGGCTGGACTCGGTCACCACCTCGGTGCTCACCGGCGCCTACGTCGACCCCAAGCGAACCCGGGTCACCGTCGCCGAGTGGGCCGGCCAGTGGCTGGACAGCAAGGTCGACCTCAAGCCGACGACCCACCGCTGCTACGAGGTCTCGCTGCGGGTGCACATCCTGCCGACCTGGGGGCCGGTGCGGCTCGGCGACATTACCCACCAGGGCGTCGCCGCCTGGGTGACCCAGCTCTCCCGGTCGGGCAAGAGCGCCTCCACCGTGCGCCACGCCCACCGGGTGCTGTCGCTGATCCTGGGCCTGGCGGTGCGCGACGGCCGGCTGGCCCGCAACCCGGCGGTCGGCGTGCCGCTCCCGCGGAGGGTGCGCGGCGAGCAGATCTTCCTCACCTACGCGCAGGTCGACGACCTGGCCGCGGCCGCCGGCCGGGACCGGCTCGCCATCCTGTTTCTGGCCTACACCGGCGTGCGCTACGGCGAGATGGCGGCCCTGCGGGTCCGCAACCTCAACCTGCTGCGCCGACGAGCGCTGATCGCCGAGGCGGTCGCCGACGTCAGACGGCCGCGCGGTCTTCGGCACGCCGAAGACTCACCAGCGCCGACAGGTGCCCATTCCGCGGTTCCTGGCCGAGGAGCTCGCCGCCCACGTCGCGGACAAGCTGCCCGGCGACTTCGTCTTCGCCGCGGAGAAGGGCGGCGTGCTGCACCTGCGCAACTTCCGCCGGATGAGCTTCGACCCCGCCGTCCGCGCCGCCGGCCTGGACGGGCTCACCCCGCACGCGCTCCGGCACACCGCCGCCTCGCTGGCCATCGCCAGCGGTGCGAACGTCAAGGTGGTGCAGACCATGCTCGGCCACCAGTCGGCGACGATGACCCTGGACCTGTACGGCCATCTGCTGAACGACCAGCTCGACGAAGTCGCCGACGCGATGGACGCGGCGCGTGCCGCCGAGGCATCGTCGCGTCGCCCGGCAGCGACCGTGGCGGCGCTGCCTACCGGTCGCTCGGCCGGCGGCCCGGTCGGATGACCGACCAGCGGCCGGGGGTGTGCAGCCGCGGGTCGGCCGCTTCCCACCCCGAGCAGGATGCCGGCCGCCTTGGTCGCCGCAAGGGCGCTGCGCGTCGCTGCGCGATGGGCCTGCGGCCCACCCTTGCCCCGACCTGCGCCGGCCGGCGGGAGGCGGGTTGTGGGATGCGGCCAGGAGCGTCAGACGTCGCCCGGGTCCGCGAGGAAGGTCGGCGTCGTCCAGGAGGGCTGTGGACGGCGAACGAGCCGTCCACAGGCCACGGGACGAAGCGCTCCGGCGACACCGCGACCGCCCACTGTCACCGCGATGACACCTGCACCGCTCCGCGACCGGCCCCGAGAGGACACTCGATGAACGACGCAACCAGCAGCGCGCGCGACGAGACCACTCGCGGCCCGTGGATGACACCCGCCCAGGCGCGGCAACTGGCCGCCGCGGCCGGCGACCTGTACTTCCAGCTCCGCGAAGCCGACCTCGCGCGCGACACCGACCCCGACCCGGCTCGGCGGCGCGCTGGCTGGCGGCTGGACCTCGCCGCCGGAGGTCCGCACAGCGCTGCCGAAGACCTGCTGGACACCGCCGACGAGCTCATCCGACTGGCCGCCCGGCGGACCGACGCCTGCTCGGTGCCGTGGGGCGTCTGCCCCGAGCACGGCGCGACGCTGCGGTCCACCGCGGGGCGCTGCTGGTGCACCGCCCCCGGCTGCCTCCGCCGGTGGTTCCACGACCGACTCGGCGAGCCGTGCGCCGAACCGGTCACCCACCGCGTCGTCGACGCCGATGGCGATTGGCTCGACCTCTGCGACGGTCACGCCATCGACGCCCGCACCCGCATCATCAACGCCACGGTGATCCCGCTGTCCTGACCGCTCACCGGAAGCCATACGAGACGCCCCGCTCTGGTCTGGTGTCTGGCTGCCCAAGCAGGTCCCGAAGTCGCGGCAGGGTGATCTTCGGTTCGCTGGGAGCTTCGGCAGGGTCAGGCCGTGTCGCGCGGCCACGCGTGCTCCATGCGGCAGGATCACCGAGAACGCGGCGGCCAGCATCGAACGCTGCGCCCAGCCGATTGATCCCGGGAGATCAGTATGCCGTTCAAGACGCCGATCACCATCGCTGAAGCGCTAGAGAAGATGCACCGGCACGAGTTCGTGCTGCCGGCCATCCAGCGGGAGTTCGTCTGGGGCCCGGAGCGGATCTGCACGCTCTTCGACAGCCTGATGCGCGGCTACCCGGTCGGTTCGCTGCTGTTCTGGCACGTGGACGGAGACACGGTCGGATCGCTGACCTTCTACGACTTCGTGCAGACCTATCACCAGCGCAACGCCCCACACTGCCCGGTGCTCGATGTGGAGAAGGGCCGGTCGGTCACCGCCGTGCTGGACGGGCAGCAGCGGCTCACCGCGCTGAACATCGGCCTGCGCGGCTCACACGCGGAGAAGCTGCCCCGGCTGTGGGCCGGGAACCCGAATGCCTACCCGGTCAAGAAGCTGTACCTGGACCTGCTCTTCGTCGCCGAGGACAACGACCTGGACCAGCGCTACCGATTCCGCTTCCTCACCCCGGCCGAGGCGGCCGACCGGTCCGGCCAGTTCTGGTTCGAGGTGGCGACGATCCGCACGTTCAAGGACAGTTTCGACGCGCTGAGCTACGCCGAGCAGAACTCGCTGGGCATCGCCTCCGGCCGAACGTTGCTGCGGCTGTACGAGGCCGTGCACAAAGAGGCCTCGCTCAACTACTTCGAGGAGATGGAACAGGATCTGGAGAAGGTGCTGAACATCTTCATCCGGGTCAACAGCAAGGCGGTGGCGCTCAGCTCCAGTGACCTGCTGTTGAGCGTCGCAACCGCCCAGTGGCGGGACCGTGACGCCCGCGAGGTGATCCACCAGCTGGTCGACGACCTCAACGAGACCGGTCAGGGCTTCGCGTTCACTAAGGATCTCGTACTCAAGGCCGGACTGGTGCTGCTAGGCCGCGGAGACATCCGGTCGAAGGTCGGCAACTTCGACCGGCAGACCATGCGCGAGATGGAGGACGCCTGGGACGACATCGACAGGGCGCTGCGGCTGGCGGCGCTGACCCTGAGCACCTTCGGGTTCTCTTCCGCGACTCTGCAGGCCGGCAGCGTGCTCATCCCGGTGGCGCACTACCTCCATCTGCGGGGGCTCAGCGAGAGCTATCTCACCGCCGCCCAGTACGCCGACGATCGCGAGGAAATGCGCACCTGGCTCATGCGGTCGCTGATCCAGAGCGGGGTGTGGGGAAGCGGGTTGGACACGCTGCTGAGCGGGTTGCGCGCGGTGCTCGACGCCGAGGCCCGGCACGGGTTCCCGCGGGTCGCGCTGGAACGGGAGATGGGCCGGCAGGGCAAATCGCTGCGCTTCGATCCGGCGCAGATCGAGGATTTGCTCGACACCCGCTACGGCCCCCGGGCCTATCCGCTGCTCGCGCTGCTCTATCCCGGCGTTGACGTGCGGGGGGCGTTCCACATCGACCACGTGTTCCCGAAGAGCAAGTTCACCCCCGCCCGTCTTCGCGCTGCCGGCTACAGCGGAGAGGTCGCCCTGCTGTCAGAGCAGGCCAACCGGCTGGCCAACCTGCAGCTGCTGGAGGGCGCTGAGAACGTCGACAAGCGGGCCAAGCTCCCAGGGGCGTGGATGGCTGAGGCGTATCCCAACGCGGACGCCCGCGCCGGCTACGTCACCCGCAACGACCTCGGCGACGTCCCGGAGGAGATCACCGGCTTCGCCGACTTCTACAACCAGCGCCGGTCGCGCATGCGCGACCGGCTCGTCGCCCTGCTCGACGTGGCTGGGTCATCTACAGGGTCATCCGCCGCGCCGCAGGCGGACGACATGTACTTCGACCCCGCACCACGGTCGGAGGCGACCCGCCGCGACATCGGCGCGCATATCGTCTCGGCCTTCGCCGGGCTGCCCGAGGGTGCGTTTCTGACCGTGAGAGAAATCCGGGCGCACCGCAGCGACGAGTACGGCGACGAGTTTCCTTCGGCTGGCGCGATCAGCGCCCGGCTGTTCCCGTCCAGTGGGCGATGCACCGTGCCCGGCGTCGAGCCCGGCGAGAACGAGCGCGGCGTGCGGGGCGCCAGGCGGATCACCGCGTAGCCCTGCACCCCTCACCCGAACGGCGGCACCGCCATGCGGTCGTAGTCGTCCAGTGGCATGTCGTGGGCCTCGCGCGCGCGCCGTCGCCCGCGCAGCAATCCGATGGTGCGCGAGTCCGACCACGGCCCGCATCGTCCCACGTGAGCGGTCTGCGCACGGCGGGCCACGGTATGCGACGCGGGCGGGCGGCACGTGAGCGGACCGTGTCGTTCCGTAGGGCAGGATGGTGGACGGCGAGGAGAGGGGGCCGCGCGCGATGGGTGCGATCCGGCTGGAATGGGACGGCAAGAGCGCGGAGGTGCCGCGGCTGCGGCTGCCGCTGCAGACCGTGGAGACGGTCAACAGTCCCCGGGCCGACCGAGGCACGCTGTTCGAGTCCAGTGGGGACGACGGCGGGGACGGCTGGCGCAACCGGCTGATCTGGGGCGACAACCTGCACGTGCTCGCCTCGCTGGCCGACGAGCTGGCCGGGCAGGTCGACCTGGTCTACATCGACCCGCCGTTCGACTCCCGGCAGGACTACAAGGTGCGCATCGCCGTCGGCGACGGCGGCGCCGCGGCCGACCAGGACCTCGCCAAGCTCTCCTCGGTCATCGAGGAGAAGGCCTACCGCGACACCTGGGGCAAGGGGGTCGACAGCTACCTGCAGATGCTGTACCAGCGGCTGGTGCTGATCCGGGAGCTGCTCAGCGACCGCGGCTCGTTGTTCCTGCACCTCGCCCCGAACGTCAGTCACCTTGCCCGGGTGCTGCTCGATGAGATCTTCGGCGCCGACAATTTCCGCGCCGAGATTATTTGGAAGAGAACCACGTCGCACACCAGTACGCAGGATTTTGGGCCGGTGCACGATGTGATTGCGTGTTATTCCAAGAGCGATTCCCATCTCTGGCATCCGCAATTTGAGCCTTACGAGCAGGACTTCGTCGATCAGTACTACCGATACGACGATGGGGATGGCCGAAAGTACTGGCCAGGGGACATCACTGCTCCAGGTGTCCGGCGGGGAGACAGTGGCAAAGCTTGGCGGGAGTTTGATCCAACCAGCAAAGGGCGGCATTGGGGTGTCCCCTATGCAGACCTCGACACATTGGATGCCGAAAAACGAATCTACTGGCCGAAGCGTGGTTCAGGGTTCCCAATGCTCAAGCGCTACCTGGACGAAATGAAGGGCATGCCGGTCGGCGATGTTTGGACCGACATCAAGCGGATGAATCAGATGGCACAGGAACGCCTGGGCTACGACACGCAGAAGCCCGAGGCGTTGCTGGAGCGCATCATCAAGTCGTCTTCTGATGAGGGCTCGGTCGTACTCGATTGCTTCGCGGGCTCGGGCACGACGCCCGCGGTGGCCGAGAAGCTGAAGCGACGGTGGATCGCGGTCGACATCGGCCGGTTCGCCGTCCACACAACCCGCAAGCGGCTGCTCGACATCCCCGGCTGTGCGCCGTTCACCGTCGCCAACCTCGGCCGCTACGAGCGACAGGTGTGGCAGCAGGCCACCACCGGCGACGTGGTCCGCGCCTATCTCGACTTCGTCGTCCAGCTCTACGGAGCCGTCCCCGTCGAGGGCTTCAGCCACGTCCACGGCAACGTCGGCTCGCGGGCGGTGCACGTCGGGGCGGTCGACGCCCCGGTCTCCATGGAGGAGATCACCGACGCGGTCGACGATGCTCGCGCCGCCGGATACGTCGCCGTCGACGTGCTCGGCTGGGAGTTCGACATGGGCCTACATGAGCTGGTTCAGGACACGGCCCGCGACCGCGGCGTCGACCTGCGGCTCCGCCGCATCCCCCGCGAGGTGATGGACCCGCGCGTGGTGGCCAGCGGCGAAGCGGTGTTTCACGAGCTGGCCTACGTCAAGGTCGACACCGCGCTGCGCAACTCCAGCGTCGAGGTGCGGCTCGTTGACCTTCGTCCTACCCAATCCCGAGTTGGTGCCGGCGTCGGTCCGCGACAAGATCACCGGCTGGGCCGACTACGTGGACTACTGGGCGGTCGACTTCACCTTCGGGGCCGAGGGCGGCTCCGACGGCAACAGCGCCGACACCTTCCGCAACCAGTGGCAGTCCTACCGCACGCGAGCTGACCGGCGCCTGGACCTGACTGCGCACCACGAGTACGACGAGCCTGGCCGGCACACCGTGTTGGTCAAGGTCGTCGACATCTTCGGCAACGACACAACCACCGCCGTCCACGCCGACGTGCCCGCTCCAAGGTCACGAAGGTGAGCGACCCCTTCGCCGTCCCGACCAGCCGACGCGAGAGCCACGCGCCGCTGGTTGCCGGCGTCCGCATCGAGGTCGATGCCTGGCGGGCGGAGAACTATCCCGGCGTCACCGACACCACGCGTCGACTGCTCGAACACTGGTTCCTCGATGAGCACCAGACCGTCGACGGCTACCCGTTTCGCTACTACTTCGCCCAGCGTGAGGCCGTCGAGACGCTGATCTATCTGCACGAGGTCACCCGCACCCGCTCGCTGGCCGACATGGTCGGCCGGTTCGCCCGCACACCGGTGCCGGTCGCGCCCCAGCCCTACCCCCGCTATGTGGTGAAGGCTGCCACCGGCTCGGGCAAGACCAAGGTGATGAGCCTGGCGATCGCCTGGGCCTACTTCCGGGCGCTACGCGACGAGGCGGACGACGTGGCTCCGACCTCTCTGGTGATCGCACCGAACCTGATCGTGTACGAGAGGCTGCGGACCGACTTCGAGGGCGGCGCGATCTTCCGCGGCGACCCCGTGGTACCGCCGGAGTGGCGGGCCGACTTCGACCTGCGGGTCTGCCTGCGCGACGACCCCATCCCGCAGCAGGCCCCAGGCGTCCTGGCCCTCACCAACGTCCAGGCCCTGTACGAGCGCCGTCCCAGCCCGGACGCCAACCCCATCTCCGTACTGCTCGGGCCGGTGCCGCCTGCGCGGCTCTCCGCCCCCGATCCGCTGCTGTTGCAGTTGTCCCGTCGTGGACGCGTCGTCGTCGTCAATGACGAGGCGCACCACCTGCACGACCAGGTCAAGTCCGACACCGGTGAACCCTTGGTCGCCGTGCAGACCCTGCGCCGGTTGCACGAACTGACCCGAGAAGCCGGGGGGGCGGGCGTCAGCGCCCAATTCGACTTCTCGGCCACCCCCCGCAACCAGCAGGGCCAGCTGTTCCCCGAGATCGTCGCCGACTATCCGCTGGCCCAGGCCATCGAGGACGGCATCGTCAAGCGTCCCGTGATCGGTGAGCTCTCCGGCGACCTGCAGGCAGTCAGTGATGACGCGGCCGAGCGGTATCGGCAGCAACTCGGCGCCGGAGTGCTCAAGTGGCGCGAGTTCCGCGACCGGCTGGCACCAGCCGGGCATCGGCCGCTGTTGTTCGTCATGGCCGAGAACACCGAGGCTGCCGATCAGATCGCGGCCTACCTGCAGAGTCTCTCCGACCTGGCGGGCAGGGTGCTCACCATCCACGTCAACATGGCCGGATCCGCCCGGGGTGAGATCCGCCGGGACGACCTCGAACTCGCGCGAGAGGCCGCCCGTGCAGTGGATGGGCCCGACAGCCCATACTCCGCGATCGTCAGTGTCCTCATGCTGCGCGAGGGCTGGGACGTCCGGAACGTCTCGGTGATCGTGCCGCTGCGTGCCTACACGGCGAGGTCGGCGATCCTGCCCGAGCAGACACTCGGCCGCGGCCTGCGCCGGATGACCCCGCCCGGGTCCGGTGTCGATGAGCAGGTCGTGGTCATCGAGCACGAGGCGTTCCGTGACCTCTGGGACAAGGCCATGGACGACGAGGGGCTGGAGATCGAGCGGCGCCGTTCCGACGACGTTCACCCCGAGCCGGTGGTCATCGCCGTCGAGCCCAACCGGCTGGGCTCCGACATCGAGATTCCCAGCCTCTCCCGCACCCTGGTCCGCAACACCGCCGACCTGGCCGCAATGCGCGCCACTGACATCCCCGAGCGCCGGCTCTCCCTGCCCGAAACCCTGCGCGGCGGAACCGTCGACTACACCGGCCGCGACCTGCTCACCCGCGAGGTGATCGAGCAGGCCCGCTACGAGCTGCCCGCCGCGGATGATCCCGGCGCCGTCCTCGCCTGGTACGTCAACGTGCTGCAGTACGCCACCCGGTTGACTGGACAGTTCGCCGTGCTCGCTCCGCTCGTGCAGGAGTACATCGAGACGCGGGTCTTTGGCGGGCCGGTGGACATCACCGATCCGCTGGTGCTGCAGGTGCTGCGCGAGCCCGCCGTCCAGGAGACCGTCCTGGGTGCCCTGCGGGAGGCCGTCGACCGGACCACGCTGGTCACTCAGCGGGTGGCCGGGCGGGAGAAGCCGCTGCTGCTGTCGGCGACCCGGCCGTTCCTGTGGAGCGGGGAGGTCGCGTCGGCCCAGCGCTCGGTGTTCTCCGGCCAGCCGTGCGACAGCGGCCTGGAGGTGCGGCTGTGCGGTTGGTTCGACCGGGCCGAGGACGTCGCCGCCTTCGCCAAGCTCGCTCGGGAGGTCCGGTTCTCCCTGGAGTACCGCGCCGAGAACGGCCGGCTGGCGTACTACTACCCCGACTTCGTCGTCCGCCTGACCTCCGGCGAGCATCTGGTGATTGAGGCCAAGGGCCTGGCCGACCTCGACGTCCCCCGCAAGGACGAGCGCGCCGTGCGCTGGGCGGCCGACGCCACGTCGGCTTCCGGTGTGCGCTGGTCGTACCTCCGGGTGGACGAGAACGTGTTCGACCGCCATGCGCCTCGACTGCGCTCGGTCGCCGGCCTGGTCGAGGTGGTGGCCGAGGTGCGCCGGCAGGACTACCTCCGGTCGCAGCCGGAGCCGCGGCGGCGCAGCCGGGAGGAGATCCTGGCGGCCATGGCGAAGGCGCGGGAGGTCATCCTGCCGTTTGACATCGAGGCGGAGGTCCGGCGGCTGAGAGAGGATCCGCGTGCCTGACGCCTACGTCGTCGATACGGGTGTCTTCGTCCGCTGGTACGTGGCGCAGATCGGCTACGAGCACGCGCTACGGGTGCAAGCCGACTTCCTGGCCGGGACGGTCGCACTGGAGACCGTCGACCAGGTGCGCGTCGAGCTCGGCGACGTATTGCGGAAGCGCGGCCTGCAGGCAGGGGCACTCGATGAGACGGACTACGTGGCGGCAGTCCGGTCGCTCGACGACCTCGGTATCGACATCCACAGCACGGACGCCGACACACAGGAGCGCGTCGCGCTGCTGTGCGCGCGACGGCCGGTCACGTTCTACGACGGCCTGCTGGTCGACCGTGCGCTGCAACGCGGCCTGCCTCTGCTGACCGCGGACGCGAAGCTGGTGCGTGCCGTGGCGGGACTGTTGTCCACAGAATTGCTCGACGGCATCGACCCCTGACCGCCTGACCGTACGGTCGCCATCGTGCTGCTGCCGTCGGACCTCGCCCACGTCGAGAGCCTTGTGCGCGGCATGACCGACGGGCTTCCCGTCGAGATCGCCTGCGTCGTCCCGCGAAGTGCTGGGAGCTGGGGTGAGCCGGTCGTAGTGGGCCTCGGCGCCCCCGACTCCGTGGCGGCCCGGCCGCGCACCGTGCTGCGGGCGGTGCTCACCTCGGGCGCGGAGGCGTTCATCCTGGCGCATACGCACCTGACCCAGCAGCCGCCCGGGGACGACGACACTGCGGTCACCCGGCGCCTGGTCGCCGCCGGTTCCGTCGTCGGCGTCACAATGCTCGGACACCTCGTCGTCGGCCCCTCGACGGCGTGGCAGTGCACCGCCGACGGACGCTGGAGCTGTACGGGAGTTCTGTCGTCGGTGGTCGGCTGAACGACGAGGCGACCGGCGCCAGGTGGAGCCATGCGACGGTGCGTGTCTGGCCACCGGTTCACCGTTCGGCCACCTATTCGGAGGGCTTCTGCTTGGTGGCCACTATCCCGAGACCAGTCACGGCGACGGCACCGCCGACCATTACGGCCTTCTGTCCGGCTTCTGCTCCTGCCACTTTCAACTGCTTTGGATCGCGAACGGCCTCCGACCAAGTGATTGCTCGCAGTGCTTGCCGGTTCGTTCGGATGCCGAGTGGGACGCGGAAGTCCTCAATGACAGCCGCCGTGGCGTTCAGGGACTCGACCACGGAACGGGCTGCTCTGGCGTGGAGCACGATGTTCGCATTTGCGATGCCACCTGCGGCATCCATCCGCTCCATGAGTCGTTGCGTGTGTTCCAGCACCGACTCGCGCCGCTGCCTGCGCGCCTCCATGACGCCCAGACGATGTCCGTCGAGAGTGTGGGGCGCTGTGGTGAGCACATGGTCGAGCTCGACCACTCTGAACTCATCTTGGAGCTCGAAGCAGCGCGCGAGGATCGACAACTGGATTGCAGCCTCGCGCTCTATCTCATGTATTGCCCTCTTGAGGTCCCCGACCTTGCTCTTGCCTTCAACCTTGTCTGCGAGAGCGCCCAGTGCCTTCAGCGCTGTTTCCTGCACCTCCAGGATCGTTGCTGACTCGCCACTCACCTTGTCCCACAGGGTCTCTGGATCGCCGCCGTGCGCTCGGATCGTCATCGCTTCCTTGATCGCAGCGGCAGCGCGGTTCATCTTCGCGAGCACCGCGTCTCGCTGTGCGCGAAGTAGATCGTCGAGCTTCTCGTCCATCTTCACGAGCAGGGTCTTGAGCTCTTGGGCCTCTGACTGCTGAGCGAACTGGCTCAGGAGCCCTCCAAGACCCGAAAGCACCGCTGGATTCGTCAGCAGGGAGGCCGGGCCATCCTCAACCTGAAGCCACTTGTTGACCTTGCCCGGGTCTCCGAGCATGGCGTGGCTGATCCCCTCGGTCTTGGTCTTCATCAGTCCGCCGGCGTCCTTGAGCCGTTTCGCCGACTCGGGCGTCAACTTCAGGTAGAGCGCCGACTGCTCTGCGATGTCGGAAGCAGTCTTCGCGACCTCTCCCGATGCCTTCAGCAGCGTTGTGAGCTTGCTTAGCTCCAGCTCACCAGCGCTCGACAGGAGGCCTGCGTGCTCGAGGAACCGTTCGACAGCTGACCGCTCACCGGCTACCACGAGACCATCGTCATCGCTGACCAGTTCGATTTCGCCCGTCACTCCGTCTCCTTACCCCGGTAGAACGTATCGGGGCTCGTCGTTGAGGCTTGACTCGGCACGGATCGGCCTCGTCGTGGGCGGCATCGATCCAGCCGATAGTGCAGCAAGCTGCTGCACTCACTTCGATCTTCACGACGGCCATGGCGCCCAAGGCCCGTACCCTCGCCTGGTCGGTGCCGCAGCCGACTCCCGGGATGCACAGCGGCGCGGCGGCTACCGCGCTGACCGATGGTCTGGGAAGGATGGGTGGGCGCCCCGCCAGAGGCGTCACCTGCCAAACCCTCTGGCATGCTATAAGCATTATCAGGAGGGAGCTGTTAATGCTTATACCTACGCACGCCTGGGCGGCGCTGCTCGAGTCCGGGGTCACCGTTCGGCCCACGGGGCCGGCCCAGGTGGAGCTCGTGGCCGACGAGGGGGACGCGGTGGCCGTCACCGCGGCCGTGGAACGCCGGCCCACCGCGCTGTCGCCCAGCCATGTCCGCAGCCACCTGCTGCGCGGTTCGCCGGCGCGGGGGGAACTGCTGCTGGTGGTTCCCTCGGCCAGTCCGGCAGCCCTGGATGCGGCCGCCGCGGCCGGCATCTCGGTGCTCGTGGCCGACCCGACCGGCACCTCTGCGGTCACCGGACGGATCGTGCTGCCGGACCGGACCATCGAACTGAGCGCCGACCTACCCCGCCCGGACGCGGGGCAGCCGCCGAGCCGTCCCGGCAGGCGACCGTGGGGTGCGCTCACCGTCGTTCGCCGGCTGCTCACCGCCGGTCCGGCCACCCAGGTCGACCTGGGCCGGTCCGCCGCGGTGTCCCAGGCGCGGGTGTCCCAGGCGCTGTCCGGGCTGGTCGCCGACGGACTCGTGCGGCGCACCGTCGACGCCGGCCGGCCCCGCTGGGCCCCCGCGGACTGGGAGGCGCTGGTCGACTGGTGGCTGACGAACTACCCGGGCCCCGGCGGCATCACCACCTACTGGTACGGACTGTCGGGCGTTCCCGAGCAGGCCCGAGGGGCCGTTGCCGCTCTGAGCGCCGCCGGAATGCCGGCCGCGGTGTCCGGCGACGTCGCCGCCGACCTGCTCGCGCCCTGGCGGCGACCCGGCCGGGCCGTCGTCTACGCCGACCCGTCCGGGCGACCGGTGCACGATGAGCTGACCGCGGCCGGGTTGACGCCGTCGGGTGCGGGGGAGGCCACCCTTGAGCTGATCGTGCCGGCCGATCCCGGCGTGTGGCCGGCGCCGGGCACGACCGCCGCCGAGGGCGACTTGCCGCTGGCCGACCCCCTCCAGCTGCTCTGGGACGTGGCCCGCGCCCCCGGTACCGACGTCGACCAGGCCGTCGCCGCGCTGCGGCCGGTGCTGAAGGCCCGCGCGGCGGCCGCTGCGTCACGGTGAGCACGGCACACCGCCTGGTCCTGGTGTCGGCCGGCCGGGCCAGCGACGCGGCGTTCCTCGCCGCGGCCGATCTGGCCGTGATCGCCGGCGAGCTCGACGTGCCCTACCGGCTCGTCGGCGGCAACGCCGTCACCCTGCTCGTCGCCGTGCACGGCGTCAGTGACATGGTGCCGGCACGCGAGACCGCCGACGCCGACTTCGGCGCGGCGTACCCGGTGGTCGCCGACCCGCGGCTGCTCGCCGCGCTGCGCGAGCGCGGGTACCGACAGCAGTCCGGCAACAGGTTCCTCCGCACGCACACTCTGGGGTCGACCACCGGACGCACGGCGCCGAGCTGGGACCTCGTCATCGACGTGCTGGCCCCGTCCTACGTCGGCCGCCTTCTGCCCAACCAACCGCACGGCGAGCTGGTGGTCGACGAGGTGCCGGGGCTGAACCTGGCGTTGGCCCGTGACGGCACGCCGATCACCGTCGAGGTGACCCTCACCTCGGGCCACAACGTGACGGCGGCCCTGATGCTGCCGGACGTGGTCTCCGCGATCTGCCTGAAGGCCTACGCCTACGCCGGTCGCTTCACCGAGCGGGACGCCGTCGATCTGTGGCGCCTGCTGGAGGCGGCGTACGCCGCCGGCATTACCGCGGCCACCTGGCCGACCGGGCCCACGGCCACCCAGGCAGCGGCCGTACTGCGCCGGCACTTCGGCCGCCCCGGCGCCGCCGGCCTGGCCCGCGCCGGCGACAGCATGCGCGACCGCACCCGCATCACTGCACTCGTGGCCCACGTCGTCGGTCCACCCTGACCGGAGCGGCCTTCCGGTCGTGCTCAACGCGGAGGCGGTGCGCTTCGTTGCCGTCTTCGTGGAGGGTCCGCCGATGCGCGGAGTCGGCCACAAAGGAAGTCCATCGGCTGCCAGGCATCCCGTGAGGAATCACAGACAGTTTCGCAGCCCGTCGATGTTGGTCGTGGATGGCTCAGGGCACACTTGATGGGAGGGAGAAGGGTCGAACGCCAGTGGACCCTTCTGCGTGGTAGATCGCGATCGCTCCTATCGCCGTGCCGAGGCCGTCGCTCAACGCCAACAGCCTGCCGGTGAACTCGCGGATTATGCCGTCGGAGCACAGCACGGGCAGATCGGCCGCCATGTCCTTGATCTCTGGAGACGCCATCGCGCGATGAAAGCCTGCCCAGTGCGCGTCCCGCAGATGTTCGGGGACGATCAGGTCCACCGGCTGTCCGACAGCAGCGGATGCTGCGTGGCCAAAGAGCCGCACGGCGCCTTCGTTCCAGGATGTGATGACGCCCTCGGTGTCCACGATGACGACAGCGTGCGCGTCCATGCAGGCATTCAACCGCAGGTCGCACCGGGCTCGAATCCGAGCGGTCGACAGCGTTCCGAATGAGGAACCCGCTACGGCGACGTTCGTCCGGTCCCGGGTAGCCGCGGCGCCGCGTACCGCAAGGGATCCGCTGGCGGTGACGGTCCAACGGCGGGATGCCCGGTGCGACCCATTCCCGCTGCGGCGTGTCGACGGGCGCCCACTGCGGTGAACGGCCGGGCGCTCACCCTCGGGGCCATGGCCCATTGCGAACACGGAACCCTGCTGGTCACCATCACCGAAGGCCGTCCGGGAAAGATCAACTTTCTGACGACCGGAGACGACGAGACCGTGAATCCTGAGAGCGCCGGCCTCCGTCGCCAGATGGGCGCCCTCGACGTTCTGTCGGCGGACGGCGGGAACTGCTCGGGTCGCCGGCCGTCACGCCGTCGCAGGGCGGTCTGATGAAGGAGTACCTGCTCCGACGCCCGAAGGCCTAGCCTTCTCACGCAGGAGGTTGCTGCACGGGTCCTTCTCGGACGGGGTTCGGCTACTGGGGCTGGTCAGCGGGTCGACAGGCGGGAGGCATCAGTCCAGGTGGTGCCCGAGTCGGTGCACGGCATATGCCTTGATCGCGTCAGCGAGCCAGGGCGGGAGCTGCGGGTCTACATCCTCGACCATGGCGCGCTGCTGCGGGTCGTCGAGCAGGAGGTCGCCGAGCGCGTGGTAGGCGGTTGCGTCGGCGGGCCAGAGCGCAGTCACCCCGCGGTGGTGTTCGACGACGAGGTCCAGCGCTCGATCGTCGTCCGGCGCGACGCCGCCGGCGCGGGCTTCCGACATCCGGGTCAGCAGGCGGCGCCCATCCGCGGCGGCGCGTTCGTGATCCTCTCGACTCCAGCCGGCCGTGGCCTGCTCGGCCGCGGCGAAATGGTCCCGCACGGCGTCGCCATAGCGGCCGACGAGTTCCTCCCGTAGCCGCTCCTTGTCCGCGGTGAAGCCGGCGAAGAACTCTTCGTCGCTGATCGTCCGCTCCCCGCTCAGGCCGGCGATCGTGGCGTCGATGGTGTCGAGGATGCGGTCGATCCGGTCCCGCTCACCGACCAGCTGCTCGCGGTGGCGCCGCAGCGCGGTCAGTTCGTCGGCCTCGCCGTCGACGATGTCCCGGATGCCCGGCAACGGAACGCGGAGCTCCTTGAGGAGCAGGATGCGCTGCAACCGCAGCAGCTCACGGCGCCCGTACCACCGGTAGCCGTTGGCGGAGACCCTCGCCGGGGAGAGCAGACCGATCTCGTCGTAGTGCCGCAGTGCACGGGCGGAGATCCCCGCCATCCGGGCGACCTGGCTGATCGAGTGCTCCACGTCCCCGACCGTAAGCGCTTGACCTTCTCGCAACGTCAACTTCTAGCGTCTCGGACGTGCCTACTCACCAGCCCTTCACCATCCGCGATGTCCGGCTCTTCGACGGGACTCGCCCGCTCGAGGCCACCTGCGTGCGTGTCGTCGAGGGCCGCATCGACGCCATCGGGACGCCTCCCGCCGCCGCGTCGGGTGACGCGGTCGTCGACGGGGGCGGCGGGACCCTGCTGCCGGGGCTGATCGACGCCCACGTGCACCTACTCCCCGGCTGCACCCAGTTGGCGGCGACGTTCGGCGTGACGACCGTGGTCGACCAGTTCAGCAAGCCCGAGGTCATCGACCCGGAGCGGGCCGCGGCGACCACCGCCCACGCCGGGCAGGGGCCGGTGCGGGCCGACCTGCGCACCTCGAGCATCGGCGCGACCGCCCCTGGGGGTCATCCCACCATCGCCTACTCGCCCCTTCCGTACGTCACCGGCCCCGCCGACGCGCTGCCGTTTGTCGAGGACCGGATCGGCGAAGGGGCGACCCACCTGAAAGTGATCTACGACGACGGCTCCGGGGCCATGCTCGACATCCCCTCCCTGGACGAGGCCACGATCGAGGCCCTGGTCGCCGCGGCGCACCGCCACGGCCTGCCCGTGGTGGCGCACGTCTCGACCGCCCGCGGTGCGGTCACCGTCGCCCGCTGCGGGGTCGACGTGCTCGCCCACGCGCCGTTCGATCGGATGACCGACGGCGAGGTCCGCGATGTCGCGCGCGCCGGTGTCGCGTTGATCTCGACGCTGTCCATCATCGACGGATTCCCCGGGCCGGACGGCGTGATGCCACTGCTCGCCCAACCGGCACTGGCGTCCCGCCTGACGCGGCGGTGGCGTCGGGTCCTGGACGGTCAGTCCCGGCGGTGGATGCCGCCGGGAGCGCCAGACGGCGCCGCGGCGCGGGAGAACACCCTGGCCCTCTTCGAGGCCGGCGTGCGCGTGCTCGCCGGCACCGACGCACCCAACCCCGGCTTGGTGCACGGTGCGAGCCTGCACCGGGAGCTGCAGCACCTGGTTCGCGCCGGCCTGCGACCGGCCGACGCGTTGACCGCGGCCACGTCCACGCCGGCGGAGGTCTTCGGCCTGGACGACCGCGGACGTCTCGTCGCCGGCGGGCGAGCCGACCTGGTTCTCCTCGACGGCGACCCCACCGCCGATATCACGGCCACCCAACGGCTCCGGCGGGTGTGGGTCCTCGGGCGCGAAGCCGAACTCGAGGCCTACGCGGGCAGCCCTGCCGAGCGGGAGGGCATCACTTGGCTCAACGACTCCACCGCCAAGATCGTTCAGGCCATCCAGGATTCCTGGCCGGGCATCCCCGCACCCGAGGACGTCCGCCGTGAGGAGGATGGTGAGCTGCTCGGTCGCGTCGTCCCCACCTCCGGCGGCTGGCAGGCCGTGACGACCTTCGGCGCTGCCCTCGGCACCGTCAGCAGCTACGACGACGCGCTGGACATCGTGCGCACGCTCGGCATGTCCTGTCTGGCCGAGCCGTGGTGGGCCCGCCCGCTCGACCAGCGCGAGTGGCGCGAGGTCCGGCTCATGGAGATCCGCCCCGACCGTGTCCGCCTGCGCTGGACCGATCCGATGGCCGACCAACCACCATCCGGCCAGTGGTTCGACCTCGGCGACCTGGACCTGACCCTCAAGCCGCCCGCTGAGCCTCAGCGCTACTGATCCGGCCACCGGCGGCATGTAGGCGGTGACACTGACAGCCGAGGCCAACACGAATCATGAAGTGGACGCCGGGGCGCAGCCGCTCAGCGATGGTCTAGCGGTAGTCGTCCGGTGACATGAACGTGGAGATATCCGAGCTTGGCACGCAAGGCTTCGCCAGTCGCACGGCAAGCTCCTCCTCGGTCAGCTGCCGGGAGGCCGGCGCTACGTAGTTCGGATCGTGCCAGCCGCAGCGCATGCAGGCACCGGTCACCATCCGGTAGGAGCCGCAGCTCTCGCACCGGCTCCTCGCGCCGGTCCCAGCGCGAAGGCATACCGCGGTCATCGTCGACAGGAAGTGGCTCACCGCCGCCACACCGATGTGCGCGTCGTAGGCGATCGCGTTCTTCGCGTGAGTCAGCCAGTTGACGTAGTCCCACGTCTCGCGCGTCAGCTTGATGGCATAGGACCGCAGTTGCTTGCTGGAGGGTCCTGCGGCCAGGTGCGCGATCAGCAGGTTGGTCCAGCCCACGACGTCAGCTGCCTTGGGACCGACCTCGCCTTCTGGCCCCAGCGCGTCATCGGCAACTTCGTCGGCGTAGGTAATCATCACCTCGCGTAGTCGCACCCCGAGGGCTTGAAAGTCCTCGGCTTCGCGGCCGCTGTCGAGGGACTCGATCGCCTGTTCCCACAGGCGCCAGGCTCGCGGAAGCAGTCCCGCGGCCTCCTCGGTGATTGGGACCTCTTCCCGGCTGGCGATGCGCACCATGAGCCCGACGTGGAACGTCAGCGCGACGTCCCGGCTCTTGAAGTCGTCCTGCGAGTAGTAGTTCAGCGAGTTGCTGATCGCCCACCAGCGGCTTCCCTTGCAATGCACGTCCCAGATGTGGTGCAGCACCGAACCAACCCGCTCGACTGCGACCTTCTCCAGGTGCACCACCGGGTCCTCGGCCATCTGAGCCGCGAAGTAGTCGAGGATCTGCTCCCGTTCGAGGTCCGAGGCCTTCACCGTCGGCTTCCCTGCTCCCGCTTGACCACGTCCCCAGTCTGACTCGATCCGGAGTGATCTTGGTAGTGAGACGCCGTCGCGTGACGCGTCCGCTTAGACCAACGGCGACCGGCGCAGCCGCCAGGAGTACGACCGCCGAGCGGGAACGTCTGCAACTCGAGCCGGGCGAGCCCTTCACAGGTGTGGCCGTAAGGCCCGCCCGGTGATGATCCCCCGCAAGGGGACGACAACCGGCGCACGAGCGGGAGCCGTCGGCGAGAGCAGTTCCTGATCGATGTTCCGGCGCCCAGATCACCAACGCTATGCCGAAGTTCCAGGAGAGCCAGGCAAGTGGCGGCGACAACGCCGGGGGCCAACCACGCTGCAGCCGCCAGCAGTTCGCCTCCTCGCTCAGTTTCTTCGCGCGACTCAACCATTCAACGGCTATCAACGCCTCCTGCCAAACCAAACTCCGACACCTCGCGCTTTGAATCCGGATCGGCCTACTCTGTCGTATTGAAACCCTCCGAAAGGAACGGCACGCATGCTATCAAGATAGGGAGATCGGGCTCCGCTTCGCGGAGCCCATCGGCATTTCTAGGAGTGACGCGTTGGACGTTATTGGGTGGCGTTGACAAATGCAGGGCGGGATGAAGGTGTACGCCGGTGCGCCGGCGGCCGCGCGGTGCTACGTGGAGGCCGACCGGGGGCGGGCGGACGACTACTACCTCACCGAGGGCACCGGAGTCGCGCGCCGGTTCACCGCCACCGACGGTCGCGTGAGGGAGCTGGCGCCGCTGACCGGCGAGGCCTACGAGACTTGGGTGGCCGGCCGCGACCCGGCCACCGGGGAGCCGCGCGGGCGGCTGCGTTCCGACGCGCACGCCGTCCGCTTCGTGGAGGTGGTGGTCAACGGGCCGAAGACCTGGTCGCTGGCGGCCGCTCTTCATCCGGACATTGCCGCGGCGTACGAGGCGGCGCAGGACCGGGCCGCCGAGCAGATCGTCGCCTGGTTGTCCGAGCATGCGACCACCCGGGTCGGCCCGGCCGGCGGGCAGGTGCAGGTGCCGGTGGAGGTGCTGGAGGCGGCCACAGTGCGGCACTTCACCAGCCGCGCGAACGATCCGCACTGGCACCTGCACCTCCAGTTTCTCTCCCGGGTGTACGCCGCCGCCAAATGGCGCGGCCTGCACACCGTCGGCATCCGCGACTTCCTGGGCGCGATCAACGGGATCGGGCACGCGGCGATGGACACCGACCCGGAATTGAACGCCGCGTTCGCCGCGAACGGCTACACCAAGGACCCAACCGGAGAAATACCGCAGCTGGCCAAATATGTGGGCCCGTTCAGCGCGCGGCATGCGCAGATCGCACGGAATGTGGACCGCTACGAACGGGAATGGGCCGCCGCGCACCCCGACGAAACACCCGGGCCGGCACTGCGCCACGCGTGGGACGCCCGCGCGTGGGCGGAGGGCCGCCCGGACAAGGTCTCCCCGCAGCCCCGCGCGGACGTCGGCGAACGCTGGCGGACGGATCTTGCCGAGCTCGGCTTCCGCGCACCGACCAGTCCCGTCCCGCTGTCGCCCACCCCGGTCGGCGCGCTGGACCGCGACGAGCTCGTCGGGCGGGCGCTGACTCGCCTGGCCGCCGCCCGCTCGGCATGGAACGCCGCGGACGTGCGCGGAGAGGTGGAGCGGCTGATCGCCGCCGAGGGCGTCGTCGTCGATGCCGGGGTGCGGATCGAGCTGGCCGAGGATCTCACCGCCCGCGCCATGCGTATGTGTGTGCCACTGCTGCAGCGGGACGGCGTGGCGGAGCACATCCGGGCCTGGACGTCCCGGCCGGTGCTCGCCGTCGAGGCCGACCTGACCGCCCGTCTCGCGGCCCGCGCCGTCGGGCGCTCAACGGACGCACGTGACACCGGTCTGATACCCCCGCCGGCCCACCTGACACCGACGGTCGCGCCCGCGGCGAGCGCCGGAAAGCTGGACGCCGGTCAGACGGCGGCGGTCGCCGCGCTGGCCGGCGACCGCCCGCTGATCGTGATCGAGGGCGCCGCGGGCGCGGGCAAGACCACCACCCTCGCGGCCACCCGCCAGGCACTCGAGGAACAGGGGCGGCGGCTGGTGGTGGTCACCCCCACGCTGAAGGCCGCGAAGGTCGCCGCCGCCGAGATCGGGACTGCGGCCGGGTCGGCGGCCCGGCTGGCCTTCGAGTACGGCTGGCGCTGGGACGACGACGGCGCCTGGACCCGCCTCGCCGTTGGTCAGACCGACACGGTCACCGGGAAGACCTACGCCGGGCCGGGTGAGGCGGCGCGGCTGCTCTCTGGCGATCTCCTCGTCGTGGACGAAGCGGGCATGCTGGACCAGGACACCGCCCGTGCCGTGTTGACCATCGCCGACGAGTGTCAGGTGCGCGCCGCACTGCTCGGCGACCGCCACCAGCTCGCCGCCGTGGGCCGCGGCGGCGTTCTCCACCTCGCGGTCGGCCAGGTCGACGCCGATGCCTACCTGACACTGCAGGGGCTGCACCGGTTCGCCCGCACCGGCCCCGACGGCCGCGCCCTGCCCGACACCGCATACGCGGACCTGACCCTGGCGATGCGCGCCGGCGATGACCCCGGCAAGGTGTTCGACGCACTTCTCGGGCGGGGGCAGATCCGGCTGCACCCCGACCCGGAGACGCTGCGGGAGACGCTGGCTGCGACCGCCGCCGCGCCGTCCTCCACCGACGGTGAGCGCATCGCCATCGTGGCCGACACTCGGGAGCAGGTCGCCGAGCTCAACACCGCCATCCGCGACCGGCTCGTCGCCGCCGGCCGGGTCGACGACGTGCACACCGTCGTCACCGCGGCGGGGCAGCGGATCGGGGTGGGAGATCGGATCGTGACCCGCCGCAACGACCGCGATCTCGACGTGGCCAACCGGGACACCTGGCTGGTCCGCGCCGTCGCCGGCTCGCGGGGCGGACTTCTTGTCACCCCGGCCGATGTCACCCCTGCTGTCACCCCGCGCTGGCAGGGTGCGCGGGTGCTGCCCGCCGACTACGTCGCCGCGCACGTGGAGCTCGCCTACGCGACGACCGCGCACGGCGCGCAGGGGGAGACGGTCACCGCCGCGCACCTGGTGGTCGGCGAACACACCGGGGCCACCTCTGCCTACGTCGGAATGACGCGCGGCCGGCGGGCCAACACCGCGCACCTGATCGCCACCGATGTCAACCAGGCGCGGGAGCAGTGGGTCACGGTTTTCGCCCGCGACCGCGCCGACCTCGGCCCCGCCGACGCCGCCCAGCAGGCAGCGGCCGAGGCCGCCCGCTACGCCGCACCGCGGCCGCTGGACGACGTCCTCGCCGACCTGCGCGCCGCCTGGACCGAGCAGCAGCGCTGCGGCGACCTGCTCACCCGCCAGCAGCTGCAACGCGAAGCCCTCCGCGCAACCGTCGCCCGACACGCCGAAAGCACCCAGCGGCTCTCCCCCCTGAAGGCCGACTGCGCGCAGGCCGCGACCGACGCCGCCACCGCCCGGCAGCGGGCCGAGGCCAGCGGCTCCCGCGTCGCCGCCGACGCCGACCAGATCCGCGACACCCTCCTCAACCGATGGGACGCCGGGCGGGAGACCGCCCGGCAGGCCGCCCGGGTAATCCTCGACGGCCCCGGCCGGCTGGGGCTGCGCCGCGGCGCAGCGGCCCGCGCCGGCGAGCAGCTCACCGACTGGCACGCCACCTGGGCGCCGCACCTGCCGGGCCTGCCCGCCGACCACGCCCGGCTGACCCGGACCGCCGCCGGGAACGATGATCGGTCGGCCCTGGAGGCGGCGCTGGGGGCCGCGGCCCGCCGTGCCGCCGAACACGCGCACCCCGATTACGCCGCCCTCGCCGCCGCTGCCGTCGCCGCCGAGCGCACCCACTACACCGCGCAACGCGCGCTGGACCGGGCCCGGTACGACCACGACCACCGCTACGGCACCACGGGCCAGAACGACCACGCCCTGCAGTTGGCCGACGCCGAGCGGGCACTGGCCGCCACCCGCCAGCAACTGACCGACGTCCGAGCGCGCATTGCCACCCTGCAAACCGAACCGGCCCTGCTCGCCCAGCCGCCCGAGCGGCTCCAACTGGAGCACCAGGCCTGGCGCGCTCGCCGCGACGTCGCCCAACGCGCGGCCCGGACCACCCCGCGGACCACGGCCGGGCCCGACCGGACCGTGCAGCACCCGCAGCCCGAGGATATCCGCCACCTCGCCCCGCGCCGCGCCCTCGGCCGCGGCATTGGGCGCTGAACGCGCGGCAGTCGGCGCCCTGCTGCTGCACGAGGGAACTCTCCTCACCCGCCCGGTGGGCGGCAGCAGAAGAACAACAGGAAGACCGGCTGCAAGAGGACTGGAGGCCCAACTGGAGGCGTACCGGAGAAAAACAGGAGGTCGCGGCCAGAAACTGGCCATGGGGTGTCAGCAATGACCCGACATGGACGCCTTCTACCGGTGTCGGGCCCCAGCCACACGATCTTCGAGGGAGACAGCCATGCACCTCCAGCCCGCCGGCCACGAACCGGAACTGCTCACCATCGCCGAGGCCGCCCAGCTGCTGCGCACCCCGGTCGCCACCCTCCGGTACTGGCGGCACCGCAACACCGGTCCCCGCAGCTTCCGCGTCGGCCGCCGCGTCCTCTACCGCCGCGACGACCTCCGGGCCTGGATTGATGCCCAGCGCGAGGACGCCGTGCCGACCGAGGCGTGAGTCGGGTCGCAGGAGCCCTTGGCCGGGGCCCAGAGTTCCGTCGAGGCCCATCGGGCAACCGTGATACTGGACCTGTACGGGCACCCTGCGCAGGTCCGGCCAGCGGGTCGGAGCCATGCCAGCTCGTCGCGGCGCGGATGACGAGCCGGAAATGGCGTTCGACTACGCGACGTCTCTCAGTGACACTCGGGCGTGCTCGTCACTCTGTCCACCACGCACGTGCCCGCGACCGATCTCGGCTTTCTGCTGCACAAGAACCCAGCGCGGGCCCAGCAGGTCGACGTCTCGACCGGCACGGCGCACGTGTTCTACCCGGAGGCGGACGAGCACCGGTGCACAGCGGCGTTGCTGCTCGAGGTCGACCCGATCGGGCTGGTGCGCACGGCTCGGGCCGGCGGGGATGACGGCGCGCTCGCCCAGTACGTCAACGACCGGCCGTACGCGGCGTCGAGCCTGCTGGCCGTCGCGCTCGGCAAGGCGTTCTCCAGCGCCCGCCGTGGGGTGAGCAAGGAGCGACCGGAGCTGGTCGACGTCGCGCTGCCGTTGGAGGTGCACATCCCCGCGTTGTCGTGCCGGGGCGGCGTGGAGATGGCGCACCGGTACTTCGCGCCGCTGGGCTGGCGGGTCGACGCGACGGCGGTGCCGCTGGACGAGACCCTGCCGGACTGGGGCGAGTCCCGGTACGTCGACCTGCGGCTGACCGGGGAGCTCCGGCTCGCGGACGCGCTCAACCACCTCTACGTGGCCCTGCCGGTGCTCGACGACGCGAAGCACTACTGGATCGGGACCGACGAGATCGAGAAGCTGCTGCGCGCCGGCAGCGGCTGGCTGGCCACGCACCCGGAGCGCGACCTGATCACCCGCCGGTACCTGGGCCACCGGACCGCCCTGAGCCGCCGGGCGATCGAGCGGCTCGCCGAGGTCGACGACGCCGATCCCGAGGCACTGGACGACGCGATCGCGCCGCCGCTCGCGGCGGCCGGCGGCCCGCAGATCGCGGACGGCGAGGACGACTCGGCCGACCGACCGGTGCCCCTGGCGCTGCAGCGGCACGGGGCGGTGCTGGCCGCGCTGCGCTCGGCCGGCGCGCAGCGGGTCATCGACCTCGGCTGCGGAGCCGGTGCGCTCCTGCCCGCGCTGCTGGCCGAGCGGGCGTTCACCGAGATCCTCGGCGTTGACGTCAGCGCCCGGGCGCTGGAGGTGGCCGCCCGGCGCCTGCGGTTCGACCGGCTCCCGGAGCGGCAGCGGGCGCGGATCAAGCTGCTGCAGAGCGGACTGACCTACACCGACGCCCGACTCCGGGGATACGACGCAGCGGTGCTGATGGAGGTTATCGAGCACCTCGATCTTGACCGCCTGCCGGCGCTCGAGCACGCCGTCTTCGGTGCCGCTGCCCCGGCCACCGTCGTCGTCACTACTCCCAACTCCGAGTACAACGTCCGTTTCGAGGGGCTGCCGGCCGGCACGTTCCGGCACCGGGACCACCGGTTCGAGTGGACCCGTGCGCAGTTCGCCGCCTGGGCCGCCGCCGTCGGCGACCGGTACGGGTACACGGCGCGGCTGCTCGGCGTCGGTGACGACGACCCGGACGTCGGCACGCCCACGCAGATGGCCGTGTTCACCCGTGCCACGGTGACGGGGGTGGCGGCATGATCACGCCGACCGAGGAGCGCCCGACCGGCGAGCCGCGCACCGTCGTCGTCCCCGACCTGTGCCTGGTCGTGCTGATCGGCGTGAGCGGCTCGGGCAAGAGCACCTTCGCCCGCCGGCACTTCCGTGGCACCCAGGTGCTCTCCAGCGACTTCTGTCGTGGCCTGGTAGCCGACGACGAGAACGACCAGTCGGCGACGCCGGAGGCCTTCGCCCTGCTGCACCACATCGCCGGAGTCCGGCTGCGCGCCGGACGGCTGACGGTGGTCGACGCGACCAACGTCAAGCGCGAGGACCGTGCCTCCCTCGTGGCGCTGGCGCGCGAGCACGACGTGCTGCCGGTGGCGATCGTCCTCGACGTGCCCGAGGGCGAGTGCCTGGCCCGCAACGCCGCCCGGCCGGACCGCGACATCGCACCCGGGGTGATCCGGCGGCAGCGGTCGGACCTGCGGCGCGGGCTGCGCGGCCTGCGCCGCGAGGGTTTCCGCAAGGTGCACGTGCTGGACGGCACCGCGGAGATCGACCGCGCGGTCATCACCTACGAGAAGGCCTACAACGACCGCCGCGAGGACACCGGCCCGTTCGACGTCGTGGGCGACGTGCACGGCTGCCGCGCCGAGCTCGAGGAGCTGCTCGACGAGCTCGGCTACGAGCTTCGCCGCGATGAGCACGGTCGCCCGGTGGACGCCGAGCACCCGGCCGGACGCCGGGCGATCTTCGTCGGCGACCTCGTCGACCGCGGGCCGGACTCACCCGGTGTGCTGCGGCTGGTCATGGGCATGGTCGCCGCCGGACATGCCCTGTGCGTGCCCGGCAACCACGAGAACAAGCTGGTGCGCGCCCTGCGTGGGCGCAACGTGCAGATCACCCACGGCCTGGAGCGCACGTTGGCCCAGCTGGAGGCGGAGGACGACGACTTCCGCCGCCAGGTCGAGGAGTTCTGCTACGGCCTGGTCAGCCACTACGTGTTCGACGGCGGAGCGCTGGTCGTCGCGCACGCCGGGCTCAAGGAGTCGCTGCAGGGCCGCGCCAGCGCCCGGGTGCGGGACTTCGCCCTCTACGGCGAGACGACCGGGGAGACCGACGAGTTCGGTCTGCCCGTGCGCTACCCGTGGGCGACCGAGTACCGCGGCCGCGCGATGGTGCTCTACGGGCACACCCCGGTTCCCACGCCGGAGTGGATCAACAACACCCTGTGCCTCGACACCGGCTGCGTCTTCGGTGGCCGGCTCACGGCGCTGCGCTACCCCGAGCGGGAGCTGGTCAGCGTCGCGGCCAAGCAGACCTACTACGAGCCGGCCCGCCCGTTCCTGGCCGAGGGGGAGGCCGCCCCGCTGTCCGAGCCGCGGCGCCGGGACGACGTCCTCGACGTCGCCGACGTGCTCGGCAAGCGGGTCGTCGAGACCCGGCTCTCCGGCCGGGTGACCGTGCGCGAGGAGAACGCCGCGGCGGCGATCGAGGTGATGAGCCGCTTCGCGGTGGCGCCGGAGCAGCTGCTGTACCTGCCGCCGACGATGAGCCCGTCCGCCACCTCGACCCGGCCGGGGTTGCTGGAGCACCCGGCCGAGGCGTTCGCCTACTTCCGCGGCGAGGGCGTGGCCGAGGTCGTCTGCCAGGAGAAGCACATGGGCTCCCGCGCGGTTGCGGTGGTCCGCCGTGATGGCAGTGGTGTGCTGCACACCCGCACCGGCCGCTCCTTCTTCGGCCCCGAGCTCACCGCCGCGTTCCTGGGCCGCCTCGGCACCGCGGCGGAGAAGGCGGGGCTGTTCGATGAGTTCGACACCGACTGGCTGCTGCTCGACGCCGAGCTGCTTCCGTGGTCGGTCAAGGCGGGCGACCTGATCCGCAGCCAGTACGCCGCGGTCGGTGCTGCCGCGCGGACGGCGCTCCCCGCCGCCGTGGCAGCCCTGGAGCAGGCGGCCGCGCGGGGTCTCGAGATCGGGGAGGTGCTCGACCGCCAGCGGCGGCGCGTCGCCGACGTCGAGGCGTTCTCACAGGTGTACCGGCGCTACTGCTGGCCCACCGACGGGTTGAGCGGCGTCGCCTTCGCGCCCTTCCAGCTGCTCGCCTCCGCCGGCGCGACGTACTCCGACCGGCCGCACGCCTGGCACCTCGCCGTCGCCGACCGCCTCGCCGAGGCCGACCCCGACCTCGTCCGCAGCACCCGCTCGCTCACGGTCGACGTCACGGACCCGACCAGCGAGACTGCGGCGACGGCCTGGTGGGAGGAGATGACGGCAGTCGGCGGCGAGGGCATGGTTGTCAAGCCCGCGGCCAACCTGACCCGCGGGCGGCGCGGTGTGGTGCAGCCCGGCCTCAAGGTCCGCGGCCGGGAGTACCTGCGGCTGATCTACGGCCCGGACTACACCGAGCCGCAGCACCTCGAACGGCTGCGGGAACGGTCGCTCGGCCGCAAGCGCGGACTCGCCCTCCGGGAGTACGCCCTCGGCCTGGAGGGGCTGGAGCGCCTCGCCCGTGGTGAGCCGCTCTGGCGGGTCCACGAGTGTGTCTTCGCCGTCCTGGCGCTGGAGTCCGAGCCGGTAGACCCGCGACTTTGACTCGACGGGCTGTGGACCAACGCCATCTCGCCGATCGCATCTACAGCCGAGCAGCCGCGGACCGCCTGGACATTGTCGCTCGGCGGATCGTTGAGCGGATCGATCAGCGGCAGGGTCTCGACCCTCGCGGGAGACAGCCGTCCACGCGTCTCGTGACCGCGCTCGGGAGAGCAACCCGTGCGACGTGTTCTACGTCACGTGGACGGGCCCCGAGACGGCGCCGTGGCACCGGATCGGCGTGGCCCCGAGGCCGTTCCCAGATTGTGGATCGCGGACTTCTGCGGACTGTTTGCGGACAGCTCGCCGGTCCGCCGTCTCTTTGATCTTGTACTGTCGGACGAATCCGCTGGTCAGCGGCCTGTTGCGTGGTGCGCCATCAGGGACTCGAACCCCGAACCCGCTGATTAAGAGTCAGCTGCTCTGCCAATTGAGCTAATGGCGCCGGTCGCCCGGCCGGCCGGGCAACGAGGCGAAACGATACCAGCGCCCCCGGGGTGCGGTGCGAGGTGGGCGCGAGTCCCTCGCCACACCCCCCCCCGCCCCGAGCGCGTCGCCGCTCGTCGCGGCCCCCAGGCCGTCCGGGCGTGGACACTGAGGTCTCCGGCCCCCGTGGCGGGGCCGGTCGGGGGAGAGGAGTCGCGCGATGCGGCGTGCAGCGGCGGTGGTGGCGGCGGGCGCCCTGGTGTTCCTGGCCGGGTGCAGCGGTGACGACGACGGGGGCGGCGGCTCGTCGGAGCGCACGCCCGGCGCCGCGCCGGCGGAGGTCGTCCTGACCCCGGCCGACGGTGCCCAGGACGTCTCGCCGATCACCCCGCTGGAGATCTCGGTGACCGGCGGCGAGCTCGCCGACGTCACGGTGGTCGACGCCCAGGGCAGCCCCGTGGAGGGTGAGACCGCCGCGGCACCGGGCGACCCCGCGACCGAGGTGTGGACGGCGGCGACCCCGCTGGCGTACGGCACGACCTACACGCTCACCGCTACGGCGACCGACGGCGCCGACGAGGAGACCGAGGCATCCGCGACGTTCACCACCGTCACCCCGGCCACCCTCTCCACGCCCTCGATCGGCCCGCTGGACGGCACCACGGTCGGCGTCGGCATGCCGATCCGCGTCTACTTCGACGACCCGGTCGCCGACAAGGCCGCCGCCGAGAGCCACCTGCGGGTCACCACCTCCACCCCGACCGACGGGGCGTGGAACTGGCTGACCGACAGCGAGGTGCACTTCCGGCCGTCGCAGTACTGGCCGGCCGGCATCGAGGTCACCCTCGACGCCGAGCTGTACGGCGTCGACCTCGGCGAGGGAGTGTGGGGCGAGAAGGACCGCACGGTCAGCTTCTCGGTCGGCGACCGGCACGTCTCCGTCGTCGACGCCGCCACCCACGTCATGGACGTCTACGACGGCGACCGGCTGGTGCAGAGCTTCCCGATGAGCGCCGGCAGCGCGGAGAACCCGACCCGCAACGGCCCGCACGTGGTCACCGAGTCCCACCGCGACATCACGATGGACTCCAGCACCTTCGGGCTCGCCGTCGACGCACCCGGCGGCTACCGCACCGACGTCGAGTACGCCGTCCGCATCTCCAACAACGGCGAGTTCGTGCACGCCGCCCCCTGGTCGGAGTCCAGCCAGGGCATCGAGAACGTGTCGCACGGCTGCATCAACCTCTCCACCGACCGCGCCGGCTGGTTCTTCGGATTCGCTCAGCCCGGCGACGTCGTCGAGGTCAAGAACTCGATCGGCCCGCAGCTGTCCGCGGCCGACGGCGACATCTACGACTGGGCGATCCCGTGGGAGGAGTGGAAGGCCGGCAGCGCGCTGAAGTGAGCCGGGCGGCCCGGCCCCCGGCGCCGGGCGGCGTTTCTCCGCGCTGGTCGGCGGGCACCCTCCCCGTCGACCGGAGGAGGTCGTCGTGGACACCTGGCTGATCATCGTGATCGTCGTCGTCGCAGTCCTGCTGCTGGCGCTGCTCGCCCTGACCCTGAGCAAGCGCTCCCGGATCTCCCGCGCCCGCAAGCGCGAGCAGGCCCGCGAGCACCTGCAGGAGGCGCAGATCCGCGGTGCCCGCGCGGAGAAGGAGCAGGCGCTCGCCGAGGAGCAGGCCGCCGGTGCCCGGCGCCAGCTGGCCGAGGCGCAGGAGCGCGCCGCGCTCGCCGAGAAGGAGGCCCGCGAGCGCGCGGCGCGCGCCGACGAGGACCGGACGGCCGCCGAGCAGCTGCGCGCCCGCGCGCAGAAGGCGGCGCCCGACCTGGTGCGCGACGGGCAGACCCGGCAGATGCCGCAGGTCGACGACGCGGGCCGGCACGCCGCCACCCAGCCCGACGGCCAGGCCGTCGACGGCACGGCTCCCGACGAGACCGGGACCGGCGGCGCCACCCGCCGCTGAGTTCCGGCCCTGCCGGCGGTCTGCCCTCCCGACGACCACCGACGCCGGGAGGGCACCATGACAGATCTGCTCGCGATCGGCACGCGCAAGGGGCTGTGGCTGGCCCTCAGCGAGGACGACCGGCGCACCTGGACCCTGGGGGAGCCGCACCTGCTCGCGCAGGAGGTGGCAGCGGTCGGCATCGACACCCGCCGGGACCGGCCCCGGGTGCTGGCCGGCATCCAGTACGGCCACTGGGGCCCCTCGGTGGTGCGCTCCGACGACCTCGGCGCCACCTGGCAGGAGACCGACGAGGGCGCCGTCCGCTTCCCGGCGGACACCGGCGCGGCGCTGGCACGGGTGTGGCAGCTCCGACCGGACAGCGCCGACCGCCCCGACGTCGTCTGGGCCGGCTGCGAGCCGCACTCGCTGTGGCGCAGCACCGACGGGGGCTGCACCTTCGACCTGGTCCGCGGCCTCTGGGACCACCCCCACCGGCCCACCTGGGAGCCCGGCGCGGGCGGCGGCGCGGTGCACACGGTGCTGCCCGATCCCGGGTCGGACCGGGTGACGGTGGCGATGAGCGGCGGCGGCGTCTACGTCAGCGAGGACGGCGGCGGGGGCTGGGAGCCGCGCAACCGCGGGATCAGCGCGGTCTTCCTCCCGGAGCCCGCGCCGGAGTACGGCCAGTGCGTGCACAAGGTCGCCGCCGACGCCGGCGACCCCGGCCGGATGTACGCGCAGAACCACTTCGGCGTCTTCCGCACCGATGACGCCGGGCGGTCGTGGACCTCGATCGCCGACGGGCTGCCGGCCGACTTCGGCTTCCCGGTCGCCGCCTCGCCGAGGACGCCGGGCACCGCCTGGGTCGTGCCGCTCGTGGCCGACATGGAGCGGGTGCCGCCCGCGGGGCGGCTGCGGGTGCACCGGACCCGCGACGTGGGGGCGACGTGGACGGAGTCCGCCGCGGGCCTGCCCGACGCCGCGTGGACCGCGGTGCTGCGGGACGCCTTCTGCGTCGACGAGGGCGACCCGACCGGCGTGTACGTCGGCACCCGAGACGGCTGCGTCTACGCCAGCCGTGACGAGGGGGAGACCTTCGAGCTGGTCGTCGACCACCTGCCCGACGTGCTCGCGGTGCGCGCCGCGCGGCTGGCATGACGGTGCAGGTGGTGCTGCCCGGGGTGCTGGCCGACCTGGCCGGCGGGGCGAAGCACCTCGACGTCGAGCCGGCCGGCGGCACGCTGGGCGGGCTGCTCGACGTGCTGGCCGCGGAGCACCCGGCGCTGGGCCGGCGGATCCGGGACGAGACCGGTCAGGTGCGCCGGTTCGTGCGGGTCTTCGTGGACGGCGAGGACGTCCGCTGGCAGGGCGGGCTGGCCGCGGCCGTGCCCGACGGCGCCGTCGTCCAGGTGTTGCCCTCGATCGCCGGCGGGTGAGCCCGGCTCATCGGGTCAGAGCGCGGCGAGCTCCGCGCAGGTCTCGCACAGCTGCTGGTCGTCGTAGCCCTCCGGCGGCCACGGCTGCTGCTCGTCGATGGAGACGTAGGCGCCGCACAGCGCCTTGCGGCTCTGCCCGCTGACCCGGCCGATGGTGGCGTGCGCCGGGCCGATCTGGCGCGGCTGGAGCCCGCCCACGCCGAAGGAGCCGACCATCACGACCGCGTGTGCGGTGCCGTACGCGTAGACGCTGGTCATGCCGCCAGGGTCCGAGCCCCGGCAGTCCGGGGCCAGCACCGCCGGGTGCGTGTTCGGCGCAGGCGTCACTCGCGCCCCGCGCGTCGCTGCGGCTACCGGGGGCCGAGCGCGGCGGCCAGGGCGGCGCGGACCTCCGCGGTCTCGGCCGCGCCGGCCGGCAGCTGCGGCAGCCGCATGGCCGGCCCGGGGATCAGGCCGAGCAGGGACAGCGCCAGCTTCGAGCGCAGCGCGCCGTTGCCCGTGCCGGAGATCAGGTCGATCACCGGGAGCACGGACCGGAAGACCTCGCGGGCCCGCTCCGGCTCGCCGGCCTCCGCGAGCGCGATCACCTCGGCGAGCTGCCGGCCGACCAGGTGCCCCGCCATGCTCACCATGCCCACCGCGCCGACGGACAGGAACGGCAGCAGCAGGCCGTCGTCCCCGCAGTACCAGGCCAACCCGGTCTCAGGGATCAGCCGGAGGGCGGCGGCCGGGTCCCCGGTCGCGTCCTTGACTGCGGTGATCCGCGGGTGCGCGGCGAGCCGGCGCAGCGAGTCCGCGCTCAGCCGCAGGCCGGTCCGCGCGGGGACGTCGTAGAGCATCACCGGCAGCTCGGAGGCGTCCGCGACGGCGGTGAGGTGCGCGAGGACGCCGTCCTGCGACGGGCGCGAGTAGTAGGGGGTGACCGCCAGCAGGCCGTCGGCGCCGGCGTCGGCCGCCGCGCGCGCCAGGCCGGTCGCGTGCCGGGTGTCGTACGAGCCGGCGCCGGCCAGCACCACCGCGCGCCCGGCGACCGCGTCGACGACGACCCGCACCAGGTCCGCCTTCTCGCGGTCGGAGGTGGTCGGCGCCTCGCCGGTCGTGCCGTTGAGCACCAGGCCGTCGTGCCCGGCGTCGACCAGGTGGACGGCGAGCCGCGCGGCGGCGTCCAGATCCACGGCGCCGTCGTCGGTCATGGGCGTGACCACCGCCGTCAGCAGCGCACCGAACGGCCGGGCGGGGGAGACGGGCATGGCCGGGAAATCTACGGGGCGGGAGCCGGCCGACCGCCCGCCGGGAGCGTGTGACCTGGGACTCAGAACCGTCGGCGGGGTCGGTTATCTTCTCCGCAGCCTCCGCCTGGGGGCGTGACCCGACCCCCGGGGGTGGCTGTGCAGTCCGCGCTCTACGACGCCGAGCACGAGGCGTTCCGCGCCATGCTGCGGGAGTTCCTCGCCAAGGAGGTCGTCCCGCACCACGCCGCGTGGGAGGAGGCCGGCGTCGTCGACCGGTCGGTCTGGCTCAAGGCCGGCGAGCAGGGGCTGCTCGGCATGGACGTGCCCGAGGAGTACGGCGGCGGCGGGGTGACGGACTTCCGCTACAACGCGATCCTCACCGCCGAGATCGGGCGGGTGGGGGCGAGCGGCCTGGGCTTCACGCTGCAGAACGACGTCGTCGCCCCCTATCTGATCGGCCTCACCACCGAGGAGCAGAAGCGGCGCTGGCTGCCCGGCCTCGTCAGCGGCGCGATCATCACCGCGATCGCCATGACCGAGCCCGGTGCCGGCTCCGACCTCCAGGGCCTCACGACCTCGGCGCGCCGGGACGGCGAGGAGTGGGTGCTCAACGGGTCAAAGACCTTCATCACCAACGGCATCAACGCCGACCTCGTGATCGTCGTCGCCCGCACCGACCCCGAGGCCGGCGCCCGCGGCTTCTCGCTGCTCGTCGTCGAGCGGGGGATGCCCGGCTTCGAGCGCGGGCGCAACCTGGACAAGGTCGGCCTCAAGGCGCAGGACACCGCCGAGCTGTTCTTCGAGGACGTCCGCGTCCCGGCCGCCAACCTGCTCGGCACCGAGGGGCACGGCTTCTTCCACCTCATGGAGAACCTGCCGCAGGAGCGGTTGTCGATCGCCGCGGGCGCCGTCGCCTCGGCCCGGTCGGTGCTGGACCTGACCGTCGCGTACTGCAAGGAGCGCACCGCCTTCGGCAAGCCGATCGGGGCGTTCCAGAACACCCGCTTCGAGCTCGCCGAGATGCACACCGAGGTCTCCGTCGCCGAGACCTACCTGGAGAAGGCGATCCTCGAGCACAACGCCCGCCGGTTCACCGCCGAGGACGCCGCCATGGCCAAGTGGTGGACGACCGAGCTGCAGAAGCGCGTCATCGACCGGTGCGTGCAGCTGCACGGCGGCTACGGCTACATGCTCGAGTACCCGGTCGCCAAGGCGTTCGTCGACTCGCGCATCCAGACGATCTACGGCGGCACGACCGAGATCATGAAGGAGATCATCGGGCGCTCCCTCGGTGTCTGAGCGGTCGACCGGTCCCCGTCCCGCCCGCTCGTCGCACCGCCCCGGAGGCCCGCAGTGAGCACCCCCGACCAGGTCGAGCCGACCGTCCGCACCGAGCGGACCGGGCACGTCCTGCTCGTCACGATCAACCGGCCGGCGGCCCGCAACGCCCTCGACCTGGACGTCGCCATCCGGCTCGCCGACGCCCTCGACACCGCCGAGGCCGACCCGGGGATCCGCTGCCTCGTGCTCACCGGAGCGGGCGACCAGGCGTTCTCCGCCGGGGCCGACCTCAAGGCCCTGGCCCGGGGGGAGCGGGCGATCGTGCCCGGTCGCGAGCACTATGGGTTCGCCGGCGTCGTGCGCCACCCGACGAGCACGCCGGTCATCGCCGCGGTCAACGGCGCGGCGCTGGGCGGCGGCACCGAGTTGGCGCTCGCCGCCGACCTCGTCGTCGCCGCGGAGCACGCCACGTTCGGGGTGCCGGAGGTCACGCGCGGCCTGCTCGCCGCCGCCGGCGGGGTGTTCCGGCTGCCCGAGCAGCTGCCGCGCAAGGTCGCGATGCGCCTGGTCCTCACCGGCGAGCCGATGAGCGCTGCGGAGGCGCTGCGCTGGGGGCTGGTGAACGAGGTGGTGCCGGCCGCCGACGTGGTGCCGACGGCGCTGCGGCTGGCCGAGGTGATCGCGTCCAACGCCCCGCTGGCGGTGCAGGCCAGCAAGCGGCTGGCGCTGGGCATCGTCGACGGCGACCGGCCCGCCGAGTCCGCCCCGTGGGACCGCTCGGGCGCGGAGATGGGCCGGCTGCTCGCCTCCGCCGACGCTGCCGAGGGCATCGCGGCGTTCGCGGAGAAGCGTCCCCCGCGGTGGACGGCCGGCTGAGCGCCCGGCCGTTTCGCCGTCGCGGGGGTGAGCGGCGGCCGGCGCGGGCAGGTACCCCCGCATGAGCACCGCCGCCCCGCGCCTGCCCGACGCCCTGCAGGCGCTCCGCGACCTCCTGGCGGAGGCGCCGCTGCACCTCGACGTCGCCGGCCGGGACGAGGCGCGCCGCTCGGCCCGCGCCGTCGTCGACCAGGTCGACGACTACCTGCTCCCGCGGCTGCGCGACCTCGACGCCCCCCTGCTGGCGGTCGTCGGCGGCTCCACCGGCGCCGGTAAGTCCACCCTGGTCAACAGCCTGCTGGGCGTCCCCGTGACCACCGCCGGCGTGCTGCGCCCGACCACCCGCGCGCCCGTGCTGGTCTGCGCACCGACGGACCGGGACGCCTTCGCCGGTGACCGCGTGCTGCCGGGCCTGGCCCGCAGCACCGGGGAGGGCGAGGTCACCGGCGGGCTGCGGCTCGTGGTCAGCGACGCGCTGCCACCCGGGCTGGCCGTGCTCGACGCCCCCGACGTCGACTCGGTGGTGGAGACCAACCGCGAGCTGGCCGGCCAGCTCCTCGCCGCCGCCGACCTCTGGCTGTTCGTCACCACCGCCGCGCGGTACGCCGACGCCGTCCCGTGGGAGCTGCTGCGCACCGCTCAGGAGCGCGGCACCGCGCTGGCCGTCGTCCTGGACCGGGTGCCGCCGGAGGCCGCCCGGGAGATCGCCGACGACCTCGGCGGGATGCTGCGCAGGGCGGGCCTCGAGGCGGCCCGGCTGTTCGTCGTCGAGGAGCGCCCGCTGGAGGGCGGCTTCCTGCCCGAGGACCAGGTCGCGCCGCTGCGCGCCTGGCTGCACGGCCTGGCCGCGGACCAGGAGCAGCGCGCCGCCGTCGTCCGGCAGACCCTCGCCGGCGCGCTGGACAGCCTGGCCGCCCGGGTCGAGGGGGTGGCCGGGCAGGTCCGGGCCCAGGAGGACGCGGCGGAGGCGCTGCGGGCGGCGGCCGACGCCGCCTACGCCCGCGCCTGCACGAGCGTCTCCGACGGCGTGGCCAGCGGGGCGCTGCTGCGCGGGGAGGTGCTGGCCCGCTGGCAGGAGTTCGTCGGCACCGGCGAGTGGATGCGCACGCTGCAGGGCCACGTCGGCCGGCTGCGCGACCGGATCACGGCCTCGCTCACCGGTCGCCCGGCCGCCGGCGCCGGGCTGCAGCAGGCGCTGGAGTCCGGCGTCGAGACGCTGCTGCGCGACGCCGCCGAGGAGGCCGCCGAGCGCACGGTCACCGCCTGGCGTGGTACGCCCGGGGGCCCCGGCCTGATCGCGGACCGGCACCGCGAGCTGGAGACCGCCTCGGCGGAGTTCGCCGAGGCGGCGTCGGCGGAGGTGCGCGACTGGCAGGGCGGGGTGCTGGACCTGGTGCGCAGCGAGGGCGCCGGCAAGCGGACCCGCGCCCGCACGCTCTCCTGGGGCGTCAACGGCGCCGGGGCCGTCGTCATGATGGCGGTGTTCGCCTCCACGGGCGGGCTGACCGGCGGCGAGGTCGCGGTCGCCGGCGGGACGACGGCGCTGGGCCAGCGGGTGCTGGAGGCGGTGTTCGGCGACGCCGCGGTGCGGTCGCTGGCCGCCCGGGCCCGCGCGGACCTGGAGCAGCGCGCCGACCGGCTGCTCACCGACGAGCGCGGCCGCTTCGACGCGCTGGTCGACGCCGCGGCGCCACCCGAGGGGGCCGTCGAGGCGCTGCGGGCCGCCTTCGCGGAGCTCACCGCGGCGCGTGGGGACCGGCGATGAGGCGGCGGGACCGCGGCGAGCTGCCGCTGGGGGACCGGCTGGCCGCGCTCCGGGAGGCGGTCGAGGTCGCCGAGGGGCGGCTGGAGGTCCCGGACGTCGCCCGCGCGCGGACGCTGCTGGCCAAGGCCGGTGCGCGGGAAGCGCTCGGGGACGCCACCGTCGTCGCGCTGGCCGGCGCCACCGGCAGCGGCAAGTCCACGATGTTCAACGAGCTCTCCGGTGCCGAGGTGAGCACGCCCGGCGTCCGGCGGCCGACCACCGGGGTCGCGCACGCCTCGGTCTGGGGCGAGGCCGGCGCCGACCGGCTGCTCGACTGGCTCGAGGTGCCCCGCCGCCACCGCGTCGCCGGCACCCCGGAGCTCGACGGCCTGGTGCTGCTCGACCTGCCCGATCACGACAGCGTCCGGCTGGAGCACCGGCTCGAGGTGGACCGGCTGGTCGAGCTCGTCGACGTGCTGGTGTGGGTGCTGGACCCGCAGAAGTACGCCGACCAGGCGGTGCACGGCCGCTACCTGGCGCCGATGGCCGGGCACGCCGGCGTGCTCGTCGTCGTCCTCAACCAGATCGACCGGCTCGACGAGCAGGCGGCCGCGGCCTGCCTGGCCGACCTGCGCCGGCTGCTGGACGCCGAGGGTCTGGCCGACGCCCCGGTGATCGCCACCTCGGCGCGCACCGGCGCGGGCCTGGCCGAGCTGCGCGCCGAGCTGGCCCGCCGGGTCTCCGCCCGGCGGGCGGCGTCCGAGCGGCTCACCGCCGACGTGCGGGCCACCGCCGCCGCGCTGGCCGCCCACTGCCCGGACGGCGACGCCGGGGCGGGCTCCGGTCGCGCGGCCGAGACCGAGCTGACCGGAGCCCTGGCGGGGGCCGCCGGGGTGCCGGTGGTGGCGGCGGCGGTGGAGCGCTCCGCCGTCCGCGACGGCGCGGCGCGCACCGGCTGGCCGCTGCTGCGCTGGGTCCGGCGGCTGCGCCCCGATCCGCTGGAGCGGCTGCACCTGGGCGACGAGCGGGCCCGGTCCTCCCTGCCGGTGGCCGGGGCCGTGCAGCAGGCGGCGATGACCGCCGCGCTGCGCCGGGTCCGGACGACGGCCGGCGAGGGGCTGCCGCAGGCCTGGCGGGACGAGCTGCGGCGCACCGCCGATCGTTCGGAGTCCGGGCTGGCCGACCGGCTCGACCGGGCGGTCACCGGCACCGACCTCGGCCCGACCCGCGTCCCGGTGTGGCAGCGGGCGGTGGGCGGGCTGCAGTGGGCGCTGCTGGCCTGCGCCCTGGTCGGCGCCCTCTGGTTGCTGGGACTCGCCGTCCTGGGCTGGCTGCAGCTCGACGACGTGCTGCCGCTGCCCCGGGTGGAGGGCATCCCGATGCCGACCCTGCTGCTGGTCGCCGGCCTGCTCAGCGGGGCGCTGCTCGCGGCCCTCGCCCGGCCGTTCGTCCATGCCGGGGCCCGACGGCGACGGCGCCGGGCCGAGCAGCGGCTCACCGCGCGGGTGGGCGAGGTGGCCCGGGCGGAGGTGCTGGAGCCGCTGGAGGGGACCGTCGAGGACGCGCGCGCCTTCTGCGCCGCCGTGGCCCGCGCGGGCAGCTAGGGGACCAGCTCGGCCGCGGCGATCATCCGGCTGAGCGTCTCGGTCCAGGCGGCCTGCACCTCGGCGGGCTGGTCCTCGACGACGGCGCGGATCCCGCCGTCGTCGAGGTCGCCCGGCCCGGGTGACCGCCTCGAAGCCGAGGCGGAACAGCAGGTCGGTGATCGTCGAGGGGCTCAGTCCGGCATCCGCGAGGGGCTGCAGGATCCATGCGCGCGGGTCCACGTCGGGCATTCGTGCCGGACCGCGCTCCCGGATGCAGGGGATCCGAGACCGGAGGGGCTCCAGCACTGTGCTTCAGATCGGGCCGACGGGGCCGAAGGACCAGAGGTGACCATCCCCGGCGCGGAGCCGAGAACCTCCGCACGCAGCGGCCTGCTGGCCGGCATCCCCCGCGGTGCCCGGCTGGACGAGCAGCACTTCCGGAGCCGGCACCGGATCATCTCCGCCGTCCTGGCGGCGCACCCGCCGGCCCTGGCCGCGATCGGCCTGGCCCGCGGGGTCGGCGGCTGGCTGCTGTGGGGCCAGCTGGCCGCGATCGTGGTGCTGCTCGTCCTCGGCTGGACGCTGCGCTCGCAGGTCGCCCGCGCCGCCGTCGTCGGCCTCGGCCTGATGATCGGCGCCGACGTGCTCGTGCACGTCACCGGCGGCCTCACCGACATGCACATCTGGTTCTACGCGCTGCTGGCCCTCGTGGCGCTCTACCAGATGTGGACCCCGTTCCTGCTGTCCGTCGGCTTCGTCGCGGTGCACCACGCCGCGATGAGCTACTGGATGCCGGAGTCGGTGTTCTCCACCCACGAGGCGCAGCACAACCCGCTCGGGTTCGCGCTGCTGCACGCGGTCTTCCTGCTCGCCGAGGCGACGTTCCTCGCCTACGGCTGGAAGTTCACCGAGGACGCCGACCGCGGCCGGCGGGCCGAGCAGCGGCGCGCCGAGGAGCAGACCCTCGCGCAGGCCGCCGCCCAGGCCGAGCTGGAGCGGGAGCGCGCCCGGGCCGCCGAGGCCGCGGCCGCCGACCTCGCCGCGCGGCAGCAGCGGGCCGAGCTGATGACCACCCGGGTGGCCGGGCTGGTCGACGCCGGCCGCCGGCTGGACGGCAACGTGGGGACGGCGACATCGGTCATGGCCGGCCTGCGCGCGGCGATCGCCGAGATCGCGGCGGCGGCGAGCTCGGCGACCGCGACCGCCCACGAGGCCAGCGAGGGGTCGCGGCGCAGCGCGGGGACCGTCGAGCGGCTCGCGACGACGATGGCCGAGATCGACCAGATCGCGGGCAGCATCTCCGCCATCGCCGACCAGACGAACCTGCTGGCGCTCAACGCCACCATCGAGGCGGCCCGCGCCGGCGAGACGGGCAAGGGCTTCGCCGTCGTCGCCGGGGAGGTCAAGGACCTGGCGGCGGAGACCGCGCGGGCGACCGAGCGCATCCGCCGGGTCGTCGACGCCGTACGCGGTGACGTCGATGCGGCCGGGGCCTCGCTCGTCGGTGTGCAGGAGGTCATCCAGGGCGTCGTCGAGGCGCAGACGACCATCGCCGCCGCCGTCGAGGAGCAGAGCGCCTCCACGGCGCAGGCCCAGGAGGCGATCGTCGGCGCCTCGCAGGAGGCCAGCCGCATGGCCGCTGACCTGCAGCGCATCGTCGACGGCGTGCGTTCCGGGGACGGGCAGGCCTGACGGTCACCCGCCGCAGGTCGCCGTCGGGATCGGTTGTGCCCCGTATTACTGTCCGCCCGTGATCCGCCGCAAGCTGTTGCCGCCACTCGTCGCCGTGCTCGCTCTCCCCGGCCTCGCCGCCTGCGGGGCGGACTCCTCGGGCGACGTGGCCGGCGGCTCCGCGCAGGCTGCGGAGGCGACCCCCGCCCCGGCCCAGCCGGTCACCTGGGAGTAGGTCGGCACCCCCGACGAGTGCGAGTGCAGCGACGGCACCGAGTTCCACTACTGGGTGCACGAGGGCGACGCGAGCAAGGTCGCGTTCGTCCTCGAGGGCGGGGGCGCGTGCTTCAGCGGCGCCACCTGCGGGCCCGACGACCCCACCTCCACGGTGAACCTGGCCGACCAGACCTCCGAGGGGCCGATCGCCCAGGGGCTGATGGACCTGGAGAACCCGGACAACCCGGCACAACCCGCTGGCCGGCTACAGCGTCGTCTTCGTGCCGTACTGCACCGGCGACCTGCACCTGGGCGACAAGATCCAGGACTACGGCGACGGCGTCGTCGTCGAGCACAAGGGGCGGGTCAACGCCACGACCGCCCTGGAGGGCATGGCCGAGGCGTTCCCCGACGCCGAGGAGGTGGTCGTCGTGGGCTTCAGCGCCGGCTCGGCGGGCGCGCCGCTGTACGGCGGCCTGGCCCACGACCTGCTGCCCGACGCCGAGATCTCGGTGCTCGCCGACGCGTCCGGCGCCTACCCCGGGGACGAGCTGATCACCAGCGCCATCGGCGGGCTGTGGGGCATCTTCGACGACCTGCCCGAGTGGCCCGAGAGCGCCGGCCAGCCGCAGTCGGCCTGGTCGCTGCCGGGCCTGTTCGTGCAGTCCGGGCGGCACGTCCCCGGCATCCGGTTCGCGACGATCGACACCGCCGAGGACCGCGTGCAGCGCGACTTCACCGAGCTGATCGGCTTCGGCAGCACGCCGCTGCTGGAGCTGATCGACACCAACGCCGCGTTCGTGGCCGCCAGCGGCATCGACGTCAGCACCTGGGTCGGGCCGGGGAGGCAGCACGTCAGCACCGCCGACGACGACGTCCTCTACGGCAGCGAGGTCGACGGCACGGCGCTGGTGGACTGGGTCCGCGACTTCCTCGCCGGCGACGAGGTCCCCGACGTCCGCTGCGCCGACTGCAGCTGACCGCCCCGCGCCCCCGCGACGATCAGGGAACCTGATCCCCGAGCGTCCTCCCTCACCGTGCACCGTAAGGGAGGACGCTCGACGATCAGGTCAGCTGATCGTCGCGCCGCGTCGGCGACCGGTCGGCGCGGCTCGCTCTGGGACGATGGGCGGGTGGCCGCGACCGGCCGCACCGAGACCGGCTCGCTCCGCGGGCCCGACCCGAGCGCTGCTCGCCAGGAGTGACCTGATGTCCCGCCGTACCGCCTCCCGGGCGCTGCTCGCCGTCGCCGCCGCCGTCTCCCTGGTCGCCTGCGGCGACTCCGACGACGGGTCCGACGCCGCGGCGAGCAGCTCCGCCGAGCCGACGCAGCAGGCCTGCGAGTCGCGCCCGGCGACCGAGGAGCCGCTCGAGGGCGTCTCCGCCGACCTGGCCGAGCGGCCGGAGGTGCCCGGGACCGATGCCGCCCCGCCCTGCGACCTGGTGATCAGCGACATCGTCGTCGGCACCGGCGCGGTCGCCGAGACCGGCGGCACGGCGGCGGTGAAGTACGTCGGCGCCTTCTACGAGACCGGTGAGGAGTTCGACTCGTCCTGGTCCCGGTCGGCCGACGAGACGATCCCGGTGCCCCTCGGCGGCGGCCGGGTCATCCCCGGCTTCGAGCAGGGCATCGAGGGCATGCAGGTCGGCGGGCGTCGGGTGGTCACCATCCCGAGCGACCTGGGCTACGGCGACGCGGGCCGCGCACCGATCCCCGGCGGCGCCACCCTCGTGTTCGTGCTCGACCTCGTCGAGGTCAGCCCCTGATGCGCAGCCGTGCCGCGCTGGTCCCCGCCGTCGTCCTGGCGCTGGCCGCGACCGCCTGCGGGCACGCGGACGGCGAGGTCGGCGTCATCGCCACGGTGACGCCCTCCAGCAGCAGTGCCGCCCCGACGACGGCGGCGGTCGCGCCCATCGACGCGGGGGCCGAGCTCAACGAGCGGGGCAACATCGTGAAGGCGGTCGGCGAGCCGGGTGGGATCCGCCGGACGGCCGATCCGGAGGCGCCGACGGTGCTGACTTTCACCGTCGAGGACATGGTCATCAACCCGGAGTGCGACAGCGGGTTCGAGCTGGCCCCCGCGACGGCCAACTACCTGGGCATCCGCATGCGGGTGGAGACGACGCCGGACTACGACCCGCGCCAGCTGCGCACGATCTCCGAGTACGACTTCGCGATCCTCGACGCCGACGGCACGCCGCTGCCCGACGTGATCGGCAACGGGCAGGTCTGCTTCGGCGAGGAGGACGAGCTCTCGCACCGCCGGTTCGGCCCGGGCCTCGCGTACGAGGGGTGGGTCGTGCTGGACATGCCGATCCGCACCGGCACGCTGGTCTACCAGCCGGCCGACCAGCCCAACGGGTGGGAGTGGGCGTTCTGACCGTCGGGTGACCGCAGGTCGGCCGAGGGCTCCGCCGCCGGGTCGTCCGCCGGTTCCCAGGCGGCGGTCGACCGCCGGCCCAGGGCGATGATCACGGCCGTCTCGGCCGCCAGGCCGAGCACGGAGACCCAAATCCAGGCCATGCGTCGCCTCCGGGTGCAGGGCCGGCTCGGCCCGGGATGTGCTGCCGGCGCCCCGTCGCGCAGCGGAGCCGATGGTGCCGGTCCCAGGGGCGGGCGGGCTCCTCCGCCGGGGATGAGCCGCACCGGGTACCGCTCAGCCCAGCCGGTGGGCGGCGACGGCCGCGACGGTGCCGAGCGTGTTCGTCGCGAGGTGTAGGAGGGCCGGGGCCACCAGGCTGCCGCTGCGCAGCCGGAGCCAGCTGAACAGGGCCCCCGCGCACGCGGTGAAGGCGCAGACGCCCACCACCAGCAGTGCGCGCAGCCAGGCGGAGTCGCCCAGGTCGTTGGCCGCGAGGCCGCTGAGGGTGGGCCGGACGTGCCAGGCCCCGAAGACGACCGCGGCCACGGCCACCGCCCGGCCGACCGGCAGCACCCGGACGAGCGCGGCCAGCAGGACGCCCCGGAAGGCGACCTCCTCCCACAGCACCGTCCCGAGCGGGATGCGGACGAGGAGCTCACCGGCGAGGTCTGCGCCGTCCCGGCCGGCGGCGCGGGCGTCCGCGAGCAGCGGCCGGAGGACCGGGACGACGACGGCGACGGCGAGCCCGACCGCCACGAGGCCGAACGCGGCGCCACCCCACCGGAGCCCGGCCGCCACCCGGTGCCGGGACAGCCCGAGCGCCGCCCACGACAGGCCGCTCCACCGCGCCACCGCCAGCAGGACGGCGCTCGCGGCGAGGTTCACCGGCACGTAGGCCGCCGACGGCACCCGGCCGACGAGGACCCCGTTCCACACCGGCAGCAGCACGACCAGGGCGGCCGCGAACGCCCGGTCCGTCGTCGACGGGACGTGCGCGGCCGACGGTCGGCGCGCGGCGCGGGTCACCCGCGCAGGCTCCACCCCGGGAGCGGGGACGGCGTCGCCCCCGGCGGACGAGCCCGGCCTAGCCGACGGGCCGCAGCGCCTCGCGGGTCAGGGAGGCGATCGACGGGTAGCCGTTGACCGCCATCGTCAGGTCGATCTCCGCCAGCAGGCAGCGCAGCACGTGCTCGATGCCCTCCTGGCCGCCGACGGCGAGGCCGTAGGCGTAGGGCCGCCCCACCGCGACCGCCCGGGCGCCCAGGGCCAGGGCCTTGACGACGTCGGGCCCCCCGCGGACCCCGCTGTCGAAGATGACCGGCGCATCGCCCGCGGCGTCCACGACGTCGGGCAGGCAGTCCAGCGCCGGGAGCCCGCCGTTGGCCTGCCGGCCGCCGTGGTTGGAGCAGTAGATGCCGTCGACGCCGGCGTCGATCGCGCGGCGGGCGTCGTCGGGGGAGCAGATCCCCTTGAGCAGGATCGGCAGCGTGGTGAGCGACCGCAGCCAGCCCAGGTCGTCCCAGCTCAGGCTCTGGTTGCCGAAGATCGAGGCCCAGTGGCCGACGGCGCCCTGCGGGTCCTCCTCCGGCGGCGCGGCCAGCCGGGAGCGGAACACCGGGTCGGAGGTGTAGTTGGCCAGGCACAGGCCGGTCAGCTGAGGGAAGCTCGCGATCGTCAGGTCGCGGGGCCGCCAACCGAGCGTGAGCGTGTCCAGCGTGATGACGATGGCGGTGAAGCCGGCGGCCTCGGCCCGCCGGACCAGGCTCTCGGTGAGCTCGCGGTCGTTCGGCGGGTAGAGCTGGAACCAGCCGGGGGTGTCCCCGAGCGCTGCGGCGACGTCCTCCATCGGGTCCTGCATGAGCGTGGAGGCGATCATGGGGACGCCGGTGGTCGCGGCGGCACGGGCCGTGGTCAGGTCGCCGTGGCCCTCGGGCTCGCAGATGCCGATCACGCCGACCGGGGCGAGCATCAGCGGGCTCGGGAGCTGCTGGCCGAACAGCTCGACGCCCAGCTCGCGCTGGGCGGCGCCGGAGAGCATGCGGGGCATGAGCCCCCACCGCTCGAAGGCGTGCACGTTGATGCGCTGGGTGTGCTCGTTGCCCGCACCCCCGGCGACGTAGGACCAGACCTCCTCGGTCATGGCGGCCTCCGCGGCGCGCTCGAGGGCGCCGTACTCCATGGGCAGCGACGGCTTCTGGCCGACCAGCCCGTTGAAGTAGATCCCGAACTGCCAGTCGCCGTGGTTGGCCACGTGCACTCCTCGTGGGTCGGGCCGGCGCGCGGGGAGCCCACCGATCGGGCGCATCGTAGGCAGCGGTGCCGACGAGGGACCGGTCGTCGCGTTCCGAGCCGCGGCTGACCCCCTTGACGGCGTGACCTGAACCACATTTCATTTCCGGGCATGACCGTCGACGACAGGTTCGCCGAGTTCCGCGAGCAGCAGGCCGAGCGGGAGGACCTGGGTACCTGGAACGAGATCGTCACGGGGCCCGTGTCGGACTGGGCGACGGACTTCTCGCACACGGAGCCGGAGTACGCGCAGCGCGCGATCGAGATCTGGGCGGACCTCCCCGAGCGGTGCCCGATCGCGCGCACCGAGCGGTTCGGCGGCGCCTGGCTGCCGACCCGGTACGAGGACGTCCAGGCGATCGCCTACGACACCGAGCACTTCAGCTCCCGGGCCATCATCGCCGGCAACTACCGCCCGCCGCTGGACATCGCACCGGTCGGCGGTGAGCCGCCCATCTCCTCGGACCCGCCGTTCCACCACGACGCCCGCAAGCTGCTGCTGCCGGCGTTCACCAAGGCGAACGTCGCGAAGCAGGCGGTCACGACCGAGGCCTTCTGCCACTCGCTGATCGACGGCTTCGCGGGGCGGGACGTCGTCGACGCCGCCACCGAGTACGGCATGCACATCCCGATCCGCGTGATCGCCGACATGCTCGGCTTCCCGGCCGAGGACAGTGACCGGTTCAAGCACTTCGTCGAGGACGCCCTCGAGGGCATCAACACCCCGCTCGAGGAGCGCGAGGCGCAGCCCGACCAGCTCTTCGACTACCTCCTCGCGCAGATCCAGGACCACCTGGACAACCCGCGCGAGGACCTCACCACGTACCTGCTCAACGCCGAGCTGTACGGCCAGAAGCTGGAGCCGCAGCACGTCGCCGGCACGATGGCGCTGCTGCTCATCGCCGGCATCGACACCACCTGGAGCGCGATCGGGGCCTCGCTCTGGCACCTCGCCCAGCACCCGGAGGACCGGCGCCGGATGGTCGAGGAGCCGGCCGTGCGGGCGACGGCCGTGGAGGAGTTCCTGCGCGCCTACGCGCCGGTCACCATGGCCCGGCTGGTGAAGGAGGACATCGCGTTCGGCGGCGTCGAGATGAAGGCCGAGGACTGGGTGCTGCTGCCCTTCCCGGCCGCCAACCGCGACCCCGAGCGCTTCGAGCGCGCCGACGAGGTGCTCATCGACCGCGAGGTGAACCGGCACGCGGCATTCGGGCTCGGCATCCACCGCTGCGTCGGGTCGCACCTCGCCCGCATGGAGCTGCGGATCGCCCTCGACGTCTGGATGGACCGCATCCCCGACTTCGAGCTCGCGGACCCGGCGGCCGTGCGCTGGTCGACCGGGCAGATCCGGGGGCCGCGGAGCCTCCCGCTCCGGCTGCGCTGAGCCCACCTACGTCGCGCCCCAGGCCCTTGACATTGTGAACTGAATCACATGTCATTTCGCCATGGGGCGCACGGTGGGGGCGAACGCGGAGGACACCCGGCGGCGCCTGCTGCGCGCTGCCGCTGACGTCTTCGCCGCCCGCGGCTACGACGGCACCCGCGTGGCCGACATCGCCAGGGCGGCGGGGCTGAGCAACGGCGCGCTGTACTGCTCACTTCGCCTCCCGGGCCGAGCTGCTCATCGGCGCGCTGCGCACGCACGGGCGCCGGCCGCTGGAGGAGCTGGTGGCCCGGTTCCCGACCCGGTCGGTGGCCGACCTGCTCCTCCAGACCGGCGCGGCGCTGCGCCGGCGACCGGACCCCGACGGCTTCCTCGCCGTCGAGGCGCTGATCGCCGCCCGGCACCACGGCGAGGTGGCGACGGCGCTGCGCGACTACATCCGCGAGCGCGCCGACTGGCTGGCCTCCCTGGTCCGCGACGGCCAGGCCCGCGGGGAGCTGGACCCCGCTCTGTCGCCCCAGGCGGTCGCGCACTTCTGCCTGGCCCTGGCCGCCGGCACCACGCTGATCGGCCCCGACCTGCACGACGTCGGCGACGAGGAGTGGACCGAAATCCTCATCCGCGTCGTCAGCTGCCTGGACCCCGTCCGCACCGGAGAAGAGATCGGAACCCACGCATGAGAGTCAGCATCGATTCCGCGACGTGCCAGGGGCACGGCCGCTGCTACGACCTCGCCCCCGACCTGTTCGGCGAGGACGAGGAGGGCTACGCCACGCTCACCGCCCTGACCGCGGACGGCGAGGTGCCCGCCGGCCGGGAGGGCGACGTGCGGCTGGCCGCCGCCAACTGCCCGGAGTCCGCGGTGCTCGTCCACGAGGAGGCGCGGCTGTGACCGTCGACGACAGGTTCACCGAGGAGGCCAGGCAGCAGCGCATCGCCGAGTCCCAGCTCGGCACGGTCAACGAGATCATCACCGGCCCGGTGAAGGACTGGACCACGGACTTCTCGCACTTCGAGGAGGAGTACGCGGAGAACGCGATCCAGATCTGGGACGACCTGCGCGGCCGCTGCCCCGTGGCGCACACCGAGCGGTTCGGCGGTGCCTGGCTGCCGACGCGCTACGAGGACGTGCAGGCGATCGCGTACGACACCGAGCACTTCACGTCGCGGGCGATCATCATCAGCAACGTCCGGCCGCCGCTGGACATCGCGCCGGTGGGCTTCGCCCCGCCGATCTCGTCGGACCCGCCGTTCCACCACGACGCGCGCAAGCTGCTGCTGCCGGCGTTCACCAAGGCGAACGTGGCCAAGCAGGCGGTGACGACCGAGGCCTTCTGCCACTCGCTGATCGACGGCTTCGCCGGCCGGGACGTCGTCGACGCGGCGACCGAGTACGGCATGTACATCCCCATGCGGGTCATCGCCGACATGCTCGGCTTCCCCCAGGAGGACACGGAGAAGTTCACCCGCTTCGTCGAGAACGTGCTCGAGGGGGCGAACGACCCGATCGAGGAGCGCCAGGAGAGGGGCATGGCGCTCTCCAACTACCTGTTCGAGCAGGTCCGCGACCACATCGACAACCCGCGCGACGACCTGACCACCTACCTGCTCAACGCCGAGCTGTACGGCCAGAAGCTCGAGCCGCAGCACGTGGTGGGCACGATGACGCTGCTGCTCATCGCCGGCATCGACACGACGTGGAGCGCCATCGGCGCCTCGCTGTGGCACCTCGCGAAGAACCCCGAGGACCGCAAGCGCCTGGTCGAGGACCGGTCGCTGCGGCCGAAGGCGGTCGAGGAGTTCCTCCGGGCCTACGCGCCGGTGACCATGGCCCGCCTGGTCAAGGAGGACGTCGAGCTCGGCGGCGTGCAGATGAAGAAGGAGGACTGGGTCCTGCTGCCGTTCCCGGCCGCCAACCGCGACCCGGAGCGCTTCGAGCGGGCCGACGAGGTGGTCATCGACCGCGAGGTGAACCGGCACGCGGCCTTCGGGCTGGGCATCCACCGCTGCGTGGGTTCGCACCTGGCGCGGATGGAGCTGACGGTGGCGCTGGACGTCTGGCTGGACCGCGTCCCGGAGTTCAGCCTCGAGGACCCGGCCGCCGTCCGGTGGTCGGCGGGCCAGATCCGCGGGCCCCGGGCCCTGCCGCTGCGCATCGGCTGACGGCTCGTCCCTCGCCCGGAGGGGACGCTCACGTGGTGGGCGCCCCCTCCGGGTGGAGCGGGTGGCCGCGGGGGAGGAGGAACCCTGCATGAGGAGCGCGGACGACCACGCCGAGCCCCACCCGGCGGCGGGCGGGGCGCCCAGCCGCTTCCCCCTCGCCGACCCGGCCGGTCTGCCCCCGGACCTGGCGGAGCGCTACGCCGACGTCGAGGAGCGGTCGGGCTTCCTGCCGAACGTATTCGCGGCGCTGGCCTGGCGGCCGGACGAGGCGCGCGCCTTCTTCGCCCTGAACGACGCGCTGATGGACAAGGACACCCCCGGTCTGTCCACCGGTGAGCGTGAGCTGATCGTCGTCGCCACCAGCGCGGCCAACGACTGCGCCTACTGCGTGGTCGCGCACGGCGCGATCGCCCGGATCCGCACGAAGGACCCCACCCTGGCCGACCTCGTCGCGGTCGACTGGCGGAAGGCGCCGCTGGAGGCGCGGATGCACGCCGTGCTCGACGTCGCCGTGCGGCTCGCCGTCGAGCCCGCATCGGTCACCGCTGCGGGACCTCGACCGGCTCCGCGGCCACGGCCTGACCGAGGACGACGTCTGGGACGTGGGAGCGATCACCGCCTTCTTCGGGTTGTCGAACCGGCTGGCGCACTTCGCCGCGATCCCGCCCAACCCCGAGTTCCACCTGCTCGGCCGGCTGCCCCGCTCACGCTGACCGGGACCGGTGCTGCGCCAGGCGCTCCTCGCTGACCTGCCGGTTGCCCGGCCCCGCTGTGATCTCGGCGACGCTGGCTTCCGGGCTCAGGTCCAGCCGTCGTAGCAGTTGGGCGTTGGACGCCACGACGACGGTGGACAGGCTCATCAGCAGCGCCCCGACCTCCATCGGCAGGACGAATCCGACCGGGGCCAGCACGCCGGCGGCCAGCGGGACCGCGATCAGGTTGTAGCCCGCACCCGCCCACAGGTTCTGCTGCATCTTGCGGTAGCTGGCCCGGGACAGCCGGATCACCGACACCACCGCGCGCGGGTCGGAGGAGGCCAGGATGACCCCGGCCGAGCCGATCGCGACGTCTGTGCCGGCACCGATCGCCAGACCCACGTCCGCGCGGGCCAGGCTGGGTGCGTCGTTCACGCCGTCGCCGACCATGGCGACAGCGCGACCCTGGGCCTGCAGTTCGGCGACCTTCCCGGCCTTGTCCTCCGGTCGGACGCCGGCGAACACCTGGTCGATGCCGAGCTCGGCGGCCACGGCGCGGGCGACCGGCTCGGCGTCCCCGGTGATCATGACGACGTCGACGCCGAGCGCGTGCAGCGCGTCGACCGCCTGCCGGGACTCCGGCCGGATCTCGTCGGCCAGCGCCAGCGCGCCGGCGAGCTGCCCGTCGACGAGCACGTGCAGCACCGTTGCCCCGTCCTCGGCCCACGGCCGGCTGGCGGGCAACGGGGACAGGTCGTGCTCGGTCAGCAGGTGGGGGCCGCCGACCGCGACCGTGCGCCCGCCGACGGTGGCGGTCACCCCGACCGCGGCCGACGCGCGGAACTGCGTGGCCGGCGGGATGACCAGCTCGCGTTGCCGGGCGGCGGCGACGATGGCGCGGGCCAGCGGGTGCTCGCTGTCGGCCTCCGCGGCGGCCGCGAGGGCCAGCACCTCGTCCTCGGTCCGGTCGACGCCGGCGATGTGGTCGACGGCGGGCTCCCCGCGCGTGAGCGTTCCGGTCTTGTCGAACAGGACCGTGTCCACGGTGCGCATCCGCTCCATCGCGCCGCGGTCCTTGACCAGGACCCCGCCTCGGGCGGCCCGCTCGGTGGAGATCGACACCACCAGCGGGATGGCCAGGCCCAGCGCGTGCGGGCATGCGATCACCAGGACGGTGACCGCTCGGGTCAGCGCGGACTCCGGCGTCCCGTTCAGGCTCCAGACGACGGCGGTGATGATCGCGGCGACGAGCGCGAACCAGAACAGCCAGCCGGCGGCCCGGTCGGCGAGCAGCTGCGCGCGGGTGGTGGAGGACTGCGCGTCGGCGACCAGCCGCTGGATGCCGGCCAGCGCGGTGTCCTCGCCGACCGCGGACACCCGCACCCGGATCGCGGTGTCGGTGGCGACGGTGCCGGCGACGACGGTGTCACCGACACCGCGGCGCACCGGCGTGGACTCGCCGGTGATCATCGACTCGTCCACGTCGGCGGTCCCGTCCACCACCTGCCCGTCGGCCGGCACCCGCCCGCCGGGCCGGACGATGACCACATCGCCGACGGCGAGCTCGGCCGGCGCCACGGTGACCACCTCGTCGCCGACGACCTTCTCCGCCTCGTCGGGCAGCAACGCGGCCAGGGAGTCCAGTGCCGAGGAGGTCTGGGCCAGCGAGCGCATCTCCAGCCAGTGGCCCAGCAGCATGATGACGATCAGCAGCGCGAGCTCCCACCAGAAGTCCACGTCGTGGGCGAGCACGCCGGCGGTGGAGCCCCAGGAGGCGAGGAAGGCCACGGTGATGGCCATGCCGATGAGCAGCATCATCCCGGGCTTGCGGGCCCGGATCTCACCGATCGCACCGGTGAGGAACGGCCGCCCGCCCCAGACGTAGATGACCGTGCCCAGCACGGGGGAGACCCACTCCAGGCCGGGGATGTCGGGCAGCGTGTAGCCGACGATGTCGGCGAACATGTCGCTGAGCAGCACCGTCGGCACCGCCAGCGCCAGCATCAGCCAGAACAGCCGGCGGAACATGGCCACGTGGTCACCGCCGTGGCCGGCATGGCCCGCGTGACCGTCGGGGACGACCTCGGTGGCGCGTAGCGGGTCGGTGACCTCCGGACGGCCGTCGCCGGTGGCGACCGGCAGACCTCGTCCGTGCGTCGGCCCGTGGTGGTCGTGGTGGTGGTCGTGGCCGTGGCCGGGCGCATCCGGCTGCCCCGCGTGGCCGCCCGGGCGACTCGTCGGATCTGGCATGGCCCTCTCCTCTGCTGTGCCCTCCGCCACCGGCCGGCTGCCGTGCCCGTTCACGGCCCGGAGAGGCGGCGCTGGTGGCCTCGTACGGCGCCGAACTTATACCCCCCTGGGGTATTTTTCCAGGGGGTAGGAGGCGGATTCCAGGCGCCGCCGGGAGGCGGGCCGGTCGAGACACGGGGGGCAGCCACCAGTGAGCGCTTGCCGGCTGCACCGGCAGGAATGGCGCGGGTGCGACGAGCGGCGGTGAATCCGCCGCCGGCTTCCTGGGCGGACCGCCAGCCGGGCAGCAGGTCCAGGATCTCTGCCCCACCCGAACGGACCGGCCAGGGCGACGACCCCGTCGCCGCTGCGCACGGGGGCGGAACGGGTGGAGGCCCTGGTCAGCGAACTGACCAGGGCCTCCACCGTGTGGGGTGAGTGACGGGGCTCGAACCCGCGACACCCAGGATCACAACCTGGTGCTCTACCAGCTGAGCTACACCCACCATGTCCGTCCTCCGCGGGCGAGCGCGGAGGGGAACCGGCGCAACGATACCGGAGCGCTCCGCGGACCCGACGAGGCCCGGGGAGCGGCGTTCCTCACGCCTCGTCGGCGACCGGCTCCTGCTCGCCGGCGAGCAGCGCGGCGAACCCGCCGACGACCTGCTCGGCGGCCTTCTTGGCCTCGCTGCTGGTCGGGCCGGGGGTGGCGACGAACACCGTCCGGCGGTAGTAGGCCAGCTCCCGGATGGACTCGATGATGTCGGCCAGCGCGCGGTGCGCCAGGCCCTTCGCCGGCTGGCCGAAGTAGACGCGGGGGAACCAGCGGCGGGCCAGCTCCTTGACCGAGGAGACGTCGATCATCCGGTAGTGCAGGTGGTCGTCCAGTTCGGGCATGTCGCGGGCGAGGAAGCCGCGGTCGGTGCCGATCGAGTTGCCGCACAGCGGGGCGGTCCGGCGCTCGGGCACCCACCGCTTGATGTAGGCGAGGACCTGCTGCTCGGCCTCGGCCACGGTGAGCGTGGAGGCGCGCACCTCCTCGGTCAGCCCCGACTTCGCGTGCATCTCCTGCACGACGTCGTTCATGCCGTCGAGGTCGGCGTCGTCCGCACCGATGATGAGGTCCAGACCCGGGTCCAGGACGTTGAGCTCGGAGTCGGTGATGACCACCGCGACCTCGATGAGCTTGTCCTTGACGAGGTCCAGCCCGGTCATCTCGCAGTCGATCCAGACCAGGTGCCCTGCGCTGTCAGCCACGGCGACCGACAGTACGCAACGCCCCCGACAGGGGCCCCCGGGCGCCGACCGCGTCGCGCCGGGCGGGGCGTGTGATTCGCGCGGGATCCGGCGCGGTCCCCGAGACCGCCCCGTGATGTGACGTAGCGTCGGGGAGGCCGCGATCCGGCGACCGTCGCCGGCGACCGGCGCTGCAACCCCGCCCACCCACCGCCCGGAGGACGACCGTGCTGCCCCTGACCCCGCTGCCGCCGCAGACGGACGGGGAGCGCGCCTTCTTCTCCGAGCTCGTGCGCTGGGACACCGGCAACGCCGTCCGGGGTGCGGTCGTCGCGGCGATCCCGTTCTCCGACGGGCCGCTCCAGCGCCGGCTCTCCGACGCGATCCTCTTCGTGCCCGAGGGCATCGCGGTCATCCGCGTGGCCGAGGTGGCCCGGCAGTCCGGTGTCGTCAACGCCTCGCCGGAGGGGCCGTGGACGATCGGGCCCGCGGGCACCGGGGGAGCGGTGCTCCAGCTGGCCGGCGGCGGGTCGACGCCGCTGGACGGGCTGATGCGCGCCGGGATGGAGACCGCCGTGCGGTTGCGCCGGGCCGGGCTCGAGCCCGGGCGGATCGCCCGGCTGACCGTGCTCTCCGGCGACGTCGACGGCCTCCTGCCCGCCGACGGCGACCTGGGCGAGGGCGACCAGGTCGCGCTGCTCGAGACCCGCTCCCTGCTGCTCGGGTTCGCCCGCGCGAGCCGGTACACCGGCGTGGACAACCCCCGGCTCTGGACGACGGCCGACGTCCGCGCCGCGCTCGAGGCGCTCGGCCTGCAGGGGCGCGGGCCCTCGGTCGAGGAGCTCAACGGCGAGGGCTTCCCCTACTCGCCCTACGTGCTGCGCCGCCCGCAGCTGCTCACCCCGGCGGCGATGGCGGCCTCGCCCGGCTCCGCCGCCCCGACCGCGCCGGCAACCACGCCGGCCACCACGCCGCAGCCGGTGGCGCCCTCCCCGGCGGCGGGCCCGTCCCGCGCCGCCATCGACCAGGCGGTGGCGGCCTCCGTCGCCGCCGCGCACGCCGCGGCCGCCGCGACGGCGCCCAAGGACACCGTCGCCATCGATGGCCCGGCCGCGCCCGGTGGCGACACGGTGGCCATCGACGGCCCTTCGTCGTCCCGCGACACCGTGGCCCGCGACACCGTGGCCGTCGACGGCCCGGCCGACCCGCCCGGCGACGCCGGCATCGGCGGGCTGTTCGCCGCCGGCGAGCCCGACGCGCCGCCCGCGGCGCCCCGCACCAGCGTCCTGCCCGCCCAGCAGCCGGTCGCCCCGCAGGCAGCCGCCCCCGTGGCCGCGCAGCCGGCGCCGCAGCAGTTCTGGGACGCACCGGACCAGGCCGATGCCGGGACGCGCCGGGCCGCACCCGCCGCACCCTGCTCGTGCTCCTGGCCGTGGTCCTGCTCGTGCTGGCCGGGGTCGGCGTCGGGCTGGCGCTCGCCGGGCGGGACGACGGCGGCACCGGTGGCGCCGCCCAGGCGGAGCAGCCCGCGGAGGAGCCCGGCCCGACCGGTCCCGCCGTCGGCAGCGTCCAGGAGGTGGCGGGCGTGGCCTTCACCGTGGAGGCGGCCCAGGTCGAGGAGAGCTGCGCCGGGCACGCCTACGGCGAGATCGCGGCCTTCCTGCAGGCGTCGGACTGCACGGGGCTCTCCCGTGCGCTGTACTCGGCGCAGGTCGGCGGGCGGGACGTCGTCGTCTCCGTCTCGCGGGTCCGCATGCCCGACACCGCCGCGGCGCGGGACCTGCGCGGCCGAGCCGACACCAGCGGCAGCGGCAACGTGAGCGACCTGCTCCGCGAGGGCGTCCGTTACCCCGGTGGCCCGGAGAAGCTGCAGAAGGCCGAGTACGCCAGCGCCGTCTCCGGCCCGACGGTCACCATCGTCGAGAGCGCGTGGGTGGACCCGGCCGCCGGCGGCACGGAGGCCGAGGTCGACCAGATCGCCACCGACGCCCTGTCCCTGACCACTCCGCCCTTCCTGGGCTGATCCGCGAGATCTGCACACTCGGGGTCTTCGCGCGCCGGAAAGCCCCGAGTGTGCAGATCTCGCGGCGGCGCTAGGCGGTCGCGGCGGCCTCGGCCATGCCGGTGAGCAGCGCGGCCATCGCGGCGCGGTCGAGCTGCCCCGCGCTGTGCGGGGTGGAGTTGATCAGCCCGAAGACGGCGTGCGCGCGGGCGCGGCAGGCGGCGGGGTCCGCAGTCGGGTGCAGCCGGGCGAGCACCCCGACCCACACCTCGACGTAGCGGCGCTGGAGCCGGCGCACCTGGGCGGCGTCGGCCTCGGCCAGGGAGCCGAGGTCGCGGTCGTGCACCGTGATCAGCGCCGGGTTCTCCAGCGCGAACTCGACCTGGAAGGCGATCAGCGCCCGCAGCTGCGCGCGCGGGTCCTCGCCGGCGGCGGCCACCCGCTCCGTGCCGCCGGCCAGCAGCCGCTCGCTGATCCGCAGCAGCATCTCGGCGAGCATCGCGTCCTTGCCGGCGAAGTGCCGGTAGATCGCCGGGCCGGTCACGCCCACGGCCGCGCCGACATCGTCCACGCCCACCGCCCGGGAGCCGCGCTCGGCGAACAGCTGGGCCGCCGCCTGCAGGATCTGCTCGCGCCGGGAGGGCCGGTCGGCGTCGGCGTGCAGAGCGGTGTCGCGCTGCGCCCCCGAGGTCGTCACGGCCGGATCCTACGGTCGGCGGGTTGGCCGCCGATCCGCACGCGTGTGGGCTGGCTCACGGTGTGAACGATGGTTAACCTGCTCTCGTGGACGCGCCGGTGCTCACCCGTTCGACGTCGCCCGACCCCGCGACCGCGGCCCGCAACGCCGCGGCGCACGCCGCGCTGGCCGAGGACCTGGCCGAGCAGCTGCGCACCGCGGCGCTCGGCGGGGGTGAGCGGGCCCGCGAGCGGCACGTCTCCCGCGGCAAGCTGCTCCCGCGGGAGCGGGTGGACGCCCTCCTCGACCCGGGGAGCCCGTTCCTGGAGCTGTCCCCGCTGGCCGCGCACGGCCTCTACGACGGCGACGCCCCGGCCGCCGGGATCATCACCGGCATCGGTCGGGTCGCCGGCCGGGAGTGCGTCGTCGTCGCCAACGACGCCACCGTCAAGGGCGGCACCTACTACCCGATGACGGTGAAGAAGCACCTGCGGGCGCAGGAGGTGGCGCTGGCCAACCGGCTGCCGTGCATCTACCTGGTCGACTCCGGCGGGGCGTTCCTGCCGATGCAGGACGACGTCTTCCCGGACCGCGAGCACTTCGGTCGCATCTTCTTCAACCAGGCCAACCTGTCCAAGGCGGGCATCGCGCAGATCGCCGCCGTCCTCGGCTCCTGCACCGCCGGCGGCGCGTACGTGCCGGCGATGAGCGACGAGGCCGTCATCGTCCGCGGCCAGGGCACGATCTTCCTGGGCGGCCCGCCGCTGGTGAAGGCGGCGACCGGCGAGGTGGTCACCGCCGAGGACCTGGGCGGGGGAGACCTGCACAGCCGGGTCAGCGGGGTCACCGACCACCTGGCCGACGACGACGCGCACGCCCTGCAGATCGTCCGTCAGATCGTCGGCACCCTCGGCCCGCGCGAGCCCCGGCCGTGGGACGTCGACCCGGTCGAGGAGCCGCTGCTGGACCCCGCCTCGGTCACCGAGGTGGTGCCACCGGACCCGCGCACCCCGTACGACGTCCGCGACGTCATCGCCCGGCTGGTCGACGGCAGCCGGTTCGCCGAGTTCAAGCCGCTCTACGGCCCGACCCTGGTCACCGGCTTCGCCCGGCTGCACGGCCACCCGGTCGGGATCATCGCCAACAACGGCGTGCTGTTCAGCGAGTCCGCGCTCAAGGGCGCGCACTTCATCGAGCTGTGCGACCGGCGGAAGATCCCGCTGCTGTTCCTGCAGAACATCTCCGGGTTCATGGTCGGCCGCGACTACGAGGCCGGGGGCATCGCCAAGCACGGCGCCAAGATGGTCACCGCCGTCGCCACCGCCCGGGTGCCCAAGCTGACCGTCGTCATCGGCGGCTCGTTCGGCGCCGGCAACTACTCGATGTGCGGCCGGGCGTACTCGCCCCGCTTCCTGTTCACCTGGCCCAACGCCCGTATCTCGGTGATGGGCGGGGAGCAGGCGGCGTCTGTGCTCGCGCAGGTGCGCCGCGACGGCCTGGAGGCCCGCGGCGAGGAGTGGCCGGCCGAGGACGAGGAGGCGTTCAAAGCGCCGATCCGCGCGCAGTACGAGGAGCAGGGGCACCCCTACTACGCGACCGCCCGGCTCTGGGACGACGGCGTCATCGCCCCGGCCGACACCCGCACCGTGCTCGGCCTGGCCCTGTCCGCCTGCGCCAACGCGCCCCTCGAGGAGGTCGGCTACGGCGTCTTCCGGGATGTGAGGGCAGACATGGCCATTTCTGCCCCGTCGAGAGGACGCTGATCGTGTTCGGGACCGTGCTCGTGGCCAACCGGGGCGAGATCGCCGTCCGGGTGATCCGGACGCTGCGCGCGATGGGCATCCGCTCGGTCGCCGTCCACAGCGATGCCGACGCCGGCGCGCTGCACACCCGGCTGGCCGACGTCGCCGTGCCGATCGGGCCCGCGCCCGCGGCGCAGAGCTACCTCTCCATCGAGCGGGTGCTCGACGCGGCGGCCCGCACCGGCGCGCAGGCGGTCCACCCCGGCTACGGGTTCCTGTCCGAGAACGTGGACTTCGCCCGGGCGTCCGCCGCGGCCGGCCTGGTCTTCGTCGGGCCGCCGGTCGACGCCATCGAGGCGATGGCCGACAAGATCCGCGCCAAGCAGACGGTCTCCGCCGCCGGCGTGCCGGTCGTGCCGGGCCGCACCGAGCCGGGGATGACCGACGCGCAGGTGGCCGAGGCCGCGGTGGCCGTCGGCTTCCCGGCGCTGCTCAAGCCGAGTGCCGGGGGCGGCGGCAAGGGCATGCGGGTGGTGCGCTCGGCCGACGAGCTCCCCGACGCCATCGCGGCCGCCCGGCGGGAGGCGCGCGGCTCGTTCGGCGACGACACGCTCCTGGTCGAGCGGTACGTGGGCAACTCGCGGCACATCGAGGTGCAGGTGCTCGGCGACACCCACGGCGCCGTCGTCCACCTCGGGGAGCGGGAGTGCTCGCTGCAGCGCCGGCACCAGAAGGTCATCGAGGAGGCGCCCTCGCCGCTGCTGGACGCCGGGATGCGCGACGCGATGGGCCGGGCGGCGGTCGAGGCGGCCCGCGCGGTCGGCTACACCGGCGCCGGCACGGTCGAGTTCATCGTCGACGCCGACAGGGCTGGGCGGGGAGAAGGCATGGACTTCTTCTTCCTCGAGATGAACACCCGGCTGCAGGTCGAGCACCCGGTCACCGAGGCGGTCACCGGGCTGGACCTGGTCGAGCTGCAGCTGCGGGTCGCGGCGGGGGAGCGGCTGCCGATCGCGCAGGACGACGTCGTCCTCGACGGGCACGCCATCGAGGCCCGGCTCTACGCCGAGGACCCGGCGCGCGGCTTCCTGCCGCAGGCCGGCACCGTGCTCGGGCTGGTGGAGGCCGCCGGCCCCGGCATCCGGGTGGACAGCTCGCTGGCGGTGGGCACCGTCGTCGGCACCGACTACGACCCGATGCTGGCCAAGGTGGTCGCCTGGGCGCCGACCCGCGAGACCGCCCGCGCCCGGCTGGTCGCTGCCCTCGGGCACACCGCCGTCCTCGGCGTGACGACCAACGCCGGGTTCCTGCAGCAGCTGCTCGCGGACCCGGACGTCGTCGCCGGGCAGCTGGACACCGGCCTCATCGAGCGGCGCGGCGAGGCGCTGACCGACGCCGGGCCGACGCCGGACGAGGTGTACGCCGCGGCCGCGCTGGCGCTGCTGGTCGAGGCCGAGCCGACCGGCGCCGTCGGTCGACCGGTGGGACGTGCCCGACGGCTGGCGGCTCGGCGAACCGGCCTGGACGGTGCGCCGGCTGCAGGCCGCCGGCGGCGAGCCGGTGACGGTGCGGCTGCGGGGACGCTCGGGGGAGGCGCAGGTCGCGGTCGGCGACGGCGACGCGGTGCCCGCGAGCGCGGCCCGCGACGGTGACCGGCTGCGGGTCACGCTGGCCGGGCGGACGTCGTCCTGGGTCGTCGTGCACAGCGCGGGCACGGTGTGGCTGGCCGCCGGCGGGCGGTTGACCGCGCTGCGCGAACACGAGCGGCTGGGGGCGCACGCCGAGGGCGGCGGGGGTGACGGCGTGGTGACCTCGCCGATGCCCGGCACCGTGACGGTCGTCCAGGCAGCCGTCGGCGACGAGGTGCAGGCGGGGACCCCGTTGCTCGTCGTGGAGGCCATGAAGATGGAGCACGTGCTCACCGCCCCGATCGCGGGCACGGTGACCGAGCTCGGGGTGACGGCGGGCCGGACGGGTCGCGCTGGACGAGCGGGTGGCGCTGGTGACCCCGGCAGCCACCAAGCAGGAGGACTAGATGCTGGACTACCGGCTCAGCGACGAGACCGAGGCCCTGCGGACGACGGTGCGCGAGTTCGCCCGCGAGGTCATCGCCCCGCAGATCGGCGAGTTCTACGAGCGCGACGAGTTCCCCGCGCACATCGTGCGGCAGATGGGTGAGCTCGGGCTGTTCGGGCTGCCCTTCCCGGAGGAGTACGGCGGCTCGGGCGGCACCTACTTCGACCTGTGCGTCGCGCTCGAGGAGCTGGCGCGCGTCGACTCGTCGATGGCGATCACGGTGGAGGCCGGCGTCTCGCTGGGCGCGATGCCGATCTTCCGGTTCGGCACCGAGGCCCAGAAGCGCGAGTGGCTGCCGCGGCTGTGCGCCGGGGAGGTGCTGGGCGCGTTCGGGCTCACCGAGGCCGGCGGCGGCTCGGACGCCGGGTCGACCCGGACGACCGCCCGGCTCGAGGACGGCCACTGGGTCGTCAACGGCTCGAAGGCGTTCATCACCAACGCCGGCACCGAGCTCACCGGCCTGGTCACGGTCACCGCCGTCACCGGCACGCGCCCGGACGGCGGCAAGGAGATCTCGGCGATCATCGTCCCGTCGGGGACGCCGGGGTTCGCCGTCGGCCAGCGGTACTCCAAGGTCGGCTGGAACGCCTCGGACACCCGGGAGCTCTCGTTCGACGACGTCCGCGTGCCCGCCGAGAACCTGGTGGGCGAGCGCGGCCGCGGGTACGCGCAGTTCCTCTCGATCCTGGACGAGGGGCGGATCGCGATCTCGGCGCTCTCGGTCGGGCTGGCGCAGGGGTGTGTCGACGAGTCGGTGAAGTACGCGGGGGAGCGCGAGGCGTTCGGGCAGCCGATCGGGAGGAACCAGGCGATCCAGTTCATGATCGCCGACATGGAGGTGCGCGCCTCGACGGCGCGGCTGGCCTACTACCGGGCCGCGGAGAAGATGCTGCGCGGCTGAGCCGTTCAAGCGCGAGGCGTCGATCGCCAAGCTCTACAGCTCCGAGGTCGCGATGGACAACGCCCGCTACGCCACGCAGGTGCACGGCGGGTACGGGTTCATGAACGAGTTCCCGGTCGGCCGCTTCTACCGGGACGCCAAGATCCTGGAGATCGGCGAGGGCACCTCCGAGGTGCAGCGGATGCTCATCGCCCGCGACCTCGGGCTGGGCTGACCCGGGTCCCTGCTCGTTCCGCGGTGCGGGTCGGAGATCCGCCCGTTCCCATTCCGAAACCGCTGGTCAGCGGCGAGCGGACGGCCCGCTGCGGTGTGCGTGGGGTGGATGGGGTCGGAGGAGCGGGCGGGTCGGAGTGGCGGGCCGGGACGCGGCACGGCACGCCTCGGACCCGTCCCGCGCAGCGCTAGCGTCGCGCGACGATCCGCTGACCTGGGAGAACATCGCACATGACGCACCCGCCCCGCTCGCTCCTGACCGGGCCTGCCGCCTCCCTCGTCCGACGCCGGTGGTTCTGGCTCGCGTTCGTCGCGGTGCTCGCGGTCCTCGGTGCCACGGCCGGCGGCTCCGCGCTCGCCGCGCGGGGTGGGCTGGCGCCCACGGCGCAGGAGAGCCCGGCGGGCGGCGGAGCAGCCGGGGCCGACGCCGTCACCTCGAGCCGGTCGGTCTCCACCCAGGGCAACGGCAACGGCGCCAACAACGGCAACGGTCCCGGCGCCAACAGCGGGAACGGGAACGGGAACGGGAACGGCCCCGGCACCAACAACGGGAACGGCAACGGGAACGGGAACGGCAGCAACAACGGGAACGGGAACGGCCCCGGCACCAACAACGGGAACGGCAACGGGAACGGGAACGGCAGCAACAACGGGAACGGGAACGGCCCCGGCACCAACAACGGGAACGGCAACGGGAACGGGAACGGCACCAGCAACGGGAACGGCAACGGCGAGACCCCCGCGGTGACGCCGCCGGTGGTCACCCTGCCGGGAGAGTCCCCGATCGTCGTCGACGGGGATCCGGCCGAGACGCCTGCGACCCCCGACCCGTCCGGAACCCCCGACCCGACCGAGCCCCCGGCCGTCGAGCCCGAGCTGACCCTGCCCGGCGAGACGTCGCCGCCCCCCGTGGAGACGCCGGCGGAGCCGGAGCCCGACGAGGAGCCCACCGCTCCCGTGGCCGAGGTCGTGCCCGCGCCGGCCGCCGTCCCAGTGGTCGCCATCGGCATCGCGCCGGGCTGCGTCGACGGCACGGCCGTCCTCGTGCAGAAGGCGCAGAACCAGGACACCAAGGGCGTGTCGGTGAACTTCCTCGCGAACGCCGACTTCGCCACCTCGGGCTCGCTGGCACTGCTGACGGCGCCGGACGCCCTGGGGCGTGACCAGGTGACCGTCACGTCGACCTCGGGGAAGGCCTACGTCGGCGCCGGGTCCGTCTCGGTGCGCACCTACCGCGCGGGCCAGACGCTCGGCGGCGTCACCTACCCGGCGGTGTCCGAGACCCGGAAGCTCGCCTACGACGCGTTCACCTGCGAGCGGCCGGCCGTCCTCACGAACGTGAAGACCCAGCTGGTCAACGGGCAGGTCCACCTCGCCCAGTACGCGCGGAACACCGGCAACACGACCCTGCAGGTGAAGTTCAACGCGACCGCGCACTTCGCGGCCTCGGTGTCGTTCTCCCTGGCACCGGGTGAGGCGAAGTACTTCCTCGTCCCGACCCAGTCGGCGTCGGTGCCGTCGGCCGTCGTCTCGGTGAACGTCGTGACCAACGTCCAGGGCTCGCGGATCTCGCTCAACCAGAACAACAGGTACGACGCCCTGTCGGTGGCCACCCCGAACTGACCCCGACCGGCACCGCCCGTCGACCCACCGCCTCCGCCCGGAGGCGGTGGGTCGACGGCTTTCCGCCCCCCCCGGGTGTGAGCCGGTCCGGCGCCGGCCGCCTGCTGGGGCGGCTGAGCGGTGCGGGGGCGGGTGGGAATTCGGCCCAGGATCGTCCCGTAGTGCCCCGGGACCAGTCGCCGACCAGGGCGTTCTGACTCCGACACAGTCCGTTCCGGCACGTGACGACGGTCGTCACGAGACCGCCGGAGACCCGACGTGACGCACCAGGCCAGATCCCCGCAGCCCCGCCTCCGGCGGCGGGGTGCCGCTCTCGGCGCCCTGCTGCCGGTCGCCGTGCTCGCGTGGGCACTCGGGAGCGCGTCGGCCGCGGCCGGAGCCCCGTCGTCGTCCGTGACGCTGGCGCTGCAGATCGAGGGGCGGGCGCCCGCAGACCTGGACCTGTCCGGCGTCCGGTTCGAGCTGACCGGACCCGGCGACGAGCCGACGACGGCGCTCTGCCTCACCGACGCCGCCGGCACCTGCACGGTGCGGGTCCTCCCCGCGGAGCCGGACGACGACGGCGGCACGGACCCCCAGCTCCTGGCGGCGACCCCGGCGGGCGCCGGGCCGGCCGGGGTGCCGTGGGACGGGGGCGCGTCGACCGGGGGTGTCGAGGCCGTCCTCCCGGAGGGGACCTACGCCGTCCGGCAGGTCACCGCCCCCGTCGGGCTGCTGCCGGCCGAGGCGATCGCGCCGATCGAGGTGTGCGCCGCGGGCTGCGCCACCAGCCGGACCGTCGTCAACCGGTCGACCTACCGCACCCGCACCGAGATCCAGGTGCTCTCCGCGGACGGGCCGGTCGCCGGCACCCAGGTCACGCTCAGCGGGCCCGGCTTCCCGGACACCCCGGCAGTCACCGACGAGGACGGCCGGACCGCCTGGGCCGGCTGGTTCCGCCCGGGGGAGTGGTGGTTCACCGTCGCAGGCCGGCCGGCGCCACTGCTGGTGACGATGGACCCCGGGCGGGGCGACACGTCGCTGCCGTGGCGGCTGGAGATCACCCTTCCCGCCGCTGCGCAGCCCGGGGTACCTGCACCTGAGGCGGCGCCCTCCGCCGCAGCCCCCCAGCCCCCGGCGCAGCCGTCGACGTCCCCAGCGGCGGGCGCCCCGGTGGCCGCGGCCCGCGTCGCCGAGGTCGCCGAGGTCCTCGAAGTCGCTGAGGCGCAGCCGGGCGCCGCACCCGTGCCGGCACCGTCCCCGGTCGCCGTCCCGTCGCCGGCTGCCTCCGGGCTGGGCCAGGTGTTCGCCCCCGAGAACGCGCCGGCGCTGGGCACCGAGAGCAGCGAGCAGCGGCTGTCCGCCGGCCTCGTGACCGGTACCGGCCTGCTCTTCGTGGCGCTGGTGCTCGTCGGTTACGGCGTCCTGCGCAGCCGCCAGCGCCGCCGCGCCTGACCCCCACCCGACCGGGGGCGCGGTTGGGGTCAGTCGGCCTGCGGCGCCCGGTCGGGGACGGCGACGCTGAGCAGGATGACGCTGTCCTCGTCGGCGTGCAGGCTGTGCCGCCGGTCGGGCACCGGCGCGATCTGGTGGGCGCCGAGGTCCACCGTCCGGTCGCCGGCGACCAGTCGCACGCGGCCGCGGATCACCATGACCGTGGCCGGTCCGGGGCTCTCGTGCTCGGCCAGCTCGGCGTCGGCCCGCAGCGCGATGACCGTCTGGCGCAGCCCGTCGACCGGGTGCGCCAGGGTGCGGCCGGCCCGGCCGGCGTGCTCGGAGGTCGCCTTCTCCAGCAGCTCGGTGGCGAGGGCGTGCAGATCGGTAGGTGCATCCGTCGTCATGCGTGCCGACCCTAGGCCGCCGGGGCTCAGGCGGTGACGTCGACGAGCACCTTGCCGACGACGCCGTCCTGCACGGCCCGGTGCGCCGCGGCCGTCTCGGCGAGCGGGAAGACGTGCAGCGGCAGCCCGGCCTGCTCGCCGACCCGCACCGCGCCGTCGGCGACCGCCGCGGCGACGTCCTCGACGCCGAGCGACGACGCCCGCTCGGGCTGGGTGTAGAGCAGCACGAACTGCCAGCGGGCGTTGGGCCCCATCTGCGTCCGCACCGGCACGGTCACCTCTGCACCGCCGTCGTCCGCGTACATGGCGACGGCGCCGTGCATGCCGATGACCTGCGCGTCGACGGCGGCGTTGCGGGCAGGGGACACCTCGACGATCGCGTCCACGCCCTTCGGCGCGATCTTCCGCACCTCGGCGACGACGTCCTGCTCGCGGTAGTTGACGACGTGGTCGGCGCCGGCAGCCGCGGCAAGCTGGGCCTTGCGCGGGCCGCTGACGGTGGTGATCACGGTGGCGCCGGCCCAGCGGGCCAGCTGGATGGCGGCGTTGCCGACCGCGCCGGCACCGCCCTGCACCAGCACGGTGTGCCCGGTCAGGGCGCCGGCGCCGAGCCGGTCGGGCAGCGACTCGGCGACGGTCAGGCAGCGGTGCGCGGTGAGGAAGGGGATGCCCAGCGCCGCGCCGAGCTCGAACGACGGGTCCGCGCCGAGGAGGACGACGTTCCGCGCCGGGACGACGATGTGCTCCGCGGCGGTGCCCCAGCGGCGCTGCCAGGCGGCCAGCCAGATCCACACCCGCTCGCCGACGAGCACCGGGTCCACGCCCTCGCCGACGGCGTCGACGGTGCCCGACCCGTCCTGGTTCGGCACCTGGCCGTCGGGTCCGGGCTGCGCCGCGGTGCGCGACTTCCAGTCGGTCGGGTTCACGCCGGAGAACGCCATTCGGACCCGCACCTCACCCGGGCCGGGTTCCGGAGTCGGGGCCTCGAGCAGCTCGAGGACGTCGGGATCGCCGGGCCGGGTGTAGGAGATGAGGCGCACGGGTCGGTCCTACCCGTCCGACCGCACCCGCCGCCAGTGGAAGGCGAAGACGCCGCCGGCCAGGAGCAGCGCCGCGCCCGCCGTTCCGGCGTCCCGGATCGCGGACCGCCGCTCCAGGTCCGATCCCAGCGCCACCTGCTGCTCGCCGCTCAGCGTGTCCAGCGGGGTGTAGGCGGTCCAGCTGAACGTGGGCGCAGGGTCCGGGTAGGCGAGCGCCAGGCCGCTGCGCACCAGGGCCACCGCCGCGAGGACGCCGATCACGAGCATGGCGAGGCACACGACGTACAGGTAGACCGTGCGCGGAGGGACCCGGTCCGAACCGGCCACGGGCGCTCCTCTCGCGGGCGCGGCGTCCTCGCCGCGCGGTGCCGGGCATCCTGCCTGATCAGGCGGGATGCCGGAACGCCCCGGTTCCACCCGAGCGTGTCGGGCGGATCAGCTCGCGTAGCCGTCGGCCTCCGTGGGCCACTCGACCGGCGGCAGCCCGGCCAGGGCGGCGAGCCGGTCGACGGTCAGCTCGACCGCCTCGTCCGTGGGCGGCGCGCCGCTGGGGGAGGCGAGCAGCGGCCGGACCTCGGCCGGATCCAGCTCGGTGCCGGTGGCCTCCTTCGCCCACGCGGCGAAGCCCTCGGCCTCGGCCTCGACGTCGACCGGGTCCGAGGCGTCGGGCTCCTCGAAGTAGATCCGCGGCTCGTAGCCGAGGAAGAACCGGCCGCCGGACGCGTCGGCGCAGCGGTGGTCGACGGTGGCGATCCGGCTGTCGTGCACGTCGACCAGCAGGAAGGGCACCGCCGTCGGGGCGCCCCGGCTCCACCGGCCGTCGGACCAGGTGAACGTTCCGAAGAGACCCACGGGCCGAGGCTAGCGACGCTCCAGGCTCAGCCGGTCAGGCCGCCCGCGGACCCGGGAGCGTGTGCGCCGACGCCCGGTTCCGGCCCGCAGAACCGGGCGTGGGTGCACGTGCTCGCTGGAGGGTCAGCGCGGGGTGATCGACAGGGTGAGCCGGGCGCGGCCCTCCTCGGACCGCGCGGTCGCGATCCGCTCGGCCGACGGCGTGCCGTACTCCGTCGTCCGCTGGCGGGCGGGCCGGCCGATCGCGGCGGCCATGGCCTCGAGCTCGGCGATGGTCTTGAGCGAGCCGTTCTCGCTGCCGGCCATCCGGCTGATCGTCTCCTCCATGAGCGTGCCGCCGAGGTCGTTGGCGCCGCCCTGGAGCACCGCCTTGGTGCCGGCGTCGGCGAGCTTCACCCACGAGGTCTGGATGTTCGGGATCCGCCCGTGCAGAAGCAGCCGCGCGACCGCGTGGATCGCCCGGTTCTCCCGCACGGTCGGGCCCGGGCGGGCGACGCCGGCGAGGTAGATCGGCGAGTTGTGGTGCACGAACGGCAGCAGCACGAACTCGCTGAACCCGCCGGTGCGGTCCTGCAGCGCGGCCAGTGTCCGCAGGTGCCCGACCCAGTGCGCGGGGGTGTCGACGTGGCCGTACATCATCGTCGACGTCGTCGGCAGGCCCACCTCGTGCGCGGTGCCGATGATCTCCAGCCAGGCCGCCGTCGGCAGCTTGCCCTTGGTCAGCACCCAGCGGACGTCGTCGTCGAGGATCTCCGCGGCCGTGCCCGGGATCGAGTCCAGCCCGGCCGCCTTGAGCTCGGTGAGGAACTCGCGGTAGGAGAGCCCGGTCCGGGCGGCGCCGTTGACGATCTCCATCGGGGAGAAGGCGTGCAGGTGGATGCCGGGCTGCCGCTTCTTCACCTCGCGGGCCAGGTCGAAGTAGGCGGTGCCGGGCAGGTCGGGGTGGATGCCGCCCTGCATGCAGATCTCGGTGGCGCCGGCGGCCCACGCCTCGTCGACGCGGTCACCGACCTGCTCCATCGACAGCGTGTACGCGTCGGCGTCGGTGCGCCGCTGGGCGAACGCGCAGAACCGGCACCCGGTGTAGCAGACGTTGGTGAAGTTGATGTTCCGGTTCACGACGTAGGTGACGTCGTCGCCGTTGACGTCCTTGCGGACGGCGTCGGCCAGCCGGGTCAGCGCCTCGAGATCCGCGCCGTCGGCACCGAGCAGCGCCAGGTACTCGGCGTCGGAGAGCCCCGCGGGGTCGGACTCGGCATGCGCGAGGGCGGCGTGCACCGCGGGGTCGCCCACGGTCAGCGCGGTCGAGTGCCCGTCGCGGGCGCTCTCGGTGCGGTCGCGCAGCTCGGACCAGTCGCCGTAGACGGCGTCGAAGTCGCTGCGCCGGTCGCCCGTCCGGCCCACGGTGTCGACCTCGACGTGCAGGTCGACCCGGCCCGAGGAGGTCCACGCCTCGTCCGGCTCCTGCCACGGCAGGCCGACCGGGTTGCGGCCCTCGACGGCCAGCCCGTCGGGGCCGGCGAGCGCGTCGACGTGCGGGCGCACGCGGGGGTCCAGCCACGGCTCGGGCTGCCGCACGTACGGCGGCTGGGCGGCGAGCCGCTCGCGCAGGGTGAAGCCGGCGTCCGCGGTGAGCTCGGCCAGCTTGTCGATGTTCGGCCAGGGCCGCTCGGGGTTCACGTGGTCGGGCGTCAGCGGGGAGACCCCGCCCCAGTCGTCGACGCCGGCGCGCAGCAGCAGCTCCAGCTCGGTGGAGTCGGACAGGTTCGGCGGCGCCTGCACCCGCGCCTTGGGGCCGAGCAGCAGCCGGGTGACGGCGACGGCGGCGACGTACTCCTGCAGCTCCAGGTCGTCGTGCGCCTGCATCGCGGTGCGCGGCTTCGCCCGGAAGTTCTGGACGATGACCTCCTGCACGTGCCCGTGCCGCTGCGCGCTGGCGCGGATCTCGCGGACGGCGTCCACCCGCTCGGCGTAGTCCTCGCCGATGCCCAGCAGCACACCGGTGGTGAACGGGACGGCCGAGCGCCCGGCGTCCTCGAGCACCCGCAGCCGCAGCGCGGGCTCCTTGTCCGGCGAGCCGAAGTGCGGGCCACCGGGCTGCGACCAGAGCCGCGTCGCCGTCGTCTCCAGCATCATGCCCATCGAGGCCGAGACCGGCTTGAGCCGCTGGATCTCCTCCCACGACAGCACGCCGGGGTTGAGGTGCGGCAGCAGGCCGGTCTCCTCGAGCACCCGGATCGCCATGGCCCGCAGGTACCCCAGCGTGGAGTCGAAGCCGTGCGCCTCCAGCCACTCCGCGGCGACCGGCCAGCGGTCCTCGGGGCGGTCCCCGAGGGTGAACAGCGCCTCCTTGCAGCCCATGGCCGCGCCGGCCCGGGCGATGTCGAGCACCTCGTCGGGGGAGAGGTAGGGCGCCTTGCCCTCGGCGCGCAGCTGACCCGGCGTCGTGACGAACGTGCAGTAGTGGCAGCGGTCGCGGCACAGGTGGGTGAGCGGGATGAAGACCTTGCGGCTGTAGGTGACCACGCCGGGGCGCCCCGCGGACGCCAGACCGGCGTCGCGCACCCGCCCGGCCGCGGTGAGCAGCCGGTCCAGCGGCTCGCCTTCGCCCAGCCCGCGGGCGTGCAACAGCGTCTCGGCCTCGACGGCGTCGAGGGGGACCCCGCGCTCGGCGCGGGTGAGCGCGCGGCGCAGGGCGGACTCGGTGGGTGCAGGCAGGGCGCTCATAGCGCGTCCGACGCTAGCCCGCGAAGCGGTCGAGGGGGACCTCCGCCCCTCCGGCCGCACCGCGACCGCCCCCACATCGGCGATCTCGGGGCCATGGGCCGCCCACGAGCCCCACATCGCCGATGTGGGCGCCGAGGGGGCGGTCAGAGGTCGCGGCGGACGAAGGAGACCGCGGCCAGGCCCCACACCATCGCCACCCAGAGCGCGGTCCAGGCGAGGTAGGCGGGGGTCAGCGGGGCGACGCTGAGGAACGGGAACGCCTGACCGTCGGCGCCGCCGAACTGGAGCAGCGCCGACGGGTCCTGGAAGGCGTGCATCGCCCCGCGCCACAGCCCGTCGGTGGGCAGCAGCACGCGCGACACCGTGCCGACCCGGGCGACGGCGTCGTTGTCCAGCGCGGCGCCGATGCCGCCGACCACGCCCGCGACCCAGGTGGTGCAGAACAGCCCGACCGCCACCACGCCCGACGCCATCGGCGAGATGACGGTGGAGAGCAGCACCGCCAGCGTCAGCAGCACGACGGTCTGCCCGGCCAGCAGCGCCAGGGCGGCGACCGGTTCCGGCGGCCAGTAGTCCACCGTGAGCCCGACGACGACGACCTGCGCCAGCCCGGCCAGCGTGACGTAGCCGCTGCCGAACGCCACGAGCCCCAGCCACTTGCCGAGCAGGAACGACGAGCGCCGGATCGGCCGGGCGAGCACGGCCAGTGCGATGCCGGACTCGGTCTCGCCGGACAGCGTCGGCCCGGCGAGGAACGCCGTCCCCAGCGCGGCGATGAGGCTGTAGCCGAACATCACGAGGTTGAGCAGGATCGAGGCGGTCAGCCGCGCCTCGCCGCTGGTCAGCGTGCCGCCGGACTCCGCGGCGAAGCGCGAGAAGCCCCAGCCGCTGAGCGCCAGCAGCACCACGGTGAGGACGGCGAGCGCCATCAGCACCCGCCGCCGGGTGGCCTCGCGCAGCGTCAGCCCGGCGATGGTGAGCGCGACGCGGTTCACGCGGTCTCCTCGGCGCCGTCGCGGAGGATGCCGAGCAGGCGTTCCTCCAGGCTGATCCGCCCGGGCTCGACGGCGTGCACCCGCACGCCCAGCCCGACCAGGTCCCGGACCAGGTCGGGCACGGTCGTGTCGTCGTCGGCGGGGAAGGCGACGGTGAACCAGTCGCCCTCCCGCTCCACCCGCCCGGCGGCCGCCAGCCGGGCCTCGCCCGTGGCCGGCAGCCCGGTGAGGTGCAGCCGCACCTCGTGCTGACCGAGCAGCTCGGTCAGCGTGCCCGAGGCCGCCACCCGGCCGCGGTCGAGGATGACCACCCGGTCGCAGACCCGCTCGACCTCGCCGATCAGGTGCGAGTTGAGCAGCACGGCGACGCCGCGAGCCTTGAGCGACAGCACGATGTCGCGCACGTCCACCCGGCCGAGCGGGTCCAGCGCGCTGGTCGGCTCGTCGAGGACGACGAGCTCCGGCCGGGCCACCAGCGCGACGGCGAGGCCCAGCCGCTGCTGCATGCCCTTGGAGAACCCCCCGACCCGGTCCCGGGCGCGCTCGGCGAGCCCGACGAGGGCCAGCACGTCGCGCCGCTCGTCGGCGCTCACCGCGGCGCCGGAGAGCCGGACGTGCAGCTCCAGCACCTCGGCGGCGCTGAGCCACGGCTGGTAGCGGAACAGCTCGGGCAGGTAGCCGACGCGGGCGCGGGCGGCCGGGTCGCCGGCGGGCTGGCCGAGCAGCATCACCACCTCGCCGGCGTCGGGCCGCACCAGCCCGAGCAGCATCTTGATGACGGTGGTCTTGCCCGCGCCGTTGGGCCCGAGCAGCCCGACGACCTCGCCGCGGCCGACCTCCAGGCCGACCCCGTCCACGGCGGTGCGCCGGCCGTAGCGCTTGCGCAGGCCGGTGCACCAGGCGGCGGCCGGCGGCGGGAGGTCGGCGACCAGCTGCGCCGAGGCCCGGAGCGCCGCGTCGCCGGCCGGGGCGCTCAGCGGAGCCCCCGCGCGACGGCGAGGACCTCGTCGGCGTCCAGCGGCCCGGCCACCACGGTCAGCTCGCCGTCGGCGACCCAGACGACGGCGGCCAGCGTGCGGTCGCGGGTGGTGAGCACGGTCGCGCGCTCGCCGGCCACGTCCTCGGTGGCGGTGGTGACGTAGTCCGACGGCACCGGCAGCGGGAGCGTCGACCCGTCGGCGGTGAACGCCTCCAGCTGCGCCGCGACGTCGTCGGGCAGGCCGGGGAGCTCGAGCAGGTAGTCGCGGACCGTCTCGAACGGGATGCCCGAGGACAACGCCGTCGGCGCGACGGCGCGGCCGACGACCAGCCCGGGGGCGCCGGTCGAGGTGCTCCACACCTGGGCGACGCCGGGGCCGGCGACGAGCCGCACCGAGCTGCCGTCGAGCCCCGGCGGCGGGGTCGGCAGCGGCTCACCGGCCGCGGCAGCGGCCTGCGCGGCGCGCTGCGCGGAGAAGGTGAAGGTGGCGGTGACCTGACCGCCCACCTGGTGGACCGGCTCGCCGGTGACGCCGGCGGGCAGCGCGTCGACCTCCGGCACGTCCAGCCCGCTCTCCGCCGCGGCGGCCGCGGCGTCGGCGACCGGGTGCAGGTCGTCCTCGCCGGTCAGCTCCACGGTGCCGTAGGCCTCCAGGTCGGGCAGCGCGACGAGGTCGGCGCCGGTGAGGCCCACCGCGGCGACCTCCTGGGTGCGGAAGATCGGCAACCAGTCGTTGGCGGCCGCGGTGCCGGCCCCGGCGAGGACGACGCCGACGGCGAGGGCGGCGACGGCGGGGCGGCGGACCAGCTCGCCGAACCGGCCCCGTCGGGCGGGAGCGGAGCCGCTGGCCGGAGCCGGGACGCGGGCGGGGGCGGCCGCCGCGGACGACAGCCGGGCCCAGGCGGCGGGCACGTCCACCCCGGCCGGGGCGGTGAGCGCGGTCCCGACCAGGGCGGCGTCCTCGCGGACGGCGGCCAGCTCGGTGAGGCACCGGGTGCAGCCGGCGACGTGCCGCCGGTCGGTCTCGGCCACGCCGGCCGGCTCGTCGACGAGCCGGCGCAGCGCGCCGTCAGTGGGATGACGCATGACGGGTCAACTCCTCGCGCAGGGCGGATTCGGCGCGTCGCACGGTCGTGCCGACGCTGCCGGGGGACAGGTCCAGGGCCGCGGCCACCTCGGCGTAGCTCAGCCCGCTGTGCCGCAGCACCAGGGCGACGGCCTGCTTGCGGGGCAGCCGGGCGAGCGCGGCGCGCACGCGGCCGCGCTCCTCGAGGGTCACGACGTCGTCGGCGACGTCGGGGACGGCGGTCGGTGCGGTCGCGGCGGCGGAGCCCTCGTGGGTGGCCCGCCGGCGGCCGGAGCGGATCAGGTTCAGCGCGGTGTGCGCCGCGGCCACGGACAGCCAGCCGGTCGCCTCGCCGGCCGGCACCGCGGAGCGGTTGAAGGCGAGGAACACCTCCTGGGCGACGTCCTCCGCCGAGTCGCGCGAGCCGAGCACGCGGGCGGCCACGGCGACCACCCGCGGGTACTCCCGGCGGAACACGACGTCCAGGTCGGCGCGCAGGCCACCGCGCGCGGAGGAACCGGGCACCGGCACGCCGTCCCTACCTCCTCCGATCCGCCCGATCGCGCCCACGGGCGCGGCCGGCCCGGCGAGCGCCGTCAGGGGCTGCCGCACGAGGTCCATGCCCAGGGAGCACCGCCGGGACCCGGAATGTGACAGCGGGTGCCCAGTCTGCCGTGCCGGACCCCGGATCAGCCCCTGCCGGCCGCCGCGCCCGTGGGGTCGACGTAGCGGCCGCGGTGGCGCAGCAGCGGCACAGCGGCCGGGTCGCCGGGCAGCACCTCGACGACCTCCAGCAGGGCGAGCACGTGGTCGCCGGCCTCGACCAGCCGGTCCAGCCGGCAGTCCAGCGCGGTGAGCCCGCCGGCCAGGACGATCGCGTCGCTGCCCGGGGCCCGGGTCCACGGCACCGCCTCCAGCAGGTGCCGGGCGCTGGGCCGGCCCGCCGAGGCGAAGCGGGAGGCGACGATCGCGTGCGGCGCCGCGAGCACGGTCAGCGCGCAGCTGCCGACCTCCTCGAGCACCTCGGCCGGGTAGCCCGCCGCGGTCAGGCCGACCGCGACCAGCGGCGGGCGGGCCGACACGCTCGTCACCGAGCTGACCGTCGTCCCGACGTCGTCGATGCCGTCGCGGACGGTCAGCAGGCACACCCCCGCGGCGTACTGGCCCAGGGCGGTGGCGTACTCCGCGGCGTCGATCGGCATGGCGGCCAGTCGACCACACGGAGAGGATCGGGGGCATGAGCAGCCAGGAGCGCACGTACGACGTCGTCGTCCTCGGAGCCGGGTCGACGGGCGAGAACGTCGCCGACGTCGTCGTCCGCGGGGGCCTCTCCGCGGTCCTGGTGGAGAGCGAGCTGGTCGGCGGCGAGTGCTCCTACTGGGCCTGCATGCCCAGCAAGACGCTGCTGCGCGGCACCGAGGTGCTCGCCGAGGCGCGGGCGGTCGACGGCGCGGCGCAGGCGGTGACCGGCGAGCAGGACGTCGCCGCGACCCTCGCCCGGCGGAACTCGTTCACCCACGACTGGGACGACTCGAGCCAGGTGAGCTGGGTCGAGGGCGCCGGCATCGACCTGCTGCGCGGCACCGGGCGGCTGGCCGGGGAGCGCACGGTCGTCGTCACCGATGCCGCGGGCCGCGAGACGCGGCTGACCGCCCGGCACGCCGTCGCCGTGTGCACCGGATCGGTGGGCAGGCTGCCGCCGGTCGAGGGGCTGTCCGACGTCCGGCCCTGGGGCCCGCGGGACGCGACGAGCGCGAAGGAGGCGCCGGGCCGGCTGCTGGTCCTGGGCGGCGGCTACGTCGGGTGCGAGATGGCCACGGCCTGGCAGGCGCTGGGCGCGCAGGTCACGCTGCTGCAGCGCGGGGACCGGCTGCTGCCCCGCTCGGAGCCGCAGGCGGGCGACGCCGTCGCCGCCTCCCTGCGCGACCTGGGCGTCGACGTGCGCTTCGGCGTCGACGTCACCGCCGCCCGCCGCGACGGTGACGAGGTGGTGCTCACGACGTCGGACGGCGAGGTCCGCGGCGACGAGGTGCTGGTCGCGATCGGCCGGGCCGCGCGCACCGGCGACATCGGGCTGGACACCGTGGGCCTGGAGCCGGGGGAGTACCTGCCGGTCGACGACACGTTGCAGGTCGAGGGGCGGCCCTGGTTGTACGGCGTCGGCGACGCCAACGGCCGTCAGCTGCTCACGCACATGGGCAAGTACCAGGCCCGCCAGGCCGCGGCGGCGATCGTCGCCCGCGCCCGCGGCGAGCAGGCGGACGGCGCCCCGTGGTCGGCGACCGCCGCGACCGCCGATCACGCGGCCACGCCCTCGGTGGTCTTCACCTCTCCGCAGGTCGCGGCCGTCGGCCGCACCGCCGCGCAGGCCGCCGAGCAGGGGCTGCCGCACCGGGTGCTGGAGTACCCGATCGGCAGCATCGCCGGGGCCTCGGTGTTCGCCGACGGCTACACCGGCACGGCGATCGCCGTCGTCGACACCGAGCGCGAGGTGCTGCTCGGGGTGACGTTCATCGGTCCCGGCGTCGCCGAGCTGCTGCACGCGGCGACGGTCGCCGTCGTCGGCGAGGTGCCGATCGCCCGGCTCTGGCACGCCGTCCCGTCCTACCCGACGATCAGCGAGATCTGGCTCCGCCTGCTGGAGACCTGGCGCGACGGCGACTGATCGCGACGGCGACTGATCGAGACGGCGACTGGTCGACCTGTCGACACGTCGCCGCATCGACCCGCTCGAGGGGCAGAAATGGCCATTTCTGCCCCTCAGGGCAGGGGGAACGGGGTGTCGTCGGGGGCGGGCAGCTCGCCGGCGGTGGTCGCGGTGACGGTCATGCCCTCGAACCGGGCGACGCCGCCGAGCGTGGTGAGGAAGGCGGTGTCGGCGGCGTCCCGGCCGGCGCAGATGCGGACCAGCGAGCGGGTCGGGGCGAGCCGGGTCGCGTCGACCACGCACCAGGTGCCGTCGACGTCGGCCTCGACGACGGCGTGGAAGTCCATCGGCTGCAGGCCGGGTGCGTAGACGGCGACCAGCCGGGCCGGGACCTCCAGCGCGCGCAGCAGCGTGATCGTCAGGTGCGCGTAGTCGCGGCACACGCCCTGACCGGTCAGCAGCGTGTCGACGGCGGTGTCCACCGGCCGGCTGGACCCGGCGGTGTAGGTCAGCCGCCGGTGCACCCAGGCGGCGACGGCGGAGACCAGCTCGGCCCGCGGCAGGGTCGCGTCGAACTCGCGGTGCGCGAACCCCTCCAGCTGGTCCGACGGGCAGTAGCGGCTGGGGCGCAGCGCGATGGCCCAGTCGGCCGGGGTCACCCGGCGCGGTGCGCCGCCGTCCTCGACCGACGCCGAGTAGGTGATCGTCGTGGCGCCGTCCCGGAGGTCGAGCCGGTGCACGCGCGCGCCGTCGACCTCGACCTCCTCCGGCTCCAGGAACGTGCCACCGGAGACGACGGTGAGCTGCTCGGTGACGGGGGTGGGCACCGCGACCTGCAGCAGCGCGGTCGCCGGGGCGGGGGAGGAGAGGGAGAGCGAGGCGGCGACGTCGATGCGCATGCGGGCATGGTGACCGGTGCCGAGCCGCGCTGCCGGTCGGCAACGCGATCGACCCGGGATCCTCACCTCGCGTTCACGCGCGCTGTGCCCGACGGCACGCCGGTCCGCCGGACCGTCCCGCCGCCGCCCGTGGTGGAGTGGGGAACGTGCAGTTCACCGCCTCCGCCGCCCCCTGGCAGCGCTACATCGCACTCGGCGACTCCTTCACCGAGGGGCTGAACGACGCCGATCCGGAGCGCCCCGACCACTACCGCGGCTGGGCCGACCTGCTCGCCGGGCACCTGGCCGCCGCGACCGGGGTCGACGTCGAGTACGCCAACCTGGCGATCCGCGGCCGGCTGCTGCGCCAGGTCGTCGAGGAGCAGGTGCCCGTCGCGCTGGAGGCCCGGCCGGACCTGGTCAGCATCGTCGCCGGCGGCAACGACCTGATGCGCCCGGGTGCCGATCCCGACGAGCTGGCCGCGACCCTCGAGGCGGCCGTCGTCCGCTTCCGGTCGGCCGGCGCCGACGTGCTGCTGGCCACCGGCGTCGACACCCGCAACACCCCGATCCTGCGCCGGGCGCGCGGCAGGATCGCCGTCTTCAACGCCGACATCTGGTCGATCGCCGCCCGCACCGGCGCCGCCGTCCTCGACCAGTGGGGCGCGGGCTGGATCCAGGACTCCCGGCTGTGGGACGCCGACCGCATCCACCTCACCACCGAGGGGCACCGCCGCATGGGCCTGGCCGCGGCGGCCGCGCTCGGCGTGCCGGTCGGCGACGACGGCTGGCGGACGCCGCTGTCCCCGCAGCCACCGCGCGCGTTCCGCGTGGCGGTCGCCGAGGAGGCCGCCTGGGTGCGCGGGTACGTCGGCCCGTGGATCGGCCGGCGGCTGCGCGGCACCTCGTCCGGGGACGGGCGCGAGCCCAAGCGCCCCGTGCCGCTCGCGCTGCCCCGCCCCTAGGGATCAGTCCTCGGGGTCCTCGGCGAACTCGTCGAACAGGCCGAACTTCCCGGTGTCGTCCGTCGCGAGCACGACGCGGCGCGGCGGGTCGACGTCGGCCGACCGCTGCTGCGGCACGATCGGCGTCTCCAGGGCGTCGGGCAGCAGCGCGCCGGCGACGTCCTCCGCCGGGGTGTCGGTGACCTCGCCGATGAGCACCGCGGCCGGGCTCGGCAGCGGCGCGGGCCGGCCGAAGGCGTAGCCCTGGGCCATGGCGCAGCCGTGGTCGAGCAGCCAGGCGGCCTGGTCGAGGTCCTCGATGCCCTCGGCGATGACCTGGAGGCCCATGCCGCGGCCGAGCTGGAGCAGACCCTGCACCAGCGCCGCGGTCGCGGGCTCGGCGACGACGTCGGCGACGAACGAGCGGTCGATCTTCAGCGTGTGGATCGGCAGCCGGTGCAGGGCGGTGATCGCCGAGTAACCGGTGCCGAAGTCGTCGAGGGCCAGGGTCACGCCCTGGTCGGTGACGACGGCGACGGAGTGCAGCGTGGCCTCGGCGGCGAACAGCGCCGTCGACTCGGTGATCTCCAGCTCCAGCCGCTCCGGCGCCAGCCCGGACTCCTCGAGGGCGGCGGCGACGAGCTCGCTGAAGCCGTCCTCGGCCAGGTGCCGCGCCGACACGTTGACGTGCACCCGCAGGTCGTCGGGCCAGGTGGCGGCGTCGTGGCAGGCGCGGCGGAGCACCCACGCGCCGAGCTTGGAGGTGAGCCGGTTGTTCTCCGCGGCGTCCAGGAAGGCGCCCGGCGGGAGCAGCCCGCGGGTGGGGTGCTGCCAGCGGATGAGCGCCTCGTAGCCGAGCAGCGACTCGTCGGCCAGGTGCACGATCGGCTGGTAGAACAGCCGCAGCTCGTCGTTGTCGAGCGCGTGCCGCAGGTCGACCTCGAGTTGGAGGGCGTCGACGTCGCTGTCGCTGAGGGCGCCCTCGTGCACCTCGACGCGGGCGCGGCTGCCGTCGACCTTGGCCCGGTTCAGCGCGCTCTGCGCCTGGCGCAGCAGGTCGTCGGGGGTGAGGTCGGAGCCCAGGGTCAGCCCGACGCTGGCCGAGAGGGTGATCTCGCGGTCGAGGACGACGAAGGGCTCGTCGAGCACGCTGAGCAGCCGCTCGGCCAGCGCGCGCAGGCCCTCGAGGTCCTCGACGTCCTCGGCGACGACGAGGAACTCGTCGGCCCCGAGCCGGACGGCGGTGTCCTCGACGCGGGTGCTCCAGCGCAGCCGGTCGGCGACCTGGCTGAGCAGCATGTCGCCGGCCTCGTGGCCGAGGGTGTCGTTGACCGCGCGGAAGCGGTCGAGGTTGAGGTGCACCAGCCCGACCTGCAGGCCGCGGCGGCGGGAGAGCGCGACCGCGTGCCGCAGCCTGTCGGTGAGCGCGCGGCGGTTGGGCAGCCCGGTCAGCGGGTCGGTGAACGCCCGGCGGACGAGGTCGTCCTCGGCGCGGCGGCGGTCGGTGACGTCGACCAGCGAGAGGACGACGAACTGCGGGACGCCGTTGTTGTGCCGGACCACCTCGTGGGCCTGCACGACCCACAGCTCGGTGCCGTCGGAGCGGCGCAGCCGGCGCTCGCCGTCGAGGAGCAGGTTCGGGTCCAGCGGCGGCTCACCGGGCGCCGGCTCGATCCCCAGGTCGCCGACCGGGGGGTCGTCGGGGTGGGCCAGCGAGGTCGACGTGCCGGCCGGAGAGCTCGTCGGCGCTGCGGCCGGTCAGGGCGCACATCACCGGGTTGGCGACCAGCACGTGACCGTCGAGGTCGACCAGCGCCTTGGCGATCGGCGCGGACATGAACAGCGCCTGGAACAGCTGGCCGCGGTCGGCGAGGAGCGTGTCGATGGCACGCATGCGCTGCCGGGTCGCCGCGTCGGGAGTGCCGGCGGGCTGCCGCGGCGTCTCGTTGGCGGGGAGGCTCACCGGAGAAGGGTCACGCATGGCCAGCGGTAAGTGACGGAACTCGTGCACGGAGAGTCGTGATCGTGCCGTCACGGTGCGTGAGAAAGTCGGGGTTGTCCGGCAGTACTTGCCGAAGCTCGCCCGCGTCCTCCGGCAGGTGGTGGTGCACGGCCGCGTCCCGGGCCGCGTCGGCGCGACGGCCGGGACGTGGGTCGTGCGTCAGTCCCCGACGGTGACCCCGGGCGAGAACGCGACATAGCCGGCGAAGTCCGTGCCCACCCGCTCCACGGCCGACGGGAAGAGGTCGGGGTAGCTCCAGGCGCCGTCCGAGGCCGTGCCGGAGGGGGTGACGACGTCCCAGTACTGCGCGGCGCCCTTCCACGGGCAGGTGTAGGCGGTCGGGCTCTTCGCGAGCGCTCCGTCGACCACCGCGGACGGCGGGAAGTACCAGTTGCCCTCGATCCGGACGAGCTCGGACTCCGGGGCCTCGGCGACGACGGTGCCGTTCACGGTGGCGCGCATGGGATCCCCTCCCACCAGGACCGCCCGATGCGGTCGCTCGGAGGCGGAACGTCCCGGCCGGCCCCGGTCATCCCGTGCCCGTCATCCCGGGAACACGGTGGGCCGCGTCGGCGCTGAGGACGGCGTGGAGAAGCGGATCGGATTTCTGTCCTTCGGGCACTGGCAGCCCATCCCGGGGTCGCAGGTGCGCACCGGTCGGGACGCGCTGGTGCAGAGCGTCGAGCTGGCGGTCGCCGCCGAGGAGATCGGGCTGGACGGCGCCTACGTGCGGGTGCACCACTTCGCCCGCCAGCTGGCCTCGCCGTTCCCGCTCCTGGTCGCCATGGCCGCCCGCACCTCGCGCATCGAGCTGGGCACCGGCGTCATCGACATGCGCTACGAGAACCCGCTGTACATGGCCGAGGAGGCCGCCGCGACCGACCTGCTCAGCGACGGCCGGCTCCAGCTCGGCGTGAGCCGCGGATCGCCGGAGACGGCGCTGCGCGGCTCGGAGGCCTTCGGTTACGTGCCCGGCCCCGGCAGCACCGACGCCGACCTCGCCCGGCAGAAGACGGCGCTGTTCCTGGCCGCGATCTCCGGGCAGCCGGTCGTGGACGCCGATCCGAAGATGACCGGTGGGCGGGCCGGGCAGCTGCCCGTGCTGCCGCAGTCGCCGGGCCTGGCCGACCGCATCTGGTGGGGGTCGGGTACCCGTGCCACCGCCGAGTGGACCGCGCGGCAGGGGATGAACCTGATGAGCTCCACGCTGCTAGGTCGAGGACACCGGCGTCCCCTTCGACGAGCTCCAGGCCGAGCAGATCGCCCGGTTCCGCAGCACCTGGCGCGAGGCCGGCTGGGAGCGCGAGCCGAGGGTGTCGGTGAGCCGCAGCGTGGTCCCGGTCGTCAGCGACCTGGACCGGCAGTACTTCGGCGGCGACAGCGGCGAGGACCAGGTCGGCGTCCTCGAGGGTGTCCGCGCCCGCTTCGGCAAGAGCTACGTCGGTGAGCCCGACCAGCTCGCCGAGGAGCTGGCCAAGGACGCCGCCGTCCGCGAGGCCGACAGCCTGCTGATCACCGTGCCGAACATGCTGGGCGTCGACTACAACGCCCGGCTGCTGCAGAACGTCGTCGAGCACGTCGCGCCCGCCATCGGCTGGGTGCACCCCGACCGCCGCCCCGCCTGACCCCCTCGGCGGACTTTCGGTACCGAAAGTCCCCACCCCCTCGGGACTTTCGGTACCGAAAGTCCCGAGGGGGGCGTCAGCGCAGGTCGAAGCCGAGGTCGAGGACGGCGGCGCTGTGCGTGAGCCCGCCGACGGCGAGGTAGTCGACGCCGGTCGCCGCGACCTCGGCTGCGCGGTCCAGCGAGAGCCCGCCGCTGGCCTCCAGCCGCACACCCGTGCCGCGCACCAGCTCGACGGCCGTGCGGGTGTCGGCGGTGGAGAAGTTGTCCAGCAGCACGAGCTGCACGCCGGCCGCGATCGCCTCGCGCACCTGGTCGAGGGTGTCGCACTCGACCTCGAGCGCGATGTGCGGCGCCGTCGTCCGCACCGCCTCCACCGCTGCGGCGATGCCGCCGGCCGCGGCGACGTGGTTGTCCTTGACCAGCGCGGCGTCACCGAGCGCCATCCGGTGGTTCACCCCGCCGCCGCAGCGGACGGCGTACTTCTCCAGCGCGCGCAGCCCGGGCGTCGTCTTGCGGGTGTCGCGGACGGCGGCGCCGGTGCCCGCGATCGCCTCGGCCCACTGGTGGGTCAGCGAGGCGATCCCGGACAGGTGGCAGACCAGGTTGAGCGCGGTCCGCTCGGCGGTGAGGAGGGCGCGGGTCGGGCCGGTGACGGTGAGCACGGGCAGCCCCGGCTCGGTGGTCGCGCCGTCCGCCTCGTGGACCAGAGTCTCCACCGCCGGGCCGCCGACCAGGTCGAACACGGCCGCGGCCACGTGCACCCCGGCGAGCACGCCGACGCTGCGCGGCGTGACGTCCCCGGTGGCGACGGCGTCGGCGGGCACGGTGGACTCCGTCGTCACGTCCGGGCCGAAGGCGAGGTCCTCGTCCAGGGCTGTGCGGACGACGCGCTCCACCTCGGCCGGGTCCAGCCCGGCGGCCCGCAGCGCGGCGGCCACGTCTTCCCGGAGCGCGGTCACGCGACCACCAGCTCGCCGGCACCGGTCCGCACGGGCACGGTGCGGGTGCGCAGGTGGCCGGCGCGGTCGAGCCGGTGCACCAGCCGCACCTGCCACTCCGCCCGGGTCTCGGGGGTGTCCACCCGGCGGTGGCAGCCCCGGCTCTCGGCGCGGGTCAGGGCCGCGGCGGCGAGCAGGGTCGCGACCGTGTGCAGCGCCGTCGTCTCCAGCGCGGCCAGGTCGAGCGGCGCGGTGCTCCGGTCGACCGCGGCCAGGGTGCGGGCCAGCTCGGTGAGGCCCTCGGCGTCGCGGAGGACGCCGGCGTGCCGGGTGGTCGCCGCGGTGACGACGGCGCGGGCGGCGGGGTCGATGGCCGCGTCACCCCGGCGGGGAGCCGCCGGGGCGGCGAGCGGGGGCAGCTCGACGGCGAGCAGCGCGGCGCAGCGGCGGGCGGCGACGAGCCCCTCGGTGATCGAGTTCGACGCCAGCCGGTTCGCGCCCTGGACGCCGGTGCAGGCGACCTCGCCGATCGCGAACAGCCCGGGGACCCCGGTGCGGCCGTCGAGGTCGGCGAGCACGCCGCCGCAGGAGTAGTGCGCCGCGGGCACGACCGGGATCGGCTCGTGCGCGAGGTCCAGTCCGGCGTCGCGGCAGGCGCGGGCGATGCCGGGGAAGCGGCGCTCGAGGAACTCCGCGCCGAGGTGCCGGGCGTCGAGGAAGACGTGGTCGGCGCCGGTGGCACGCAGGTGCGCGGCGATGGTCGCCGAGACGACGTCGCGCGGGGCGAGGTCGGCCAGCGGGTGCGCGCCGGCCATGATCCGGTGTCCGTCGGTGGCGACGAGGACCGCGCCCTCCCCGCGCACCGCCTCGGAGACCAGCGGCTGCTGCCCGGAGGCGCCGGCGCCGGTCCAGAGCGCGGTCGGGTGGAACTGCACGAGCTCGACGTCGGCGAGCTCGGCCCCGGCGCGCAGGGCGAGGGCCAGCCCGTCGCCGGTGGCACCGGCCGGGTTGGTGGTCGCGGTGAACACCTGCCCGGCGCCACCGGTGGCCAGGACGACGGCGCGCGCCCGCAGGTCGGTGACGTCGACGAGTGCGCCGCCGTCGCCGATCCCGGCGGTGCGCACGCCGGCGACCCGGCCGTCGGTGGTGAGCAGCGCGTCCAGCGCCACGGTCTGCTCGAGGACGGCGATGCCGCGGGCCCGCAGCGCGGCGGCCAGCGTCCGGGTGACCTCCGCGCCGCTGGCGTCCCCGCCGGCGTGCACGATCCGGTCGCGGCTGTGCCCGCCCTCGCGGGTGAGCGCCGGCCGCCCGTCGGCGGCGAGGTCCAGTCGTGCGCCGAGCAGCCGCAGCTCGGCGACGGCGCCCGGTGCCTCGGCGACCAGGGTCCGCACGGCCGGCTCGTCGCAGAGCCCGGCCCCGGCCACCAGGGTGTCCTGCACGTGCAGCTCGGCGTCGTCGTCCTCGCCGAGGACGGCGGCCAGCCCGCCCTGCGCCCACGGCGTGCTGCCGGCGCCGAGCTCGCCCTTGGTGACGACGGTGACCGCGCGCCCGGCCTCGGCCAGCGCGACGGCGGCCATCAGCCCGGCGGCACCGCTGCCCACCACGACGACGTCGGTGACCCGCTCGTCCGTCGCCGCCGGCAGCGGCAGGGCGGCGACGACGGGCGGCGCCAGGGTGGCGACCCCGGGGCGCACCTCACTCACCGACCGGCGAGGGCGTGCCGATGGCGACCATGGCCTCGACGGCGGCGCGGGCGCGGGCGGCGACCTGCGGGTCGACGGTTACCTCGTCGCGGCCCTCGCGCAGCGCGCGCAGCAGCTTCTCCGGCGTCGACATCTTCATGTAGGGGCAGGCCGCCCGGGAGTTGACCGGCTCGAACGCCGTCGTCGGGTTGGCCTGGCGGAGCTGGTGCAGCATGCCGATCTCGGTGGCGACCAGCACCCGCTTCGCCGTCGTCCTCCGGGCCTCGTCGAGCATCCCGCCGGTGGAGAGGATGTGCACGCGCTCCTGCGGCAGCTGGCCGTCCGACACCATCCACAGGGCGCTGGTCGCGCAGCCGCACTCGGGGTGCACGAGCAGCTCGGCATCGGGTGCGGCCTCGACGCTGGCGCGCAGGTCGGTGGGGGAGATGCCGGCGTGCACGTGGCACTCGCCCATCCAGATGCGCATGTTCGCGCGTCCCGTGACCCGCTGGACGTGCGCGCCGAGGAACTGGTCGGGGAGGAAGAGGATCTCCCGGTCGGCCGGGATCGACTCGACGACCTCGACGGCGTTGGACGAGGTGCAGCAGATGTCGGTCTCGCCCTTCACCTCGGCCGAGGTGTTCACGTAGGAGACGACGACGGCGCCCGGGTGCTCGGCCTTCCAGGCGCGCAGCTGGTCGGCGGTGATCGTGTCGGCCAGCGAGCAGCCGGCGTTCGCGTCGGGGACCAGCACGGTCTTCTCCGGCGCCAGGATCTTCGCCGTCTCGGCCATGAAGTGGACGCCGGCGAAGACGATCGTGCTCGCGTCGCTGGAGGCGGCGAGGCGGGAGAGGGCGAGGGAGTCGCCGACGTGGTCGGCGACGTCCTGGATCTCCGGGGCCTGGTAGTTGTGCGCGAGGACGACGGCGTCCTTCTCGCGGGCCAGCCGGCGCACCTCCTCGCGCTTCAGTCCTGCCACTGGTCGGGCGTCCAGGCGGCGGTGGTGGGGGTGGGCAGCGTCGCGGTCACGCGGGCCTCCGGAGGAGTGGGTTTCCTACTATGAGGCGAAAACCTCGTGGGAAGACCCTAGCATTCCCGGCATGGGATCCGTGTGGTCGTCGCCCGAGCGGCCGGCCTATCCGCACCAGGCGCTGGCCGTGGTGCTGCAGGTCCGGGCGCGGCGGCTGCACGCGATGCTGTGGCAGCGGCCGAACGACCCGTTCGCCGGGGCGTGGGCGCTGCCGGGCGGGCCGCTGCTGCCGGAGGAGACTCTCGGCGCCTCCGTGGCCCGGCAGCTGGCGGCCAAGGTGGAGGTCGCGGCGCTCGGGCACCTGGAGCAGCTGGAGACGCGCAGCGACCCCGACCGCGACCCCCGCGGCCGGACCGTGGCGACGGCCTACCTGGGGTTGATCCCCTCGCACGTCGACCCGGCGCTGCCCGAGGACACCGCCTGGCACCCGGTCGAGGCACTGCCGGCGACGGCGTTCGACCACGGTTCGATCGTCGGCTCGGCGCTGCGCCGCCTGCGGTCCAAGCTCTCGTACACCAACGTCGGGTTCGCCCTGGCCCCGCCCGAGTTTACCGTCGCCGAGCTGCGCGAGATCTACGTCGCCGCGCTGGGCTACGACGTCACCGCGACCAACCTCCAGCGGGTGCTGCTGCGCCGCGGCGTGCTCGAGGCGACGGGGGAGCAAGCGCCGCCGGGGCGCTCCGGCGGGCGGCCGGCGGCGCTCTACCGGTTCGCAGCACCGGAGCTGGAGGTCACCGACCCCTTCGCGGTCTTCCGCCCGCCGGCCACCCGTCCGGCCGGACCGCGCGGTTCATGATCACGAACGGGTGACACCGCGTGCGGCGGCGCATGATCACGCTCAGCCCGGGAAGTGTTCGCCGCGACCCACTGCGGACACCGATTGGAGACCCACGTGCTCATCCTCGGCTTGATCCTGCTGCTGATCGGCATCTTTGCCAGCATCCCGATCCTCACGACGATCGGGATCATCCTGCTGGTCGTCGGCGCGGTCCTCTACGTCCTCGGGGCGACCGGCCGCGCGGTCGGCGGACGAAAAGTCTGGTACTGACCGCCCCGTGACCCCGACCTCCCGCTGAGGTCGGGACGCCACGGGCGCTGACCCCACGAGCCCCCGGCCGCATCGCGCGGCCGGGGGCTCGTCGTCGTCCGGGGCCTCGTGGTCCGGAGGTCAGGTCGGGCAGACGGGCAGGCTCGGCAGGAGCTTGACGCCGAGGGGGCCGAGCAGGGTGCACGTGAGGCCCGGGACGAGCTCGACGACCTGCGGCGGCGCGGGCGTGGCCGTCGGGGGTGGGGGTGGCGTGGGGAGCGGGAGGGTCGGCAGGCCCGGCAGCGGCAGGCTGGGGAGCGGCAGCGCCGGGGCCGCGGGTGCCGCCGGAGCCGGTGCGGGAGCGGGCGCAGGAGCCGATCCGGGGGCGGGAGCCGGTGCGCTCCCGTTCCCGCCGCCTGCCGGCGCCGGGGAACCCCCCCCGCCGCTGCCGCCGGCGGGCGCCGGAGGGGCGGCGCTGCCGTCGGCTGCCGCAGGTGCGGCCGCTGCGTCCGCGGGCCCGGGGGACGACGCCGCGGGGCCCCGGTTCGGCAGGACGGTGTCGCCCGAGGCCGGGGTGGTGTCGCGGACGCCGAGCGCCGGTCCGGGCGCGGCCGGCCCGCGCACGCTGCCGGACGGCGCCGGGACGGGGCTGGTGGTGTCGCCGCTCAGCGGCAGTGCGTCGACCGGGACGCCGGTGGCGTAGGAGCGGGCCAGCGCCAGCACCTGGGCCACGTAGGCGTCGGAGTGGTTGTAGGCGAAGACGGCCTTGCGCTGGCCGGCGTCGGTGCGCAGGTCGCCGCCGGCGGTGCACAGGTAGTTGGCCGCCCCGAGCGCGGCGTCGTCGATGTCGAAGGGGTCGGTCGTGCCGTTCCCGTCGCCGTCCACGGCGTAGGCGCGCCAGGTGGTCGGGATGAACTGCATCGGCCCGACGGCGCGGTCGTAGGTCGGGTCGTGGTCGAAGGCGCCGTCGTCGGAGTCGGCGATGAAGGCGAACTGCACGCCGTCGAGCGCCGGGCCGCGGATCTCCGGGGTCGAGGTGCCGTCGGGCCCGAGCGTGGCGCCGCCGAACCGCCCGTGGTTGGACTCGACCCGGCCGATGGCGGCCAGCAGTGACCAGTCGATGCCGCACCCGGGCTTCGAGGCGTTCATCCGGGTGGCGGCGACGCGGTAGGCGTTGAGCGCCACGTTCGGGATGCCGTTCTCGGCCAGGCCGGTGATGACCGCGGGCGTGGCGGGCTGGGGCTGCGGCACCGCGACGGGCAGCGGCGGCAGCGTGATCGCGCCCTCCGGGGCGCCGCGGGACAGCGGCGAGGCGGCGGGCTCCGCGGTGCTCGTGCGGGCGTCGGCCTCCTGCAGGCCGCCGTCGCCGGTCGAGGCGCTCACGCCGCTGAAGAAGCCGGCACCGCCGACCACCACGGCCGCCATGAACAGCGCCCGGTGCCGGCGGTTCGTGCCGGGCGGCAGTGCTCGTGCCGCGCCGCGCCCCCGTGTGGGCTTCCGCATCCTCACTCCTGGTGCAGGTCCGACCACGTCTCCTCGGGCGGGCCGGTAACCCGTGACCTGCGGTCGCAACCACGGAGGAGCGGACGGTTCTGTACCGATGAGGGGGAGCGGAGCGCGCCCGGCAGGATTCGAACCTGCGACCGTCGGATTAGAAGTCCGGTGCTCTATCCGCTGAGCTACGAGCGCTTTCGGTGGCCGATCATCGCACCCGGCGTGAGCGGCCCCCGTGCCGCGCCGTGCCGCTGACCGTTGTCCGGGCGGGCGCCCCGCAGGACGATGGTCGCGGGAGGGGGTCGGTCCGTGACCAGTCCGGGCTCTCCGCTCGACCGGTGGGCGAGCGGCGAGCGGTACGAGGCCTACGTCGGCCGCTGGAGCCGTGCGGTCGCGACGACCTTCGTGCACTGGCTGGAGGTGCCTCCCGGCGCACGCTGGCTCGATGCCGGGTGCGGCACGGGCGCACCGACGACCGCGATCCTCGAGCTGGGTTCGCCCGCCGCCGTGCTCGGGGCCGACACGTCGCCGGACCTCCTCGCCCGTGCGGCGGGCACCGTGCACGACGCGCGCGCCCGGTTCGTGCTGGCGGACGTCGCGCACCTCCCGGTGGACGACGGCTCGGTCGATGCAGCGGTCTCCGGGCTGGTGCTGAACTTCGTGCCCGACACCTCCACCGCGCTCGCCGAAGCGGTGCGGGTGACCCGGCGGGGCGGCGCGGTCGCCGCCTACGTCTGGGACTACGCCGAGGGCATGGAGCTCATCCGGTACTTCTGGGACGCCGCGGTCGCCCTCGATCCCGGTGCCGCGCAGTGGGACGAGGGGACCCGCTTCCCGCTCTGCCACCCGTGGGCCCTGGCCGGCGCGTTCGACCGGGCCGGGCTCGCCGGGGTGGTGGTCGAGCCGATCGTCGTGCCGACCGCGTTCCACGACCTCGAGGAGTACTGGCACCCCTTCCTGGGCGGGACGGGCCCGGCACCGGCCTACGTGGCATCGCTGCCGGAGGAACGGGTGACGGCCCTGCGGGACCGGCTGGCCGAGCGGCTGCCGGCATCCCCCGACGGCGGGATCCGGCTCTCGGCCCGGGCGTGGGCGGTACGCGGCGAGGTGCGGCACCCCCGCAGCTGATCAGGCGGGCACGACAGGGCGGCCCGGCCCGTCCACAGGCGGGGGCGTCGTCCACAGATCGGTGCGCGGGCCCGTGCGAGCGGGGCGGCGGACGCAGGGTTCCAGCAGGTCGGCACCGCGCCGGCCGCGCCGTCCGGCGCAGCACCTCCGAGGAGCACCGTGAACGACACCACCGTCACCGTCGTCGGCAACGTCGTCGACGCCCCGCGTCGCACCAACACCCAGAACGGCGCGGTGACCAACTTCCGCATCGCGTCCACCGCGCGGCGCTACGACTCCGCCACCGAGCAGTACGTCGACGCCGGCACCCTCTGGATCGACGTCGAGTGCTGGAACGCGCTGAGCGGCAACGTCGCCGCGAGCATCAGCAAGGGCGACCCGGTCATCGTCCACGGGGCCCTGACCACCCACAGCTGGGAGTCCGACGCCGGCCCGCGCAGCAAGGACCGCATCAAGGCGTTCGCCGTGGGGCCCAACCTGCAGAAGGGGCGGTCGTTGTTCACCCGGGACAGGGCCGGTCGGGCCCCCGACGAGTCCGCGGCGGCGCAGCCGGGCCCCGACGCGCCGGACTTCCCGGGCCCGGACGTCGAACCCCGGGCCGGCCGGGACTACGTGGACGCCGGGGACGCGTTGGACTCCGTGGACGCCGCCGACCTCACCGCGCAGCCCGCGCACGCCTAGTTGCCCCGGGCTGGGAGGATCGGAGGTGAGAACGCATGGGGGCCGGGCCGGGCACGCCGGCCCGCCCCCGCTCGCGAGACGACGGAAGGCTCCGAAGCCCAGTGGCTCAGTACATCTACACGATGGTCCGCGCGCGCAAGGCACACGGCGACAAGGTGATCCTCGACAACGTCACCCTGTCGTTCCTGCCCGGCGCGAAGATCGGCGTCGTCGGCCCCAACGGCGCCGGCAAGTCGACCGTGCTCCAGATCATGGCCGGCATGCAGCAGCCCTCCAACGGCGAGGCCTCGCTCGCGCCGGAGGCCACGGTGGGGATCCTGCTGCAGGAGCCGCCGCTCAACGAGGCCCTCGACGTGCGGGGCAACGTCGAGGAGGCGGTGAAGCCGCTGCGCGACGCGCTCACCCGCTTCGAGGAGGTCAGCGCGGCGATGGGGGAGCCCGACGCCGACTTCGACGCGCTCCTCGCCGAGCAGGGCGAGCTCATGGAGGTCATCGAGAACCAGGACGGCTGGGAGCTCGACGCCCGCATCGAGCAGGCCATGGACGCGCTGCGCTGCCCGCCGGGCGACGCCGACGTCACCGTCCTCTCCGGTGGTGAGCGCCGCCGCGTCGCGCTGTGCAAGCTGCTGCTCGAGGCGCCCGACCTGCTGCTGCTCGACGAGCCCACCAACCACCTCGACGCCGAGAGCGTGGCCTGGCTCGAGCAGCACCTCGAGAAGTACGCCGGCACCGTCGTCGCCGTCACCCACGACCGGTACTTCCTGGACAACGTTGCCGAGTGGATCCTCGAGCTCGACCGCGGCCGGGCCTACCCGTACGAGGGCAACTACTCCACCTACCTCGAGACCAAGGCCGCCCGCCTCCAGGTCGAGGGGGCCAAGGACGCCAAGCGCGCCAAGCGGCTCAAGGAGGAGCTGGAGTGGGTGCGCTCCGGCGCCAAGGCCCGCCAGGCCAAGAGCAAGGCGCGCCTCGCCCGGTACGAGGAGATGGCCGCGGAGGCCGACAAGTTCCGCAAGCTGGACTTCGAGGAGATCCAGATCCCGCCGGGTCCGCGACTGGGCAGCGTCGTCGTCGAGACGCGCAACCTGACCAAGGGCTTCGGGGACCGGCTGCTGATCGACGACCTGTCGTTCACCCTGCCGCGCAACGGCATCGTCGGCGTCGTCGGCCCGAACGGCGTCGGCAAGACCACGCTGTTCAAGATGCTGGTCGGCGAGGAGAAGCCGGACGACGGCGAGATCAAGGTCGGCGAGACGGTCAAGCTCTCCTACGTCGAGCAGAACCGCAGCGGCATCGACCCGAAGAAGACGCTGTGGGAGGTCGTCTCCGACGGCCTCGACCACATCAAGGTGGGCAATGTCGAGATGCCCTCGCGGGCCTACATCGCCGCCTTCGGCTTCAAGGGCCCGGACCAGCAGAAGCCGGCCGGCGTCCTCTCCGGCGGTGAGCGCAACCGGCTGAACCTGGCGCTGACGCTCAAGCAGGGCGGCAACCTGCTGCTGCTCGACGAGCCGACCAACGACCTCGACACCGAGACGCTCACCAGCCTGGAGAGCGCGCTGCTCGAGTTCCCCGGCTGCGCCGTCGTGGTCAGCCACGACCGGTGGTTCCTCGACCGCGTGGCCACCCACATCCTCGCCTACGAGGGCGAGTCGAAGTGGTTCTGGTTCGAGGGCAACTTCGCCGACTACGAGAAGAACAAGGTCGAGCGCCTCGGCCAGGACGCCACCCGTCCGCACCGGGCGACCTACCGGAAGCTCTCGCGCGACTGACCGGCGACCAGCACGTGGCGACGGCCGGCAAGGAGCACCCGCTCCCCGCCGGCCGTCGTCGTCCGTGCCGTCGTCGTCCGTGCCCGGGTCAGGCCGTCGTGGCGCGGCCGGGCAGCTCGTCGTCGTCGAAGTGCAGCACCATCCGGCGCTGCCGCCAGGTCTCCACCGCCCGCCACCGGTAGTGGTGCCGGACGAACGCCACCGCCTCGTCCGCCGGAACCCCGTCCAGCACGGCCAGGCAGGCCAGCGCCGTGCCGGTGCGCCCGGTGCCCCCGCTGCAGGCCACCTCCACCCGCTCGTCGGCGGCCCGCACCCACGCCGACGCGAGCGCCAGCCGCAGCTCGGACAGCTCCGCGGGCAGCCCGAAGTCGGGCCAGCGCACCCACTGCTGCGCCCACGCGGTCCCGGGCGGCCGGCGGGCGGTCAGGTACAGACCGAACTGCGGCGCGGGGGACGACGGCGTGTCGCGCAGCCCGCGACCGAGCACCCGTCGTCCCGATGGCAGGGTCAGCACGCCGGGGAGGTCCGCCGGCCAGGGCGTGTCCACCGGGCCACGGTAGGGCTCCGGGGCGTTCCGCGCGCCCTCTCGCTGCGCGGTCCGCGAGGACGCACGCCGACGCCCCGACCGAGGGCCTGGTCGAACCGCGCCGCGGCGTACGGCAGGGTGGCGGTGTGAGGCACACCGCGGCGGTCCCCATGCGCTGGTCGGACATGGACGCCTACCAGCACATCAACAACGTGGCCTTCCTCGGCTACTTCGAGATGGCGCGGATCAGCCTGTTCCGCGAGCAGCCCACGCACGACCTGCGCACGGGGCAGCGGCGGGGGCTCATCGTTCGCCGCGCACGAGATCGCCTACAAGCGCCAGGTCGTCTACTCCTCGCAGCCGCTGCAGGTCGACGTCTGGGTCACCGACGTCCGGGCGGCGACCTTCCTCTGCCGCTACGAGCTGTTCGACCACGGGCAGCTCGCGGTCACCGGCAGCACGAAGATCGTGCCGTTCGACTTCGCCATCGCCCGGCCGCGCCGCCTCACGCCGGAGGAGAAGGAGTTCCTCGCCCGCTGGGCCGACGAGCCCGCGAACTGAGCGGACCGGCACCCGCCCCGGAACGCGACGACCCCCGGACGCCGAGGCGTCGGGGGGTCGTGTGCGAGGGGGATCAGGCCCGGCGCGCGGCCTTCCAGGCGGTGCCGAGCACCGCGGCGGCGACACCGGCCTTCACCAGCCCGCCGAGGATGAACGGGTAGAAGCCCTTGTCCAGGGCCTGGGCCGCGGTCATGTCGGCCGAGACGGCCAGCCACGGGACGCCGACGGCGAAGACGACGGCCTGACCGGCGATGAACAGCGGCACGGCCTTGAGCGGGTTGCGGTCCATGGCGTGGCGCGCGCCCAGGCCGATGAGGATCGCGGCCGGGATGAAGCCGACGACGTAGCCGCCGGTCGCACCGAAGACGACGTCGACGCCGCCGCTGGCCTCCGAGTAGAAGGGCAGGCCGACCAGCGCGCAGGCGATGTAGGCCACCTGCACGGCGACGCCCCGCACCGGGCCCAGCGCGGCAGCGGTCAGGACGAGCGCCAGGGTCTGACCGGTGATCGGCACCGGCGAACCGGGGACCGGCACCGACACCTGCGCCAGTGCCGCGGTCAGCAGCACACCGAGCGCCACGAGGACGACGTTGCGCGCGCGCACGGCGGGCACCAGGTCGGCGAGAACGAGCGGGCGCAGCGGGTGCGCGTGCATCGAAGCGGTGGCCACGAAACCTCCTGAACGGCGGGCGAGCCCGGCCGCACGGCCGGGCTCTGGATCATCGGAGAGTCTGCACTACGGCGATCCCCGTGCGCGGCACCCACCGGGTGACCCGGCTCAGGCCACCACCCACGCCGCGGCGTCCGTGGGCAGCTCGCCGCCGGTGACGTCCGTGCTGGCCAGCAGCACGGTGCCCTCCGGCAGCGGCACCGGGGCGCTCGAGAGGTTCAGCAGGAACACGAGCCCGCCCGGCCGGCGGAACGCCAGACATCCCTCGGGTGACGGCAACCACTCCAGGCCCTCGCCGGAGAACGCGGGCGAGCCGGCCCGCAGCGCCAGCGCCGCTCGGTACAGCGACTGCATCGACGCCGGGTCGGCCGCCTGCGCCTCGGCGGTGAGCGCGGTCCACCCCTCGGGCATGGGCAGCCAGGTGCCCGAGCCCGACGAGAAGCCGTAGGAGGGCTCGCTGCCCGACCACGGCACGGGGATGCGGCACGCGTCGCGCCCGCGCTCGGCACCCTCGGAGCGGAACCAGATGGGGTCCTGCAGCGCGGCGTCGGGCAGGTCGACGTCGGGCATCCCGAGCTCGTCGCCGTTGTAGAGGTAGGCGACCCCGGGCAGCGCGAGCTGCAGCAGCGCGGCCGCACGGGCCCGGCGAGTGCCGAGCTCGCCGTCGCCGTACCGGGTCACGTGCCGCGGCCGGTCGTGGTTGGAGAGCACCCAGCACGCCGGCGCGGGGGTGCCGTCGACGGCGGCCAGCGAGTGGACGACGGCGTCGCGCAGCGCGGTCGGTTCCCACTCGGCGGTCAGCAGCTTGAAGTTGAAGGCCAGCTGCAGCTCGTCGGGCCGCAGGTAGCGGGCGAGGCGGTCGTCGTCGGAGACCCACACCTCGCCCACGGCCATGGTGCCGGGGTAGCTGTCGAGCACCGCCCGGATCCGCCGGTGCACGGCGTGCACGCCGTCCTGGTCGAAGCGGTGGTCGCCCGGGCCGTGGTCGTCGAGCAGCCCGGTGTCGTCCATCGGCACCATGTCCGGGAGGCCGGCGGGCTTGGCCATGCCGTGGGCGACGTCGATCCGGAAGCCGTCGACCCCGCGGTCCAGCCAGAACCGCAGCGTCTCCTCGAGGTCGGCCACCACCTCCGGGTTGCCGAAGTCCAGGTCGGGCTGCTCCGGCGCGAAGATGTGCAGGTACCACTGACCGTCGGGGACGCGGGTCCAGGCCGGCCCGCCGAAGACCGAGGGCCAGTTGTTCGGCGGCTCGGCGCCGTCGGGGCCGCGGCCGTCGCGGAACACGTAGCGCGCCCGCTCCGGCGAGCCCGGGGCCGCGGCCAGCGCCGCCCGGAACCAGGCGTGCTCGGAGGAGGTGTGGTTGGGCACCACGTCGATCGTGATCCGCAGCCCCAGCGCGTGCGCGTCGGCCAGCAGCGCGTCGAACTCGTCGAGGTCACCGAACACCGGTTCCACGTCGCGGGGATCGGCGACGTCGTAGCCGTGGTCGGCCATCGGGGAGGGGAAGAACGGGGTGATCCACAGGGCGTCGACACCCAGGTCGCGGAGGTACCCGAGCCGGCCGCGCAGCCCCCGCAGGTCGCCCACGCCGTCGCCGTTCCCGTCGGCGAAGCTGCGGATGTAGACCTGGTAGAAGACCGCGTCGCGCCACCAGTCCGTGCCGGTGGTGCCCATCACGCGTCGTCGGCGGGGAAGCGGTTCTGCATGCTGCCCGCGGCGTTGGCGAGGTAGGTCCAGAGCGTGGCGTCCTGGTCGGCGGGCAGCTCGAGGGAGTCGACGGCGTCGCGCATGTGCGACAGCCAGGCGTCCCGCTCGGCCGGGCCGATGGCGAACGGCGCGTGCCGCATCCGGAGCCGCGGGTGCCCGCGCTCGTCGGAGTAGGTGGTCGGGCCGCCCCAGTACTGCTCGAGGAACCGGCGCAGCCGGAGCTCGGCGCCGTCCCAGTCGTCCTGCGGGTAGAGCGGCGCGAGCACCGGGTCGGTGCGGACGGCGGCGTAGAAGCGGGCGACGAGCCGCTCGAAGGTCGCCTGCCCGCCGACCTCGTCGTAGAAGGTCCGGGCCGACGGCAGTCGCCTCGACTCGCTCATTCCCGCGGTGCTCCCTCGGCGTCGGTTGCGGCGGACGCCCGGTGCTGCGTCCGTCCGTAGGCGACCAGCGCCGGGGCGACGACGATCATTCCGAGACCGCCGCACAACGCGAGCACCGTGCTCGGTGCCACACCCTCCGCGCCGAGCCCCGCGGCCAGCGCGCCGATGCCCTGCACGCCGTACAGGCCGCTCACCGCCACGCCGAAGGCGCGACCCCGCAGCGCGGCCGGCGTCGCCTGCACGAAGGAGATGTTGAGCGGGATGAGCCAGGAGGCGCCGAGCCCGGAGACGAACAGCAGCGCCAGCACGGTCGGGAAGGTCGAGGCCTCGACGCCGCCCACGCCGGTCACCACGCCGGCGGCGAGCAGCGGGAGGAGGGACAGGATCACCAGCGGCACGACCAGGCGCTCCCGGCGCTCGGGCGGCACGAGCCGGCCCAGCAGCAGCCCGCCGACGACGACGCCGGCCGGGTTGGCGGCCAGCAGCACGCCGATTCGCCGCGCTGCCGCGGCCGAGCTCCGCGCCCAGCGGGGCGGCGATGCCCTCCCACGCGCTGCCGAACAGCGCGCCCAGCCAGGTGACGGCGATGATCGCCAGCATCCGCCGCGTGCCCAGGAGGAAGCGCAGCCCGGTGGCGGCGTCCTGCCACAGCGAGGTGCCGGCCTCCGGGGGCGCGGGTGCCGGACGCCGCTGCAGGCGCGCGGAGAGCCAGACCGCGGAGAGCGCGAAGGTCGCCGCGTCGATGCCCAGGGCCAGGGACGGGTGCAGCGCGACGAGCGCGCCGCCGAGCAGGAAGCCCGCGACCTGGGCAACCTGGAGCGTCACCGTCGTCAGCGAGATCGCCACGGCGTAGCGCTCGCCGTCGAGGACGTCGGCCATGAGCGCGGAGCGGGCCGACTCGAACGGTGGCGCGCACAGCGAGACCACCAGCAGGAGGCCGAGCAGCACCGGCAGCGGTACGCCGGGGATCGCCATCACCGCGAGCAGGACGGCGCGGGCGACGTCGGTCGCGATGAGCACCCGGTGCCGGGGCAGCCGGTCGGCCAGCGTGGAGAGCAGCGGGCCGCCGATCAGCCACGGGAAGTGGCTGATCGCGAAGGTGAGCGCGGACAGCAGCGGCGAGCTGGTGCGCTGGTAGACCAGCACGGTCAGCGCGACGCGGGCCAGCTCGTCCCCCGCGGTGGAGAGCAGGAACGTGCCGAACAGCGGCCGGAACTCCCGGACGGCGAAGACCTCGCGGTACGTGGCCGGACGGGTGGGGGCTGCCGCGTCCGGCGTGGTCGCGGTCAGCGGAGGCCGACCACGGTCAGTGACCTGTTCATCACCGAAATCCTCTCAGGCGCGAGCCGCCCTGTCAGCGACGGCCGTCGTCGGAGTTTGCGGGTCCCAGGCCGGTGTACCGCGCGAGGAAGCCGAGCTGGTCGGCCGCGAGCCCGACGGTGCGGCTCACCGCCCGCGCGCCGTGGCCCACCGACACCTCGCGGCGCAGCACGACCGGCGACGACGACGCGGTCGCGTGCTGCAGGGCGGCGGCCAGCTTGCGGCCGTGCATCGGGTGCACGCGGGTGTCGGACTCGAACGTCGTGATCAGCACCGCCGGGTAGGCCGTCCCCTCCCGGACCGCGTGGTACGGGGAGTAGCCCAGCAGCCAGCCGAGCTCGGTGGCGTCGTCGGCGGTGCCGTACTCGTCGTTCCAGGTGCGGCCGAGGCCGAACAGCTCGTACCGGACCATGTCCAGCAGCGGTGCGCTGCAGACGACCGCGGCGGCGAGGTCGGGCCGCTGGGTGAGCGTCGCGCCGACCAGCAGGCCGCCGTTCGAGCCGCCGAAGATCCCGAGCTGCGCGGGCGTCGTCCAGCCGGACGCCACCAGGTGCTCGCCGGCGGCGGCGAAGTCGTCGAAGACGTTCTGCTTGCGCTCGCGCATCCCGGCGCGGTGCCACTCCTCGCCGTGCTCGGAGCCGCCGCGCAGGTTGGCCACCGCCCAGACACCGCCCGCGGCGACCCAGGCAAGCGCCGGCGCGCTGTAGGCGGGGGTGAGCGAGACGTTGAAGCCGCCGTAGCCGTAGAGCACCGCCGGCCGCGGGGTGTCCGGCGTGCCGGTTGCCGACAGCACGAACAGGTGCACCGGCGTCCCGTCGGCGGAGGTCGCGTGCGTCTCGACGACGGTCAGCTCCGGGACCGCGCCCGCGACGGCAGCCCGCTCCCAGTCCGCCAGGGTTCCCGGGTCGGCGGCGTCCCAGCGCAGCACCGACGGCGGGGTGGCGTAGTCGGTGTAGCCCACCCACGCCTCCGGGCCGCCCTCGGGCCGGGAGACGACGCCGGAGATGCTGCCGGCGCCGGGCGCGGGCACCTCGCGGGTGCGGCCCGAGCCGTCCGCGGCCCACACCGACAGCCGGTCGGTGGCGTCCACGGCGTGCACGGCGAGCACCTGCAGGCCGCCGTCGGGCCCGTCGACCAGCGTCACGTCGGAGAGCACGGCGTCCGGCTGTTGGGGGACGACGTCCCGCCAGTTCTCCGGCGCCCAGGTGGCGGCGTCGGCCGGGTCGGCGACGGCGAGCCGCCAGCGGGGGGCATCGCGGTCCGAGAGCAGCCACAGCCGGCCGTCGCGGGCGACCCACGCCGAGGTCTGCGCGTCCACCCCGACCTGGAGCTCGCGAAGCGCGCCGTCCCCGGTGAGGTCGGCCAGCCACACGTCGTCCCGGGGCGCGGTGCCGACCGAGCGGGAGACGACCAGCCAGCGGCCGTCCCGGCTGGTGTGCACGCCGAAGTAGCTGGCCGGGTCGCTGCCCTCGCCGTGCACCAGCACGTCGCCGGCCGGGTCGGCGCCCACCCGGTGGCGCCACACGCGGCGGTGGAACTGCTGCTCGTCGGCCGGCACCAGCTCGGGCGCCAGGCGACGCACGTAGAACAGCTCCCCGCCGCCGGGCAGCCAGGCCACGGGGGAGTACCGGCAGCGGTCGACCGGGCCGTCGAGCAGCTCGCCGGTGGCGACGTCGAGCACGTACAGCTGCGACTCCTCGTCGCCGCCGACGGAGACCTGGTAGGCCAGCCGGTCGCCCTCGATCGACGGCGACCAGGCGTCCAGGGTCGTCGTGCCGGCCCGGTCCAGCGCCATCGGGTCGACCAGCACCCGCACCGTGCCGTCGGCCTCGGTCACCCGCAGGACGGCGTGCTCCTGGCCCGGGTCGCGGCGGGTCGAGAAGGCGCGCGCCCCGCGCCACACCGGCAGCCCGACCGCGCCGGCGTGCACCAGCTGCTCCAGCCGGTCGGCGAACGCCGCGCGCAGCGGCAGGCCGCCGAGCACCTCGGCCGACAGCGCGTCCTGCGCCGAGCTCCAGGCGACCGTGCGCGGGTCCTCGGCGTCCTCCAGCCAGCGGTAGGGGTCGGCCACGGCGTGCCCGTGCAGGTCCTCGACGAGGTCGAGCCGGGGGGCGTCGGGATAGCGCATCCGGTCACGGTAGAGCGCCCGCGCGGCGAAGCAGCGGGCGCGAGGGCGGCGTGCGCGCCCGCGCCGGGTCAGAATGGGGGTCGCCCGCGGGTCTCGGAGCCACCGGCGGTCCGGGGCGACCGGAGGTGATCCGTGCCGCGTTCCGTGCCCAGGTCGTCGACCGCAGGTCATCCAGGCCCGCGCCGCGACCCCGCCCCGACGGTCCTGCCCGTGCCCTCGCCCGGGACCACGGGCGCATCCCTGCTGCTCAACGCCACCTTCGAGCCGTTGTGCGTGGTCTCCAGCCGCCGGGCGATCGTGCTGGTCCTGGCGGAGAAGGCCGTGGCCGTCGACTCGACCGACGACGTCGTCCACGCTTCGACGGTCAGCCTGCCGGTGCCGGTCGTCGTGCGGCTGACCCGGTACGTGCGGGTGCCCTACCCGTCGTCGGTCCCGCTCTCGCGGCGCGCGGTCTTCACCCGCGACGCCCAGACCTGCGTCTACTGCGGCGGGTCGGCGACCAGCATCGACCACGTCGTCCCGCGCAGCCGGGGCGGGACGCACACCTGGGACAACGTCGTCGCCGCCTGCCGCCGGTGCAACCACACCAAGGCCGACCGGTCGCTGGCCGAGCTCGGCTGGAAGCTGCCGCACCCGCCGCGCACCCCCACCGGCGCCGCCTGGCGGCTGCTCGGCCACCGCACCGTCGACCCCCGCTGGCGCGAGTGGCTGGGCATACCTGAGAGCGTCAGCGCGTGACGTCCCCGGGTACCGCGCGGCTGCTGTGGAGCCTCGCCGAGCCGTTCCACGCGCTGACCTACTTCGCCGCGGAGGCGACCGCGGCCTTCGAGGAGGCCGGGCTGCGGGGCTTCTGGTCGGGCTACTTCGCCGGCCGTGCGGCGCCGCTGGGTGCCGTCGGGGCCGAGGTCGTGACCGCCACCTTCGTCAACTTCGCGCCGGAGTTCGTCGCCCGCCGCGTGCCCGCGGTGTGGGACCAGGCGACCCCGGCGGCCGCCCTGGACGCGCGGCTGGCCGGCGTCGACGCGGCGGTGCATCGGGTGCTCGGAGCGGGCTGGACGGCGTCGGACGAGGTGCGCGAGCTGCGCGACCTGGCGGCCACCGCCGCGGCCGCGGTCGACCTGCCCGGGCGCCCGCTCGCGGCCGCCAACACCGGCGTCGCCGTCCCCGACGAACCGCACCTGGCGCTGTGGCAGCTGCTCACGACGCTGCGCGAGCACCGCGGGGACGGGCACACCGCCGCGCTGGTCGACCGCGAGGTCGACGGCGTGCAGGGGCACGTGCTGGCCGTCGCGGCCGGGCGCGCCGACCGCGCCTGGCTGCAGAAGGCGCGCGGCTGGGACGACGAGGCCTGGGACGCCGGCGCCGCCCGGTTGGCACGCCGCGGCTGGCTGGCCCACGGCGAGCTCACCGCGCAGGGCCTGGCGGTGGTCACCGCGATCGAGGCGGACACCGACCGGCTGGCCCTCGGCCCGTGGCAGGCGCTCGGCTCCCGCGGCTGCGACCGGTTCGCCGAGCTGATCCGGCCGGTGCGCCGCGCCGTCGTCGGCCGCCGGCGAGTGGCCGGCAGGCAACCCGATCGGCGTGCCCGAACCCGCCTGATCTCCGCGAGATCTGCACACTCGGGGGATTCGGCGCCCGGAAAGCCCCGAGTGTGCAGATCTCGTGGAGGGGGTCTCAGGTGACGCGGGCGCGCTCGGCCGGGAAGGCCTCGTAGGAGCGGTCGGCGAGGATCGCGCGGAACCGGTCCATCGCGTCCCAGACGTCGACGAACCGGGTGTACAGCGGCGCCGGCCCCAGCCGCACGCGGTCGGGGGTGCGGAAGTCCGGCACCACGCCGCGGTCGACCAGCGCCTGCGTCAGCTGCCAGGCCTGCGGGTGGGCGAAGGTGACGTGCGAGCCGCGCCGGGACTGCTCACGGGGCGAGGCCAGCGCCACCCCGGCCGGCACCAGCCACTCGTCGCCGAGGGCCACCACGAGGTCGGTCATCGTGCGGCCCTTCGCGGCCAGCGCCCCGATGCCCGCCTCGGCGACCAGCCCGGCGCCGACCTCGACCGCGGCCATGCCGATGACCGGCGGCGTCCCGACCCCGAAGCGCTCGATGCCCTCGGCCGGCTCGTAGGCCGGGCCCATCTCGAACTGGTCGCGCTGACCGAACCAGCCCTGGATGGGGGAGCGCAGCTCCTCCTGCAGGTCGCGGCGCACGTACAGGAACGCGGGGGCACCGGGCCCGCCGTTGAGGTACTTGTAGGTGCAGCCCACGGCCAGGTCCGCCCCGGTGGCGTCCAGGTCGACCGGCACGGCGCCCACCGCGTGCGAGAGGTCCCACAGCAGCAGCGCGCCGGCCTCGTGCACCAGCCGGGTCACCTCGGCGACGTCGGCCAGCGCGCCCGACCGGTAGGCCACCAGCGACAGGACGACGACGGCAACCCGCTCGTCCAGCGCCGCCGCGAGCGCCGACGGGTCCAGGCCCTCGTCGATGTCGGCGTCGATCTCGCGCACGGTCATGCCCCGGGCCTCGGCGACCCCGGCCACGACGTAGCGGTCGGTCGGGAAGTCGTCGGCGGTGCAGACCAGCACGTCGCGGCCGGGTCGGGCGGCGGCGCCGGCGACCAGCAGCTTGTAGAGGTTCACCGTGGTGGAGTCGCCGACCAGCACCTGTCCGGTGCCGGCACCCAGCACCCCGGCGCCGAGGGCGTCGCCGAGCCGCGTCGCGTGCCCGATCCATTGCGACCACGAGCCGACCAGACCGCGCGCCCACTCCTGCTCGACCACGCGGCTCACCGCGGCGGGGGTGTCCAGGGGCATCCGGCCCAGCGAGTTGCCGTCCAGGTACAGCAGCCGGTCGGGGCCGTCGTCGGCGGCACCGGCGAAGCGGGCGCGGAACCCGGCGAGGGGGTCGGCCGCGTCGAGGGCCTCCGCGGCGGCACGGGAGAGGTCCATGGCTCCTTGTGTACGGGACCGCCGGGCCGCGGTGCTGCCGGGGGTCGGCGCGCCGGCGGCTAGCGTCGCCGCCCGTGACGCAGCTGCACGACCTGACCGCGCTGGAGCAGGCCGCCGCCGTCCGGTCCGGCGAGGTGAGCCCGACCGAGCTGGTGCGCCACGCGCTGGACCGCATCGCGGCGTTCGACGCCGGGCTCGGCGCCTTCGTCACGGTGACCCCGGAGCGCGCGCTCTCGGCCGCCGCCGCGGACGAGCAGCGGTTGCGGGACGGCGGACCGCTGCCCCCGCTGCTCGGGGTGCCGACCGCGATCAAGGACCTCACCCGCACCGCCGGCGTCCGGACGACGTCCGGCTCACGCGTCACCGCCGGCACCGTGCCGGACGCGGACGACGCCGTCGTCACCCGGCTGGCCGCCGCGGGGACGATCAGCGTCGGCAAGACCAACACCCCCGAGTTCGGCTTCCCGGCCTACACCGACAACGACCTGGTCGGCCCGGCGCGCTGCCCCTGGGACCCGGCGCTGCTGGCCGGCGGCTCCAGCGGCGGCGCGGCGGTCGCCGTCGCGGCCGGCTTCGTGCCGGTGGCCCACGGCAGCGACGGCGGCGGCTCGATCCGCATCCCGGCGGCGGTCAACGGCCTGGTCGGCATGAAGCCCACGCGCGGGCGGGTGAGCAACGCCCCGCTGGGCAGCGAGATCACGGGGCTCGCCACCCACGGCCCGCTGGCCCGGACGGTGCACGACGCCGCCGCGCTGCTCGACGCGATGGCCGGCCCGGAGCTCGGCGACCCCGCCTGGGCGCCGCCGCTGCCGCCGGGGGAGACGTTCCTGGCCGCCGCCGGCCGGGGGCCGGGCCGGCTGCGCATCGGCGTCGTCACCGAATCGCCGCCGCCCGGCGTCCCGCTCGAGCCGGCGATCGCCGCCGCCCTGGGCGGCACCGCGCGGCTGCTCGCCGACCTGGGGCACGACGTGGAGGAGGCGCCGGCCGGGCTGATCGGGCCCGAGGTGCTGCCCGCGTTCGAGCGGGTGTGGGCGCTGTCGGCGACGACGCTGCCGGTGCCGCCCGAGCGCATCGGCGAGCTGCGGCCGCTCACCCGGGAGCTGCGCGCCCGCGGCCTGGCGCTCTCGGCCCGGGACGCGATGCTCGCGCTGGGCACCCTGCGGTCGTTCGCCCGCGGCTACCTGCGGGCCACCGCCGGCTACGACGTGCTGCTCGCCCCGGTGGTCACGATGGCGCCGCGCCCGGTCGGCTGGTTCACCGACGACGGCGCCGAGGACTTCGCCCGCAACGAGCGCTACGCCGCCTTCCCGGCGCTCGCCAACATCACCGGTCAGCCGGCCGTCAGCCTGCCCCTGCACTCCGACGCGCGCGGGCTGCCGATCGGCAGCATGCTGGTCGGCCGGCCCGCCGACGAGGTCACGCTGCTCGCGCTGTCCGCCCAGCTGGAGGCCGCGCGGCCCTGGGCGTCGCGGCACCCACCCGTCTGGGGGGAGCGGGCGGCCTGACCGGGGTGCGGTGCCGGTAAGTTGTGCCCCGTGACCGTTGCCGAGACCATCCTCGTCTTCGCCGGGGGCCCGCTGGTCGTGATCCTCGTGCTCGCGCTGCTGGACCCTCGGGCCGGGGGTGCGCCACCGGCGGCCCCGCTACAAGCCGGGCCAGGCCTGGGACCACGCCCCGGTCTGGTACGAGCCGCACCCCGACGGCGGCGGGCACGGGGACGGGCACGCCGCGATCGCGGCCGCCCCCCAGGCCGCCGGTCCGCTCGGTGGAGCCCGGGGCACCTGGTGAGCGCCCTGATCCCGACTCCCGCACCCGCGATCGACCTGCCCGGAGGCCCGCGATGACCCGCGCGCTCGAAGTCGAGTCCCACGACACCGCTACGTCCTCGACCATGTCGTCGCGCACCGACGAGCCGCTCGACCAGATCTTCAGCTTCCGCGAGCTGGCCCGCCTGGACGAGGCGCTGACGCTCTCCTCCCGGGAGACCGGCCTGCGCTTCACCCTGTACGTGGGTGACCTGGGCACCCCGACCCGCGCGCGGGCCGAGGAGATGCACGCCTCCTCCGGCGGCGCCACCGCCGAGGCCGTGCTCATCGCCGTCTCGCCGGGGCAGCGCGTCGTCGAGGTCGTGACCGGTTCCGCCGCGGCCCGCCGGCTGCCCGACCGCGCCTGCGCGCTCGCCGTGCTGTCGATGACGACGGCCTTCGCCGGGGGCGACCTCGTCGGCGGCATCGTCAACGGGCTGCGCCAGCTCGCCGACCAGGCCGGCCGCCCCACGCACAAGCACTGAGTCACTGCGGTCCTCCGGACCGCACAGCAACGCGAACGAGGCCCCGCCCACCGATCCGGTGGGCGGGGCCTCGTCGTGTCGCTGCCTACTCGAGGCCGGCTTCCCCGTCGCGTTCACGGGCGCGCAGGGCGCGGGCGATGCCGTCCCGGCCCTCGAAGACCAGCCGGCGCAGCGCCGCCGGCTGCGAGGCGTCGGCCAGCCAGGCGTCGGCCGCGGCGATCGTGCGCGGCTCGACCACCGACGGGAACAGGTACTGGACGGCGTTCTTGGCGATCTCGCCGGGTCGCCGGTCCCAGATGGGGCGGACGTCGGCGAAGTACCGGTCCACGTACTCCGCGGTCAGCTCGCGCTGGGCCGGGTGCCAGAAGCCCGCGACGATCGCCTCGTGCACGGCGTTGGGCACCTCGTCGTCGTGGAAGGCCTGGCGCCACGTCTCGGCCTTGGACTCCGCGGTGGGCCGCAGCGCCCGCGCCGTCGCCGCGCGCCGGATGCCGGTGGCGGTCGCGTCGCGCTCCTCCTCGGCCGCGATCTCCGCGTCCCCGGCGGCGCCGACGGCGACCAGCCCGTGCAGGAACGCCCAGCGCGCGTCGGCGTCCACCTCCAGGCCCGCGACCGTCCGGGAGCCGTCGAGCAGCCCGCGCAGCGCCGCGACGTGCTCGTCGGTGCGCGCGGCGCTGGCCAGCGTCCGCGACCACAGCAGCTGCTGGTCGCTGCCCGCGGGGGCCGCCTCGAGCGCAGCCAGGGCGTGGTCGCCCAGCCGCGCCCAGCCGGTGGGCGCCCAGGTCGGGTCGGCGAAGCTGGTCAGCGCCGTCTGCACCCGGGCGAGCAGCGACTGCACGACGCTGCTCTCGGACTCCGCGCCGATCCCGGCCAGCACCAGCTCCACCCACTCGCGGGCCGGCAGCTCGGCGTCGCGGGTCATGTCCCACGCCGCCGACCAGCACAGCGCGCGGGCCAGCGGGTCGGGCATCGCGCCGATGCGGGCGCGCAGGGTGGCCAGCGAGCGCTCGTCGAGCCGCAGCTTGGCGTAGGTCAGGTCGTCGTCGTTGACCAGCACGAGGTCCGCCGCCGGGTGGCCGACCAGGTCGGGCACCTCGGTGCGCGCGCCGGCGACGTCCAGCTCGACCCGCGCGGTGCGGGTGAGCCCGTCGGGGCCCTCGCTGTACAGGCCGACGGCCAGCCGGTGGTTGCGCAGCACGGGGTGCTCGGCGACGGCGGTCTGCTCGATCGCGAAGCTGCCGTACCGGCCGTCCTCGGTCAGCTCGAAGAGCGGGCGCAACGTGTTCACCTGGCTGGTGCGCAGCCACTGGTCGGCCCACTCGGACAGGTCGCGGCCGGAGCTCTCCGACAGCGGGCCCAGCAGGTCGGCGAGCGTGGTGTTGCCGTACTCGTGCCGCCGGAAGTAGCGCCGCACGCCGGCCAGGAACTCGTCCCGGCCCACGTAGGCGACCAGCTGCTTGAGCACCGAGGCGCCCTTGGCGTAGGTGATGCCGTCGAAGTTGACCTCGACCGCGGCGACATCGGGGATGTCCGCGGCGATCGGGTGGGTCGAGGGCAGCTGGTCCTGCGCATAGGCCCAGGCCTTCTCGGTGTTGGCGAACGTCGTCCACGCCGTCGTGTACTCGGTGGCCTCGGCCTGGCACAGGGTGCTGATGTAGGTGGCGAAGGACTCGTTGAGCCACAGGTCGTCCCACCAGCGCATGGTCACCAGGTCGCCGAACCACATGTGGCCCAGCTCGTGCAGGATCGTCTCGGCCCGGCGCTCGTAGCGGGCCCGGCTCACCTTCGACCGGAAGACGTAGTCCTCGAGGAAGGTGACCGCGCCGGCGTTCTCCATCGCCCCGGCGTTGAACTCGGGCACGAACAGCTGGTCGTACTTGTCGAACGGGTACGGGTAGTCGAACACCCGGTGGTAGAAGTCGAAGCCCTGCTTGGTGACCCGGAACAGCTCGTCGGGGTCGAGGTGCTGGGCGAGGCTGGCCCGGCAGTACAGCCCCAGCGGGATGCCCTCGTGCGAGTCGGTGACCTTGGCGTAGGGGCCGGCGATCAGCGCCACCAGGTAGGTCGAGATGCGCTTGGTCGTGGCGAAGTGCACGAGCTGCGAGCCGCCCTCGCCGGCCTCGATGGTGCGGTCGCCGCTGTTGGAGATGACCTGCCAGTCGAACGGCGCGGTGACGTGCAGCGTGAAGGTCGCCTTGAGGTCGGGTTGGTCGAAGCAGGCGAACATCCGCTTGGCGTCGGCCGGCTCGAACTGCGTGTAGAGGTAGACCTGCTGGTCCTCGGGGTCGAGGAAGCGGTGCAGGCCCTCGCCGCTGTTGGAGTAGCGGCAGTCGGCGGTGACGACCAGCGTGTTCTGCTCGGCCAGGTCGGGCAGGGGGAGGCCGACGGCCTCCTCCCACGTGCTGACGTCGAGCTCGACGCCGTTGAGCGTGGCGGAGCGGAGGGAGTCGGCCACCAGGTCGATGAAGGTCGAGGCGCCGGGCTCCCGGCAGCCGAACTCGACGGTCGTCGTCGAGACGAAGGTGCGCTCGCCGGGGTGCCCGGCGCCGTCGGTGACGTCGAGGGCGATGTCGTAGCTCTCGACGGTCAGGATCTCGGCGCGGGCGGCGGCATCGATGCGGGTCAGGTTGGGTGCGGCCACGCCCCGGAGCCTGCCACGGGGTGACGACGGCCCGCGCGACCGCGGTGTCCGGGAACAAGCCGCCCCCCGTGCCGCTTGGCACCTCCCGAGACCCGGTGGCAGCTCCCCGGGGCCCCGACCACGAGGAGAACCCGCATGACCGAGGCAGTGCAGAGCGCCCCCGTGAAGGCCCGCGTCGACTTCTGGTTCGACCCGCTGTGCCCCTGGGCCTGGCTGACCAGCCGCTGGGTGCTCGAGGCCGCCAAGGTCCGCGACATCGACCTGCACTGGCACGTCATGTCGCTCGCCGTCCTCAACAGCGGCCGGGACCTGCCCGAGGAGTACCAGGAGATGATGAAGAAGGCGTACGGCCCGGTGCGGGTCGCGATCGCCGCCGCCCAGCAGCACGGCGAGGAGATCCTCGGCGACCTCTACACCGCCATGGGCACGCTCCGGCACCACGAGAAGGTGGAGCTGGAGGACCTCATCGCCCCCGCCCTCGAGCGCGTCGGCCTGCCCGCCTCCCTCGCCGAGGCGGCGACCTCCACCGAGTACGACGAGGCGCTGGAGAAGAGCCACCACGAGGGCATGGACCCGGTCGGTGAGGACGTCGGCACCCCGGTCATGCACATCGACGGCGTCGCCTTCTTCGGCCCGGTGATCAGCAAGGTGCCCACCGGCGAGGACGCCGGCAAGGACCTTCGACGGCGCCGTCCTGCTCGCCAACCTCCCCGAGTTCTGGGAGCTCAAGCGCACCCGCACCGCCGGCCCGGACATGGCCTCCGTCCCGGCCGACACCCTCGAGATCACCCGCCGCTGACCTCACCCCCCGAGGGCAGAAATGGCCATTTCTGCCCTCGGGGAGGGGTGCGGCAGGATGGCCGGATGCCGCACCCCGTCCGCCAGCGGATCTTCATCTCCGGCGCCAGCGCCGGCCTCGGCCAGGGCATGGCCCGCCGGTTCGCCGCGATGGGCCGCGACCTCGCGCTGACCGCCCGCCGCCTGGACCGGCTCGAGGCGCTGCGCGATGAGCTGCTCGCCGCGCACCCCGGCATCCGGGTGGTCGTCGCGGCCATGGACGTCGACGACCCGGCCTCGGTCGCCGAGGTGATGCCCCGTCTGGCCGAGGAGCTGGGCGGCGTCGACCGGGTGATCGTCAACGCCGGCATCGGCAAGGGCGGCTCGGTCGGCACCGGCGCGGCCGCGGACAACCGCGCGGTGCTGCTCACCAACGTGCTCGGCTCGCACGCGCAGTGCGAGGCGGCGATGGAGCTCTTCCGCAGCCAGGGCGCCGGGCACCTGGTGCTCATCTCCTCGGTCGCCTCGGTCCGCGGCATGCCCGGCACCCGCACCGCCTACGGCGCGAGCAAGGCCGCGCTCAACTCGCTGGCCGAGGGCATCCGCTCCGACGTGTACGGCTCGCGGATCGTCGTCTCCACGGTGCTGCCCGGCTACATCGCCACCGACATCAACGCCGGACGGCGGGGCCCGCTCACCGTCGGGTTGGACAAGGGCGTGGCCGCGCTGGTCGCCGTCGTCGAGCGGGAGCCGGTGCGCGGCTACGTGCCCGAGTGGCCCTGGCGCCCGGTCGCCCGCCTGCTGAAGGTGCTCCCGCTCCCCGCCGTCCGCCGCCTCACCGGCTCCTGAACGGGACTTTCGGTACCGAAAGTCCGGGAGAGTCGGGGACTTTCGGTACAGAAAGTCCGCGGTGGGGCGGCGGGCGCACGGGCCCGGGACCCCGGGGACCGGGACGCCGCCCGCCTGACAAACTGCACCCATGCGCGTCTTCGTCGGAACCGACCACGCCGGCCTCGAGTTCAAGGACCACCTCAAGCAGGTGCTCGCCGACGCCGGCCACGAGCCCGTCGACTGCGGGGCGTTCGAGTACGACGCCCAGGACGACTACCCGCCCTTCTGCTTCGAGGTCGGCGAGCGCACGGTCGCTGAGCCCGGTTCGTTCGGCGTCGTCATCGGCGGCTCGGGCAACGGCGAGCAGATCGCGGCCAACAAGGTGCCCGGCGTCCGCGCCGCGCTGGTCTGGAACACCGCCACCGCGCAGCTGGCCCGCCAGCACAACGACGCGAACGTCGTCTCGATCGGCGCCCGGCAGCACAGCGTCGAGGAGGCCACCGAGCTGGTGCTCGAGTTCCTCCGCACCGACTTCAGCGGCGACGAGCGGCACGTCCGCCGGATCGGGCTGATCAGCGACTACGAGCGCGACCGGCACCGCCCCGCCGGGGGACTGCCCACCGGGCGCTGACTCAGAACTCGTCCGGGCACCACGGGGTGACCGGCCAGCCGAACCCCGTCGACGCCTGGACGACGGCGCCCGGGCTCACCTCGTGCACCCGGCCGGCTGCCTGCAGCGAGGCGAGGGTGACCCCACCCAGGTAGGCCGCCGACAGCTCCTCGATGCCGAGGACGACGTCGGGGTCGCGGTCGGTGCGGTCGCAGAAAGCGCCGGCGGGGTGCCCCCACAGGTGCCAGCGGCCGGTGTTCTCCGGGCAGAACTCGTCGCGCACCTCGAACACCAGGTCCAGCGGGGCGGGGTAGCGGCGGGCGGAGAGCGCGCGGCCGACGTCGACCACCCGGACCCACAGCGCGTCGACCGGCCGGGCGTGCAGGGCGCGCGGGTCGGCGAGCAGGTGGCGCAGCGGGTCGTCGTCCGAGGCCATCGGGGAGTGGACGGTGCGGACGAGGGTCGATCGAGAGCAGGTACCGCCACAGCGCGGCGTAGCCCGCCGGCGTCGCGGCGCGCACCTCGCCGACGGTGAGCTCGCCCTCGGGCTCGCTCGTGTCGCTCCAACGGGCCTTGCGCCGGTAGGTCGCGTACCCGGTCGCGGAGCCGTCGGCCTCGGTGTGCAGCAGCAGCTGCTGGGCGGGCCGGCCCTTGCGCTCCTCGGGCTCGTCGAGCAGCACCCGGTCCCACCAGCGCTCGTCGCGGGCCAGGTTGCCCGGCACCCAGCGGCGCAGCTGCTCGTGCACCCGCGCGGCCGCGGCCCGGAACTCGCCAGGCTCCGCCGGCCGCACCGCACCGGTGCCCAGGTCGGTGCCGGGCCGCAGCCGCAGCCGCTCGGTGCGGCCGGTCCAGCCGCCGCGGCGGGTGGCCGGGGCGTAGCCGAACCGGCCGTAGATGGCCGACTCCGCCGCCCAGAGAGCGGCGACCGGCTCGCGCTCGGCCGCGCGGATGTCGTCGAGCTGCCGGCGCATGATCGCGGTGAGCACGCCGCGCCGCCGGTGGGTGGGGGCGACGGTCACCCAGGTGATCCCCGCGCAGGGGACGACGGCGCCCGGCACGGTCAGCTCGCGGCTGTAGATGCCCGCGGTGGCGACGACCCGGTCGTCCTCCCACAGCGAGAGCGACCGGTCGAGCTCGGCCCACGGCGAGGGGACGTCGACGAACCGGCCGCTGGGCTCGTCGCCGAACACCCCGTACATGGCGCGCAGGAACCGGGGCCACTCGTCGGCGGTGATCGGGCGGAGCTGGGCGGCGGGGTCCTCGGGCACGGCCCGTGTCTACCGGTCGGGGGACTCTGGGCGCCAACGGGTTGTCGCCCGGCCCCGCGCTGCCCAGGATGCGCGGATGGACGACGAGCGGCCGATCGGCTGGTGGGTCAAGCGCCTCGACGCGCTCCTCGAGGAGGCGCTGGACTCCGTCGTCACCGGTGAGGGGCTGACCCGCCGCCACTGGCAGGTGCTGCACTCCCTCGCCGGCGGCGCCGTCCCGGAGGTCGACGTCGTCGCCGCGCTGGCCGACTTCGCCGGCGACACCACCGCCGTCGTCACCGACCTGGCCGCCCGCGGCTGGGTGGACCGGCCGCGGGCCGGCCTGCTGCACCTGACCGCCGAGGGCGTCGCCGCCCACGACCGGGTCCTGCGGGCGGTGGGCCGGGTGCGCCGGCACACCGCCGACGGGCTGTCCCGCCAGGAGTACGAGCGCACCGTGCTGGTGCTCGCCCGGATGGTGGAGAACGTGGAGCGGGCGCTCGGCCGGCCCGGGGATCAGGAGCGCAGGTAGGCCAGCGTCGCCATGACCCGGCGGTGCTGGTCGCCGTCCTGGGTGAGGCCGAGCTTGGCGAAGATGTGCTGGGTGTGCTTCTCCACCGCGCCGGGGGTGACGACGAGCTCGCGGGCGATCGCGGTGTTCGAGTGCCCCTCCGCGATCAGCCCGAGCACCTCGCGCTCGCGGGGGGTGAGCCGCCGCACCGGGTCGTCGGCGCGCCGCCGTCCCGGGCACCTGCCGGCGTGCCTCGACGGCGGCGCGCAACCCCTCGTCGGTGTGCGTCGGCGGCATCCGGACGTCGACGACGGCGACCCGGTCCTTGAGCAGGTAGCCCACCCCGCCGGTGCCGTCGGCCAGCAGCTCGTCGGCGTAGGCCACCTCCACGTACTGGGAGAGCACCAGCACCGCCGTCCCGGGCACCTGCCGGCGCGCCTCGACGGCGGCGCGCAACCCCTCGTCGGTGTGCGTCGGCGGCATCCGGACGTCGACGACGGCGACGTCCGGCCGGTGCTCGACGACGGCGGCGACCAGTGACGGGCCGTCGGCGACCGCCGCGACCACGTGGGTGCCGGCCTCCCCGAGCAGCCGGACCAGGCCCTCCCGCAGGAGGACCGAGTCCTCGGCCAGCACCACGCGGAGGGCTCGGTCCCGGGGTCCGCTCACGTGCACGGCAGCTCCGCCGTCAGCCGGGTCGGCCCGCCGCGGGGGCTGTCCACGGTCAGCTGCCCGTCGACCGCGTGCAGCCGGTCGGTGAGCCCGGCCAGCCCGTGCCCGGGGGCGAGCACCGCGCCGCCGGCGCCGTCGTCCTCGACGACGACCCGCAGCCGGCCCGCCGCGCAGACCAGGGCGACCCGGCACAGCGTCGCGTCGCTGTGCTTCGCGACGTTGGCCAGCGCCTCGCTGACCACGAAGTAGGCGGTGTTCTCGGTGACCGGCGCCAGCCGCTCGGTGGGCAGGTCGACGGAGAGGTCGACCGGCACGGGGGAGCGGGCGGCGAGCGCGGCCAGCGCCGCGGCCAGCCCGCGGTCGGCGAGCACCGGCGGGGCGATCCCGCGGGACAGCGCGCGCAGCTCCTCGAGGGTCTCCCGGGCCAGGTCGGTCGCCTCGCCGAGGGTGGCGCGGGCGCGCGCGGGGTCGGTGTCGAGCTGCCGCTGGGCGCGGGCGAGGTCCATCGCCAGCCGGACCAGCCGCTGCTGCGGGCCGTCGTGGATGTCGCGCTCCAGCCGGCGCAGCGCGACCGCCTCGGCGGCGACGGCGGCCTCGCGGCCCTCGGCGAGCCGGCCGATCTCGGCCTGCGCGGCCGCGCGGGAGGTCAGCATCACCCGGCCCAGCTGGGCCTGCAGCAGCGCGACGGCGCGGACGACGAAGGGCAGCAGCAGGGCGAACACGACGCCGATCGCGGTGTTCAGGGCGATCCGCCGGCCGGCCGACGTCTCGAACCCCAGCAGCTCCAGCAGCTCCAGCAGGTCGGTGTTCTCGGTGTCCTGCGCGGCGTCGGGCAGCGCCCAGTCCCAGGCGCCGTAGGTGAGGCCGCCGAGGGCGAGCGACCAGGTGGTCACCGTGACGACGAAGGAGACGGTCGCGAGCGGGAAGCGGACGAGGGCGTGCAGGGCGTCCAGCCAGGTCTGCGGGTCCCGCAGCGGGGTGAGCAGCTTGCGGACCGGGCGGCCCTCGGCGACGAGGTAGGCGGGGTGCGGGACCGGCCGGTCGAGCACGGCCGGCAGCCAGGCCCGCTCGACGGTGGCGAACCCGCGGGCGGCGAGCAGCGTGGCGGCGAGAACGGCCACACCCACCCAGACCACGAGGAGCCCGGCGCCCGCGGCCAGGCCGGTGACCACGACGACGAAGGCGGCGATGGCCAGCGGGAAGCCGGTCAGCGTGTAGCCGGTGTCGATGCCGAGCCTGCGGAGCAGGCGCCGGGGACGTCGGATCGGCGCGGGTTCGGCGACGGTCATCGCGGGGAGGACGGCGGTGTCGGTGGTCATGCCGTCGAGCCTGGTGCAGGGCAGGGGCGCGTCCCAGCCCGCTGGCTGGTCGATCGGGGGTCGGGCTGGCCCGAACGGAGCGGCGTCATCGCGGTACCGATGCTCGCGGCCGGGGCCCGCCGGTGTCCAGCGCCCGGGCCCGGCGCTCCCCGCTTAGGGTCGGTCGAGGCGCGGACGTCGCGGGCACGGGGGACAGGACCCCGCGCCGCCGTGCCCGAACGGGAGGTCCTCCGTGCGTGCTCGTGCCATCCCCGCCGTCCTGGTTGCGGTGGTCGCTGCCGGGTGCACGGCCTCCGCCACGGACTCCCCGGGCGCGCCGGAGGGAGAGGACGCCGGAGCGGCCGTGACCGCCGCCCCCGGCGAGCGGCTCACCCTCCTGCCGCAGACCGAGCCGGCCGCCGCGGCGCTGGCCGCCAGCGACGTGTTCTTCGACAGCAGCCCCGTCGTGGTGAGCGCCCGGGCGGACGACCGCCCCGGCCTGCTGCTCGCCGCCTCCGCCGCGGTCGGGCTCGGGGTGCCGCTGCTGGTGGACGACGGCGACGGGTTCGCCGACGAGCTGGACCGGCTCGACGCCGGCACGGTGCTGGCGGTGGGGGAGGCCGACGGCGCGGGTGCCGACGGCCCCGACGTCGTCCGCGTGCCCGCGCGGGCGGGTGCGGTCGCCGCGAGCACCGGGCTGCCGCTCGACGAGGTCGAGGAGGTGGCGGCCGAGGATGAGCTGGAGGCGGTCGCCGATCTGGACCGCGACGAGCCGGTCGCGCTGGTCGACGAGGCGCCGGACGACCCGCGGGCCGACGACGACGTCGAGCAGCTGCCGCGGGTGCGCCCGGGCGCGGACCGCGCCGGCACCGTCGTCCTCGTGCCGGCGGAGGACGACGCGGTCGCCGCCGTCGCCACCGCCCGCGCCGCCGGTGCGCAGGTCGTCGTGCTCGACGGCCCGGCCGATCCGCGCGGCTCGGAGGCGGCGCGCACGGCGCTGGCCGACGAGGGCACCGAGTCGGTCGTCGCGCTCGGCGACCTCGCCGCCGACGAGGGCCTGGACTGGAAGGTGGAGACGGCGGCCTCCGGCACCGAGCTGCCCGGCGGCGGCCAGCTGCTGTTCCCGGGGCGCCTGCTCGTCGCGCTGTACGGCTACCCCGGCTCGGCCGCCCTCGGCGTGCTGGGGGAGCAGCCGGTGGAGGCGGCCATCCAGCGCGCCCGGGACCACGCCGCCCCGTACGAGCCGCTCGCCGGCGGCCGGACGGTGGTGCCGTCGTTCGAGATCATCGCGACCGTGGCCTCGGAGTTCCCCGGCCCGGACGGCAACTACTCCACCGAGAGCGAGGTCGACGCGCTGCGGCCCTGGGTGGAGGCGGCGGGCGAGGCCGGTGTCTACGTGGTGCTGGACCTGCAGCCCGGCCGCACCGACTTCGTCACGCAGGCCGAGCGCTACCGGCCGCTGCTGGAGCTGCCGCACGTCGGGTTGGCGCTGGACCCGGAGTGGCGGCTGGCCCCCGACCAGGTGCACCTGACCCAGATCGGCTCGGTCGGCGTCGAGGAGGTCAACCGCGTCGTGGGCTGGCTGGCCGACCTGACCCGGGAGGCGCGGCTTCCGCAGAAGCTGCTGGTCCTGCACCAGTTCCGCACCGACATGCTGCCCGGGCGCGAGGCCCTCGACGTCTCGCGCGACGAGCTGGCGGTGCTCGTGCACGCCGACGGCCAGGGCTCGCAGGGGGACAAGCAGGCGACCTGGAACCGCGTGCGGGAGGGCGCACCCCCGGTCTGGTGGGGGTGGAAGAACTTCTACGACGAGGACGCCCCGATGCTCACCCCGGAGCAGACCATGGAGCAGGTGCAGCCGGCACCGGACCTCGTCAGCTACCAGTAGGCGCTCGCCCCTCCCGTTCTGTCGGTGTCCTGTGATGTGCTGGCGCGCACACCGACCGGAGGAGTGGTTGCCAGGTGACCAGCGTGGCGCTCGGCCCGACCGACCAGCTCGATCCGCGGCTCCTCGAGCACCGCCGCGAGCTCACCGGCTACTGCTACCGGATGCTCGGCTCGGCGTTCGACGCCGACGACGCGGTGCAGGAGACGATGGTGCGCGCCTGGCGCGGCCTGGCCGACTTCGAGGGCCGCTCGGCGCTGCGGTCCTGGCTCTACCGGATCGCGACCAACGTCTGCCTCGACCAGCTCAACGGCCGGAACCGACGGGCGCTGCCGATGGACCTGGCGGGGCGACCCCTACCCGCCGGTGCCGGCGTCGCTGGCGGGTCAGCGGCCGATGACGGCCTGGATCGAGCCCGTGCTCGACCGGCAGGTGCTGCCCGAGGACGGCGATCCGGCCGAGCAGGCGGTCGCCCGCGAGTCGATCCGGCTGGCGTTCATCGCGGCGCTGCAGCACCTGCCACCCCGGCAGCGGGCGGTGCTCATCCTGCGCGAGGTGCTGCGCTGGAAGGCCGAGGAGGTCGCCACGCTGCTGGAGACGACGGTGGCGTCGGTGAACAGCGCGCTGCAGCGGGCGCGGGCCACCCTCGCCGACCTGGACGGTCGCCCGGCGCCCCGCAGCCTGGACGACGACGACCGCGCGCTGCTCGCTCGCTACCTGGACGCCTTCGAGCGCTACGACATCGAGGCGTTCGTGCAGCTGCTGCACGAGGACGCCACCCAGCACATGCCCCCTTTCGAGATGTGGCTCCGCGGCGCGGAGGACATCGGCACCTGGATGCGGGGGCCGGGCGCGGAGTGCGCGGGGTCGCGGGTCTTCCTCACCTCGGCGAACGGGACGCCGGCGCTGGCGCAGTACCGCCGCCGCGAGGGCGGTGGCCACGAGCCGTGGGGGTTGCACGTGCTGGAGATCGAGGGCGGGAAGGTCGCCCACATCTCCAGCTTCCTCGACCTCGGGACGGGGCTGTTCGCCAAGCTCGGCCTGCCCGCGGGCTTCGACTGAGCGCACCGGCGCGGAGCTAGTCCGCCGCCCCGTGCTCGGTCAACCACACCGCCCGGCGGCGGGGGGAGGCCTGGGCGAGCCAGGCGTCCTGCACCACCTCGGCCAGTTCCTGTCGGCTGATCTCGCCGAGCCGGCTCGCCTGCACCAGCACCGAGCGGTGGCCGTCGAAGTGCGAGGTGGTGAAGAACGGCGTCCGCTCGTCCTGGACCAGCGCGAGCTTGTCCGTCTCGTCGGGCACCCAGAAGACGATCACGTCGGGCAGCTTGCGGCCCTCGGCGTCGACGGCGTCCGGCCGCGGGGTGCGGAAGAAGACGAAGGACTTCCCGCCCACCTGGTAGACGGCGTTGCCGCCCGACCCGTGGACGACGGTCACGTGCGGCATCGCCTGCGCGAGCTCGTGCACGTCCTCGACCCGCGCCGGCCGGTCAGCGGTCACGGCCGGCAGCGTAGGTGCGGGATCCGCGTTCGTGGAGCGGTCGCGCCGCGGAGCGGGTACCAAGGGCGGCATGTCCGACTTCGAGATCACCGCGCTGGTCCTGGCCGAGCACGAGATCTTCCGGCGGGACTTCGCCGCGCTCGACGACCTGCCCGCCGACGAGCTCGCCGCCGCCTGGGAGGCGCTGCACGCCAAGCTCGAGGTGCACGCCGTGGCCGAGGAGCAGCTGTTCTACCCGCTGCTGGCGCAAGAGGCCGACGGCGAGGAGGAGACGGCCGAGGGGGTGCACGACCACAACGAGATCCGGCACGCGGCGGCCGCGGTGGGGGAGCAGGAGGTCGGCAGCGAGGCCTGGTGGGAAGCGGTGCGGAACGCGCGGCAGGTCAACGCCGACCACATGGCCGAGGAGGAGACCGACTTCTTCCCGCCGTTCAAGGAGGCCGTCGACGACGAGCAGCGCGAGGCCCTCGGGATGCGCTGGCTGGCCTTCCACGACGAGCACGAGGAGGCCGAGGGGCTGTCCGGGGAGGACGCGGACGTGGCCGAGGTGGTCGCGATCGAGGTGCCCGAGGGCGACCCGACCGCGTAGGGCGCTGGTCAGCCGGGAGGTCGTCGCGCGTACCCGGGCGCGCCGCGCAGCCGCCGGCCGCGCGAGCCGAAGGACTCCTCGTTGACGCCCCGCCGCAGCCCGGGTCGGGTGGGCCGCTCGGCCAGGGACGGGAAGGGGCCGGGCTGGCAGTGCGGGCACCACCAGGTCTCGCGGGAGTAGGGCGTGCCCGTGACCGAGTCCCGGAAGGCCACCGGCGTCCCGCACCGGCGGCACGGCCGCTCGGCCCTGCCGTACACCCAGTGGGTCTGGCCCCGGCGGGTGTCGCCCGTGGTGACCTGACCCGGGTGGTCGAGCGAGTGCTGCATCATCCGGCGGGCCAGGCGGACGGTGGCCCGCAGGTCGACCTCGCGCACCGGCGTCCAGGGGGAGTAGCCGCGCAGGTAGCAGGTCTCGACGGCCCACAGGTTGCCGATGCCGGCGAGGTTCTTCTGGTCCAAGAGCGCCTCGACCAGCGGCCGCCCGGGATCGCGCAGCAGCCGCTCGACGGCCGCGTCCTCGTCCCACGACGGCCCGAGCAGGTCCGGCCCGAGGTGACCGACGACCGCGTCCTCGCGCGCGGTCTGGACGAGCTCGAGCACCGGCATGCGCAGCGCGTACGCCGTCGGGCCGTCGGTGTGCAGGACCAGCCGGATCTCGTCGTCGAAGGTGCGCGGCAGCCGCTTGCCGGGACCGACCACCTGCCAGGCGCCGTCCATCTGGAAGTGGGTGTGCAGCGTCAGCCCGCCGCTGAAGCGGGTGAGCATGTGCTTGCCGTAGGAGTCGAACGCAGTGATCGTGCGGCCGGCGAGGTCGGCCGTGGCGAGCTGCGGGACGCGGAAGTCGCTGCGCACGACGGTGCGGCCGACCAGGTGCCCGCGCATCCGGCGCGCGGCCTTCCAGACGCTGTCTCCCTCGGGCACGTTCCCATGGTGCCCGCCGGCTGACGGTCCCGCCGTCGCGACGAGAACGGCATCTCCTCGGAACGACGTGCTCGGACGCCCCGTCGGACCCTGAGTCGAGGGGCGTGACCCCGATGTGCGGTCGGAGAGGCCGTGACCTCAGCGCGCCCGAACGGGAGTGAAGCGGACCGGCATCGTGCGCGGCCCGAAGATGAACGCGGAGTCCTGCCACGTCGGCGGTCCCGCCGGCTCGATGTCGGGCAGCCGGGTGAGGATCTCGCGCAGCATCGCGGTGATCTCGACTCGGGCGATGTGCATGCCCAGGCAGGTGTGGCGGCCCACCCCGTATGCGATGTGCGGATTGGGGCTGCGGTCGACCCGGAACGCGTCCGGCTCGTCGAACACCGTCTCGTCGCGGTTGGCCGAGCCGTAGTAGACGACGACCTTGTCACCGGCGGAGATCTGCCGGCCGCCGAGCACGGTGTCCCGCGTCGCCGTGCGACGCATGTAGATGACCGGGCTGACGAAGCGCAACATCTCGTGCATCGCCGGCCCGAGCAGGCCATCGAGGTCGGCCTGCAGCCGCCGCCGCTCTCCCGGGTGGTCGAACAGCGCCTGCACCCCGCCCGCGACCAGGTTGCGGGTGGTGTCGCCACCCGCGTCGACGAGGAGCAGGAAGAACAGGCCGAAGTCCATCTCGTCCAGCCGCCGGCCGTCGACCTCGGCGTGCAGCAGCCGGCTGGCGAGGTCCTGGCCGGGCTTCGCGCGCTTCTCCGCCGCCACCTGCGAGGCGTAGCCGAACATCTCCAGCACTGCCTTCGTGCCGGCACCCTCCGGCACCTTCACGGGGTCGGCGTGGATGGTCTCGGTGAGGTGGTAGAGGCGGCGGCCGTCCTCGAGCGGGATGCCGAGCAGCTCCGCGATGACGTACGACGGCAGCTCGCCGGCGACGTCCGCGACCAGGTCGCACTCGCCCCGGCCGGCCACCCGGTCCACGATCGTGGCGGCCAGCTCGCCGATACGGCCGCTGAGGGCCTGTGCCGCCCTCGGCGTGAACTCCTCGTGCACCAGCCGCCGGTAGCTGGTGTGCAGCGGCGGGTCGCACGAGATCATCATCTGGTGATCGCCGGATCCCAGCGCCCCGCCGGCGTCGGCGATCATGATCGAGGGCTCGGATGAAAAGGTCTCGTGGTCCTTCTCGACCGCGATGACGTCGGCGCGCCGCGTCACGACCCAGAAGTCCGGCCCGCGCGGGTCGGCGTGGCGGTGGACCGGGTCGTGCCGGCGCAGCCAGCGGAACTGCTCGTGCGGCTGGCTGCCGGCGAAGGCCGTCGTGTCGAGCAGGTCGATGCGCGGCGCAGTCGTGGTCATGCCGGAAGCTAGCAGGGGAAGCAGCGCCCACGCCCTGCTGAGCTGCGCGGACACGCATCCACCCATGGCGAGGATGTGGAGCGGGTGACCGGGATCGAACCGGCATGGCCAGCTTGGAAGGCTGGGGCTCTACCATTGAGCTACACCCGCGAGGTGCCCGGACAGCCTAACGGCCGGAGCGCTCGCGGCCGCGCCGCCCCGGGCCGGACGCCGCTACGGTGCTCGACGTGACGCAGACCACGTGGATGGACGCCACCGCACAGGCCGAGCTGGTGCGCTCCGGCGAGGCGAGCCCGGCCGAGCTCGTCGACGCCGCGATCGAGCGCATCGAGCGGGTGAACCCGCAACTGGACGCGGTGATCCGCGACCGCTTCGACGACGCCCGCAAGGAGGCCGGGGGCGAGCTCCCCGACGGCCCGTTCCGCGGCGTCCCGATGCTGCTCAAGGACCTCGGTTGCCACGTCGCGGGCGAGGCCACGAACTACGGCACCTCGTTCCTGCGCGACGCCGACGTCCGCTGGCCCACCGACAGCTACGTCGCGCAGCAGTTCCGCGCCGCCGGATTCGTCTTCCTCGGCCGCACCAACGTGCCCGAGTTCGGCACCACCATCACGACCGAGCCGGCGGCCCACCGCCCCACGCGCAACCCGTGGAACCCGGGGCACTCCGCCGGTGGCTCCAGCGGCGGCTCGGCGGCGGCCGTCGCCGCCGGGATGGTCCCGGTCGCCCACGCCAGCGACGGCGGGGGATCGATCCGCATCCCGGCGTCCGAGTGCGCGCTGGTCGGTCTGAAGCCCACCCGCGCGCGCGTGAGCCACGGCCCGGAGGTGGGGGAGAGCTGGGCCGGCGCCACCACCGACGGCGTGGTCACCCGCACGGTGCGCGACGCCGCCGCCGTCCTCGACCTGATCAGCGGCGCCATGCCCGGTGACCCCTACGTCGCCCCGCCGCTGCCCCGAGCCCTCGCGGACGAGGTCGGTGCCCCGGTCGGCCGGTTGCGCGTCGGGATCCTCGACACCGAGCCGGGGGAGCCGTCGCCGGACTGCCGCGCCGCCGTGGACCGCGCCGGGCGGCTCCTCGAGCAGCTCGGCTGCGCCGTCGAGCCCACCACCCCCGACGTCATGTTCGACGAGCGGTTCATGCGCGGCTTCGGCGCCACCATCGCCGCCGACATCGCCCTGGCCCTGGCCGCCCACGAGCGCCTCCTGGGCCGCCCGGTGCGCGACGAGGAGCTGGAACGCCGCAACGCGACCTACCGGGCGATGGGCCGGCAGATGTCGTCCGCCGACTACCTGGCCGCGCGCGCCGAGCTGGCGACCTGGGCGCGGCAGATGGCCGCCTTCTGGACGCCGACGGAGCAGGGCGGCCGCGGCTTCGACCTGCTGGTCACCCCGACGGTGGGCGCACCCCCGCCGGAGCTCGGCTGGTTCGCCGCAGCCGGCCCGGAGCAGGAGGGGCGACGCGTGGGGGCCTTCATGCCCTACACCGCCCAGTTCAACGTCACCGGCCAGCCGGCGGTCAGCCTGCCGCTGCACTGGACCGCCGACGGGCTGCCGGTCGGGGTGCAGATCGTCGCGGCCTTCGGGCGGGAGGACGTGCTCGTCCGGGTCGCCGCAGCGCTCGAGGACGCGGCGCCGTGGGCGGACCGCCGTCCGCCGGTCTCCGCCTGAGACGTCGCCCGGCCGTCCACGACCGGCCGGGGCCCTAGACTCGGCCCGGCCACGGGGTGTGGCGCAGCTTGGTAGCGCACCTGCTTTGGGAGCAGGGGGCCGCAGGTTCAAATCCTGTCACCCCGACCAGGTCTTGCAGCAGGCTCACATCCTGTCACCCCGACCAGGTCGTGCAGCAGGCTCACATCCTGTCACCCCGACCAGGTCGTGCAGCAGGCTCACGTCCTGTCACCCCGACCAGCCGCCGGCCGCATCCCGGCCCGGCGTGCGCTCGCCCGTCGCCCGTAGACTCGTGGGTCGACGCGGCGCTGTCGAGCACCGAGCGCCCCACCCACTGTCTTTATCGAGGAGCACTGCCGCTGTGAAGAGCACCATCGAGGAACTCGGCCCCACGCGGGTCCGGATGGCGATCGAGGTGGCTTGGGGGGACCTGGACCACGCCTTCGGTGAGGTCTACAAGGAGCTGGGCAAGCAGGTCCGCGTCCCCGGCTTCCGCCCCGGCAAGGTCCCCAACCGCGTGCTCGACCAGCGCATCGGCCGGCCCGTCGTCCTGGAGCAGGTCGTCCAGCACGCCATCCCGGAGGTCTACTCCGAGGTCGTCCGCGAGAACCAGGTCCGCGTGCTCGGCCAGCCCGACATCGAGGTGACCAAGCTCGAGGACAACGAGACCCTCGAGTTCACCGCCGAGGTCGACGTCGCCCCGCAGCTCGAGCTGCCCCCGCTCGAGGACCTGTCCGTGACCGTCGACGACGTCGAGGTCACCGACGAGGAGATCGACCAGCAGATCACCGTCATGCGCGAGCGCTTCGGCATGCTGCAGTCGGTCGAGCGGGCCGCCCAGGACGGCGACTTCGTCTCCATCGACCTCGAGGCCAAGCTCGGTGACGAGGTGCTCGAGGACGGCTCCACCACCGGCATGTCCTACGAGGTCGGCTCCGGCAACCTCATGGAGGGCCTCGACGACGCCGTCCGCGGGCTGTCCGCCGAGGAGTCCAAGACCTTCCAGACCGCGCTGCTCTCCGGCCCCAACGCCGGCGAGACCGCCGACGTCACCGTCACCGTCCGCTCGGTGAAGGAGAAGGAGCTCCCCGAGCTCGACGACGAGTTCGCCTCCACCGCCAGCGAGTTCGACACCCTCGACGAGCTGCGCGAGGACGTCCGCACCCGCCTGGCCCGCACCAAGGTGATCCAGCAGGGCGCGCAGGCCCGCGACAAGCTGGTCGAGCACCTGCTCGAGGCCGTCGAGGTGCCCATGCCCGACAACCTGGTCGAGCGCGAGATCGAGTGGCGCAACCGCGCCTTCGAGGGCGAGCTGCAGCAGGCCGGCATGGACTGGGACAGCTTCCTCAAGATGTCCGGTGTCGAGAGCCGCGAGGCCTACGACGCCGACCAGCGCAAGAACGTCGAGGAGGCCGTCCGGACGCAGTTCATCCTGGACGCGATCGCCGACGCCCGTGAGGTCACCGTCGACAACGACGACCTCTCCGCGCAGATCATGGCCCAGGCCCAGCGCAACCGGATGAGCCCGGAGCAGTACGCGCAGCAGCTGCAGCAGGGCAACAACATCGCCGAGTTCGTCGCCGACGTGCGCCGGACGAAGACGCTGGCCCAGCTGCTCGAGCAGACGACGATCACCGACGCGTCGGGCACCGTCGTCGACCTCGAGGCGCTCCGCCCGAAGACGGTCCAGGCCCCGGCCGAGGACGCCGCTGACGAGGACGCCGCCGACGCCGAGTTCGCCGCCGAGGCCACCGCCGTCGAGGCGGCCGAGGGCGCCGTCGAGGACACCGAGGTCGTCGACAAGGCCTGATCGCCCCCGCAGCACCGCACGCGACGCCGCTCCACCCGATGCCGGGTGGGGCGGCGTCCGTCGTTCCGGGACGTCCTGGCCGGTCCGGCCGCTGCGCCGACGGCGAACACCACCCGTCGCGGGACTGCACCGTCGGAGGTGCGCGTTAGGGTCGACAGGACTCAGGCGAATCGCCGGGGAGCACCGCTCTCCGGAGGGCCGTCGAAGCCCGCACCATCGCCCCGCACCACGACTCACCAGTCCACCGAGACCGACTGCTCGACAGTCCTACGGAGGTCACCGCACCCGTGAGCACTACCCACCCGAACCTCGCGAGCGCCCCCATGATGCGCGGCGCCGGCGGCATGATGAACCTCGGAGACTCCGTCTACGAGCGCCTGCTGCGCGAGCGCATCATCTTCCTCGGCACGCAGGTGGACGACGTCATCGCCAACCAGCTCGCGGCGCAGATGCTGCTGCTGTCGGCGGAGGACCCGAAGACCGACATCCACTTGTACATCAACTCGCCCGGCGGCTCGGTCAGCGCCGGCATGGCGATCTACGACACGATGCAGTTCATCGACTGCGACGTCGCCACCTACGGCATGGGCCTGGCCGCCTCGATGGGCCAGTTCCTGCTCACCGCCGGCACCAAGGGCAAGCGCTACGCCCTGCCGCACGCGCGGATCATGATGCACCAGCCCTCGGCGGGCGTCGGCGGCACCGCGGCCGACATCGCCATCCAGGCCGACCTCTTCCGCCGGACGAAGAAGGAGCTCAACGAGCTGCAGTCCTTCCACACCGGCCAGAGCGTCGAGCAGATCGAGAAGGACTCCGACCGCGACCGGTGGTTCACCGCGCAGGAGGCCCTCGAGTACGGCTTCGTCGACCACGTCGTCAGCCGCGCGACCATGACCGACAGCGCCAACCCGGTCACCGACAACTGAGTCCGGAGGGACTGACATGAGCTTCCAGATGCCCTCCAGCCGGTACATCCTGCCCTCCTTCGTGGAGCGCACGAGCTACGGCATGAAGGAGTCCAACCCCTACAACAAGCTCTTCGAGGAGCGCATCATCTTCCTCGGGGTGCAGATCGACGACGCCTCGGCCAACGACGTCATGGCCCAGCTGATCACGCTGGAGTCCACCGACCCGGACCGCGACATCACGATCTACATCAACTCGCCCGGTGGCTCGTTCACCTCGCTCATGGCGATCTACGACACGATGATGTTCGTCCGTCCCGACATCCAGACCGTGTGCATGGGCCAGGCCGCCTCGGCCGCCGCCGTCCTGCTCGCGGCCGGGACGCCGGGGAAGCGTCTGGCCCTGCCCTACTCCCGCGTGCTGATCCACCAGCCGTCGGGCGAGGCGGGCGGTCAGGTCTCCGACCTCGAGATCCACGCCGCGGAGATCCAGCGGGTGCGGTCGCAGATGGAGGAGATCCTGGCGCGGCACACCGGCCGGACGGCCGAGCAGGTCCGCACCGACATCGACCGCGACAAGATCCTCACCGCCGAGGAGGCCAAGGAGTACGGGATCGTCGACCAGGTGATCCAGAGCCGGAAGCTCAACGCCCTCCCCTCGGTCTGATCCCCGACGGCGCGAGCCGGGGCCGCGCGTGTCGCGTCCCCGGCTCGTACCGTCGAAGGGTCCAACGGTTCGGGAGGCGCTCCCGGGCCGGAACTGGGCCGAGAGGCGAGCGGTACGGAAGTGGGAAGCGCCGGAACCGAACCGGGTGAGTCATTGCCCGGCGGCGTCGGTGGCGGCAGGTACGTTCGGCGGACGCCCGACCCCGGTCGACAGCACCGGGACGAGAGCCCCGCGGAGCGGGGACTGCAGCGGCTGAAGAGCAGCAACGACGACGACGCAGGCACCTGGTTCCAGGGCTGCGAATCCGAGGTGGAGGTCAGCAGGTGGCACGAATCGGTGAGAGCGGTGACCTGCTCAAGTGCTCCTTCTGCGGGAAGAGCCAGAAGCAGGTCAAGAAGCTCATCGCTGGCCCCGGGGTCTACATCTGCGACGAGTGCATCGACCTCTGCAACGAGATCATCGAGGAAGAGCTCTCGGAGTCCTCGGACCTCAAGTTCGACGAGCTGCCGAAGCCGAAGGAGATCCACGACTTCCTCGAGCAGTACGTCATCGGCCAGGACAAGGCCAAGCGGACGCTGTCGGTGGCCGTCTACAACCACTACAAGCGGATCCAGGCCGGCGGTGACCGCCGCGACGAGGGCGTGGAGCTGGCCAAGTCGAACATCCTGCTGATGGGCCCGACCGGGTGCGGCAAGACCCACCTGGCGCAGACCCTCGCGCGGATGCTCAACGTCCCCTTCGCGATCGCCGACGCCACGGCGCTCACCGAGGCCGGCTACGTCGGCGAGGACGTCGAGAACATCCTGCTCAAGCTGATCCAGGCCGCGGACTACGACGTGAAGCGGGCCGAGACCGGGATCATCTACATCGACGAGGTCGACAAGATCGCCCGCAAGAGCGAGAACCCGTCGATCACCCGCGACGTCTCCGGTGAGGAGCGTGCAGCAGGCGCTGCTGAAGATCCTCGAGGGGACGACGGCGTCGGTGCCCCCGCAGGGTGGCCGCAAGCACCCGCACCAGGAGTTCATCCAGATCGACACGACGAACGTGCTGTTCATCGTGGGTGGCGCGTTCGCCGGCCTGGAGAAGGTCATCGAGCAGCGCACCAGCAAGCAGGGGATCGGCTTCGGCGCCGAGGTCCGCGGCAAGGCCGAGATCGCCGAGGCCAACGCCTTCGCCGAGGTCATGCCCGAGGACCTGCTGAAGTTCGGCATGATCCCCGAGTTCATCGGCCGGCTCCCGGTGATCACCAGCGTGCAGAAGCTGGACCGCGAGGCGCTGATCAACATCCTCACCGAGCCGAAGAACGCCCTGGTGCGCCAGTACCGGAAGCTCTTCGAGCTCGACGGCGTGGAGCTGGAGTTCACCGACGACGCGCTCGAGGCCATCGCCGACCAGGCGATCCTCCGCGGCACCGGCGCCCGCGGGCTCCGCGCGATCATGGAGGAGGTGCTCCAGTCGGTGATGTACGACGTCCCCAGCCGGGACGACGTCGCCTCCGTGGTGATCACCAAGGAGGTCGTGCTGGAGCACGTCAACCCGACCATCGTGCCGCGCAAGCCCACCCGCGAGCGCCGCGAGAAGTCCGCCTGACCTGAGCGACCGTTGAACGGCCCGCCCCCACCGGGGGCGGGCCGTTCGCGTGTCCCGAGAAGTGCGTCGCCGACGGTGTGCGCTTATCGGCAGTTCCGGGCGATCGAGCTGCCGACCCGCGCACACCGTCGCCGGCCGCCGTCCACAGATCCGGCTGACCGACCCCGACCGCGCCCGACGCCCGGCAGCCTGGCGCCATGACGCGGGACGTGGCAGCGGTCGTGGGTGAGGCCGGGTGGGCGACCGCCGCGGAGCTGCAGCGGCGGATCAGCGCCCGCGCCGTCGGCGCCTGGGTCGCCGCGGGGAAGCTGGTCCTGCTGCGTCCCGGCGTCTACGCGCTGCCGCAGGCCGCGGGGGAGTGGCGGGTCCGCCTGGCCGCCGCGCTGGCCCGCGGCGGCGTGGCCAGCCACGTCACGGCTCTGGCCCTGTGGGGGCTGGTCGAGCACCCGCCCGGCCCGGTCCACGTCACCGTCGACCTGACCCGCAGCGCCCGCGGGTCCCGCGGGGTGACCGTGCACCGCTCGGCCGGCGTGGACGCCGAGCGGCGCCGGGTCGGCAGTACCTCGGTCACCTCGGTGGAGCGGTCGCTCGTCGACACCTGGGGGCGGCCCGCGCCGCTGAGCCGCGCCGACGTGCGGGCCGCAGCCATCACCGCCGTCCGGCGCCGGGAGGCGTCGGTGAGCGAGCTGGCCGACGAGCTCGCCCGCCGCCCGCGCCTGCCGGGCCGCGCCGAGCTCGCGCGGGTGGTCGAGCTGCTCGCTGCCGGGTGCCAGAGCGAGCTGGAGATCTGGGGCTGCCTGCAGGTGCTGCGGGGCCCGGGAATGCCGCCGTTCGTGCAGCAGCGCCGCATCGTCGTCGCGGGGGAGGTGTTCGCGCTCGACGCGGCGTACGAGGAGGTCGCGCTCGCCGTCGAGATGGACGGCGCCGCCTGGCACGGGTCCCGCCGGCAGCGCGAGCGGGACATCCGGCGCGACGCGCTGCTGGCGACCGTCGGCTGGCAGACGCTGCGCTTCGGCTACCGCCGGCTCACGCTGCACCCCGAGGACTGCCGCCGCGACATCCGGGCCGCCCACGCCGCCCGCCGATCGCTCATCGTGGGCAACGGTGTGCGCTAGCCGGCAGCTCCCGGGCCCGGAGCTGCCGACCAGCGCACACCGTCGAGGCGCGTCAGGCCTCTGCGACCTCCGCGAGGACGACGGCCACCGTCAGCTCGCCGTCGCCGGGCTGCACCGACAGCGTGGCGATCCGGCCGGCGTCCACCAGGTCGGCGCGGCCGGCCTCGATGAGCGGCACCTGCGCGGCGGGGGCGGTGACGGTCGCCGTCTCGACGTCGGCGCGCATGGAGACCTTGGCGTCGGACTTGGCCTTGCGGACGCCGGCCAGGGCGGCGGCGGTCGCCGTCACCACGGCGGGGTCGCCGCCCGAGGGGAGCGCGGAGGCCACCGGCCACACGGCGCGGTGCACCGAGCCGGCCTGCCACCAGGACCAGACCTCCTCGGTCACGAACGGCAGCACCGGCGCGAACAGCCGCAGCTGGACCTCCAGCGCCACCGCCAGCGCCGCCTGCGCGGAGGTCGCCGCCGCCCCGGACCCGTAGGCGCGGGACTTCACCAGCTCCACGTAGTCGTCGCAGAACGACCAGAAGAACGTCTCGCTGACCTCGAGCGCGCGGGTGTAGTTGTAGGCCTCGAACGCCGCCGTCGCCTCGTCGACCACCCGGCCGAGCGCGGTGAGCATGCCCAGGTCGATCGGCTCGGTGACCTGGTCGACCGTCGAGGACGCCGAGGCGCCCAGGCCCAGCACGAACTTGCCGACGTTGAGGATCTTCATCGCCAGCCGGCGGCCGACCTTCATCTGCGTCTCGTCGAACGGCGAGTCCGCACCCGGGCGCGCACCGGCGGCGCGCCAGCGGACGGCGTCGGTGCCGTACCGCTCCAGGACGTCGATCGGCGTCGTCGCGTTGCCCTTCGACTTCGACATCTTCTTGCGGTCCGGGTCCACGACGAACCCGGAGATCGCCGCGTGCGACCACGGCACCGTGCCGAACTCGTAGTGCGAGCGCACCACGGTCGAGAACAGCCAGGTGCGGATGATGTCGTGCGCCTGCGGGCGGAGGTCCATCGGGAAGACCGCGGCGAACAGCTCCGGGTCGGTGTCCCAGCCCGAGGCCACCTGCGGCGAGAGCGACGACGTCGCCCAGGTGTCCATGACGTCGGGGTCGGCGATGAACCCGCCGGGGACGCCGCGCTGCGACTCGTCGAAGCCCGGCGGCACGTCGGAGGAGGGGTCCACCGGCAGGGACTCCGGCGCGGCCAGGATCGGCTCGTCGTGGATCGGCTCGCCCTCGGCGTCCAGCCGGTACCAGACCGGGAACGGGACGCCGAAGAACCGCTGGCGGCTGATCAGCCAGTCGCCGTTGAGGCCCTCGACCCAGTTCTCGTACCGGTGCCGCATGTGCTCGGGCACCCACTGGATCTCCCGGCCGCGGGCCACCAGCGCCTCGCGCAGGTCGGCGTCGCGGCCGCCGTTGCGGATGTACCACTGGCGCGTGGTGACGATCTCGAGCGGGCGGTCGCCCTTCTCGTAGAACTTCACCGGGTGGGTGATCGGCTTCGGGTCGCCCTTCAGGGCGCCGGACTCGCGCAGCAGCTCGACGATCCGCTGCTGGGCGCTGAACGACGTCTTGCCGGCGAGCTCCGCGTAGGGCCCGGCGGGCACGCCGGCCGGCGGCTCGGCCAGGAACCGGCCGTCCCAGCCGATGACCGCGCGCGTCGGCAGCTGCAGCTCGCGCCACCAGATGACGTCGGTCAGGTCGCCGAAGGTGCAGATCATCGCGATGCCCGAGCCCTTGTCCTTCTCGGCCAGGCGGTGGGCGACGACGGGCACCTCGACGTCGAAGATCGGCGTCCGCACCGCCTTCCCGAACAGCGGCTGGTAGCGCTCGTCGTCGGGGTGCGCGACCAGGGCGACGCAGGCGGGCAGCAGCTCGGGGCGGGTGGTCTCGATGTGCACCGGGCCGGACGGGCCGGCGAACGCCACGCGGTGGTAGGCGCCCGGCCGCTCGCGGTCCTCCAGCTCGGCCTGGGCGACGGCGGTGCGGAAGCTGACGTCCCAGAGGGTCGGGGCCTCCTGGGCGTAGGCCTCACCGCGGGCCAGGTTCTGCAGGAACATCTTCTGCGCGGTGGCGCGGGAGGCCTCGGAGATCGTCCGGTAGACGTTCGTCCAGTCCACCGACAGCCCGACCCGGCGCCACAGCTTCTCGAACTCGGCCTCGTCGGCCTCGGTCAGCTGCATGCACAGCTCGACGAAGTTGCGGCGCGAGACCGGCACCTGGTCCTTGCCCGCCTTGGCCGGGGGCTCGAACGACGGGTCGTAGGGGAGCGCGGGGTCGCAGCGCACCCCGTAGTAGTTCTGGACGCGCCGCTCGGTCGGCAGGCCGTTGTCGTCCCAGCCCATCGGGTAGTAGACGTGCCGGCCGCGCATCCGCTGGTAGCGGGCGACGAAGTCGGTGTGCGTGTAGCTGAAGACGTGGCCCACGTGCAGCGAGCCGGACGCGGTCGGCGGCGGGGTGTCGATCGAGTAGATCTGCTCGCGCGGCGCCTGCAGGGCGGCGTCCCGGTCGAAGGCGTAGGTGTCATCCGCCGCCCAGCGCTCGACCCACTTCTCCTCGAGCCCGTCGATCGTGGGCTTCTCGGGTACGCCGACGGTGGCTCCCGGAGCCGTCGGGTCCGGGCGGGAGATGTCGGCAGCCATGCCCAGCATCCTAGGAAGCCGGGGACGACGTCGTTCGCTGCCGTCCTGGGGGAACACCGCGCCCCCGCCGTCCGTGGAGGATGCGTGGACACCCTGCGGCTGCTGCTGAACGTGATCTGGCTGGTGCTGCAGGGCTGGATCCTGGCGCTGGCCTACCTGCTGGCGGGCGTGATCGCCTGCATCTTCATCGTGACCATCCCGTTCGGCATCGCGTCGTTCCGGCTGGCCGGCTTCGTCCTGTGGCCGTTCGGGCGCACCACCGTCCGGGCTCCCGGTGCCGGGGTGGCCTCGGCCGTCGGCAACCTGCTCTGGTTCCTCCTGGCGGGCTGGTGGCTGGCGCTCGTCCACGTCGTCGCGGGCATCGGCTTCTGCTTGACGGTCATCGGCATCCCGTTCGGCGTCGCGTCGTTCAAGCTGGCCGCCGTCGGGCTGTTCCCCCTCGTGAAGCGGGTCGTCGAGGCCGCGCCCCCGCGCGACTGGATGCACGCCGGCAGCGGCGTCGTCCAGGGCGCTGCGCGGTAGGCAGCGGGCGTCCCGGCACGGGCTGGCATCCTGAGCAGGATGAGCAACGGCAGCACCGGTGACCTGGCCCGGGTGGAACGCGAGCTGCTGGCGCGCTGGCCGGAGAGCCGGCTCGAGCCCTCGCTGACCCGCATCAACGCGCTGGTCGACCTCCTGGGCAACCCGCACCGCGCGATGCCGGTCATCCAGGTGGCCGGCACCAACGGCAAGACGACGACGGCGCGCATGGTCGACGAGCTGCTGCGCGGCTTCGGCCTGCGCGTGGGCCGGTTCACCAGCCCGCACCTGGAGTCGATGCGGGAGCGGATCGTCCTGGACGGCGAGCCGGTGAGCCCCGAACGGTTCGTCGAGACCTACGCCGACATCGCGCCGTACGTGCAGATGGTCGACGCCGCCGGCGAGCACCCGATGAGCTTCTTCGAGGTGATGGTCGGGATGGCGTACGCGCTGTTCGCCGACGCGCCGGTCGACGTCGCCGTCATCGAGGTCGGCATGGGCGGCACGTGGGACGCCACGAACGTCGCCGACGCGCGGGTCGCCGTCGTCACGCCGGTGGCGATGGACCACGCCGAGTACCTCGGGCCCGACGTCGCCACGATCGCGGGGGAGAAGGCCGGGATCATCAAGGCCGACTCCATCGCGGTGCTCGCCCACCAGCAGCCGGGCGCGCTGGACTCCCTCGTGCGTCGCGCGGTCGAGGTGGAGGCCGTGGTGGCCCGCGAGGGCACCGAGTTCGGCGTGCTGGAGCGGCGGGTCGCGATCGGCGGGCAGCAGGTGCGCCTGCAGGGGCTCGGTGGCGAGTACGACGAGGTCTACCTGCCGCTGTTCGGCGCGCACCAGGCGCAGAACGCGGCGACGGCGCTGGCCGCGGTCGAGGCGTTCCTCGGCGCGGGCGCCGCGACCGGGCCGATCGAGCAGGAGACGGTCCGGGCCGCGTTCGCCGCCGTCCGCTCGCCGGGCCGGCTGGAGCGGGTGCGCACCAGCCCGAGCGTGCTCATCGACGCCGCGCACAACCCCGCCGGCATGACCGCGACGGTCGAGGCGATCCGCGAGTCCTTCGACTTCACCCGCCTGGTCGGGGTGGTCGGCGCCGTCCGCGGCAAGGACGTGACCGGGATGCTGGCCGCGCTCGAGGAGGTGTGCGCCGAGCTGGTGGTCACCCAGAACAGCTCCGAGCGCGCGCTGCCCGCCGACGAGCTCGGTGCGCTGGCCGTCGACGTCTTCGGTGCCGACCGGGTCAGCGTCTCGCCGCGCCTGCCCGAGGCGATCGACGAGGCGATCGAGCTGGCCGAGGCCGGGGAGGACCACGCGCTCGGCGGCTCCGGGGTGCTGGTGACCGGCAGCGTGATCACCGCGGGGGAGGCCCGGGCGCTGTTCTCGGGGCGCCGTCCGTGACCGCGCCCGACCCGGTCCGCGCCGGTCGCGCCCTGGGCGGGGCCGCCGCGGCGATCCTGGTGCTCGAGGGCATCGCCGTGCTGTTCGTGCCCCGCGGCATCGCGCAGACCGAGGAGGGCCTCGGCGCCGTCCGGCTGACGCTCCTGCTGGTCCTCGCGCTGCTGCTGATCCTCGCCAGCGGCGTGCAGCGGCGGGAGCGGGGGCTGGTCATCGGCACCGCCCTGCAGGTGCCGCTGCTGGCGACCGGCCTGATGAACAGCGCCATGTGGTTCGTCGCCGGCGCGTTCGTGCTCATCTGGCTCTACCTGCTGCAGGTGCGCAAGCAGCTCATCGGCTCGGCGTTCGGCCCCGTCCAGCTGCCCGGCCCGGCCGACGGCGGCACCGCCCCCACCACCGACTGAGACCGGACCGGCGTGCCGCACCTGTTCGACGAGTTCGCCCTCAAGGGCGTCACGCTGCGCAACCGCATCGGGATGAGCCCGATGACGATGTACCGGTCGACCGACGGGCGCCTGGACGACTTCCACCTCATGTACCTGGGGGCGCGGGCGGCCGGCGGGTTCGGGCTGGTCTTCCCGGAGCAGATCGCGATCAGTCCGGAGGGGCGCACCAGCCTCTCCTGCGCCGGTCTCTACGACGACGCGCAGATCGAGGGGCACGCGCGGGTCACCGCCATGCTGCGGAGCATGGGGGCCGTGCCCGGCATCCAGCTGGGGCACACCGGCCGCAGCGGCAGCGAGGAGCCGCCGTGGGCGGGCTGGGGGCAGATCGCCCCGGACGCGCCCGGGGGCTGGCAGGTCGTCGGCCCGTCGGCCATCCCGTACGGCGCTCCGCGCCGGCCGTACCCGGTGCACGCGCTCACGGTCGAGGAGATCCGGGCGCTGCACCGGCGGTACGCCGAGGCGGCGGTGCGGGCGGCCGCGGCCGGGTACGAGTGGCTGGAGCTGCACTTCGCCCACGGCTACCTGGGCTCCAGCTTCTTCTCGCCGTTGGCCAACCAGCGCGAGGACGAGTACGGCGGCAGCCCGGAGAACCGCGCCCGGTTCCTGCTCGAGGCGCTGGACGCCGTCCGCGCGGTCTGGCCCGAGCACCTGCCCCTGACCGTGCGGCTCGGCGCCGACGACTTCAACCCGGAGGGCACCCGGTTCGAGGACGCGGTCGTGGCGCTGCGCTGGATGGCCGAGCGCGGCCTGGACCTCGCCGAGCTGAGCTTCGGCGGCAACACCGACGCGATGACCGACCCGCTGTGGAGCCAGCCCGCGGCCTGGGTGGAGCGGGCCGGGCGGATCAAGCGGGAGCTCGGCATCCCGGTCGCGGCCAGCTGGAACCTGGGCGTGCCCCAGGACGCCGACGCCGCGGTGCGGTCCGGCGACGTCGACGTCGTCCTGCTCGGCCGCCCGGCGCTGGCCAATCCGCACTGGCCGGTGTGGGCGGCCCGCGAGCTGGGCCACCCGGACCCCTTCGGCCTGGTCCCCGAGGACTGGGCCTGGTGGCTGCGGAACTTCCGCGGGCACGAGCCGAGCATCGGCTGGCCGGCGGCCGGCGCCGGTGCGTGACCGCGGGGTGCGGCCCGGGCCGTAGGCTCCGGTCCCGTGACCGAACGCACTCTTGTCCTCGTCAAGCCCGACGGCGTCGCCCGTGGCCTCGTCGGCGAGGTGATCACCCGCCTGGAGCGCAAGGGCCTGCGCCTGGTCGCTGCCGAGCTGCGCACGCTGACCGCCGACGTCGCCGAGACGCACTACGCCGAGCACCGCGAGCGGCCGTTCTTCGGCTCGCTGGTCGAGTTCATCACCAGCGGCCCGCTGATGGCGCTGGTCGTCGAGGGCCCGCGGGCCATCGAGGCGTTCCGCGCGCTGGCCGGCGCCACCGACCCGGTCAAGGCCGGCCCGGGCACCATCCGCGGCGACTTCGCCCTCGAGGTGCAGAACAACATCGTGCACGGCTCGGACTCCCCGGAGTCCGCCGCCCGCGAGATCGGGCTGTTCTTCCCGACCCTGGGCTGACGCGCTGGGATCAGGGACCCTGATCATCGAGCGTCCTCCCTCACCTCCCACGGTGAGGGAGGACGCTGGACGATCAGGGAACCTGATCGTGGCCGGGGAGGTGGTCGCGGCGGCGGCTACCCTGGACAGGTCATGACTGCTGACCTCCGCACGACCACGGGCGAGTCGCTGTACCCGCGGCTCGAGCCCCTGCTGGCCCAGATCCAGAAGCCCATCCAGTACGTGGGCGGTGAGCTCAACGCCCAGGTGAAGCACTGGGACGCCGCCCGCGTCCACTGGGCGCTGATGTATCCCGACGCCTACGAGGTCGGGCTGCCCAACCAGGGCCTGATGATCCTGTACGAGGTCCTCAACGAGCGCTCCGACGCCCTGGCCGAGCGCACCTACGCCGTCTGGCCCGACCTCGCCGCCCTGATGCGCGAGCACGGCGTCCCGCAGTTCACCGTCGACGGGCACCGCGCCGTCGCCGACTTCGACCTCCTCGGCGTCAGCTTCGCCACCGAGCTCGGCTACACCAACCTGCTCGAGGCGCTCGACCTCGCCGGCGTCCCGCTGCACGCGGTCGACCGCGACGAGAGCCACCCGGTCGTCGTCGCCGGTGGTCACGCTGCCTTCAACCCCGAGCCGGTCGCCGACTTCGTCGACTGCGCCGTCCTGGGCGACGGCGAGCAGGCCGTCGGCGACATCACCGACGTGGTGGGGGCGTGGAAGGAGCAGGGCCGCCCCGGCGGGCGCGAGGAGCTGCTCGCCCGGCTGGCCCGCGTCGACGGCGTCTACGTGCCGCGCTTCTACGCCATGACCTACGCCGCCGACGGCGCGATCGCGGCCGTCACGCAGACCCGCGACGACGTGCCGGAGAAGGTCGGCAAGCGCACCGTCATGGACCTCGACGAGTGGCCCTACCCGAAGCAGCCGCTGGTGCCGCTCGCCGAGAGCGTCCACGAGCGGATGAGCGTCGAGATCTTCCGCGGCTGCACCCGTGGCTGCCGCTTCTGCCAGGCCGGGATGATCACCCGCCCGGTCCGCGAGCGCACGATCACCGGCATCGGCTCGATGGTCGACCAGGGCCTCAAGGCCACCGGCTACGAGGAGGTCGGGCTGCTGAGCCTGAGCAGCGCCGACCACTCCGAGATCGGGCAGCTGGCCAAGGAGCTCGCCGACCGGTACGAGGGCACCAACACCGGCCTGAGCCTGCCGAGCACCCGCGTGGACGCCTTCAACGTCACGCTGGCCAACGAGCTCTCGCGCAACGGCCGCCGCAGCGGCCTGACCTTCGCCCCCGAGGGGGGCAGCGAGCGGATCCGCCGGGTCATCAACAAGACGGTGTCCAAGGAGGACCTCGTCCGCACGGTGACGACGGCGTACGCCAACGGCTGGACGCAGGTGAAGCTCTACTTCATGTGCGGTCTGCCCACCGAGACCGACGAGGACGTCCTGGAGATCGCCGACCTCGCGGTCGAGGTCATCCGCGCCGGCCGCGAGGCCAGTGGCCGCAAGGACATCCGCTGCACCGTCTCGATCGGTGGCTTCGTGCCCAAGCCGCACACCCCGTTCCAGTGGGCCGGCCAGGCCAGCGCCGAGACGATCGACCACCGCCTGCGCGTGCTCCGGGCCAAGATCAACGAGGACCGCAAGATCGGCCGCTCGATCGGCCTGCGCTACCACGACGGCAAGCCCGGCGTGATCGAGGGACTGCTCTCCCGCGGTGACCGCCGCGTCGGCCGGGTCATCGAGCGGGTGTGGCGCGAGGGCGGCCGGTTCGACGGCTGGAGCGAGCACTTCTCCTACGACCGCTGGGTGGCCGCCGCCACCGAGGAGCTGGCGCCCTTCGGCGTCGACCTCGACTGGTACACCACGCGCGAGCGCACCGAGCACGAGATCCTGCCCTGGGACCACCTGGACTCCGGGCTGGACAAGGAGTGGCTCTGGGAGGACTGGCAGGCCGCCATCTCCGAGGACGAGGTCGCCGACTGCCGCTGGACCCCCTGCTACGACTGCGGCGTCTGCCCGACCAACGGCACGGAGATCCAGATCGGCCCCACCGGCCGCAGCCTGCTCCCGCTCACGGTCGTCTGATGGCCCGCCAGCCCGACGGCCCTCCGCCGCCGCCCACGGTGCAGAAGCTGCGCATCCGGTACGCCAAGCGCGGCCGGTTGCGGTTCGCCTCGCACCGCGACCTCGCTCGCGCCCTGGAGCGGGCGCTGCGCCGGGCGCGGGTGCCGATGGCGTTCTCCGCCGGCTTCAGCCCGCACCCGAAGATCTCCTACCTCGGCGCCGCGCCGACCGGCGCGGCCAGCGAGGCCGAGTACGTGGAGATCGGGCTGTCGGTCCGGTGCGACCCGGAGGCCGTGCGCGCCGCCCTCGACGCCGCCCTGCCCGAGGACGTCGCCGTCCTCGACTGCGTGGAGGCCCAGGAGGGGACCGGCTCGCTGGCCGACCGGATCGACACCTCGGTGTGGCGGGTGGAGCTACCCGGGCTGGACCCCGACGAGCTCACCCGCGCCGTCGAGGCGTTCCTGGCCGCCGACGTCGTCACCGTCGCGAAGCGGACGAAGAACGGGCTCAAGGACATCGATGCCCGCCCGTCCGTGACCAGCGCGTCGGCCTCGGCCGGGGTCGGTTGTGCCATACTGCACATGGTCGTCCGGCAGGGAACGCCCGCCGTTCGACCGGACGACGTGTTGGCCGCCCTGGCTGCCGTCGCCGACCTGCGCCCGCCGTTGCCCCCCCGGGCCGTGCGTGAGGCGCAGGGCCGGCTCGACGACACCGGGACCGTGGCCGATCCGCTCGAGCCCGACCGCACCGCGGGAGCCCCCGACCAGGAGGCGCACGCGACGGTCTGACCGGCGGAGGCCCACGGGGCCGGCGCACCGTCGCCGCGACACGGCTGCCAGACGTGCCGCACCACTGAGACCACCGCACCACCGCACCCAGCCCCACCGGGTGCGTGCACCGCCCAGGCAGTTCGGCTCCCCGCCGCGGCAACCGTCGCGCGAGAGCCGCCCACAGACTTCGCAGGACGAGCCGGCCGCCGTACCCCGTGCGACGCCTCGCCCCGCCCGATCCCGTGCCCCTGCGCGGCCGCCGGTCACCCGATCGGCGCCCGGGAGCACATGAGGAGACGAGCCCTCGTGGCCGATACCGACAGCACCAGCAGCTCCGACGAGACCGCGACAGGTCCCGCGCCCGACGAGGTCACCGAGGTGCCCGCGGTGTCCGAGGACTCCTCGGTCCCCGAGGACGCCGCGGACGCCGCGGACGCCGCGGACGCCGCGGACGCCGCGGACGCCGCGGACGCCGCGGACGCCGCGGACGCCGCGGACGCCGCGGACGAGGCGGAGACCTCCGCGGACGAGGCCGGGGCAGACGCCCCGGCCGAGCCCGGGACCCCCGCCGCGGAGCCCCCGGCCGAGCCCGAGCCGGATCACGAGCCGGTCGGCTCCCGCTTCGGCGCGCAGTTCAGCTCGCCCGAGCCGACCGCCGTCGTCGCCCGGCCCCGCCGCCGGGCCACCCGGCCGGCCGCGGCGCCCGACCCCGACGCGGTCGAGCCGGTGACGCCTGCGACCCCCGTCGCCCCGGTCCCGGCGTTCGTGAGCTTCATGGCCCCGGTCGAGGCGCCGCCGGCCCCGCGCCGCCGCAGCCGCCGTCCGGCCGAGTCCCCGGAGGTGGGAGCCCGCCGAGGCCGAGGCCCCGGAGGTGGTCGAGGAGGAGGCCGAGCCGACCCGCACCGGCCGGCAGCGCTCGCGCCGCCGTCCGGCCGCCGAGCAGCCCGCCGAGGACGTCGAGCCCACCGAGGACGACGACACCGACGACGAGACCGGCGCCGAGGACGACGGCGACTCCGCCGACGGCACCGGCAGCCGCCGGCGTCGCCGTGGCCGCCGCGGCCGCGGTCGTGGCCGCACCGGCGAGGGCGAGAGCGACGACGAGGCCGGCGAGCAGGCGCCCGCCGCCGACGCCGAGAGCGACGAGGACGCCGCCGACGAGCAGGACGACGAGGGCGACTCCGACTCCGACTCCGAATCCGACGAGGCCTCGGGCGGTTCGAGCACCCGCCGTCGCCGGCGCCGCCGCCGTCGCACCGGTGGTGGGGGCGGCGAGGACGCCTCCGACGACACCGACGACGACGACCGCCCGGAGCGGGCCGGCCGCAACGGCCGCACCACGAGCGACGACGACGTCCGCGGGGTCGCCGGGTCCACCCGCCTGGAGGCCAAGCGCCAGCGCCGCCGGGACGGCCGCGACACCGGCCGCCGCCGCGCGCCCATCCTGACCGAGAGCGAGTTCCTCGCCCGGCGCGAGGCGGTCGACCGCACGATGGTCATCCGCCAGCGCGGCGAGCGCACCCAGATCGCCGTCCTCGAGGACGACGTGCTGGTCGAGCACTACGTGACCCAGGCGCAGGCGACGTCCTTCGCCGGCAACGTGTACCTCGGCCGCGTGCAGAACGTGCTGCCCAGCATGGAGGCGGCCTTCGTCGACATCGGCAAGGGCCGCAACGCCGTCCTGTACGCAGGCGAGGTCAACTGGGACGCCGCGGGCCTGTCGGGCAAGCAGCGCTCGATCGAGACCGCGATGAAGTCCGGCGACAAGGTGCTGGTGCAGGTCACCAAGGACCCGATCGGCCACAAGGGCGCCCGGCTCACCCAGCAGATCAACCTGCCCGGCCGCTTCCTGGTCTACGTGCCCGGCGGCTCGATGACCGGGATCAGCCGCAAGCTGCCCGACACCGAGCGCCAGCGGCTCAAGGACATCCTCAAGCGGATCGTCCCCGAGGACGCCGGCGTCATCATCCGGACCGCCGCCGAGGGGGCCTCCGAGGAGGAGCTCACCCGCGACGTCAACCGGCTCAAGGCGCAGTGGGAGGTCATCTCCCAGAAGGCCGAGTCGACCTCGAACGCGCCGACGCTGCTCTACGGCGAGCCCGACCTCGCGATCCGCGTGATCCGTGACGTCTTCAACGAGGACTTCAAGAGCCTGGTCGTCCAGGGCGACGACGCCTGGGACACCGTCGAGGCCTACGTCGGCCACGTCTCGCCGGAGCTCAGCTCGCGGCTGTCGCGCTACACCGGCCAGGGCGACGTCTTCCACGACCTGCGCATCGACGAGCAGCTGGCCAAGGCGCTGGACCGCAAGGTGTGGCTGCCCAGCGGCGGCTCGCTGGTGATCGACCGCACCGAGGCGATGACCGTCGTCGACGTCAACACCGGCAAGTTCGTCGGCTCGGGCGGCAACCTCGAGCAGACCGTGACGCGCAACAACATGGAGGCCGCGGAGGAGATCGTCCGCCAGCTCCGGCTGCGCGACATCGGCGGCATCATCGTCATCGACTTCATCGACATGGTCCTGGAGAGCAACCGCGACCTCGTGCTGCGGCGGCTCACCGAGTGCCTCGGCCGCGACCGCACCAAGCACCAGGTCGCCGAGGTGACCTCGCTGGGCCTGGTCCAGATGACCCGCAAGCGGGTCGGGCAGGGCCTGCTCGAGGTGTTCTCCGAGACCTGCGAGCACTGCCGTGGCCGCGGGATCACCGTCAGCACCGACCCGGTGGACGAGAAGCGCCGCGGCGGGGGGAACGGCGGCTCCGGCTCCGGGAACTCGGGCGGGGGCAACGCCGGCGGCAACCGCCGGGACCGCTCCGGCAAGGGCGGCGACAGCTCCAAGGACGACGGCCCGGCCAAGGACGACACCCCGGCCAAGGACGACGCCGCGACTGAGCAGGCTCCCGCCGAGAAGGCGGGCGACGGGCCGGCCGGTGACGGCGACGCCGAGCCGACCGAGGGCACCCGCAGCGGGCGGCGCAACCGCGGCCGCCGCAACCGGGGCCAGTCGGGGGAGGAGCGCGCCGCCGCGGACGCCGCCGTGCTGGCCGGCACCCACGGCGACGACGCGGACGCCCCCACGGACGCACCCGAGGGCGCCGCTGGCCAGGACGAGGTCCCGGCCGTCGCCGTCGAGGACGTCGCCCCGGTGAACGCCGACTCCGACGCACACCCGGCCACGCCGCCGCGCGGGTCCGACGACGTCGTCGTCGTGCCGCCGCTCGCGGTCGCCGAGCCCCGGGCCGCCGAGCCCGAGGCAGCCGAGACGGAGCCCGAGGCAGCCGAGACGGAGACCGCGGCGCCCGAGGTCGCGGCGCCCGAGGTCACGGTGCCGGAGGTCGTCGCCCTGGAGGCGGCCGCGCCCGAGATCGTGCCCGCTCCCGAGAGCACCCCTGCCGCCGAGAGCGCACCCGCGCCCGAGGTGGCACCGACCGGGCGCCCGCGCCGCCGCCGGGCGGCCAGCCGCCCGGCCGGACCGCCGGTCGGCTGATCCCGGGCTCCTCCACCCGCACCCGCACCCGCGCGACGCGGGCGGAGGAGCCGCCGAGGTCACGTCGACCCGGTCGATCGGCTCAGGTACGCTGGTCGGGTTGCATCGCCACCGCGCGGGCGCCTCCGGGTGCCGCCGGGTCAGGCGTTCGCAGCCCGCCCAGCACCCGGCGCCCGATCGGTCGTGCGCGCCGGGCAGACAGCTGGACACGAAGAAGCTAACGAGGAGTCAGTGGTGTACGCAGTGGTGAAGGCCGGTGGCAGCCAGCACAAGGTGGCCGTGGGCGACACGTTCACGATCAACCGCCTGGCGGGTGCGGCCGGCGACAGCGTCGCCCTGCCGGCGATCCTCCTGGTCGCGACGGCGACACCGTCACCAGCGACGCCGCGGCCCTGGCCAAGGTGACCGTGACCGGCGAGATCGTCGAGCACGGCAAGGGTCCGAAGATCCGCATCCACAAGTTCAAGAACAAGACCGGCTACCACAAGCGGCAGGGGCACCGTCAGCCCCTGACCAGCGTCGTGGTCCGCGACATCTCGAAGGGCTGACCTCGACATGGCACACAAGAAGGGCGCATCGTCGTCCCGCAACGGTCGCGACTCGAACGCCCAGCGCCTCGGCGTGAAGCGCTTCGGTGGCCAGGTCGTCAAGGCCGGCGAGATCATCGTCCGCCAGCGCGGCACCCACTTCCACCCGGGTCTCGGCGTCGGCCGCGGCAGCGACGACACGCTGTTCGCGCTCGCCCCCGGTGCGGTCACCTTCGGCACCCGCCGCGGCCGCAAGACGATCTCCATCAGCGCCGTCGAGGCCTGAGCACGCTCCCTGCTCCGGCAGGGCGGGCCCCTCGGGCCCAGCACATTCGTGTCGCCACGAGCGCACGGGCGACCTGCCCGTGCGCTCGTGGCGCTAGCAGGTAGGAGGCGGTGCGGGTATGGCCGCTTTCGTCGACCGGGTGGTCGTGCACGTGGCGGCCGGCAACGGCGGGCACGGCGTCGCCTCGATCCACCGCGAGAAGTTCAAGCCCCTCGGCGGGCCCGACGGCGGCAACGGCGGTGACGGCGGCGACGTCGTCCTCGAGGTCGATCCCAACGTGCACACGCTGCTGGACTTCCACCACCGCCCGCACCAGAAGGCCGGCAACGGCCGCCCGGGCGAGGGCAGCAACCGGCACGGCGGCAAGGGCGAGGACCGCGTCCTGCGGGTCCCGGCCGGCACGGTCGTCAGCGCCCCGGACGGCCGCGTGGTCGCCGACCTCGTCGGCGCCGGCACCCGCGTGGTGCTCGCCAAGGGCGGCCGGGGCGGGCTCGGCAACGCCGCGCTGGCCAACTCCCGGCGCAAGGCGCCCGGCTTCGCGCTGCTCGGTGAGCCCGGCGAGGCGTTCGACGCCGTCATCGAGCTCAAGAGCATCGCCGACGTCGGCCTGGTCGGGTTCCCGTCGGCGGGCAAGTCCTCGCTGATCGCGGCGATGTCCGCGGCCCGGCCGAAGATCGCCGACTACCCGTTCACCACGCTGGTGCCCAACCTCGGCGTGATCCGCTCCGGCGACACCGTCTACACGATGGCCGACGTCCCGGGCCTGATCCCGGGCGCCTCCACCGGCAAGGGCCTCGGCGTGCAGTTCCTCCGCCACGTCGAGCGCTGCGCCGTGCTCGTGCACGTCGTCGACATGGCCACGATGGAGCCCGGGCGCGACCCGGAGAGCGACATCGAGGCGCTCGAGCACGAGCTGGCGGAATACGGCGGCGATGAGCTCGACCTCGTCGGCCGGCTGCAGATCGCCGTCCTCAACAAGATCGACGTCCCGGACGCCCGTGAGCTGGTCGACCTGGTCCGCGCGACCCTCGAGGCGCGCGGCCTGGCCGTCTACCCGGTGAGCGCCGCGACCGGCGAGGGGCTCAAGGAGTTCGGCTTCGCCCTCGCCGCCGCCGTCGAGCAGCACCGCGCCAGCCTGCCGCCCATGGAGCCCGCGCGGGTCACGGTGACCCCCAGGGCGGTGGACGACTCCGGGTTCACCGTGGAGCGCGACACCGAGTTCGACACCGGCGGCTTCCTCGTGCACGGCGTCCGGCCCGAGCGCTGGGTGCGCCAGACCGACTTCAGCAACGACGAGGCCGTCGGCTTCCTCGCCGACCGGCTCAACCGGCTCGGCGTGGAGGACGCGCTGGCCAAGGCCGGTGCGGTCGCCGGGGACGCGGTCACCATCGGCGGGGTCACCTTCGACTGGGAGCCCTCGCTGCCGGCCGGCACGCTCACCGTCGAGGAGTCCGCGGGCCTCGGGGGCCGCGGCACCGACAGCCGCATCGACGCCCCGCACCGCGTGCGGGCCGAGGAGCGGCTGGCCGCCAAGCGCGCCCGCCGCGTCCCGTACGAGCTCAGCGAGTCGGGGTGGACCGAGGACGACCTGCCGGAGGACCTGCCGTGACCGCTCGACCCGAGATCAGCGGCGCCCGCCGGGTCGTGGTCAAGGTCGGCTCCTCCTCGCTCACCACGCTGCCCGGCGGCCTGGACACCGAGCGGCTGACCGCGCTGGTGGACGTCCTCGGCGCGGCGCGTGCCGCCGGCCGCGAGGTCGTGCTGGTCTCGTCGGGGGCGATCGCCGCCGGGCTGGCACCGCTCGGGCTGGACGGCCGGCCGCGGGACCTCGCCACCGCGCAGGCCGCCGCCAGCGTCGGCCAGCTGCGCCTGGTGCAGACCTACGCCGACGCCTTCGCCGCGCACGGCGTCACCGTCGGCCAGGTGCTGCTCACCGCCGACGACCTCACCCGGCGCGGGCACTACCGCAACGCGCGCCGGACCGTGGAGCGGCTGCTGACCCTCGGCGTGCTGCCGGTCGTCAACGAGAACGACACGGTCGCCACCGAGGAGATCCGCTTCGGCGACAACGACCGGCTCGCCGCGCTCGTGGCGCACGTCGCGCAGGCCGATGCCCTCGTGCTGCTCTCCGACGTCGACGGCGTCTACGACGGCGACCCCCGCTCCGGCCCGGCCTCGCTGGTGGACACCGTGCGCGACCCCGCGGACCTCGCCGCCGTCACCCTCGGCACCGCCCGCCGCAACGGCGTGGGCACCGGCGGCATGGCGACCAAGGTGGAGGCGGCCTTCATCGCCGCGCACGCCGGGGTCCCCGTCGTCGTCACCTCCACGCCCCAGGCCGGCGCGGCGCTGGCCGGCGAGCAGGTCGGCACGCTCTTCCAGCCGATGGGCCGGCGGCCCAGCGCCCGCCAGTTCTGGCTGCGCTATGCCAGCCGCCCGCGCGGCCGGCTGACCCTGGACGACGGCGCGGTGGAGGCCGTCCGCGAGCGGCACGCCTCGCTGCTCGCCGCCGGCATCACGGCGGTGTCGGGGGAGTTCGTCGCCGACGACCCGGTCGAGCTGATCGGCCTCGACGGCACCGTCGTCGCCCGCGGGCTGGTCGCCTACGACGCCTCGGAGCTGCCCCGGCTGCTCGGCCACAAGACCGGCGACCTGCCACCGGAGTACCGCCGCGAGGTCGTGCACCGCGACGAGATGGTGCTGGTCCGCCGCCGTCCCTGAGCCCGGGACCGGCCCGCCCGGCCCGGCTGAGAGACTGCCGGGGTGACGATCCGCCCCATCCGCGAGTTCGGTGACCCGGTCCTGCGCACCCCGTCCGACGAGGTGACCGACTTCGACGGCTGGCTGGCCGCGCTGGTGCGCGACCTGGAGGAGACCGTGGACAACCCCGGCCGCGCCGGGGTGGCCGCACCGCAGATCGGTGTCAACGTCCGCGCGTTCTCCTACAACGTCGACGGCGTGATCGGGCACATGGTCAACCCGGTGATCGTCGAGCGCTCCGACGAGATCCAGGACGGCGACGAGGGCTGCCTGTCGGTGCCCGGCATCTGGGCGCCGACCGTGCGGGCGCTGCGCTGCGTCGCCGAGGGCTTCGACGTCACCGGCAAGCCGCTGCGGATCGAGGGCGAGGGGCTGATGGCCCGCGCCCTCCAGCACGAGGTCGACCACCTCGACGGGAAGCTCTTCCTCGACCGGCTCACCGGCGACGCCCGGAAGTCCGCGCTGCGGGCGCTGCGCGAGCGCTGAGCGGCCGCGGGGTCAGCCCGCGCAGTCGGCGCAGGTGCCGAACAGCTCCATCCGGTGGCCGACGTCGGCGAACCCGTGCTCGGCGGCCACCTTGCGGGCCCAGCGCTCCACCGGCGGGTCGCTGATCTCCACCGCGCGGCCGCACACGCGGCACACCAGGTGGTGGTGGTGCACCGTCGAGCAGCGGCGGTAGGAGGCCTCGCCGTCGTCGCCGCGCAGGACGTCGACCCGGCCGTCCTCGACCAGGCACTGCAGGCCGCGGTAGACCGTGGCCAGCCCGACCCGCTCGCCGCGCTCGGCCAGCAGGCCGTGCAGCTCCTGCGCGCTGCGGAAGCCGTCGAGCTCCTCGAGCAGCGCCAGCAGAGCGCTGCGCTGGCGGGTGGCCGGCCGGGAGGAGGGGGCGTTCACCGGGCGCTCCCGGGCGGCGTGGCGGCGGGGTGCTCGTGGGCGTCCCCGTGCTCGTCGTAGTGCACGCCCGTGCCGGTCCGGTGCGGTGCGTGCCGGTGGCCGTCGTGGTCGTAGTCGACGTGGTCGTCGTGGGGGACCGGCGGGTGGCCGCACCCCTCGCCGTGCTCGTGCGGGTGCGCGGCGTGCACGTCGGCGCGGCGGCGGTGCCGGCGCCGGGCGGTCGCATCGCGCACCGCCACGGCCACCGAGACGACGAGGAACAGCGCGATCGCCAGCAGCACGATCGTGCCGCCCGACGGGGTGCCCGTGTAGTACGACGTCGCCGTGCCGGAGAGGCTGACCAGCAGGCCGATGGCGCAGGCGAGGAACACCGTCTGCCGGAAGCTGCGGGCGACCAGCTGGGCCACCGCGCACGGCACGATCATCAGCGCGCTGATCAGCAGCAGGCCGACCACGCGCATGGAGAGCACGACGGTGGAGGCCACCAGGGCGGCCAGCACGACGTTGAGGGCGAGGACCGGCAGGCCGACGGCGCGGGCGTACTCCTCGTCGTCGCTGACCGCGTAGAGCCGCTGCCCGAGCAGCCCGACCACGGCGAGCACGACGACGGCGATCGCGGCGAACACCGCCACGTCGGAGCTGCTGGTGGTGGTGATCGCGCCGAACAGGTAGGCGTCGAGGTTGGTCGCCTGCCCGCGGGGCGCGAGGCTCAGCAGCACCACGCCGCCGGCGATCCCGCCGTAGAACAGGACGGCGAGGGCGACGTCGCCGCTGGTCCGGCCGCGGGCGCGGACCAGCTCGATGAGCACCGCTCCGAGGACGGCCGCGACCAGCGCGGTGCCCACCGGGGCGGTCGAGGTGAGGACGCCGACGGCGACGCCGGTGAGCGCGACGTGGCCCAGGCCGTCGCCGAGCAGCGACAGCCGGCGCTGCACCAGGAAGATCCCCACGGCGGGGGCGACGAGCCCGACCATCAGCGAGGCCAGCAGCGCGCGCTGCATGAAGGAGTAGTCGAGGATCTCCACGTCAGGCTCCTGCGGTGCGGGGTCGGTTCGGCGGAGCGGTGACCGTCGGCTGGTCGAGCCGGTAGCCGGGCCGGCCGGCGGGGCGGCCGGTGTCCTCGCCGTGGTGGTGGCCGCCGCCGGGCTCGGCCGCGGCGCCGGCCAGCGGGCCGTCGTAGGTGATCAGGCCGGACTCGACGACGACGGCGCGGTGCAGCACCCCGGCCAGCGGTCCCGCCTCGTGCGTGACCACCAGCAACGTCGTCCCGGCGGCGGAGACGCGGGCCAGCACGCCGGCGAGCGCGTCCTGGCTGGCGGCGTCCACCCCGGCGGTCGGCTCGTCCATGATCAGCAGCTCCGGTTCGGCGGCGAGCGCGCGGGCGACGAGCACCCGCCGCTGCTGGCCGCCGGACAGCGACGCGACCGGGTCCTCCATGCGGTCGGTCATGCCGACGGCGTCCACCGCGTCGGCGACGGCGCGGCGGTCGACCGCGCCCAGCCGGCGGAACAGGCCCAGCCGGGCGAGCCGGCCCACCGAGACCACCTCGCGCACCGTCGCCGGTGCGGTGCCGCTGACCGTGTGCCGCTGCGGCACGTAGCCGACCCGGCCGCGCTCGTGCAGCCGGCCGACCGGGGCGCCGAGGACGGTGACCTCCCCGGCGAGCACGGTGGCCAGCCCGAGCAGGCCGCGGGCGAGCGTCGTCTTGCCGGAGCCGTTGGAGCCCAGGACCGCCACGGCCTCGCCGGCGTCGACGGTCAGGTCGACGCCGCGGACGATCGGCACCTCGCCGTAGCCGATGCTCGCCGCGCGCAGCTGGATGGCGGGTCCACCGGTCACGAGCAGGACTGCCCGTCGCGCAGCGTGGCCAGGTTCGACCGCATGACCTCGAAGGTAGTCCTCGCCGGCGGAGTCGTCGCTCAGCCCCTCGACCGGATCGAGGACGGCGGTGCGGGCACCGGCCTCCGACGCCACCGTCTCGGCCACGGCCGGGTCGACCAGCGCCTCGGTGTAGACCGTGGTCACACCCCGCTCGGAGACGAGCCGGGAGATGGTGGCCAGCTGCGCAGGCGAGGGCTCCGCCGACGGGCTCAGCCCGTTGATGCCGACCACCTCGAGACCGTAGCGCTCGGCGAGGTAGCCGAAGGCGTCGTGCGCGGTGACCACGGTGCTCACCGCGCAGTCGGCCAGGCCGGCGCGCAGCTCGTCGTCGAGCGCCTCGAGGTCCGCGCGCAGCGCCGCCGCGTTGGTGGTGAAGGTGTCCGCGCCCTCGGGGTCGAGCTCGGTCAGCCGGTCGGCCAGGGCGTCGGCGACGTCGGCCAGCCGGGCGGGGTCCAGCCAGAAGTGCGGGTCGACGACGTCGTCGCCGTGGTCGTGGCCGTGGTCCTCGCCGTCCTCGTGCCCGGCGTCCTCCTCGGCGTCGTGCTCGGCGTCGTGCTCGTCGTCGTGGGCGTCGCCGGTCAGCAGGTCGGCGGCGTCCCCGGCGTCCCAGGTGTGGTCGCCGCCGGCGGTCTCGGCGGCCTCGTCCAGCGCGGGCTGGAATCCGGCCAGGTAGACCAGCAGGTCGGCGTCCTCGACGGCGGCGACGTCGCGCGGGGTGAGCTCGAGGTCGTGCGGCTCGCCCCCGGGCGGCGTGAGCGCCTCGACCGAGACGCGGTCCCCGCCGACCCGCTCGGCCGCCCACTCGAGGGGGTAGAAGCCGGCGAGCACCTGCACGCCGTCGTCGGTCGCGGCGTCGTCGCTCCCGCAGCCGGTGGTGATCGCCAGCACGGCGGTGGTGAGCGCGACGCCGGCCCAGCGGGACCTTCTCGTGAACATGAGAACCATTCTCACATGGCGGCCGTGCGTGCGGCTCGCGCAGGGGCTCGGGCGGGCACGCGTAGTCTCGCGGACGTGTTCGACGTCACGGAGCTGCCGCTGATCGGCGCTGCCGCGCTGCGTGCCCGGTCGGCGGCGCGCGTGCTGCGCACCCTGCCCACCGACGCCAAGGACGCCGCGCTGACCGCGATGGCCGAGGCGCTGGTGGAGCGGACCGAGGAGATCCTCGCCGCGAACGCCACCGACGTGGCCGCCGCGCGCGCCGACGGCACGCCCGAGTCGACCGTCGACCGGCTGCGCCTGGACGCCGACCGGATCGCCGGTGTGGCGGCCGCGCTGCGCCAGCTCGTCGCGCTGCCCGACCCGGTCGGCGACGTCGTCCGCGGGTCGCGGCTGGCCAACGGGCTGGAGCTGCGCCAGGTGCGGGTGCCCCTCGGCGTCGTCGGCATCGTCTACGAGGCGCGGCCCAACGTGACCGTGGACGCCGCCGGCCTGTGCCTGAAGAGCGGCAACGCCGCCCTGCTGCGCGGCTCGGCCTCGGCCTTCACCACCAACACCGCGCTGATCGCAGTGCTGACCGAGGCGGGGGAGAAGGCCGGCCTGCCGGCCGGGTTCGTGGAGCTGCTGCCCGCCGACCGCGCGTCGGTCGGCGAGCTGCTGAACGCCCGTGGTCTGGTCGACGTGGTCATCCCGCGCGGCGGCGCCTCGCTCATCCAGCGGGTCGTGCGCGAGTCCCGGGTGCCGGTCATCGAGACCGGCGAGGGCAACTGCCACGTCTACGTGGACGCCTCCGCCGACCCCGCGATCGCCGAGGCCGTCGTCCTCAACTCCAAGACCCACCGGGTGAGCGTGTGCAACTCGGCGGAGACGCTGCTGGTGCACCGCGACTTCCCGCACCTGCGCCGGCTGCTGGGCGCCCTGACCGACGCCGGGGTGACGGTGCACGGCGACCCCGCCGTCCTCGAGGCCGTCGGCGCCGGCGCGCCCGCCGTCCTGCCTGCCACCGACGAGGACTGGGCCGCGGAGTACCTGTCGATGGACATGGCGGTGCGCGTGGTCGACGACCTGCCGCAGGCTCTGGAGCACATCGCGCGCTGGACCACCGGGCACACCGAGGCGATCGTGGCCGACTCGGCGGGCGCCATCGCCGCCTTCACCGCCGGCGTCGACGCCGCCGCGGTGCTCGTCAACGCCTCCACCCGGTTCACCGACGGGGGAGAGTTCGGATTCGGCGCCGAGATCGGCATCTCGACGCAGAAGTTGCACGCCCGTGGCCCGCTCGGCCTGCCCGAGCTGACCTCGACCACCTACGTCGTCACCGGCCGAGGCCACATCCGCTGAGCGGTCCGTCCGGCCCGCGCCACCACGCCGGCCCACCCCCACCACCCGTAGGAGCTGTCTTGCCCCGTCCGCCGTCGCAGTCCCCGCACTTCTCCTCGGTCACCGACGTGTCCAAGCGGCTGAGCGAAGCGGGCTACCTGCCCGACGCCCAGATCGCCACCACGGTGTTCCTCGCCGACCGGCTCGGCAAGCCGCTGCTGGTCGAGGGGCCCGCGGGCACCGGCAAGACCGAGCTGGCCAAGGCGCTGGCCGCCGCGACGGAGTCGGACCTGATCCGGCTGCAGTGCTACGAGGGCCTGGACGAGGCCCGCGCGCTCTACGAGTGGAACTACAAGAAGCAGCTGCTGCGGATCCAGGCCTCGCAGGCCGAGGGCGGCGCGGACTGGGACACCGTCCACGACGACATCTTCGGTGACGAGTTCCTGCTCTCCCGCCCGCTGCTCACCGCCATCCGGCGCACCGACCCGACCGTGCTGCTCATCGACGAGACCGACAAGGCCGACGTCGAGGTCGAGGGCCTGCTGCTGGAGGTCCTGTCGGACTTCCAGGTGACCATCCCCGAGCTCGGCACGATCACCGCCACCCGCCGGCCGATGGTCATCCTGACCTCCAACGCCACCCGCGAGCTCTCCGAGGCGCTCAAGCGCCGCTGCCTCTACCTCGCCCTGGACTACCCCTCGGCCGACCGCGAGCGCGAGATCGTGCTGTCGCGGGTGCCCGACCTGGCGCCGGGGCTGGCCGACCAGCTGGTCAAGACCGTGCGGGCGCTGCGCGCGCTGGAGCTCAAGAAGTCGCCGTCGATCTCCGAGACGCTGGACTGGGCGCAGACCCTGCTGGAGCTGGGCCTGGACACCCTCGACGAGGGGGCCATGGCCTCGACCCTCGGGGTGGTGCTCAAGCACGCCAGTGACCAGGAGCGCGCCGCCGCCGAGCTCCGGCTGAACTGATGAGCGCCCCGGTGAGCCGCTCGCAGGAGCTCGGCGGGCTGGCCGGGCACCTCGACGGGTTCGTGCGCGCGGTGCGTGCGGCCGGTATCCCCGTCGGCATCAGCCAGGCCGTCGACGCCGCGGAGATCCTCACCGTGGTGGACCTGCTCGACCGCGAGCAGCTGCGGCACGGGCTGGCGGCGGTGCTGCTGCAGCGCGGCGCCCAGCGCCCGGCCTACGACGTCCTGTTCGACCTGTGGTGGCCGCTGTCGGACCGGCCGACGGCCTCGGACTCCGAGGAGTCGGAGGAGGGGGACGGCGAGCCGGGTGAGCCGCAGCAGGGCGGTCCGCGTCGGGACGACGCCGCGCTGGCCAAGGCGATGCGGGACCAGCTGTTCCAGTTGCTGCTCGAGGGCGACGAGGACGCGATCCGCCGCTTCGCCCGGCTGGCCGTGGACCGGCTCGGCAGCGGGCAGCCCAGCCCGACCGGGCAGTCGTACTTCAGCTACCGGGTCATGCGGGCGCTGTCGCCGGACACCCTCGTCGCGCAGCTGCTGGCCGGGCTGCTCGCCGAGGGCGACCGGGGCGGGCTCAACGAGCAGGTGGCCCGCCAGACGGTGCGCGAGCGGGTGGACGCGTTCAAGAACGCCGTCGAGACCGAGGTGCGGCGGCGGACGGCGGACGAGAAGGGCCGCGACCGCGTCGCCAAGAACGCGGTGCGCCCGCTGGCCGACCAGATCGACTTCCTGCGGGCGCAGTCCACCGACCTCGCCGAGCTGCGGCGGACGGTCGCGCCCCTGGCGCGCCGGCTCGCGGTGCGGCTCTCCGCCCGCCGCAAGATCGGGCGCCAGGGCCGGCTGGACTTCCGCAAGACGGTGCGGGCCTCGCTCGGCACCGGGGGTGTGCCGGTGGTGACCCACCACCGGCCGCGCAAGGTGCACAAGCCCGAGCTGGTCGTGCTTTGCGACGTCAGCGGCTCGGTGGCCGGGTTCAGCCACTTCACGCTGATGCTCACCCAGGCGCTGCGGGAGCACTTCACCGGCGTGCGCGCGTTCGCCTTCGTCGACTCGACCGACGAGGTCACCCGGTTCTTCAGCCCGGGGGCCGACGTCGCCGACGCGGTGCGGCGGATCGGGCAGGAGGCGAAGGTGGTGGCCTTCGACGGGCACAGCGACTACGGGACGGCGTTCGAGGTGTTCGCCGACAAGTACGCCTCGGCGATCGGGCCGAAGACTTCGCTGCTCGTGCTGGGCGACGCCCGGACGAACTACCGGCCGGCCGCGGTGCCGCTGCTGGCCAGCATGGTGCGCCGGTCCCGCTCGGCGCACTGGCTCAACCCGGAGCCGCAGCGGCAGTGGGGGAGCGGGGACTCCGCCGCCGACCGCTACGGCGAGGTCATCGACATGGTGGAGTGCCGCAACGCCGCCCAGCTGGCGGACTTCATCACCACGCTCTGACCTCCTGCACCACGCCCGACCTGCTTCACGCTCGACCCTGCACCACGCGACGGCCGCCGGCGGTCGGACCCGGCACCCGCCCGGTCCGGCCGCCGCTCCGCGTCGAGCAGTCGATCCGCCGACGTGGCGCCTCGTCGACGTGCCGCCGCGTCGACGTGGCGCCTCGTCGATCTGTCGACGTGTCGACCCGACGGTGGATCGACTCCGGTGCGCCGACCCGGTGCGCGGCTGTGCACGTGGGCCCGGCGCGCGCGTGGGCGCAGCAGTTTGTCTGTACCCGTGCGTAACCCCCGGGCGCGGCGGCCGTTGGTCAGGGCGGTGCCGGTGCTCCCGAGGGCCGGCACCGCTCGACCGCGGTAGGGCGGAGACGCCCGCGACCGGCTGCACGGGGGAGCCGGTCGCCGCGGGGCGGAGCGCTCTCCGGCCGGCGCGGAGCGGGCGCGCCCGGGCCGCTCGTCCGGGGGAGCCCGACCGGTGCGGGCACGGCCCGTTCCGGCGCTCCCGGATACGCTCGGTCGGTGACAGGCGGGCGGATCGGTGTGATGGGTGGGACGTTCGACCCCATCCACCACGGGCACCTCGTGGCGGCGAGCGAGGTCGCCGGGCTCTTCGGGCTCGACGAGGTCGTCTTCGTGCCGACCGGCCAGCCCTGGCAGAAGAGCGACCGGCAGGTGAGCCCGGCCGAGGACCGCTATCTCATGACGGTCATCGCCACCGCGTCCAACCCGCGCTTCTCGGTGAGCCGGGTCGACATCGACCGCGGCGGCCCGACCTACACGATCGACACGCTCGTCGACCTGCGTGCCCAGCGGCCGGACGCCGAGCTGTTCTTCATCACCGGCGCCGACGCCCTCGCCCAGATCATGACCTGGCGCGACGGGGACCGGTGCTTCGACCTCGCGCACTTCATCGGCGTGACCCGGCCCGGCTACACCCTCGCCGACCTGGACCTGCCCGACGGGCGGGTCAGCCTGGTCGAGATCCCGGCGCTGGCCATCAGCTCGAGCGACTGCCGCGGGCGCGTCGCCCGCGGGATGCCGGTCTGGTACCTGGTGCCCGACGGCGTCGTCCAGTACATCGAGAAGCGGGGTCTCTACCGGGAGGGCACGCGTCGTCGCCCGCCGGCCGCGGTCACCGGCGGCGAGCAGGCCGGCCCGGCCGGGCCCCCGGTGGGCGACCGGCCCTCGTACGACCGACCGCCGGCCGGCTCGGCTGCTCCGCACGACCCCACCACTTCACCCACGTTCCAGGAGGTACCCCGATGACCGCCTCGGCCGAGGCGCGGGACACCGCGCAGCTCGCCGCTCAGGCGGCCGCCGACAAGCTCGCCACCGACGTCTCGATCGTCGACGTCAGCGAGCGGTTGGCGATCACCGATGCGTTCGTCCTCGCATCCGCGCCCAACGAGCGCCAGGTGCAGGCGATCGTGGACGCGGTCGAGGAGCGCCTCCGCGAGCACGGCATCAAGCCGGTGCGCCGCGAGGGCATGACCGAGAACCGCTGGGTGCTGCTCGACTTCGTCGACGTCGTGGTCCACGTCCAGCACGCCGAGGAGCGCGCCTACTACGCCCTCGAGCGGCTGTGGAAGGACTGCCCGACGATCCCGTTCGTCGACAGCGCCCTGCCGGCGCAGGCGGCGGCCGAGCCGTCAGCCGCAGCGGACGGGGCGTCTGCGGCGGAGGGCGAGCCGGCGACCCCGGAGGACGCGGCACCCGCCGAGGACGACGCCGACCGGTGAGCTCCGACGCGCCCCTCGCCCTGCCCGTCCGCCGGCTGATCCTCTGGCGGCACGGACGGACCGAGTGGAACGCCGCAGGACGCTTCCAGGGCCGGATGGACCCGCCGCTGGACGAGGTCGGTCGGCGGCAGGCCGTCGAGGCCGCGCCGCACCTCGCAGCCGCCGGGCGGCTGTCCGCCGACACGCTCGTGGTGTCGAGCGACCTGGACCGGGCTGCCGACACCGCCGCCGCGCTGACCCGTCTGCTGGGCGTGCAGCTCCGGCTGGACCCCCGGCTGCAGGAGCACGGCATGGGCTCGTGGGAGGGGCTCACGCGGGACGAGGTGGCCGAGCGGTACCCCGACCAGTTCGCGGACTGGCTGGCCGGCCGCCCGGTCCTCGGCCGCGGAGGCGAGGAGCCCGAGGAGGTCGCCGAGCGCGCTCTCGCCGCGCTGGCGGACCTGCCCCCGGCACCGGTCGCGGTCGTGGTGACGCACGGCGGCACCAGCGGCCGGCTCATCGAGCGGCTCCTGGGGCTCGGGTCGGGGCAGCGCCGGGTGTTCGGGCCGCTGGGCAACTGCGCCTGGAGCGAGCTGCGCGAGCAGTCCGGCTCCTGGCGGCTCATGCACCACAACGCATCGGCCCCGGCCCCGCTCGCGGCAGGCCCCGAGGGCGTGCCCGCGCGGGCCGACGGCAACCCCGAGGACGGCGCCGCGGGGCCGGTCGGGGACGCGGATGCGGTCGTCTGACCGGTTCTCCACGGGCGGGCGATAACCTTCGCCGCGTGCCCGTTGCCGTCGTGACCGATTCGACGGCGTACCTCCCGGCGGAGCTGCTCGAGCGGTACCGCATCGAGGTCGTCCCGCTGTACGTCGTCCTCGCGGGTCGCTCTGGGACCGAGGGCGGCTCGGTGGGGCCCGACGACGTGGCGCGGGTGCTCGGCACCCGCGGTGGACGGGTCTCCACCTCGCGCCCCACCCCCGGGGACTTCGTCGCGGCCTACCGGCGGCTGCTCGACGCGGGGGCGGACCGGCTGGTGTCCATCCACCTCTCCGCCGAGCTGTCGGGCACGTGGGACGCCGCCCGCCTGGCCGCCTCGCAGGTCGGCGAGCACGTCGTGACCGTCGTCGACAGCCGGTCGGCCGCCATGGGCAACGGCTTCGCCGTGCTGGCCGCCGCCCGCGCCGCGGACGCGGGTGCCGACGCCGCCGAGGTGGCCGAGACGGCCCGGCGCACGGCCGCGGCGACCCGGACCTTCTTCGTGGTCGACACCCTCGAGCACCTGCGTCGCGGCGGGCGGATCGGGCCGGCGGCCGCCCTCCTCGGTTCCGCGCTCGCCGTCAAGCCGGTGCTCCACGTGGAGGACGGGCGGGTGGTCCCGCTGGAGAAGGTGCGCACGTCCGCGCGCGCCCTGCACCGGCTGGTGCAGCGAGTCGTCGAGGTGGTGGACGGCCAGCCCGCCGCGCTCGCGGTGCACCACCTCGCGGCGCCGGAGCGGGCGGAGCGGCTGGCCGCCGAGCTGCGCGAGCACGTGCCGACGGCGCACGAACTGCACGTCAGCGAACTCGGCGCCGCCATCGGCGCGCACGTGGGCCCCGGGGCGGTCGGTGTCGTCGTCGCGCCGGCGCCGGAGGACCCCACCGAGCTGCAGGACGGCCGGGAGCAGGACGACCCGGAGCAGGGCGCCGACGGGTGACCGCCGTCGGGGTCGGGGGCCAGGAGCGCTGAGCGGTGGCATGCGCGCACCCTGCCCCGGACGGCCGACCCGGCGCCGGCTGACGTCCACAGGCCGGCCCTCCGTCCACAGGTTCCGCAGACGGCCCCCGCGCGCCGGGCGGGCTGCCTAGCGTCCGCGGGGTGCGCCAGACCTCCCGCCGTCCCGACGACGCCGACGTCATCCGTGCCCGGCTCCGCGCCCTGCTCGACGACGGGTTCCGCGGCGGGTGGGTTCCCGAGGAGGAGGACGAGGAGGACCGGCACGAGGCCGACCGACCGGCGCGACCGCCGGTCGCGTCGCCCGACGGGCCGGACCGCCAGGTGCCGTCGGGGCTGGGCCGGCACCGGGCGCCCGGGCCCGCGGTGCGGTGGAACCCCGGCCGGCCCGGTGCCCGCGCACTCTGGATCGCGGGCCTCCTCACCGGCCTGCTGGTCGTCGCCGGTACGTGGCTGGACCGCCCCCGCGTGGAGCCCGTGCCGCCGGTCCGGGCCGGCAGCGCGGCGACGACCGCACCCGTGCCCGCCCCCGAGGTGGGTGAGGTCGCCGGGACCGCGGCTCCCGTCGTCGTCGCGGTCGTGGGCCTGGTCGGCCGCCCGGGCCTGGTCACCCTGCCCACGGGCGCTCGGGTGGCCGACGCCGTGGAGGCGGCCGGGGGCCTGCTGCCGGGCACCGACCCGGCCGCGGTGAACCTCGCGGCCCTCGTCAGCGACGGGCAGCAGATCGCGGTGGGCGTGCCCCCGGCAGCGGGGGCGCCCCCGGCGAGCGCCGGAGGCGCAGGCGCCGGGCTGGTGGACCTGAACACCGCGACCGTTCAGGACCTCGACGCGCTCCCCGGGATCGGTCCCGTCCTCGCCCAGCGGATCGTCGAGCACCGGAGCAGCCAGGGGCCGTTCCGCAGCGTCGACCAGCTGGACGACGTCCCGGGCATCGGACCGGCGATCGCGGCGGAGCTGGTCGAACTGGTGACCGTGTGACCGCGCCCGGGCAGCAGCGGAGCGATCGCGCAGAGGGCCGCTGGCAGTGGACGGACCTGCGTCTGGTGCCCGCGGCCGGCGCCGTGTGGGCGGTCAGCCTGGCAGCGCCGCACCTGGCTCCCGCGCTGCTGGCCGGGGTGTCGGTCGCCGCGGTGGCCGCGGCGTGGAAGGCCCGCGACCACCGGAGCGCGGGAGCCACCGTGCTCCTGACCGTGCTCGCCGCGCTGGCCGTGACCGGCGGGACGGCGGCCGTCCGGGGCATGGACCGCGAGTCCTCGCCCCTGCGCCTCATCGCCGACGACCGGGGCACCGTGACCGTGGACCTTCGGCTGGACGGCGATCCGCACCTGCTCACCGGCAGCGGGCGCCCCCGGGTGGTCGTCGACGCGACCGTCACGGCGCTGCACGACGGGGCGCTGGTCCGGCGGCTGGACGCGAGCGTGCTGCTCTTCGCTCCGGAGGAGGGCTGGCGGGACCTGCTCCCGGGCCGACCGGTGCGCACCGAGGCGCGGGTGGCCCCGCCGCAGTCGGGCGACGAGGTCGTCGCCGTGCTCTCCGCCCGCGGGCCACCGACGGTCCTGGGGGACACCGCCGGCTGGCAACGGGTCGCCGGCGGGCTGCGGAACGGGCTGGCCGAATCAGCGGCGCGGGTGCTCGATCCGCGACCCGCCGGGCTGCTCCCCGGTCTCGTGGTCGGCGACACCCGCGGGATGGATCCCGTCCTGGACGAGGACTTCCGGCGGGCCGGCCTCGCGCACCTGACGGCCGTCTCGGGCGCCAACGTGGCGATCACGATCGCCGCCGTGCTGTGGCCGCTGCGCCGGAGGGCCGTCGACCGCAGGGTCCAGGCCGCGGTCGGGAGCGCAGCCCTGGTCTGCTTCGTGGTCCTGGCCCGCCCGGAGCCGAGCGTGGTGCGGGCCGCCGCGATGGGCGCGGTGACGTTGCTGGCGCTGGCCTCGGGCCGGGTGCGGATGGCGGTACCGGCCCTCGCGGCGGCGGTCTGCGTGCTCCTGCTGCTCGACCCCGGCCTGGCGAGGGACCCCGGCTTCGCGCTCTCCGTGCTCGCCACCGCCGCGATCGTGCTGCTGGCACCCGGCTGGTCCCGGCGGCTCCGGGAACGGGGCTGGCCGGCACCGGTCGCCGACGCGCTCGCCGTCAGCGCCGCCGCCGGGCTCGCGACGGCGCCGCTGATCGCCGCGCTGTCCGGGACGGTGAGCCTGGTGTCCCTGCCGGCGAACCTGCTCGCCGCACCGGCCGTGGCCCCGGCGACGGTGCTCGGGCTGCTGGCCACCCTCGTGGCACCGGCGCTGCCGCCGGTCGCGGACCTCCTCGTCCGGGGAGCCGGCTGGCCCACACGGTGGCTGGTGCTGGTGGCCGAACGGGCGGCGCAGCTGCCCGACGCGGCACCCGGCTGGCCCGCGGGCCTCGAGGGCGCGGGTGCTGCTGGCGGCGATCCTGCTGGGCGGCAGCTGGGCTCTGTGGCGGTTCCGCCGCCTCCGGCCGCTGGCGCTGGCGGTCCTGCTCGGGCTGGTCGTGATCGGGTGGCCGGTCCGGCAGGCGGTCCGCGGCTGGCCGCCGCCGGGCACCGTGGTCGTCGCCTGCGACGTGGGGCAGGGCGATGCGCTGGTGCTGCCGACCGGGCCGGGGGAGGCCGTGCTCGTGGACGCGGGACCGGACGTCGCGGCCGTCGACCGGTGCCTGGACGACCTCGGCGTGGACCGGCTGCCGCTGGTCCTCCTGACGCACCTGGACGCCGACCACGTGGGCGGCCTCGCCGGCGCGTTCGGCGGTCGGGCCGTCGGGGTGGTCGCGACCGGTGTCCTCCCGCCGGCCGAGGACCGGCTGCCCGCCGTCGACGCCCTGGTGCGCCGGACCGGCGCCGAGCGGGTCCGGCTGGTGGCGGGGGAGCGGCGGACGCAGGGCGCGGTGCTGATCGAGGTGCTGGCGCCCGCGCCGGAGCGGGCGACCGCGGGCGCGGAGGCCAACGACCTCTCGCTGGTCGTGCGCGCCACCGTCCGCGGCCTGCGCGTGCTGCTGACCGGCGACCTGGGGGCGGAGGCGGAGGCCCGGTTGCGCCGCGACGGGACCGACCTGGCCGCCGACGTCCTCAAGGTGCCGCACCACGGCAGCGCGGACGCCGATCCGGCGTTCCTGGCCGCCACCGCGGCGCGGGTCGCACTGGTCTCGGTGGGCGCCGACAACACCTACGGGCACCCCGCACGGACGCTCCTCGAGACGCTCGCGCGCACCGGGATGACCGTGCACCGCACCGACCGGCAGGGCGACCTGGCCGTCGTCGGCTCGGCCGACGGGTGGGGCGTCGCCGCGCGCGGCCGCAGCCCGTGACGGCAGCCCGTGACCGCCGACCGTCGGCGGCCGGTCGTGTCGGTCCCGCGTGGCACCATGCAGGCGTGCCTGCCGCTCCCGTGCCACCGACCTCGCGGCTGCGGGTGGTGACCGGGGAGGAGGAACTGCTCCGGTCCCGCGCGGTCTCCGCGGTGCGGGCCGCGGTCGTGGCCCGCCACCCGGACGCCGAGCTGCACGAGCTCGCCGCCCTCGGGTTGCCCCCGGGCCAGCTGGCCGACGTGCTGGCGCCCTCGCTGTTCGGCGGCCACCGCCTCGTGGTCGTCACCGGTGTGCACGAGTGCGCCGCGGTGCTGGCCGAGGCCCTGACCAGCTATGCGAAGGACCCGGATCCCGAGATCACGCTGGTCATCGTCCACTCGGGCGGCAAGCGCAACGAGGCGCTGGTCAAGGCGTTCGTCGCCGCCGGCGCCGCCGTCGACGAGTGCCCGAAGATCAGCTCCGCCGGCGACCGGGCGGCGTTCGTCCGCAACGAGGTCCGCACCTTCGGTGGCCGGATCACCGGCGACGCGCTCACCGCCCTGGTCGACGCCGTCGGCAACGACCTGCGCGCGCTGTCGGCGGCCGCCAGCCAGCTGGTCTCGGACTTCGGCGGCACGATCGACGGGGACGCGGTCGCCCGGTTCCACCGCGGGCAGGCGGAGGTCACCGGCTTCACCGTCGCCGAGCGGGTGCTGGTGGGGGACCGGCAGGGCTCGATAGAGATGCTGCGCTGGGCGCTGCAGCGCGGGGTCGCGCACGTGCTCATCGCCGACGCCCTGGCCGACGGGGTGCGCACCGCGGCGCGGGTCGCCTCGCTCAGCTCCACCAACCCGGGCGAGCTGGCCCGCACGCTCAAGATGCCGCCGTGGAAGGTCAAGAAGGCGCAGGCCCAGGCGCGGGGCTGGAGCATCGACGGGCTGCAGCAGGCACTGGGCGTCGTCGCCGAGCTCAACGCCGACGTCAAGGGCGTCGCGGCCAGCGCCGACTACGCGCTGGAGAGCGCGGTCCGCCGGATCGTCGAGATCCGCGCCTCCACCGGCCGCGGCCGGGTGCCCGCCGGCCGCTGACCGCCGGCTCCACCAACGCGAACGAGCCCCCGTCCCGCGAGGGGAGGAGGGCTCGTGCGCGTCCGCGTCACAAGGACGCGGGCTGCCGGATCAGAGACCGGCGGTGAGCTTCGCCAGACCCGACTTGCGGTTGGCGGCCTGGTTCTTGTGGATGACGCCCTTGCTGGCGGCCTTGTCCAGCGCCTTGTTGGCGGTGCTCAGAGCGGTGGCCGCAGCGGCGGCGTCCCCGGACTCGGCAGCCGTGCGGACGCGCCGGACGGCCGTCTTGAGGGCGGACTTGACCGCGACGTTGCGCTGACGCGCCTTCTCGTTGGTCTTGATCCGCTTCATCTGGGACTTGATGTTCGCCACGCGTGAGCCTCGGTGTCTCGACAGGAGGGAGTACTTCTGACAATCGTGCTGAAGTTCTGCGTCCGGGCGCTGTGCGTACGCACGACGATGCGCACACGGACCGGCCTGCCAAGATACCAGCGTCCCGGCGCCCGCCCCAACCCGCGGGTGCGGAGGCGCAGCACACATCGCCGGTGGTGTGCCGCGCCGGCGGGAGGACGTGGGACGATGGCCGCACTGTGACGACTCCCGCTACCACCGACCCGGCCCTCATCCGGAACTTCTGCATCATCGCCCACATCGACCACGGCAAGTCGACGTTGGCCGACCGGATGCTGGAAGTCACCGGGATCGTCGAGGCCCGGCAGATGCGCGCCCAGTACCTCGACCGCATGGACATCGAGCGCGAGCGCGGTATCACCATCAAGGCGCAGAACGTGCGCCTCCCGTGGCAGGTCGAGGGCACCGAGTACGTGCTCGACATGATCGACACCCCGGGGCACGTGGACTTCACCTACGAGGTGTCCCGGTCGCTGGCCGCCTGCGAGGGCGCGGTGCTGCTGGTCGACGCCGCGCAGGGCATCGAGGCGCAGACCCTGGCCAACCTCTACCTGGCCATGGAGAACGACCTCACGATCATCCCGGTCCTGAACAAGATCGACCTGCCGGCCGCCCAGCCGGAGAAGTACGCCGCGGAGATCGCGCACATCATCGGCTGCGAGCCCGACGACGTCCTCCGGGTCAGCGGCAAGACCGGTGAGGGCGTGCCGGCCCTGCTGGACGCGATCGTCGCGCAGATCCCCGCGCCCGTCGGCGAGGCGGCGTCGCCGGCCCGGGCGATGATCTTCGACTCGGTCTACGACATCTACCGCGGCGTCATCACCTACGTCCGCGTCGTCGACGGCCGGATCTCCGCCCGCGACCGGATCAAGATGATGTCCACCGGCGCGACGCACGAGCTGCTCGAGATCGGCGTCATCTCCCCGGAGCCCAAGCCGGTCGACAGCCTCGGCGTCGGCGAGGTCGGCTACTTCATCACCGGCGTGAAGGACGTCCGACAGTCGCGCGTCGGTGACACCGTCACCCACCAGCACAAGCCGGCCGCGGAGCCGATCGGCGGCTACAGCGACCCCAAGCCGATGGTCTACTCCGGCCTGTATCCCATCGACGGCAGCGACTACCCGCTGCTGCGCGAGGCCTTGGACAAGCTGCTGCTCAACGACGCCGCGCTGACCTACGAGCCGGAGACCTCCGCCGCGCTGGGCTTTGGCTTCCGCGTGGGTTTCCTAGGCCTGCTGCACCTGGAGATCGTGCGCGAGCGCCTCGAGCGCGAGGCCGGGATCAGCCTCATCTCGACCGCGCCCAACGTCGTCTACCGCGTGATCATGGAGGACCGCTCCGAGATCACCGTGACCAACCCGAGCGACTGGCCCGAGGGCAAGATCGACAAGGTCTACGAGCCGGTCGTGAACGCCACGATCATCGCGCCGAGTGACTACACCGGCGCGATCATGGAGCTCTGCCAGGGCCGCCGCGGGCAGCTCGGTGGGATGGACTACCTGAGCGAGTCCCGGGTCGAGCTGCGCTACTCGCTGCCGCTCGGCGAGATCATCTTCGACTTCTTCGACGCGCTGAAGTCCAAGACCCGCGGCTACGCGAGCCTGGACTACCAGGAGGCCGGCGAGCAGGAGTCCTCCCTGGTCAAGGTGGACATCCTGCTGCAGGGCGAGGCGGTCGACGCGTTCAGCGCCATCGTGCACAAGGACAAGGCGTACAGCTACGGCGTGATGATGGCCGGCAAGCTGCGCGAGCTCATCCCGCGCCAGCAGTTCGAGGTGCCGATCCAGGCCGCCGTCGGCTCCCGGGTCATCGCCCGCGAGACGGTGCGCGCCATCCGCAAGGACGTCCTCGCCAAGTGCTACGGCGGTGACATCACCCGCAAGCGGAAGCTGCTGGAGAAGCAGAAGGAGGGCAAGAAGCGGATGAAGATGGTCGGCCGCGTCGAGGTCCCCCAGGAGGCCTTCGTGGCCGCGCTCTCCACCAACGAGTCCACCGCCTCCAAGAAGTGAGGCTGCCGGGCCCCGGCCGGGTGGACGCGGTCTGCGTCTCGGGCACGGACCTGCCCGCGGTCGAGGGCCGCAAGCCGCTGCGCACCGGGATCGACAAGCGGCCGGTGACCGGCCGGGTCGCCGTCCACCCGCTGGGGCTGGAGGGCGACGTCCAGGTCAACCGCCGGCACCACGGCGGCGAGGGGCAGGCGGTCTACGCCTACGCGCAGGAGGACGCCGACCACTGGGCCGCCGAGCTGGACCGCGAGCTCCCCGCCGGCCGCTTCGGCGAGAACCTGCGCACCACCGGCCTGGACCTGCGCAACGCCGTCCTCGGCGAGCGGTGGCGGATCGGGACGGCGCTGTTCGAGGTCACCGCCTGGCGCACCCCGTGCGCCAACTTCGCCCGCTTCTGGGACGTGCCGGACCTGGTCAGGCGCTTCGCCGCGCACGGCGCCACCGGCGCCTACCTGCGCGTGCTCGAGACCGGTGAGCTCGGCGCCGGCGACGCCGTCGAGATCGTGTCCCGCCCCGAGCACGGCATCACCGTCGAGACCGGTTTTCGCATCGTCATGACCCAGCAGCACCGGCTGCCCGAGCTGGCGCCGGCGCTCGCCCACCTGCCGTTCAAGGACCAGCCGAAGCTCGCGGGGAAGATCGCCGCGCGCCTCGGGTGACCGATCTGACCGCCCTGCACGCGTCCGGGGGCCCGGCCGCCTGAGAGAGTGGGGGAGAGCCGTTCTCCCGGCTCCCGGACGAGCGGTGCCGTACCCGGTGTGCGACAAGACGGCGCCAGAGGAGTCCTGCGATGTCGTGGCTCGTGCTCGTCGTGTCCGGGTTGTTCGAGGCCGTGTGGGCCACCGCCCTGGGCCGGTCCGAGGGGTTCACCCGGCTGGTGCCGTCGGTCGTGTTCAGCGTGGCGATGGTGTTCAGCATGGTCGGGCTGGCCTACGCCATGCGTGAGCTGCCCGTCGGCACCGCCTACGCGGTCTGGGTGGGCATCGGGGCGTCGGTCACGGTCGTCTACGCGATGGCGACCGGAACCGAGCCGGTGTCGCTGGCCAAGGTGCTACTGATCCTCGGCCTGATCAGCTGCGTCGTCGGCCTCAAGGTCGTGCACTAGGGCAGACCCCGGGGCCGACGACGGCGGTCAGAGGGTGAAGACGATCTTCCCGTTGGTCCGGCCCTCGGCCATCCGGGCGAAGCCTTCCCGGGCCTCGGTGAGCGGGAGCTCGACGTCGATCTGCGGGCGGACGCCGGTGACGGCGCACATCCGGATGAGCGCCTCGAGCTCGTCCTTGGTGCCCATCGTCGACCCGATCACCGACAGCTGGGTGAAGAACACCCGGTTGAGCTCGGCGCCGGGGTCGAAACCGGTGGTCGCGCCGGAGGTGACCAGCACCCCGCCGGGCTTGAGCGACTTGATGCTGTGGCTCCAGGTCGCCTTGCCGACGGTCTCCATGACGCCGTCGACCCGCTCGGGCAGCCGGGCGCCGCTCTCGAACGCCTGCTCGGCGCCGAGCGCCAGGGCCGCGGCGCGCTTCTCCTCGCTGCGGCCGGTCACCCAGATCCGGTAACCGGCGGCGCGGCCGAGCACGATGAGCGCCGTCGCGACGCCGCCGCTGGCGCCCTGCACGAGCACCGTCTGCCCGGGCCGCAGGCCCGAGCGGACGAACAGCATCCGGTAGGCGGTGAGCCACGCGGTGGGCAGGCAGGCCGCCTCGGCGAACGAGAGGTCGGCGGGCTTGGGCAGCAGGTTGCGCTTGGGGACGGCGACCCGCTCGGCCATCGAGCCCTGGTGCACCTCGGAGAGCAGCGAGCGCTTCGGGTCCAGCGTCTCGTCGCCCATCCAGTCGGGGCTGGCGATGACCCCGTGGACGACCACCTCGTTGCCGTCCTCGTCGATCCCGGCGGCGTCGGTGCCCAGGATCATCGGCATCTTCTCCTGCGGCAGGCCGATGCCCTGCAGGCTGAACAGGTCGTGGTGGTTGAGCGACACGGCCTTGACCTGGATCGTCGTCCAGCCGTCGGGGACCACGGGCTCCGGGCGCTCACCGACCTCGAGGACGGAGAGCGGGTCCTTCGGGGCGGGCGTGGAGACGAAGGCAGCGAGCATGACCGGACGCTAACCGAGGTGCGGCGGGGGCAGCGACGCGGGTGGCGCAGCGCACCCCTAGCCTGTGGTCCGGCTCACCCGACCGACGGCAAGGGGTTCCTCCGATGGCGACACGTGCACTCGTTCTCGGTGGCGGCGGCGTCGCCGGCATCGCCTGGGAGCTCGGCCTGCTCAGCGGCTGGGCCGCCGAGGGCGTCGACGTGACCGCGGCCGACCTGGTCGTCGGCACCTCGGCCGGCTCCGTGGTGGGCGCCCAGGTGCGCCTCGACGGCGACCTGCAGGCCCTCTACGCCCGTCAGCTGCTCCCGCCGGTCGGCGAGATGAAGGTCGACTTCGACGGGGTGTCGGCGATGACCGTCTTCGCCGACGCGATGAAGGGCGCGACGGGGGAGCAGGACGCACGGGCCCGCCTCGGCGCGGTGGCCCTCTCGATCGACGCCGTCCCCGAGGCGGAGCGCCGGGCCATCATCGAGGGCCGGATCGGCGACCCCGAGTGGCCCTCCGGCCGGCTGGTGATCACCGCCGTCGACACCGCCGACGGCGAGTTCCTGCCGTTCGACTCGACCTCGGGCGTGCGGCTGCTCGACGCGGTCACCGCCAGCTGCGCGGTCCCCGGCGTCTGGCCGCCGGTCACCGTGGACGGCCGCCGGCTGATGGACGGCGGGATGCGCTCGGTCACCAACGCCGACCTGGCCGCCGGCTGCGAGAAGGTGCTGATCGTGACCCCGACCCGCGGCATGCCCGGTGGCCTGCTCGGGCCCGGCCTCGACCGGGAGATCGAGATCCTGGAGAAGGAGGCCGAGGTGCTCGTGGTCACCGCCGACGAGGCCTCGCTGGCCGCCTTCGGCAGCAACGTGCTGGACCCGGCGACCCGCGAGCCCTCGGCCCGCGCCGGCCGGGCCCAGGCCGCCACCACGATCGAGGCGGCCCGCGCCTTCTGGGGCTAGCCCCGGATGACCACCACGTGCTCCCCGCGGGGCACGAACTCCCCGATCACCGGGGCGCCGGGCACCTCGCCGCCGAGCAGCAGGCCACCGGATGTCTGCGCGTCGGCGAGCAGCAGCGCCTCGTCCTCGGTCACCGCGGACAGGTCGGTGTGCGGGCGGACCCAGTCCAGGTTGCGCCGGGTGCCTCCGGAGACGAAGCCGTCGGCCAGCGCCTGCCGGGCCCCGGCCAGGTAGGGGACGGCGGCGGCGTCCACGACAGCGGTGACGCCGCTGGCGCGGGCCATCTTGTAGAGGTGCCCGAGCAGGCCGAACCCGGTCACGTCGGTGCCCGCCCGGATGCCGGCGGCGACCGCGGCCTGCCCGGCCTCGCGGTTGAGCGCGGTCATCGAGGCGACCGCCTCCTCCGACACCTCGCCGGTGGCCTTCATCCGGCTGTTGAGCACCCCGACGCCCAGCGGCTTGGTGAGGCTGAGCGGGGTGCCGGCGACCGCGCCGGAGTTGGTGATGATCCGGTCGACGTCGACCACGCCGGTGACGGCCATGCCGTACTTCGGCTCCGGGTCGTCGATCGAGTGCCCGCCGCCGACGTGGCAGCCGGCCTCGTGCGCCACCTCGAGGCCGCCGCGCAGCACCTCGGCGGCCAGCTCGGCCGGCAGCACGTCGCGCGGCCAGCCCAGCAGGTTCACCGCGACGACCGGGGTGCCGCCCATGGCGTAGACGTCGGAGAGCGCGTTGGCCGCGGCGATCCGGCCAAAGGTGTACGCGTCGTCCACGACGGGGGTGAAGAAGTCGGTGGTCAGCACCAGGCCCTGGCCGCCGGCGATCCGCACCACAGCGGCGTCGTCCCCGTCGTCCAGGCCGACCACGAGCTCGGCAGCGGGATCCGCGGGGCCGCGGTCGGTGAGCCCGGCGACGACGGACTCAAGCTCGCCGGGCGGGATCTTGCAGGCGCACCCGCCGCCGTGCGCGAACTGGGTGAGCCGGATGGCAGGCGCGATCGTCACGCCACCGACCGTAGTCGCGGACGACCCGCCGGGCCGCCGGTCAGGCCCGCCCACCCGGCAGCAGCACCAGCCGCGGCGGGACCGGCTGCTCCGGCTGGGCGCGTCGGGCCCGGCCGGCGGGGTGCCGCGAGCGCTCGCCGGCCGCCCGCAGCTCCGCCCGCCGTTGCGGGTCGGGCTCCAGCGCGGCGAGGACCTTCTCCAGCGCGCCGCGGCCGGCCTCGGCGAAGGGGCCCTCGGGCCGGGCGGTGAGCGCCACGGCGACGGCGGCCGCCTCCTCAGGGGTGAGGGTCACCGGCGGCAGGAGCGCGGGGGAGCGGGACTCGGTGCGGTTCACGGTCGGGATGCTGGCAGCGACCTCCGACACTTTCCGGGGTCCCGGCCCGTAGGCTGCCCGGCGGAGGCGTCAGGGTGTCTGGTGACCCCCGCGGCCTCTAAAGCCGACGTGGCCGAGCAGCTCGGCCAGGCGGGTTCGATTCCCGTCCGCCTCCGCCACACCTCCTCGCCCGCCTACGCTGCGGAGCGATGTCCGACGACGCGCGCACCGACGACCCGCGGCGCGCGGTGCCGCGCACCGACGCGTTGCTGGCCGACCCGGCGCTCCGCGCCGCCGAGCAGCGGCTGGGCCGGGCGCTGGTGAAGGACGCCGTCGCCCGCGTCCAGCAGCGCATCCGCACCGGTGCGCTGGCGCCCGAGCGGGCGGTGCCCGCCGTCCTCGACGACCTGCCGACCACGGCCGGCAGCCTGCGCCCGGTCCTCAACGCCACCGGGGTGCTCGTGCACACCAACCTCGGGCGGGCGCCGCTCTCCGCGGCCGCGGTCGAGGCGATCGCCGCCGCCGCGGGCACCACCGACGTCGAGCTCGACCTGGCCACCGGGCGGCGCGGCCCGCGCGGGGAGGCGGCCCTGGGCGCCCTGCTGGACGCCGTCCCCGCCGCGGAGGCCGCGCTCGTCGTCGGCAACTGCGCCGCGGCGCTGGCGCTGGTCGCCACCGCGCTCGGGCAGGGCCGCGAGCTGGTCCTCGCGCGTGGCGAGCTGGTCGAGATCGGCGACGGCTTCCGCATCCCCGACCTGCTCCAGTCCACCGGCGCCCGCCTGCGCGAGGTCGGGACGACCAACCGGGTCACCGTCGAGGACTACCGCGCCGCGCTCTCGCCGGACACCGGTGCCGTGCTCAAGGTCCACCCCTCCAACTTCGTCGTCCGCGGCTTCACGCGGTCGGCCGACGTGGGCGAGCTGGCCGCGGCGCTGGCCGGCACCGGGGTGCCGCTCGTCGCCGACGTCGGCTCGGGCCTGCTCCGCGCCCACCCGCTGCTGCCGGACGAGCCCGACCTCCAGTCGACCCTCGCCGCCGGTGCGGACCTCGTGCTGGCCAGCGGGGACAAGCTGCTCGGCGGGCCGCAGGCGGGGCTCGTGCTCGGGCGGGCCGACCTCGTCCAGCGGTTGCGCCGGCACCCGCTCTACCGCGCGCTCCGGGTCGACAAGACCACCCTCGCCGCCCTGGAGGCGACGCTGCGCGGCCCGACGCCGCCGGTCCGGCAGCTGCTGGAGACCGGGGTCGAGGAGCTGCGCACCCGCGCCACCGGCGGTGGCCGGGCGGCTCGCCGCCGCCGGCGTCGACGCACGCGTCGTGGACGCCCCCGGCCGCGTCGGCGGGGGAGGAGCCCCCGAGCACCCGTTGCCCGGCGTCGCGGTCTCGCTGCCCGACGGGTTCGCCGAACCGCTGCGTCGGGCGACCGTGCCGGTGGTCGGCTACGTGGAGGAGGACCGCACGCTGCTCAACCTGCGCAGCCTGCTCCCCGCCGACGACGACGCCCTGGTCGGCGCCGTGCTGGAGGTGGCCCGGCGGTGGACGTGATCGCCACGGCCGGGCACGTCGACCACGGCAAGTCCGCGCTGGTGCGCGCGCTGACCGGGATGGAGCCCGACCGCTGGGCCGAGGAGCGCCGCCGCGGCCTGACCATCGACCTCGGGTTCGCCTGGACCGACCTGCCCTCGGGGCGCACGGTCGCCGTCGTCGACGTGCCGGGGCACGAGCGGTTCATCGGCAACATGCTGGCCGGGATCGGCCCGGTGCCGGCCGCGCTGCTGGTGGTCGCGGCGGACGACGGGTGGTCGGCGCAGACCGAGGAGCACGTCGCCGTGCTGGACGCGCTCGGGGTGCGGCACGCGCTGCTCGCGGTCACGAAGTCCGACCTCGCCGACCCCGCCCCGGTGCTCGCCGACGCCACGGAGCGGCTCGCGGCGACGTCGATGGGCGCGGTGCCCGGGCTCGCGGTCAGCGCCCTCACCGGGTCCGGCCTGCCGGAGCTCTCCGCCGCGCTGGAGCAGTTGCTCGCCGGGCTGCCCGCGCCGGACACCGCGGCGCCGGTGCGGCTCTGGATCGACCGCGCCTTCACCATCAAGGGGGCCGGCACGGTGGTCACCGGCACGCTCGCCGGCGGGACGGTGGCCCCGGAGGACCGGCTGCGGCTGGGGGACCGCGACGTCGTCGTCCGCGGCGTGCAGTCCCTCGGCCGACCGGTCGAGCGGGCACAGGCCACCGCCCGCGTCGCCCTGAACCTGCGCGGGATCGCGGTCGAGGAGATCCGCCGCGGCGACGCGCTGTTGACCCCGGGTGCCTTCCGCAGCACCACCGAGGTCGACGTGACGCTGGTCGGCGCTCCCGAGGGCCGGCTCCCCGGCGAGGCGGTGGTGCACGTCGGCTCCGCGACGGTCGGCGCCCGGGTGCGCCCGCTCGACGGCGCCGTCGTGCGACTGCGCCTGGACGCCGCCCTCCCGCTGCGGATCGGCGACCGGCTGATCCTGCGCGACCCCGGCGCCCGGCGGGTGCTGGGTGCCGACGTGCGGGACGTCGACCCGCCGGAACTGCGCCGACGCGGCGCGGCCCGGGCGCGGGCGGCGGAGCTCGCCGCGCGGCCCGCGGGCGCCGACGGCGCGGCCGCGGAGCTGGCCCGGCGCGGGATCGTCCGCACCGCCGAGTTCACCGCCATGGGCTGGACCCTCCCCGCGGAGGCGGTCGAGCACGGCCCGTGGCTGCTCGCGGCCGAGCTCGCCGGAACGCTGGCCGACCGGGTGCCCGACGTCGTCGCTCGCTACCGCCGGCTGCGCCCGCTGGAGCCGGGCCCGCCGGTGGACGTCGTGCGTCGCGCCCTGGAGCTGCCCGACGTCGAGCTGGTGCGCGCCCTGGTGCGCCCGCCGCTGGCGCTGCGCGACGGCCGGGTCGCCGACGCCGGGGCCGAGCTGCCCCCGGAGGTGCAGCGCGCCGTGGACACCGTCCGCGCCCGGCTGGCCGACGACCCGTTCGCCGCACCCGAGGTGCCCGAGCTGGCCGCCGCGGCGCTGGGTCCGCGCGAGCTGGCCGCGGCGGTGCGCAGCGGGCAGCTGGTCCGGATCGCCGAGGGCGTGTACCTGGCGCCGGGCATCGCCGAGGTCGCGCGCGCCCGGCTGGCCGCGCTGCCGCAGCCGTTCACCCTCAGCCAGGCCCGCCAGGCGTGGGGGACCAGTCGCCGCGTCGCCGTGCCGCTCATGGAGTGGCTCGACGCGCAGGGGATCACCGCGCGGTTGCCGGACAACACCCGCCGGCTGCGCTGACCTCAGCGGTAGGGGTCGGTGATCTCGCGCAGGTCGGTCAGCGCCGCCCGCAGCTGCCGCCACCGTCGCTCGCCCAAGTGCGCCCGCCACCCGGCCTCGACCTCGGCCACGACGGCGGCGGCGACCGGCTGGGCGGCGGTGCCGCGCTCGGCCAGGCGGACCAGGCGGGCGCGGGCGTCGGTCGGGTCCGGGGTGCGCCGCACGTAGCCGGTCCGCTCGAGCTGGTCGACCAGGTGGCTGGCGGTCTGCTTGGTCACCTGCGCCGCCTCGGCGAGCTCGGTCAGCCGGGTGCCGTCGGGTCCGATCCGCTGCATCACCCGCGCCTGGGCGAGGGTGAAGTCGTCGAAGCCGGCCTGCGCCAGCGCGGCGAAGATGCGGTTCTCCATCGCGCGGTAGGGGAGGAACAGCAGCAGGCCGACGTTGAGCTCCTCGGTGTCCGCACCCGACTCGGCCACGGCGCTCCCCGTTCTTGACGATGGTCAGAAGTCCGAACTATCTTGGTTCGATCATCGTACGGGTTCCCGCGGAGTGCGCCATGGACCAGCGACCGATCGACACCCTGCCCACCGACGCCGTGTGGGCCACCATCGACGCCGAGCGGGCGGACCTCGCGGGCCTGCTCGACGACCTGTCACCCGACGAGTGGGCGCACCCGTCGCTCTGCGCCGGCTGGCGGGTGCGCGACGTCGTCGCGCACCTGGCGCTGGCGCAGACCGGTCCCGGGCGCGCGACCCTCGACCTCGTCCGCGCGCGGGGCAGCCTGCCGCGGATGATCCACGACAGCGCGGTCCGGCACGCGGTCGCGCCACCGGAGCAGCTGACGGCGGAGATCCGCGCGATGGTGGGATCCCGGCGCCGGGCGCCGGGGGTCACGCCGATGGAGCCGCTGCTCGACGTCCTGGTGCACGGGCAGGACGTCGCCGTCCCGCTGGGCCGGGAACGGCACATGCCGGTCGCCGCGGCCGTTCCGGCTGCGACGCGGGTGTGGACCATGCCCTGGCCGATGTCCACGACGTTCCCCCGGGTGCGGGGCGTGCGGTTGGTCGCCACCGACGCCGACTGGTCGGCCGGCGAGGGCGACATCGTCGAGGCCCCGATCGAGGCGCTGCTCCTGGTGCTCACCGGACGCACCGCCGCCGTGCGGGACCGGCTCGCCGGCCCGGGGGTGGCGCGGCTGCGCTAGCTGCCCTGCTCGGCCGCCGGCACCCAGCGGGCCGGGCGCTTCTCGCGGAACGACGCGATCCCCTCCTGGCCCTCCTCGCCGGCGAAGAACCGCGCGGACAGCGTCAGCAGCTCGCCGAACTCCAGCTCGGGCTGCCGGGCCCGCAGCATCCGCTTGGTCTCGGCCAGGGCGACGGGGGCGCCGGCGGCGAGCGCGGTCAGCTGCCCGGCGACGACGGCGTCGAGCTCGTCGGGTTCGGCGACCAGGTCGACCAGCCCGCCCGCGGCGGCGGCCGCGGCGTCGAAGACCTCGCCGGTGAGCATCAACCGGTGCGCCACGTGCGGCGTCATCCGCGGCAGCACGACGGCCGAGATGACCGCCGGCACGAGCCCGAGGCGGACCTCGGAGAAGGCGAAGCTCGCCGAGGAGGCGGCGACGACGACGTCGCAGGCGGCGACCAGGCCGACCCCACCGGCGCGCGCCGGACCGCGCACGACCGCGACGACCGGCTTGGGGGAGGACCAGATCAGCCGGAGCAGCTCGGGGAACTCGTTGACGCCCTGCTCCTGCGACGAGCCGCCGGCGGCCTCGGCGAGGTCCATGCCGGAGCAGAAGACCCGGCCGGTGTGGTCCAGCACGACGACGCGGACGGCGTCGTCGGCGAGCGCGTCGGTGAGCGCCTGGCGCAGCTGCCCGCGCAGCGCCCGGGACAGCGCGTTGCGGTTCTCCGGGGAGTCGAGGGTGAGCGTCGCGACGCCGGCGGACACGGACACCTGGATCACTCGGTCGTGGGTCACAGCCGCATCCTGCCGCGCCGCCGCCCCGGCGCGGCACACTGGGAGCAGATGAACACCGTCCTGCCCCTCGTCGAGCGCGCCGTGCCCCCGCTCGAGCTGCCGGAGTCCGCCCGCGACGGCCTGGCGAGCACGCCGTTCGGCCTCTACGTGCACGTGCCGTTCTGCGCCACGCGCTGCGGCTACTGCGACTTCAACACCTACACCTCCGACGAGCTCGGCCCCGGCGCCAACCGGGCGGAGTACGCGGGGACGGCGATCGACGAGCTGCGCCGGGCCGCCCGCGTCCTGGGCCCGGACCTGCCGACGGTCTCCACCGTCTTCGTCGGCGGCGGCACCCCCACGCTGCTGCCCGCCACCGACCTGACCGCCGTCCTGGCCGAGGTGCGCCGCCTGTTCCCGGTGGCCGACGACGTCGAGATCACCACCGAGGCCAACCCCGAGACCGTGGACCGCGGCTACCTGGCGCAGCTGCGCGAGGGCGGGTTCACCCGGGTCAGCCTCGGCATGCAGTCCGCCGCCGAGCACGTCCTCGCCGTCCTCGACCGGCGGCACACCCCCGGCCGGGCGGTGCAGGCCGCGCACGACGCCCGCGCCGCGGGGTTCGAGCACGTCAACCTCGACCTCATCTACGGCACCCCCGGCGAGACCGACGCCGACTGGGCGACCTCGCTGGACGCCGTCCTCGCCGCGCCGGTCGACCACGTCAGCGCCTACGCGCTGATCGTCGAGGAGGGCACCCGGCTGGCCCGGCGGATCAGCCGCGGCGAGCTCCCGATGCCCGATGACGACGTCCTCGCCGACCGCTACGAGCTGGCCGACGCGACCCTGCGCCGCGCCGGCTTCGACTGGTACGAGGTGTCCAACTGGGCCACCTCGGAGGCCGCCCGCTGCCGGCACAACGAGCTGTACTGGGCCAACGCCAACTGGTGGGGCGTCGGCCCCGGCGCGCACAGCCACGTCGGCGGGCTGCGCTGGTGGAACGTCAAGCACCCGGCCGCGTACGCCGACCGGCTGGCGAGCGGCGAGAGCCCGCACGCCGATGCCGAGCTGCTCGACGACGACGACCGCGCCCTGGAGACCGTGATGCTCGGCCTGCGGCTGCGCGAGGGCCTGCCGCTGACCCTGTTGAGCGAGCTGGGCCGGCGCCGGGCGGCCGACGCCGTCACCCGCGGGTTGCTGGACCCGGACGCGCACGCGGCGGGCCGCGCGGTGCTCACCGATCCCGGCCGGCTGCTGGCCGACGCGCTGGTCCGCGACCTCACCGACTGACCCCGCGCGGAAATCCGGCGCACGGTCGGCGTTCCTGCACTATGGTGTCCGTTTTCCAGGTGACTCCGCCGGCAACGGCGCCGCGGGTGAGGAGGTGGTCGGTGTGCACGCGCTCGCGTCCGCTGCCGCCCCGAGCTCCCCGCCGGGCGTTCCCACCACCGGCGCCGCGCCCGCGCTGACCGGCGGCATGCTGCTGGCCCTGGCGCTGAACCGCCGGGCCCGAGGGCTGCGCGGGCTGGACGTGCTCCGCCGCAGCCAGGACAGGGCCCCGCCGCAGCTCGCCTGACCCGCTCCCGCGAGTCGCCGCCGCACCCCTGTCCTGACGCGCACCCACCGGGTGACCGCGTCTTTCTGCGTACCCCTGAGGAATTCTGATGACCAGCACGCTCGACACCCGCGACCTGTCCGCCGACGACGCCCGCTGGGGCGCCTTCCGCACCCTGCTCGAGGACCAGCGCGGTGACTGCGTCCGCCAGCGCGAGGCCGCGCTGGAGGAGTGCGCCCAGTCGGTTCCCGACCCGGTCGCGCTGCGCCGCAGCGCCTCCCTGCAGGAGACCATCACCGCCATCGACGAGGCGCTCGCCCGGATCACCGACGGCACCTACGGCTCCTGCGTCCACTGCGGCGCCGGCATCCCCGAGGAGCGGCTCGAGCTGCGCCCCTACGCCGGGGCCTGCGTCGCCTGCACCGACCGGCGCTGACCCGGCGGTGGAGGAGGGAGCGCGACCATGTCGGTCCACCCCCGGTCCGTCGCCGTCGTTGGGCGCCGGGATGGTCGGCCTGGCCACCGCCTGGTTCCTGCAGGAGAGCGGCGCGGAGGTCACCGTCTACGAGCAGGACGTCGTGGCGGCCGGCGCCTCGTGGGGCAACGCCGGCTGGCTCACCCCGAGCCTGACCGCGCCGCTGCCGGAACCCGCGGTGCTCCGCTACGGCCTGCGCGCCGTGCTGAGCCCGCGGTCTCCGGTCTACGTGCCGCCGCGAGCCGACGCCCGGCTGCTGCGGTTCCTCGCCCGGTTCGCCCGGAACAGCACGCCCGGCCGGTGGCGCCGGGGCATGACCGCCTACGTGCCGCTCAACGAGCGGGCGCTGGAGGCCTTCGACGCCCTCGCCGCCGGCGGGGTGGAGGCGGTCACCCACCGCGCCTCGCCCTTCCTGGCGCTCTACCGCACCGAGCGGGAGCGCTCCGGCCTGCTCGCCGAGCTGCAGGCCATCCGGGACAGCGGCCAGTCCGAGGTCGTCTTCGGGCAGCTGACCGGCGAGCAGGCGCGCGCCCTCGAGCCGGTGCTCACCGACCGGGTCGGGGCCGGCGTGCAGCTCTACGGCCAGCGGTACCTGCACCCACCGGAGTTCGTCGGCGCGCTCGCGGCCTCGGTGCGGGCTCGCGGGGGAGAGGTCCTCGAGGGCTCGGGCGTCCGCAGCGTCCGGGAGACCCCGCAGGGCGTCGTCCTCGACCTGGGGGACCGGGAGCGCCGGCACGACGCCGTCATCGTCGCGACCGGAGCCTGGTCGGAGCGGCTGACCCGGCGGTTCGGCGTGCGCGAGCCGGTGCAGGCCGGCCGCGGTTACAGCTTCAGCGTGCCGGTCGAGCGGATGCCCGGCGGCCCGCTGTACTTCCCGCAGCAACGGGTGGCGGTCACGCCGCTGGGCGACCGGCTGCGGGTCGCCGGGATGATGGAGTTCCGCCGTCCCGACGCGCCGCTGGACGCCCGCCGGATCGACGCCGTCGTGGACGCCGTCCGGCCGTTCCTCGCCGGGGTCGACCTCGACGACCGGCAGGACGAGTGGGTCGGCTCCCGGCCGGTCACCGGTGACGGGCTGCCGCTGATCGGGCGCACGTCGTCCGAGCGGGTGTTCGTCGCCGGCGGGCACGGGATGTGGGGGATCGCGCTCGGCCCGGTCACCGGCATGCTCCTCGCCGAGGCCGTGCTCAAGGGCGAGACGCCGGAGGTGCTCCGGCCGTTCGACCCGCTGCGCTGAGGATGCGCCGACCCCTGCGACCGGTGCCGGTGCTCCGGCTGGCCTCGGTCGGGTACCGCTTCCGGGAGAGCCTGTTCCTCCTCCCGGCGCTGATCGTCGTCGGTGGCGTGCTGCTCGCCGAGGGCACCCGTGCCCTCGACCGCGCCACCGGCGACGGCGGTGATCCGCCGTTCACGCTGCACATGAGCAACAACACGGCCACCTGGCTGCTGAGCACGGTGGCCGGCGCGATGATCACCACCGCCGGCGTGGTGTTCTCGCTGACGGTGGTGAGCCTGCAGCTGGCGAGCAGCCAGTTCTCGCCGCGCGTCATGCGGTCGTTCATCCGGGACCGCCTGGCGCAGGTGGTGATCGGGTCGCTGGTCGCGACCTTCGTCTACAGCGTGCTCACCCTGCGCGTGGTGAGCGGGCCCGAGGAGGAGACGGCCGCACCGGTGCCGGTCACCGTGGCCGTCGTCCTGACCGTCGTCACGGTGCTGCTCATCGTGGCCTACCTCGACCACCTGGCTCACGGGATGCAGGTCGGCGAGGTGGTGCGGCGGATCACCGGCGAGGCCGAGGCGGTGCTGGCGGCCGTCGCGCGCCGGACTGCCGCCGAACGCCCGGAGGAGGACGCCGTGCCGGCAGCCGAGCCCGGGCTGACGGTGTTCGCCGCCGCGGACGGCTGGGTGACCCAGGCGCCGGTCGACCGGCTGCTCCGGGCGTTGCCCGTCGGCGCGACCATCCGGCTGGAGACGCGGGTCGGTGCCTACATCCACGAGGGCGAGCCGCTGGCGCACGTCTGGCCGCGTCCGGAGCGGCCGGAGCGGGTCGAGGCCCGGGTGCAGGCGAGCGTCCTCGTCGGCGACGTCCGCACGATGCAGGACGACGTCGACTTCGCGTTGCGGCAGCTGGTCGACATCGGGCTGCGGGCGCTCAGCCCGGCGGTCAACGACCCGACGACAGCGGTCGAGGTGATCCTGCGGATCGGCAGCCTGCTGCGCCGGCTGCTGCCCGCCGAGCTGCCGCAGCCGGTGGTGGCGGGCCCGGACGGGCGGCGCCTGGTCCGCCCGTGGGAGCTGAGCGCGGCGGAGTACGTCACCCACGGCTTCGAGCAGCTCCGCCAGGCCGCGGCTCCCCAGCACCAGGTGGTCGCCGCGCTGGCCCGCGTGCTGCGGATGCTGGTGCTGCACCTGGAGGAGGCGGGCCGGACCGACGCGCTGCCCGAGCTGCGGCGCCAGCTGCGCCTGCTCCTGGACATGGTGGAGCGGGAGCCCGAGCTGCACGTCGAGGACGTCGCCCACCTCCGGGCCGTGGCGGAGGACCCGGTCGACCCGGCCGACCACACCGGCCGGGCGGACGTGGTCCCGCCGGCCTGAGCGGCTCAGCCGCGGCGCGACCCGGGGACGGGCGGCTGGGCCGGGATGGCCTCGGTGGACGGGCCGGTCGCCTGCACCGGGCTGAGGGCGTCCAGGTCCAGCACCCGGACGTGGATGACGTTGCGCTGCTGGAGCGCAGCGCGCAGCGCCCGGTGCAGGCCGTCCTCCAGGTACAGCTCGCCGTGCCACTGGACGGCGTGCGGAAACAGGTCGCCGTAGAAGGTGGAGTCGTCGGCCAGGAGCGTGTCCAGGGCCAGCTGCCGCTTCGTCGTCGTCAGCGTGTCCATGCGCACCTGGCGGGGCGGGATCATCGCCCAGTCACGGGCGGACAACCCGTGCTCGGGGTAGGGGCGCCCGTCTCGAACCGCCTTGAAGATCAGGGGGACCGTCTCCGCTCTCTGTCCGCCGGGCGCCGACCGCTCCACACCTATCGGCCGGGGGTGCCGGGCGTCGCGCCCTCGGCCTGCCCGGGCGGACCGCGAGCCACGCGACGACGGCGCCCGGCGGTCGTATGCTGGCTTGGCACTCCCACCGTGCGAGTGCCAGCAGGAACCGGCCCCGGGTAGCAGCCCGCGGTTCCCGCGCGCGGTGGGCCGACCGGTACGGGGAGGTGTCTCGTGGCGCACGACGAACGCCGCCTGGAGGTCCTCCGGGCGATCGTCCAGGACTACGTCTCGACCAACGACCCGGTGGGCAGCAAGGCGCTGGCCGACCGGCACGACCTGGGCGTCTCCCCGGCGACGATCCGCAACGACATGGCGGTGCTGGAGGAGCAGGGCTACATCACCCAGCCGCACACCAGCGCCGGCCGGGTGCCCACCGACAAGGGCTACCGGCTCTTCGTCGACCGGCTCTCGGCGGTCAAGCCGCTGTCGGTGGCCGAGCGGCGGGCCATCGAGCGGTTCCTCGACGGCGCCGTCGACCTGCCACGACGTGCTGGGTCGCACCGTCCGGCTGCTCGCGCAGCTCACCCGCCAGGTCGCCGTCGTCCAGTACCCGACGCTGTCCCGCAGCGCGGTGCGCCACCTCGAGGTGGTGCAGGTCGGTGCCGCCCGGCTCATGCTGGTGCTCATCACCGACACCGGCCGCGTCGAGCAGCGGGTCGTCGACGTCCCGGTCGACACCGACGCCGGCGCGGTCGCCGAACTGCGCACGCTGCTCAACTCCGCGTTCAGCGGCGTCAAGCTCACCGAGGCCGGGGACAAGGTGCCCGACCTGCTGGAGACCGCGCCGCAGCACCTGCGCGGCCTGGTCGCCACGGTCAGCTCCACGCTGCTGGAGACACTCGTCGAGCCCAGCGAGGACAGGCTGGTCATCGGCGGGACGGCGAACCTGGCCCGGGGCAGTGCCCTGGACTTCCAGGGCACCGTCAGCCCGCTGCTGGAGGCGCTCGAGGAGCAGGTCGTCGTGCTCCGCCTGATCAGCGAGGTCGACGCCGGCACCGTGCTGGTGCGCATCGGCGAGGAGAACGCCCATGAGGCGCTGACCGGCGCCTCGCTGGTCACCGTCGGCTACGGCTCCCCGGACCGGGCGCTGGGCGGCCTGGGCATCGTCGGCCCGACCCGCATGGACTACCCCACGAACATGGCCGCGGTTCGCGCCGTGGCCCGCTACGTCGGCCAGATCCTGGCCGAGAGCTGAGGACGACACACTCGATGGCAACCGACTACTTCGGCGTCCTGGGCCTGGCCCGCGAGGCCAGCGACTCCGACATCAAGCGCGCCTACCGGCGGCTGGCGCGGGACCTGCACCCCGACGTCAACCCGGACCCGGAGGCCAAGGAGCGCTTCCAGGAGGTCACCCGCGCCTACGAGGCGCTCACCGACCCGGAGAAGCGCCGGATCGTCGACCTCGGCGGCGACCCGTTCGAGACCGGCGGCGGCGAGGGCAACGGGTTCGGCGGCGCCGGCTTCGGTGGCGGCCTGGGCGACATCATGGACGCCTTCTTCGGCGGGGCCACCACCCGCGGCCCGCGCGGCCGCACCCGGGCCGGCCGGGACGCGCTCATCCCCGTCGAGCTCGAGCTGGACGAGGCGGTGTTCGGCACCGTCAAGGAGCTCACCGTCGACACCGCCGTCCTCTGCGACGTCTGCGCCGGCGCGGGCACCGCCCCCGGCACGCACGTCACCACCTGCACGACCTGCTCCGGCCGCGGCGAGGTGCAGAGCGTGCAGCGCAGCTTCCTCGGCCAGGTGATGACCAGCCGCCCCTGCCCGACCTGCTCGGGCACCGGCCAGGTCATCCCCGAGCCGTGCGCGAAGTGCGCCGGCGACGGCCGCGTGCGGGCCCGCCGCACCATCTCGGTGAAGGTGCCCGCCGGCGTCGAGGACGGCATGCGCATCCGGCTGACCGGCCAGGGCGAGGTCGGCCCCGGCGGCGGCCCGGCCGGCGACCTCTACGTCGAGGTGCACGAGCGGCCGCACGACGTCTTCACCCGGGACGGCGAGGACCTGCACTGCCGCGTCACCCTGCCCATGACCTCCGCCGCGCTGGGCACCACGCTCAACCTCAAGACGCTCGACGGCGAGGAGGAGCTGGCGATCGCGCCGGGCACGCAGTCCGGCAGCGTCCTCACGCTGCGGGCGCACGGAGCTCCGCGGCTGCGGGCCACCGGCCGCGGCAATCTGGTGGTGCACGTCGACGTCGTCACGCCCACCAAGCTCGACGGCGAGCAGGAGCGGCTGATGCGCGAGCTGGCGGCACTGCGCGGCGAGGACCAGCCCGAGTCCAACCGCGAGGCCCAGGGCGGGCTGTTCTCGCGCGTGCGCGACGCCTTCCACGGGCGCTGAGTCCCATGAGCACCGACGGCCCGGAGCTCGACGGCGCCCCGCTGTTCCTCCTCGACGAGCTGCCCGGCACCGCCGAGGTGCTCGTCGACGGCGCCGAGGGCCGGCACGCCGTCGACGTGCTGCGGCTGGAGCCGGGGGAGCGGGTGCGCGTCGGCGACGGCCGGGGTGCGGTGGCCGAGGGTGAGGTCGTCGCCGCCTCCGCGCAGGGGCTGCGGGTGGCGGTCACCGCCCGCTTCGAGGTGCCCGCGCCGCAGCCGGAGTTCGTGCTGGTGCAGGCCCTGCCGAAGGGCGACCGCGGGCCGCTGGCCGTGGACCTCGCCACCGAGCTCGGTGTCGACCGGATCGTGCCGTGGACGGCGGCGCGTTGCGTCACCCGCTGGCGCGACGACCGCGTGGCCAAGGGCGTCGCCAAGTGGCGGGCGGCGGCGCGGGCGGCCAGCAAGCAGTCCCGACGGCCGCGGGTGCCCGAGGTGACCGAGCCGATGTCGACCCGAGAGGTGTGCGGGCTGCTCGGCGACGTCGAGCTCGCGGTGGTGCTGCACGAGCAGGCCCGCCGTCCCCTCGCCGAGCTGACCGTGCCCTCGACCGGCACCGTGGCCGTCGTCGTCGGGCCGGAGGGCGGGATCACCGACGGCGAGGTCGTCGCCTTCCGCGCGGCGGGCGCCGAGCCGGTGCGCCTGGGCCCCGAGGTGCTCCGCACCTCCACCGCCGGCGCCGCCGCCCTCGCCGCGCTGTCCGCCCGCACCCGCTGGGCATGACCGCCACCCGCGCTGGGATCAGGTGACCTGATCGTCGAGCGTCCTCCCTCGTGGTGTGCGGTGAGGGAGGACGCTCGGCGGTGAGGGAGGACGCCGCCCGGTCAGGTGACGGGTGGCCTTCCGGCTCGCTGCCGGCGGGGGTCACCGCGACGATCGACCGGTGACGGAGACCGGGCGGCGGCGATGGTCCGGAACCGCCCTCGCCGGGCTCGCCTACGCCGTCGCGGCCCGGCGATTGTGCGGGTACCGCGGTCTCCGGCTGCTGGACAGCCCGGAACGTGCACACGACGCAGGCGACGGCGTCAGCAGCAGCGGGTGACCGGGTTCCGCTCCAGCGCGTCGGAGCGCAGCCGCTCGAAGGCGCGCCGGCTCATCGGCTACGTGCCCGTGCGCGGCGCAGTGCTCGAGGTAGCGGTCCCAGCGGGCCTCGCCGGTGAACTCGCGCAGGTACCAGCGCACGCCGTGCCAGGCCCGGGCCAGCGGGACGGTCACTTCTCCTCCGCCTCGGGCCGCCCGGCTCCGGCGCCGACGAGCCGCCGGTGCTCGGCGACGGCCTCGCGCTCCTCCGCGGTCGGGAAGAAGCCGGCCGGTTCGACCAGCGTCGAGGGCACGTGCGGCTCCTCCGTCGTCGGCAGCCGGCCGCCGGCGCGCAGCGCGCGGGAGATGACCACGGCCGCGTCCACCACGACGACGAGCACCAGCACCGCGAACGTCGCCTGCAGGATCCCGTTGAGCGTGGAGTTGAAGACGATCTGGTCCATCTGCCCGCGGTCGGTCGCCGGGGCGAGCAGCTCCCCGGCGGCGCGGGCGTCGGCGTAGCGGGCGCGCTGCGCGAAGTACCCGACGGCGGGGTCGCCGGAGAAGACCTTCTGCCAGCTCGCCGTCATCGTGACCACGAGGTCCCACACCAGCGGGACCGCCGTCACCCAGGCGTAGCGCAGCTTCCCGTGCTTGATCAGCAACACCGTGACCAGCGTCAGCGCGATCGCCGCGAGCAGCTGGTTGGCGATGCCGAACAGCGGGAAGAGCTGGTTCACCCCGCCCAGCGGGTCGGTGACGCCCACGTAGAGCACATAGCCCCAGAGCCCGACGACGACGGCGCTGGCCATCACGTTGCCCGGCCGCCAGGAGAGGTCGCCGAACTTCTTCCAGACGTTGCCGATCGTGTCCTGCAGCATGAACCGCCCGACGCGGGTGCCGGCGTCGACGGCGGTGAGGATGAACAGCGCCTCGAACATGATCGCGAAGTGGTACCAGAACGCCTGCAGGTTGCCGCCGAACGCGTTGTGGAAGATGTCGGAGATCCCGACGGCCAGGGTCGGCGCGCCGCCGGTGCGCGAGATCAGGCTCGGTTCCTGCACCGCCGCGGCGGCGGCCGCGAGGTCGTCGGCGGAGGTGTCGAAGCCCAGCCCGCCGATGAACGCCGCCGCCGAGCCCGGGTCGCCACCGGTGGCGCCGGCCGGGGCGTTCATCGCGAAGTAGAGCCCCTGGTCGATCACGCATGCGGCGATGAGCGCGCTGATCGCGACGAAGGACTCCATGAGCATCCCGCCGTAGCCGATCAGCCGGACCTGGTTCTCCTTGGCCACCATCTTCGGGGTCGTCCCGGACGAGATGAGCGCGTGGAACCCCGACAGCGCGCCGCAGGCGATGGTGATGAAGACGAACGGGAACAGCGAGCCGGCGAACACCGGCCCGGTGCCCTCGCGGGCGAAGTCGGTGACCGCCTCGGCCTGCAGCACCGGCCGCGCGATGAGCAGCCCGATCGCCAGCAGCACGATGACGCCGACCTTCATGAAGGTCGACAGGTAGTCGCGCGGGGTGAGCAGCATCCAGACCGGCAGCACCGAGGCGACGAAGCCGTAGACCACCAGCGCGAGCACCAGCCACTCGCGGGAGAGGGTGAGGGCGTCGCCGAGGCCGGTGTCGTCGATCCAGCCGCCGCCGATGATCGCCAGCAGCAGCAGGGCGACGCCGATGCCGGTGGCCTCCAGCACCCGCCCGGGCCGCAGCACCCGCAGGTAGAAGCCCATGAACAGCGCGATCGGGATGGTCAGCGCGATGGAGAAGACGCCCCACGGCGACTCGGCCAGCGCGTTGACCACGATCAGCGCGAGCACCGCCAGGATGATGATCATGATCGCGAAGACGGCGATCAGCGCGGCGATCCCGCCGACGACGCCGATCTCCTCGCGCACCATCTGGCCCAGGCTCTTGCCGTTGCGCCGCATGGAGAAGAACAGCACCGTCAGGTCCTGCACGGCCCCGGCGAAGATGACGCCGACGATGATCCAGATCGTGCCGGGCAGGTAGCCCATCTGCGCGGCCAGCACCGGCCCCACCAGCGGGCCCGCCCCGGCGATCGCGGCGAAGTGGTGGCCGAACAGGACGCGACGGTCGGTGACGTCGAAGTCGACGCCGTTCTCCAGCCGCTCGGCGGGGGTGGCGCGGGTGTCGTCGGCCTCCAGCACCCGCCGGACGATGAACCGCGCGTAGAAGCGGTAGGCGATGGCGTAGGAGGACAGCGCCGCGAACAGGATCCACAGCGCCGAGATGGTCTCGCCGCGGGCCAGCGCCAGCACCGCCCAGCAGACGGCGCCGACCGCGGCGACCAGCGCCCAGATGCCGACCTGTGCCGGGGACATCCGCCGGCCGGCCGGGGGTGCGGGGGAGCGGCCGCTCGACGAGCTCCCCGCGGTGACAGTTCCGGACATGACGTCCTCCGTCCCGACACCGGCTCCGCTGCCGGCCCCCGTCGGTTACGCGTCCGAGCATAAGGACGCCGAGGGGTTCCGGCTGGCTGGAACCGGGGGCTCCGGAGGGCGGGCGCGGCCGGTCGGGCCCTAGGGTGCGGACCGTGTCCGACTGCCTGTTCTGCCGCATGGTCGCCGGGGAGATCCCCGCCGACGTCGTCCACTCGACCGACCGCGTGCTGGCCTTCCGGGACATCAACCCGCAGGCGCCCACGCACGTGCTGGTGATCCCCAAGGAGCACCACCGCAACTTCGGTGCCCTCGCGGCGGCCGACCCCGCGCTGCTGGGGGAGGTGGCGAACGCCGCGCACGCCGTCGCCGTCCAGGAGGGGCTGGTCGCCGACGGCGGCAACGAGCCCGGCTACCGCGTCGTCACCAACACCGGGCCGCAGGCCGGGCAGTCGGTCGACCACCTCCACCTGCACGTCCTCGGCGGCCGCGGCCTCGGGTGGCCCCCCGGCTGACGCCGGCGGGTGACAGGGTGGGGGCGTGACCGAGCAGACCGCCGCCCCCGTCCGCATCGAGCGGGACGGCGACGTCGCCGTCGTCGTCCTCGACAACCCGCCGCTGAACCTGTTCACCCCGGCGGTGTTCCAGGCGCTGGACGCCGTGGTGACCCAGCTGGTCGCGCTCACCGACCCGCAGCGCACCGACCGGGCGCGGGCCGTGCTGTTCGAGGCGCGCGGCAAGGTCGTCTCCGGCGGCGTCGACGTCACCTTCTTCCGCGACATCGCCGAGGGGCCGGATCCCGCCGGCCGGGGCGGCGAGCTGTGGGCCCAGCTGCTGCGGGTGGCGCAGACCGTGGAGGACCTGCCGGTGCCCACGGTGTTCGCCGCGCACGGGCTCACGCTGACGGCCGCCTTCGAGCTCTCCCTGGCCTGCGACATCCTGCTGGCCGCCGAGAAGGCGTCGTTCGGGCTGGTGGAGATCGTCGTCGGGCTCACCCCGTCGATGGGCGGCCCGCAGCGGCTGGCCGAGCGGGCCGGCGCGGCCCGGGCCCGCGAGCTGGTGTTCACCGGCGAGCGCTACCCGGCCGCCGTCCTCGAGCGGTGGAACGTGGTCAACCGGGTGCTGCCGGACGACGGCTTCGCCGCGGCCGCCCGCGCCTACGCCCACCAGGTCGCTGCGGGGCCGACGCTCGCGCACGCCGCGACGAAGCGGCTGGTCGCCACCTCGGTCCGGGACGGTGCCCGGGCCGCCGACGCGCTGGTCCCGGAGGTGTCGGGCGCGCTGTTCGCCACCGAGGACCTGCGCGGTGCGGTGCGCTCCTTCCTCACCGACGGGCCCGGCAAGGCGACGTACTCCGGGCGCTGACCCCATCGGGCGATCGGCGCTTCGCGGTGCCGCGCGCGGGTAGCATCGAACGGTCCGCCACTCCCCAGCCAGGAAGGCAGGGTCGAGGGTTCTTGCCCGACACCTCCCCGAACGTCCCCGTCGAGGGTGCTCCCACGTCCCGTGAGGCATCGGCCCAGGCCGCTGCCGTGGACGACACCGCCACCGCCGCCCACCCGGCGCCGGTCCGCGCCACGATCGCCGTCCCCGAGTCGGTCTCGATGGTCGCCCTGCTCGGCTCCGCCGACGAGCTGCTGCGCCTGGTCGAGGCGGAGGTCGAGGCCGACGTGCACGTGCGCGGCAACGAGATCACCGTGACCGGGCAGCCGGCCGACAACGCCTTCGCCGTCCGCGTCTTCGACGAGCTGCTGGCGCTGCTCGGCACCGGTCAGCAGCTGCGCCCGGACTCCGTGCGCCGCGTCATCGCCATGCTCCGGGGCGGTGGGTCCGAGCGGCCGGCCGAGGTGCTCAGCCTCGACATCATCAGCCGCCGCGGGCGCACGATCCGGCCCAAGACGCTGAACCAGAAGCGCTACGTCGACGCGATCGACGAGCACACCATCGTCTTCGGCATCGGCCCGGCCGGTACCGGCAAGACCTACCTCGCGATGGCCAAGGCGGTGCAGGCGCTCCAGACCAAGCAGGTCAACCGGATCATCCTGACCCGCCCCGCGGTCGAGGCCGGCGAGCGGCTGGGCTACCTGCCCGGCACGCTGAGCGAGAAGATCGACCCCTACCTGCGGCCGCTCTACGACGCGCTGCACGACATGGTCGACCCGGAGTCGATCCCGCGGCTCATGGCCTCGGGCACGATCGAGGTCGCGCCGCTGGCCTACATGCGCGGCCGCACGCTCAACGACGCGTTCGTGATCCTCGACGAGGCGCAGAACACCACCGCCGAGCAGATGAAGATGTTCCTGACCCGGCTCGGGTTCGGCTCGAAGATCGTCGTCACCGGCGACGTCACGCAGGTGGACCTGCCCGGGGGCGCGCAGAGCGGCCTGAAGATCGTCCGCGAGATCCTCGACGGGGTCGAGGACGTGCACTTCGCCACGCTGACCAGCACCGACGTCGTCCGGCACCGGCTGGTCGGCGACATCGTCGACGCCTACGAGCGCTTCGACGCCGCCCGCCAGCCCACCACGACCCGACCGGCCGCCAGCGCGCCGGCACGACCGACCCGGCCGCGCCGGCAGGGGAGCTGAACCCGATGCCCGTCGAGGTGTCCAACGAGTCCGAGATCGCCGTCGACGAGGCGGAGCTGGCCGGCATCTGCCGCTTCGTGCTCGGCGAGATGGACGTCAACCCGATGGCCGAGCTCTCGGTCCTCTGCGTCGACGTCGAGTACATGAGCAGCCTGCACGAGCGCTGGATGGGGGAGAAGGGCCCGACCGACGTCCTCGCCTTCCCCATGGACGAGCTCGACACCGCCCGCCCGGACGACCCCGATCCGGGTCCCGCGCTGCTCGGCGACGTCGTGCTGTGCCCCGCCGTCGCCGTCCGCCAGGCCCGCGCCGCCGGCCACACGATGGACGACGAGCTGGTGCTGCTGGCCACGCACGGCGTGCTGCACCTGCTCGGCTACGACCACATGGAGCCGGACGAGGAGAAGGAGATGTTCGGCCTCCAGTCGCAGCTCATCGAGGCCTGGCGCTCGGCGTCGCGGGAGCCCGTGACGGGCGAGGCGGTCGACAAGGGGCAGAACCCCCGATGAGCTCGGGTGCGGTCGTCCTCCTGGTGATCGCGGTCTGCCTGGTCCCGCTCGCGGGCCTGTTCGGAGCCATGGACGCCGCCCTGCAGCGGGTGTCCAAGGCTCGGGTCGAGGAGCTCCGGCGCGAAGGTGCCAAGCGCGCCGTCGCGCTCGAGGAGGTCGTCGGCGAGCGCGCCCGCCACGTGTCGCTGCTGCTCCTGCTGCGCATCGCCTGCGAGATGGTCGCCGCGGTGCTGGGCACCGTCCTGCTCTACGACGCCTGGGGCGGCGGCTGGCGCACCGTGCTGACCGCGGCCGGGATCATGACCGTCGTCAGCTACGTGCTGATCGGCGTCGGCCCGCGCACCCTGGGCCGCCAGCACGCCTACTCCGTGGCGCTGGCCAGCGCCGGCGTCGTCCGCTTCCTGGGCCGCGTGCTCGGGCCGGTCGCCACCCTGCTCATCCTGGTCGGCAACATGATCACGCCCGGACGCGGCTTCCGCGACGGCCCGTTCTCCTCCGAGGTGGAGCTGCGCGAGCTGGTCGACATGGCCGAGGAGCGCGGCGTCGTGGAGTCCGGCGAGCGCAACATGATCCACTCGGTGTTCGAGCTCGGCGACACGATCGCCCGCGAGGTCATGGTGCCGCGCACCGACGTCGTCTGGATCGAGCGCGGCAAGACCGTCCGCCAGGCCCTCGCGCTGGCCCTGCGCAGCGGGTTCAGCCGCATCCCGGTCATCGGCGAGAACGTCGACGACGTGGTGGGCGTGGTCTACCTCAAGGACCTCGTCCGCCGGTCGCAGAACGCCGGCGACGGCCGCGGGCCCAGGGTCGAGGAGCTGATGCGCACCCCGGCGTTCGTGCCGGAGTCCAAGCCGGTCGACGAGCTGCTGCGCGACATGCAGGCCCGGCGCATCCACATCGCGATCGTGGTCGACGAGTACGGCGGCTTCGCCGGGCTGGTCACCATCGAGGACATCCTCGAGGAGATCGTCGGCGAGATCGCCGATGAGCACGACGCCGTCCAGCGCCCGCCGGTCGAGGAGCTGGCCGACGGCTCCATGCGGGTCACCGCCCGCCTGCCCGTGGAGGACCTCGCCGCGCTGTTCGGCGTCGAGCTGCCCGAGGACGACGACGTCGAGACCGTCGGCGGCCTGCTCGCCCGCGAGCTGGGCCTGGTGCCCATCGAGGGCGCCTCGGCCGAGATCGGCGGGCTGCGGCTGGTCGCCGAGAGCAGCGGCGGCCGGCGCAACCGGATCGACACGATGCTGGTCTGCCGGGTCGAGCCGCCGGAGGACGACGAGGAGACCGACAGCCGCGGCCGGGCCGCCACCCGCGACCAGGAGCCGGCCGTCGGCGTGGAAGGCTGATCCGGTGCCCGACCTGCAGCCCGAGGACGCCAAGCTCGTCACCCTCGCCCGCTCCGCGCGCGCCCGCACCGGTGCGGCGGAGGGAGCCGCGGTCCGTGACACCGACGGCCGCACCTACGTCGCCGCGGGCGTCGCGCTGCCCTCGCTGAAGCTGTCGGCGCTGCAGGCCGCGGTCGCCGCCGCCGTCTCCAGCGGCGTCGAGGGGCTCGAGGCCGCGGCGATCGTCTCCGAAGCCGACGCGGTCGAGCAGGAGGGGCTCGCCGCCGTCCGCGACCTCACGCCGTCGGCGCCGGTGCACCTCGCCGGCCCCGACGGCACCCTGCGCACCACCGCCTGACCGGGCCGGCCGCTGGTGTCAGCCGTCGGTGGGAGACTGTCCGGGTGAGCACACCCGAGCAGACGCCGCACCGCAGCGGCTTCGTCGCCCTGGTGGGCCGCCCGAACGCCGGCAAGACCACCCTGACCAACGCGCTGGTCGGCGAGAAGGTCGGCATCGTCAGCAACCGCCCGCAGACCACCCGGCACGCCATCCGCGGCGTGGTGCACCGGCCCGAGGGCCAGATCGTGCTGGTCGACACCCCGGGCCTGCACAAGCCGAAGAGCCTGCTGGGCAAGCGGCTCAACGACGTCGTCCGGGACACGCTCTCCGACGTCGACGTGGTGGTGTTCTGCGTCCCGGCCGACCAGCCCGTGGGCACCGGCGACAAGTTCATCGCCCGCCAGCTGCGCGAGATCAAGGCCCCGATCGTCGTGGTGGTGACCAAGACCGACGCGACCGGCAAGAAGCAGGTCGCCGAGCAGCTGATCGCCGCCAGCCAGCTGGTCGAGGCGGCCGAGATCGTGCCGATCAGCGCGGTGAAGGGCGACCAGGTCGACCTGCTGGAGCAGCTGCTCATCGGCCTGCTGCCGGAGGGCCCGCCGCTGTACCCGGAAGAGCAGACCACCGACGAGGACGTCGAGCGCCAGCTCGCCGAGCTGGTCCGCGAGGCGGCGCTGGAGAAGGTGTTCCAGGAGGTGCCGCACTCGCTGGCGGTCACCATCGAGGAGATGACCCGCCGGCCCGACCCCAAGCAGGCCGGCCGCGACCTGGTCGAGGTGCACGCCCTGCTGCACTGCGAGCGGGCCAGCCAGAAGCCGATGCTGCTGGGCAAGGGCGGGTCGATCATCAAGGCGATCGGCAGCGAGGCGCGCGTGGGCATGGAGACGCTGCTCGACGCCCGCGTCCACCTCGCCCTGCACGTCACCGTGCTCGGCGAGTGGCAGGACGACCCGAAGAAGCTCAACCGGCTGGGCTACTGATGAGCGCGCACACCCCGAAGGCCCTGTACCGGGACGAGGGCATCGTGCTGCGCACCCAGAAGCTGGGCGAGGCCGACCGGATCGTCACGGTCCTCACCCGCCGCACCGGCAAGGTGCGCGCCGTCGCCAAGGGGGTGCGCCGCACGAAGAGCAAGTTCGGTGCCCGGCTCGAGCCGTTCACCCACGTCGACCTGCAGCTCTACACCGGCCGGAACCTCGACATCGTGAGCCAGGTCGAGTCGATCCGCTCCTACGGCCAGGAGGTCGTCACCGACTACCCGGCGTACACCGCCGGCACCGCGGTGCTGGAGACCGCCGACCGGCTCACCGCCGAGGAGAAGGAGCCCGCGCTGCGGATGTTCCTGCTCGTCGTCGGTGCGCTGCGGACGCTGGGCGAGCGCACCCACTCACCCGGCCTGGTGCTGGACGCGTTTCCTGCTGCGCGCGATGTCGGTGGCCGGCTGGGAGCCCGCGCTGGGCGACTGCGCCCGCTGCGGTGAGGTCGGCCCGCACCGGCACTTCTCCGTCCCGGCCGGCGGCACGGTGTGCCCGGCGTGCCGGCCCACCGGCTCGGCGATGCCGAGCCCGGTCACCCTCGAGCTCATGGAGGCCCTCCTGACCGGCGACTGGGCGCGCGCGGATGCCAGCCAGGGCATCAACCGCCGCGAGAGCAGCGGCCTGGTCGCCGCGATGCTGCAGTGGCACCTCGAGCGCGGGCTGCGCTCGCTGCCGCTGGTCGACCGGTCCGACGCCCGCCCCGCGGTGGTGCAGCCGGCCGCGCCGATCGTCGTCGGGACCGGCGCGTGACGCGCGCCGTCCGGCCGCCGAACCCGCACCCCTCCGGCGCGCGCCCGCCGCAGCTGCCCGCCGACAAGGTGCCCGGCCACGTCGCGATCGTCATGGACGGCAACGGCCGCTGGGCCAAGCAGCGCGGGCTGCCCCGCACCGCCGGGCACGAGGCGGGGGAGTCCTCGCTGTTCGACTGCGTCGAGGGCGCCATCGAGCTCGGCGTGACCGCGATCAGCGCCTACGCGTTCTCCACCGAGAACTGGCGGCGCAGCCCCGACGAGGTGCGCTTCCTCATGGGGTTCAACCGCGACGTCATCCGCCGGCGCCGCGACGAGATGCACGAGCTCGGGGTGCGGGTGCGCTGGGCGGGTCGTCGTCCCCGGTTGTGGCGTTCGGTGATCAAGGAGCTGGAGATCGCCGAGGAGCTCACGAAGGACAACGACGTCCTCACCCTCACCATGTGCGTCAACTACGGCGGCCGGGCCGAGATCGCCGACGCCGCCGCGGCCATCGGCCGCGAGGTCGCCGCCGGCCGGCTGAACCCGGACAAGATCGACGAGAAGACGATCGCCCGGTTCCTCGACGAGCCGGACATGCCCGACGTCGACCTGTTCGTGCGCAGCTCCGGGGAGAACCGCACCAGCAACTTCCTGCTGTGGCAGTCGGCCTACGCGGAGATGGTCTTCCTGGACACGCTGTGGCCCGACTTCGACCGCCGGCACCTGTGGGCCGCCTGCGAGGAGTACGCCTCCCGCCAGCGCCGCTTCGGCTCCGCCTAGGACTCCGTCGCCGGCCGGCCGGCGACGCCGCTGGCGAGCAGTCGCTCCACCGTCTGGTCGTCGTAGCCGAACTCCGCCAGGACGGCGGCGGTGTGCTCGCCGAGGTCGGGGACCGCGCCCATCGCCAGCTCCACGTCGGTGAACGTCATCGGCGGCAGGATGGCGCGCACCGGCCCGACCGGAGTGTCCACCTCGCGCCACCGGTCCCGGGCGCTGAGCTGGGGGTGGTCGATCAGGCCCTGCAGCTCGTTGATCTGCGCCGCGGGCACGCCGGCCTCCGCGAGGCGGGCGTCGAGGTCGGCGGTCGACCACTGCTGGGTCTCGGTGGAGACCACCGCGTCGCACTCCTCGCGGTGGGCCACCCGCAGCACGTTCGTGCGCAGCCGCGGGTGGTCGGCGAGGTCCGGGCGGTCGAACACCTTGGTCACGAGGTCCTGCCACCCCCGGTCGTTCTGCACCCCGATCAGGATCTGCCCGTCCTTGGTCGGGTAGGCGTCGTAGGGCGCGATCGCGGCGTGGCTCAGGCCCATCCGCGGCACCTGCCGGTCGGCGTACATCTGCATGTACATCTGGTGGCCCAGCCACTCGGCTGTCGCGTCGAACATCGACACCTCGACGGTGGCGCCCTCGCCGGTGCGCTCCCGCCGGAACAGCGCGGCCAGCACCGACTGGGACGCGTACAGGCCGGCGGCGATGTCGGAGGTCGGGATGCCGGTCTTGGTGGCGGTCTCGGGAGTGCCGGTCACGGACACCAGTCCGGTCTCGGCCTGGATGAGCATGTCGTAGGCCTTGCGGTCCCGCCGCGGTCCGTCGGTGCCGTAGCCGGACATGTTGACGACGACGAGCCGCGGGTCCGCCGCCCGCAGCGCCTCGCCGTCCAGGCCCAGCCGGGCCGCCGCGCCGGGCGCGAGGTTCTGCAGGAAGACGTCGGCCCGGGAGACGAGGGCGCGCACCGCGGCCACGCCGTCGGGGGACTTCAGGTCCAGCGCCACCGACTCCTTGCCCAGGTTGAGCCACACGAAGTGCGACGCCATCCCGCGCACCGCGCCGTCGTAGTGGCGGGCGAAGTCGCCCTCGCCGACGCGCTCGACCTTGATGACCCGGGCGCCCAGGTCAGCGAGGTGCCGGGTGGCGATCGGGGCGGCCACCGCCTGCTCCAGCGCCACCACGGTGATCCCGGTGAGCGGCAGGGACGGGTCTGTGGCGGCGGTCATAGGCGCACAACATAGTGTCCCGGCCATGAGCTCCCTGACAGCCGACGAGCAGGACATGGTCGCCCTGGTCGCGCAGTTCGTCGACGAGCGGGTCGCCCCCCGCGTGCGCGAGTTCGAGTCGGTCGACCAGTACCCGGAGGAGTTCATCGAGGAGATGAAGGAGCTCGGCTTCTTCGGTCTCCTCGGCCCCGTGGAGCACGGCGGCTCCGACGTCAGCGCCGCGTGCTTCGCCCGCGTCACCGAGGAGCTGGCCCGCGGCTGGATGAGCCTGGCCGGCGCCATCGGCGGGCACTCGGTCATCACCTACCTGATCCGGACCTTCGGCACCGAGGACCAGCAGCAGCGCTACCTGCCGGCGATGGCCGAGGGGCGCATCCGCGCGACCATGGCGCTCACCGAGCCCTCGGGCGGCAGCGACCTGCAGGGCATGCGCACCCACGCCGTCGCCGACGGCGACGACCTGGTCATCTCCGGCTCGAAGACCTGGATCTCCAACGCCCAGCACTCCGGCCTCATCGGCCTGCTCTGCAAGACCGACCGCACCGCCCAGCCGGCACACGCGGGGATGAGCGTGGTGCTGGTCGAGCCGGGCGAGGGCCTGACCGTGTCGGGCAAGATCCCCAAGCTCGGCTACCGCGGAGTGGAGGCCTGCGAGCTCTCCTTCGACGCGATGCGGGTGCCCGCCTCCGCCGTCCTCGGGGGCGAGCCCGGCCACGGCTGGCGGCACATGATGCGCGGGCTCGAGGTCGGCCGGATCCAGGTCGCCGCCCGAGCGGTCGGCGTCGCCCAGGCCGCGCTCACCGCGGCGCTGCGCTACGCCCAGGACCGGGAGACCTTCGGCAAGCCGATCTGGCAGCACCAGTCGGTCGGCAACCTGCTCGCCGACATGGCGACGAAGACCCGGGCCGCCCGCCTGATGACCCTCGACGCCGCCGCCGTGCTCGACAGCGGCAGGCGCGCCGACCTCGAGGCCGGCATGGCCAAGCTGTTCGCCTCCGAGACCGCCATGCAGGTAGCCCTCGACGCCATGCGCGTGCACGGCGGCTACGGCTTCTCCCGTGAGTACGACGTCGAGCGCTACTTCCGCGACGCCCCGCTGATGATCCTCGGCGAGGGCACCAACGAGGTGCAGCGCAACGTCATCGCCGCCCAGCTCGTCGCCCGTGACCGCAACCGAGAAGGAATCTGACCCATGCAGCTCAACGGACTCGTCACCGCCGTCACCGGCGGCGCCTCGGGCCTCGGCCTGGCCACCGCCCAGCGCCTGGTCGCCGCCGGCGGCCGGGTCACCATCATCGACCTGCCGAGCTCGGCCGGTGAGCAGGTCGCGGCCGACCTCGGCGACGCCGCCCGCTTCGCCCCGGCCGACGTCACCGACGCCGACCAGTTCGCGGCGGCCCTCGACGCGGCCGGCGAGGACGGCCCGCTGCGCGGGCTCGTGCACTGCGCCGGTGCCGGCCGCCGGCTGCGCGTCCTGGACAAGGACGGCGAGCCCGGCTCGCTCGAGGACTTCGAGTGGGTGATGAAGCTCAACGTCACCGGTTCCTTCAACGCCCTGCGGCTGGGGGCGGCGCGCATGGCCCGCACCGAGCCCGTCGACGGCGAGCGCGGCGCGATCGTGCTCACCGCCTCGGTGGCCGCCTACGAGGCGCCAGATCGGTCAGCTGCCCTACACCGCGTCCAAGGCCGCCATCGTCGGCATGACCCTCAACGCCGCCCGCGACCTGGCGAGCAAGGCGATCCGGGTCTGCACCATCGCGCCCGGGATCATGGACACCCCGCTGCTGGCGCGGCTGCGCGAGGACGTGCGGGCCTCCCTGGAGGCCTCGGTGCCGAACCCGGCGCGGCTGGGCCACACCTCGGAGTTCGCCCAGCTGGCCGGCCAGATCCTGGAGAACGGCTACCTCAACGGCGAGACGATCCGCCTCGACGGCGCCATCCGGATGGCACCGCGCTGATCGGCGGGACGGCAGGGGACGTCGGCATGTTCGCGGTGACCCGCCTGCGGGCGACCGGGGCGGACGCCGACGCCCTGGTGGCCGCGGTCGGTCCGCTGCTCGAGGCGCTCGGCGCGCAACCCGGCTTCCGGGGCGGGGACTTCGGGCGCGCGGCCGACGACCCCGCCCTGTTCGCCCTGGTGACCCGCTGGGACGGCGTCGGCGCCTACCGGCGCGGGCTGTCGGCCGCCGCGGTCAAGATCGCCGGGGCGCCGGTGTGGGTGCACGCCGTCGACGAGCCGGGTGCGTACGTCCCGTGACGGGGATCGACGCCCTGCTGGCCGCCAGCCGCGCGGGCGTGCACCGCCCCGGCCCCGCCGAGGTCGTCGCGGCGCAGGCCCGCGGGGCGCTGGTCGTGGACACCCGCACCGAGGCCCAGCGCCGCCGGCAGGGCGAGCTGCCCGGCGCGCTGGTCATCGACCGCACCGTCCTCGAGTGGCGGTTGGACCCGACGAGCGACGCGAGGATCCCCGAGGCGACCGGCTGGGACGTCGAGGTGGTCGTCGTCTGCCGGCAGGGCTACAGCTCCAGCCTGGCCGCGGCCTCGCTGCGCGCGATCGGCCTGCACCGCGCCACCGACCTCGCCGGCGGGGTCGAGGCGTGGCTGGCCGCCGGGCTGCCGGTGACCTGCGGCCCGGCCGACGTGCGGGAGTGACGCGGCGGTCCCACGCCCGGCGCCGGTCAGCGCCTACGGTCGGCCCGTGGTCAGCCGCACCCGCACCGCCCGGTACGCCCGCCGGCGCAAGCGCCGGATGGACGCCGTCGAGCACGACCTGAGCCCGGAGCAGTGGAGCGCGCTGCAGGCGGCCTGGGGCGGCTGCGCGTACTGCCGTGCCACCGGGGTCCCGCTGCAGCGGGACTGCGTGCTGCCGATCTCCCGCGGCGGCCGCTACACGCTGGACAACATCGCGCCGGCCTGCGGCTCGTGCAACGCCAGCAAGTGCAACGACGAGGTGACCGGCTGGCTGCGCCGGAAGAAGCTGGACGAGCGCGCCTTCCTGGTGCGGCACGCCGAGATCAGGATGGCGCTGACCCCGCAGTCCGCGGGGGAGCCGGCGGCGGTGGTCACCGACTGACGACGCCGCGGACGGGGGAACTACCGTGGGCAGGTCAACCGCCGACCGCCAGCCGGATGGAGCCTCTCGCCGTGAGCGACAGCACCGCCAAGCACGACCCCGCCCGCCTCGACAAGGTCGTGAACCTCTGCAAGCGACGGGGCTTCGTCTTCCCGTCGGGGGAGATCTACGGCGGTACCCGCTCCGCCTGGGACTACGGTCCGCTGGGCGTCGAGCTCAAGGAGAACATCAAGAAGCAGTGGTGGCGCACCGTCGTCCAGAGCCGGGACGACATCGTCGGCCTGGACTCCTCGGTGATCCTGCCGCGCCAGACCTGGATCGCCTCCGGTCACGTCGGCGTCTTCACCGACCCCCTGACCGAGTGCCAGAGCTGCCACAAGCGCTTCCGGGCCGACCACCTCGAAGAGGGCTACGAGGAGAAGAAGGGCCGGGCGCCGGAGAACGGCCTGGCCGACATCTCCTGCCCGAACTGCGGCACGAAGGGCGCGTGGACCGAGCCGCGCGACTTCAACATGATGCTCAAGACCTACCTCGGCCCGGTCGAGGACGAGTCCGGCCTGCACTACCTCCGGCCGGAGACCGCCCAGGGCATCTTCGTGAACTTCGCCAACGTCATGGGCGCCGCGCGCAAGAAGCCGCCGTTCGGCATCGGCCAGATCGGCAAGTCCTTCCGCAACGAGATCACCCCCGGCAACTTCATCTTCCGCACCCGCGAGTTCGAGCAGATGGAGATGGAGTTCTTCGTCGAGCCGGGCACCGACGAGGAGTGGCACCAGTACTGGATCGACCAGCGCACCGCCTGGTACACCGACCTCGGCATCGACCGCGACAACCTCCGCCACTACGAGCACGCGAAGGAGAAGCTGTCGCACTACTCGAAGCGCACCGTCGACATCGAGTACCGCTTCGGCTTCCAGGGCTCCGAGTGGGGCGAGCTCGAGGGCATCGCCAACCGCACCGACTTCGACCTGAAGACGCACACCGAGCACTCGGGCACCGACCTGTCGTACTTCGACCAGGCCTCGAACACCCGGTGGACGCCGTACGTCATCGAGCCCGCGGCCGGCCTGACCCGCTCGCTGATGGCGTTCCTCATCGAGGCGTACACCGAGGACGAGGCGCCCAACGCCAAGGGCGGTGTGGACACCCGTACGGTGCTCAAGCTCGACCCGCGGCTGGCGCCGGTGAAGGCCGCCGTCCTCCCGCTGTCGCGCAACGCCGACCTCTCGCCCAAGGCGAAGGACCTGGCCACCGCGCTGCGCCGCAACTGGAACGTCGACTTCGACGACGCCGGCGCGATCGGCCGCCGGTACCGCCGGCAGGACGAGGTCGGGACGCCGTTCTGCATCACGGTGGACTTCGACACCCTCGAGGACCAGGCCGTGACCATCCGCGAGCGCGACTCGATGAACCAGGAGCGCGTCGCGCTGGACCAGGTCGAGTCCTACCTGGGCGCGCGGCTCGTCGGCTGCTGATTCGTCAGCGTCGGCGGTGGAGGTCGCGCAGCAGGGCGATCTCCGCGCCGTGGTGGATGACCTCCCGGTTGATGTGCAGGACCAGCGTTGCCATCGGTGCCTCGGCGTAGGGCCCCTCGGCCGGGCCGCACGGCCGGCGCATCCCCTCCTCGTCCAGTCCCCGCACTCCGGCGCTCCACGCCGCGTACCCGGCATCCAGCTGGAGGAGCGCGGTCGCGGCGTCGCCGGGGAAGGCATGACTGTCGTAGTCCACCGGCGACCCGCCGAAGTGCGATGCGACCCGCATGCCCAGCACGCCGACGACGACGTCCCCCAGACGCCAGGCGATCGTCGTCACCGGGGCCGGGTCGGGTTCGGGGAACTCGAAGTCGATGGTGAACGGCCCCTGACCGGCGGTGATCGGTGCCGACGACGTCCCGCGTGGGCGGACGCTCCACATCCCGCCGACCGGCTCCCACAGGTACTCGTCGTCGGTCAGCCCCTCGAGCCGGGGGCGCAGCTGGTTGCGCCAGTGCCAGTCCAGCTGCTCGGCGATCTCGTGCGGCCAGCCGAGCCGGCCCGGGGCCCTCTCGTCCATGCCCGCGAGACTAGGGCCGATCCGATCAGGCGGGCTTGCGCCAGACCAGCAGGTAGCGCCAGAACAGCAGCTGCCGCACGCGGACGCCGGGCAGCACCGCCGCCGCCTGCGCCCGGACCTCGCGGGTGCTCAGCGTCGCGTCCTGGATCGGCATCGCGCCGTGGCTGTCCTCGTGGCGGAACAGCTCCGCCCCGGTGAGCGGGCGGGCGGCGGCGAACGCCAGCCCGAGCCCGTGGTGGCCGAGGGACGACGCCACCTGCAGCGGCAGCTCGCGGGGCAGCTCGGCGCGGGGCAGCGCGACCGCGGTCAGCACGCCACCGGGCCGGAGCCAGCCGGCCATGCGCGGCAGCGCCTCGGCCAGCGGCAGGTGGTGCAGCACCGCGACGCTGACGACGGCGTCGTACGTCTCGGGCGGGACGTCGACGGTGAGCGCGTCGGCCACCCGGAGCGACAGGTTCGCCGGCGCGTCCTTCCGCGCCTCGGCGATCATCTCCGGCGACAGGTCGAAGCCGTCGACCTGCGGCACCGTCGCCGCGAGCCGGCGGGCGAGCGTGCCCGAGCCGCAGCCGACGTCGAGCACCCGCCGCGCGCCCGCGGGGACCTGCCGCTGGAGCAGGGAGTGGTACCAGCTGTTGTGGCTCCAGTCGGTCAGCACCCGGGCAGGCTGGCAGACGGTGACCCGGGTGTCACGCACCGCGCCGCCTACCCTGGAGACGTGACCGCCACGCTCGAGCCGACGACGGCGCTCCCGCCGCTGCGGCTCGGGGCGCTGACGGTCGACCCCGCGGTGGTGCTCGCGCCGATGGCCGGCATCACCAACCCCGCCTTCCGCACGCTGTGCCGCGAGTTCGGCGCCGGGCTCTACGTGTGCGAGATGATCACCACGCGGGCGCTGGTGGAGCGCAACGACAAGACGCTGCGGATGATCCGCGCGACCGCCGACGAGAAGGACGCCTTCTCCGTCCAGCTGTACGGGGTGGACCCGGCGACCGTCGGCCGCGCCGTCGAGATGCTGGTCGACGAGGGCGTCGCCGGCACCCGTCCGGCGCACATCGACCTCAACTTCGGCTGCCCGGTGCCCAAGGTGACCCGCAAGGGCGGTGGCTCGGCGCTGCCCTGGCACCGCGTCCTGCTGCGCGACATCGTGCGCGCGGCCGTCCGGGCGGCCGGTGACGTCCCGGTCACCATCAAGACCCGCATCGGCATCGATGCCGACCACGTCACCTACCTCGACGCCGGCCGGATCGCCCAGGACGAGGGCGCCGCCGCGGTCACCCTGCACGGCCGCACCGCCGACCAGCTCTACAGCGGCACCGCCGACTGGGCGCCGATCGCGCGGCTGGTCGAGGCCGTCGACATCCCGGTGCTGGGCAACGGCGACATCTGGGAGGCCGACGACGCCCTGCGCATGGTCGCCGAGACCGGCTGCGCGGGCGTGGTCATCGGGCGGGGCTGCCTGGGCCGGCCGTGGCTGTTCGGCGACCTCGCCGCCGCCTTCGCGGGGGAGACCCGGCGCGCGCTGCCGACGATGCGCGAGGTCGGGGCGATCATGCACCGGCACGCCACCCTGCTCGCCGCCGAGCACGGGGAACGCCACGGCTGCAGCGACTTCCGCAAGCACGTCGCCTGGTACCTCAAGGGCTTCTCGGTCGGGTCCGACGTCCGGCGCGCGCTGGCGATGGTCAGCGGTCTCGACGAGCTGGCCGAGCTGCTGGCCCGCATCCCCGACCAGCCCTATCCCACCGCCGTCCTCGGGGCTCCCCGGGGCCGGACCACCCCGCCCCGGCCGGTCGCCCTCCCCGAGGGCTGGCTGCTCGACCGGGACGACCCGAGGCCGCCGTCCGGCGCCGAACTGGAAGTGAGCGGCGGATGAGCACGCCTTTCGAGCCATGAGCACGGGACCGTTCCTCTACGACGAGGGCCCGGCGCCGCTGCACACCGGCGTCCCGCAGCGCTCGGGGAAGCTCCTCGTGCTGATCATGGGCGGCACCGTGCTGGTGGCGCTGCTCGTCGTCGTCCTGGCCTACCTCATCCGGGGGTCGGGCAGCGACCAGGCGACGGAGGTCAGCGGTGTCTTCCTGACCGCGCTCGCCGCCGGCGACACCGAGACCGCGCACGCGCTGCTCTGCGAGGAGGAGCGCGCCCGGCTCGAGCCCACCGAGGTGGCCGACGCGTACCTGGGCCAGGGGGAGCCCGAGCTCGGTGAGGTGCGCCGGGACGGCGACGCCCGCGTCGTGCCGGTGCGCTGGTCCGGCGGCGGCTCGGCCGAGCTGACCGTCATCGGCCAGGACGGCCTGCGCATCTGCGGCGTCGGCTGACCCGGCCGCGCGCGCTCCGGTGCGGCACGATCGCCTCCAGGCGGTAGCCGGCCGACGAGCGCGGAGGTGCGGACGATGTCCAGCGGGGACACCTGGGTCTACGACTTCAGCCAGGGCAGCAAGGAGCAGAAGGACCTGCTCGGCGGCAAGGGCGCCAACCTCGCCGAGATGACCACCCTGGGGCTGCCCGTCCCGCCGGGCTTCACGATCACCACCGACGCCTGCCGGTACTACCTCGAGCACGGGACGACGCCCGACGAGCTCGGCGCGCAGGTCGGCGAGCACCTGGCCGCGCTCGAGCAGGCCATGGGCCGGACGCTGGGCGACCCGGCCGACCCGCTGCTGGTGTCGGTCCGCTCCGGGGCGGCGGCGTCCATGCCCGGGATGATGGAGACCGTCCTCAACGTCGGCCTGACCGACGAGTCGGTGCGCGGGCTGGCCGAGCAGGCCGGCAGCGAGCGGTTCGCCTGGGACTCCTACCGCCGGCTGATCCAGATGTTCGGCAAGACCGTGCTGGGCATCGACGGCGAGCTGTTCGACGAGGCGTTCGACGCGGTGAAGGCCGAGCAGGGCACGGAGTCCGACCTCGACCTGGACGCCGAGCACCTGCGCGACGTCGTCGACCGGTTCAAGGCGATCGTGCGCGAGCACACCGGGCGCGACTTCCCGCAGGACCCGCGCGAGCAGATGGACCTGGCGATCACCGCCGTCTTCGACTCCTGGAACTCCGACCGCGCGGTCATCTACCGCCGGCGCGAGCGCATCCCCAGCGACGCCGGCACCGCCGTCAACGTGTGCGCGATGGTGTTCGGCAACCTCGGCATGGACTCCGGCACCGGCGTCGCCTTCACCCGCGACCCGGGCAGCGGCGCGCAGGGCGTGTACGGCGACTACCTGCAGAACGCGCAGGGGGAGGACGTCGTCGCCGGCATCCGCAACACCGTGCCGCTGGTCGACCTGCAGGAGATCGACCGGCCCGCCTACGACGAGCTCATGGGGATCATGGGCCGGCTCGAGCAGCACTACCGCGACCTGTGCGACATCGAGTTCACCGTCGAGCGCACCAAGCTGTGGATGCTGCAGACCCGGGTCGGCAAGCGCACCGCGGCGGCGGCGTTCGTCATCGCCGCCCAGCTGGTCGACGAGGGGCTCATCGACCTGGACGAGGCCGTCCGCCGGGTGACCGGTGACCAGCTGGCCCAGCTCATGTTCCCGCGGTTCGTCTCCGGCGGGGACGCCACGCAGCTCACCCAGGGCATGAACGCCTCGCCGGGCGCCGCCGTCGGCAGGGCGGTGTTCTCGTCGGAGACGGCGGTCGAGTGGACCGGCCGCGGGGAGAAGGTCGTGCTGGTCCGCCGCGAGACCAACCCCGACGACCTCGCCGGGATGATCGCCGCCGAGGGCGTGCTGACCAGCCGGGGCGGCAAGACCTCGCACGCGGCCGTCGTCGCGCGCGGCATGGGCAAGACCTGCGTCTGCGGCGCCGAGGAGCTCGACGTCGACACCAAGGCGCGCCGGTTCACCGCGCCCGGCGGCGCCGTCGTCGAGGAGGGCGACGTCGTCTCCATCGACGGGTCGACCGGCCGGGTGTGGCTGGGGGAGGTGCCGGTCGAGCCGTCGTCCGTCGTCCGCTACTTCGAGGGCGAGCTGGACCCCGGCGCCGACGACGCCGACGAGCTGGTGCGGGCCGTGCACCGGATCCTGGCGCACGCCGACGAGGTGCGGCGGCTGGACGTCCGGACCAACGCCGACACCGCCGAGGACGCCGAGCGCGCCCGCCGGTTCGGCGCTCGCGGCATCGGGCTGTGCCGGACCGAGCACATGTTCCTCGGCGACCGGCGGCGGCACGTGGAGAAGCTGATCCTCGCCGAGGACGACGCCGACCGGCAGGCCGCGCTGGACGCCCTGGAGCCGCTGCAGAGGCAGGACTTCCTGGAGATCTTCGAGGCGATGGACGGGCTCCCGGTCACCGTCCGGCTGCTCGACCCGCCGCTGCACGAGTTCCTGCCCGACCTCACCGAGCTCTCCGTGCGGGTCGCGGTGGCCGAGGCGGAGGGCCACCACGACGAGGGGCAGCTCCGGCTGCTCGCCGCGGTGCGCCGCATGCACGAGGAGAACCCGATGCTCGGCCTGCGCGGGGTCCGGCTGGGCCTGGTGGTGCCCGGCCTGTTCGCGATGCAGGTGCGGGCGATCGCCGAGGCGGCCTGCGAGCGGAAGAGGGCCGGCGGCGACCCGCGACCGGAGATCATGATCCCGCTGGTCGGCGCCGTCCAGGAGCTGGAGGCGATCCGCGAGGAGGCGCGGGCGGTGCTCGCGCAGGTCTTCGAGGAGCAGGGCTGCGAGGTCGACGGCCTGCTGGGCACGATGATCGAGGTGCCGCGCGCCGCGCTCACGGCCGGCCAGATCGCGGGCTCGGCCGAGTTCTTCTCCTTCGGCACGAACGACCTCACCCAGATGACGTGGGGGTTCTCGCGGGACGACGTCGAGGCGGCGTTCTTCCACGCCTACCTGGACAAGGGGATCTTCGGCGTCTCGCCGTTCGAGTCCCTGGACCGGGACGGGGTGGGGGAGCTGGTCCGGATCGCGGTGGAGGCCGGGCGCGCCGCGCGGCCCGACCTCAAGCTCGGCGTCTGCGGCGAGCACGGCGGGGACCCCGACTCGGTGCACTTCTTCCACGAGGTCGGGCTGGACTACGTGTCCTGCTCGCCGTTCCGGGTGCCGGTCGCCCGGCTGGAGGCGGCTCGCGCCGCGCTGGGCGGGGACCTGGCGGGCGGCTGATCCGCTGCCGCCCTAGCGTGCTCGCCGTGCGCATCGTCTCCCTGCTGCCCTCGGCGACCGAGATCGTCTATGCCCTCGGGCTGGGCGACCAGCTCGTCGGCGTCACCTTCGAGTGCGACGAGCCGGCCGCGGCCCGGCAGGAGAAGTCCGTCGTCGTGGGCGGGCTGGACACCGCAGGCCTGGGCCCCGCGGAGATCGACGCGGCGGTGCGCGCCCGGGTGGCGGCGGGGGAGGACCCCTACACGCTGCACGCCGGCGCCCTCGCCGCACTCGATCCCGACGTCGTGCTGACCCAGGACCTGTGCCGGGTCTGCGCGCTGCCCGCCGGCCGGGTCGACGAGGCGGTCGCGCACCTCGGCTGCCGGGCCGACGTCGTGACTCTCGACCCGCACACGCTGGAGGACGTCCTCGCCACGATCGGCACCGTCGGCGAGCGGGCCGGGGTGCCGGCTCGGGCCGACGAGCTGGTGACCGCGCTGCGGGCCCGGCTGGCCGCGGTCGGGGCGCGGGTGGCGGGCCGGCCGCGGCCGCGGGTCGCCGTCGTCGAGTGGGTCGACCCGCCGTTCCCGGCCGGGCACTGGGTCCCGGACCTCGTCACCGCGGCCGGCGGGGAGCCGGTGGCGTGCCGGCCGGGGCAGCGGTCGGCCCCCGTCGACTGGGCCGAGTTCGCCGCGGCGGACCCGGAGGTGGTGGTGGTCGCACCCTGCGGCTTCGGCCTGGGCGGGGCGGTCGAGCAGGCCGCGACGGTCGCCCAGCACCTGCCCGGCGTCCCGGTGTGGGCGGTCGACGGCAACGCCGTCGTCGTCCGGCCCGGACCGCGGCTGGTGGACGGCGTCGAGACGCTGGCCGCGGTGCTGCACCCCGAGCCGGGCGCCGCCCCGCCGCCGCTGGCCGTGCGGGTCGCCTGACCGCGCCCGGACGCGCCGACGCCCCGGCCCGCACGAGGCGGGCCGGGGCGCCGGCGGGGTGGGTCAGGCGTGCAGGTCGAAGCGGTCGAGCTCCATGACCTTCACGAACGCCGCGACGAAGTCCCGGACGAACAGCTCCTGGGCGTCGTCGGAGGAGTAGACCTCCACCATGCCGCGCAGGATGGAGTTCGAGTTGAACACCAGGTCGGCCGCGGTGGCGGTGCGGACGACGGTGCCGTCGGCGTCTCGGCCCTCGTAGACGTTCTCGGCCGAGGCCGAGGTGGACCACGAGATGCCCAGGTCCAGCAGGTTGCGGAAGAAGTCCTGGGACAGGACGCCCGGGCGGTCGGTGAAGACGCCGTGCTGCGTGCCGCCGGTGTTCGCGCCGAGCACGCGCAGCCCGCCGACGAGGACCGTCATCTCCTTGGCCGTCAGGTTCAGCATGTAGGCCTTCTCGACCAGCAGCGTCTCCGGGGAGATCTTGGTGGTCGGGTCGATCCAGTTGCGGAAGCCGTCGGCCCGCGTCTCCAGCCAGCGGAAGTTGTCGACGTCGGTCTGCTCCTGCGAGGCATCGGTCCGCCCCGGGTGGAACGGCACGGTGACCTGAACGCCGGCGTCCGCGGCCGCCTTCTCGACCGCGGCGGTGCCGCCGAGGACGATCAGGTCGGCCAGCGAGACCTTCGCGCCGGTCTGCTGCTCGAACTCGCCCTTGACGCGCTCGAGCACGGGCAGCACGTCGCGCACGCCCTCGTTGGCCGCCCAGTCGATCTGCGGCTGGAGGCGGATGCGGGCGCCGTTCGCGCCGCCGCGGTAGTCGGTGCTGCGGAAGGACGCGGCGGACGCCCAGGCGGTGTGCACCAGCTGCGACACGGTGAGACCGGAGGAGAGCAGCCGCTGCTTCAGGTCGGCGATCTCCGCCTCGCCCACGAGCTCGTGGTCGACGGCGGGGACCGGGTCCTGCCAGACGAGCTCCTCGGCGGGCGCGTCCGGGCCGAGGTAGCGCGACCGCGGCCCCAGGTCAGCGGTGCAGCAGCTTGAACCACGCGCGGGCGTACTGGTCGGCGAAGTACTCCGGGTCGTCCCGGAAGCGCTCGGCGTAGGCACGGAGCTCGGGGTCCATCCGCAGCGCCATGTCGGCGGTGGACATCATCGGGGGGTTCTTCTTGCCCTCGATGTGCGCGTCGGGGACGAGCTCCTGCGCCTCGGGGTTCTTCGGCTGCCACTGCTTGGCGCCCGCCGGGCTCGTGACGAGCTCCCAGTCCCAGCCGAACAGGGTGTCCCAGTAGGAGTTGTCCCACTGGGTCGGCGTGGGGGTCCAGGCGCCCTCGAGGCCGCTGGTGATGGTGTCCGCGCCCTTGCCGGTGCCCTGCGGGTTCTGCCACCCGAGGCCGTTGCCGTGCACCGGGCAGCCCTCGGGCTCGGGGCCCAGCAGCGACGGGTCGCCGTTGCCGTGCGTCTTGCCGAACGTGTGGCCACCGGCGATGAGCGCGACGGTCTCCTCGTCGGTCATGCCCATGCGGCGGAACGTCTGCTTGATGTCGTGGCCCGAGCCGATCGGGTCGGGGTTGCCCTTGGGGCCCTCGGGGTTGACGTAGATCAGGCCCATGGTGACGTTGGCCAGCGGGCCGTCGTCGAGGTTCAGCGGGTCGTCGCCGGCGTAGCGCTCGTCGCCGAGCCAGGTGTCCTCCGGACCCCAGAAGATCTCCTCGGGCTGCCAGGTGTCCTCGCGGCCGAAGGCGAAGCCGAAGGTGGGCAGGCCCATGTCGTCGTGCGCGACGTTGCCGGCGAGCACGAGCAGGTCGGCCCAGGAGAGCTTGCGGCCGTACTTCTGCTTGATCGGCAGCAGCAGGCGGCGGGCCTTGTCGAGGCTGGCGTTGTCCGGCCAGCTGTTGAGCGGGGCGAAGCGCTGGCCCCCGTTGTTGCCGCTGCCCCGGCCGTCGGCGATCCGGTAGGTGCCGGCCGCGTGCCAGGACATGCGGATGAACAGCGGGCCGTAGTGGCCCCAGTCGGCCGGCCACCAGGTCCTGCGAGGTGCGCATGAGCGTGCGCAGGTCGGCCTTGAGCGCCTCGACGTCCAGCTCGGCGAACGCCGCCCTGTAGTCGAAGTCCGCACCGAGGGGGTCGGAGTCCTTCGACGGCTTGTTCAGCACCGACAGGTCGACCTGGTTGGGCCACCAGTCGCGGTTGGTGCGGGGACGGCCGCCGGTGTGTGCCTCCGGCGAGGGGATCGCCGGGTTCTCGCTCTCGCTGGTGCTCGCGGTCTCGACCTTGTTCTGCTCGTCCTTCACGGTGAGCCTCTCTGTGCGGCGGATGGTGCGGGGTCGGGATGGATGTGTCAGGCGTCGGTGGGTCGTGCGAGGCAGTCCGGGCAGCGGCCCCAGTAGACGACCTCGGCCTCGTCGATCGCGAAGCCCGCGTCGTCGCTGACGGTCAGGCAGGGGGCCTCCCCGACCGCGCAGTCGACGTCGACGATGGCGCCGCACGACCGGCAGACCAGGTGGTGGTGGTTGTCGCCGATCCGGGCCTCGTAGCGTGCCACCGAGCCCTCCGGCTGGAAACGGCGGACCAGTCCCACGTCGGTGAGCGTCCGCAGCACGTCGTAGACGGCCTGGTGCGAGACCGGCCCCGACGTCCGGCGCACGGCGCTGATGAGCGAGTCGGTGTCGGCGTGCGGGCTGGCGTGGACGGCGGCCAGGACGGCCAGCCGCGGCCGGGTCACCCGCAGCGCGGCGCTGCGCAGCATCGACTCGTACTCGGGGGGCGTCGGCATGGGGTCGAGTCTGCCGTCCAATCCGGAATCATTCAAGATGAGGTGCCGGCCCGCTCGTCGGACCCGCGTGGTACCCATGACGCGTGGGGGTGCGTGTGCGGAGCCTGGTGGCCCGGGTGGTCGGTGCCGCCGTCGTGGCCTCGCTGCTGCTCGTCGCCGCCACCGCGCTGGCCATCTGGTGGACGGCGCGGCAGGACTCCCGCCCGCCGTCCGACGCGATCGTGGTGCTCGGGTCCGCGCAGTACAACGGCGTCCCCTCCTCGATCTTCGAGGCCCGGCTCGAGCACGCGATCTCGCTGCACGACGCCGGCGTCGCGCCGGTGATCGTGACCGTCGGCGGCAAGGCCGCCGGTGACGCCTTCACCGAGGCCGAGGCCGGTCGCGACTACCTGGCGCAGGCCGGCGTCCCGGCCGAGGCGCTGCTCGCGGTGCCCGAGGGCGTGGACACCCTGGAGAGCATGCGCGCCGTCGCCGCGGCCTTCGACGAGCGCGGCTGGACCGACGCCGTCCTGGTCACCGACCCGTGGCACGCGATGCGGGCGGAGCGCATGGCGTCCGACGCCGGGCTCACCGTGCAGAGCTCGCCGACCCGCCAGGGGCCCGCGGTGCAGACTCGCGTGACGCAGTTCCGCTACATCATGCGGGAGACGGCGGCCTACCTCCTGTACCGCGTGACGGGGGAGTCGGTCGCCGGCGCTCCCGGGATCGGCTGAGGGGGGCACGGTGCTCGAACCGGGCAAGGCCGGCACGCTCGGGGCGGGCAAGGGCGTCGTCCCGGTGCTGTCCGACGGCGTGGTCGTGGCCGCGCTCCGGGCGTCGAGCTGGAAGGAGCAGGCGACGGCCGTCGTCGGCGGGCGCGAGTGGGTGTTCAGCAAGCGCGAGGGCGAGCTGCGCGGGCGCTGGGCCGACGACCCGGAGGACGCCGTCCGCCTGCGGGCGCGCCAGACGTCCTTCTGGAAGGGCACCTGGTCCGCGGAACTCGACGGCGTCCCGGTCGAGGTGTCGAGCCTGTCGTACTGGAAGGGCACCCACCGCTTCGTCTCCGGTGGCCGGCAGGTCGCGCACAGCGGCTCGACCGGCGGCTGGTCCCCGCGGCCGACGCTGACGGCCGACCCGGCGATGTCCCTGGAGCACCAGGTCTTCCTGCTGTTCCTCGAGCGCGTCATCATGCGGCGGAACGCCACGGCGGTGGTGGCGGCGACGGCGGGGGCCGCCGTGGCCGGGGGGGCGTCCTGATGGCCGGCCGTGGACGCATCCGCGCCGCGGACATCGCGCTGGTCCGCGAGCGCTCGCGGATCGACGAGATCGTCGGCGAGCACCTGCAGCTGAAGAACGCCGGCGGGGGCAGCCTCAAGGGGCTGTGCCCGTTCCACGACGAGAAGTCGCCGTCGTTCCAGGTGACGCCGTCGAGGGGTCTCTACCACTGCTTCGGTTGCGGGGTGGGCGGCGACGTCATCTCCTTCATCCAGCAGATCGACCACCTCGCGTTCTCCGAGGCCGTCGAGCTGCTGGCCAACCGGGCGAACATCGAGCTCAAGTACGAGGACGACGGCGGCCGGCCCACCGCGGGCCCCGACCGCGCGTCGGTCGGCCAGCGCGCGCGGCTGGTCGCGGCCAACGCCGCCGCGGCCGCCTTCTACGCCGAGCAGCTGGGCACGCCCGACGCCGCCCCCGCCCGGCAGTTCCTCGCCGAGCGCGGCTTCGACCGGCAGGTGGCGCTGGACTTCGGCTGCGGGTTCGCCCCCGGCGGCTGGGACGCGCTCACCCGGCACCTGCGGGCGGCCGGCTACACCCAGAACGAGCTGGTCACCGCGGGGCTGGCCAAGGAGTCCTCGCGCGGCACGCTGATCGACCGCTTCCACCGGCGGCTGGTGTGGCCGATCCGGGACATCACCGGGGACGTCATCGGCTTCGGCGCCCGCAAGCTGATGGACGACGACCCCGGCCCCAAGTACCTGAACACCCCCGAGACGCCGCTCTACAAGAAGAGCACCGTGCTGTACGGCATCGAGCGGGCCAAGCGGGACATCGCCAAGCGGCACCAGGCCGTCGTCGTCGAGGGCTACACCGACGTCATGGCCTGCCACCTGGCCGGCGTCACCACCGCCGTCGCCTCGTGCGGCACCGCCTTCGGCGGCGAGCACATCAGCGTGCTGCGCCGGCTGCTCATGGACCAGGACGAGTTCCGCGGGGAGGTGGTCTACACCTTCGACGGCGACGCCGCGGGCCAGGCCGCCGCGATGAAGACGTTCAAGGAGGACCAGCGCTTCGTCGCGCAGACCTTCGTCGCCGTCGAGCCCGACGGTCGGGACCCCTGCGAGCTGCGCCAGGAGCACGGGGACGCCGCCGTGCGCGACCTCATCGCCCGGCGCTCGCCGCTGATCGAGTTCGTGCTCAAGACGACGCTCGCCGAGTACGACCTGGACACGGTGGAGGGCCGGGTCGCCGCGCTGGAGAAGACCGCGCCGCTGCTCGCCCAGATCAAGGACCACGCGCTGCGCCCCGCGTACGCGCGGCGGCTCGCCTCGCTGATCGGCGACACCGACGAGGCCGACGTGCTGGAGCGGGTGCGCCGGCACACCGGGGACGGCGGGCAGCAGTCCCGCGGGCGCCGGCCCCGCCCGCCGCAACGCACGCCGGACGACGCCGCGCTCGCGGTCGAGCGGGAGGCGGTCAAGGCCGCGCTGCAGGCGCCCGAGCTGGCCGGGCCGGCGTTCGACGCCGTCCCGGCCGCGGCCTACACCGATCCGGACTACGCGGCGGTGGCCGCCGCGGTCGCGGGCACCGGGGGAGCGGCGGCCGCGACGGTGACCGGCCCCGCGTGGCTGGACCTGGTGGCCGAGCAGTGCGACCGGGATAGCGCCCGCGCTCAGCTGACCGCGCTGGCGGTGGAGCCGCTGCGCTCGACCGGCGCCGCGGACGCCGGGTACGTCACCGCGGTGATGGCCCGGCTGCAGGAGATGGCGACGGTCCGCGAGATCGCCGGCCTCAAGGGGCGGCTGCAGCGGATGAACCCGGTCGAGAGCGGCGACGAGTACATGAAGGCGTTCAAGCAGCTCATGGACCTGGAGCAGCTGGCGATCTCGCTGCGCAAGCGCGCCATCGGGGGGCTGGGGTGAGCCTGCTGGACGCGGTGCGACGGCGGTTCGCCCGCGCCCCGGAGGCCGTGCGCGCCGCCCTGCCAGGCGACGAGGAGGCGCTGGCGTGGGGCGCGCTGACCCGCGACGAGGGCTGGCTGGTGGCCACCGACCGCGGGCTGCGCCGGGTGGGTGCCGACGGCGTCGCCGGCGAGCCGCTGCCGTGGCACGAGATCGCGTCGGCGCGGTGGACGGCGGCTGGCCAGGTGGGCGGGGCGTTCCTGGTCACCCCGCTGAGCGAGGTGGAGCCGGGCGTGCAGGCGCGCGGGCCGGTGCAGCGGCACGCGCTCACCGACGCGGGGGAGCTGCCCGCCGTCGTGCGCCGGCGGGTGGACCAGACGGTCGTGGCCAGCCAGCGCTCGCCGCTGCCCGGGCGGGGCGGCGTGCTGCTCGTCGCGCGGCGCATCCCCGGCCAGGCCGGGCGGGAGTGGACCGTCGTCTTCGACGACGACGCCGACCGCGCCGATCCGGTGGCTCGCGAGCACGCCCGCCAGAAGCTGGCCGACGTCGTGGCCGCGGAGCAGCCCGAGTAGGTCAGCGGGGCGCGTCGCTGCCCATGCGGCTGCGGATCGAGGAGAAGGCGTCGTCGGCGCGGGCCTGGGCCATGCCGGCGAGGCTCTGCAGGCGCGGGTCGTCCTTCGCGCGGTCCCAGCCGCGCCGGATCTGCTCGTAGCGCTCGCGCCCGGCGCGCGCGCCGAGCACGTAGCCGGCACCGAATCCGGCCAGGAACGACAGCTTCGCCACGGGGTCCTCCAGGGCAACGGGGGCAGAACAGTGGATGACGCTACCTGTGAGCACCGTCGCTCCGGACACGGCCGAGGGGGCTGAGGGACGCCGCAACCGTTGCGGTAGTCTCGTCGGGCCAGCGGGTGCTCGCGCCCGCTCGTCCCCCGTAGCTCAATTGGCAGAGCATGCGACTGTTAATCGCAGGGTTACTGGTTCAAGTCCAGTCGGGGGAGCAAGCCAAGCCCCTGACCAGCGGAGACGCCGGTCAGGGGCTTTTCTATTGTCTCTGTCACACGGGTCAGGCACTCTTAAGGCACTCTTTACTTAGCGCCGGAGGTGCCTGGTGGGCCGTCCCCCGCTGCCGCTGGGCACCAGCGGCAAGGTCCTGTTCGCCACGCTGCCCAACGGCCGGGTCAAGGCCCGGGTCAAGTTTCGCGACTACGACGGCAGGGTCCGATTGGTGTCCAAGGTGGGGCCTTCGCGCGCCGCCGCCGAACGGGCGCTAAAAGCCGAGTGCACCAGCCGCCAGGCGCCCGGCGGCGTCGGCGCCCTCACTGCCGCGACACGAATGGCCACGTTGGCCGATGCCTGGATCGAGGCCGACCACGGCTGGTCGACCGGCACGCAGCGCACCTACCGCTCGGTGGTCAGCAAGCAGGTCAAGCCGGCCCTCGGTCAACTCTGCATCCGCGAGGTGACCCCCGGCGTGATCAGCCGGGCGCTGGCCGCCATCGCCAAGAGCAGCGGACCGGGGGCGGCCAAGACCGCGCGGGCGTGCCTTTCCGGGATGTTCACGATGGCGATCCGGGACGGCGCCGCCGCGGTCAACCCGGTCCGCGACGCCACTGCCAAGATCAGTACCGGCAAGCGAGCGCCGCGTGCCCTGAGCTGCGGCAGAGACCGGACGACTCGTCGAGCTGTTCCGGACCAGCGACCGCGCGGTCCAGATCGACTTGCCCGACATCGTCGACTGGATGCTCGCCACCGGCTGCCGGATCGGCGAAGGGCTGGCCCTGCGGTACGGCACCAACGGCGACGGGAAGCCGATCCTGGATCTCGAGGCCGGGACCTGGGAGGTGAACGCCACCGTGGTCCGCATTCCAGGCGCTGGGCTGACGGTCCAGCCGCGTCCGAAGACCACGGCCGGCTGGCGGATCATCGCGCTGCCCGAATTCGCCGTCCGGATGCTGGAGGACCGGCGGGCGAGTTCTCTCCGGCAGACGGACGCTGAGGTCGTATTCCCTCCGCCGCTGAACGGCGCCCTGCGGGATCCGTCGAACGTCTCAGGAGGCCTCCGCCAGTTGCTCGACTCGTTCGAGTGTGAGACCTGCGGGGGAACGGGCTATCAGCTCGACAAGGACGGGTCCTTCAGGGCCGGGGCAGGTGGGCGACGCATCCGCTGCGAGGAGGGGCCCTGGTCGTGGGTCACCTCGCACACCTTCCGCAAGACCGTCGCCACGCGCCTCGACGAGGCCGGCCTCAGCCCGCGGCAGGTGGCCGACCAGTTGGGCCACGCCAACCCGTCGATGACCCTCGACGTCTACTTCGGCAGGCAGGTCGTCAGCGCCGAGGCAGCGCGGGTGCTGAACCGCTGAGCTGGATCGCCGTGAAGTCCTGGCACGACGGCGGGGCGGCGTTCACTGCCGCCGCTCACCCCGCTCGATCGGCGCGCCCTGCTTCCGCCTGCTCATGCAGCCACGCGGTCACGTCGGCGCGCCGGTAGACGACGCGTCGTCCCACACGGAAGCTGTGCGGCCCCGTGCCACGGTGCCGCCAGTACCTCAACGTGGAGACGGGCGAGCGCATGATCAGGGCAACCTCGGCCGTGGTCAGCAGGTCATCGGCGTTGTCCATGACGAACCTCTCTGGTCTCTTGACGCCGCCCGCGGGGAGGCCCTGCATCGCAAGGTAGGGCGAGGTATGGACAGCTCGTCTGCGCCGCGTATCGGTGGAGGCGAACGAAACCATGCACGTGATACGAACTGAGGTGTCCGCCTGACGAGAGGGTCACTTCAACTGAGTCACCGCAACGAGGAGCCCTAGGGTTCGAACGGCAGCTGTGATGACGTGGCCGGGGTGGAAGGGGGCCTGCGCTATGCCAGTGGGCCAGCACAGTGCGGCGGCATCGGCCTCGGGCTACCTGTACCAGACCTCATGGGCGCTCCTGGAATTGCTGCGTCAGGCGCCTCACCGGCCGGATCAGGCACTCACGCTAGAAATGCACGACGACATCGCGTGGGAGGACGCGTCCGGAAACCCCACGGAGTTGCTTCAGGCGAAGCTGCACCGAAAGGCGAATGCCGGGCTTGGTGACAGGGATACGGACGTCTGGAAGACGCTGGGGAACTGGATGGCGCGATCGGACGCTACCGACCCAAACGGCGCCGATCTCGCCCTTGTCACCACATCCACTGCACAACCTGGCACCGCCGCATACCTGCTACGCCCTGCCCCTGCGACCCGCGACGAGCCCGCTGCGGCCCGGCTGCTCCTGGGGGCCGCAGAGGAGTCGACCGCGCGGGCAACCGAGGCAGCACGGGAGAAGTTTCGCGGCCTCTCGTCAGCGGCTAGGACGACTCTCCTGGTGAAGGTGCGGGTCTTAGACGGAGCCGTGCAGCCGCAGGACATCGACGCTGCGGTGCGGGGAGCGTTGGCACTGGGGCTTCCCCAGGGGGAGCTGGCCCAGAGTCGGTTCGTGGCCGAGGTCCGCCGCTGGTGGGACGGGGTGGCCGTCGACATGCTGGCCGGCCGGCGACCAGCCCTTGAGGTTGGACAGCTCCAGGCGTTCCTCCAGGACCTCCGCAACGGCTTTGGTCCGGACAGTCTCCGGACGACGATCCAGCTCGAGGACGTCGCCGAGGAGGACGTCCTGCAGTACGACGACGCGTTATTCGTCAGCCAGATGAAGCTGGTGTCCTATCCGCTGGATAACCTGCGCCGCGCTGTCATCGACTACCACCGCGCCGTCACGCAGGAGACTCAGTGGCTCGGTGAAAGTCTGCTGGAGCTCCACGAGCTGCGCCGGTTCGAGGAAACCCTGCGTGATGAATGGGCCCGGGCGTTCACCGACATGCTAGACGAGCTCGCTGGCGGCGTCGACGAGTACGACTCGAACACCGTGGAGGAGGTCACGAAGATCAAAGCCGGCAAGCTCCTGCTGCGGCGGCTTCTCGGCTCGACCGCGGTGACCGTCCGGGAGCACTACACCGATCCGTTCTTTGCTCGAGGCAAGCGACATGAGCTGGCGAACCGTGAGCAGGGAGGGATCGGCTGGCATCCCGACTTCGTCAGCCGGCTACAGGCGCTGGTCGCTACTGCGTGAGCAGAGCTCCGATGGGCCTGCTGGTCTTTGTGACCAGCGTGATTAACCTCCCGACAGAGATGCCACGAGGAGATGACTTTCTGTGACGACTTGGCGGGAGCGGTCACCGGCGCAGGCGGCGATGTTGAACCCTGCACTGATGGCTCTCGTGACTGCGGCGGCCGCTAGCGAGTACGAGAGGGCCGATGGTGGACCAATGCCATGGCCGCTCGCGTACCTGGTGGCGCCCATGGTGCTCCATTCAGGAACCCGTGCAGTGCTTCCGGGCAGCACCAGGACCCACCTCGCCAGCTGGCTCTCGTCCCACCCGGTCATCCACGCGGGGTTCGCCCGCAGAGCCCAGGGGCTCGCCGACCTGGTCCGCGAAGGAGTTCGGTTCGGACTGGCCAACTCCGTCCTCGTCGTCAACGACTTGGGCGGCGTCTCGGGCACGGTGAACACGCGACCGGCACGGGGCACCGAAACCGGCGAGCTCATCAGGAAGGCCGGCTTCGTCGGCAAGTGGCTCACCCAGGTCGACCAGCCGGCCACCGCGTTCGTCCTACTGGGCGTGGCACTCTAGCCGCCGTGCAGCTTCTGGCGATCACGCTCTACAACGCCGACGGCCGAACCCGGACCGTCGACTTCATGCCGGGTGCCCTCAACATCGTCACCGGCGAGTCGCAGACCGGGAAGAGCGCGCTCCTCACGATCGTCGAGTACTGCCTGGGCCGATCGCAGGTTCTCGTTCCTGTGGGGCCCATCTCCGACGCCGTCCTTTGGTACTCGGCACTTTGGCAGCTCGAGGAGGGGCGCGCGTTCGTGGCCAGGCCCCGACCCGCGAAGGGAAAAGCCAGCTCGAGTCAGGCGATGCTGGAGTTCGGTGTCGACCTGACTCCGCCGCCGCTGGAACAGCTGCGGGTCAACATCGACGCCCGTTCCCTACGGGAACAGCTGGGGCGCCGCATTGGCATCGAGGAGAACGTCACTGAGCCCCGTCCCGGATCGCTTCAGCAGCCTCTCGAAGCGAACTTGGGCCATGCTGCGCTGCTCTGCTTGCAGGGACAGAACGAGGTCGCGAGCTCCACCGCTCTGTTCCATCGGCAAGGAGAGCAGGGAATCGACCAGGCGCTGCGTGACACGATCCCGTACTTCCTCGGGGCCGTAGACCGCGACGACGCCTTGAAGAGGGCACAGCTTCGGGATGCCAGGCGCACCCTGACCCGGCTGAACAACGAACTCGAGCGCGCTGAGACCGCAGCGTCCACCCTCGATGTGGAACTTGAGGGGCTGTTGGCGGAGGCGCGTGCCGCCGGCCTGGTCTCGGACACTGTGGCAGGTGCTGCGGCGAGCACCGTTGGCACCGATCGGCGAGGCACGACCGTTCGGTTGCTGCAGGCTGCCCGTAGTGCGCAGCCAAGCTCTCGGCCCTTGCAGGACGCGAGAGCGCAGGACGAGCGACTCACCCTCATGGCCGAACGTGACTCCTTGCGTGCACGGCTTCGTCGAGTTCTCGACGACCGCGCCCTGCTGCTGGCCGAGTCGCAAGCGGCAGGCGATTTCACCGTCGCAGTGCAGCAGCACGTGGATCGACTGTCGGCCGTCAATCTGCTGCCCGCGAGTGCAGCCAATCGGGCTGCCGACGATGGCGACGCCCGTGGTGGCGGTGGAGCAGCCCTCGACGAAGGGCTTTGTCCGGCTTGCGGTCACGAGCTCATCGAATCGGACCCCACCGCAGCGGCACTGCGCACCGGGCTAGAGGCGCTCCGTGAGCAGGTCGGTGCCCTGACCGGTGCCCGTCCAACGCGGCGCAGGGCACTCGCGGAACTAGACGGGGAGGCTGACCGCCTCCGCGGCGAACTTCGGGCGCGTCAGTCGGCGGTATCGGCGCTTGAACGCGCCGCAGACATCGGTGGGCAAGCGGACGCTGGTCAGCGCGACTTCACCCGCGGGCGCATCGACGCCTTCCTGAGCCGGGTCGCCGTCGTCGATGACGTCCAGCTCGCTGTACTGCGCCAACGCGCGCGACAACTTGAAGACACAGTTGCGGCTCTCGAAGCAGACCTGGACGCCGACAACGACCGAGAGCAGCTCACCTCCCGGCTGTTCGCGATCGGGCGCGACATGAGCGCCTATGCGACGCGTCTCAACCTGGAGCACAGCAGCGAGAGCGTCCGCCTGGATCTGGCGCGGTTGACGGTCGTCACTGACACGCCCAACGGCCCGACACCGCTGTTCCGCATCGGCAGCGCCGCCAACTGGATCGGCTACCACCTGGCCGCACACTTGGCCCTCCACCGGTTCCTGACCCTGCAGGACCGTCCGGTTCCGCGGTTCCTGATGCTCGATCAGCCAACCCAGGCGCACTACCCATCGGACGCTGACAACGAGAGCGGGCTCCCGGAAGATGACGCCGACAGGCTCGCTGTCAGAGCGATGTTCGAGTTGATGCGCGACGTCGTGGCTGAACTCGCCCCGCGATTGCAAGTGATCGTCTGCGACCACGCTGATCTGCCAGAAAGCTGGTTCCAGGCCGCGGTCCGACACAGATGGCGAGGCGGCGTAAAGCTCATTCCGAGTGACTGGATGGGGGATCACGACGCCGCTAGGTGAGCGGCCTGTGGCGGCACACACAGTCATCGAGGAAGCCATCTGGGCCGAGATACGGGGACCAGGTCGCGGCGAGCGTTAGCGTCGGCAGCCACACCGGGTGGTCTCACCGCAACAGCGGAGAGGTGCACGCCGAGGTGAGCAGGAGGCGCAGCGGAGCTCATGGACCGCTGTGGAAGCAGAGTCACTGTCCACAGGACGGCCGGTGAAGCGTTCCGTCGTCATTACGTCGGTGCAGCTTTGCGTTATGAGCGACGCAACTGAAACCGAACGGCGTACCTGTCGGTTCCCCGGCTGTCAGCGGCCAGCGGCGGCCTCGCGGGCGGGGGCCGGCCGCCCGCCGGAGTACTGCGACGACAGCGCGCACAACCGGACCGCCGCCTGGCACGCCCGTCGCCGGCTGCGCACGGAGCAGGCCGTGCACGCGGCCGGGACCGAGCAGCGGCCGATCGATGCCGCGCGACAGCGCGCAAGTGAGTTGCACGGCCAGGTCGCCGGCATGATCGAGCACTTGAATCAGCAGCTGAAGGGGTTGCTCGAGGAGCTGCGGACGGTGGCCGATCCGGAGGCCGCCGAGCTGCAGATCGAAACTGTGACCAGCGAGGCGGCCGAGCAGGTCGCGACCGCCGCGGCTCGCGCCAGCCGGGCCGAGCAAGCGCAACAGCGCGCCGAGGCCGAGCGCGCGGAGGCCGACTCCGCTGCTGAGGAGGCATCTGTCCTGAGCGAGCAGCTCCGTACCGGGCTCGGAGAGGCTCGCCAGCAGCTAAGGGAGGCCGAGACCGAGCGAGAGAGGCTGAACGCCGAGTTGGCCGACGCCCTCGCGGCCATGAATGCAGAGCGAAAGCAGTCCGCCGCGAAGTCGGCCGATTCGGCCGAGAAGCTGACCGCCGTCGAGGCTCGGCTCGTCGAGTCACATGGCGACCGCGACGCCGCGATCCGACGAGCGGAAGGCGCGATGGTCGCCCAGTCCGAGGCGGAAGAGCGATCCCGCAACGCTGTCGAGCGGGCCGACGCCGAGTCGGCGCGCGCTGCCCGTGCCGAGGATGCTGTCGAGTCGGTACGTCGGGGCCTGGCGCAAGCTGACCAGCAAGTCGCAGATCTCCGTGACGAGGTCAGCGACCTGCGCGGGAAGCTGGCGGCGATGTCCGCCCAGCGGGACGCCGCCGTACACGATGCCGAGCGCGAGAAGACCCATGGCCATCAGCGAGTGAACGACCTGCGTGCCCGTCACGAAGAGGAGAACCGACGACTGCGCGAGGAGCTCGCCGGATTGCGGGGTGAGCTCAACACTGCGCGCGACGAAGCCCGCGTGCAGCGCAGCAGAGCCGACCGAGCCGAAGCCCACCTCGACAACGCCGTGACGATCAAGGCGCGGCGTCCTCAGTCGTACGCGGGACGCGGACGCCGTCGACGAGAGAGCACGGCCACAGGAACCGAAGACCCCCGCGGCTGACACCGGAGCAGCGTGGCCGAGCTCGTCCTACGCGCCTTGCGCGGTGCAGGAATCGGCGATGACGCGCCCCGTTGGGACCGGCGTCCTGCTGCTGTGCCATAGATGTTGATCGGGGGGACCCACCGCCAACGGTTCCAGATGGACGTCACAGTCAGAGGGCGGGTGCGAGACAGTCAGAGGGTGGCCGCGAGCAGGAAGCCCACCGCGAGGGCAGGGCCGTAAGGAAAGGTGCTCTGGCGGCCTCCGCCACGCATCAACGTGATCACGGCCTGCGTCACGGTGATCAAGGAGAAGGCGGCGAGGGCCAACAACAAGCCGCGATGCGTGGTGTGTCCGAGGCCCAGGCCACCGAGCACAGCCAAACGGACGTCGCCGAACCCTGCTCCCGCGAACCGCCAGCACAACAGCAGGACGACCCCCGCCAACGCAGCTGCGAGACCGCTGGTGAGCAGACCGCGCCAGTCACCGTGCACGGCGAAGCCGACGGTCAGCAGCACGCCGGTGCCGACGGCGGCCTGCCGGACGAGCGCCGTCGGTATGCGTTGGGTGACCGCATCGCAGGACGCCGCGGCCACCAAGGCGGATCCCCAGACCAGCAGGGCAGGCACCAGCCACCACGTGTCCGCACGGTGGGACGTCACGATCGCGGCGGCTCCCGCTCCGCCGCCGGCGACGGCGCTGGCCAGCGCCAGGCTCGGCCGGGCAGCGTCAATTTGCGCCAGCTGCGCGAGCCCGTGCGTAGTAAGCCAGGGCGTCGCTGCGGCGCCGACCACCGCGCCTGCCACCAAGGCGACTATCCACATGTCGTTCATCCGCTGGCGGCCACCCTCGACCTCCACAGGGATCTCGTCCTGATCCTCGCCGCGCCGACCCTGTGGACAGCTGCGCCATCTCAGCTTCCGGTGCGGGAGCGTGTCAGGACCGCGCGGTACACCCAGACGGGGAGGACGAGTGACGGACTCAGCGACAACCTGTCACCCGAAAGGGTGGGAACGAGACGGCGGTCACACGTCCGCTCGACCCGGGAGGGCAACCTCGGTCGACGGACGGTGACGCGATCGGGGGTGATCAGGCATGGCGGTGATGCGCACGACGGCCGGAGCGGCCGCGGTGCTCCTGGCGCTGACGACCTTGGGTTGTTCGTCGTCGTCAGACGCCGGCTCGTCGAGTCTGTCGACATCCGGGACGTCGAGCTCCCAGACGTCGAGCCCCTCGCCGACCACTCCGAGCCCCGCCGAGGAAGCAGAGACACTGGCGGTCGCGCTCGTTCCGGACTACCTGGGGACAATCGACGACCTGTACCTCGACCCGTCGCTCCCGCTCGACGGCATACACCAGGTCGCGGTGGCTCCGGAAGCCACGGCCCAGGCCACGGCGATCGGCAAGTTCCGCTCCCAGGGATACCGCCAGACCGGACGGTCGCAGCTGGTGAGCGCGTCTGCCGTCAGCGTCGACCTCTCCAACAATCCCGCCGCTTCGCCTTCACCTGTCTTCCCGACCGTCGTTGTCACCGCCTGCGTCGACGTGGGAGAGGTGGACGCGGTCGATGATTCCGGCGCGTCCATCGTGCCGTCAGGTCGTCCGCGGTACCTCGTCCAGCAACTCACCGTGGTGAACCCGGACTATCCGGACACGTCGTCGTGGCGGGTCAGCGAGGCGCCGAACAGGCAGGCGGAGTCATGCGACGGGTAGTCCTCGCCCTGGCGGGAGCGCTGCTGTGCGTGTGCGCCTCGCTGGTCCTTTCGCCAACTGCTGTCGCTGATCCGGCGACCTGCCAGCAGTACGACTCGCACGGCATCTGTGTAGTCGGAGTCGAGACGGCCGAGGATGCCCCTGGGACGGCGGCCCCACCGGCCGCGACGACTCCCGACAGGGATGGCGGCACGCCTGCGGCGGCCTGCACTGTCAACCCCTCCGGCACCGTCATTCCGTGCCAGGAGGGCCAGGCGTGGTGGGTGCAGGGCATGCAGTGCTACGTGGAGGCGATGGCCCAACAGCCTCCCAAGGACTCGCCGATCTGGGGCGGTCGTACGGACGGCGCCATCTACAGCTGCCTTTCCTACACCGGCGGTGGAGCTTTCCCTGGTACCAACGGCTTCAGCTTCTGGTCGGCGAACCCGCCGGGGGTTCCGGCCGCGATCGATCCAGCGCAGCTCGCGCAACAGGCGCTCAGCACAATGACGGTGCCATCACCGACGACGGGCCGGTACCCAGCCGGCACTCTGCAGGACGGGCGGCCGTTCACGGTCGTCAACGCCTACACCTGGTTCTGGACCGACCCGGGATCGTTCCGAGCACTGACTGCGCGTGCCGACGCCGGAGGCGTGTGGGCGCAGGTGACGGTGACACCGACGGCGCTGTCGTTCACGCCGGGCGATGGGGCTGCCCCGGTGTCGTGCCCGGGTCCTGGTGTGGCCTGGCAGCCGGGTGACGGGGTGTGGGCCGCGTCGTCGGCTGGTTGTGACTACCGGTACCCGCAGTCATCGATCCACCAGCCCGGTGAGCGGGTGACGGCGACGTACGGCATCCAGTGGTCGGTCACCTGGACGTCGTCGACGGGTGCAACCGGCACGCTGCCGAATCTGACGACGACCTCGAACGAGACGTTCGCGGTGGCGGAGGTGCAGTCGGTGGTGATCAGGTGACTACGCGGGTCAACGGGATGGCGTCGCCGGCGGCCGGGCGCTATCAGGCTCCGGCGCCAGAGGCGGCGCTGCCGCCGGCTCCTCCGGTGCGTACCGCGGCGGCGAGGAGACGCGCCAGCCGCAAGTCGCTGGTCCTGAGCGTGCTGGTCGTGCTGCTCGGGGGCCTGCTGGCCTTCAGCGCCGGCCAGATGCTCACCGCGCGCACGGAGGTGCTGGCGGTCGCCCGAGATGTGCAAGTGGGCTCGACGATCACCGCGGAGGACCTGACGGTCGCGAACGTGACGTCGGATCCCAACCTGTCACCGATTCCTGCCTCGCAGCGGTCCCAGATCGTCGGGATGGTCGCCCAGGTGCCGCTGACCCGCGGAGAGCTGCTGACCGGCGCCCAGGTCGGCCCGGACAGCGGATTCACGGCGGGGGAGATGCTGGTCGCCCTGCCATTGAAGGAAGGGCAGTTTCCGGTCGGTGGCCTGAACCCAGGCCAGCAGGTGCTGATCGTGGCGACGCCTGGCAGCGCCGGCTCGACCGGGGGCAGCGGCACGCCGTCTGCCGACTCAGACGGTCCCCGCGGTCAGCAGATCGACGCGACGGTCGCCGAGGTCGGACCGCTCAACCAGGCCACGCAGGTGACGGTGATCGACGTGCGAGTCAGCGCCGACGACGGCGTGCGGGTGGCCGAGCTCGCCTCGACCGGCAACGTGGCGTTGATCCTGCTGCCGGCGGGGCGGTGAGCTGATGCTGACCGTCGTGACCTCGGGGAAGGCCGCGCCCGGGGTGACCACCTCGACCTGGGCGTTGGCCCTGGGGTGGCCCGGGCCATTGCTGGTCGCCGACTGTGACCCGGCCGGCGGGGACATGGCGCCGGGGCTGCTGGCGGGCCCGGGTCGGCGTCGACCGCGGACTGCTGTCATGGTCGACGGCGGCCCGGCGGGGTGTCCCGGCGATGCAGGCCGCCACGATGGTCGCCCAGCATGCCGTGCAGCTTCCCGAGCAGCCGCAGGTGTGGCTGGTTCCGGGAGTGACGACCGCCGCGCAGGGCGCTTCGTTCACCGCCGAGGCGTGGGAGCGGCTGGCGTCGGCCCTGTACACGTCGAGTGTGTCGATCGGGCGGGACGCCTTGGTCGACGCCGGACGACTGGTGACCGAGCGCGGCTGTTGGCCAGTGCTGCGGGCCGCCGACCGGGTGCTGCTGGCGGTGCGGCCCAGCGTGCGGTCGGTGCATGCGGCGCAGGATGCGAAGCAACGACTGCGCCACGAACTGGGCGACCTGTCGAAGGTGACCGCACTCGTGGTCGGGGTCGGGCCGTACTCCGCCGGCGAAGTGGCCAAGGCGTTAGACCTGCCGCTGGCGGGCACGTTGCCCTACGACCGGACCGCAGCGCAGGCGCTCTCCGACGGCGCGGTCGTCAGTCCGAAGACGCTGCAACGGTCGGCGCTGCTGCGCGCGGCGTCGTCCCTGGCCAAGACGCTGACCAGTTCGACGGAGGCGTCTCGTGTCGCTGAGGCGGTGGCCGGATGAGGAACGAGGACGCAGCGTCGCCTCGGCTGGAAGTTCCGGCCGCCCACGGCCTCCCGCGGCCCGGGCGGGAGCGTCCGCCGCTGCCGCCGCCAGAGCCGCTGGCTGCGATGGGCGTACCTGTCGATGCCATGCCAGCCGACACCAGGGAGCTCACTAGCACCGAGTACCGCGTCGTGGTGGAGCTGCGTGACCGGGTGTCGACCCGGTTGACCGTGGAGGACAGGAACTACGCCCCGGGCCCGCGGCGCGAGCTGACCCGGAAGTTGATCCGCGACGAGTACGACCAGTGGCTGCTGCACGAGGCCAACCGCGGTCGCCCGGCGCCGGCGGTGACCACCGAGGACAGGATCTTCGCGGCCGTGCTGGCCGAGCTGGACGGCCTGGGGCGACTGGCTCCGCTGATGGCCCGGGACGACGTGGAGGACATCCACTTCGAGGGCTGCGAGCCGACGATGCTGCGGATGGCCAGCGGCCAACTCGTGCCCGGGCCGGCGATCGCCTCCAGTGACGAGGAACTCGAGCAGCTGCTGCGGTCGATCGGTTCACGGTCGGACGACGGTCAGACCAGCCGCGAGTTCTCCTCAGCCAGCCCCGTCCTGAACGTGCGGCTGAAGGGCGTGACCGAGCTCGGCGCGCGGCTGCAGGCGGCTATGGACGTGCTGCCGCGCCCGGCCGGGGTGATCCGGGTGCACCGGTTCAGTGATCCGAGCCTCGACGACCTGCACGAGATGAACATGGTCGACTCACCGGTGCGAGGCTTCCTGCATGCGGCGATCCTCGCCGGCGCATCTCCGCTGGTCAGCGGAGCGCCGGGGGTCGGCAAGACAACGCTGCTGCGCGCGCTGGGCAACGCTATCCCGTGGAACAACGTGGTCATCACCGTGGAGGACGAGCGGGAGCTGGGTCTGCACCTGCCTCGGTGGGATCCCGAGCGCCGGCAGCTGGTCAGGCGGCACGCGGTGTGCCGACCGTTCGAGTCCCGGCTACCCAACGCCGAAGGCAGAGGCGGGTTCGACATGGGGGATGCGCTGCACCTGGCGCTGCGCGCGTCCCCGACCTGGGTGCTCGTCGGGGAGGTCCGCGGTGCCTACGTCACCTATCTGCTGGAGGCGGCGACCAGCGGCATCTCGTCGGTCATGTGCACGATCCACTCACCGACGGCCGACGGCGTGTTCGACAAGGTGCTGATCAACGCGCTGAAGGCGCATCCGGCCCCGTCCCCGGAGCTGGTGCTGCGCTCGCTGGCCGCCCTCAACCTGGTCGTGCACGTGCATCGCGACAGTGACTACGCCCGGTACGTCTCGGGCATCTACGAACTTGGCCCGATCGGCGACTCCGGTCGGCCGGACCTCAAGCCGATCTTCGCGCCGCGCGCCGAGGACGGGCGCGCCCAGGCCACGGGGCCGGGGATGCTCAGCGAGTCGCTGGCCGAGCGGCTGACCGCGGTCGGCTTCGATCTGAACTGGCTGCACCCGGGCGCCTCGGATTGGCACACCGGTCCTCACCGCCGCGAGCGTGCGTCGTGACGGCCGGTGGCCTGCTCCTGACCCTGGCGGGGTTGCTGCTCGCGGCCGGCCTGGTCGGCGTCGTCGGGGCGGTGCGCGGCGTCTCCTTCCTGCCGGAGCGCTCGCCGTCGGTGCGCTCGTCCTCGCGGCGGGGGGCCACTCCGCTGTTCCTCGGTGCGCTGGCCGCCGGCGTGCTCGTCCTGCTGGTCACTGGCTGGCCGGCCGCGGCGCTGGGCGCTGCCGGCGGTGTCGTGTTCATTCCGAAGGTGCTCGGCGGCGGCAAGGAAGCCAAGCGGCTGATCGCCACGTCCGAGGCGCTGGCGGATTGGACGCGGCGGCTGGCCGACCTCATCAGCTCTGGCGCCGCCGGGTCGACGCGCGATGCGCTGCGTCGCTCCCTGAACTCGGTGCCGGAGCCGATCGCACCGGCAGTCACCAACCTGGTGACCAGGATGGGGCCGCAGGGCACCGAGACGGCGCTGCGCCAGTTCGCCCGCGAGATCGACGACCCGGCCGCCGAGAAGATCGCCATGGTGCTCATCCTGCGGGAGCGCAACGGCGGGCCGGGGCTCGCCGAAGTGCTCACCGCGCTGGCCGCCGACCTCGACGACCGCTCCCGCATGGTCCGTGAGGTGGAGGCCGAACGCGCCAAGCCGCGGTCGAACATGCGCACCATCGTCGTGGTGACCCTGCTGCTGGTGGTCGGGATGACGCTGTTCGCCCGGACCTTCCTGTCGGGCTACTCGACGACGTTCGGGCAGATCGCCCTGCTGGCAGTGGTGGCGATCTTCGCGACGTCGCTGCGGTGGATGCGCCGGCTGTCCGACCCGGTCAAGCCCCCGCGGGTGCTCTTCGACCCGGACCCGGCTCCGGTGCACCGGTGACCGGGCTGCAGACGGCGACCCTCGCCGGGATGCTCATCGCGGGCGGCCTCGTCCTCGCGGTCCGTGCACTGCGTCCGGCGCCGCCGTCACTGGTGGCCGCACTGGAGCAGTTGGCGGCCGAGCCGACCGTGCGAACGGCGCCGGCGGTGACGACGTCCACCCGAGACCGGTGGGACTGGCTGCCGGTGTCGGTGGCGCGGGCGTTGGACGGGCATCTGGGCGTCTCGGACGCCGACTTGGCGATCATCGGCTGGACCCGCGCTCAGCTCGCGGCCCGCAAGCTGACCTTGGCGCTCGCCGGCTTGCTCGCTCCGTCGCTGATCGGCCTCGTGTTCGTGCTGCTCGACTTTCCGGTGCCCTTCGTGCTGCCCGCCGCGGTCGGGCTGGGGATCGCCGTCGTCGGGTGGTTCCTGCCCTCGGCCGAGGCCCGTGAGGCGGCGGAGAAGGCACGGGTGGAGTTCAGGAGCAACCTTGAGTCCTTCCTCACCTTGGTGGCCGGTGAACGTCGGGCGCGGGGCTCGGTGGAGCAGGCACTGGAGGAGGCCGCCGAGATCTCGGGCAGCATGCCGTTCGTCCGCATGCGCCGCGCCATCCGCCGCGCAGCGCTGTCCGGCCGCAAACCGTGGGGGGAGCTGCGAGACCTCGGCGAGGAGCTACAGGTCGCCGAGCTGCGGAACCTTGCCGACATCGCAGCAGTGGCCGCCGACGGCGCCTCGGTCTACAACACCCTGCTGGCCAGCGCCCGCACGCTTCGGCACGCCGAGCTGTCCGACGCCCGTACCGAGGCCAACCAGGTCAGCGAGCGGATGTCGCGTCCGCTGGCGCTGCTGGTCACCGGACTGACCCTGTTCGTGCTGGTCCCCTTCATGCTCCGCATGTTCGGCATCTCGTCCTGACCGCACCGCCTACCTCGGAGGCTTCCGATGTTCCAGCCCACCATCCGCCGCGGTGCGCAGGCCGTCGTGGCGCAGTGCGTCATCGCCCTGTCTGTTGTGTTCCTGTCGGTTCTGGCCTGGCTGCGCGCCGAAAAGGTCGCTGACGACCGGGGCTCGGATTCCTCGGAGAAGGCGTTCATGGTCATCCTGGCCATCGCGCTGGGCGGCGCGGTCAGTGCCGCGGCCATCGCCTTCGTGGCCAGCAAGACGTCGCTGTTTCAGTAGAACCGGCAGCCTTCGATGCTTGAGGGGCGTACCCCGAACCGTGCGGCATCTTCGCCGCGCGGTCCGGTCGCGCGCCCAGGATCCCGCCGAGACCGCGGCCGCGGAAGCGAGCGGGGCTCATCCAGCGTCGAGTTCGCGATCCTGTTCCCCATCATCGTCGCGCTGCTGCTCGCCGGCCCGCAGCTCGCGCTGTGGTACTTCGCCCGGGAAGCGGCCGACGCCGCGGCGCACGTCGGAGCCCGCGCCGCCAGCGTCCACGGGGCGACCGGGGGAGCGGGGCAGGCAGCGGCGGACACGTACCTGGCCGGACTCGAGACCGGCGCCATCACCGGCTACTCGGTGACCGAGTCCGACACCGCGACCACGGTCTCGGTGCACGTCACCGCCAGCGTGCCCAACGTGATCCCGCTGCCCGGCTTCGCCCCGACCGTCGATGTCACCGTGGTGCGCGGCAAGGAACGCTTCACCACCCCGGATTCGCCATGAGCTACGACCTGCAGCCGGCCACGAACGGCCGCCGACGGCGGTGGCGGGACGACCGAGGCTCGGAGTCGGTGGAGCTGGCAATCCTGCTGCCGGTCGGACTCCTCCTGGTGGCCATGCTGGTGATCGGCGCCCGGATCGCGCTGGCCGGCGACCGCATCAGCGGCGTCGCCGGGATCGCGGCGCGGGACGCCTCGCTGGCCCGATCGGCCGCCGCGGCCCAGCAGATCGCCGCCGACACCGCCACCACCGCACTGACCAGCCAGGGCCTGCACTGCATCGACGTCCAGGTCAGCGTCGACACCTCCGGGTTCACCGCGCCGCCGGGCGCCTCGGCATCGGTCACCGTCGCCGTGACGTGCACCGTCGACCTGTCCGACATCGGTGGAGTTGCCGGCCTGCCTGGCTCTCGGACGCTGCACGACAGCGCCACCAGCCCGCTCGATCCTGCCAGGGACCCGTCGTGACACCCCGCGCGCAAGCCAGCGCTCAACTCCGGGACGACCGCGGGTCCGTGGCCGTGCTGTTCTGCTTCATCGTGCTCATCGTCGGCGTCCTGGTCACCGCACTCGTCGACGCCGGAACCGCGATCCAGGCCGCCAACCGCGCTGACACCTACTCGGCTGAGGCAGCCCGCGCGGCGAGCATCGCCATCGGCCCGGTTCCGACCGGCGGAAGCACCGACGCGCAGTTGGCGGCGACCGCTGCCCGGTCCTACCTCGACCAAGCCGGCGCAACCGGCACGGTGACCGTCACCGGCCCTGGCATCGTCGAGGTCAGCGTGACGGTCACCGACTCAACACCCCTGCTCGGCATCCCGGTCAGCCAGACCCGCGTGCACACCGCCCAGCTGCTCGTCGGGGTCACCTCCGGTGAGGGCCTGTCGTGACCGGCCACGCCGCCCGCCTGCTCAAGGCCGTGGGTGCCCTCCTGGCGCTGCTCGCCGTCGTCGTCGGCGTACCGGTGCTGATGGCGCTGCTGCACCTGGTTCCGAACAACCTGCCGTCGCTGGATGAGGTCGGGGCCGTCCTGGCGTCCCGCGACAACGGACAGCTGGCCGGACTCGTCCTCGCAGCCGGCGTCTGGGTGTGCTGGGCCCTGTTCACCGCCTCGACAGTGGCGGAGGTCGTGGCGTTCGCCCGTGCACGGCCGGTTCCGGTCCTCCCCGGGCTGGGAATTTTCCAGCGGCCGGCCGCCGCCCTGGTCGCCGCCGTCGTGGTTGGCTTCACCGTCGCTCCACTGGCCGCCGGCGGCCCCGCATCCACCGCAACGGCGCCGCCGCTGCCGGTCGCGGCCACATCCACCGCCGTCCCGGCGTCGGCGCAGTACGCCAGCGCACCGCTCATAGCGCAGACACCGGTCGCGTACTCGATGCCGGACGAGCACGCGCCTCCGGTCGCTACCACGACCTACCAGGTGCAGCGCCGGGACACCCTGTGGGCGCTGGCCGAGCGGCATCTCGGGGACCCGCTGCGGTATCCGGAGATCGCCAGACTCAACCCGACCGCGGTCGGTCCGGACAACGAGATCTTCCCGGGCACGGTGCTGGTCCTGCCGCCCGACGCGGTCGGCCTGCCGCCGACGGGCCCAGCCCCGGACACCACGAGAACCGTCGAGGACGTCACGGTGGAACCCGGTGACACCCTGTGGGACCTCACGGAGGAGATCACCGGCAGCGGGCACAACTGGCGCCAAGCCTGGGAGCTCAACCGGGGACGCAGGCAACCCGGAGGCGCCACCTTCACCGACCCGTCGCTGATCCGACCGGGCTGGACGCTGAGCATCCCGGACCCGGCCAGTCCCGCGACGCCCGCACCCGGCGCACCGGTCGCGCCTCCGGCAGCCGAGCCGGCACCGCCCACGACCGACCCGGCACCGCCATCAGCGCCAGGCCCGAACACCGCCCCTCCAGCAGACCCGACCACGCCGGGCACCAACGCGCCACCTCCGGCCGCGCCCGGTCCGGCCACCAACGCCCCGACCTCGCCTCCCACGGCTGAACCGAACAGCGTCGGGCCGTCGCCGGCGAGGCCTGACGAGACCTCGACGGGTAGCACCTCGGAGCTGCCGATGATTGCCTTCGCCGCCGGCGGTGGGCTGCTGCTGGCCGGGGCCTCGCTGACCGCGTTGCTGCGCTACCGCCGCAGGCAGTTCCGGCAGCGACGTCCCGGCCGCACGATCGGCAGCACACCACCAGAGCTGGTGCACGTCGAACGAGCCCTGCTGGAGGCCGGCAGCGTCGGTAGTGCCGACGTCACCTGGCTGGACCAGGCGCTGCGAGCCCTGGTGCAGGCATTGGCGAGGTTCGACGGCGCTCGCCTGCCCGACGTGGTGGCGGTCTGCATGACCGACGACGTCCTGACCTTGGTACTCACCGAGCCAGCCTTGGAGGCCCCGGAGCCGTGGACGGTGGAGCCGGCCGGCACGCGCTGGTCGATCCGGCGCGACGACCCGCTGACCTACGACGAGCAGCAGCGGGCTTACTTCTTTGCACCGTTCCCCATGCTCGCGTCGGTGGGCTACACGGCCGAGGGCGAGCACTGGCTGGTCGACCTGGAACGGGTCGCGACCCTGTCCCTGTCCGGGGACGTCGAACGCTGCCTCAACCTGGCCCGGTTCCTCGCTGCCGAGCTGGCGCACAACACGTGGTCGGAAATGCTGCAGGTGACCCTGGTCGGCTTCGGCCAGGAGTTGGCTCAGATCAATCCCGACCGGCTGACCTACACCGACGACGTCGAGAAGGCGATCGCGGTGATCGACAGCCAGCTCGAGTCGGTCACCGAGGCCATGCATATCGCCGACGTCGACGTGCTGTCGGGCCGGTTGCGTGATGTGGGCGGCGACGCGTGGGCGCCCCACGTGCTGCTCATCGCCCCGGACGTGGCCAAGGACGACGCCGGGCTGGAACGACTGATGGCTGCGATCCAGCAGCAGCGCGGCCGCGGCGCGGTGGCGTTGGTGCTCATCGACGACCCGGATCTCGGGGACGCCGCCCGCTGGCAGCTGACTGTCGACGAGGCCGGCGTGCTCAGCGTCCCCGCGCTCGGACTGGAGCTGATCCCGCAGCAGGTCCCGGCCGATGAGGCCGCGCAGTTGGCGGAGTTGCTTGCGCTGGCCGCCGTCACCGGCGACCGGCCGATGCCACCGGCCCACGGGGACAAGCCTTGGGACGAGCACGCCGACGCCTGCGGCGGCCTCCGAGTCGACCCGTCCCGCGCCGCGCGGCTGCGGCCGTCGGGTGCGGCCGGAGCGGACGACGTCCCGGTGTCCGGCCTGGCAGACACCTCGCCGTGCCTGACCAACTCGGTGTTACCGCTGTCCGAGCAGACCTATCTGGACCGCGCCGCGACCACCGAGCAGGATCTGCAGGCACTGGCCCCCGCTACCGACGCGGGCATCCGCCACCAGGTCGAGGCTGCCGATCCCGCCCTCGACGCCGACCTCGCCGACTGGGCTGACCCGTCGTGTCCACGGCCGAAGTTGACCCTGCTCGGACCGGTCGAAGTGCGGGCGCAGGGCACGCTTCCCGAGCGCAACCCGCGGCGGCAGTTCTACACCGAGATCGTCGCCTACCTGGCGACCCGGCCCGGCAGCGTGACCAGCGAGCGCTACGCCACCGCGATCTGGCCCAACGAGCCCGATGTCGTCGGCAAGACCAAGGTGCGGCAGTCGATCTCGATCGTGCGCGCATGGCTGGGCGCCAACCCGGCGACCGGTGCGGACTACCTCCCGTCCGGGGTCACCGCAGGCGGGGTCGGCCGCTACCGCATTGACGACGTCCTCATCGATGCCGAGCTGTTCCGCCGGCTGCGAGTCCGCGGGCTGGCCCGAGGTGTGGACGGGATCGCTGACCTTCAAGCTGCGCTCGACCTGGTCATCGGGCAGCCGTTCGACCTGCCCACGTCGCGACAGGGCGTGCCCGGCGGCTACAGCTGGCTGGTCGAGGAGAACTCTCGGCTGGACCACGAGTACGCCGCCATGATCGTCGATGTCGCGCACACCGTCGCGACGCACCACCTCGCCGCCGGTGAGCCCGAGCTTGCCGCGGCCGCCGCTCATGTGGCGCTGAAAGCCGGCAGCTACGAGGACGTGCCGCTGCTCGACCTGGTCGCCGCCTGCGACGCCCAAGACAACCGGGCCGAAGCCGACGCCTACGTCGCTCGCATCCTGGCCAACCACGACGCCGAGGTCGAAGAAGATCTTCCACCCAGAACCGCTGAGATCCTCTTCCGCCGTCGGTGGACCAACCGAGCCAGCTGACAAGGGCGGTCGGCGGCAGCGTGATTCCGGTGACGCCGGCGTTGCAGGCGGAGCGGCAGCGGAGCCCCGCCGTGTGAGGCGACCGGCCGGCGGTGCGATGGGTGTGTGGTGGGCGGCGACAGAGATCCCGACGGCGTGGTGTCCGGGGACGGGATCGCGTCTCGCAGGATCGTCGGGGACCACGTCGCGACGACGCGCTCCTGCCCGATGCATCGAGATCCAACTCGTTGAACAGCCCGGCCTACTACTATTCGTCGTAGTGCGCGGCAGGGGCAAGTCGAAAGGCCGCCGGGTCCGCGGACACGCGGCTCGTTCTCCTACGTCCTGGCGTCCCGCCTCGTCGCTCCAGCAGCATCACAACGCGATCCGACTACATCGCATCCGGAGGAGCACTGAGTGCACGGCACGCAATCCACTAGCGCTCAGTCTCGATGGCGCACAGTTGCGCGCTCGATCGGAGAGGTCCTGGTGACCGGGGGCCTCGTGGTGCTCCTCTTCGTCGTCTACGAGCTGTTCGTGACCGACGTGCTCACTGACCGCAGACAGGACCAGCTGAAGGACGAATTACGTCAGGGGTGGACAGCGGAGGCCGAAGTCCCTGCAGTGCCGCGCGCCAGCATCCTGGGCGACGCGTTCGCTGTTCTGCACATCCCGAGGCTGGGTGCTGACTACGAGCAGGTCGTGCTCGAGGGCACCGCCGAGGAGCAGCTGGCACAGGGGCCGGGCCACTACGAGGGGACGGCGTTGCCGGGCGAGCAGGGCAACGTGGCGCTCGCGGGTCACCGGGTCGGCAAAGGGTCGCCATTCCTGGATCTTGACCGGCTGCGTCCGGGCGACCCCATCGTCATCGAGACGGCCGACCGCTGGTTCGTCTATCGGGTACTCGGGGACCCTGCGACGGGCGACTTCACCACCGACCCGAGCGGGATTCCCGGTCAACAGATCGTCCGTCCGTCCGACGTCCAGGTGATCTCGCCGACGCCCAATGGAGCCGCGGAAGGTCCACCGAGCGGGGCATACCTGACGCTGACCACGTGTCATCCGAAGTACTCCGCGCGGCAACGGCTGATCATCCACGCCGGGCTGGAGGGCACCGGCCTGACCAAGACCGAGATGCCCGACGGCCCGCCGGCCCTGCGCGAGAGTTGAGAGGACCCGCATGTACCCGTGGATCTGGCGTCACCTGCCCGGTGGCACGGCGACCAAGGCGGTGACCGCGCTGGCTTTGGCGCTCGGGGTCTGCGCGCTGCTGCTGTTCGTCGTCTTCCCGTGGATGGAGCCGCGCCTTCCTTTCAACGACGTGACGGTGGGCGGCTGATGGCGTCCCGGCACAGACGACGACGTCAGTGGCGTGCTCACGACGCCTCCGGTCGACGACCTCCGTGAGCCCGGAGTCCCGCTTCTGCTGGTAAGGCGCGGGATGGGAGGGCGGGCGGCCTCGCGGTTCAACGGCCGTGGTGTTGTCCCGGCTGGCTGTCACCGAGCAGGCTGCTGGTGAGTCCGTGGAGTCGTTCGCGGATGTCACCGTTCCCACCCAGTGCGAGTCCCGCCATCGACACCGTCGTCGACCGGTCGTCGACAGAGCTCGACACCTGCGAGCTGGCAATTCGAGCGAAGACCCGCTCCCGGCGCACCAGCAGTGTGACCAGAAGTCCGAGCAGCATGGTGATGGCGCTGATGAGGACGGCTACCTGCCCCGGATCGTGCGACACCTGCAGGGCCGCGAACTCACGGAACCCGTCGAAGCGGACGACGGTGCCGTCCTCGAATTCCGCGCTCTCGCCGATGTCCAAGTTCGCCTCCCCGATCTGGTTCAGCGCACCGACGTCGATCTGTCGTTGGTCCAGCGTGAAGACCGACTGTGGCGCACCGCTGTCCAGCCCCAGGTAGCCGCGATAGCCGATGATGGCGACCTGCGGGTTGAGCGGCCGCGCGTCCACCGAGGTCAGGACGCCGCCCTGGATCAGGCCGGTCGGAGCGAAGAAGCCCTCGAGGGCGAACCCGTCACCGGAGCCGTCACCGAGATCCGGCAACTTCACGACCCCCTCGCTGGCGAACGTCGTGCTGTCCCGGGGCAGGAACGGTGCCGACAGCTGCTCGAAGACCTGACCGCCCGGCAGCGTCACTGTGAAAAGGGGCGTGAAGCCGTGCCCCGTCACGTACAGACGGTCCCCGTCGGAGCGGAACGGGTCGTTGACCCCGATCGTCGTCTGCTCCGTGGCCGCTCCCGGCTCTGCCTGCACCCCGATGTCGGCGGTGAAGGAGGCCGGCGTGCCGTTCGGCTCGTACGTGGCGCGGAAATCCTCCAGGTCGAAGCAGAGCGGCGTCAGGCCGTCCGGATCCACCAACGGCCCTGCGACATACCGGTCGTACTGCTGGAAGGAGTTGCAGAAGCCGTCTCCCTCGGTAACCAGGATGCTGCCTTCGTAGCCCCACAACTTGCCGCCGGCCAGCGCGACGAGCAGGGCCAAGAGCGAGACGTGGAAGACGAGGTTGCCGGTTTCCTTCACCCGACCGCGCTCGGCCGATATCTCCACACCACCGGGGATGCTGCGTCGGGACACCCGGAACCGCGCTGATCGCAGATCGGCCTCGAGCCGCTCGGCCACGGTCTCCGAGGGCAGTGGCACCGTGTTCGCAGTGTGAACCGGGAGCCGGTGCAGATGTCGAGGTACGGGCGGCGGCTCGGCCCGTAGCGCCCGCAGGTGCTCGGTGCACCGCGGCACCAGGCAGCCGATGAGCGAGATGAAGAGCAGGAGGTAGGTCGCCGAGAACCACGGGCTGGCGAAGACGTCGAACATCCACAACCTGTCGAGGACAGGCGCCAGGTCGGGATTTTCCCGGAAGTACCGGGCCACCGCGCTGGGGGTCAACGACCGCTGCGGGAAAAGCGAGCCGGGCACAGCCGCCAGCGCCAGCAGGAACAGCAGCACCACGGCCGTCCGCATGCTGGTCAACCACCGCCAACGGCGCACCAACCACAGTCCGAATCGGCGCAGCACCGAGTTCTGATGGGCAGCGATCGATGCTCGTTCGGGCTGGGTCTGCAGGTCGGTCATGCCGTCCTCGCTGCGCCCGCGCCTCGAAGAGGAGGCGTTGAACTCGTCCGGGCGCTCGAGCACCTACTCACTGCGACTCCTTCATGCAGGCTGCCTGCGCCGGCCCCAGTTTCGGCGGACCGTGTCAACGGGGTGGTCGACCGCTGGCGCTGGCGGGAGTGCCGACCTCCAACAGGTTACGAGGCGCCTTAGTAGATAGCAGCGACCGGTCATCAGGCCCACGGAGAACCGCGCAGACGACACCCATGCGGTCCACCGGTCGATGCCGCCCTACGGGCGGGATCTCCCGCTGTCAGCGCCGTCCGACGACGCTGTCTCCTCGCTCGGGGTCACTGCCTACGAGAGCACCCGGCGGATCACGGTGGGATCGCCCACTGACTGGATCTTGACGACTTCGCCCGGTTGCGGCGCGGCAATCATCTTGCCGTCACCCATGAAGATCCCCACGTGGTCGATTCCTGGCCTCTCCGGCGAGTAGTCGAAGAACAGCAGATCCCCCGGGCGGGCCTCCGCCATCGACGGGACCGCTCGTCCCGCCGTCGCCTGCTGAGAGGAGACACGGGGGAGGTCGACGCCCTGACTCTTGTAGACCAACTGTGTGAATCCGGAGCAGTCGAGACCCTTCGAGGGGTCGGTGCCGCCCCACAGGTAGGGCACTCCGAGATACTGGAGCGCCTTTCCCGTAATGGCGGACTCGCGGTCCGTTCCGGCGACCATCGGCGACGCATCGGTTGCGCCGGCGGGCGAACTCGTGGCCACAGCGGGCGGCCGCGAGGCGTCCACCACTAGACCGGCAGCGGTCGCAGCGGACATCCAGTCGGTCGCTGTCGTGCGCGGTCGCGCACCCAGTGGCGCGAGCTGCGCCTGGATCTCGGCGATGCGTGACTGCACCTGGGACAGGCCATCCATCATCAGGTCTCCCGCTGTCGTGCACCGGTTCGCAGGTCGTCGTCGAGGCAGGCGCATCTGCTGCCGGGACGAGCGGAGCTCAGCATCGACGTCACGACTAGCCAAGCTAGTAGGCGTCGATGCAGGACGCCGGCACGGCTCGCTGCCGGGACCCTTCTTTGGCCGGCCTGAAGGCGGGATCGGTGTGTCGGAGTCCGCAACGCAGGTCGCCTCACGAATGGGCGAGCGTGGATTGTCGCGACTACATGACGGGGCTCGTCGTTTCCCGATCCGATCATCGGCTCGCCTCGGGCCTCAGTGCCGAGCGAACCGAACTCCTATGTTGAATAGTAGCCTGGTCCTGGTGCGCGCCCTTCAGTCTTCACTTTGCCTAGCTCCGCGGATCCTGACGTGACTGACGAGTCGCCGCCGGCGGACCGACCGGCGGAGAAGCAGGAGCGCGGCCTGTCCCGTCGGAAGCTCTTCGGCATGGCGGGGCTCGGGACCGCGGGCGTCCTGGCGTCTGGGGCAGTCGGGGGAGTGGTCGGTCGCACGACCGCCGCGAGGCCGCCGTCTCCCGTCGTGTCGTCGTCGGCGGTGCAGGAATTCTCCGCGCCGGTCGAGTTCACCGGTACCCACCAGGCTGGCATCGTGACGCCGGCGCAGGACCGGCTCCACTTCGTCGCGTTCGACGTCGTCACCGACAGCCGTGAGGCGCTCGTGGCAATGCTGGCGTCGTGGACGGCGGTCGCCCGGCGACTGACCGCCGGTGAGATCGTCGGCCCAGAGGACAGTGGTGAGGCGCAGGGACTACCGCCGTCCGGCCTCACGCTGACCGTCGGATTCGGACCGACGCTGTTCATGACGGGCGATGGGGTCGACCGCTTCGGACTGGCGGCTCGTCGCCCGTATTCCCTGGTCGAGCTACCCGTGTTCCCAGGCGACGCGCTCGATCAATCCATCAGCGGGGGAGACCTGTGCGTCCAGGCGTGCGCCAACGACCCCCAGGTGGCGGTGCACGCCGTGCGCAACCTGGTGCGCCTGGGCGTCGGGGTGGTACGTGTGCGCTGGACCCAACTCGGGTTCGGCCGCACGTCATCCACCAGTACGGCGCAGGCGACGCCGCGCAACCTCCTCGGCTTCAAGGACGGCACGGCCAACCTCAAGGCCGAGAACGGCAGCGCACTCGAGCAGTTCGTATGGGTGGGGGAGGACGACGTCGCGTGGCTGGCCGGCGGTTCCTATCTGGTCACCCGTCGGATCCGCATGCTGATCGAGGACTGGGACCAGGTGCCCGCACCCCACCAGGAGGCGGTGATCGGACGCACGAAGACCGCGGGCGCGCCGCTGGGTCAGCGAAAGGAATTCGACCCGACCGACTTCGCGGCCGTCAGGGGTGATGGTCCGGCCATCCCGCGGGACTCGCACGTCTTCCTGTCTCATCCCACCAATTCAGGCACGGCCATGTTGCGGCGTGGGTACAGCTTCGTGGACGGCACAGACGATTCCGGCCGTCTCGATGCCGGCCTCTTCTTCATTGCCTACCAGCGCAACCCGGATACCGGCTTCGTGCAGGTGCAGCGAAACCTTGCCGCGGATGCGCTCAACCGGTTCATCCAGCACGGGTCCTCCGCCGTGTTTGCCTGCCCGCCGGGAGTTCGCGATGCCGACGACTGGTGGGGTAGGACTCTGTTCGACGCTTGACCGCATGCGCCCAGGGGCTACTGCGGTCAACGCCCGTGCAGCGGGTCGAGCGGGCGGGGTGGTCCTGCGGCGACCTGCCCCGTCTCGAAAGGCGGACCGGGACGCCGGCGGATGGTCGGTGTCGTTCCTCCCAGTGGCTCAGGTGGCGTCAGGGTCGTTCGGGCCTTGACGCTTTCCCGTGCCTGGGATGAGCTCGCTGACGTAGGGGTCGTGGCGCTTGCCCGCGTGTGCCTCGTCCTGCAGGCGCTCGACCAGGTGCGGGTAGTGCGCCTCGAACGCGGGGCGCTCCGAGCGGATCCGCGGGAGCTCCACGAAGTTGTGCCGCGGCGGCGGGGACGAGGTCGCCCACTCCAACGAGTTGCCGTAACCCCAGGGGTCGTCGCGCAGCGCGAGCTGCCCGTACTTCCAGGAGCGGACGACGTTGTAGATGAAGGGGATGACCGAGGCGCCGAGCACGAAGCTGAAGATCGTGGAGATCATGTTCAGTGTGGTGAACCCATCAGTGGGCAGATAGTCGGCATACCGGCGCGGCATCCCTTCGTTGCCCAGCCAGTGCTGGACCAGGAACGTGCCGTGGAATCCGATGAACGTGAGCCAGAACTGCAGCTTGCCCAGCCGCTCGTCCATCATTCGGCCGCACATCTTGGGGAACCAGAAGTAGATACCGGCGTAGGCGGCGAACACCACGGTGCCGAACACGACGTAGTGGAAGTGCGCCACGACGAAGTAGGAGTCGTGCACCTGCCAGTCCAGCGGCGGGGAGGCCAGCAGCACACCGGTCAGCCCACCGAGCAGGAAGGTGACCATGAAGCCGATCGAGAACAGCATCGGCGTCTCGAAGGTCATCTGACCCCGCCACATGGTGCCGATCCAGTTGAAGAACTTCAGACCGGTCGGCACGGCGATCAGGTAGGTGAGGAAGGCGAAGAAGGGCAGCAGCACCGCGCCGGTGGCGTACATGTGGTGTGCCCAGACGGCGAGGGCGAGAAAGCCGATGGCCAGGGTCGCGCCGACCATGCCCTTGTAGCCGAACAGCGGCTTGCGGGCGAAGACCGGGATGATCTCGGTGACGATGCCGAAGAACGGCAGCGCGATGATGTAGACCTCGGGGTGGCCGAAGAACCAGAAGAGGTGCTGCCACAGCATCGGCCCGCCGTTCTCGGCCGAGAAGATGAGGGACCCGAGGTTGCGATCGGCGAGCAAGGCGAGTAGCGCAGCGGTCAGGATCGGGAAGGCCAGCAGGATCATGATGCTGGTGACCAGCGTGTTCCAGGTGAAGATCGGCATCCGGAACATCGTCATGCCGGGGGCGCGGAGGCTCACGATCGTGGTGATGAAGTTGACGCCACCGAGGATCGTGCCCAGCCCGCTGACGGCCAGGCCGGTGATCCACAGGTCACCGCCCACGCCCGGGGTGTGCAGCTCGCTCGACAGTGGCGCATAGGCCGTCCAGCCGAAGTCAGGGGCCCCGCCCGGGGTGGCGACGCTGGAGACGACGATCAGGCTGCCGAAGAGGAACAGCCAGAACGACAGCGCGTTCAGCCGCGGGAACGCCACGTCGGGAGCGCCGATCTGCAGCGGCATGATCAGGTTTGCGAACGCGAAGAACAGCGGCGTCGCGAACATCAGCAGCATGATCGTGCCGTGCATGGTGAACAACTGGTTGTACTGCTCGGGGGAAGTGAACTGAAGGCCCGGCTGGGCTAGCTCGCCGCGCATCAACATGGCCATCAGGCCACCGATCATGAAGAACCCGAACGACGCGACCATGTACATCAGGCCGATGGTCTTGTGGTCGGTGGTTCGCAGCAGGCTGGTCAGTCGCGACCCCTTGGTCGGTGGCGGAGCCAGACTTGGCCGGGAAACGATCGGGGCTGGGGCGATCGTCATCGTCGCGGCTCACTTTCACGGTGGCGGGGCCGACGATCAGCTGGGGCTGCGCCCGGCGAGCTGATCGATCTTCTAAGCTGAATCGTAGAGGTATCTCCTAAGTAGGATCGTAGAAGGGGTCGGTGGGGGCGTGTCCCCTACGAGCGGCCGTCACGGTGCTTCGGCGGAGTCGCGGCGAGAGGAAGTGGGTCCATGCGACCGTTCGGAGAACTTGAGGCGGCGATCATGCGGGATCTGTGGGAGCGAGCGGAGCCTGCGACCGTCCGAGATGTGCTGGCCTCGCTCAGCACGTCCCGCAAACTCGCCTACACGACCGTGATGACGGTGATGGACAACCTGCACCGCAAGGGTCAGGTGACCCGTGAGATGAGCGGCCGGGCGTGGCTGTACCGGCCAGTGCGCACGCAGGCCCAGCACGCAGCGGCCCTGCTGCAAGACGTGCTGGCGGAGTCCGCAGATCGGCAGGAGGTGCTCATGCACTTCGTCGCCGACCTGGATTCCGACAGCGTCACCCAGCTCAGGTCGGCAGTGGAGAGCGCGCGCCGGCGCGGTCAGCAGGCTGAAGGCGGCGGACCATGATCGCCAGCCTGAGTCTGCTCTGCGTGGCGGCCGCGATCCTCCTGGTGGGTCCGCGGCTGGCATCGGCGCCCTGGGCCCGGCAGGCACCGCGCGTGGCGATCTTCGCCTGGCAGGCTCTGACCATCAGCGCGGTGATCACGGTCGTCCTCGCCGGCGTCACCCTATTGATCCCGATCACGGCGCTTGCCGGCGATCTCGGCGCAGTCGTGCACGCCTGTGCCATGAGTGTCGCGGACGCCTATGGCGAGTCGGAGTTGCTGCCGGGGAAGCTCTTCGGTGCCTTTCTGGCCGGTGCGCTCCCGATGTGGCTGCTGATCTGTGGAGTGCGCGTTCTGGGCGGTGGCTGGTGGAGTCGCCGTCAGCTACGCCGCTCTCTCAGCCTCATCACCGAGACGGACGCCGGCTTGGGCATCTCCGTCATCGAGACGCCCGCCCCTGCCGCCTTCTGCCTGCCGGGACGGTCGGCGCAGATCGTGGTCACACGGGGAGCGCTGAGCAATCTGTCCAGCTGTGAGTTGGATGGGGTGCTGGCCCACGAGGCGGCTCACCTCCGCGGCCGCCACAACCTGGCTGTGGCGCTGTCGCAGATCCTGGCGCGTGCTTTCCCTCGTGTCCGCTTGTTCCAGGTGGCCACCCGGGAGACCCGGCAGCTGATCGAGCTGCTGGCGGACGACGCGGCGCTGCAGCGGGTCGACCGGGTCAACCTGGCCTCGGCCATCGTGAGCCTTGCCGAGATGAAGGCACCTGCTGCTGCCCTGGCGATGGCTCAGGATGCGGCGGTTCTTCGTGTCTCACGCCTCCTGTCCCCGGAGCCGCCGCTGAATCCGTGGCGGTACCGCGTTGCTGTCGTCGGTGCACTGACCGTCGTCGTAGCGCCGCTGCTCATCGCCGGCTACCCCGCCGTGTGTGCCGCGCTGAGCGACATCTGCAACATTCCGTGACTGTGACCGGCAAGCAGTAGAGCCATGGTCGAGTTGCGTCGACGAACTGTGCTGCTGACAGCTCTGGCGGGGGCGGGCGCCATGGTCTTGTCCGCCTGCGGCTCGGACCCGGACGAGTCGTCCGACGACGCGCCGGCTGACGTTTCGGCCGACGGAACGGTCTCCATCGCCCCCGACGGGACCCAGGAGGTCACAGTGCTGGTGCGCGACGACTACGACTTCTACCCCGCCGCGTTCACAGTGACCGCCGGGCGGGTGCGGCTCTCCCTCATCAGCGAGGCGAAGGAGTTGACGCACAACTTCCGGTTCACGCCCGGCGCCGGGCCGGCCGAGATCGCCGAAGAGATTCCCATCCTGGCACCGGGCATGAGCGACACGATGGAGTTCACCGTGGATCAGCCCGGCGACTACCAGTTCGAGTGTTCGTTCCACGTCGCTCTGGGCCAGATCGGGACGATGGCCGTGGCTCCAGGATGACCGGACGCAGGTACGCCCGCGCCGCCGCCAACCTCGTCGAGGCGATTTCCTGCTCAGCCCCGCCACTCGCCAACAACGCCACTGAGGATTCATGTTCACGTCTGTTCCCCGCAATCTGGTCCTGGTTGCGGCGACGGCCCTCGCCTCGCTGCTGCTCGTCCTCAGCGGCGGTCCGGCTGCCGCCCACACCGGCCTGCAGTCCTCGACGCCTGCTGACGGAGAGACGCTGACCGCCGCTCCGGACGCGTTCAGCCTCACGTTCTCCTCGGCGATCGCCTCGGAGTTCGCCCAGGTGGCTGTCACCGGCCCGGACGGGGAGTCGGTCACCTCAGGGGAAGCTGCCATCGACGGTGCGGTCGTGTCACAGCCGGTCAGCACGAGCGGTGACGGCGCCTACGTGGTGGCGTACCGGGTTGTCTCCGATGACGGCCATCCCGTGTCCGGCCAGCTCACCTTCACCCTGACGGGCTCCGGCGGTGCGGCGACGGAGACAGCCCCGGCTCAGCCGACTCTGCCGACCACGCCCGCACCCAGCCCGGACACGGCGACCGCGGTCTCTCCGGCCGTCGACAGCGACGCAGACAGCAGCTGGGGCCTGTGGTTGCTCCTCGTCGCGGCGGGCCTGCTGTTCATCGTGGCCACGTGGCTCGCGCTGCGCCGGCGCGGCGACACCGGTGGCTGAGCCGCGCGTGGACGAGAGCTCCTCGCCGCCGGCAACGGCTCGCCGAGGCCTCCTGGTCCTCGTTTCCTCGCTGGTGGCCATCGCGGTCTGTGCGCTCACGCTGTGGGCCGGTGGCGCGGCCGCCGTCGTCTCGGTCCCCGGCATTCCAGCCCCGCCGCCGGTCGTCGCCTGGCTGGTGCCCGCCCTACGGCTGATCGCCGACGCCTCGGCGGTACTGACCGTGGGCTGCCTGCTCGGGGCCGTGGTTCTCGTGCCGGGAGACACGGTCCTGAGTACGGCCGGCTACCGATGGGTGCGGCTGGCCGGCTGGGGTGCGCTGGCCTGGTCGCTGGCCTCGCTGGCTTCGCTTCCGGTGCTGCTCGCCGATTTCCTCGGCACGGGGTTCTCGGCGATCTCGCTGCGCGGCGTCTGGAGCTTCGTCGAAAGCGTCGAGCAGGGGCGAGACCTGGCCCTGGTCGCCGCTCTTGCCGCCGTCGTGGCCATCTTCGCCCGAATCGTCTGGCGTCGGGCCGGTGCCCGGGTGCTATTCCTAGTGGCTCTGATAGCGACTGTTCCGCCCGCCTTCACCTCGCACTCCGCCGACGCGGCCGATCACGACCTCGCCGTCGCCGCCGTGGCACTACACGTACTCGGTGTGGTGCTGTGGGCCGGTGGCTTGCTGGCGCTGATGCTCGCCGCCAGGCTCACCGGCCCGGCGCGGACCACCGCGGTCGAACGGTTCAGCCGCCTCGCCGCACCGCTGGCCGTGGTCGTCGCCGGCAGCGGCGCCGCCACCGCCTACACGCGATTCTCCAGTCCCGGCCAGGTGGTCGACACCGGCTACGGGGTCGTGCTGCTGGCGAAGGTCGTCGCCTTCGTGGGTCTGCTGGCGCTGGCCGCATGGCACCGCGGGCGGAGCCTCCCGGCGCTGCGGGCGGGTCGCCCGCGAGCGTTCCTACGATTGGCCGGCGCCGAGGTGGTCCTCTTCGCCGCCACCATCGGGCTCGCCGTCGGGCTGGCGCGCACCCCCACGCCCCCGCCCGTCCTGGACGCAGATGCAGCCGTAGCCGAGCAGCTGCTGCCTGCCGCCGGCACGGCGGCAGGGTGACCGCAGTTCTGTGAGTACTGCATAGCCCGCCCGAGTCAGGGTTGGAGACGACTGTTGACCTGTCGGCTCGCGGCGCTATCATCGGACAACGCCGATGGATGGAGCGCGCTGTGACCAGGACGACGAAAACGAGGACGACCGAGCCACCGGTCGATGAGGCCGGTGCGCTCTCGACGGCCGCGTGCCTGTTCCGCAGCCTCGGTGACCCGATGCGGCTGGCGATCATCCGCCACTTGATGCTGGGCCCGCACCGGGTCGTGGACCTCACCCGGCACCTGGACGGCCCCGCGCAGAGCTCGGTGTCCGCGGCGCTGGCCTGCCTGCGGGACTGCGGCCTCGCGGAGAGCCAGCCGCAAGGCCGGGCGTCGCTGTGGTCGCTGAGCACCCAGTCCGAGCTGCTGGAGCTGCTCGCCTCGGCCGAAAAGCTGCTGGCCGCGACCGGTGACCAAGTTGCGCTCTGCCCGGTGTACGGAACGGGAACCTCGTCGTGACCGTCGCCGCGCTCGTCCTCTACGTCATCGCCCTCGTCGTGCTCTTTGGTGTGCGCTCCTGGACCCAGCTGCGCCACACCGGGTCCACGGGGTTCGTCGGGATCTCGGGCACTCCGGCCGACGCCGGCTGGTGGGGCGGGGTGCTGTTCGTCGCAGCGATGGTGCTCGGCCTGGCCGGGCCGCTGCTGGCGGTGGCCGACGTCGTGACCGCCGACCCGCCGCTGGCGGTGCAGGTCGCCGGCCTGCTGCTGGCGCTGGCCGGGTTCGCCGCGGACGCTGGCCGCGCAGACCGGCATGGGCGCCTCGTGGCGGATTGGCGTCGACCCGGGCGAGCGCACCGACCTGGTCACCGGCGGCGTGTTCGCACACGTCCGCAACCCGATCTTCACCGCCATGACCGCCGCGCAGGCCGGTGTCGTGCTGATGGCCCCGACGTGGGTGAGCGTGCTTGCGCTGATCGCGCTGGTAGCCGCAGTCCAACTTCAGGTCCGAGCTGTGGAAGAGCCGTACCTGCGCGGTGTACACGGCGCGGCCTACGACGCCTACGCGGCCCGCGCCGGCCGCTTCGTCCCCGGCATCGGCCGGCTGACCGCTCCTGCTTCCGCCGAGAGGACTCCAGCGTGACCGCCGAACCGTCGGTACTCAGCGATCAGGAGACCGACCGGCTGACCCGCCGCGGGCTGCGGCTGGCGCAGTTCACCGTCGTCTACAACGTCGCCGAAGGCGCTATCGCCATCACCACCGGGCTCCTCGCCGGGCTGGTCTCCCTCGTCCGGCTTCGGCGTGGACTCCGGCATCGAGTCCCTGGCCGCCATCCTGGTGGGGCTGCGGCTGTCCGCGCGGCTGCGGCGCGGCGCCATCGATGAGGCCAAGGAGCGCCGCGCACTCAAGGCCGTGGCGATCACCTTCTTCATCCTCGCCGCGTACGTGACCGTGGAGGCGGTGCGCAGCCTGCTCGGCGACGAGGAGCCGAGCACCTCGACCGTCGGCCTGGTGCTGCTGGCCGCCTCCATCGTCATCATGCCGCTGCTGGCCGCGGCCAAGCGCCGCGTCGGGCTGGCCCTGGGCGGTGACCCGCTCATCCTCGCCGACGCGGCCGAGACCCGGATCTGCGTGTTGCTCAGCATCTCCACGCTGGCCGGCCTCGGGCTGTACGCGCTGACCGGCGCCTCATGGCTGGATCCAGTCGCTGCCCTCGTCATCGCCGTGATCGCCATCCACGAGGGCCGGGAGGCCTGGGAAGGCGAGCTCGTCGAAGACGACGACGACGACGATGACGACTGAGTCGTCGCACAGCGAGGAGGTCGTCGGTCCGGAGGTCGCCGCTGCTCCTGAGCGGTCCGAAACGGGCCGCGCCGACCGTCGGCGGACGGCTCCGACCCGCCTGGCGGTCTTCACCGGCGCGGGCGTCCTCGCGGTGGTCGACCTGGGCGCCAAGGCGGTCGCCGAGCGCGGCCTGGGAGACGGCCGCACTGTCGACCTGGGACCCCTGGCGTTGCAGTTGGCACACAACAGCGGCGCCGCCTTCAGCCTCGGCTCCGGCTTGCCGAGCTGGGTCGTGGTGACCGTCACCGGACTCCTCACGGGCGTCATCGCCGTGATCACCTGGCGGGCGGTTGCCACGACCTCCCGCCTGCTGCCCGCTGGCCTGGCCGCCGTTCTGGCTGGCGCCACGGCCAACCTGGTGGACCGGGCCGGCGACGGCCGCGTCACGGACTACCTGCACACCGGCTGGTGGCCCACGTTCAACCTGGCCGACGTCTGGATCACCACCGGTGCTGCGGTCGCCGTCCTGGCGTCCCTGCGCAGCGATCGTTCCGCCGACGAGGCCTCGAGGTCCGACGCATGAACGCCTGCGGGCTCGACGCGGCGACCGGTAGCGCCCTGGCAGCCATCGGAAGCTTCTGCGGCCGGCTCGTTCCGGTTGGTCCAACAGCTGTTCCTGTCCTTGAGGGCCACCGGTCGCGCCCGCCGGAGAAGTTTGGAGACACGCATGCCTGTCATGTCCATCGCTGAGCGGTGGTTCTGCCAGAGCCCGCCGTGGCGCTGGGTCGCCGGCCGACTGGTCCTCGGCTGGGCGTTGCAGGGAGTGCCCCTGCGGGGCGCGGTACTCGAATTGGGCGGCGGCAGCGGCGCAATGGCGGAGGAGACGATCCGGCGCCATCCCGACTGCGAGCTGACCGTCACCGATCTTGATCGGGTGATGGTGGCTGCGGCGGAACGGCGTTTCGCCAACGAGCCGCGAGTCACCGTGCGCCACGCCGATGCCACCGCCCTGCCCTTCACCGAAGGGTCATTCGACGTCGTGGTGAGCCACCTGATGCTCCATCACGTCATCCAGTGGCGGCAGGCGCTCGAAGAAGTCAGTCGCGTACTGCGACCCGGCGGTCGCTTCGTCGGCTACGACCTGGTCGCCACACCGCTGACCAAGGGGCTCCACTGGGCCGACCGATCACCTCATCAGCTGATCTTCCGCCACCAGCTCCGACCAGCCCTGTCGCAGACCGGGCTGCAGGCCGCTGAGGTCCGCACGGCGGTCGGTCGACAAGCCATGCGGTTCACCGCCACAAAGCCGTACTGAGAACGACGCGCAGCACGGTCAACGGCCTTGGTCACTGCGACCTCGGACGGTCACCGCCGCGTCCTACCGGGCGCGCCTGAACGGGGAGAGCAGCTCATGACGATCACAACCTGGGCGCTGCAGGCGGTCGGCCTGTTCGTGGCTACCAACATCGACGACATCATCGTGCTGTCCCTTTTCTACGCCCGCGGTGCCGACCGGCGCGGCACCACGGCGGCGATCCTCGCGGGGCAGTACCTCGGCTTCGGCGCCATCTTGGGCGCCGCGGTCCTCGTCGCGCTCGGCGCCCGGAGCTTCCTGCCCGAGGAGGCGATCCCGTACTTCGGACTGATCCCGCTGGTGCTGGGCCTGCTCGCCGCTTGGCGGGCATGGCGCGACGACGATGATGACGACGACGAGGGCAAGGTCGCTGGCAAGTCGGTGAGCGCGCTGACCGTCGCCGCGGTCACCTTCGCCAACGGTGGAGACAACATCGGCGTCTACGTCCCGGTGTTCGCCACCGTCGGGCCCGCCGGCATCGTCGCCTACTGCCTCGTCTTCCTTGCCCTGGTTGTGGTGCTGGTCGTCACGGCCCGGTTCGTCGCCACCCGAAAGCCGATCGCCGAGTTCCTCGAGCGGTGGGAGCACGTGCTGTTCCCTGTGGTCCTCATCGGTCTCGGCGTCGTCATCCTCGTCGAGGGCGGAGCGTTTGGGCTGTAGCAGCGCGGGCCCCGGACGAAGTCCCTGAGCGTTGGGGGGCGGCGGATGCGTTCACCTGAGCAGTCCGCCCGTCGACTCCTTGGCACCGCCGACCCAGCGGGACACCATGAGCGCATGTTGACGCTCCCCGGTGTCGTCGCCGCCGTGCCAGGTCTGCGACGCTGCGGCTGCTGTGGAGGGGTGTACGCCCGTCGGCGAGTGCGCATGTTGGCTACGACGCCCGGAGTCGCTATCTGCTCGGGCTGCGCCCGCTCCGCGGCCGCTGCTGACCGCCAGCGATGACGGAGGAGGTTCCTGTGAAGGTGGAGCTGCTGTACTTCGACGGCTGCCCGAACTGGCAGCTGGCCGACGAGCGGCTGCGAGTTGCTCTCGCGCAGGTGGGCCGAGAAGACGTGCACGTGCAGCACCGCCAGGTCACCACCCCGGAGCAGGCGGATGCCGCCGAGTTCAGGGGTTCGCCGACGATCCTGGTGGACGGGCTGGACCCGTTCGCCGAGCCGGACGCCCCCGTCGGGCTGTCCTGCCGGGTCTTCCGTACCGAGGCCGGCCTGACAGGCGCACCCACGGTCGAGCAGCTCCGCGCCGTGCTGTCGTGAGGCTGCGCGGACGCCCTCCCTCGGCGAGCGAGGACTCGGTCACCTGTGGCTGCTGCGGACGCGAGCGGCCCCGCACAGGCGTCCACGAGCTCGGCGGAACGCCCGGCGTGCACGTCTGCTGGCGGTGTGCGCTGTGGATGGCGGCACGCATCGGCCGCGGCAGAGAGCGCAAAGGACAAAGACGGACCCCTCATCATTCCACAGCGTAGGCAGCAGAGGCTCGAGCGGAGCTTGAGCCGGTTGGCCATCGAGAAGCTCTGAGCCGTTCGAAAACTGACGGCGTCCGGGAGGCCGGGCAAGGGCCTTCTGTGGCGCCTCACGCGCCCCCGTAGACCGAGATGGCGCCGAAAATGGCAAAGCCCGCCGTCAGGAAGACTGGACCGAAGCGCGACGTCTCGCCCTCGTGCGCCTCGCCAATCATCTCTTCGACCACGACGGCGACCAGGGCGCCACCGGTCAGAGCGAGCACGGAAAGGGTGACGATCTCCGGAGCTTGGCGCAGTGCGAGGAAGCCGAGCGCGGCTCCGAGCAGGATCGGCACGGCGAAGCTGGCCGCCATGAGGATTCGTCGCCTGCGCCTAATGCCTGCGTTTCGGAGAGTCGCTACGGCGGCGAAGCCCTCCGGAACGTCGGCCGGCACCTGACCGAGCGCCAGTAGGAGTCCCAGAGCCGGGTTGAGGACGCTCGCCGTTCCGATCATGACTCCGTCGCTGAACAGGTCGATCGAGACCCCGGCGAAGATGGTCATCGGGCCCTTCTGCTGCTCGTCGCGCCCCATCCGGGCCTGCACGTAGCCGATCGCCCGATCCAGACCGATGAACAGGGCGCCGCCCACCACGAACGCGAGCAGGGGTACCCATGGCTGGCTGGCCTTCAGCGCCTCCGGCATGAGCTCGAGACCGACGACGGCGAGAACGATTCCCGCGGCGAGGTGGAGGGACAGGCTCAGGGCGCGCTCCGAGACCCGGAACATCTCCGCCAGCACACCGCCGAAGAAGTTGCCCGCCGCAGGCAGCGCAGCCAACCCGAGAACGACCAGGAAGTCACTCAGCATCCGGCTCCACTACCACCCTGTCCTGAATGCAAGCGGATGACACCGACCCGACACGCTACGATGTGAACGGATCGATCGTCTTGGCTGAGCAGAGGTAGCTGCTGGTGTCGGCTCCATGCCTTCGGGCAGCGCCACCGTGGTACCGCTCGAATCCGACGACGTCCGTGGCTCCCGCAGGGGACGGCCGCCGGAGTGTCAGTCGTGCGCCGCAAGCTCGTGTGCAGCGTGCGCAGGACTCTCCAGCTGGAACGTCGAGTGCGCGATGCTGACGTCGAAGTGCTCGGCCAGACACGCCTGCAGTTGGTCCAACACCTGCGGCGCGTGCCCGTCCTGGAAGCAGGAGTCCTCGACCACCACGTGCGCCGTCAAGACGGGCAGCTCGCTGGTGATCTGGGAAGCGTGCAAGTCGTGCACGTCCAGCACGTGCGGAACGCCCAGCAGATGCCCACGGACGTCGTCTAGGTCCAGACCCGGTGGCGTGCTCTCGAGCAGCACCGAGATGGTCTCCCGCAGCAGCTTGATCGTCCGGGGGATGATCAGCACCGCGATGAGCAACGAGGCGACGGCGTCCGCCTGCTGCCATCCGGTCAGCACGATCACGATGGCGGACACGAGGACGGCGACCGATCCTAGGGTGTCATTGAGGACCTCGAGCAACGCCGCCCGCATGTTGACGTTCGAACTACGGCCGCCCCTGGTGAGGATGATGATCCCGATCGCGTTGGCGACGAGGCCGACAACGCCGAAGACGAGGACCGGGGTCGTGGCGATCTCCGCCGGCTCGAACAGTCGTCCGACGCCTTCGATGAGGACGTAGGTACCCACCGCGAGCAGCGCCGCCGCCTGCAGCGTGGCCCCGAGGACCTCCGCGCGACGGTAGCCCCAGGTGCGCTTGGCTGTGGCGGGACGCATCGCCAGGGTTGCGGCAATCAGCGCGATCGCCAGCCCGGCAGCGTCGGTGAGCATGTGTGCGGCGTCTGCCAGGAGCGCCAGGCTGCCCGAGATGAGTGCACCGATCACCTCGACCACGAGGACGGTGGAGGTGAGAGCCAGGACAATCGCGAGCCTGCGACGGTGACCTGCGGCGTTCCCCGCGGTCCCTCCGTGGTCGTGCCCGTGGGAATGTCCGCCGCTCACCGGGCTACTACCGCCGTCGCCAGCCATGTCCTGCTCAGTACGTCATGGCGCGCGGGCAGCAGTGCAGCTGACGTGCCGGGTCGAGCGATCACTGGGGAACTCCGTTATTCGTGGGCTGCCGCTGGTTGACGTAGGCGGTGGTCGGCGCCAACGCGTGGGCAAGTGGCCGCCGGTAGGCCTGCGGCCGGCCGGCACGTACGCCGTTGGCGATGACGAGGACCTCCGCGAGTTCGTGCGTGACGATGACAGTGCCCAGTCCGAGGACGCCGAAGGCGGCCAGCGGGATGAGTACGACCAGGATCGCCGCCGACAGCAGCAGGCTCTGCAGCATGATTCGCCGCGCCCGACGGGCATGCGCGAGCGTCCGGGGCAACTGGCGCAAGTCCTCGCCCATCAGCGCGACGTCGGCGGCCTCGATCGCCACGTCGGTGCCCATGGCGCCCATGGCGATGCCTACGTCGGCAGTGGCCAGCGCGGGCGCATCGTTGATGCCGTCGCCGACCATCGCGACCCTGCCGTGCCGGCCCAGCTGCTCCACAAGCGCGGCCTTGTCTTCGGGACGGAGCTCGGCGTGCACCTGCTCGATCCCAGCGGCGCTGGCCAGCTGCCCGGCAGTCCGGCGGTTGTCACCGGTGAGCATGCTGATACTGATGCCCAGGCGGTGCAGTGCACGGACGGCCTCGGCAGCTTCGGGACGGAGCTCGTCGCGGATAGCGAGCGCTCCCAGCAGGCGACCGTCGAGCTCCACGAGCACCACGGTGGCTCCGGCGTCCTGGTGGGCCGTCACGACCGCGGCGAGCGGTCCGGGGTCGATGTAGCCGGGCTTGCCCAGGCGTGCCGATCGTCCGTCGATTGAGCCGGTGACGCCCTTGCCAGCCAGCGCCTGTGTGTTCGAAGCGGGCTCGACTGCAGGCTCGTCCGCCGGCCAGGCGGCCAGCACAGCTCCGGCCAGGGGGTGCTCGCTCCGCGCCTCCAGCGCCACCGCCACAGTGAGGACCCGGCGCTGGTCGTACCCGGGCAGGGCTTCGATGGCGACTACGGCAGGCCGGTTGCGGGTCAGCGTCCCGGTCTTGTCCAGCGCCACGGCGCGCACGCCGCCGAGGGCCTCCAGCGCTGCCCCACCCTTGATGAGCACGCCGGCGCGGGTAGCCGCGCCGATGGCGGCGACGACCGTGACCGGGACCGCGATCGCGAAAGCGCACGGTGAGGCAGCGACCAGCACCACCAGAGCGCGTTCGATCCATACCTGGGGGTCGCCCAGGATGCTGCCGAGGACGGCGATCGCGGTCGCAACGACGAAGACGGCAGGCACGAGCGGCCGGGCGATGCGGGCGGCCAGACGTTGTGCGGCTCCCTTGCGCTCCTGTGCCTCCTCGACGATGTGCACGACGCGGGCCAGGGAGTTGTCCGCCACCCGGGCGGTGACCACCACCTCTAGAACGCCGCCGCCGTTGACGCAGGCGGCGAAGACCTCGTCACCAGGGCCCGCCTCGGCCGGGACCGATTCCCCGGTGACGGCCGAGGTGTCGACTGCGGAGCGCCCGGTCTGCACGAGCCCGTCGGTGGCCAGCCGCTCACCGGGCTTGACCACCAGCACGTCACCGGCCACGAGCTCGGCCGGATCGACATCGAACTCGACCCCGGCGCGCAGCACCGTCGCTCGGGGCGGAACCAGATCTAACAGCGCGCGCAGCCCGCGGCGGGTCCGGGCTACCGCATAGTCCTCCAGCGCCTCGGCGAAGGAGAACAGGAACGCCAGCATCGCGGCCTCGCCGACGGCGCCCAGCGCGATCGCCCCGACCATCGCAACGGTCATCAGCGTGCCCACGCCGAGCCGACCACGCCGTAGCGCGCGGACGGTGCCGGGCACGAAAGTTGCACTGCCGCTGAGCACTGCACCGGCGGCCAGCACCGTCGACGCCATAGCGGCGGCCCCGTCGTCGGTCACCCATGCGAGAACCTGAGCGGACAGCCACAGCAACCCGGCGAGGCCCGCCAGCTGCGCGGAACGCGACCGCCACAGCGTGGCGGCTTCCGGCTGCTCATCGCCACCCGGTGCCGGCGCCGAGCAGGTGGGGTCCCCGCAACCGTCCCCGCCCCGCGCGGGGGGCGCCAGCGTGCCTCCTGGCCGCGTCGCTGTCGGACCGCAACAGGCACAGCCGTCCCCGCAGCCTTCCGAGCCGGGCGGCGCGTCGGCGACTGCTGGGCTCAGCGCGAGCCCGAGCGAGATCGCGGTCTTGGTGCTCGTTCGCCCGGTTGTGCCGACGGCCGGGCGGCGCTCGTCGTCGCTACCGCAGCAGAGGTCGGACATGTCATGCCCCCTGACGGGCGGCCAGGCACGCACAGCCATCCCAGCCGGATCGGACGTCGCCGGGTCGGGCGGCCGACCGGGAATGACCTACGGCTTCGACCAGGGAGACCGGATGCGAACGGCGGCCGCTGCCTGTGAGCCGCTCATGCCGGCGATGGGTGCGACGAGATTCTCGGAGCATCAGCAGCAGCCCTCCGTCGCTGCGGTCGCACAGGCGTCGGGATCCACGGCCAGGACGACGCCCAGCAGATCGCCGAGGGCGTGGGTGAGCCGGGCGTCCGCCAATTCATACCGAGAGCGCCGGCCCTCGGGAACCGCCACGACCAAGCCGCACCCACGCAAGCAAGCCAGGTGGTTGGAGAGGTTCTGCCGCGTCACGCCGAGCATCTCGGCGAGCTCGGACGGGTACCCCGGCCCTTCGCGCAGCGCGAGCAGGAGACGAGTACGGGTGGGGTCGGACAGGGCGTGGCCGAAGCGGGCGAGCACTTCAGCGTGCAGCACAGGCATCACGACATCACCGTACAGCGTTCACTGAATACAGCCAATACTGTCCTTGCGGCCCATCCGGCTGCGATTCCCTCGGGACCTAATTGACGTCGACGCCTCGTTCGCGGAGCCAGGAGGCCGGATCGGCACGGCGGCCGTCGAGCCCATCCTCGAACACCTCGAAGTGCAGATGTGGCCCTGTCGACTGGCCACGATTGCCGAGCAGGGCAATGGTGTCACCGGCCCTGACGGTCTGGCCCTCATCGACCAGGATCCGCTCCATGTGGCCGTACACGGTGACATCACCGTTGTCGTGGAGGATGTACACCGCAAGTCCGAACCCTTGGGCGGACCCTGCTCTCAGTACGACGCCATCCGCCGCGGCGTACTCCGGGGTCATCATGGGCGCCGCGATGTCCAGTCCGTAGTGCATCGAGCCCCATCGGCGTCCGTAGGCGCTGGTCAGGCGTCCCTCCACGGGCATGACAGCCTTGGGTCGCGCTGCTTCCTCCCGCGCAGCACGGGAGGCGGCCAGTTCCTGGCTGCGGGCAGCCATCTGGGCTTCAGCGATCTGAGGCCGAGCGGCTTGGTCGGACAGGATGTCGAGGGGTTCTTCCGTGAAAACCACCGATCCGGCCGGACCTTCGTGGGCGTGGGCGACCGGAGTGTCCAGCCACCAGCCGCCCTCCCAGAAGCTTGCTGCCACACCGCCGACGACGATCGCACTGAGGAGGAGTCGCGGTCGCTGGCGCAGGCCGGGGGCGGGCCGGGAGTGCCGGGAGGTCGCAATCGCCGGCCTGTGCAGTCGCCCGATCACGTTCACCGTCCCAATGCTCTCGCCGTTGATTCCGAGCGATATAACAGCACACCGTGATCGAACGGTGACCTAAGCACCTTAGTAGTGGGCGTGTCCTGACCGCGCGCTCGACGGTCAGAAGGCAGAGGTGCCGAAGCCGGTGGAAGCCAGCCAGGAGCGCAGCCACACCATGATGTGGTCCCAGCCGCCGGTGACCAGCAGGATGCCGAGCAGGATGAGGAGCACGCCGCCGATCCGCATGACGGTCTGGGCGTGCCGGCGGGCCCACGACGACAGCGTGAGTGCGCGGCGGGCGCCGAGTGCGACGAGCACGAAGGGGATCCCCAGGCCGAGGCAGTAGGCGAGACCCAGAACGGCGCCCCGGGCGGCCGAGGCCTCGGTGTAGGCCAGCGTGTTGACCGCCGACAGCGTCGGCCCCAGGCACGGCGTCCACCCGAGCCCGAAGACGACGCCCAGTACGGGGGCGCCGAGGAGGCCGGCCGGAGGGCGCCGGGTGATGCGTCGCTCGCGCTGCAGCCAGTGGAGCCCGCCGAGGAAGGCCAGCCCCATGATGATGGTGACGACGCCCATGAGTCGGGTCAGCAGGGGAGCCCATTCGAGGAGCAGGCGGCCCAGGCCCCCGAAGAGTGCTCCGAAGGACACGAAGACCGCGGTGAAACCCAGTACGAAGAGCAGGGCGCCGGTGACCACTCGGCGCCGTTGACCGGGCGGTGCAGTGATGGTCGAGCCGGGACGGTCGGCCGCCGCCGTGGCCTCGCTGCGGTTGATGGCGGGTGCTGCCGGGGCGCTGGTCTGGGCGCCGGTCAGGCCGGCGACGTATGCGAGATAGCCAGGGACGAGCGGAAGCACGCACGGCGAGGCGAAGCTGATGAGGCCGACCAGTGCGGCGACTCCTGCGGCGAGCAGCAGTGAGCCGTCGCTGACGATGGTGGCGAAGGCGTCGCCGAGCTCACTCACCTCGGGGTCTCTTCGGCCAGGAGTCGATCGATCGCTCGCCGGAGGTCATCTTCCGGGACGACCGCCACGTAGACGGCGGCCACCTTCCCAGCGGGGTCGATGATGAGGGTGCTGGGCACGACGTTGGCCGGGAAGCCTCGGAAGGCCATCGCCACCTCGCCTCGTGGATCGAAGAGCGACGGGTACTCAGCTCCCACCGATTCGACGAAGGCCTGCGCCATCTGGCGGTTGTCCTTCACGTCGACGCCGAGGAACTCCACGCCCGAATCGGCAACGTCCGCATACACGGCCTGGAACTCCGGCGTCTCCACACGGCAGGGCGCACACCACGATCCCCAGAAATTGAGCACCGTGATCTCGCCGGCCAGCTCCGCCGATTCGAATGCAGTCCCGTCGAGGAGCTCTCCTGTGAAGGTCGGCGCCGATTCCCGCTCTGCCGGAGGGATTACCTCACCGAGCGGCGTGTTGCCCGCGAAGTCGAAGTCTCCCGAGCTCTCTGTGGCCGTGCTGGCGTTGGTAGCGCTCTCTCCGGAGCAGCCGGCCAGGGCGGCGGCGATCATCAGGCCGCAGAGCGCCAGAACTCCGCGACGGGATCCGATGTCAGTCAACGAGAGTGCTCCAGTACAGCCAGAACCGCTCCAGGATGGCGGCGGTGATGAAGAGGAACCACATGGTGAGCACGACACCGTGATGGACTCGTGCCCGCCCCACTGCGCGGGCGAGCCAAGGCGGCAATCGCGATGTGATTGCGGTGGCGTTGTGCAGGGTGACGTACCAGAAAATCGGAACCGTCACCGCCCAGACGACCATGCAGTACGGGCAGAGTGCGCCGATCCGGTACAGGCTGCTGAAGATCAGCCAGTGCACGAAGACGACGCCGAGGGAGACGCCGACCTGCAGGCCGCCCCAGAACCAGCCCGTCATCCGGGCGCCGGCGAGTCGGGCCGCCCCAACCGCGGCCACGACGGCGAAGCCGGCGATGCCGAGCAGGGGGTTGGGAAAACCGAAGGCCTCGGCTTGCGGGCTGGACATGATGGAGCCGCAGCTCAGGACGGGATTGAGACTGCACGTCGGCACGTAGGACGGATCAGCCAGGAGCGCGTACTTCTCGACGGCCAGGACGAAGGACGCGACGAGCCCGAGCAGCCCGCCGACCAGGAGCAGCCAAGCCAGCCCGCGCTCCGAAGGCGCCTCCCGGCCGTTCGAGCCGGAAGGCGGCGTCGAGTGCTCAGTGGGGGTGACGGTCAAGGTCGTCTCAGTCGGCGAGCGCAGCATCGATCAGTTCGATGAACTCGTCGGTGGTCTGTGCCTCGACCTTCTCCCCGTTGAGGAAGAACGTCGGTGTGCCCTCCACGCCCAGCGCGAGACCGTCCCGGCGATCCTGCAGCACCCGCTCGAGCGTGGCGGGATCGCTGACCGTGGCGTCGTATTCGGTCATGTCGAGGCCCATTCCCTCGGCGAAGCCGCGGAAGACATCCGCCTGGGAGTCCTGACGCTCGCCCCACTCCGTCTGCGTCTCGTACATGCGGTGGTACATGTCTTCGAACCGGCCCTGTTGGGCTGCGGCCTCGACCGCCACGGCTGCGTTCTCGCCGTTGGCATGGCCCGGCATCGGAAAGTAGCGGGCGACGAAGGTGACCCGCCCGTCGTAGTCGTCGCGAAGCTGCTCAACGAACGGGTAAGCGGCCTTGCAGCCCTCGCACTCGAAGTCGAGGAACTCCACCAGCGTGACCCGGTCGTCGGCGGCGGTAGAGAGTCGGTGGCTGTCTTCGCGCACGACGGGTGCGCCGCCTGCTTCGGTCGTGCCGGTGTCGTCCGCCCCGGAGTTGTTCATTCCGAGGAGGACGGCGACAGTCACGACGAAGGCCGCCACCAGCGCGGCGGAAATCTTCAGGTTGGTGCTCAACCGCTCTCCTTGTTGATCCGTCCGGCGGGTCGAGCGGCCGACCGCGGCCGTCCCGCAGGCGGAGTCGGGCGGCTGCCTGCCCGCCTCTACTCTACGAAGGTACGTAGGAGAAGCTACAGCAGCTCGCTCGTCGGTGCGGCGCTCGTGCGCGTCGCGGGTCGGCTTGCCTCGCAGCTCGCCCTCCGAGCCTGATGGCGGTATGGCGGGTGTCCCATTCAGTCGCTTCGACAAAAGGCATGACCGTGGGACCACATTCAGGCGGGATGATGCGGATGCCCACCGAGCCCCCGACGCTGATGCGATTGCTCACCCCGCAGTTCGACGCCACGTCGGTCGTCCCGGGCTTGGCGGTGGTGGCGCTCATCGCCTACTTGCTGGGAGTGCGCGCGCTCCGCCGGAGGGGCAGCCGGTGGCCTTGGCACCGAACTGTGAACTTCGTGGCCGGCATCGTGACCGTGTTGTTGGTCACCGCCACCCAGGTCATGGGTTACGGGATGGTGCTGTTCTCGATTCACATGCTCCAGAAGATGGTTCTGACCGTGGTCTCGGCGATGCTGCTGATGCTGGGCGCCCCGGTGTCACTAGCGATTCGTGCTCTCCCGCGCCACGGGTGGGGCGCCCTCTCGCGACGACTCCTCTTGCGGGCATTGCGCTGCAAGGTGGCCCGAGTGCTCGCGCATCCCGTCGTCACGACCGTCATCTTCGTGGGCAGCCTTTATGGCATCTACTTCACGCCCACCTTCGACTTCCTGATGCGCAGCTGGTGGGGGAACGTCGCGATGCTCCTCTTCTTCTTGGGCACCGGCCTGCTGGCATTCGGCGGAGCGTTCGCGCTCGGTCCGTGGCCACACCGTGCCTCCGCTCCCATACGCATCGCGGAGCTGGGACTGCCCGGCCCGCTGCACGCATTTTTCGCGGTGGCGCTCATGATGGCCAGCGCTCCGGTCGTCCGGACCTTCGCGAACCCGCCGGCGGGCTGGGGCATCGATGTCATGACCGATCAGCTGGCGGCCGGGAACATTGTGTGGGGCTTCGGAGAAGTGCCCAGCGTCATTGCCTTCGTCATCGTCTACCTCCAGTGGAGCCGCTCGGAGGAGACGCTCACGAAGGTGAGCGATCGTCGGGTGGATGTCGAGCTCGAGGCCTACAACGCACGCCTCCGGAGAATGGCTCAGGAGTCGCGCAGTGGATAGTCCCTCTCGACTGTGGTCCGCATATACGGCGGTATGCGCGGGCGGACGGTCGCGACCAGACGACGACGCCCCCGGCTGTGTCGACCGGCGATCAGGCGGTCGGAAGGCTTCCCTACTATCTGGCGTAGGACGTGCCCGTAGAGGCGGAGTCGTAGCGCGTGAGCGCGATGATGCGGCGGGAGGCGACGTGCGATTCCAGGACAGCCGGGTCGGTAGCGAGGCGCGGGTCGTCTGCCGGTACAGCAGAGCGGCGTGCCCGTGACAGGCTCCACGATGGCGCGGGCGTGGTCGCGCCCGCCCGATGGCGGTCGGCCGGCTGCCCGCCGCCGGGCCCACGATGGCCGGGTCGAGGCGGTGGTCTCATGGCCGGTGGCCGCTTTCCTGGCGGCGGGCGGCGGGGTGTGCCTGTGGCTGGCCTTCCCGCCGTACGGACGGTGGCCGCTCGCTGTGGGTGGCCCCTTCGCCCTCGCTCTGGCGACGCGCGGCCGTAGTGCACGGTTGGGCGCCGCGCTGGGGATGCTGCTCGGCTCCAGCTTCTTGTTCCCGTTGCTGAACTGGACCGGCGTCTTCGTCGGCGATCTTCCCTGGCTGGCGCTATCAACTTTCCAAGCCGTCTTCTACGCCGCCTTGGGGGGCGTATCGGCCCTGGTCGGTCGGCTTCCGGCGGCTCCGGTCTGGATGGCGGCGTTGTGGGTGGGGCAGGAGGCAGCCCGTTCCCGCATCCCGTTCGGGGGCTTTCCGTGGGGACGACTTGGGTTCAGTCAGGCCGACGGGCCGATGGGTTCTTTCGCCGCGTACGGCGGCGTGTCGCTGGTGACCTTCGCCGTGGCGCTCACCGGCACGCTGCTCGCCTGCGCCATCTGGCGCTCCTTGCTCTGGCGACGTGAACGCCGAGCCGGCCAGGCTCGCGCCGTCGCGTTGCTCGTCGCCGCAGCGTTACTCGTCCCGGTGGTCGGGGCGCTTGCCTGGCTACCGCTGCCCGGGTCCAGCCTGACGGCCGGCGGGCCGACGGCCACGGTCGCTGTTGTCCAGGGCAATGTGCCCCGGGCCGGCCTGGACTTCAACGCCCAACGTCGCGCAGTCCTCGACAACCACGTCCAGCAGACACTGGCGCTGGCCGACAAGGTGGCTGGCGGTGCGGCCTTGCAGCCGGACCTCGTGATCTGGCCGGAGAACTCCTCCGACATTGATCCTTACAAGAACCCGGACGCGGCAGCCGCCATCGACCGAGCGGCGCGCGCAGTAGGCGTGCCGATCCTGATCGGTGCCGTCCTGGACGGGCCCGGGGAGAAGCTGACGAACGTCGGTGTGGTCTGGGATCCGGTGGAGGGTCCTGGCGAGCGCTACGCAAAGCGGCATCCCGTGCCGTTCGGCGAGTACATGCCGGCCCGCTCGTTCTTCCGGCTGTTCAGCGATCAGGTCGATCGCCTGCGTCGGGACTTCGTCGCGGGGGACGAGCCCGGCGTGCTGGACGTCGGGGGAGTGCGGATCGGAGACCTCATCTGTTTCGAGGTGGCCTACGACGGACTGGTGTCCGACGTCGTGGACGGCGGCGCCTCGCTCCTGGTGGTGCAGACCAACAACGCGACGTTCGGCTACACCGCCGAGAGCGAGCAGCAGTTAGCGATGAGCCGCCTGCGTGCCATCGAGCACGGCCGGACGGTCATCGTCGCTGCAACGAGCGGGATCTCCGCGATCGTCGCACCCGACGGCACTGTCGTCGACCGGTCCGAACTCTTCACGCCCTATCTCTTCAGCGGCGCCATCGCCCTGCGGCAGAACACCACCCTGGCGAGCCAAATCGGCGCGGGCGCCGAGTGGGCGGCCACCGCCACGGGCCTGGCCGCGCTGCTCGCTGCCGTCGTGCTCCGCCGACGTGAGCCACCTCGGTCGAACGTGCCTTCGAGCGCTCGCGACGTGACCGTGCCACGCAATGTCCACACCCACCAGCAAGGAGCCCGATGACATCCGACCAGTTCTCTGCCCTGTCCGACTCCCTCTTCAGCGCCTCGATCATCATCTATGCCCTCGCGGCGCTCGCCTTCTGCGGCGAGCTCGCGTTCGGAAGGCGCGCCTCCCGGCCGAGTCAAGAGCTGGTCACCGTCGGCGTGGGCACTTCCCTGCCCTCCCCGGAGGACGGAGCCCAGCCGCTGGCGGCGACGTCCGGCGCGGCCGGTCGCCGCTGGGGGCTCCTGGGCGTTGGGCTCACGGGTGCCGGCGCCCTCGCCAATGCCGGTGTGCTCGTCGCCCGCAGCGCGGCGACCGGACGAGTGCCATGGGGGAACATGTACGAGTTCGCAACTGCCTCCGTACTCGCCGGCGTCATTGCCTACCTCGTGTTCGCACTTCGGGCCCCGGCGGTGCGACGCATCGGAGCCTTCGTGCTCGGGCCCGTGGTGCTCGGGCTGGTTCTCATCGGGCTCTACCTCTATGCGGAATCCGGTCCCCTGATCGCCGCCCTGCGTTCGGACTGGCTGGCCGTGCACGTCTCCGCCGCCATCATCTCGTTCGGCATCTTCATCGTCAGCGCCGTCGCCAGCGCGCTGTACCTGGTCGCGGTCCACCGCGAGAAGACGCTGGGGGACGGCGGCCGCAGGAGCGGGGGGATCGCCGACAAGCTCCCCAACGTGGCCGTGCTCGACCGGGTGGCGCACCGCACCGCGGTCTTCGGTTTCCCCGTCTGGACGTTCGCGGTCATCGCCGGCGCGATCTGGGCGGAGAGCGCCTGGGGGCGGTTCTGGGGATGGGACCCGAAGGAGACCTGGGCCTTCATCTCCTGGGCTCTGTATGCGACCTACCTGCACGCCCGAACCACCGCCGGGTGGCGAGGCCGCCCGGCTGCGTGGGTGAACCTCATCGCCTTCGCGAGCCTCGTCTTCAACCTGCTGTTCGTGAACCTCGTGTCGACCGGTCTGCACTCCTACGGCGGCGTCTCGTGAGCTACGCGCGGCCCTCGGATGTCCTCGGCGCAGGTGTTTGACCGGCAGCTTCCTGGGCCTCCGTTATGCAACCGTGACAACTAAGCAACTTCGTACTACGGTTCCGGGCGGTCCTGCCGAGCTGTGCCTCTCGACCGGAGAGCCTCGGTCGGACCCCGCCTAACTGCCCGTGCCACACGGCCGGGCGGACCGGGGATCCACCGTCCCCCTGGGGTGAATCCCGCGTGCGCGACTGCGAGCACGCGGGTAGGGCGCCTTCCCGCCCGAACCCGTCAGCTAACCCGGTAGGCGGCGAGGAAGAACGGAGATCCGCCGCCTTGGCGACGCTGCACAACCGGTCTGTCCGCACGTCCGTCGTCCCGTCCGTAGTCCACTCCGACCGACCCCGCCGAGACGGTCGAATGGGTCCCTCCGGAGTCGGATCCGCGCTCCTCCGCCACCGCCGCACCGGCTTCGTGGCCGCCACGGCAGCGCTCGTCATCGGCCTGTCGGCCGTGACGGCACTGGCTGCTCCCGCCGATGGGCAGTCGAAGGAGGCCGTCCTGAGTACTGAGGTCGAGAGGATCTCGGGGCTGGTGGCCGCGGCGGAGAAGGATCTGGAGAGATTCACCGTGGAGGCGGAGGCCGCGGCCGACGCCTCCCGCGCCGCGCAGACTGCGCTTGCAGATGCAGAGACGCAAGCCGCTGCCGCTGCCGCTGAGCTGGAGGCGACTCGCGAGGCGGTCGATGCAGCTCGGGACGGTATCGCCGCGCTCGGCCGCGATGCCTTCATGGGTGCCGACCCGCTGGGCGATGCGGCCGTGCTGCTCGACGCGGCCGGCCCTGACGAGGTGCTGGAGAGGGCCGCGATGCTCGACCTCCTGGCGAGGATCGCGCCGAGCGGCTCGAGGGGTTCGAGGTGATCCAGGGGCGACAGGAGCGCGCGGATCGGGCGGCCCAGGCTGCGGTCGCGGAGCGTGATGCGGCGGTTCGTGCCTCGGTCGAGGCGGAGACTGCAGCCCAGGCGCAGCTCGCGGCATCTCAGCATGCGTACGACGTAGCTGCTGGGCAGAAGTTCGCCCTCGACGCGCAGCTCCGCGATGCGGAGATCGAGCTGCTGGGGGCGCAGGGAGTGGCGGATCCGGCTGCCGCACGGGACGAGCAGCAGCGAGGCGAACTGGCGATGGCGCGCGCCGGCACTGCCGCGCTCGTGGCCGGCCGGGTGACCTCCTGCTATGGAAGTCGGTCTGGCGCCACGCACAACGGCGTGGACATCGCCGCTCCCATCGGTACGCCCATCTATGCACCGGATGCCGGAGTGGTGCTGGACGCGGGACCGGCGAACGGCTTCGGCCTCGCCGTCTACATCCAGCACGCGGACGGCACCATCACCGTGTACGGCCACATCAACCAGTACTTCGTGACCGCGGGGCAGACGGTCGCCGCCGGTCAGCAGATCGCCGAGGTAGGCAACCGGGGGCAGTCGACGGGCCCGCACCTGCACATCGAGACCCATCGCGGAGGGCTGTACCAGCAGCGCGTCAATCCGGCGCCGTGGCTGAGTGCTCGCGGCATCACGCTCGGTGGCGGCTGTGGTTGATCCGTAGTGACGTCCGTAGCGACGCGCGCCACCGCATCAACCTGAACCTCCACCTGACGCAGGGCTCATAGGGCAGCGAAGCGGCCCGGCGGGCACTCAGAGTGTGCAGAGGATCACCGAGCGATCAAGAAGTGTGTGGTGAAAGTGCCGCGTGTTGCCGTCGCTACTAACGGTGATAGTGGGACTCTGCTCCGGCTCATACGCACCGCCACCCTCTTCCCCAGGGAGCGAGCCATGCCCGACCACCGTTCCCGCCGGCGCGCCAGCCTGACGGATGCTGGACTGTTGCATCACCGCTGGCGCACAGCGAGCCATCCTGGCCCCCGCCGTCCGCTGCGAGCCGCACTGGTCGTTGTACTGGTAGGCGTTGCCCTCGTCGGCGCCGCGACGCCGAGTCTCGGCGCTCCTGCGCCTACCAATCCCACGGACGGCCAGATCGGTGCCGCGCGGACCGAGCAGGAAACTGCGGCGGCCGAAGTCGGCCGCATCGCCGGCCTGGTCGCGGTCGCCGAGGCCGAGCTCGAACGCGTCGGCATCGAGGCCGAAGCCGCAGGGACCGCCTACATGATCGCCGAGGAGGCGCTCCAGCAGGCGCAGGTCGTGGCTGAGCAGAGGGCGGCCGAACTACAGGCGGCGGCGGCTGCCGTCGCCGTCGCGGAAGCCCGCATCGCCCGGTTCTCCCGCGACAGCTACATGAACGGGGCGACGATCTCCAGGACGGCCGCGCTGTTGAGCTCCGAGGGACCTGGCGAACTGATCCAGCGCGCCGCTCTGCTCGACTACGTCGCAGTCAACGAGGTGGACGTTCTCGGCCAGCTCCAGGTCGCCAAGGTGACTCAGGCCAACGCCGACTCCTCCGCTCGCGCCGCCCGCGACGAGATGGCCGCCGCCGAGGAGACGGCCCAGACCGCCAAGGCGCAAGCCGATGCGCGACTGGGCGCCCAGCAAGGCGCGTTCGCTGAGGTGGCCGCGCAGAAGGCCTCCTACGAGGCGGAACTCCAGGCCGCCCAGATCAAGGGTGTTGGAGTTGCAAGGCGCACGGAACGCCTATCAGCAGTGGACGGCTCAGAAGCAGGCAGAGGAGGCCGCCGCCGCTGCCGCAGCAGAACGGTCGGCCCGGGAGGTCGCCGAGGCCGCAGCTGCGGCGCGGCGCAACAGCCCCAGCGACGCCCCCGCTAGCGGGTCGTCCGGCTACACCGCACCCTTCTCCGGACGCGTCACCAGTTGCTTCGGCGCACGCTGGGGAATCTCGCACAACGGGCTGGATGTCGCGTCGCCCATCGGCACTCCGCTGTACGCGCCCATCTCGGGAACCGTCCAGCGTGCTGGGCCGGCCACGGGCTTCGGGCTGGCTGTCTACCTGCTCGGCGACGACGGCGCCGTCTACGTCTACGGGCACATCAACGACTACTTCGTGCGCACCGGGGATCGTGTGGTGGCCGGTGAGCAGATTGCGGAGGTCGGCAACAGAGGCAACTCGACCGGGCCGCACGTACATTTCGAGGTGCACCCGAACGGGGCCATGTACAGCGGAGCCTCGAACCCGGTTGCGTGGCTGAATGCTCGTGGGATCTCGGTCGGCGCCTGCGGGGGCTGACGTCCTCGCAGGCCGCTCCCTGCGAGGACGAGTCCTTGTCTCGAATCTGCTAGTCGGTCTGGAACGGCGCCGCTGCGCTTCACCTGTTCAGATACGCCAAGGCACGGAGGCGGGCGTTGTACTCCGCCAGCTCGGCGTCACCGGTGCGGTCGGCTGCCCGGTCGAGAGCCCTGCCGCGCCGCTCGTCGGAACTGGCCCAGGAGAAGAAGACGACCGCCAGTACCAGCACGGTGGGCAGTTCTCCGAAGGCCCAGACGATGCCGCCGGCCTCGCCCTGGTCCCGCAGCGGGTCGATGCCCCACCCGGCCGGGGGCTGGGCGAACGTGTCGACCACAAGCGAGCCGGCCAGCATGATCGCAACGCCGAAGAACGCATGGAACGGCACGGGCAGGAAGAGCTCGAGCATCCGGCCGGGGTGGCTCAGCGTTCGTGGCCAGGGGTCCTGCGCCACGATCGGCCCGAAGAACAGGATCCCGGTGACGACGAAGTGCGCCAGCATCAGCTGGTGTGCCGCGGGGCTGCTCATCAAAGCGTCGAAGAGGGGCGTGAAGTAGACGCCGTAGAGGCTTGCGAGGAACAGCGGAATCGAGAACAGCGGGTGGGCGAGAAACCGGGCCAGGCGGCTGTGCAGCCCGTTGAGGAGCAGTGCCCGCGGGACGCCGGCCGCGCCCCGGCCCCGGGGCAGGGTCCGGAGCGCCAGGGTCACCGGTGCGGCGATCAGGAGCAGTAGCGGCGTGATCAGCGAGAGGATCATGTGCTGGGTCATGTGGACGCTGAGCAGCACCATGCTGTAGCCGTTCAGCCAGGTGCCGGTGACGGCGAACAGCGACGCAGTCCCGGCGAGCCAGGAGAGGGTCCGCCACCAGGGCCACGAGACGCCCGTTCGGCGCAACCGCATGACCGCTGCCAGGTACACCACCAGCGCGACGAGGCTCAGCACTGCCAGGGCCGACGAGGCCTCCAGGTGAGGCAGGAACATTCGCCCCCACGTCGGCGGCTCGTCCGGTACCCACATCCCTGAGTGCCGCCCGTGCTCCACGGAACCTCCCTCGACGCTGATCCTCAATCTCCTAACGTGGATCGTAGACGGGGGAGAGTCGGCGTAAGGAAGTGTCGCCAGCTCCTACTAGTCTCGGTAGTGCCGGCCCAGAGATCTGGCCGGCCCCTCGAAGTCGAAGGAACGGGATGACGACCGCCTCAGGAACACGCGAGGTTCCGTTCGCTCGGGAGTCCGTGTGGCGGGCACTGACCGCCTTGACCCCGTACTGCCCGGTGTGCGACGTCTCCTACGTCTTTTCCGACGGCCCAGGGACAGAGGCGGACGCGGTGATGGGCAAGGGGACTCGCTTCGTCTGCGCGCAGGGGCGGTTGGACGGCATGCCCCCACCGCAGGGCGCGGTGAGCGGGGAAGTCGTCGAATGAGGTCGCGGAGGAACGCATTGGGACCCGACTGGAGTTGGCGTCGGAGAACTGGCAGACCCGCGTCGAACTCGCTGACGCCTCGCCGGGTGCCACGCACGTCACGGTGACCGTGACCCACGATCCCCAGGGCGGCAACCGGCTGCGGCAGGTCCTGCAGCGCAGGGCGATGCAGCGGATGGTGCAGCGGACCGTGGACTCGGAGCTGGCCAAGCTGCCGGATCACGTCAGCCGGATGTCCGAGCGCCGCAGAGAGGTCGTTCCCGTCGAGCAGGGCGTTGCTGTCGTCAAGCAGGCGCCCAGTTCTGTGGAACAGGAGCGGGGCGGTTGGGTGGTTCACCTTCGGGGCGAGGTGGACGCTTCCGCCGTCAACCGGTTGGAGCTCCAGCGGCGTCTGGAGGAGTTGGCTGTTGTGGCCATCGATGTCCGCGGACTGACCTACATCGACGCCACTGCTTTTCCACACCTGCAGCGGTGGGCCAAGCGCACCTCCCGGGCCGGCGGTCGCGCGGTCATCCGAGGTGACAGCCCTTACTTCGACCAGATGCTGGGCGTCATGGGACTCACGTCGATGTTCCGGAGGGAGCCCTGACTTGGCAGCACGTCGATCCGACCGTCGCTGACATCGCCGGTCACGGTGAACGGTTCGACTCGCGGTGACCAGCGTTGTTGTGGCTCTGTCGTCCATCGTCCAATTGGCCCGTAGGCAGTCGCGACGGACGCATCTCGTAGGACGGGTTCGACGTAGGGCCGGATCCGACTCAGATAGAAGGGCCTCCTGTGACATCCCGACTGGCTCGGACGCTGACCGTCGGCCTCGCTTCGATGTTGACGGTGCTGGGGCTCGGCGTGACCGCCGCGTCAGCCCACGTGGGCATCAGCTCTCCTGACGCTACGCCCGGAGGCTTCGGGGAGGTGACCCTTCGGGTGCCCAACGAGAGCCAGACGACTTCCACCATCTCGCTGCGGGTACACATCCCGACCGAGACGCCGCTGGCATCGGTGCGGACGAAGCCGGTTCCGGGTGGACCGCGACCGTGACGCGGAGCCCGATCGATCCGCCGGTCATGTTCACGGCACCGAGGTCAGCGAAGCCGTAACGGAGATCGTCTGGACCGCCGAGCCGGGGGCGGGAATCGGCCCGGGCCAGTATCAGACCTTCTCCATCAACGGCGGTCCGTTCCCCGACGTCGACACCATCACCTTCCCGACGCTCCAGATCTACGACGACGGTGAAGAGTCCGCGTGGATCGAGCCCACGCTCGACGGCCAGCCCGAGCCCGAGAATCCCGCACCCGTGCTGACGCTCGTGGACAGCGCAGCTGACGGCGACGAGGCGGATGGGGCAGCGACCGAGGCTGCTGGCGGCGACAGCGCCGACGAGTCCGATGGCTCGGGACTGGCCGTGACCGCGCTCGTCGTCGGCGGCGCTGGGCTACTGCCCGGATCGGCGGCGTTCGTCATGGCGCTCCTGGCTCGACGGAGACACACCACGACCTGAACCGGCTGGGTCGCTGCCGCGTCACCTCCGGCGGAGCAGCCACAGCGCACCGCCGGAGGTCACGCGAGGACGACGACTTCGCGCACGGTCTTGATCAACCGTCGCAGTCGAGCCGTCGATCAAGCGTCACCCCCTGACGTGCCGCTTTCCCAATCCTGTCTGGCATACGTCACCCCTCGCCCGAAGGGACGCCGAGCCCTCCCTGGAGGCGATAGCGGTAGCGGGCGGCTGACGCGGTGAGGTGACCTGAACTGTCACCCCTGCCGAGGGTGACGGCTCGTTGAACGTCGCTGCGAAGCCTCGACGGCATCACACCGATGCCGGAGGACCGCACATGTTCTACGACCCCACCATCGTCGGCAGCTGGCCGGAGCTGGCTGCCCGCCTGGACTGCGACTGCATCCTCGTCCGCTGGGCCGCCACCGAGCCGACTCTGGCCGGGCTGAGCAGCGTCCATGACCTGCTCGCCGTCTGGGCCGCGGGCAGCCCGGACGACCGCCGCTGACGCCGTTCTCGCCGCGCTCGTCCGGTTGGCCGCCGTGGACGGCGGCCGCGACGACGACGCGCTGCTGCTGACCCTTCACTTGCTCAGCGGGCTCGTGCGCACGATGGCCAGGCAGCTCGCAGACGTGAACCCCGACATTCTCGCCGTGGTCGTCGGCGAACTCGCCTGCCAGATCCGCCGCTACCCGTGGCGACGCCGGCCTCGGGCGATCGCGGCGAACCTGCGCGCCGAGACGCGGCGGGCGGTACTCGCCGAGTTGCGCCCCAGCAGCCGCTACCACCCCGACCGGGGCGAGGTACTGACCGCTACGGGCGACCTCACTCGGATCTCATCAGCCAACGCCCGGGAGGAGGGGGAGGATCTCGACGTCGTCGACCTGCTGCAGTGGGCGGTGCGTTCAGGGGTCGACGCCGAGGACGTCGCACTGCTGATCGCCACCGAGTGCAGCCGCGACCGGCAACACCGGCGCGCCGACCAGACGGTCGCCACTGCACACGGCATCACGACGCGCACCCTGTACCGCCGGCGGAACCGCACGCTGACCGCCTTGCGCGGCATGGCTCCTCAGTACCTGGCGGCCGTCGCGTGAGCCCTCTGCTGCAGGACGTCGACGAGGCCGGCGCCGTGACGGGCGGTGTGGCCAACGGCGACGACGTCGGCCCCGACGAGCGACTGCTGTCAGTCGCGGAGATCCAGCAGGCCTTCCACGAGCTGCGTGCCCGTCGTCCGCGAGTTGCCGCAAGCAGGCTTGCGGCGCGGATGCGTCTTCACGAGCTCTCCGTGTCCGAGGCACCGGCGGGTGCACCGGTTCTATCTACGCGCCGCACAAGGCGAGACGGGGACAGCACGGCGCTCCCAGCTGGAGAGGACACGCACCGCGAGCGGTGGGCTGACAGCGGTGACAGAGCGCCGCAGCGAGGCGCGACCAGGGGTGACAGCGCGCCCGCGGCCGTCCCAGGCAGGGGTGACAGCGACGCGCTGGCAGCTGACTGGATCACGGTCGTAGCGGCACACGCCGGTGCCGGCGCCTCCACGGTGGCGCTGGCCATTAGCGACGCCGCCGCAGCCACCGACCGGCGGGTGCACCTGGTGGAGACGGCGCATCCCCGCCGGTCGGGGCTGATTGCCGCGGCGTCGGCGGAGCTGGGCACCGACGCCGCCGGCGCCTGGCGACGTGGCTCCCGCGACCGCGTCACGATCGACCGCCGCGTCGCGGACGTGGCGCCTGGCGGCTGGCCGGTCCTCCCGATCAACGAGGAACCGGCCATCACCGTCCTCGATCTCGGGCTGCCTGCTCCGCAAGACGTGGCCCGACTGGCCGCCGACCGCACGCGCGCTGTCGTCGTTTGCCGGCCGACCGTGCCGGGGGTGCGACTGACCGAACACGTGCTGAGCCAGCTCGCCGAGCAGCCGGTGGTGGTGGCCGTCGTAGGCCCGGCGCGCTGGCCCCAGGCGGTGATCGCCAACTGTGGTCCGCAGCTTCGCGACTTGCGGTCGCGGGGGACAGGTGGTGCGAGTCCCGATCGACCGACGACTGCAGACCGCCGGTCTGACCGGGGACCGGTTGCCCAAGGGAGTGGAGGCCGCCGGCCGGTCGCTGGCCGTGCTGCTGATGCCAGCCGTGCCACCGCAGCCTCGGCATCGGCACCGGGCGGCAGCCTTCCAGCCTGGCGCGGCGGGGGAGGCCCGGTGACAAATCCGCGCAGAACCGCACCCGCAGCGGTACGAGCGGCCTTGGCCGTCGCGTTCATCGCTGGGGCTCTGGTCGTGCTGACCGCATGGCCGGCCACCGCGGCGTCGGTCGAGTTGACCGCGGCGGTCTGCCCTGAGGCGCCGCCGGGAGTGGAGGCCTTTGCCGATCAGGTGACGGCGTGGGTGAAGTGGGGGGTACTGGCGCTGATCGGGATCGCCGCGGTCGTGTCGTTGGGCTCGGTCCTGGTGGGCCGGATGTTCTCCCATCCGCATGCCTCGCGGTACGGGGCGATGGGCATCGCGGTGGTCGTGATGGTGGCCATCACCTACACGGTCATCCTGGTCATCCTCAGTTCGATCACCGGCAGTGGGTGCACCTGATGCGCCGCCGTCCTGACGTACATGGGAGCAGTGCGCCGGAGTGGAGCCCGGCGCGTCTTCTTGCGGTGCTCGTGGTCAGCGCGGCGGTGGCGCTGGCGGTGCTGGCCGGCCTGGTCCTGGCAGTCATCGGAGGGCTGACCGAAGAGCCTGACGAGAGCGCCCCCGCCCGTCGGGCGGCTAGCACTGCCCCGGACATGACGCGGCGCGATGCGCTGGCCGCCGCCCCGATGCCGACCGCCGAGCCCGACGATGCGCTGCCCGGGGCAGTGTCGAACCAGGCTGCCGGTGTTCTCGAGTTGCCGCGCGCCACCGGCGTGGGCCCGACGGACGTGCCCACCGGCTTCCCGCGTACTCCGGAGGGTGCGCTGGCGCAGTTGGCGGCGATCGACGTGACGGCGATGCAGAGCGGCTCGATGGACGGCGTGCGACGGGTGATCGCCGAGTGGGCCGCTCCTGGCGGGCCGACCTCAGAGACGTGGTCCGGGGTGGACGGCATGGCCAACTTGTTGTCTGCGGCGGGCCTGTCCGGTGCGGGGTCGCCGCAGCTGGCGATCGTCGTCCGTCCGGTGATGGGGCTGATCAAGGGCACGGTGGGCGAGGACTTCGCCGTGGTGTGCGTGAACTTCGAGTTCACCGTCACAGTGGAGCAGACCTCCAGGATCGCGATCGCCGACTGCCAGCGCATGGCCTGGGTCGGGGACCGGTGGGTCATCGGCCCGGGGGAGGAGCCGGCGCCGGCGCCCTCGGTCTGGCCAGGCACAGAGGCAGCCATCGCAGCCGGCTACCGGGACCTGCGCTATGTCTGAGCAGCGACGCGGAGGGCGTAGCGGCTGGGGACGCCGACTGGGAGCGGTCCTTCTCCTCTCGCTGGCGGTCTGGTCGTTGTCCACAGGTCCGGCGGCGGCCGCAGACGAGATGGTGACGGCCTTTCCGGCGGTTCCGGGGGTGGGCGGCTCGCTGCCGTGCCTGCCGATCAATCCGTTCTGCGCGGTCGGCGAAGCAGCCGGCGCGGTGGTCGAAGACGTCTGGGTCAATGCCATGTTGTCGCTGTGGGAGGCCGGGCTGTGGCTGCTGAGTTTGGCGTTCTTGGTGATCGACGCTTTGGCCACTCCGGACCTGTCCGCCGGTGGCCCGCTGGCCGCCGTCTATCCGGTGACGTTCGGCATCGGCGCGACCGTGGCCGCGCTGATGGCCATGGTCCAGCTGGGTATCGCGGCGGTGCGCCGGGACGGGCAGACGCTGGGCCGGCTGGTGATCGGACTGCTGCAGTTCGGGCTGGTCTGGGCCAGCTACGTCGGGGTGGCGGCACTGCTGGTCACCGGGGTCTCCGGACTGACCACCGCCCTGCTGCGCAGCCTGCTCGACATCGACACCCTGGCCGCCTTCGACCCGTCGATCAGCGTGAGCCGCGATCTGGTCGACGGCACGGTTGCCACCGTGCTGGGGGTCAGCTCGATCTTTCTGCTGGTGCCGGCCAGTGTGGGCTACCTGCTGCTGATGCTGGTCCGCGAGGCAGCACTGATCGTGCTGGCCGCGACCTCTGCGATCTCGGCAGGAGGACTGCTGGCGCAGACGTCGAGCACCTGGTTCTGGCGCAGCCTCCGCTGGTTCCTCGCCGCGCTGCTGGTTGCGCCCGTCGCCGTGCTCGTCCTCGGCGTCGGAGTGACCATCACCGAGGGCATCCTCACCGGAGCAGAGGAGACGAGCACCGAGGCCGCGATCGGCATGGCAGTTGTCGGCTGCCTATTGATCCTGCTCGGAGCGATCTGTCCGCTGGCGCTGTTCCGGCTCCTGGCCTTCGTCGACCCTGGCACGTCGAGTGGTGCGGCCCTGCGCTCCTCGCTGGCCGCTTCCGGCGGAGTCATGGGCGCGCTGCAGAAGGCCGGTGGCGGGCGGGCGGCCGTGGCCACCGCGACGGCGGGTGCCAGCATCCGGTGGTGTGGCTGCCTCAGGCGCCGCGGCGCAGCTGGCCGGTGACCGCGCGCAGGGCGAGTCGACCGCAGACGCGGCGACCAGCGGGCGCTTCGCCGGCGCGCTGCGTGCGCTGACCACCGGCACCTCCACGGCCGGCCGATTGGCGGCGGGGGTGGCCGCCTCGGCGTCCGACGTGCTGTCGGGTGCCGGAGTCGGACACACCCACCCATACTACGGACAACCGCTGCCCACCCGGGTACCGGCGCGCGGCAGCGGCTCCGGCGGAGGGGCGGCGACCGGAGGCGGGCACGGCCGCGGGCGCCGTCCCGACGACGATGGAACACAGCCGACGGGACTGAGCGGGAATGGGCGCGCTCACCATCCCGGAGGCGCATCCACTGCGGCCTGGCCCGCCGAGCGGTTCGACGGCATCGCGCCTGACCGGCCCGGGGAGAGCGGTCCGATCGGTCCCGGCCAGGACGACGCGTGATGAACGCCGTCCGCTACGGCGACTACTCCCGCGACGTCTCCGGCTGGTTCCTCGGCATGACCGGCGCCCAACTGGCCCTCGTCACCCTCACGGGCCTACCGGCGCTGTTGGCCCTGAACGCGCAGGCATGGGGGCTGTTCGCCATCTGGCTGCCGGTGTGGGCGCTGCTGGCCGCCGTGCTGTTGGTCCCCATCCGAGGGCGGGCGGCGGGCCGCTGGTTCGCCGTCCTCTGCCTGCACGCGATCGGAGGTGCGATGGGCTGGACGGTGTTCGGCTCCCGAGCCGCGTCCGGGAAGGCAGAGGACCTGTCCGAGGCGGACCTGCCCGGGGTGCTCGCCGGTATCCGCACTCACGACGGACCGCCTTATGGGCAGATGTTCACCCGCCCGGTAATTGTGCAGAACTCCGCGGCGCGCACGTGGGCGGCCGTGGCGCGGATCGACCATTCCGGCATAGGCCTGGCCGAGCCGGACGAGCGGGACGGGATGGGCGCCGGCCTGGCCGAGCTGTGCGAGATCGCCGCACGCACCGAACTGGTCGACACACTGGCGCTGCAGGTGCGCACGGTGCCGGACGACGGCGCCGAGCGCGCAGCGTGGGAGCAGGCGCACACGCGTGCGGACGCCGCGCCCCTAGCCGCCCGGGTGAACGCGCTGCTGGGTGCCACCCTCACTCCGGCCGCGGTGCGCACCGAGGCCTTCGTGACCGTCGTCATCGGCGAGAGCCGGATCGGCCGGGCCGCGAAGGAAAGCGGCGGCGGGGTGGACGGCCGCGCCCGGGTGCTGCACGGGGTGATGGCCGAGGTCGAGAGTGCGCTGCGCGGCCCGGTCGGCTGCACCGCAGTCACCTGGCTGGACTCGGCCGCACTCGCTGCCGCGGTGCGCACCGGCTTCGCGCCCGGCGACCGTGGCCAACTGATCGCCGCCGACCTGGCCGCCGCCAGCGGCGCCCAGCTGGCGACCGGGGTGCCGATGGCCGCCGCCGGACCCACCCAGGCTCGCGCCGAGCTACGGCACTACGTGCACGACGCCTGGGCGTCGGTCACCGACACGATCCTGCTACCCGACTCCGGGGCGGTGCTCGGCGCACTGGCCCCGGTGCTCGTGCCGACGACGGCGGGGGAGCGGCGTTGTCTGACAGTGTTCCTCGCCCCCCTGCCGCTGGACCGGGCCACCCGGCTGGTCGGACGGGAGGACATGAGTGCCACCACCGGCAACGAGCTGCGCGCCCGCATGGGCTTTCGGCAGCGGGCCCGGCAGCGACGGGACACCGAGCGGATCGGTACCGCCGACGAGAAGCTGGCCGCCGGGCGGGCGCTCGTCCGTCCCGCCGTCGCGGCCTGCGTCACCGTCCCGGCCACCTGGCCGGTGGACGAGCACGGCCGCCGGCTCGCAGCGTCGGTCCGTGCCGCCGGCTTCGTGCCGTTGCGGCTGGACCTGGCACAGGACTCCGGCTTTGCCGCCGCCGCCATTCCCCTCGGCGTCGGGCTGCCCAACCGGCGAGGACGACGGTGACCCGCCGCGGCTCCCGCCGGGGCCGGGACGTCGCCGTCCTCCTCGACGACTTCGGTCACCGGCTGCCCGCCGTCCCCGCCGTGGAGCCGGGGCCACGGGAGCGCGGGCCGTTCGTCGAGTCGGTGCCCCGCCTGGGGCCGCGTGGGCGCGGCCGGGGCCGGGCGGCGACACCGGCGCCGCTGTCGGTGTGGCGGATGACGTCGGAGCAGACGCCGGTGGTGTGGCCGCTGATCGCCAGCAGCGGGCTACCGCCTACGGGCGCCCAGATGGGCATCGACCTGCTGTCGGGCGGGGCGTTCTACTGCGATCCGGTCGGCTGGGTCACCGACGACGACATCCCGGTCACCAACCCGAACGTCGTGGTCTTCGGCAAGCCCGGCCGCGGCAAGTCCGCCACCGTCAAAGCTTTCGCGCTGCGCATGCTCGCGTACGGCTACCGCACCCTCGTCCTGGGCGACACCAAGGACGAGTACGAGCCGCTGTGCCGCGCGCTGGGCGTGGAGCCGTTCGTCATCGGCCACGGACTCTCCGCCCGGGTCAACCCACTGGCTTTCGGCCCGCTCGGTCACGGCTGGGAGCAGCTCGATGCCGCCGAGGCCCGCCGCCGCGAGGCCATCATGTTCGCCCGCTGGCTGGTGCTGATCCGCGGCCTGGTCGGCTCGCAGAACGTGCCCTTCGGCCCGGTGGAGGAGACCGCCGTCGGTGAGGCGCTGCGCCTGCTCACCGGCTACCGCAGCGGAGCCACCCGGCTGACCGAGCCCACCATCCCTCAGCTGTGGCAAGCCCTGGACGAGCCCACGGACGGCCTCGTCGCCTCGTGCCGCTACGCCGACCGGCGGCACTTCCTCGACGCCACCCGCACCCTGCGCGATGCCCTTGGCTCTCTCGTCAAGGGCTCGTTAGCCGGGTTGTTCGACGACCACACGTCGATCGAGGTCGACTGGCGCGCGCCGATCCAGTCGCTGTCGCTGTCCCGCCTCGAGCCGCTCGGTGACCAGGCCGTCGGCATCGCCTTGACCTGCCTGAACTCCTGGGGACAGGCGATGCGCGAGATCGCCGACCTAGGCGACCTGCGCATCGTCATCCGCGACGAGACCTGGCGGCAGATGCGCCTCGGTGCCGAGGCGATGAAGAGCCTGGACGCCAACCTACGGCTGTCCCGCCGCGACGCCGACGTGCAGATCCTGCTCGCGCACAAGCCCTCGGACATGCTCACCGCCGGCGACGCCTCCTCCCAGGCGGTGGCCATCGCCCGCGACCTGCTGCACCTGTGCGACGTCAAGGTGCTGCACGGCCAGGACCAGGCCGTCGCCGACGAGCTCGCCACCATGCTCGGGCTGACCCCGATCGCCCAGCGGGTGGTCACCGACTGGGCGATCGCCGGCAAGGGCCGGGCCCTCTGGCTGGTTGGCGACCGGGCGTTCAAGGTGCAGACCGTCCTCACGGCGCCCGAGCTGGCCCTGACCGACACCAACGAGGCCCTCACCGTTGGACGTCCGGCATGAGCGGGACGGCCGAAGCACTGGCGCGGGCGTACGCAAAGCGGTGGCTGTGGAAGGCCGCCGCTCCCGTCGCCGTCCCGGTGTTCGGCGTACTGACGCTGCTGCTGATCCCTCTCGCGGTTCTCGCCGCACCGGAGGCGTCGACGGCGTCGTCGTCCTGCTCGATCGGCGGCACCGGCGCCACCGTCGCCGGCACCGACCTGGACGCCGTCCAGATGGGCCACGCGCAGACCATCGTGACCGTCGCCGCAGCCCTTGGACTCGACCCGTACGCGGCCACCGTGGCGCTGGCCACCGCCTACCAGGAGTCCCGCATCCGAATGCTGGCCAACGAGGGCAGCAGCCACGAACTCACCGCCGAACAGGCCGCGGTGACCGCCACGAGCCTGACCTATCCGCATGACGGGCTCGGCTCCGATCACGACAGCGTCAACGCCTTCCAACAGCGCTGGATCGCCGGCTGGGGCACCGTCGCTCAGCTGATGGACCCCGTCTACGCCGCCGAGACCTTCTACCGCCGGCTCGTGGCCGTACCCGACTGGCGCACCATCCCGCTCACCCAGGCCGCACAGGCCGTGCAGGTCTCGGCCCATGGAGGCGCCTACGCCCGCTGGGAGCCGCTCGCCCGCGAGCTGACGGCCGTGCTGTGGTCGGCTGCCCAGGCGACCGCGGCCGACCCGGGCGGCGCGGTGGCCGACGTCTGCCCCGGGTTGCCCGTGGCCGCCGGGTCGTGGATCCGGCCCACCGCCGGCACCGTCACCTCCGGCTACGGGAGCCGTGGGGGCGCCCTGCACGCCGGGGTCGACATCGCCGGACCCCGCGACACCCCGGTCTACGCCGCCGCCGACGGCACCGTGACCACCGCCGCCTGCACCAGCGCCTACTGCGACCGCGACGGAAGCCTGAGCCTGGCCGGCTACGGCAACCTCGTCGAACTCGACCACGGCGACGGGGTGACCACCCGCTACGCGCATTTGTCCGGCTACACCGTCATGCCCAGCCAGCGGGTGCCCGCGGGTGCGCTGATCGGTTTCCAGGGCTCCACCGGCAACAGCACCGGCGTCCACCTGCACTTCGAGGTCCGCCTCGACGGCGCGCCGATCGACCCCGTGCCCTGGCTGGTCGACCGCGGCATCGACCCGCATGCCCCCAACCCCGCCGGCTGACCGGCAGAGAGGGAAGCAGGACGTGGACAACCACCACCGACCCGGGGCCGGCGCGTGACGACGCCGTTCCGGCGCCGCGATCCGCAGCCGTTCGCCCGGGGATGGGAATTGACCGTCGCCGCAGTCGGTGGCGCTCTGATCGCCGTCGCACTGGCGGCCCTGGTCGGTCTTGGACTTGCCTCGGCGTTGTGGGGCAGTGGCTGGGTGTGGCCGCAGGGCACCGAGACGGTCACCCGCGTCCTCGGCGGGCTCCTGGACGGCGACCCCGGCCGCGGCCTGCCGCCCGACCAACTGCGTCAGGTCGCCGGGCCCATCCCGGTGTACGCGTGTGTTGCCGCCGCCGAGCTCGTCCTGCTGACCGCTGCAGTCCTCACCGCTGTCCTGGTCACCCGCTATCGACGCCCGGGCGACGCCCGCGGCGGCATGGCCACCCGCAGGGAGGCCGAGCAAGCCCTCGGGTTGCGCCAGCTCCGCGCCGGGCGATCGGTCATCCGCCCGGACCGCTACCCGTCCGGAGGCAGCCGAGGACGCCTTCATCGCCTCGTGTCCACAGGCGGCGACACGATCCGCGGGCGCACCCACAGATCCGTCCAGAGCACCACTTCCCGATCGACCTCCCCAGCACCGTCGACCCAGGCATCACCCGTCCGCACCGTGAAGGAGAACCCGCGATGAGCTCAACCGACGACGGCCTGACCCCCGATCTGCTCGCCGCCCGCGCCGAGGCTGCGGCACTGTTCGCCGCCGCTTCCCGCAACGACCAGGCGGGGCCGACAGCGCAGCTGCACTGCCTCGCTGCCGCCACCGCCTTGCGTGCGCCCAGTGGCCCGGTGCCCGCGACCGGCCGACGGCACCGATCCCGACCGGCTCGTCGAGCAGGCGCTGCGCATCCTCGGCAACCTGCCTGCCGCCGATTTCGCGCACCCCGACGTCCTCGCCGCCGCCCAGCACGGCCACCGAGCGCTGCGTACGCCACGCTGATGGCCACCTCGCTCGGGCAGCTGCTCGACGCCCTCGCTGACACAGCGCGGACCACGGACGACAGCGCAGCGGCGCGCGCCGATGCAGGCACTGGGCTGGGCCACCTGGGTCGGGCGTTGGTCCACCTGCGCCGCGACGGGGTCTCCCCATTCGCCGGCGATCGCCGTGAACAGCAGGTCGCCGCCCTGGCTGCTGCCTGCACCGAGCTCGGCGTCCGGGCTCCAGCAACAGAGTCGGCGTTGACCCGGCTGGCGGCTGCCGCGGCCGACACCGTCGGCGTCCTGTATGACCACACCACCGTGACCAGCCGGTGGGCCGTCGCCACCGCCGTAGCCGAGGCAGTGACGCCGCTGGCCGAGGTGGTCGCCCACCGCCTGCCTGCCGGTCCGACGACGCAGTGGCACGCTGAGGTCGAGCGTCAGGCGGCCCTGGTCCAGCAGACCGCCGCGCTGCAGCCGCCGACCCGTGCCGACGTCGCCGTCCTCGACCGTCCCGTTCCCGGACCCGCGGTCGATGCGTCCGCCGACCCGGCACGGGTGGTCCCCGACGCCATCGGCGTCCTTCTGCAGGCCACGGCCCGAGCCAATGATCCGCCGTCGGTCACCGAGGTCCTGGCCTACACGATCGCCGCCCAGACACTCAGCTCCGCCGCGGAGCGCCTCGGCTCCACCGACGCACCACCACCCGCAGGTCAGACGACGGCGGCCGACGCCTGGCGCGCCGTCCGAGCATCCCTGCGTCCGTATGACGACGGCAGCCGTCACTTCCACCAGCACGCACCATTCGGCGTCACCGCAGCCGGTCGACTCCATGCCGCCCTCCGCTCCGCCGAACCTGACCCGGCCACCTGGACGGCGTCTCTGCGCGCATCAGTCACGTCCGCGGCCCAGCACCTGCCAACGCTCGCCACGCAGCTGCTGTACCGCACCGTCCGGTCCTGGGCGGACAATGGATCCCTGATCGCCTACGCCCGGGACGTGCCGCCGCGCGAGGAGCGGGTGGCCGCGTACCTGCGGGGATATCAGCCCGGCGGGCTGGTCCGGGTCAACGCCACCGACCTGCAACCGGTCGCCGGCGCCCTGCACAACGCCCGGCTGCTCTCCCTCGCCGTCGCCGACCGGGCGGCCGATCCGGGCGCCCGCGCGACGGTCGGCTTCCCGCGCCGGGCCTGGGCCGCGAATCGGGCGCTGCTCGACGACCCGCAGACGCCGGTCGCGCTCAGCGTGGCCATTCAGCAGGCCCACCAGCAGCTGCAGGCGGCGCGAGCCCAGCGGTCCGGGCCCAGCCGGGCACGGTGAAGGGAAGTCGGATGTTCACGTCAGGATTCGATCCGACCGACGTCGGCTGGCGGCTGGGCCGCTCCTCCCAGCCGCACGGGGTGGAACTGTGGTGCCGCTACGACCGCACGACCGGCGTCTACGGCGAGCAGGGGTCCGGCAAGACCCTCGACCTGCTCGCTCCCGCCCTGCTGGCCCACCGCGGCGCCGGGCTGGCGACGTTGACCAAGGTCGACGACCTGCTGCTGACCGCCGGGCGGCGGCAGCGGCCTTCCAGCCCCGACGAGCCGCCGCGCCCGGTCGCGGTGCTCGATCCTTTCGGCGCCGCGCCGGGACTGCCGGAGCTGGTGTGGGATCCGGTCGCCGGCTGCGTCGATCCTCGGATCGCCGAGCGACGAGCCAAGGCGTTCGCCGCCGGCACCGTCGCTGGCGCGGTCACCGGGGGCCGGCAGGACAACGCCGCCCGGTTCTACGCCGCGGAGACCGCCAAGGTGCTGCAGGGCTTTCTGCACGCGGCGGCACTCACCGGCCGCACCCTGGAGCACGTCCTGGAGTGGGTCGCCAACCCGGTCGCCGCCGAGCAGCCCGCCGAGATCCTGCAGCAGCATCCGCACGCAGCCCGGTTCTGGGACGGGCTGCTGATCGGCGCCCTGCACGGCAGTCCGGACACCGTTGGCAACACGGTGACCACGGTCCAGCAAGCGATGGCGCTGTTCTTCCAGCCGGACATCAGGGCTCGCTGCGTGCCTTCGCGCGGGCGGCCGGCGACCGATCTGGCCGACCTGATCGCCCGGCAGGGAACGGTGTACCTACTCGGGCGGGAGGACCCCTACGCCTCGGCGGCACCGCTGATGACCGCGGTTGCCGAGCATGTGCTCGACACCGCTCTGCACGTCGCCACTACCTCGCCCTACGGGCGGCTGACCCCGTCTTTCCTGGCCTGTCTCGACGAACTGCCGTCCACCACGCCGCTGCCGACCCTGCGGGTGCGAATGGCCAACGAGCGCGCGGTCGGTCTCTCGTTCATCTACGCCGCCCAGACCTGGAAACAGATGGTCGTCTCCTACGGCGAGGATGAGGCCCGCTCGCTGTTCGGGCTCACCAACAACCTCGTCATTTTCGGCGGCGGCAAGGACGTCCACTTCTACCGGGAACTGTCCGACCTGCTCGACGATGTGCGGGTCAGCCGCCGGACCGTCACCGACGGGCCCGGCGGCATGGGCACATCCCGCTCGGGCGAGGACGTGCGGGTACTGCGGCCCGGCGACATCCGTCGCATCCCTGAGCGGCACGCCCTCGTTGTCGCAGGCACCGCGCCGCCGATCATCGCCCGGTTGCGGCGCTGCCTCGACGGCAAGGACGGCCAGCAGCTCGCCACCGAGCTGGACGCCGCCCGCGCGCGAGCCAGCGGTGCCCGTGCCGACACTGTCGACGTCGAGCAGCGCACGGCTGCCGCGCTGGCCTACGCCCGCGACCACCGGCTCGGCCCGAGCCGGCACGTTGACCGGGCCGACCCGCCGGCCGCACCGCTGTCCGGGACGCGGTCCTGGTGATCGTCCTGCCGTTCCCACCGCCACCCCTCGGGGTGCTGCATGCGCTCGAGCTCCTGGGGAATGCGCGTGGAGGCGACCGCGGGGGAGTGGCCCAAGCCGGCGTCGTGGCAGACCTGGAGCGCCCCTGGGAGCCGGCCGCCTGCACCGGGGAGCTGGGAGCAGCCGTCTGGAGCTGGTGTGACGACGTCGTGGCATGGATCAATCACGAGTACGCGTGGCGGCCTGTGCAGATGGTCCCGGCCTGCTGGCCCCGCCACGCCCACATCGCCCGGGAGCTGCCGGTGCTGGCGGTGCTGCGGTGGGAGGCAGAGAGCGCAGCAGGCCCCCAGCTGATGGAGGAATGGAACCGCTACGCCTTCCCGATGTTCTGCGAGCGCATGGCTCAAAGACTCGGGGAGAGCACCTGCCGCACCGGCCGGCACCAGGACTGGCCCGCCGAAAGCCGCTACACCGCCTCCCTCGACGCCTCCCCGCGATGATCAGCGCAGGCACCAGCGGCTCACCACAAGGGAGCGAGAGGACGGAAGCAAGGGAAAAGACGTAGCCCCGGCGACATGACCAGAGGTCAGCGGTCCACCGGGGCTTTCGCGAGCACTGTACGCCAAGATGGGTTCTGATGACAACGCCGACGCCGCCTGCCGTCCCACCGGCCGGTGGCTGGGTGGAGGTCTGGCTGAGCAGCCCGCGATTCTCGGTCTACCTTGCCGCCACAGGCGCGGACCGAGACCGGGCGCTGGCCCTGTATGAGTGGAACGCCCAACTCAGCGCGGCGCTGATGCACGACCTGGCGCACGTCGAGGTCGGGTTGCGCAACGCATACGACGGCGCCTTGTCCGCCCGCTGGCCGGGTCCTCCGCACTGGACGCTGGCTGCAAACACCGTCTTCGCGCCGGTCTATCGCAGGCGCGGACGACGCCGCGTCGACGTCAACGAAAAGCCGCGGGAAAGCTTGCGCCACGCCATCGCCAACGCTGGCGGTACGGGCGCCCCGCCAGGGAAGATCGTCGCCGAGCTCATGTTCGGCTTCTGGCGCTACCTCAGCTCTGCGGCGCACGAGAAGACGCTGTGGGTGCCCGCGCTGCACCGTGCCTTCCCGTCGGGCACCGACCGTGCCCTTCATGTCGACGGCCCGGTGGGTCGCCTTCACGAACTGCGCAACCGCGTGGCCCACCACGAACCCTTGCTGTCTACCGACGTCGCCGGCCGCCTGGCCGACCTGACCGGCCTCGCCGCGCGCCTCGATCCCCAACTGGGTCAGTACCTGCAGGCCACCAGCTCGGTGCCCAAGCTGCTGACCGCTCGTCCGTAGGACGAAGGCTAGGGCCGAGCCGCGCTGATCCTATCGCGGCTCCGCCGGGTTGCAGGAGCGCCATCAGTGTCTGGACTCTCGGCGATCGCCGTGCATCACCCATCGGCGCGAATTCGCAACGCCGCGCGCGAGAACACTGAGAGCTAAAGGTTCCGTCGTCGCGATTGTTTGTGGAATCGATGGTGGTGATGATGGAGCTGGATCGGTGCCCGTCTCGGTCTCATCGTCGGGCGTTGGAGACGCGAGCTGCCTCCTGGTGAAGGAGTCGCCCATCTCGTTGAGCTCGAAGGTTTCTCGCGGTGGGTATTCTAGGCGGTCAGCCGCACGCTTCATTGTCCTGCCTACGCCGTCGACAGCTTTGGTGAGGTCTTTAATCGCCCCGCGCACATGATGTAGGGAGCCGTCCGGCGCATCCCTGGACTGCCGCCACTCTGAAATGTCGATCTGCATCTCGAGAACAGGCAGCGGACCATAAGGTCCATCACCTTCGACACAAACGGTGCGCACCTGCGGTTCCTCGGTCGAGAGCAGATCGTAGCCTGCACCGAGCGTCCATCGGATCACCCGACCTGGGGCGAGTGATCGGAGGCCGGTGGCGAGTATGCGTTGAACCTTCTCGACCTTGTCTGACTGCTGCTGGCCAGCTGGAAGGGGCGGGTCGAATGTCACCCTCACGTTGCGCGCCACAGTGGGGCCGCTATTGCCGACCACGACGTGCATCACGGTGCCTTGCTGCATGTCGGGCTGAATGTCTGCCCATACATAGGGCTGCGATGCATCTCGGGCAAGCTTACGTTGCAACTGTGTTTGCTCGCGTGCGGCAGCGACCTGCTCACGCTGAATCTGAGTTTGATCATGGGCAGCCTTCGCTTGTTTCGCCGCGGCGCGTGCCGCCCAAACAGTAAACGGCAGCGCGAAGGCCGAGATGACCAATGCGACGATGGAGATGGCGAGCATGCTGCAATCTTCCCATCACCTTTGACATGGGAGTCAACACGACTCGGCCGTATAGTCTTTGGCGATACGTTCGCGAGGCGCTGTGTCGGACTCCCCCGGAATGCTGGGTACATCGACTGCGATCCTGGTTGCTGAGCGACCCGTGCAGCCGTCCGCACCGGACGCCAGGACGTGTCCTTGAAGTCGCCGTCAGGCCAGGCCCTGACGGGTGGCAACCTCACGAGCTATCTGCTTAGGGGTCATAACCGGTGACGTGTGGTCGGCCGAGTTGGGAGGAGAGGATGTCGGCCGACGGAGGCAGCCCGCTGGACCGCTTGCGCGCTACCGGCCAGCGATCCCGATCCCGTCTCCGCTGCGGACACCTCGGAGACGGAGGGCTCCGCCACTGCGTCCCAGTCCGGCTCGGGCGGGCAGCCGGCCGGCACTACACCTGCCGGAACCCGACCATTCTTCGTTCGGGCGTGGGCGGCGTCGAACACTTCCGACAGCGCAATGTCGGGCGCGATACCGGTGCGGGTCACGACGTGGGTCAGGTGCACCGGCCAACTCGTCGACGGGACGGCAGCGATGACTTCGGCGGCGCGACGAGCGGCGTGCACTTGACCTTCGACGGTGTCCAGCCGGTCGGCGTAGACGGCGACGCGGGCGTCGATGAGCCCGCTGGCCAGGCTGGGGGAGGCCGCGAGTGCCTGACGCAGAGCGGTGGCGCCGGCCGTCTGCAGCAGCTCGGCGGGGTCCTTGCCGGCCGGGATGACGAGATGGCGGGGGTCGTCGCCGCGGGCAGTGAGCTGCCAGAAGATGCGCTGGGCGGCCTGCTGTCCGGCCCGGTCGGCGTCCGTGGCAACGATGATGCCGGACCTTCCGTCGCCGACGAATGGGCGTAGCGCCTCGGCCTGCGCATCGGTGAAGGCGGTGCCAAGTGGCGCGATGCCGACGTAGTCGCCGTCGCCCGCGAGGGTGACTGCCAGCGCGTCGAGGGGACCCTCAACGATGACCGGGACGGCGCCGGCGGCCAGTTCAGCGGCTCCTTCGGTCAGGCCGTACAGCTCGCTGCCCTTGGTGAACAGGTAGGTCTCGGCGGTGTTGAGGTACTTGGGGATGGCGTGGTCCCCGTCCTGGTCGGGGTTGCGGCGGCCGATCCAGCCGTGGATCTCCTCGCCGTCGCGGATGGCGAAGATAAGCCGGTCGCGGAAACGGTCGATGACCCGGCCGGTGGAGGCGTAGCTGCCCAGGCCGGCGGCGACGATCTCGGCGTCGGTGGCGCCGAGGCGGCGCAGGTGGCTGGTCAACGTGGTCCAACCGTCGGGTGCGTAGCCGACGGTGAACCGCTCGTCGCCGGCAAGACCGGTGCCGAGCCGGTCGACGAGGTAGGCCGGTGCCCAGGAGTCGCGGTACTTGGCGGTGAAGAAGTCGGCGGCCTGCTGGTTGAGCTCCAGGAGGCGCTCCCGGTCAACGCGAATTCCCTCTTCGTCAGCCCGGTCAGTTGCGGCTCGGTGACTCGGGTTCGCGGCCCGGCGGTCGGTTTGTGCCGAGACGTGATGCTCGTCAGCGGCCGGGTCGTCCCCGTACAGGTCCTCATGGAGGAGTCCGGTGTCGTCGGGTTCGACAAGACTGGCCAGCCAGTCATCGTCGGCAACTCCGTCGGCTGTAGGCAGGTGTTCGAAATCGGAAGGCGGCGTCGCGGGGTTCGTGCGTGCGGCGGATGCCGGGTCGGTGAGCACGCCGACGCGCCACACCAGGGCGGTGGCCAGCTCGTCGGGGCGCAGTTGGTCGTCGTCGGGATGACCGGCGCGCAGCAGGTCATGGGCCGTGGACAGCACCTGGTCGGGCTGCCAGCCGGCGTCGCCGGCAGAGGTGACGGCGGCGACCAGCGCGGGCCAGGCTGGGTCGGCGACCACCCGCTCGGCGGCCGCTGGGCCGACGACGTCGGCCAGGACGGGGCTCCAGTCCGGGCGCAGCGCCTCGGAGACGGAGGTGCCGGTGGCGGTCATCGCGGCGGGGGAGAGCTGCCCGCACAGTCGCCACCACAGCGCGGCGGCGGGCTGCTCGTCCGGCAGGGGACGTTGGGCGGCGACGGCCTGGGTGAGCGTGGTGATGTCGATGCCGGCGCGGTCGGCGGCGGCGAGCCGCTCGGCCAGGACCGGCCAGTAGGGGTCGCCGGCGATGCGTGGGTCGATGCTGTCGACGAGCGGCGCCCAGCGCGCGGTGAGCGCGCGCCCGTCGCCGAGCAGCCGCGTGACCCGGTCGTCAAGCGCTCGCTGGGCCCGTGCGTCAGCGGCGCGCGGCAGCGCCGGGCCGGTGGGACGGCGGTCGGCGTCGTCAACGTTGTGGGCGGTGCGCCAGACGGCGAGATCGGCGACCAGCTGGGGATCGCGGTCGATGAGCGGACGCGCCCACGCGGGAGCGCTGGTGGGGGTCCAGGCGCGTGCACGGGCGGCGACGTCGACGGCCGGTGAGCTGACCTGGTCGGCGGAGTTGGCGAGGTAGGGGCCCCACTCGAGGTCGTCGCCGAGCGCCTTCGGAAGGCCGGGCAGCCACGGCAGGGGGCCGGTCTCGGCCGAGTGGCGCCCGGTGGGGTCGATACGCCAGTCCAGGACCGCAGCCACATCGCGGGCGTCGTCCAGACGTCGATCCGAGGTCAGGGCATGCCGGAGGACATCGGAGGGATCACGACCGGAGACGGCGCACAACGCCAGGTGTGCGCGCAGGACGGGGAAGGCCGCCTGCATGGTCAGGCCCGGCATCGCGGCGTCGGCGGCGGCGTCGATAGCCTCGAGCGCCTCCAGGCCCAGGCGCTCCTCTGCGGCGGTATTGAGCGCGTCGTAGTACCGGTCTGCGGCGCGAGCGAGCAGAGCGGCGGGATCGGTCAGCTCGCGGGCTTGGCTGGTGGCCGAGGTCGGTGAGCCGTCGCGAGTGAGCACACGGGTCAAGACGTCGACGGCGGTGGGCGGCAGCAGCGCGTCGCGGGTGATCACGCTGTGCGGGTCGCCGTCGCCGGCGGTCGTGAGGAAGAGGTGGTTGGCGTGCCGGCCGCGGGTCAGGGCGACGTAGAGCAGTTGGCGGGACTCCTCGCCGGTGGCGACGGTGTAGCAGGTGTCGGCGGTGAGGCCTTGTGCGCCGTGCACGGTGGTGGCGTAGCCCAAGCTGACGTAGTCGCTGACGTAGTCGGCGGGCAGGGTGAGGTGCCGTCCGGTGCGCTGGTGAACGACGTCGAGGGCGCCGGTGTCGTAACCGGCGCTGACCGTGAACCGGTCGCCGTTCTTGACCCAGTCGGTGGCGCTGATCGGGAGGGTGCGCTCGTTGCGGCGGGTGATGACCGCATCGCCGGCGGAGGCTTGTGAGGCGTCGGCGAGGGTGACCTGGGGACCGATCGCGCCGTTCTGCTGGGCGAGGCGGTCGCGGCGGGCGCGGGTGTTCAGTTCGGCGACCAACTCTCGGGTGGGCGCCAGCATGATGGCGTCGCGGCCGGCGGCGCGGTCGGCCGACCAGGCGGTGTAGGCGTCGTCGGTGACCGTCGCCAGGTCGCCGACGTGCACCCGTCCGTGATCGACGTAGTAGGCGAGGGCGGCCGGGTCGCCGTCGCGCAGCGCCAGGGACGCGGCGCCTTCGGCGTGGTCGGGAGCGCCGGTCTCGGGGTCCGTGAACCGCAGGACCTGCGAGATGGTGACTGCGCCGCGGGTGGCGGCGATGTCGCGCAACACTCCGCCGGCGCCGATCGCGGCCAGCTGCTGGTCGTCGCCGATCAGCCGGACCGACCCGCCGGCCTCGGTGACGAATGCGATCGCCCGGGCCAGGTCGGGAGTGCTGGCCATGCCGGCTTCGTCGATGACCACGAGGCTGTCCGGGCCGATGCGCTCGACCCACGGCGGGACGGCGTTGCCGGTGGCCAGTGCGTGGATCAGCTTGGCCAGGGTGTCGGTGTCGGTGCCGACTTCCTCACCCAGCACCGCGGCCGCCGCCGCCGAGGGAGCAAGGCCGACGACGTTCCCGCCGCCGGCCCGCCACGCCGCGGACAGCGCACGCAGGGCGGTGGTCTTCCCGGTGCCCGCCGGGGCCAGCGCCAGTTGCACCCGGGCGCCGGAGGTGGCCAGCTCGCGGACGAGCTGCACCTGGCCGGGGTTGAGCTCGACCCGGTTGGCGGTGGCCTCCAGCAGCGCAACGTCGACGGCCGCGGCCGGCACCACGCGCCCATCGCGTCGTCCGGCCGCGGCAAGGATGGCGCGCTCGGCGGTGAGGATCGCGGTCGAGGTGTACGGCGTCGAACCGGCCACGGTGTAGACCGAGCTGCCGTCCGAGCGGCGCAGCGCCGCAGGCTCGGTCACCGGTCCGCGGCTGCCCAACGCCGTCGACAGGGACAGCGCTCTGTCGACGACGGCGTCGATGGCTCCGTCGAGGTCGGTCAGCCGGATCGCGGCGGCGCGGGCCTGCCGCTCCGCCTCGGCGCGGACGTGGTTCACCTGCCAGATCGCGCGCGAGCTCTGCACCGTCGACAGCACGTGCTCGGCGGTCTGGTCGACCCACCTGCGAGTCGGGCGCTTCGCCTCGGGTCCGCGGCGGGGGACGAGTGCACCGCGGAGGTAGTCGCGCAGGCCGCTCTCCCCGCCCAGCACCGCCAGCGCCTCGGTGCGCCAGGCGGCGCGCTGCTCGGCGTAGGAGCGGGGCTGGTGCTTGCGCTGCCGGGTCTCAAGATTGGCCCGTTGCGCCAGGGACACGGCCTCTTTCGGCGTCGGCGGCCGCCCGTGGTCGGCCTGGAACTGCGCCGACAGCTCCGCGCGGCGGGTGTCGATCGACGCCCGACGCGACGACCAGAGGCTGGGCAGCTCGCCATCGACGCCGACGATCTCCCGAACTGGGCGCTTGCTCGGGTCGGCGTCGGGGCGGTCGGCGAAGCGGACGCCGAGCCGCTCGGTGAGCAGGGCTTGCAGGCGGGTGTTGTACCGCTCGGAGGCGATGACGTTGTTCTTGTAGAGCAGCCGACCGTCCAGCGCCAGCCACCGCCCGTCGCGGGTCTGCACCTTGTTGCTGACGGCCACGTGGGTATGCAGATCCGGGTCGCCGGCCCGCGAGTCGCGGTGGGTGAATGCCGCCGCGATCAGCCCGCGTACCTCCACCTGTGCCACTCCGTTGCGCCCCGTGCGGGTGTAGGCGGCGTGGTCCTCCAACCAGGTCAAGGCGTCCGCCACGGCGTCGGCGTGCGCCCGCTCGATGACGGCGGCAACCTCTGGCGGAGCGATCGCCCACAGCGTGGAGACGCTCTTGACCGGGCTGAACGTCAGGTCGTACCCGGCGACCGCGGTGGTCGCCTGCCGGGAGATGCGGGCCAGATGGCCGGACAGCTCGCGGGCGTCGGCGGGCGGACGGCCGTAGGTCTCGAAGAACATCGTCGTCGCCAGCTCGGTGCGGATGCGGGCTCGTTCGTCGGCCGGCACGGGGGCGTCGGCGGGCAGGCCGAGCGCGGTGTTGCGGTCGCGGAACGCCCCGGCCGAGCGGCGGTGGAACATGTTGGCCTGCTCGTGAATGCGGTAGGGCGCGCCCAGGCGGCTGGCCTGATCGACCTGCTGCGGGTCCTTGCCGGCGAGCTGCGCGGCGCGCTCGATCTGATCGGCGTTCGGGTGCCGCCCCTCCCCGAACAGCGCGACCATCTGCGCCTCGGTGACCCGGTCACCAACCGGAAAATCAGGCACGGCGGCAAGCCCGCGTCCCATCCAGACGCCCGGAGCCTCACCCTTCTCGGTGTAGTAATCACCCAGGTTGTCGAACCCGCGGGTGGTCGTGTCGTGCGCCGCCACCTGGCGGGTCAGATACGTGTATCCGTCCCCCGCGGTGAGCTTGTGCAGCGTCATCACGACCCGAGAGTCGCGGTCACCTCTGCCACGGTCCGGCCGCGCGAAGCATCGACAAGGGGCGGTTCGGGCCGTGATGCATGAGGTGTGTCAGGTCGCAGAGGGTGGGGTGACGCCTGCTCTGGTCGCCGGGCTGCTGGGGTGACGCTCAGGTCGGCAGCCGTGTCATGAGGCCGTGTGACGATCCGGGCGGTCGGTCAGCTGGGCGAGCGGAGGAAGCGGTGGCCAGAACGGTGGGTCGACAGGCGGCAGCACTGACGAAGGCGCGGGAGCGACGACGGGCGTTGGACGCCGCCCGCGATGAGCACGACCGTCGGGTCGAGGAGGCGACGGCGGAGGCGTTGGTGGCCCTGGAGGCGCGAAGCGAGGCGGAGCAGGCCCTGGCAGTGGCGACGGCGGCACTCGGCGAGACGCTCCGTACCTTCTGCTCGCCGAGGACGTGTCCGCAGAGCGAGCGGCCGCGCTGCTGGAGCTGGATCCCGCCGAGGTCCGGCGGCTGACGAAGACGACCGACCGACCGGCGGCCACAGCCAAGTGACGCGAAATCGACCGAAGTGACTCCAGTGGTCCTCCCCGTGGAGCGGACGAGGATCCGCTGTGACGGCTGGCGGAGTCGCGGCGCTTCGAGGCGGCTCAACCAGAGGTGGCGGCCAGTCCTACACGCGCTAGTAGCCTGGCTTCAGTCCTTGGGGGGGTGGCATGTCGGCGCGACGCATGTGGGCACTGCTACTGCTCGCTGCTGTCTTCAGCATGCACGGGGTCCAGTGCATGGCGACCGACGTCGCCGACCACGGGATGACCGAAGCAGGACACGTCCCGTCTGCCCTGTCCGTGCAGGCGGTGGAAATCGACTCAGCGCTCGCCGCCGCACCTCACCTGTCGCCCGCGACGATGTCTGCTGCAATGACTATGGCCGTCGCCGCCAATCTCTCTCCGGACGGTTCTCCGCCCCACGGCTCGGCCTTGATGGCGGTCTGCCTGGCCGTGGTCCTCACTGGCGTGAGTGCGCTGGCTGCGGCAACGCTGATCGGTCGAGCATCGGCATCGAGCGTTCGCGCTCGGGCTCCTTCTCCGATGTGGCACACCGGGTGGTCGAGGGTCCCTCGACCACCGGACTTGTCCGCTCTCTGTCTTCTGCGGATCTAGGCCGAATGCCCTGACCCGACTCCGCCCATAGCTCAGTCGGGTCCTGCGCGCACGCCTATGACCTACAACTGCAGGAGAATTCTGATGACTCGCACGACCGCACGACTCGTCCGCCTGGCCGGCGGACTCCTGGCAGGAACCGTCGTTCTCGCCGGCTGCTCCGGTGGGAGCGACGGCACCAGAGCTGACGACGGTGCCGATCGCAGTGCCGGCGCCACCAGCTCCGCCAGCGCGACCACCCACAACGAGGCCGACGTCGCATTCGTCCAGGGCATGCTCCCGCACCACGAGGGGGCCCTGCGCATGGCTCAGCTCGCCGACGGCCGGGCCTCCGACCCGAGGGTGATCGACCTGGCCGACCGAATCGAGGCGGCGCAGGGGCCGGAGATCGAGACGATGACCGGCTGGCTCGAGGAGTGGGGCGAGCCGCTGCCCGAGGAGGACATGGGCGGCATGGACCACGGCTCCGGCGGCATGGACATGGAAGGGATGTCCGAGGAGGACATGACGGCGCTGGACTCTTCTTCCGGCGCTGAGTTCGATCGCATGTTCCTGGACATGATGATTCCGCACCACCAGGGCGCCGTGGAGATGGCCGAGACGGAGATCGCCGACGGTTCTGATCAGGACGCCGTCGAGATGGCTCGGGAGATCGTCGAGTCGCAGACCGCTGAGATCCAGGAGATGCAGACGCTGCTGACCGAGCTGGGCGGCTGACGCCGCGACGGGTGGCGCTGTTCCGGACGCGGGACAGCGCCACTCGTCGACAGCTCTGCGCGCTCCAGGCCACCGGGCCGGAGCGCTCCCTCGTCATCAGCCGCTCCGTCTCGAAGGACCACCCCATGCGTTCTGACCTGCGTCGCCCGGCTACATCTGTTCATGCCGCTCGTCGTTCCCCGATGGCTCGAGTTCGTGGGATCGCGAGAGCGCTTTCTGTGGCGGCGGCCTCCGCGCTGCTTGTCGCGGGTTGCACCTCCTCGACCGCGCAGTCGGAGACCGAGCCGGACGGAGTGACGGCCGGCATGCTCCCCTCCAGCCATATCCACGGTGTCGCGATCGACCCAGCTGACGGGCAACTTCTCCTGGCCACGCACGACGGGCTCTTCGGAGTGGGCGATGACGGAGAGTCGACCCATATAGGGCCGGTCATCGACCTGATGGGCTTCGCTGTCCGCGGACCGGGGCATTTCCTCGCCTCCGGGCATCCCGGGCCGGACGTCGACCTGCCGGAGCCGGTCGGGCTGATCGAGTCGACGGACGGCGGCCGGACGTGGGAACCGCGATCCCGGCAGGGCGAGTCCGACTTCCATGCGCTGACGGTCAGCGATGCGGGGGTCCTCGGTTACGACGGCTCCCTCGTGCGGAGCGCCGACGGCGACGAGTGGGAGCAGCTACTGATTCCGGCGGCTCCGGCGACACTCGCCGCAGCACCGGACGGGCGGACGATCCTCGCCACCACTGAGCAGGGTCTCCTCAGCTCCGTCGACGGCGGTAGCTCCTGGGTCCGGAACGACGGTGCACCGCTCCTCCAGGTGGTCGACTGGGCCGACGACGGCATGAACGTCGCGGGCGTGGACCCGTCCGGTTCGGTGTGGACGAGCGCGGACGGAGCCGCTACCTGGCAGGCGGGGCCCAAGCTGGAATCACCCCCGCAGGCTGTGGCGGCGACCTCCTCGGCGGGGGGCTCGCTGCGGATCGCCGTCGTGACGGCCACGGCGTTGGTGGAGTCGGACGACGGCGGACTCACATTTGATGTGGTCTTGGGGGACTGAGGCGTGGCGGGATGAGTCAGCACTGGGAGCCGAACAGCTCTCTATCTGCCGCCCCGGTCGATGCCCGCCCAGGTCCTCCTCGGGTGAGTACTCGGTGCGTCGTTGCATTACACCCCCCGGGGGTATACGGTCTCATGGTGTAGGTACTGGCAGGGGGTATGCGTCGGTCGGTGTAGGAACCTGTCGGGCCACACAGGAGGCCAGCAGTCTCGCGGCTTATCCAGCGCAAGGACGACTGCCTCAGGCTCTTCGTCGGATGGAAGGGGAGGTTCGAGGCCTCCAGCCCGTGGTCGAGGCAGACGAAAGGTCCGCGAGGTGATCGAGGCCATCGCCCGCCGGGTCCGCTCCTGGAACAGGACCACCAGAATGAACATCCACGGCAATGCACGTCCATGAGGGATCGAAAGGACAATTCGAGATGAGTACCGCCACGTACAGCGTCGTCGGCATGACCTGCGGCCACTGCGTCAACTCCGTGGCCGAAGAGGTCCGCCAGGTTCCCGGCGTCACCGACGTCAGCGTCGATCTCGCCACCGGTGGACTCACCGTCAGCGCCGTGGCCGATGTGGACGACGGTGCCGTGCGCACTGCCGTTGAAGAAGCCGGGTATCAGGTAGCCGAGCCCGTCAACCTGCTCGCAGGGGCTGGAGAGCAGACGTCCGGGTGTGGCTGCGGCTGCAGCTGAAAGTCTGCGCCCGGAGGCTGTTCGTGGGGTACCGCTAGCGGCCCATCGCCGGCCCATTCCGACGTCCGCCACGCGGGCGGCGGCACCGCAGGCAGCTGACCGAAAGTGGCCTTGTGTCGGCACGACTCGGATGGCGCCCCTTCGGGAGCCGTCGCGCTGTAAGTGCCGGCCGTGGCGCAGCTCCGCGTCCTCATCATAGGCCCGAAGGTGCTCAGGGTGGTCACGGTCCCGGACGAGACCGGGACCGTGACCGCCGGCTGGAGACCCCTGCTCGAGTCGTCACCGTCAGGGACATGTGGCCGCCCTTACCGCGATCACTCCGACGCGCAGTCCCGCAGGGCCGAACCCTCGAAGTCGGGAACGCCGCGGGCCTGCGCCTCCTCGGCCGTGGCGGCCTCCCCGTTCTCCTCGATGTCCTGGATCAGCCACTCCATCTCGGCGATCTCGCGCTCCTGGGCCTTGATGATCTCGACGGCGAGCTGGCACACCCGGACGTCGGTGATGTCGGCGCGCTCGGACCGGGTGATGGCTAGCGAGTGGTGCGGGATCATCGCGTTCATCCACGCGGAGTCCTGCACGGTGGCCTGGCTGCGGTCCAGCGCGATGCCGCCGCCCAGCAGCAGGAGGCTCACCGCCACGATCGCGATGTTGCCCTTCATGTTCTTGTACATGTTGAGCATCCAGCCGAGCATGATCAACCCCATGGTGCCGCCCATGGTGACCGCCATGAACACGCGGCTCTGGCTGAACTGGACGTGGCTCCACTCCCACGTGCCGGCGAACATCGTGAAGTACATGACGACCATGGACGTCGTGATCATGGCCGCGAAGCGCAGGTACATCTTCGTCTCGTGGGACATGCCGCCGTCCTGACCGTGTTCCTTCGTCTCGTCGCTCTTCTTGGTCGCCATGGATCCGATCTCCGTCCTGGCTGTCATCGGTGGGGAGGAACTCCGCAAACCAATGACTGCATCGTCACGCGAGCCGTTCGCCGCAGCCTGCGACGTCACATGTGTGTTGTTGCAGCGGTATCGGCCGAGGCGCGAGACCGCTGCATGGGTAGATGTTGGTTGGCGTACGTCGATCGCCCGAATGCCCGTACGGTCATACGGGTAAACCGAAGAGTCGGTACCGCCGTCGGGACAGCTGGCGTTGCGATCACGACAAACTCGCCATGAGTGCCGACTTGTTCGGCATCGACCGGGCGACATCAGCCCGCGACGCCGGACGACTGGACGAAGAGCGAGCCGATCTGTGGAGGCGATGGCGTCGGGTGTCGTTGTGACCACGATGCCTTCGGCGGTCGGCGGTGGCAGCTCGACGATCAGCGCCGCTGGAGCGATGGTTCGGCCCCGGGGCGTCGTTTAGGCCGCTCTTGCCCTGGCGCCGTCGGGGCCGGCCCACCGTGCAGTGCCTGTCAGCCCAGCGAGCCGATGAGGTCTCGGCACGCCTGCTCGCAGCGCCGACAGGCCTCGGCGCAGATTCGGCAGTGCTCGTGCATCGAGGCATGGCTCTCGCACTCGTCGCCGCACGCCTTGCAGGCGGCAGCGCAGGCCTCGAGCACCGCCCGGGTGAGGTTGGCGTCGTAGCCGGTGTGCCGGGAGAGCACGCGGCCGGTGGCGTCGCAGATGTCGGCGCAGTCAGTGTTCGTGCGGATGCACTTCGTCAGCTCGGCGACCTTGTCCTCGCTGAGGCAGGCGTCGGCACAGGCGGTGCAGGCCTGGGCGCACTCGAAGCAGGCCTCGATGCAGGCCAGCAGCTTCTGCTTGTCCACCCCGCCGAGATCCTTGGGGTAGGTGTCGAGCATCTGGGCTGCCACGGTCATGGTTGCCTCCTCGGGTTGCCGGCGCCGGCTGGCTCGGATGTCGCCCGGATCGGGCGCTGACGATTCCGGCGGTACCCGCAGACCCGTACGGGTATGGGCGGCCTGGAGGTGTTTCTCGATGTCTGAACCTGACCACGCCCATCCGGTCGACCCGGAACGTGTCGCGCACGCCCGTGCCCGGCTGCCGAGCCGGGAGGAAGTCGCCCAGCTGACCAGCGTGCTGAGCCTGATGGCCGATCCCACCCGGGCCCGAGTCCTGTTCGCGCTCGACATGGTGGACGAGCTCTGTGTCGGCGATCTCGCACTGGCCCTGGAGGCCAACGAGGACGCCGTGGGGTACGCGCTCCGGTTGTTGCGCACGGCGGGACTGGTGACCAACCGGAAGCAGGGGCGCGTCGTGTTCTACCGCCTGGCCGAGGGTTTCCCCGAGCCGCTGCGGGAACACTGCCTCCGCCAGTTGGTCGTCCTTTCGGAAGCGGCGCCGGACGACGACTGACAGTTGGGTGTCGACGCTGGCACGGCTGCCAAAGGCGGGGTGATCGTCGCCGCGCGAACATCCACGACCGCCCCTACAGTCGGCCACACCCGGACGGTCGTCCGGATGATCGCTGTCGTATCCCCGGCCCGATACCGGCCGCTCCCAGCGGCATCTCCGTTGAGGGGAGGAGAGCGCCATGGTCGCGCTGCTGTCGCTGGCCGCCCTGGTCGGGGCCGGGATCGTCGGGCTGTACGCGCTGTCGGCGGCGTTGCGCACCGCCCGGGAGCCCGCCGCCGTGCTGCCGTACGAGTCGGGCCTGCTCCCACAGCAGCACGCCGTCTCCCGCTACCACGCGCGGTGGTACGCGGTCACGGTCCTCTTCCTGGCCTTCGACATGGAGATGATCTTCATGTACCCGTGGGCGGTCGTGGTCGCGGACATGGGGACGACGGCCGTCGTCGAGATGTTCGGCTTCCTCGCCGTGCTGCTCGTCGGTGTCACGTACGTCTGGCGTGAAGGTGCGCTGCGATGGACGTGATCGCTCGGCTGCGGACCTGGGCGCTGGCGAGGCCGCGGGTGCTGCTCGTCGACGCCCCGGGCGTGACGATGCTCCGGTGGTCCGTCGAGGCCGAGTTGGACCGGCGCGGCTGGCCGTGCGCCGTGTCGCCTGCGGACACCGACTTGCTGGTCGTCCTCGGCGAACCCGGACCCGAGCTGGCAGAAGCCGTCGAGGTGCTGTGGAGCCAGGTCCTCGAGCCGCGGCACCGAGTGGACGTGCAGCGCACCGAGGACTTCGCCGTTGCTCTGGACCAGGGCCGAGCTGCGCTGGTCCGGCCGGCCGAATCAGGAACGAAGGGGGACGGCCGGCCGTCGCCGGCCTCGTTGCTCGGGAAGGACGAGAAAGAGGACGCCCAGGACGAGGGCATGGGCCAGGCCGGTCACGAGGGCATGGGCCAGGCCGGTCACGAGGGCATGGGCCAGGCCGGTCACGAGGGCATGGACCACGGCGGTGGTCACGAGGGCATGGACCACGGCGGTGAGGTGGCCGGGCTGCCGATGGCCTCGACCGGCCCGGACCGGGATGGGCTCGAACTCGACGTTCTGAAGGTGGCGCTCGGGCCGGTACTGCTGGGCTGGCCGACTGGTCTGGTGTTGCGGGCGGATCTGCAGGGTGACGTCCTCACCTCCGCAGAACTGGCCTGGCTCGACGCCGGCACCGTTTCCACCGCGCATGACCAGTCCAACTCCCAGCGGGCCGCACTCGACCGGCTCGCCCACTTCCTCGACGTGGCCGGCTGGCCGACGGCCGCCCGCGACGCACGCCGCGCCCGGGACAGGGTGGCCGAGGAAGCCAATCGAGATGAGGCGCAGCGGCTCGCCGAGGCCGTGGCGCGGCGGGTGAGCCGGTCGCGGACCTTGGCGTGGACGGCCGGAGGCATCGGGAGGCGCGGATCTGGGGGAGACGCCCTGGACCGGGTCAGGCGTTGGTGCGACATGGCGTCGGGGCAGCCGGTCGAGGACTTGCCCGCGATGTCACTGGACGGCGTCGCAGCCCTGGTGGAGGGCGCCGAGATCGGGAGCGCACGGCTGATCGTGGCCAGCCTCGACCTCAGCCCCGTGTCCGCAGTCTCGGCTCCGGAGCACCTGCATGCCTGAGCAGACTCTGGCGGAGGCGTGGGGGCTGGTCCCGGCAGTCCTTGGGATCGTGGCGGTCGGTCTGGTCCTAGGCGTCGTGGTGACGGCGGTCGACCGCGTCGTCGTCTTCGGCGCGCCTGGGGCCGCTGTCGAGCCGATCCGCTCGAGCGCGCGTCTGCTGGTCGAGCAGCGGCGGACGACTCTGGCGCCGGATCGGCTGCTGTGGCGAACCGGGTGCGTCGCTGTGCCGACACTGGCGCTGCTGTCTCTGGCGGTGGTACCCGTGGCTGGCCGAACCCTGTGGTCGACCAGCGCCGATCTCGTGTGGTTCAACGCCATGGAGGCACTGCTGTGGGCGGCGGTGTGGCTGGTCGGCTGGGGTCCGAATGCCGTCCATGCCCTGACCGGTGGATACCGATTTCTCGCCCAGGGCCTGGCCTATGAGCTGCCGCTGATGTTCGCGCTCATCACGGCTGGCCTGGGGGCCGGCTCACTGCGCACGACGGACGTCGTGGCCGCGCAGGAGAGCCTGTGGTTCGTGGTCACGATGCCGGTCGCCTTCGTGGTCTTTGTGGCCAGCGCCGCGGCCTTCGCCTTCTGGGGGCCGTTCGCCGCACCGGCCGCAGCTGACATCGCCGGCGGCATCACCTCGGAACTGTCCGGGGTGGACCGGCTGCTGGTGGAGGCCGGTCGCGCCGTCTTCCTCGGCGCGAGCGCGGCCATGGCGGCGGCGCTGTTCCTCGGCGGCGACTCCGGCCCCTGGTTGCCCGGCCCGCTGTGGCACCTGCTGAAGACCCTGGCCGTCGTCGCTGCTCTGGTCTGGGTGGGACGACGGATGCCGGTGCTGCGGCCCGACCGCACGGTGGAGGTCGGCTGGATGGTCCTCGTCCCGCTGACGCTCCTGCAGGCGTTGGTCGTCGCCGTGCTCGTCCTGAACGGGTTCTACGCGTGAGGAGGAGCCGATGCTGAGCGACCTCTCCGGCTGGGCGATCACGGCCGTCGCCGTCCTCGGGGTCCTGTCGGTCGCCGCGGGGGTCGCCGTCTTCGTCGTCGACTCGATGGCACGGGCGACCTTCGCCCTGCTGGCGTCGTTTCTCGCCGTGGCGGGCGTCCTGCTCGCCCTCGACCTGGTCTACCTGGCCGTCGTGACGGCGCTGATGATGACGATCGAGATGGCGATCATGGCCGTCTTCATGATCATGTTCATGATGAACCCGGCCGGGCTCATGCCGATGACGATGGTGCACAACGCCAAAGGCTCGGCCGCGGTCGGCGCGGGAGTCTTCGTCCTCCTCGCGGTGGGCATCTGGACGATCGACTGGCCGACGACGAACCCGGTTCGCCCCGACGACAGCACCCGCCAGCTCGGCGAGGCGATCATGGGCAGCCACATGCTGGTCATGCTGGTGATCGGCATCGGGCTGTTCACCACGATCCTGGCCGGCACCGTTCTGGCCACCTCGCGCGGCCGTTACGACCGCCTCGGCCCGGGTCTTGACGCCGAGCACCCGGACGACCCGGTGCCCGGGGGACTGCGCCGATGACCGCCGAACTGGTGCTCCAGATCGTGCTGACCGTCGCCGCCGGCCTGATCGGCGTCGGGCTGTTCGGGGCGTTGTCCCAGCAGACGATCGTCATGGTGATGATGGGCCTCGAGCTCGTCCTCAACGGTGTGCTGTTGGCCGGGGGAGCGGCCTGGTACTTCCTCGCGCCGGAGCTCCCCGACGCCCAGATGCTGGTCGTCGTCGCCCTGGTGGTTATGGCGGTGGAGATGGCCATGGGCTTCGCCGTCACTGTCGCCTTCTATCGAGCTCGGCAGCTCGACATGATCGACATGGCGTCGGACCTGCGCGGATGAGCGCCGTCCTCGGCGCGCTGGTGCTGCTCCCCGCCCTGACCGGTGCGGGGCTGCTGGTCGCCGGTCGGCGGGCCGATCGCGCCGCCGGCCCGCTGGCCGTGGCCGTTACGGGGGTCGGCGTGGCACTGGCAGCGCTGGTGGCCGGGACCCGGCCGCGCCTGTCGGTGCCATTCCTCGGAGTCGTCGAGGGCGGGGACCTCCGCCTGGTCGTCGACGGGCTCTCCGCCGTGCTGATCGTCCTGGTCGCGGGGATCGCCCTGCTGGTCACGCTCTTCGCCGTCGCGGACCTGCCGGGGAACACGGCGCGGGCCCGCTTCTTCGGCTATCTGCTGTTGTTCGTTGCGGCCATGCTGGCGACGGTCACCGCGGCAACCTTGCCCACGCTTCTGTTGGCGTGGGAGGTCATGGGGGCGACCTCCTACGCGCTCATCGGCTACCACTGGGAAGAGCCGGGCAAGCTGGCCGCCGGCACCCGGGCGTTCGTGACAACCCGGGCCGGGGATCTCGGCCTGTACGTCGCCGCCGGGGCGGCACTGGCCGCGACCGGGAGCCTGGTGCTGGCCGATCTGGAGAGCGCCAACGGCGGCTGGGCGGACATGGCCGCCGCCGGCGTACTGGTCGCCGCGCTCGGCAAGTCGGCGCAGCTGCCCTTCTCGGCCTGGCTCTCGGCCGCGATGCAGGGGCCGAGCCCGGTGAGCGCGCTGCTGCACTCGGCCACGATGGTGGCCGCCGGTGGATACCTGCTGATCCGAATGCAGCCACTGCTCGCCGCGACCGGCTGGGCCGCAACGGCGGCGGCGTGGGCGGGGGCGTTGACCGCCCTGGTCCTGGGTGCCGTGGCCGTGGCGCAGACCGACCTCAAGCAGCTGCTCGCGGCCAGCACCGCCGCGCAGATCGGCTTCGTCGTCCTCGCCGCCGGGGTGGGGGCGACAGCCGGCGGGACGGCGCAGCTCGTCGCGCACGCCGCGGTGAAGGCCGGCCTTTTCGTCGCGGCCGCTGCCTGGCTCACCGCGCTGGGCACCAAGCAGCTAGCCGGTCTGCGGGGCGCCGCCCGCCGGTATCCGGGAATGGGAGCCGCGGCCACCGTCGCCGCCCTCGCCCTGGCCGGCGTGCCACCGCTGTCGCTGTGGGCCACCAAGGACGAGGTACTCGCCGGTGTCGACGGAACGGCCCTGCGGGTGGTGGGCCTTGCCGCCGCCGCCATCTCCGCGATCTACGCCGGTCGGATCCTGGCCGTCGTCCTCGCCAGGCCGGCGGGGGACGAGGCGTTCGACGAGGAGGAGCCGGGCACCCGGCGCGTCCCGGCCCTGACCACGGCCGTCGCCGGCGTGCTGGCCGTGTTCGCCGCCGGGCTGGGTGTGCTCGCGCTGCCGGCCGTGGTAGAGGAATTCAAGGCGGTCCTGGACGTGGAGGGGGAGCCGTCCCCGGGGTTGGGGGAGCTGCTGCTCTCCGGGGCGCTCGCGCTGGTGGCCCTGGGGCTGACCGTCGCCGTGGTCCGGGCCCGCCCTGCCGTCATGGAGCAGCTCTCTCGGGGTCCGCTCGCCTCGTGGGCCGGGCTGGGACGGCTGCTATCGCCGCGACCGGCCATGGCAGTGGCGCGGGTGCTAGCCACCGTGGACGACAGGGTGCTGGACCGGGCGGTGATGGGTGTGGCTGTCGGCGCCCGCCGGATTGCGAGCATGGCATCACGGGCGGACGACGGCGTCCTGGACAGCGCCGTGTCGGGAGTCGCCTCGGCGACCCGACGTACTGCCGCCGGGTCCGCGCGAATCGACACCGGAGTGGTGGACGGCGCGGTCCGCGCGATGGCGACGGCGTTCCGCCACGCGGGGAGTGCCGCGCGTCGTCCGCAGACGGGGCTACTGCACCAGTACTACGCCCAGGCCGTCGTCGGCCTGGGGTTCCTGCTCGTCCTGCTGCTCGTGGTGAGGTAGTCGTGCTGCTGACCGTCGTGATCTTCCTGCCGCTGGTGGCCGCCGGCGCGCTGCTGGCCGCCCGCCGGCTCAGCGGCCGCGCCGCCATCGGGCTGTGGGTGGCGGTCTCGGCCGTCGACCTGGCGCTGGTCGGCTGGATGTGGTGGCGCTTCGAGCCCGGCGAGGGCGCCTCGGGAGTCGTCGATGGCCTGGCGTACGAGGTGGACCTGCAGTGGATCCCCACGGTCGACGCCGGCTACCGCATCGGCGTCGACGGGCTCTCCCTGCCACTGCTGGCTCTGACCGGGGTGCTGTTCCTCGCTTGCGCCATCTACTCACTCCGAGAGCCGGACCGGCCGCACACCTACGCGGCGCTGTTCCTCTTTTTGCAGACCGCCTGCCTGGGCACGTTCGCCTCGCTCGACCTCATCCTCTTCTTCGTCTTCTTTGACCTGTCCATCGTCGGGATGTACTTCGTCATCGCCGGCTGGGGACACGGCAACGCCCGGCGCAGCGCACTGAAGTTCTTCCTCTACACGTTCATCGGGTCCCTGGCGCTGCTCGTGGGCTTCATCGGGCTGTTCCTCGGCAGCGAGGAGCGGACATTGCGCGACATGGTGGCGCTGGCGGAGAACCCGCCGCTGGCGGACTGTCCGGTCGCCGGCGGCCTGGTCCTGCTGGCGATCGGTCTCGGCCTGGCGGTGAAGACGCCGCTGTTCCCGTTCCACACCTGGCTGCCCGACGCGCACACCGACGCCCCAGCTGCCGGGAGCGCCGTCCTCGCCGGGATCCTGCTCAAGCTCGGCACCTACGGGTTCGTGCGGATCGCCATGCCGATCCTGCCCGAGGCCTGGCAGCGATGGGCCATGGTCGCCGTCGTCGTCGGGGTGATCAGCGTGCTGTGGGGCGCCTTCGTCGCCCTCGCCCAGATCGACGTCAAACGGATGATCGCTTACACCTCGGTCAACCACATGGGCTACGTGCTCCTCGGCCTGGGCTCGGCCGGCCTGGTCGCCTCCGCAGACGAGGGTGCCCGGACCGTGGCCACGGTCGGGGCGATGTACCAGATGGTCAGCCACGGCCTGCTCACCGGCGCACTGTTCTTGCTCAGCGGCGTGCTGTGGTCCCGCGGGCGCACCTACGCTTTCGACCGCTGGGGCGGCCTGGCGAGGCCGGCGCCAGTCTTTGCGGCGTGCCTCGCGGTCGCCGCGTTCGGCTCCCTGGGATTGCCCGGCTTCTCCGGGTTCATTGCCGAGTTCCAGGTCTTCACCGGAGCCCTGCAAGCCGCGCCCGTCGCCACAGTGCTCGCCGTCGTCGGCATCCTCGTGACCGCGGGGCTGTTCCTGCTGGCCCTGCAGCGGCTGCTCACCGGCGACACCGTCGTCCCGTCCGAGACGGACCCCGATGAGACGGGGGAGGGCCCGGCTTCGGAGCGGACCGATGGCGGGACGGCGATTGCCACCCAGCCGCGGACGGCGACCCGAATGGCGGACCTGCGCGGACACGAGGTGGCCTCGATCGTCCCGCTCCTCGTGCTCGCCCTGGTCTTCGGAGTGCTCCCGCGTGCCCTGCTGGACGTGCTGGAGCCGGCTGCCATGGCGGTGGTGGAGCTGGTGTCCCGGTGACGGGCATGTCCGGGGGCGGCGAGCGGGTGCTCGCCCTGCTTCCCGAGTTGCTGCTGCTCCTGGGCGCGGTCGGTGGCCTGCTCCTGGGCCTCTGGACGCCGCAGCACCGGCAGTGGCGGGTCCGGCTCCTGGTCACCGTCGCTTGCCTGGCCAGCGCGGTCGCTGCTGCCGTCGCGCTGCCCAAGCCGGCGGAGCGGGTGTTCGAGGGCACCTGGGTCGTCGACACCACCACCGGCGTGGTCCGCATCGTCATCGCGCTCGGTGTGGCTGTCCTCGTCTGGCTGGCATCGGCCTCGCTGGCGGGACACCCGCGCGAGACCGAGGCCTACGTCCTGATGCTGCTCGGTGGGCTCGGCAGCGTCGCGCTGGCCGCCAGCGGCGACTTGCTGCTGCTCGTCGCGGCCTATCTGCTGGCCAGCGTCCCGCTGTACGCCCTCGCCGGCTTCGCCAAGGACTCCGCAGGTGTCGAAGCGACGATGAAGTACTACCTCATGGGTGCCTTCGTCGGCGTTCTCATACTGGTCGGCGTCGCCGCCCTAGTGCTCGCCGCCGGCACGACCGGATACCTCGACCTTGCCGCGCTGCTCCCGGATGCCCCCCCGGCGCTGCTCGCGGTGGGCGTCCTCGGCGTGCTCGCCGGGGTCGCCTTCAAGGCCGGTGCCGTGCCGGTGCACTTCTGGGTTCCCGACGTCACGGCGGGCACGACCCCGCCTATGGCCGCCTACATCACCACGATTCCCAAGGTCGGCGCGGTCGCTGCCGCATTCCGGCTGCTCGCCGAGCCGTTCGCCGACGTCCCGCTCGACGTACCGCTCCTGGTCGCGGTCATCGCCGCGGCCAGCATGACCCTGGGCAACCTGGCGGCGTTCAACCAGACCGACGTCCTGCGACTGCTGGCCTACTCGACGGTCAGCCAGGTCGGTTACCTGTTCATGGTCGTCGCCGTCGCCGCCCGCACCGACCTCGCCGTCCCGGCCCTGGCGATCTACCTGGCCGGCTACGCGGTGACCAACATCGGCGCCTTCGCCGCCGTCGCGGCGGCCCCGGGGGCCCGCACGATCACCGACTGGGCGACCGCGATCGGACGCCACCGATGGCTCGTCGTCAGCCTCGTCGTCTGCCTGCTCGGCCTCGTTGGCACTCCACCCACGGCGGTCTTCGTCGGCAAGCTCGCTGTTTTCGCGGCGGCCTGGGATGGCGGGCTCGCGTGGCTGGTCGTCGTGGCGGCCATCAACACGGTGGCGAGCCTCTTCTACTACCTGCGTTGGATCGCTCCCGCCGCTACGGGAGTCGCCGCCAGCGAAAGCACGGCGGCGGCTGCCCGGGGGACGGAGCCGGGCACCTTCGCGGGAACGGCGCAGCGTGTCGTGATCGAGCCGGTCGTCGTTCTCCATACGGCCGCCGTCGTGTCCCTGCTTCTCGGGATCTGGTCGGGCGTCTGGCTCGCTGTCCTCCTGCCGGGCTGACTGTCCGCCACCCGGTCGCCGGAGTTCATGGCGTGCCGTACAGGGCCGCAGCCGTGCCGGCGCTGCCCCTCGACGACGATGTGCCGCACATGGTCATGCGGCGTTGATGGATGCGCGCCGGCGGGAGATGGTTCGTTTGGTGGTGGCGAGCTGCTGGGCGATGTCGCGGATGGACTTGCCGCGTTCGGTGAGGCGCCGGACGACCTCCTTTTGCTCAGCGGGGGTCAGGTGCTCGAGGCGGACGCCGTCGCCCGCGAGGGCGCGCTCGATGGCGATCTCGTCGAGGTCGTCGTCCTTCTCTACGCGTCCAGCGTGGTTTTGCGGCTCTGGGTCGGTGTCGATGTCGTCCCAGGCCAGAGGTGGCAGCCAGCCGCGTTCGGCGGCGAAGGCACGGGCGCCGTCGGCGGCGGCGTGCTGGTCGACGGTGGAGCGTGGTGGGCGCAGGTTCCACAGCTGTTCGTAGAGGTCGCTGACGTCCTGGGCGGTCTGCGCGGTGACGGAGTCGCTGAGCATGCTCCGTCGGAGCCCGGCGGAGCGTCGGCCGAGCCTGGCGGCCAGCTCGTCGTGGGGCCATCCAACGGCGATCAGGGCCTGCAGCCGTCGACGAGTGCCCGTGGCGACGACGTGACTGCGCGGCGCCCGGTTCGCCTGGTCGACGCGAACGCGCAAGACCTGGTGGGCGGTGTCGGGCCGGACGCGCTGGATGCCTGGGTGGCCGTCGCGGCCCGGGCCAGTCAGCTCGCGGACGTGGCTGGTCGAGATGCCGGCGAGCATGGCGATCTGCTCGACGCCGATGCCGGCGGCGCGTAACGCGCGGACGTGCTCGCGCACCGGGGCGGCGTCTACGAACGGCCGCCATCGGCCGAAGGTCTGCGCGCGGTGGACGGCACGGCCGGCCGCGGTGTTGGCGGCAGTGCAGGCGGTGCATCGGCAGCGGTCCTTCACGTAGGCGGCACGGGTGCCGTGCACATGCCGAGCACGCGGATGGTTGCAGTCCCGCGTCACCCGGCCCTTCGCGCGCGCTGGACACGGCGACGTGCGCGCTCCATGGCCTGCTGGTGCTTCGCACAAGAATGGCGCGCGTGGTGGACGTCGGCCAGGGCGTGGCTGGCGTACGTGCCGCTGTAGCCGCAGGCCGGGCATGTCCGGGTGGCGCTCATGCCCCGCCCCATGGACATCCGGCGACCGGCTGACCGGTGTGGCCACGACCGGGTACGCCGGCCCTGGCAAGGACGTCTTCGATCCAGTCGGTGCGGAGGCTGCCGGCGTCTCCGACGTGGTCGTCGAAGGCCATGGCCGTGAACTGCTGGGCGACGGCGGCCCACTCCCGGTCGGACAGGGGCCGCTCGAGGTGAGCTTCGACAGTGGGCCGGTCGACGTAAGCGATGCTGGCGCCGATGACGTCGGCCAAGTCGGTGAGCAGCCGGTGGGTGTCGCCGCCATAGCTGTCGACGAAGGCCTGCAGCACGGCGCGGCAAGCTGAGACGGCGTGGGACGGTGCCGGCGCAGGGGCTGCCGCTGTCCGTCGTCTCGGCTGACCGCACATCCCTGCTCCCGCTGGTGAGTAGTCGCTCTCACCGGGAGAAGGCGCTATTCAGAGCGGTTTAGTGACACCTCGTCGAGAGTGAGGAGAAGTCGCGGGGCATGGGAGAGATGGCTCCTCATCGGAGTGTCGGGCGAGTAGCCCGTGGAGTTGTCGTACAGGTGTGCGAGCCTCGGAGGCGTCTTGTCCATCCGCAGTTCGCTCGGAGGGAGCGGCACGGGATGCCAGGTAAGGCACGCGTACACGAACTCGCCAAGGAGTTCGGAGTCGATAGCAAGACACTGCTCGCCAAGCTCAAGGAGCTGGGCTTCTTCGTGAAGTCAGCGTCCAGCCTCGTAGAGGCGCCGGTGGCCCGACAGCTTCGGGAGTGCTTCCCGCACGCCCAACGGTCAACCTCGCCGCCAGGTCGTCCAGCTCCGCGATCAGCGGTGCAGGGGCACGCTGCGCCGTTGCCGCCCGTGAGACGGACGTCGTCTGCGCTACCACCACGGCCGCAGCCGCTGCCCGCCTTGCCGAGCCGTCGACCCAGGCGTGAGTGGTATCGCGGAACCCCGCCGGAGGGGCTCACCAAGTACCTGCTCGATCACTACGTCGTCTGGCGGCGGGATCCGGAGGGGAAGTCACCGGGTGGCTCCTGCTCCTACTTCGATGACGAGGTCCGCCAGGCGAGAGACCTCTCGGCCGAGTGGGCGCCGACTCTCTTCGATGGCCTCGAGTTCGCGGACATCGCGCGGTGGGTGAGGGAGGGTGCGCCTGCCAAGTACGCGGGCGATCTGTACCGAGCGGGCGTCCGGCCGGAGGAGCTCAGTTGGTCGTACGAGGACCGAGGCGCCGAACCCCTGAGCATGCGACTGATCCGCGGTCAGTGGACGGTGGAGATGGTCGTCAACGAGGTCGAGCGACGGCGACAACTGGGGTGACGCGGCGCTGGCCCGCCTCGCCAGCGGTGAAGCGGGCCAGCGCCGCCTTGGCGTATCACCGTCGCGGGGCCTGGCGACAGGGACTCTTTAGGCACCCAATACTCCCGTGCCCAGCCGTCACGAGCCGTCGCAGCCAACGCTTCGCACCGGCTCTGACCTGCGAATTCAGCGCTGTCCAACGCGAGCAAGCGCCTCAAGATCAAATCGCAGGGTTACTGGTTCAAGTCCAGTCGGGGGAGCACTCCGGCCCTTGGTCCCCGCGTCGAGCGGACCGAGGGCTTCGTGCTTTCCGGGGCGAGCCGTTCGATCTGTACTCGGCGCAGCTCGTATCGCTCTGTGTTCCTGCTGGTCAGAAGCCGAGAACTGTCGTACCCCCTCCGTAGCTTGGAGGCATGACATCGGGCGTCGGGATCGCGGTCGGGGTGAGCCTCGAGCCGATCGACGCCGCGCCGTGGCCCGAGGACCTCGTCGACCCGGACGCCACATCGGACGTCGAGCCGCTGGCGGCCTGGTTGCCGCGCCGGCGCACGTCCGCCGAGTCGGCGTCACTGCTCCAGCAGATCACCGCCGCTGAGGCGCAGCTGGCCGCGCTGAAGCTCGATCTGGTGCTCGACATCGCGGCGGAGCGCCCCGCACCCGCGGACCCCCGCCCCGGCGAGGCCCGCGCCGCCGACGTGGGTCCGCCGGGCACCAGCGAGTTCGCCCTCGACGAGCTGGCGCTGGTGCTCAACACGAGCCGCACGGCCGCGGTGACGCTGTTCGACCAGGGGCACGTCCTCGCCACGCGGCTGCCCGCGACCCGGGCCGAACTGGCCACCGGGCGGCTGGACTGGCCCCGGGCCCGGGCGATCGCCGCCGAACTGGGCCGCCCCGCCGATGAGACCGACCCGGTGATCGTCGCCGCGGTGGAGGCGGCCGTCCTGCCGGTCGCCACCGAGCTGTCGGTGCGGCAGCTCCGCGAACTCGTCCGGCGCGAGCTCGCCGCCCGCGACGCGGAGGCAGCCGACCGGCGGCGCGAGCAGGCGCGGAAGGCTGCGGACGTCGGCGTGCGCAACCTCGGCAACGGCATGAGCGAGCTGACCATGCTGATGCCGCACCCCGAGGCGCGCGCCTGCCGGCAGGCCCTCGACGCGCACGCCCGCGAAGCGCAGGCGGCGGGGGACCGGCGGCCGATCGGCCTGCTCCGCGTCGGCGCCGGCATCGACCTCATCCTTCGCCCGTGGCAGGAGCAGCCCGCGGTCACCGCGCACCTGACCGTGGTCGCCCCGCTCGGCGCGCTCACCGCCGGCCGCTTCCTCGCCGACGGCGCACCCCTCCCGGCGGCCTTCCGCCCGTCCGCGGGCAACCCAGCCCCGGTGGGGGAGGTCGACGGCGAGGCCGTCACCGCTGCCCACCTGCGCGAGTTGCTCCAGCAGCTCGACGCGCTCTGCCCCGGCGGGCTGCAGGCGCCCACCGGCGGCCGCCTCGACCTCGCGGTCACCGACGACGGCGGGCGCCTCCTCGCCGTCCTCGGCAGGGGAGAGCTCGATCGCCTCGCCACCCGCGGCTGCCCGAGCCACCCGGACGGCACGTGCGGCTGCCCGCTGACCGGGCCGCCTCCGGCCGTCGATCGCTACAGCCCGTCGGCGACGCAGCGGCGCTTCCTCACCACCCGCGACCGGACCTGCCGCCACCCCGGCTGCTCGGGCCGCGCCGCCTGGGCCGACCTCGACCACGTCCTCGCCCACGGTGCGGGCGGGGTGACCGACTGCTCGAACCTCTGCTGCCTCTGCCGCCGCCACCACCGGCTCAAGACCTTCGCCGAGGGCTGGGCGCACACCCTGGGCGACGACGGCGTGCTCACCGTCATCACGCCGTCCGGCGTCACCCGGATCAGCCGACCACCCGGGTGGCGCGTGCTCCGCGAGCCACCTGCCCCGCCACCGGCACCACCACCGCCGGACGAGGACCCACCGCCGTTCTGACGCGTGGCCGGACCGACCTCAGCCGGGGAGGGTCAGGTGCCGCGGGTTCGCGACCAGCAGCCGGTCGCGGACCCCGGCCCGCACCACGTCGAGCACCTCGTCCCAGCGCCCGTCGAGAGCGCCGCTGGTGATCGCGCGGCTGAGCGCCGCGTCGTCGGCACAGCCGAGCTCGTCCAGCGCGGCCCGGTGCCGGGCCCGGGCAGCACCGCCCAGCCGGAGCTCCCGCTCCACCATGGCCAGCACGTTGTCGGCGACCCGGGCGTGGAACGCGGTGCGTCCGGTGATCTCCGGCCGGACGGAGCCGGTCAGGAAGGTCCGGGTCGCGGCCACGAGCTCCGCCGCCGTCGGCCGGCCGTAGAGCTCGAGGCCGTCCTCCGGTGCCTCGGCAACGGCGTCCGACGGCTCCGCCAGGCCCAGGGCGAGCAGGACGTCAAACTCCTGCTCGCAGGCCCGGCGCCCGATCGCGGCGAACTCGACCGACGGCTCGGCGCCCGAGAGGTGACGCTCGGCCATGACCCGGCACATCAGCCCCCACCGCACGGTGGCATGCAGCTCCCACCACCGCAGCTGCTCCGCCGTCGGCCGCCACCCGGCCACCTCGGCGTAGGCGTCCAGCAGCTGCTCCCGGGTGCCCACCCCGCCGGCCGGCAGCGGCGAGCCGAAGCGCCACACCTTCGCGCAGAGCCAGCCGAGGTCCTCCAGCGGATCGCCGATGTGCACCAGCTCCCAGTCCAGGACGGCGGCCAGCCCCTCGGGCCCGATCATCAGGTTGCCCAGCCGGTAGTCGCCGTGCACCAGTGCCGTCGGGCCCGGCGCCGGCCGGTTCTCCGCCAGCCACCGCAGACCCAGTGCCAGGCCCGGCGGCGGTGGCGGCGCGTCGCCGAGGTAGTCCAGGCGCAGCCGGACGAGCGGATCGCCGGCGGCATCGACACCGGGCAGCGCGTCGAGGGGGACGGCGTGCAGCCGGGCCAGCACCGCGCCCAGCTCGGCCACCAGCCGCGGCCGGACGGCTGCGAACTGCTCGTCCCGCAGCAGCCGCCGGGGGATCGTCTCGCCCTCGACGCGGCCCATGACCAGGTAGCTGTGCCCGAGCGCGCCGCCGTCGTCCCCCACGTCGACCACCTCGGGAACCGGCACCCCCGCCCGGGCGGCCGCCGCCATGGCCACGCCCTCGACGCGCAGGGCCACGCCACCGGTGCCCGCCCCGCTGCGCAGGATCAGCTCCCGACGGGAACCGTCGGCCCCCTCCGCCGTGAACGCCCAAGTCTCCCGGCTCGCCCCGCCGGACAGCCGCGCCAGTCCGTGCACGCGCACGGCCGAGCCCGCCAGCGCGGACAGCCGGTCCGCCAGCCGGGCGGTCAGGTCCTCCACGGACGAGCCGGTCACCGCAGGAAGCCGAACAGCTGCCCGGCCACCCGCCGCATCTGGATCTCCTCGGCCCCCTCCGTGATCCGGTACCGGCGGTGGTGCCGGTAGATGTGCTCGAAGGGCAGGTGCCGGCTGTAGCCCATCCCGCCGTGCACCTGCATCGCCCGGTCGGCGGCGTCGCAGACCAGCCGGTTGGCGCGGTAGTTGCACATCGACACCCGGTGGCCGATCGAGACGGCCGGCTCGCCATGCGCGGCGAGCTCGTCCATCTCGACCGCCGTCCGCCGGATCAGCGTGCGCAGCAGCTCCGCCTCGGTGTGCAGCTCGACCAGCGGGAACTGGATCGCCTGCCGCTCGGACAGCGGCTTGCCGAAACGTGACCCGCTGCCTGGCGTACCGGACCGACTCGTCGATGCAGTACTGCGCGGCGCCCACGCCGGAGGCGGCCTGCCGGATCCGGTTCTCGTGCACGAAGGTCTGGGCCACCGCCAGCCCCTCGCCCTCGGCCCCCAGGATCGCCGAGTCGGGCACCCGCACCCCGTCGAGCTCCACCTCGCCGTGGTCGGTGGGCATGTTGAGCGTCCACCAGTAGAAGGGCACGGAGAAGCCGGGGCTGTCGGTCGGGACGAGGAAGGCGGTGATGCCGCGCGCGGCGCCCGGTTCTCCCGACGTGCGTGCGAACACGAGGTCGTGGGTCGCGGTGTGCACGCCGGTGTTCCACCGCTTGCGCCCGTCGATCACCCAGTCGCCGCCCCGACGCACCGCGGTGGTCTCCATCCAGGTGGCGTCGCTGCCGTGGTCGGGCTCGGTCAGCCCGAAGGCGAGGCCGCGGTCCCCGGCGATCAGCGGCTCGACGAACTCGGCCTTCTGCTCCGGTGTCCCGAACAGGTGCAGCAGCTGCCCGAACACCACGTTCCCCACGATGCTGTGCTCGTTCTGCAGGTCGTTGTGCAGCCCGAGCCCGCGGTGCGCCAGGTGCTCGCGGATCACTGCCATGTCGAGGTTGGAGCCGTTCCGGCCGCCGAGCTCCTCGGGCAGGCTGTAGCGGAAGAAGCCCGCGGCGTCGGCCCTGCGCCGGGCCTCCGCGAGCAGCTCCTCCCAGGCCCGGGTGGGGGTGCCCCCGGCCTCGACGTCGGTACGGGCGAACTCCCGCCGGTGGTCGAAGAACCGCATGTTGTCGTCCTGCTGCTGCAACGGCTCGATCTCCGCCTCGATGAAGCGGTCGAGCTCGCCGAGCAGGTCGGTCAGGTGCGTCGGCAGGGAGAAGTCCACATCGATCCTTCCGGGGAACCGGGAGCCGGGGAGCCGTGGGGCGATGTTGACATCGACGACGGATCTGCGCAGGCTCCGGGCATGACCCCCGTCACAGCCGGGCCCGACGTCCGCGCTGTGGGCGACGACGCGCAGCCCGTCCGGATGAGCCGTGCCGGCGACGTGGTGACGCTGACGCTGGCCAACCCGCAGCGCAAGAACGCGATGTCCCACGAGGCCTGGCTCCTGCTGCGCGACTCGCTCGTCGAGGTGGGCTCCGGCGACGCCCGGGTGCTCGTGGTGACCGGGGCCGGCGACGACTTCTGCGCCGGCGCGGACCTGTCCGCCGTGCGCGGCGGCCGGCCGCCGATGGCGAACATGGCGGAGGTCAACCAGGCCTGCCTCGCGCTGCACCGGCTGCCGATCCCCACGATCGCGCGGGTGGACGGCGTGGCCGTCGGTGCCGGCATGAACCTGGCGCTCGGGTGCGACTTCGTCATCGCCTCCACCCGCGCCCGCTTCTCCGAGATCTTCGCCAAGCGCGGGCTCTCGGTCGACTTCGGCGGCTCGTGGCTGCTCCCGCGGCTGATCGGGCTGCACCGCGCCAAGGAGCTGGTGCTGCTCGGCGACATGCTCGGCGCCGAGGAGGCCCACCGCTGGGGCCTCGTCCGCGAGGTCGTCGAGCCGGACGGGCTCGACGCCGCCGTGGACGCGCTGGCCGGCCGGTTGCTGGCCGGGCCGCCCATCGCCATGCGCCAGTCCAAGCGGATGCTCAACGACTCCTTCGAGGTCGGCCTGGAGCGCGCCCTCGAGGACGAGGCCCGCAGCCAGGAGATCAACTTCGCGACCGACGACGTGCTCGAGGCCGGCCGGGCGTTCCGCGACAAGCGCGCACCCGTCTTCCGCGGCCGCTGACCCCCACGAATCGGAGACCCCGTGACGACATCCCGCACGCCTGCCCCCGGACCGCTCACCGGACGGGTCGCGCTCGTCACCGGCGGAGGCCGGGGCATCGGGGCGGCGATCACCAGCGAGCTGGCGCTGTCCGGAGCGGCCGTCGTCCTCACCTACCGACGGGACCGCACGGCGGCCGACGCGCTCGTCGAGGAGCTCACGGGCAAGGGCGCCGCGGTCCTCGCGATCGAGGCCAGCATCGAGGACGGCGAGGCCGGCGAGCGCGCGGTCGCCGCGGCCGTGGCGGAGTTCGGGTCGCTCGGCATCCTGGTCAGCAACGCGGGCGTCGCCAGCCGGGGGAACGCCGTCGCCGACACCCCTGCCGAGGAGGTCCGCTGGCTGCTGGAGGTGCACGCGGTCGGGCCGCACCAGCTGGTGCGGGCCGCGCTGCCGCACCTGCGCGAGCAGGAGCGCTCCGACGTGGTCTTCATCAGCAGCATCGCCGCGTCCACGTTCGGCCCGCGGGGCGCGCCCTACTCGATGGGCAAGGCCGCGGTGGAGGCGCTCGCGCACACCCTCGCCCGCGAGGAGCGCGCCTCCGGCATGCGGGTGAACATCGTCGCCCCCGGCCTGGTCGACACCGAGATGGGTCGCCGGCTGGCGCAGGCCACCCGCGCCGTGTCCGACATCCACGAGCTCGACGCCCGGTCGCCCTTCGGCCGGGTCTGCGCCCCCGAGGACGTGGCGCGCACCGTGCGCTTCCTCGTCGGCCCGGAGAGCGGCTACGTCAACGATCAGCGGGTCGTCGTCAACGGGGGGACGTTCTGACCGCCGACGTCCCCGCGCTCCTCGTCGAGCGGGCCGACCGCGTCGCGACGGTGACGCTCAACCGGCCGGAGGTCCGGAACGCCCTCGATACCACCCTGCGAGCCGACCTGCGGGCGGCCATGACCGCCCTCGACGCGGACGACGGGGTCGACGTCGTCGTCCTCACCGGGGCGGATCCCGCGTTCTGCGCGGGGCTGGACCTCCGCCAGCTCGGCAGCACCGGGGAGAACCTGTCGAGCCCGACTCCGGACGACGAACTGCCCTCGTGGTTCCCGTGGGCGCCGCTGACCAAGCCGGTGATCGGCGCCGTCAACGGGGTCGCCGTCACCGGCGGCCTGGAGCTGGCGCTCAACTGCGACATCCTGATCGCCTCGGAGCGGGCCCGCTTCGCCGACACCCACGCCCGGGTCGGCGTCCTGCCCGGCTGGGGCATGTCGGTGCTGCTGCCGCTGGTGGTCGGGCGCGGGCTCGCCCGGCGGATGAGCCTCACCGGGGACTACCTCTCGGCCGAGGAGGCGCTGCGGGCGGGCCTGGTCACCGAGGTGGTCGCGCACGAGGAGCTGCTGCCGGCCGCCCGACGGGTGGCGGCCTCCATCGTGAGCAACGACCAGGCCGGCGTCCGCGCCCTGCTGCGCTCCTACCGGGACATCGAGGCCGCGCTGGTGGGCGACGGGCCGAGGATCGAGGCGGCCACCTCCGCGGCGTGGCGGGCGGGCTTCGACCCGGCGGAGGTGGCGCGTCGCCGGTCGGACGTCATCGACCGGGGCCGGGCCCAGACGACCTGACCCGCACGCACGCGGGCCCTCCTCCGGCAGTGGTGCCGGAGGAGGGCCCGCGGACGTCGCGACCCGAGCCGGGTCAGAGGCGCTCGATGATGATGGCCGGAGCCATGCCACCCGCCGCGCACATGGTGACCAGGCCGTAGCGGCCGCCGGTGCGCTCGAGCTCGTCGAGGATCGTGCCGATCAGGATCGCGCCGGTGGCGCCGATCGGGTGGCCCAGGGCGATCGAGCCGCCGTTCACGTTGACCTTGTCGCGGTCGAGCTCGAGGTCCCGGATGAACTTCTCGGCGACGACGGCGAACGCCTCGTTGATCTCCCAGAGGTCGATGTCGTCCTTGGTGAGCCCGGCCTTCGCCAGCACCTTCTTCGCCGCCGGCACCGGCGCGTTGAGCATCAGCGTCGGGTCGTCGCCGACGTTGGCGGTGGCCACGACGCGGCCGCGCGCCTTCAGGCCGTGCTCCTTCGCGTACTCGGGGGAGGCCAGCAGGACCGCCGCGGCGCCGTCGACGACGCCGGAGGAGGTGCCCGCGTGGTGCACCGGCTGGATGTCCAGCTCCGGGTACTTCTGGTTGATCAGCCCGCGGGCGGTGTTGCCCTCCTCGTCCAGCGGGAAGTCCATGAGCTTGGTGAACGCGGGCTGGAGCGCGGCCAGGCCCTCGGCCGTCGTCTGCGGACGCGGGTACTCGTCCTTGTCCAGGACGACGTTGCCCTCGTCGTCGAGCACCGGGACCAGGCTCTTGTCGAACCGGCCCTCGGCGATGGCCACCGCGGCGCGCTGCTGGCTCTGCACGCCGAGCGCCTCCAGGTCCTCCCGGCTGATGCCCTCGAGGCTGGCGATCGCGTCGGCGCACACGCCCTGGTGCGACTGCGGGTGCACCTTCTGCAGGCGGGCGTTGCCCGAACCCATGCCGTACAGCTTCAGCCCGGCCGCCCGCTCCTCCTGGGCCAGCGCGCCGGTGCCCGACATCATCTCGGTGCCGCCGGCGACGACCAGGTCCTCCATGCCGGACATGACCTGGGCGGCCGCGAGGGCCACGGCGCTGATGCCGCCGCCGCAGAAGCGGTCGAGCGTGACGCCGGAGGCCGTGATGTCGTAGCCGGCGTCGAGCGCGGCCATCCGGCCCAGGTCGCCGCCCTGCTTGCCCTTCTGCGACGAGGTCGACCAGATGACGTCGTCGACATCGGCGGTGTCGAGGTCGTTGCGCTCCGCGATCGCCTTGAGGACCGTGGCGGCCAGGTGCTGCGGGTGCATGTGCGCCAGGGCGCCCTTGCCCACCTTGCCGGTCCCGCGCGGGGTGCGGACGGCGTCGATGATCAGTGCTTCGGACATGCAGGAACTCCTGAGGACGTTCGTTTCCCGGCAGGCACGGTGCCCGGCCGGTTCCAGCGGCTCGTCGGTCACGAGGGCGACGAGGTACGGCTTCGGTGCTCCTGCCGTGTCAGTCCACGGCGGAGGCGTACTCGTCGCGCAGCTTGCCCTTGACCATCTTCCCGGTGGGCGTGCGGGGGAGGGCCTCGCGGAAGTGGAACTCGCGCGGCACCTTGAACCCGGACAGGTGCTCGCGGGCGAAGGCGGCCAGCTCGGCGGCCAGCTCCGTCGTCGGCTCGACCCCGGGGGCCGGCTCGACGAAGGCGACCACGCGCTCGCCCATCTCGGAATCCGGGACGCCGATCACGCCGATGTCGGCGACCGCCGGGTGCAGCGTGAAGACGTTCTCGATCTCCTGCGGGTAGATGTTCACCCCGCCCGAGATGATCATGAACGACGAGCGGTCGGTCAGGTAGAGGAAGCCGTCCTCGTCCACGAAGCCGAGGTCGCCGACCGTCGTCCAGTTCGGGTGCTCGGGGTGCTCGGCGCCGCGGGACTTCTCCTCGTCACCGTGGTAGCTGAACGGCCGGCTCTCCGTCTGGGAGGCGAAGTAGACCGTGCCGATCTCGCGCGGCCCCAGCTCCGTGCCGTCCGGGCCGCAGATGTGCAGGGCGTTCGGGTCGCTGGGGCGGCCGACCGAGCCGGGGTGCTCCAGCCAGGTCGCCGAGTCGATGAACGTCGAGCCGGCGGCCTCGGTCGAGGAGTAGTACTCCATGATGATCGGGCCCAGCCAGTCGATCATCGCGCGCTTCACGTCCGGCGGGCACGGCGCGGCCGCGTGGATGACCATCTTCAGCGAGGAGAGGTCGTAGCCGCTGCGGACCTCCTCCGGCAACTTGAGCATCCGGACGAAGTGCGTCGGCACCATCTGGGTCTCGGTGACGCCGAACCGCTGGATGGCCTCGAGCACGCCCTCCGGGTCGAACTTCTCCATCATCACCACGGTCCCGCCCAGCACCTGGACCGCGGTCATGAACGCCATCGGCGCCGCGTGGTAGGCCGGTGCGGGGGAGAGGTAGACGGTGTCCTCGGTCATCCCGTACAGCAGCTGCAGCACCAGCGACATGTTGCTGGGCTGCTCGACCGACTCGCCGGTCAGCGGGCGCTTGATCCCCTTGGGTCGCCCGGTGGTGCCCGAGGAGTAGAGCATCGTGTCGCCGCGGGGCTGGTCCTCGATGGGGGCGTCGGAGGACGCGTCCCGCACCGCCTCGTAGCTCTCGTACCCGGCGAGCACCCCGCCGAAGGCCAGCCGGTGCTCGACGCCCGGCGTCTCCAGCTTGCCGGCCAGGTCGGCCAGGTTCGCCGACACGAACAGCACCCGCGCGCCGGAGTTCTCGACGATGTACTCGGCCTCGGCCGCGGTGAGGTGGCTGTTGACGAAGGTGACGTACAGCCCGATCCGGACACCGGCCCAGTAGAGCTCCAGGGCCTCGGGCACGTTGTCGGTGAGCACCACGACGGAGTCGCCCGTCGCCAGTCCGACGGTGTCGCGCAGGAAGTGCGCGGTGCGCCGGCTGTTGTCATCGAGCTGCTTGTAGGTCAACGACCGGCCGGAGCCGGACATGACGATCGCGAGCTTGTCCGGCGACTTCTGGGCCCAGGTTCCGGGGTACATGGCACGAAAGTAGAACCTGATCTACTTAGCCACAAGACCCCTCGGCGACGTGTCGTCCCCGGGGCTGCGGGAGCCCCGACGGCCTCCGGGCACGACCGAGGGCCGGGTGCCGGACGAGGTCGTCCGGCACCCGGCCCAGGGGTGCGATCGGTCAGACGCCGAGCGTGGCGGCGATCCGGTCCTGCTGGGCGGTCGGCCCGCCGAGCAGCACGTTCCCGGTGATCGCGTTGCGGTAGTACAGGTGGGCGTCGTGCTCCCAGGTGAAGCCGATGCCACCGTGCAGCAGCATCGTCTGCTTGGCGGCCTCGATGTACCCGCTGGAGGCGAGGTGACGGGCGACGGCCGCGTCCAGCGACGCGGTCTCGCTGCCCTCGGCCAGCGACTCCGACGCCTTGCGGACGGCGGCGTCGGTGAGCGCCCAGTCGGTGTAGATGTTCGCCAGCGGGTGCTTGACGCCCTGGTAGATGCCGATCGGCTGGCCGAAGCTGTAGCGGATCTTGGCGTACTCGGTCGTCATGTCCAGGCACGCCTTGGTGGCGGCGGCCTGCTCGGCGGCGAGGGCCAGGTTCGCCAGGTCGATGACCGACTCGAGGGCGGCCGCGGCGTCGCCGGCGAGCACCCGGCCCGGGGTGCCGTCGAAGGTGACCGTGGCGATGCCGCGGGTCAGGTCCAGCGCATCGACGGGGGTGATCGTCAGACCGGGGGCGTCCCGCTCCACGAGCACGATCCCGGCGGAGGTGGTGACCAGCAGGACGTCGGCGTCGTCGGCGTTGAGCACCGCCGTCTTCGTCCCGGTGACCGCGCCGTCCGAGACGGTGACGGCCGAGTCGGCCAACGCCCACTCGCGGCCGGTGCCCTCGCTGACCGCGAGCGCGCCGACGGCGGTGCCCTCGGCGAAGCGCGGCAGCCACGCCGCGCGGGCCTCCTCGTCGTCCAGGGCGAGCAGGGTGCCGGTCGCCAGCACGCTGGTGGCCAGCAGCGGCGAGGGCACCAGGCCCGCACCGAGCTCGCGCAGCGCCACGACGAGGTCGGACCACGACGCACCGGCGCCGCCGTACTGCTCGGGGATGGCCAGCCCGGCGAGGCCGAGTTCCTGGGCGAGCCGGCGCCAGACCTGCGGGTCGTAGGCGGCGTCGGACTTGATGGTCTCCCGGACGGCGGACATCGGCGCCTGACCGGAGACGAAGCGCTTGACGCTGCTGGCCAGGTCGCGCTGGTCGGCGGTGTCGATGAGGGTCACGGAGTCGCTCCTTGGGCGGACGCGGCGGTCACTTGGACAGCTTGAGCTGGTTGAAGGGGATGTTCTTGTCCACGCCGGCGTCCTTGGGCAGGCCCAGGACGCGCTCGGCGATGATGTTGCGCTGGATCTCGTTGGAGCCACCGGCGGTCGCGCCACCCGGGGCGGCCAGGATCGAGCGCGTCAGCGGGAGGGTGTCGGCGTTCTGCAGCGCCAGCTCCTCGCCGAAGATGTCCTGGACCAGGTCCGACACCCACAGCGGGAACGTCGCGCCGGCCAGCTTGGCCGCCGAGCCGCGGGCGCCGATCGGCACGCCGGCCTTGGCCTCCTGGTGCAGCACCGCGCTGTAGGAGCGCATGGCGCTCTCCTTGGCGTAGACCTGGGCCAGGGTGCGGCGGACCGAGGCGTCGCCGTCCAGACCGCGGGCGCGGACCAGCTCGACCAGCGCGTCGTAGCCCAGCGGGTTGGCGCGCGCCCGGACGCCGGTGCCGATGGTGACCCGCTCGTAGCGGAGCATCGCCACGGCCACGGACCAGCCGTTGTTGACCTCGCCGATGACGGCGTCGTCCGGCACGTGCACGTCGTCGAAGAAGACCTCGTTGAACGGCGCGTCGCCGGTGGCCACGACCAGCGGGCGCACGGTGACGCCCGGGTGGTGCAGGTCGACGATGAACATCGTGATGCCCTGGTGCTTGGGCCGGGTCGGGTCCGTGCGGACCAGGACGGCGCCGAAGTCGCTGAACTGGGCGCCGGAGGTCCACACCTTCTGGCCGTTGATCAGCCAGCCGTCCTCGACCTTCGTCGCGGAGGTCTGCAGGCTGGCCACGTCCGAGCCGCCGCTGGGCTCGGAGAACAGCTGGCTCCAGATCTCGTCACCCTTGAGCATCGGCTCGATGTGGCGCTTCTTCTGCGCCTCGGTGCCGAACTCGAGCAGCACCGGAGCGGGCATGCCGAGGCCGATGACGAACGGGCCGACCGGCATCCGGAAGTTGGCGGCCACCTCGTTGAACGCCAGCTGCTCGGCGGTGCCGAGGCCCTGGCCGCCGTACTCCTTGGGCCAGGTGATGCCGGCGAGCCCGGCCTCCCACAGACCCTTCTGGAAGGCCTTGGACTCCTCGATCGTCGCGCCGCCGCTGCTGGGCTCGTTGTCGTCGAACGGCTTGGCGTTCTGCTGGAGCCAGGCCAGCGCCTTGGCCCTGAACTCGTCGGTCGACATGGTGGTGGGTCCTTCCTGCGGGGGTGGCGGCACGGTCCCGGGAGTCGCGGAGGTCGGTGCCAGGGTGGTTCGGGAAAGTCGGGGTGCCGGGCGAGAACACGTTCTACCTAGGCGGCCCGGTCATGGTCGTATCGCGATCGGACGGCTGTCAAGCAACCGCCGCGGTCGATCAGGTGAGCAGCTTCTGCGCCGCGAACCGGATGCGTTCGTCGGCCGCGTCGGCGGTGAGCCGGCCGTTGAGCCAGTCGATCGTGCAGCCGATCCACAGCGACTCGACCATCTGCAGCGCCAGGCGCTGCCCGGCGGTCACCTCGTGGTCGGCGCCCCAGGCGGCGGCCGCGGCGATGCGCACGAAGGTGGTGTCGTGGTCGACCGGCGGGCGGGTGGTCAGGTGCGCGCCGAAGGGCACCGGCGACTGCCGCACCGAGAGCGCGGCGTGCGCGTACCCGGGGTCGTTGCGCATGGCCTGGAAGGCGCGGGCGAAGACCTCGCCCGCGCGCACCTCGGGTGTCGCCCCGCGGGGACGGCGGGTCGAGACGTCCTGGTCCAGCTTGGCGATCTCGTACCGCACGGCGGCCAGCAGCAGCTGGTTCTTCGAGGGGTAGTAGCGGTAGAGGGTGGCCAGGGCGACCTGGGCCAGCCGGGCCACCTCGCGCATCTGCACCGCCTCGTACCCGCCCTGGCCGGCGAGCTCGATGGCGGCGCGGATGATCCGCTCCACCCGGGCGGCCTGCGCCTCGGACGTGCGCCCGGACAGGCGCTCCTCGGCCAGGACGTCCTCGGTCACCGCGTCGCCGGTCATCGCGTCGTCGGCCATCGCGTCGTCGCTCATCGCGCCGTGGGCCATCGCGTCACCGCTCACGGTCGGCGGTTGCCCAGCACGAGGCTGCCGGCGGCAGCGAAGAACATGCCGACGCCCTGCACGAAGCTGGTCTCGATCCCCGGCAACTGCACGACCGCCTCGCCGCGCAACTGCCGCACGGCCTCCTGGATGGCGAACATGCCGTACATCCCGGTGTGCGTGTAGGAGAGCCCACCGCCGTTGGTGTTCATCGGGAGCCGGCCGCCCTTGGCGGTGTGGCCCTCGGCGATGAAGTCCCGCGACTCGCCGCGACCGACGAACCCGAGGTCCTCGAGCATGTAGAGGGGGAGGTGCGCGAAGGCGTCGTAGGCCATGAGGTGGTCGACGTCGGCGTGGGTGATCCCGGCGGTCGCCAGCGCCTCGGCGGAGGCCCGCTGGAAGGCAAGGAAGGAGCCGGGGTCGGCCATCTGCGAGACCATCGGCGCCTCCGCCGACTCGCCGGACCCGAGCAGGTAGACGGCCCGGTCGGCTGCCGGCAGGTCGGCGGCCCGCTCGGCGCTCATCAGCACCAGCGCACCACCGCCGTCGGTGACCACGCAGCACATGTCCTTGGAGAACGGCCAGGCGATCGGCGGCTGCTCCAGCACCGCCTCGACGGTGGTCGGCGTCCGGCGGGAGGCCCGCGGGTTGTCGACCGCCCAGGCGCGCTGCGCCACGACGACCTGCGCGAGCGCCTCGCGCTCGAGGCCGCGCTCGTGCAGGAAGCGCAGCGCCGGGACGGTGAAGGTCGAGTACGGGGTGTTCGCGCCGTAGATGGCCTCGAACTGGCCCTGCGGCGACGCCGGGTTCGGGCCGCGCCCACCCACGCCCACGCGGGACCGGCCGGACTCGCCGTGGGTCACCAGGACGACGTCGGCGGCGCCCGCGGCGATGGCGGCGGCCGCGTGGCGGACGTGCAGCATGAAGCTGCACCCGCCCACCATCGTGCCGTCGAGCCAGCGCGGGGTGATCCCGAGGTGGTGGGAGACCTCGTGCGCGAACGGGCCCGCCGTCGCGACCCCGTCGACGTCCTGCGCCGTGAGTCCGGCGTCGGCCAGCGCGTTGCGCGCGGCCTGGGCGTGCAGGTCGAGGGTGGAGATGCCGGGCAGGCTGCCGATCTCGGTGGTCTCGGAGGCGCCGACGATCGCGACCCCGCCGCCGTGCATGGACGTCGTGCTCACCGGGCCGCCTCCGCGGGGGTGAACACCGGGATCGCGTACTCGCCGCGCTGCTCGAACGTCACGCGCAGCGGCAGGTCCAGCGGCAGGTTCTCGGGGAGCGGCTCGACACCGACGACGTTCGACATCATCCGCGGGCCCTCCTCCAGCTGGACGAGGGCGATGACCAGGGGTGCGTCGGACGGCGGGAAGGTCCGGTGGTTGATCACGTAGGAGACGAGCGTCGCCCGGCCGCTGGTGACCCGCCACGCCACCTCCGCCGAGCCGCAGTGCGGGCAGAACGGGCGCGGGTAGAAGTAGTACCGGGTGCAGCTGGTGCACTGCTGCACGCGCAGCTCGCCGGCGGCCGCTCCCTCCCAGTACGGCGCCGTCTCGGGCGTCGGGAGTGGTGTCGGACCGGGCATCGGCCGTCCTTCCGCGGAGGGCTGCGAGGAGTGGCGTGCCGCACAACCAGAACAGGTTCTAGGTAAGCGTCAGCCGTGCCGCCGCCCGTTGTCAAGGAGCCCGCCGGACCCTTGCGGTCCGCGTCGGCAGGGTAGTAGAACGTGTTCTCGTAGACGCCGCCTCGCGCGGCCCGGCGATCGCCCCTCGGTGCGGGCGCCGTCCTCCCACCGAGAGGCACGACATGAGCGGCACACTCGACGGCCGGGTCGTCATCGTCACGGGCGCGGGGCGGGGCATCGGCGCCTCGATCGCCCGGCTCTTCGCCCAGCAGGGCGCCCAGCTGGTCCTCAACGACCTCGGTGCCAACCCCGACGGCACCGGCGGGGACGAGGGCCCGGCGCGCGACATCGCCGACGAGATCGTGCGGGCCGGCGGCGCGGCGGTGAGCGACGGCGGCGACATCGCCGACACCGCCACCGGAAAGCGGCTGGTGGACCTCGCCGTCGACACCTACGGGAAGCTCGACGTCCTGGTCAACGTCGCCGGGATCCTCCGGGACAAGATGATCTTCAACCTGGACGACGAGGACTGGGACGCCGTCATCCGCGTCCACCTGCGCGGCCACTTCTCCACGATCAAGCCGGCCGCCGCCTACTGGCGCCAGCAGCGCAACCCCGACGGCCACTACCGGATCATCAACTTCACCTCCGACTCCGCCCTGCAGGGTTCGCCGGGGCAGCCGAACTACGCGGCCGCCAAGATGGGGATCATCGGGCTGACCGCGTCGGTCGCCAACGCGCTGGGCCGGTACGGCGTGACCGCCAACGCCATCGCCCCCGGCGCCGCGACCCGGCTGACCGCGACGATCCCGCAGGACAAGAAGCTGGGCGCCGACCGGCCGGCCACCGACGACTCGCGGTCGCCGGACAACATCGCGCCGATCGTCAGCTACCTGGCCAGCGAGGCCTCCGACTGGCTGTCCGGGCGCACGCTCGGCGCGGCCGGCTACGGCGTGACGCTGTGGAACAACCCCGAGGTGCGCGCCTCGATCAGCTCCGAGGGCCCCTGGGACCCGGAGGACCTGGCGCGGCAGGTGGAGAAGGAGTTCCGCCCCCTGGCCGAGGGAGCTGCACCCGTCGATCTTCATGGCCCAGGTCCCGAAGTAGGTCCGAGCACGAGCAGGCAGGAGGGGGTCCCGGTGCGCATCGGATACGGACTGCGGAGGACGGCGGTCGAGGTCGCCGAGGAGACCGCCTGGGCGCGGGAGCTCGGCTTCGACGCGCTCTCCACCTCGGAGGTCGCCTACGACCCCTTCCTGCCGCTGGCCGTCGCCGCGACGGCCTCGGGGGAGATGCGGCTGGAGACCCACATCGCTGTCGCGTTCGCCCGGAGCCCCATGGTCACGGCGAACGCGGCGCACTACCTGCACGTGCTCTCCGGTGGGCGCGCGGTGCTGGGGCTGGGCACCCAGATCAAGCCGCACATCACCCGACGGTTCGACATGCCGTGGAGCAGCAAGCCGGCCGCGCAGATGCGCGACTACATCCAGGCGCTGCAGGCGATCTGGCGGGACTGGAACCACGGCGAGCAGCTCGCGTTCCGCAGCGAGCACTACAACCACACGCTGATGACCGACATGTTCCGGCCGCAGCCGATGCCCACCGCGCCGGAGGTGCACCTCGCCGCGGTCGGCCCGGTCATGACCCGGCTGGCCGGCGAGGTCGCCGACGGGCTCATCCCGCACGCCTTCAGCACGCCCGAGTGGTTCACCGAGGTCACGCTGCCTGCTCTGCACGAGGGGCTGGAGCGGGCGGGCCGGGAGCGCTCGGACGTCGTCGTGCACTGCCCGGGGTTCGTCGTCGTCACCGGGGAGGAGGGCGCCGGCGAGGAGGAGACTCTGGCCGTCCGCCGGCAGATCGCCTTCTACGGTTCGACGCCGGCCTACGGCGACGTCCTCCGCCGCGCGGGGCGCGGCGAGCTGCACGACCGGCTGCACGCGCTGTCGGTGGGCAGCGACCCGGAGCGGTGGGCCCGCATGGGCGATCTGGTGGACGACGAGCTGCTGTCCGCGTTCTCCGTGATCGGCCCGCTCGGGCACGTCGCCGACGAACTCGCGCGGCGCTACGGTGGCGAGATCGACCAGGTGCACCTCGCGCCGCCGGCCGGCACCACCGCCGAGGACGTCGCGGAGTTCCGGCGCCGGCTGCCCTGACCGGGCTCAGCCCCAGGCGCTGGGGTCCCCGGAGGTCGGCGGCGCCATCCGGGCCTTGAGCCGGGCGTTCGGCAGCGGCGGGGCGGGCAGCCGCTGCACCGCACCGGTGTATCCCTCGACCTGCCCGAACCGGTCGGAGCCGGCCTCCCACTCCGCGCGGTAGGCGGCGATCTCCTCGTGCGAGCGGCCGAGGAAGTTCCACCACATGACCACCGGCTCGCCGAACGGCTCCCCGCCCAGCAGCATCAGCCGCGCCGGCCGGTCACCGGGGTTGGTGAGCGAGAGCCGGGTGGCACCGGGGGCGAGGTAGCCGAGCTCGGCGCGGGCCAGCTCGGCGTCGCCGACGACGACCGGGCCCTCGTCGACCAGCACGCCGTGCTCGAACTCCGGGGCGACGTCGAGCTCGACCTGCGCTAGCACGGCTCGAGCACCAGCTCGGCCCCCAACAGCGGGGTGTGCGTCGGCACGGGGGAGGCGGAGCCGCAGAGGGTCCCGAGCAGCACCCGGACGACGGCGCCGTCCAGCCGGAGGACCTCGGGGACGTGGTGGACGAACGACCGCGGGGCGTGCCGCGCGGACTCGGGCAGCGCCGTCCAGAGCTGGACGCCGTGCAGCACGCCCGACCCCGGGGTGGAGACCTCCGAGTGCGCGACGCCGGAGCCGCCGGTCATCAGGTTCAGCTCGCCGGGCCGCACGAGCGCGTGCGCTCCGGTGGTGTCGCGGTGCTCGATCTCGCCGCTGAACAGCCAGCTGACCGTCTGCAGGCCGGTGTGCGGATGCGGCGGCACGTCCATGCCGCCGGTGCGCGTGACGTCGTCCGGGCCGTAGTGGTCGGCGAAGCACCAGGCCCCGATGAGCGACCGCGCGCGCTGGGGCAGGGTGCGGCGCACGGTCATCGCCCGCGGTCCGCCCAGGGGCACGTCTCGGCTGGTGATGACCTCGACCTCGCTCACGCGGCAGAGCCTGGCACAGCGGGGAGCTCTCCGGTGCTGGGGCAGACTCTGCGCCGTGCCGCTCCGCCGTCCCCGCCGTGTCCTCGTGCTCGGTGGCGCCCGCTCGGGCAAGTCCTCCTACGCCGAGGGCCTGCTGGCCCGCGAGCGGGCCGTCGACTACGTCGCCTGCGGGATCCCGCCCGGTCCCGACGACCCCGAGTGGGCCGACCGCGTCGCGCTGCACCGCGCGCGCCGGCCGGCGTCCTGGCGGACGGTCGAGACGCTGGACCTGCCCGCGGTGCTCGGCCGCTCCGGCCCGCCGGTGCTCGTCGACTGCCTGACCACCTGGCTGGCCGGGCAGATGGACGCCTGCGGCGTCTGGGCCGGCGAACCCGGCGCCGACGACCGGCTGGCCGCGGTCGTCGACGAGCTGCTGGCCGCGTGGACGGGCACCCCGCGGCGGGTGGTCGCGGTCAGCAACGAGGTGGGCAACGGCATCGTCCCGGCGACCCCGTCTGGACGACGGTTCCGGGACGAGCTCGGCGTGCTCAACGCCCGGGTCGCGGGCGCGTCGACGCGGGTCTGGCTGCTGACGGCGGGGCTGCCGCAGCGGCTGCGCTGACGCCCGGTTTCGACGCGTCGGCGCTCGGGCAGGTGCGGGGCCGGTGGTCGCCCGGCCGGGGCGCCGACGGAAGGGGGATCCGTGCGCGCGATGGTCTACCGCGGCCCGTACAAGATCCGGGTCGAGGAGAAGCCGGTCCCGGCCATCGAGCACCCGAACGACGCGATCGTGCGGGTCTCCCTGGCGGCGATCTGCGGCTCCGACCTGCACCTCTACCACGGGATGATGCCGGACACCCGGATCGGCCACACGTTCGGCCACGAGTTCATCGGCGTCGTCGAGCAGGTCGGCTCGTCGGTCCAGAACCTCCAGGTCGGCGACCGGGTGATGGTGCCGTTCAACATCTTCTGCGGCAGCTGCTGGTTCTGCGCCCGCGGGCTGTTCTCCAACTGCCACAACGTGAACCCGAACGCCACCGCCGTCGGCGGCATCTACGGCTACTCGCACACCACCGGCGGTTACGACGGTGGTCAGGCGGAGTACGTGCGGGTGCCGTTCGCCGACGTCGGCCCGGTGAAGATCCCCGACTGGATGCACGACGAGGACGCCGTCCTGCTGACCGACGCCGCCGCGACCGGCTACTTCGGCGCCCAGCTGGGTGAGATCGCCGAGGGGGACACGGTGGTGGTGCTCGGCGCCGGCCCGGTCGGCCTGGTCGCCGCGCAGTCGGCCTGGCTGATGGGCGCCGGGCGGGTCATCGTCGTCGACCACCTGCAGGAGCGGCTGGAGAAGGCCCGCACCATGGCCTACGCCGAGACGCTGGACTACGACGAGTACGACGACGTCGTCGTCGAGCTGAAGAAGCAGACCGACCACCTGGGTGCCGACGTCGTCATCGAGGCGGTGGGTGCCGAGGCGGACGGGAACCTCGCCCAGCAGCTCACCGGCCCGAAGCTGAAGCTGCAGGGCGGCTCGGCCACCGCGCTGAACTGGGCGATCGACGGCGTCCGCAAGGGCGGCACCGTGGCGGTGGTCGGCGCCTACGGCCCGATCCCGAACGCGGTGAAGTTCGGCGACGCGCTGAACAAGGGCCTGACCCTGCGGATGAACCAGACCCCCGTGAAGCGGCAGTGGCCCCGGATGTTCGAGCACGTGCGCAACGGCTTCCTCACCCCTCGGGACATGGTCACCCACCGCTTCCCGCTGGAGGAGATCCCGGAGGCCTACCACGTGTTCTCCAGCAAGCTCGACGGCTGCATCAAGCCGCTGATCGTCCCCAGCGCGTCCTGATCCGACCGGAGGAGCCGTCATGAACCAGGCCGGCCGCGGGGACATCCCCAGCGCCTACGTCCGCGACAAGCGGACGCCGCCGCCCAGCAGCGACGAGCTGCGGGCCCGGATCCCCGGGTGGGGCGTCGACCTCAACCCGACCGACCGGCCCGCCTACCCAAAGCTGCAGCACCGGACCGACACCGGCGCGCACTGGGACTTCCCGGAGCGGCAGCCGGAGGAGTGGCCCCGCGAGCGCTCGGTCGAGCACGCCTTCGTCACCCCGGTCTTCGGCACCGCCCAGCCGCCGCGCGGCCTGTCCGGGGTGATCCGGAGGTACTCCTACGCCCGCTTCAGCGAGGGGCGGCTGGCGCACTGGCTGCTGCTGGTCGCGGCCGACCGGGTGGACGCCGCCGAGCACCGACTCCGCTCGTTCGCCTCGACCCGGCCCGACGTGCCGGCGACCGGGCTGCGCAGCGAGTTCACCCGTGGCGGCCTGCGGTCCCGCCGCGGACGCTCCGACGCGCGGCACCACCTGGTCGATCCGCTGGTCGTGGCCGGGCCGTGGGTCGCGGCCGCCGGTGCCGCCCTCGTCGGCCTCCGGACGCTGGCCCGCGGGCGCCGCTGAGCGCTCAGCCGTCGGCGGGGAACAGCCGGCCCAGCCCGAACCGGGTCGGCGGGCGGAAGGGCTGCCAGTCGTGCCGCGGCTGGGCGAGCCGGTCGGCGACGACCCACAGCACGGCCGGGTCGTGCCCCATGCCGAGGTGGGCCGCGTGCACCGCGACGTTCTCGCTGCGCGGGCCGGGCTGCTGGCGGCAGGCCCGCCAGTCGACGACGCCGTCCCACCGGGAGTAGACGGCGGTGCTCGGCACGGCCAGCGGAGCGGCCGGCCTGCCGCGGGCGGTCGGGTAGCCACCGAACGGCGAGCCCAGCGAGACCACCTGTCGCACCTGCCGGGGCGCCTTCCGGGCGAGGCCGCGCGCGAAGATGCCGCCCAGGCTCTGGCCGACGATGCTCACCGCGGTCCCGTGCTCGGCGGCGAGCCGGTCGAGCAGCCGCGGCAGCGCGTCGTCGAGCTCCCGCGAGGGGCCGCGGTTGCGCCCGAGGTCCCAGCCGACGACCGGGTAGCCCAGCCGGCGCAACCAGGTGCGCAGCACCGCGGTGGAGGCGTCCGACGCCATGAGGCCGGGGAGCACCAGGACGGGGTGCGGCTCGCCGCGCGGCGCCAGTTGCAGCAGCGGGAGACCGGCCGCGAAGGCGCCGGCACTGGCCAGCGCGCGGACCGGCTCGGTGGCACCCAGGAGCCCGGGCCGGCGACGGCGCGGGGGCCGCGCGGGGGGACGGGTCACCGGCTCAGTCCACCGTCGGCGGGAGGAGCCGCGGTGCGAAGACCTCGTCGATCGGCCGCGGCCCCACGTACTGCCGGCAGGTGCACGGCACCCAGCTGTGGCCGGACCACCGGCCGCGCTTGTCGAAGGTGTCCCGCCGCAGCTCGGCGTGGCAGGTGGAGGTGTCGCGGTCGTGCTGGCTGAGCGCGTGCCCGCAGCCGCACACCGGGGTGACCGGCGGAGGAGGAGCGGGCTTCCGGCGGCCCAGCCGGCCGGCGAGGAACCCGGTGGCGAGCAGGGCCCCGCCCACCAGCAGGCTGATCGGGTCCACGGCGCCCTCCTCGTGCTCGGCGGCCGTTCGACGGTAACCCGCCGGCGCCCGGGGCTGCTGCTTTCCCCCGATCGGGCGGGATTACCGCGCTGTGTTGCAGGGCACAGGAGGTGCGTGGACACGTACGCCGTAGGTTTCGCCCGCCCGGACCGCTGGTCCGGCGGGGAGCCCGCTCAGCTGTCGCACCCCTGGCACGCCGTCGAGGCGCACCGCCCGCCCGCCGAGCTGGACGGGGAGATCGAGCTCGCCGTGTGCGGGGCGATCGTCCAGGTCTGGGGTTCGCAGAAGTGGACCCGCGTCGGCGCCGGGCGCACCGCCTGCCCGACCTGCCAGCAGGTCACCGCGGTCGGCCGGACGCTCACCTCCGCCCGCTGACCGCTCCGCGGCGCCCGCGCCTCACCGCTCGGGGCGCCGCCCGCTGATCGCCGAGATCCCGGTGACCTCCCGGCCGATGATCAGCGCCTGCACCGAGTCGGTGCCCTCGAACGTGAAGATCGCCTCCATGTCGGCGTGGTGCCGCGCGACGTGGTGCTCGAGCAGGATCCCGTCGCCGCCGAGGATGTCGCGGGCGTCCGCGACGATCGCCCGCGCCTTGGCCGCGTGGTTCATCTTGGCCAGCGAGGCCATCGCCGCCGTCATCCGGCCGGCGTCGGCGAGCGTGGACAGCCGCCAGCACATCAGCTGCATCGAGGTGATCTCGGCGAGCATCCGCGCCAGCTTGTCCTGCACCAGCTGGAAGCCGGCGATGGGCTGGCCGAACTGCTCCCGCCGCAGGGCGTGCGCCAGCGCCAGCTCGTAGGAGGCCATCGCCAGCCCCAGCGCCCGCCAGGCCACGGTGTACCGGGTGCGGTCGAGCATCCGGGAGACGTCCTTGAACGAGTGGCACTCGGCCAGCTTGTTCTCCACCGGCACGCGGACGTCGGTCAGCGTGATCTCGGCCTGCCACACCGCGCGCAGCGCCGTCTTCCCGGTCATGACCGTCGCGTCGTAGCCCTCGAGCTGCCCGTCCCGCCCGCCGGTCTCGACGACGTAGCCGCCCACGGCGCCGTCCTCGCCGCGCGCCCAGATGATCACGTAGTCGGCGATCGAACCGTTGCCGATCCACTTCTTCCGCCCGTTGAGCACGAAGGAGTCGCCGTCCCGGCGGGCGGAGGTCTCCAGACCGACCGCGTCGGAGCCGTGCTCGGGCTCGGTGAGCCCGAAGGCGCCGATCTTGTCCAGCCGCGCCATCTCCGGCAGCCAGCGCCGGCGCTGCTCCTCCGAGCCGAGCACCGCGATCGACTGCATGGCCAGGAAGCTGTGCACGCCGTTGAACGTGCCGATGCTGCCGTCGGACCGGGCGAACTCGGCGGCGACCAGGCCCGCGGCGACGTTGCTCATGCCCGGGCAGCCGTAGCCCTCGATGGTCCCTCCGACGACGCCGAGCCCGGCCAGCTTCGGCACGACCTCGAAGGGGAACTCCGCCCGGTCCCAGTACTCGTTGATGGTGGGCTCGACCTCCTGCAGGCAGAAGGCGCGCACCCGGTCGCGGATCTCCTTGTCCTCCGGGGAGAGCAGCTCGTCCAGCAGGTAGAAGTCAGGGCTCGCGGCGGTCACCTGCGGGACGCTACGACGCTTGCGGGCATGCTGCTCGTCGTGCGGATCGTGGTGGCCCCCGACTCCTTCAAGGGCAGCCTGTCCGCCGACCGCGCGGCCGACGCGATCGCCGCCGGCGTCGCCCGGGCGGTACCCGGTGCCGAGCTGGCGCTGCGCCCCGTCGCGGACGGGGGAGAGGGCACCGTCGCCGCCGCGCTGCGGGCCGGGTGGGGGCCGCGGGCGGTGGGGGTGACCGGGCCCGACGGGCGGCCGGTGGAGGCCGAGCTCGCCCTCCGGGGGACGACGGCGGTGCTGGAGCTCGCGACCGCCGCGGGGCTGGGGCTGCTCGACCGGCCAGCCCCGCTGACCGCGACCACGCGCGGGGTGGGGGAGCTCGTGCGGCACGCCCTCGACGCGGGGGCCCGGCGGATCGTGCTGGGCATCGGCGGCAGCGCGACCACCGACGGCGGCGCGGGCATGCTGCAGGCGCTCGGGGTGCGGCTGCTGGACGCCGCCGGCCGGGAGGTGCCGCCCGGTGGGGCAGGGCTGGCGCGCCTGGACCGGATCGACGCCTCCGCCCTGGACCCGCGCCTGGCGGGAGTGGTGCTCGTCGTCGCCTCGGACGTCGACAACCCGCTGACCGGACCGGCCGGGGCGGCGCACGTCTTCGGCCCGCAGAAGGGCGCCTCGGCCGACGACGTGCGCGCGCTGGACGCGGCGCTCGGCCGCTACGCCGTCGTCCTCGCCCGCGACCTGGGTGCCGACGTCGCGGCGACCCCGGGCGCCGGGGGAGCGGGCGGGACGGCGGCCGGTGCCCTGGCCGTCGGTGCCCGCCTGGTCTCGGGGGCCGGACTGGTGTGCGACCTCGTCGGGCTCTCCGACGCCGTGGCCGGGGCGGCGCTGGCGATCACCGGGGAGGGGTCGCTGGACGCGCAGACGCTGCGCGGCAAGGCGCCGGCGGAGGTGGCGCGGCGGGCGGCCGCGGCGGGGGTGCCCTGCCTGGCGCTCGCAGGCCGGGTGGCGCTGGGCGCCGACCAGCTCGGCGCCGCGGGGTTCGCCGCCGCGCACGCGCTCACCGAGGTCGAACCCGACGCCGGTCGCTGCCTCGCCGAGCCGGAGCGCCTGCTCGGGGAACTGGCCGCCCGGGTGGTCCCTCAGCTGGTCAGCAGCCCGCGCACGTAGGCGGCCTGGCCGAGGTGCTGGAAGTCGTCGGACAGCACGCTCACCAGCCGGACCCCGAGGGTGACCGGCGGGTCCCAGCGCTCGTCGACGACGCGGTCGAGGTCGCTGTCGGTGAGCCCGTCGAGGAACTCCGCCGTGCGCGCCGAGACCGCGGCGGCGTAGCCGACGAGCAGGTCGGCCGACGGCACGCGGACCCGGCCGACCTGCTCGGCGTCGAACCCGTAGCCGGTCTCGGAGGCGTCGAAGGGCAGGTCGAACCGGTCGGCCCAGCCGTCGGCCGTCCACACCTGCTCGTGGCCGGCGACCTCGGAGACGTGGTCGTCCTGGACGCGGACGAGGTGCCACGCCAGCCAGCCGATCGGGTTGGCGTCGGGGGCGGGTCGGGCGGCGAGGTCGTCGGCGGTCAGGCCGCCGACGGTCGCCGCCAGGGTCTCGTGGATCTGGCCGTAGGCGTACCGGAGGAGGTCGGCGCTGCGCATGGGCCGGGACCTACCCGCGCAGCCGCCGCCCTCACCCGCGGATCAGGACGGGTGGGCGCCGCCGACGGCCTCGTCGGTCGAGCCCTCGGGCTCGCTCTGCGCCTCCAGGTCGGCGGCCAGTTCGGGGGTCTCCTGCTCGAGGGCGATGTCGCGGGGCTGGGGCTCGGGAGTCGTCATGTCCCCAGCCTCACCCAGGACGCCGGGCCCGGCACGGCGAACGGTCAGGTCCTGCGGGCGACCACCGCGAAGGCGACGGCGCCGACGCCGATCTCGGCGAACAGCAGGAGCGCCAGGCACATCTCGACGGAGGCGCCGAAGGCGATCGCGATCGCGGCTATCGCGGTGAGCGGGCAGGCGGCGAGGCCGAGCACCGCCAGGGCCCGGGTGAGGACGGCGTCGTCCCGCTCGTCGCCGGTCTGCGTCCAGGCGCGCTCGAAGGTGGTGGCGCGGTCGGGGCGCCGGGACACCCGCCAAGTCATCACGGCGGCGACCACCAGGCCGAACGCGGCACCCTGCAGCAGGCCGTCGCCCATGTTGCCCGGGCCGTGCTCGCGCAGCAGCAACCCGACGGTGACGACGACCGCCAGCGTCGAGCCGGAGACCAGCAGGAACGCGGCCAGCTGCTTGCCGGTGAACTGGTCAGTCGACATGGAAGATCTCCTCGACGGTGCGGGCGAAGTGCCGGGCGATGGCGATGGCCAGGGGGAGCGAGGGGTCGTAGCGACCGGTCTCGATGGAGTTGACGGTCTGCCGGGACACCGAGAGCGCCTCCGCGAGCTCCCGCTGCGACAGGCCCGCGGCCGTGCGCAGCTCCTTGACGGTGTTCTCCATGGCTCCTCGACTGGTCAAGCGAGCTTGACACGTCAAGCGTGCTTGACTGATCCGCGCATGTCAAGGCGACTTGACTTCTGATCCGCCTTCCGGCGATCGGGTGCCACCGCTATCATCGCCGCATGACGATGAATGCACGGACGACGCAGGGACCGCCCGTCGATGAAGCGGCGGCGATGTCCACGGCCGCGAGCCTGTTCCGCAGCCTGGGAGAGCCGGCCCGCCTCGCGATCCTGCGGCACCTGGCCGGCGGTGAGCACAGGGTCGTCGAGCTGACCGAGCACCTCGGCCTCGCGCAGTCGACCGTCTCCGCGCACCTCGCCTGCCTGCGGGACTGCGGCCTGGTCGCCTCCCGGCCGGCGGGCCGGGCCACGATGTGGTCGCTCGCCCACCCCGGCGAGCTGGTGGACGTGCTGGCGTCGGCCGAGCGGCTGCTCGCGGCCACCGGCGACGCCGTCGCGCTGTGCCCCACCTCCGGTGCGGGGGTCGAGCGATGACCGTCGTCGCGCTGGTCCTGTACGTCGTGGCCCTCGTCGTGCTGTTCGGCGTCCGGTCCTGGGTGCAGCTGCGGCGGACCGGCTCGGCCGGGTTCCGCGGCATCTCCGGGACGCCCGCCGACGCGGGGTGGTGGGGCGGCGTCCTGTTCGTCGTCGCGATGGTGCTGGGGCTGGCCGGCCCGGTGCTCGCGGTGGCCGGCGCCGTGCCGGCCGATCCGCCGCTCGCCGTCGAGGTCGTCGGGCTGCTCGTGGCGCTCGCCGGCTTCGCCGCGACGTTGGCGGCGCAGACCGGCATGGGCTCGTCGTGGCGGATCGGGGTCGATCCCGGTGAGCGCACCGAACTGGTCACGTCCGGGGTGTTCGCGCTCGTGCGCAATCCGATCTTCACCGCGATGGTCACCGCGCAGCTCGGCGTCGTCCTGCTGGTGCCGACCTGGGTGAGCGCGCTGGCCCTGGTGGCCCTCGTCGTCGCGGTCCAGCTGCAGGTGCGCGCGGTCGAGGAGCCCTACCTGCGCGCCGTGCACGGCGCCGCGTACGACGGCTACGCCGCGGCGACCGGCCGGTTCGTGCCGCGAGTGGGCTGACCGGCCGGCACCCGGTCAGCCGAGCAGGGCACCGACGGCCACGACCGCGCCGACGACCGCGAGCAGCAGGAGGAGCCCGGTCACCGCGACCGGGACGACCACCCAGCGGCGCTTGAACCGCCGGCGCCGGGGGCGCGGTGCCGCCTTCCGCTCCCGCCGGTGGTCGGCCAGGTGCCGCGCCTGGTCGCGGGCGTCGCGGGCGACGGACCCGAGCAGTGAGCGGGACGCCGACGCGAGCGCGAGCAGGTCCGCGACCTCGATGCGCTCCGGCGCGTTGCCCGGCACCGGCCCGGGAGCCGGCGGGGGCGGCGGGGGAGCCGCCGGCGCCGGTGTGCGGCCGGCCGCCACCCGCGTGAGCTGGGCGCGGGCGGTGGCCGCGTCGGTGCGCTGCGCCGGGTCCTTGGTCAGCAGGCCGCGCAGCACCGGGTCCAGGGGGCCGGCCCGCAGCACCGGCGCCGGGTGCTCGGAGACGACGGCCAGCAGGGTGGCCATCGAGTCGCCGGCGTCGAACGGCGGTCGCCCCTCGACGGCCGCGTAGAGGGTCGCGCCCAGGGACCACAGGTCGACCGGTGGGCGGGGCTCGTCGCCGTGTGCCCGTTCCGGGGCCATGTAGGACGGCGAGCCGATCAGCGCGCCCTGCGTGGTCAGGCTGGAGTCGCCGGTGGTGGTGGCGATGCCGAAGTCGGTCAGGCAGGCCGCGCCGTCCGGGCCGACCAGCACGTTGGCCGGCTTCACGTCGCGGTGCACGATGCCGAGCGCGTGCGCCGCCTCCAGGGCGTCCAGCACGTCGAGCCCGATGCGGGCCACCTCTGCCGGCGGCAGCGGGCCGCGCTCCTCGAGGATCTCCTGCAGGCTGCGGGCGGCGACGTGCTTCATCACCAGCCACGGCCTCTCGTCGGCCTCGACGACGTCGTAGACCGTGGTGACGTGCGGGTGGTCGAGCTGCCCGGCGGCGCGCGCCTCCCGCATCGTCCGCTCGTGGAGGACGGCCCGCTCCTCGTCGGTGACGTGCAGCGGGAAGGTCACCTCCTTGACCGCCACCTGGCGCTCGAGGACGAGGTCGGTGGCCAGCCAGACGGTGCCCATGCCGCCCTGGCCGAGCACGTGCTCGAGGGCGTACCGGCCGCCGAGGACGTGCGTGCGGGGTCCGGTGTCGGCGCTCATGCGGTGCTTGCTACCCAGGCCGGGCGGGCGGACGCTCGGAGCCGTGGCCGGGCATTCCACCCGTTCGTGTTCTGCGCGGTCGTACCACCCTTCGTAACCTCGTGATGTCCGAGCGTCACCACGGGGGTGAGCGCGTGGGGGATCCGTGTCGTGGTGGGTGTGGGTGCTCATCGGCTGGGCGCCTGCTGGCCGCCACGGCCGCCGTCGTGCTCGGCCTGGCCATCCGGAACGCCGACCGCCGGGAGCTCGGGGACCGCGACGTGGACCCCGAGCCACCCCCGGCGGACGACGACTGAGCGGGTCAGGCGTCGCGCAGCTCCCGGCGGAGGATCTTGCCGGTCACCGTCTTGGGCAGCTCGTCCACGAGGACGACGCTGCGCGGGTACTTGTAGGCCGCCATCCGCTCCTTGCAGTGCGCGATGAGCTCCTCCTCGGTCGCCGACGTCCCGGGCTTGAGGCTGACGAACGCCTTGACCGTCTCCCCGCGCTTCTCGTCGGGGACCCCGACCACCGCCGCTTCCCGGACGGCGGGGTGCTCGGCCAGGACGTCCTCGACCTCGCGCGGCCACACCTTGTAGCCCGACGCGTTGATCATGTCCTTCTTGCGGTCGACGATGAACACCCAGCCGTCGGGGTCCATGAAGCCGACGTCGCCGCTCTTCAGCGCCCCGCCGGGCAGGTTCGCCGCCGTCTCCTCGGGCTTGCCCCAGTAGCCGGCCACCACCTGCGGGCCGTCCGCGACGATCTCGCCGATCTCGCCCAGCGGCAGGTCGTTCCCCTCGTCGTCCTGGATGCGGACGATCGTGTTCGGCGCCGGCACCCCGACCGACAGGGCGCCCGAGGTCGGGTCGACCGGTGACGGGGAGCCGAACGGCGTGACCGTCATCGGCGAGGTCGTCTCGGTCAGACCGTAGGCGTTGTGCACCTGCTTGCCGGTGGCCTCGAAGAACCCCCGCTCGGCCGTCGGCGAGATCGCCGCGCCGCCGGAGTAGATCGAGGTGAAGGACGCGAAGTGGTCCCGGGTGAACCCCGGCGCGTTGAGCAGCGCGCTGAATGCGGTGATCGCCCCGATCGTGAAGGCCGGCCGGTGCTCCAGGAGCGCGTCGAGCACCACCTGCGGCTCGAACCGGTAGGCCAGCACCAGCGGCGCCGGCGCCAGCATGCTCACCGCGATGTGCCCGATCAGGCCGGTGATGTGGAACAGCGGGGCGATGCCGAAGATGGCGCCGTCCCGGCCGGCGTGCACCCAGTCCCGGTAGACCTGCGCGGTGAAGACGACGTTGCGGTGGGTGTTCATCGCCCCCTTGGGCACCCCGGTCGTGCCCGAGGTGTAGGTCAGGAACGCGACGTCGTCGGGCGCGAGGGACACCGGGGGCGGCGCCGACCCCCGGTGCTCGGCGACGAACTCGGAGAAGTCCGTCGTGCCCTCGTGCCGCTGCCGCTCCAGGCCCGCGAACAGCCGCTGGTCGTCCCGCGTCTGGAACTCCAGCTCGCTGGTGGTGAGGACCAGCCGCACGTCGGTGTCCGGGACGACGTCCGCGGCGATCTCCGCGTACAGCGACTCGAGGGAGACCAGGACCGTCGCGCCGGAGTCCTCGAGCAGGTACGACAGCTCCCGGGCCCGGCTCATCGGGTTGATCGACACCATGACGCCGCCGGCCTTCCAGGCCGCCACCATGGAGATGACGAACTGCGGCACGTTCTGCAGGTAGACCGCCAGCCGGTCGCCCCGCTGGAAGCCCGACGCGAGCAGCCCCGCGGCCAGGCCGTCGCTGAGCTCGTCCAGCTCCTGCCGGGTGAGCACGCCGTCGAAGTAGCGCAGGGCCACCGCGGACGGATCGCGCGCCACCCCGGCGCGGAACATGGTCAGGGCGTCGTCGAACTCGATCTCGTAGTCGGCCGGCTGGTCCCCGTAGCGCGCCAGCCAGGGCCGCTCGTCGTACGCGCTCACCGGGCGGCTACTTGATGACGACGGGGTTGACCGGCGTGCCGGCGGCCTTGGCCACCTTGAGCGGCGCCGCGACGTAGAGGAACTCGTACCGCTTGTCGTCGGCGCAGTCGGCGGCCAGCTTCTCCAGGTCGGCGATCTCGGTGAGGGTGACCCCGAGGTTGCGCATGAGGGCGCTGTGCAGGACCAGGGCGACGCCGTTGTTCGGGTCGTAGGTGACCTCGTTGGCGATCGTGTCGGTGACCAGGTTGGGGATCTCCATGTCCTGGAACCACTGCACGAGCTCGGGGCTGTAGACCAGGCCGGGCTCGTTGAAGCCCTCGTAGAACGCGTCGCCCTGCTCGTGGAACAGCTGCAGGAAGTTGGTGCGGATGATCAGGATGTCGCGCTTCCGCAGCTCGACGCCCTGGGCCGCGGCGCACTGCTCCAGGTCCTCGTGGGTGAAGGTCTCGCCCTTGTCGAGGGTCTCCTTGCCGCGGAAGCGGGCCATGTCGAGCAGCACCGCGCGACCGACGATGCCGCGCTCGGCGATCGGCAGCACGCTGGCCTTCTCCAGGCCGCCGACGGTGCTGCGCGCGTCGTAGCCGTTCCAGATCTTGCCGTCGTACCAGAGGTGGCCCAGCGCGTCGTACTGCGTGGAGCCCTGCAGGTAGGCGTCGATCTTGTCGTCGGCGTAGTGCAGGCCGCCGGGGAACGCCGCGCCCTTGCCGCCCTCGTCCCAGTCGCTCTCGTCCAGGACCTGGGTGCGGACGGCGGGCGTGCGGCCGGGCCAGACGGGGTCGCCCTTCGGGTCGCCGATGAGCCGCTGGAGGGTGAACACCTTGCCCGCGCTCACCAGACGGACGGCGGCCAGCACCTGCTCCGCGCCGAGGTAGTTCAGGGCGCCGACCTCGTCGTCGTCGCCCCACTTGCCCCAGTTCGTCGGGGCGTCCTTCAGCAGCTCGGTGAGGGCGGGGGCGGTCGGGGTCGCGTCGGTCACGGGGGCCTCCTGGGCTGGGGAGCGGGTCGGTCCGGACTATTCGCCGGTGTGGTGCCGATCACAACCATCTGCCACATTCGACGCAACCGCTCCGCACCCGCCGATCGCCGAGAGGTCCGCCATGAGCACGCTCCAGCCCGCCGTCCCCGAGTCGGTCTTCACCTACGGCGCTCCCCAGCTGAAGTTCGGGACGGGCGCCTCGGACGAGATCGGTTTCGATCTCAGCCGCTACGGGGTGAAGCGGGTGCTGGTGGTCACCGACGCCGGGGTGGCCGCCACCGGGCTGCCGCAGCGGGTGGCCGACCAGATGGACACGTTCGGCATCGAGGCGCGGGTCTTCGACGGCGTGCACGTCGAGCCCACCGACCAGAGCCTGATCGCGGCGATCGAGGAGGCCCGCTCGACCGGGCCGTGGGACGCCTTCGTCGCGGTCGGGGGCGGCTCGAGCATCGACACCGCCAAGGCGATCAACCTGCTGACGACCAACCCCGGCGAGCTCATGGACTACGTCAACGTGCCGGTCGGGAAGGGGGAGGCGCCGCCGGAGCAGCTCAAGCCGCTGATCGCCGTCCCGACCACCACCGGGACGGGTGCGGAGAGCACCACGATCTGCGTGATGGACGTGATCTCCGCGCGGGTAAAGACCGGGATCAGCCACGCGCGGCTGCGGCCGACGATGGCGGTGATCGACCCGGCGCTGACGCTGACCCAGCCGCCGGGGGTGACCGCCGCCGCGGGCATGGACATCCTCTGCCACGCGCTGGAGAGCTACACCGCGCGCTGGTACACGACCTACGAGCACAAGACGCCCGAGCAGAGGGTGCCGTACTGCGGGTCCAACCCGATCTCGGACATGTGGTCGGAGAAGGCGCTGTCGCTGCTGGCCGGGTCGTTCCGGCAGGCGGTGCGGCACGGGGACGACGAGCAGGCGCGGGCGGACATGGCGATGGCGGCGACCTTCGCCGGCATGGGCTTCGGCAACGCGGGGGTGCACATCCCGCACGCCAACGCCTACCCGATCGCGGGGCAGGTGCGGGACTTCCACCCGAAGGACTACCCGGCGGGCGAGCCGATGGTGCCGCACGGGATGTCGGTGGCGCTGACCGCGCCGGAGGCCTTCCGGTTCACCTTCGACGCCTCGCCCGAGCGGCACGTCCGGGTGGCGCAGCTGCTGGCACCCGACGCCGACCGGCCCTCGGACGCCGCGGAGTTCCTGCCCACCGTGCTGGCCGAGCTGATGCGCGACATCGACATCCCGAACGGAGTCGGGGCGGTCGGGTTCTCCGAGGGGGACGTCCCCGACCTGGTCGAGGGCACGATGAAGCAGCAGCGGCTGCTGGCGACCTGCCCGAAGGAGGTCACCGAGGACGACATCGCCGGGATCTTCCGGCGCTCGATGTCGCTCTGGTGATCAGCTCGCCCGGACGACGCTCTTCGTGACCTGCGCGGCGGCGACGACCTCGCCGTCGACGGTGGCCTCCGCGCGCAGGAAGGCCACCGCGCGGCCGCGGCGCAGCACCGTGCCGGTGAGGTCGACCCGCTTGCCCGCGGCCACCGGCCGCATGAGGGAGACGGTGAGGTCGTGGGTGACCGCGTGCTCCTCGTCGGACAGCGACGGCAGCAGCGCGAGGAAGCCGGCGACGTCCATCAGCGTGTAGATCACCCCGCCGTGCAGGACGCCGACCTGGTTCTGCGCCGGCCCGTCGACCGGGAACCAGATGCCGGCGGAGGGGTCGGCGGGGTCGCGGAGCTGCATCCCGAGGAACCGGTGCAGGGGGATGTCGAGCACCGCCTGCACCCGGGCGGCGACGACGTCGGGGGAGGGCGTGCTCACGAGCCGGCCGGGGGGTCGGCAGCGGCCAGGACGGCGAGGGCCGCGTTGCCCAGCTCGGCGCCCTTCGTGCGGAAGTGCCGGGTGAAGTAGGCGACGTGCTCCTCGTGCTCGTGGAAGTGCAGCGGCGTCAGGACGCCGGAGAGCACGGGGACGCCGGTGGCGAGCTGGACCTGCATGAGCCCGCTGATGACCGCCGACGCGACGTACTCGTGCTGGTAGATGCCACCGTTCACGACGAGCCCGACCGCCGCGATGGCGTCGTACCCGCCGCTTCGCGCCAGCCGCTGGACGGTCAGCGGGATCTCGAAGGCGCCCGGCACGTGCACGACGTCCGGCGCGGGGTGCCCGGCGGCCTCGACGACCTCGCCGAAGGCCTCGACGGACCGGTCGACGATGTCGGCGTGCCAGCGGGAGGCGACCGACGGCGATCCGGGCGGGGGTGGCTGACTGGGGCATGGGAACTGCCTCCGTTCCTCGTCGCTCGGCGCGGTGGGGCGGGTGGGGCTCGAACCCACGACCCAGGGATTATGAGTCCCATGCTCTGACCAGCTGAGCTACCGCCCCGTCGTCCCCAGCCTGCCAGAGAGGCCGGGATCACATCCGCGGCCCGCGCGCTGGTCGCGTCGGCGAGTCCGCCGGCCGACGCGGTGCGCGCCGTTATCGCCCTGTGACATGACCGCCCGCTGGCACTACCGTCGTCCGCGGTCCACCGGGCCCGGGCCTCGACACCGGGCGCCCCGGGCGGACCCCGCCGCACGCGCCGGCCCGACGGCCGCCGCGACCCCCGGGACCCACCGCGGTCCTGAGAGGAATGGAGAACCGTCGCGTTGGCGAGCTCGCACCGCCGGACCACCACGTCCCCGTCCCGCCGACGACGTCTGCGGACGTCCCTCGCCACGAGCGCCGTCCTCGCCGCGGCGCTCCTCGGGGCACCCGCGGCCTCGGCCGCCCCCGCCGACGACGCACGTGTCGACCAGGCCCGTGCGCAGCACGACGCCGTCGCCGCGCAGATCGCCGCGCTCGGCGCACGTGTCGCGGAGGCGGAGGACGACCTCCAGCGGATGGCGATCGAGGCGGAGGCCGCCAGCGGGGAAGCGCTCGCGGCCCAGGCCGCCCTTGACACCGCCACCCGGGAGGCCGAGGCGGCCGCCGCCGCGCTCGCGGAGGCCGAGCGGGCGGTGGGCGAGGCCGAGGAGGACGTCGCGACGGTGGGCCGCCAGGCGTACATGGGCGGCGGGCAGGACACCTTCGGCGACCTCGGCCTGCTCCTCGACGCCCGGGGCCCGGGGGAGCTGCTCCAGCAGGCCGCCACGCTGGACGTGCTCGCCGGAGGCCGCGCCGAGGTCCTCGCGGCCATGGAGGTCGTCGAGGCCGCGCAGGCGCGTGCCGAGCGCGCCGCGCAGGCGTCGGTTGCCGAACGCGACCGGGCCGCCGTCGCCGCCGCGGAGGCCCAGGCCGCCGCCGAGGCCCAGCTCTCGGGAGCCCAGGAGCGCTTCGACGCCCTGGCGGCCGAGAAGGCCGGGCTGGACCAGCAGCTGCGCGCCGCCGAGATCACGCTCCTGCAGATGCAGGGTGCCCGCGACGCGGCCGAGGCATGGGAGGCCCAGCAGCTGCGCGAGCTCGCGGCCGCCGCCGCCGCGAACGCCGTCACGACGTCCAACGTGCCCTCAGGTGCCGCGTCCCGCTCCGGCGGCGCCGCGGCGGGGGCGATGAGCGCACCGTCCGGTGCCGTGGCGCTCACGAGCGGGCGGGTCACCTCCTGCTACGGCTCCCGGTGGGGCACGCTGCACGCAGGCGTCGACATCGCCGCACCCATCGGCACGCCGGTCTACGCCCCCGAGGGTGGCGTGGTGCTCCAGGCCGGCCCGGCCAGCGGCTTCGGCCTGGCCGTCGCCCTGCAGCACCGCGACGGCACGATCACGATCTACGGCCACGTCAACCAGTTCTTCGTCAGCGCGGGCCAGAGCGTCTCCACGGGTCAGCAGATCGCCGAGGTCGGCAACCGGGGTCAGTCCACCGGCCCGCACCTGCACTTCGAGGTGCACACCGGCGGCCTGTACGCCAACCGCGTCAACCCGGCGCCCTGGCTGAGCCAGCGCGGCATCTCCCTCGGCAGCTGCTGAGCACCCGGCACGTGCCCGTACCGGACCATGGGGCGGTGCGGGCGCCGGGACGAGCTGACACCACCTGGCTGCGGGCCGCGCTGCTGGTCCTGCTGCTCGCCGCCGGGGCGGTCGTCGCGCTGACCGTCGACCTGCCGGACGTCGACGCCGTCCGCGGCCGACTGGACGGCGCCGGCGCGGTCGGCTGGGCCGCGCTCGTCGGCGCGGTCGCGCTCGTGCTCACCGCACCCGTGCCGCGCACCGCGGTCTCCGTGCTGCTCGGCGTCGTCGCCGGGTTCCTGCCCGGCCTGCTGGTGGCGCTGGGGGGCGCGATGGTCGCCGCCGTCCTCGGCTTCGGGCTGGCCCGCTGGCTCGGCCGGTCCGCGGTCACCCGGTTGGCCGGCCCGCGCCTGGACCGGCTGGACCGGCTCCTGGTCGACCGGGGGTTCGTCGCGCTGCTGGTCGGGCGGCTGATCCCCGTCGTCCCGTTCGTGGTGCTCAGCTACGGCTCGGGTCTGACCGCGATGCGGCTGCTGCCCTATGCCGCGGCCACCGCGCTCGGCATCCTCCCGAGCACCGTCGTCCAGGTCGGGGTGGGCGCCTCCGCCCCGGCGCTCGTGTCCGGCGCTACGGCGGCCGTCGCCCTGCCGCTGGCCGCGCTCGTCCTGGCCGGCGTGGTGTGGTTCCGCCGCCGCCGGGCGGGCCTCAGCCCCTCCTGAACAGCCGGCCCAGCGCGGCCGCCGGGCCGCCCATCGTGCGGGCCGCGAGCTGCAGGATCGGGCCGCCCGGGATGCCCGGCACCTTCTGGACGATCGGTGCCAGCTGCAGCAGGCCGCCGACGTCGTGCACCCGCAGCTGCCGCCGGGCCGCGGCGGGCACCGGGTTGATCCGGCCGGACGCCGCCTCGAGCAGCAGCTCCGCCGAGCCCTCCACCGCCGGGCCCTCGTGCGCGCCGGCGGGCACGGGGGAGACCCGCCACCCCTCCGGATCGGCGTCGAAGGACCAGCCGCCGTCCGGCGTCGCCAGGGTGACCCGGCCGGTGATGCCGCACGACGTGGCCAGGGCGCCGGTGACGTCGACGAGCGCCGCCAGCCCCGACTGCAGCACGTCGGCCGGCGGGGGCTCGGCGCCGCAGGAGACCAGGTCCAGCCCGTGCACGGCCAGCTCGTAGGCCTGCCCGAGGACGACGCTGAGCAGCGGGAGGCGCCCGACGACGGACACCGTCGGCGCGGTGTCGAGCTCGACCGGCGCCTCGGCCAGGTAGCGCGCCGTCGCCTCGCGGTTGCGGTGCAGGGCGGCGAGCACCTCCTCGCGCGACGCCGCCGCGTGCGCGGCGGTGATCCGCGCGTTGACCGCGTCGGGATCCGGCTGGGCCCCGGTGGCGCCGGTCCGGGCGGAGGCGACGAGGTCGGCCATCGCCGCGTGGTCGTCCCAGCAGCCCAGGTGCACGCAGATCTCGTGCGCCCGCCACCCCGGCAACCGGGACGGGCGCTCGAGGTCGATGCCCTCGGCCTGGCCGATGAAGGAGTCCCACGCCGCGAGCACCCGCGTGCGCACCTCGTCGCGGCCGGCGTCGGCCATGCCCTGGTGTCGTCCCATGACCGTTCGCCTACCCCGGGCGGGTGGCCGGCAGGCGTGCGTGAGTACCTGTCCGCGGGGAGACGTGGCTCACCCCCGGGGGTGAGGGGAGTCAAGCGACCGTCGGGGGAGGTCGACATCACCGGTGTGACCAGCGCGTTCACCGGAGATCGCCGCCGCCGCGGCGGACCGGCGGGGCCCCGCCGAGCGGGTGCCCTCCGCCGGCTCCTCGGCGTGCTGCGCGCGCGACGGGCTCTACCGTCCGCTCGCGGAGGACGACGACCGCGTCGCCTTCTGGGTGCGGCACGTGCGCTACGGCATCCTGCTCAGCGAGCTCTGCGCGCTCGCCGTCGGCGTCTACGCCCTCGTCACCGAGACCCCCGGCCGCCAGCACCCGGTGATCCTCGGCATGGCCGGCGTCGTGGTGCTCGGCTCCCCGCTGCTGCTGCTCCTGCCGCTGCCGGCGATGATGCGCGACCACCGCGGCCCCACCATGTTCTACCTCTGGACCCTCGGCACGAGCGCGGTCATCCTCACGGCGACCTGGATCGACGGGGGCGCGTCCAGCCCGCTGGACGCCATGCTGTTCCTGACCCTCACCTACATGGCCGCGGCCTACCCGCCCTACGGCGTGGTCGCCATGGGCTCGGTCATGACCGCCGGTTACGTCGTGCTCTTCGGGACGTCGGGGCTCACCACGTCGGGAGCCTTCTTCATCGCCGTCCTGGTCGCCTTCACCCTCATCTGCACGATGGCCTCGGCCAACTCCTGGGCCGCGCACGACCGGCAGGTCCTGCTCATCAGCACGCAGACGACGCTCGCCTCGACCGACCCGCTCACCGGCATCCCGAACCGCCGCACGCTGGTCGAGCGGCTCTCCGGCGCCGTCGACGCCGCCGCCTGGGGGCACCGCTCGGTGGTCTGCCTGGTCGACCTGGACGGCTTCAAGGGCGTCAACGACCGCGACGGCCACGCCGCCGGCGACGCGATGCTCAAGGCGGTCGCCTCCATCCTGGGCGGCGTCCTCCGCGAGACCGACACCGTCGCCCGGCTCGGCGGCGACGAGTTCGCCGTCCTCGCCGACGTCACCGAGACCTTCTCCGCCGAGCTGCTCGCCGAGCGGCTGCGGCAGGCGGTCGCGCTGGTCGGCTCGGGCAGCGGCGTCACCGCCAGCATCGGCGTCGCCGACGTCGTGCCAGGGGAGGACGTCGCCGAGCTCATGCACCGGGCGGACGCCGCGATGGTACCGGGCCAAGGCCGACGGCGGCAACCGCTTCGCCCTGATCGCCGCCTGACCCCGGCCGCGACACGCCGCCCTGTACCGGCGGTACCACTGTCTGTTGCCGCTTTCGCCTACGCTGAGTGACCAAGCGGGACGCCCTGGCGGAGCAGCCGCGCCGAGCTCCCCGCGAGGGTGCGTTCCCGCGCCGCCGGGTGCCGCAGATCCCGGAGGACGCCCTGGACGGACGGCCATGTGTCGTGCTATGGCCGCTGACCAGCGGGAAAGCGGCCGATCCGGTCTCTCCTGTCACATCGGGCACAAGCGCCCCACTCGGGCTGGCGCGATCGGGTCACCATCGTGCAGACTGTTCGCGGGAGCCCTGCTCCGCCACTGCCGAACACAGCCAGTCACCGAATCGATGGGTCCGTAGGGGAAGACGAGACCGATCGAGTCGATGGAGGTGCCCCGTGCAGCGACGGTCAACCCAGGGTGTCGTCTTCGTGCACGCGTGCCCGAAGGCGCTCTGCCAGCACGTCGAATGGGCGCTCGAGCGCGTCGTCGGCGCGCCGGTCTCCCTGTCGTGGGACGAACAGCCCGCCGCGCACGGTGCCTACCGTGCGGAGGTGGCCTGGACCGGGGCGCCGGGAACCGGCGCCCGGCTGGTGGCTGCCCTGCGCCAGTGGCCGATGCTGCGTTTCGAGGTCACCGAGGAAGCCAGTCACGGCAACGACGGCGAGCGCATGTCGTACGTGCCCGGCCACGGTGTCTTCCGCGCGCCGACCAGCGCCAACGGCGACATCATGATCAGCGAGCAGCAGCTGCGGCACCTCGCGGCGACGGCGTCCTCCGCGGAGGCGTTCCGGCACGGGGTCGATGAGCTCCTCGGCGCCCCCTGGGACGCCGACCTGGAGGTCTACCGGCACGCCGGCGACGGCAGCCCGGTGACCTGGCTGCACCAGGTCGTCTAGACCTGACCTGGACGGGGTCGTCCGGGTGCCTGCGGGGAAGCGGCACCCGGGCGAACCTCTTCCATGTGGTGCTCCGCCACCGACGGCGTCCACCCTCAGCTCCGAGCGTCCTCCCTCGTGGTGCGCGGTGGGGGAGGACGCTCGACGATCAGGTCACCTGATCGTGGCGGGGGTGGTCAGAGCGGGATGTTGCCGTGCGCCCCGCGGCCGTGCGGGGCGGCGGTGAGCGCCGCGATCAGCCGGCGCCGGGTGTGCGCGGGGTCCACGACCTCGTCGACGACGCCGATCTGCACGGCCCGGTTCACGCCGCCGGCGATCCGCTCGTGCTCCTCGGCCAGCTGCGCGTGCAGCGCCTCGCGCTCGCCGGGCTGGGCGGCGGCGAGCTTCTTGCGGTGCAGGATGCCGACGGCGGCCTTGGCGCCCATGACCGCCACCTCGGCGCCGGGCCAGGCGAACACTGCGGTGGCGCCCAGCGAGCGGGAGTTCATCGCGATGTAGGCGCCGCCGTAGGACTTGCGGGTCACCAGCGTCACGCGCGGGACCACGGCCTCGGCGAAGGCGTGCAGCAGCTTCGCGCCGCGGCGCACCACGCCGTCCCACTCCTGGCCGACGCCGGGCAGGTAGCCGGGCACGTCGACGAGCACCACGAGCGGCACCCCGAAGGCGTCGCACATCCGCACGAACCGGGCCGCCTTCTCCGCCGACGCGGAGTCCAGGCAGCCGCCGAGCCGGATCGGGTTGTTGGCGATCACCCCGACGGTGCGGCCCGACAGCCGGCCCAGCGTGGTGACGACGTTCGGGGCGAACCGCGGGTGCAGCTCCAGGCCGGGGCCGTCGAGGACGGCGCCGACCAGCGGCTTCACGTCGTAGGCCCGCTGCGGCTGCTCGGGCAGCAGTGCCTTGAGGTCGACGTCCGGCGCGTCACCGGCCGGCGCGAACGAGCCCTGCGCGGCGAGCAGGTCCACGGCGGTGCGGGCGGTCTCCAGCGCGGCGGGCTCGGAGTCGGTAACGACGTGCACGACGCCGGAGCGGCGGCCGTGGGTGTCCGGCCCGCCGAGGGTCTCCTGGTCGACGTTCTCGCCGGTCACCGAGCGGACGACGTCGGGACCGGTGACGAACACCCGCCCGGCCGGCCCCATGATCACGATGTCGGTGAGCGCCGGGCCGTAGGCCGCGCCACCGGCGGCCGCGCCCAGCACCACCGAGATCTGCGGGATGCGGCCCGAGGCCCGCACCATCGCGGCGAACACCTCGCCGACGGCGTGCAGCGCGGTCACGCCCTCGGCCAGCCGAGCGCCGCCGGAGTGCCAGATGCCGACGACCGGCACGTGCTCGCGCAGCGCGGTGTCGATCGCGTCGACGATGTGCCGGCAGCCGTCCACGCCCATCGCCCCGCCCATGACGGTGGCGTCGGTGCAGAAGGCGATCGCCCGGCTGCCCGACACCCGGCCGCGGGCGGCCAGCACCCCCGAGGTGTCCCGGGAGGCCAGCAGCTCCATCGACCCCTCGTCGAAGAACCGGGAGAGCCGGTCCTCGGGGTCGCGGGGGTCCGGCGTAGCAAGGAGCGGGGCGGCGGGCGCTGTCGTCACGGGACCTCCACGAGAGGGGTGGTGCGGGTGGATCGCGCTCGCCGTCAGGCGGTGGTGAACACCAGCGCGATGTTGTGGCCGCCGAAGCCGAAGGAGTCGTTGACCGCGGCGGTGAGGGAGGCGCGGCGGGGCTCGCCGCGCACGATGTCGAGCGCCTGCACGTTGGCGTCGTCGTCGGGGTTCTCGAGGTTGGCCGTCGCCGGCACGACCTGCTCGCGCAGCGCCAGGATGGCGAACACCGACTCCAGCGCACCGGCGGCGCCGAGCAGGTGGCCGGTCTGGCTCTTGGTGGCGCTGACCAGCACGTGGTCGCCGATGGCGGAGCGGATGGCGGCGGCCTCCGCGGTGTCGCCGACCGGCGTCGAGGTGGCGTGCGCGTTGACGTGCCCGACGTCGGCCGGGCTCAGGCCGGCGTCGCGCAGCGCCGCGGTGATGGCGCGGGCGGCGCCCTCGCCCTCGGGGTGCGGGGCGACCAGGTCGTAGCCGTCGGCGGTGCCGGCGGCGCCGGCCAGGCGGGCGTGGATGCGGGCGCCGCGGGCCTTCGCGGAGTCCTCGCGCTCCAGGACCAGCGCGGCCGCGCCCTCGCCGAGCACGAAGCCGTCGCGGGCCTTGTCGAACGGGCGGGAGGCGCGCTCGGGCTCGTCGTTGCGGGTGGACATCGCCCGCATCGCGGCGAAGCCGGCCATGGGCAGCGGGTGCACGCAGGCCTCGGTGCCGCCGACGAGGACGACGTCGGCGCGGTCGAAGCGGAGCAGGTCCAGGCCCCAGCGGATCGCCTCGGCGCCGGAGGCGCAGGCGCTGACCGGCGCGTGCACGCCGCCCTTCGCGCCGATCGAGAGCCCGACCGCGGCGGCCGGCCCGTTGGGCATGAGCATCGGGATGGTGAAGGGGGAGACCCGCTTGGGGCCCTTCTCCTCCAGGACGTCGTCCTGACCGAGCAGGGTCAGCGCGCCGCCGATGCCGGTGCCGATGACGACCGCGATCCGCAGCGGGTCGACCCCGGCGTCACCGGCGCCGGAGTCCCGCCACGCCTCCTCGGCGGCGACGACCGCCACCTGCTGGCTGCGGTCGAGCCGGCGGGCGCGCACCCGGTCGAGCTGCTCGGCCGGGTCGGTGCTCAGCCGGGCGACCAGCTGCGCGGGGTACTCCTTGATCCAGTCGTCGGTGATGCGGCTGACCCCCGACCGTCCGGCGAGCAGCGCGTCCCAGGTGCTGGGCACGTCGCCACCCAGCGGGGTGGTGGCCCCGAGGCCGGTGACGACGACGTCGGACGTGCTCATGGCTGTTCCTCCTGGAGCTGCGGTCGGGCGACCGGGGGTCGGCTGCGTCAGCCCTGGTTCTTCTCGATGTAGCTGATGGCGTCACCGACGGTCTTGATGTTGCCGAGCTCGTCGTCGGGGATGGCGACGCCGAACTTGTCCTCGACGGCGGTGGCGATCTCGACCATCGACAGCGAGTCGACGTCGAGGTCCTCGGTGAAGGACTTCTCGGGGGTGGCGTCGGCGGGGGTCACACCGGCGACCTCCTCCAGGATCTCGGCCAGACCGGACTGGATCTCCTGGGTGCTGCTCACGCGGCGGGTCCTTTCGTCGGCCGGGACGGGGTGCCCCGGAGTTCTGTGGTGGAGCGGTTCAGGGGAGGCGGAGGACCTGGCCGGCGTAGGTCAGGCCGGCGCCGTAGCCGAGGACCAGGGCGAGGTCGCCGGACTTCGCCTCGCCGGACTCCATCAGCGCGCCGAGCGCGAGCGGGATGGAGGCGGCCGAGGTGTTGCCCGAGCGCACGATGTCGCGGGCGATCACCGTCTTCTCGTCGAAGCCGAGCTTCTTGGTCATCGACTCGATGATGCGGAGGTTGGCCTGGTGCGGCGCGAACACGTCGATGTCGGCAGGGGTGACGCCGGCCCGCTCCATCGCCTGCGCCAGCGCGTCGGTGAGCTTGGTCGTGGCCCAGCGGTACACGGCCTGGGCCGGCCATCGCCATGAACCCGCTGTCGATGATCTCGATGGCGGAGTGCTGGTCGCCGTCGCTTCCCCACGCGACCGGGCCGATGCCCGGCTCGTCGGAGGCGCCGACCACGGCGGCTCCCGCGCCGTCGGCGAAGATCACCGCCGTCGACCGGTCGGTCATGTCCGTGACGTCGGTGAGCCGCTCGACGCCGATCACGACGGCGTTGCGCGCGGATCCGGCGCGGATCGCGTCGGAGACCAGGCCGAGGGAGTAGCAGAAGCCCGCGCAGCCGGCGTTGAGGTCCAGCGCGCCGGGGCGCGGGATGCCCAGGCGGTGCGCGACCTGCGGGCCGATGCCCGGGATGGGCCGGCGCAGGCTCGCGCTGGCCAGGATCACGAGGTCGATCTCGTCGGGGGCCAGCCCGCTGGCGGCGATCGCCTTGCCGCCGGCCGCGGTGGCCATCTCGACGAGGGTCTCGTCGTCGTCGGCCCAGCGCCGCTCCGCGATGCCGACCCGGCTGTCTGGATCCACTCGTCGCTGGTCTCCATGACTGAGGCGAGCTCGTCGTTGGTCACCCGGCGGCGGGGGCGGTAGCCGCCGAGGCCGAGGATGCGCGCGCCGGGGGCGCCGGTAGCGAGCTTGAGAGTCGTCACGCGGACACCTCCGGGTAGAGACGGGCGATCGGGTCGCCGGCGTCGACGAGGTCGCCCTCCTGCACCAGCCACTCGGCGAGCACGCCGTCGTAGGCGGCGGACACGTTGACCTCCTCGCGCCGGCCGCGGATGCAGCCCAGCGGGCTGCCGGCCGGCAGGCGGGTGCCCTCGGCGACCTCGGCCGGGCTCACCGTGCCGCGGGCGGGGGCGACGACGACGCGCCAGTCGGGCAGGTGCTCGGCCTCGGCCCGACCTCGCTCGGCGGCGATGAGCTCCCGGGCTCGGTCGAGGTCCGCCGGGCCGGAGAGGGTGAGGATCTCGACGCCGGCGCCCTTCCACTCGCGCTTGGCCAGCCCCGCCAGCGCGCCGGCCGGGGGCAGCTCGATGACGGCGGTGACGCCGAGGTCCCGCAGCGTCGCGAGGCAGGCGTCGAAGCGGACCGGGCTGGTGATCTGGCTGACCAGCCGGCGCACCGCCTCGGCGCCGGTGCTCACCGCGGCGCCGTCGCTGTTGGAGAGCAGCAGCCGGCTCGGGTCGGCCGGGCGCAGGCCGTCGACCAGCCCCTCGAGCTCCTCGCGGGCCGAGGCCATGTACGGGGTGTGGAAGGCCCCGGCGACCGACAGCGGCATGACCCGGGCCTTGGCCGGCGGGTCGGCCTTGAGCGCGGCCAGGCCGTCGAGCGGGCCGGCCGCCACGATCTGGCCGGCGCCGTTCAGGTTGGCCGGGGCCAGGCCGTGCCGCTCGAGCACGGCCAGCACCTCGTCGGGGTCGCCGCCCAGGACGGCGGACATGCCGGTCGGCGTCTGGGCGCAGGCCGCGGCCATGGCCCGGCCGCGGACGGCGGTCAGCGCGATCGCCGCCTCGACGCTGAGCACCCCGGCGAGCGCCGCCGCGGTCAGCTCGCCGACGCTGTGGCCGGCGATCACGACGTCGCGGCCCGCCGAGGGGCTGTGCGCGACCGGGCCGGGCAGGCCGCCCAGCTCGCGGGCGACGAACAGGCTCATCGCGACGACCAGCGGCTGGGTGACCGCGGTGTCCTGGATCGCCTCGGCGTCGCCGGTGGTGCCCAGCGTCAGCAGGTCGGCGTCGGCGATGGCGCCGGCCCAGCGGAAGAACGACTCGGCCCCGGGGAGCTCCAGCCAGTCGGTGAGCATTCCGGGCTTCTGGGCTCCCTGACCGGGGGCGAGAACGGCGAGCACTCGTCCACCGTGCCAAAGACGGCGGCCCGCCGCGGTGGCGGGCGGCACGAAAGCACACGGGTGATCTTTGGAGGGTTCCCACAACGTGAGCGTGCCCAGGGGGCCGAATCACCGGGTCCGGTGGTGGAGACCACACGGAGCTGCCGGGCCTACTCCCAGAGCGAGCGCTCGCGGTCCAGGTGCGCGAGGGCCAGCGCGACCTGGAGCGTCCAGGCGCCGCGCGGATCGGTGGCGGAGAGCCCGGTCAGCTCGGCGGCCCGCTTGAGCCGGTACCGGACGGTGTTCGGGTGGACGAAGATCGCCCGGGCGCTGGCCTCGAGGTTTCCGCCGCTGCCCAGCACCGCGCGCACCGTCTCCAGCACCCCGCTGCCGGCCGCGAGCAGGGGGACGGCGACCTCGTCGCGCAGCGCCGCCCGCGCGAGCGGATCGCCGTCCAGCGCCCGCTCCGGCAGCAGCGCGTCGGCGCTGACCGGCCGCGGTGCCTCCGGCCAGGCGCGGGCCGCGCGGAGGCCGGCCAGCGCGGCCGCCGCCGACTCCCCGGCCCGGCCCAGGCCGTCGACGACCGGCCCGGAGACCACCGGGCCGGGACCGAACTCCTCGGCCACCCGCGCCACGACCGGCGGGAGCTCCTCGGGCCCGCCGAGGACGACGACCAGCTGGTCGGCGTGCACGCCGACCAGCACGTCGCTGCGCAGCGCCCGGGCCGCCCGGCGCACGGCCGCGTGCGGATCGGCGACACCCTCCGGCGTCGCCCCGACGACGACCGTCACGGGGGAGAGCGCCGACCAGCCGAGGGCGGCGGCGCGGCCGCCGATCTCCTCGGACCGCTCGCCCCGCACCAGCGCGTCGACCAGGAGCGCCTCCAGCCGGGCGTCCCAGGCGCCGCGGTTCTCCGCGAAGCTGGCGTAGACGTGCGCGGTCGCGAAGGCGACCTCGCGGCTGAACTGGAGCACGGCCAGCCGCAGCATCTCCTCGTCGCCGGGCTCGGCGACGGAGGTGACGTGGTCCTCGAGGGTCTCCACGGTCACCCGGATCAGATCGACGGTCTGCTTGAGCGCGACCACCCGCACCAGCTCGCGGGGGGCGGCGCCGAACACCTCGCCGGTCAGCCGCGGCGGCCGCCCGGGGTGCCGGCACCACTCGACGAGGGAGGCCAGGCCGGCCTGCGCGACGAGGGTGACCCACGAGCGCTGGTCGGCCGGCATCGTCCGGAACCAGGGCAGTTCGTCGTCCATGCGGGCGACGGCCTGGGTGGCCAGCGCCCCCGACGAGCGCTCGAGCCGCCGGAGGGTGGCCGCGCTCGGGCGGTCGGTCACCCGGCTCCTCACCGCGTCAGCGTGCCACGCGCGGGGCGTGTCGGGGAGAGTGGGGAGGTGAGCGTTCCCCCGGACGGTGGCACCACCGTCGCCCCTCCCCGTGCCCTCGCCGGCCCGCTGTCGGTCGTCGCCGCGTGCGCGGCGGTGGTGGCGCTGCTCGGGCTGGGGGTGCGCACCGGCGCGGCGTGGCAGCTGGACGTGGACACCCGGGCCAGCGAGGCGCTGTACGCCGGCGACGACCGCAGCCGCTGGCTGGACGTGCTGCTGGAGGTGCTCACCGCGCCCGGGCTGTCCGTGGTCCGGTACCTGGTGGCCGTGCCGGTGCTGATCTGGCTGGCCCGCCGCCGCGACTCGGCGGGCGCTGGTCTGGGTGGTCGTGGCCGCGGTGTTCGTCCGGCACCTGACCTCGTTCCTCAAGGAGTTCTTCGGCCGGGTGCGGCCGCCGTTCGAGGAGGGCGGCGCCGGCTACGACTCGCTCAGCTTCCCGAGCGGCCACTCCTCGGGCGTGGCCGCGCTGGTCGCCATCGGGCTGGTGCTCGCCTGGCCCCGGCTCTCCGCCCCGGGACGACGCCTGTGGGGCGCGCTGGGCGCGCTGCTGGTGCTGCTCGTCGGCCTCACCCGGATGTGGCTCGGCGTCCACTACCTCTCCGACGTCGTCGGCGGCTGGGCGCTCGGGCTGGGCTGGACCCTGCTCACCGCCGTGGTCTTCGGGGTGCTGCCCCGGCGGGAGCCCGGCCGGTGAGCGCCCCGGAGCAGGACACCGTGCTCGCCCCCGACGACGGGTCGCTGGGCCCGCTGCTGCGGGTGTCCGACGACCGGCTGGGCCCGGGGGAGACCTACGGCGCGCACGAGCACGCCGCCGTCGACGTCGTCGCCGTGGTACTCGCGGGCTCGCTGCGGCACGGCTGGGGCGACCGCGCGCTCATGCGGGCCGGGGACGTCGGCGTGCTGCGCGCCGGCACCGGTTTGGTCCACGACGAGGCGGCCGGGGACGACGGCGCACGGGTGCTGCAGTGCTACCTGCGGCCGGCCGATCCGGCGTCCCCGCCGTCGCACGAGGTGCACCACGCCGTCGCCGGGCCGGTCGACCTGCGGCGCGCGGACGCCGCGCTGCGGGTGGTGCGGGCGGCCCCCGGCGAGGCGGTCGAGCTGCCCGCGGGACTGCTGCTCCAGGCCGGCCGGCGGACGACGGCGACCCGGCACGAGGGCGGCCCCGTCGTCGCGTCCGAGCACGTCGCGCTCGTGCTGTGGCAGCTGGAGACCGGCCGCCCGGCCTGGGCGCTCGAGCAGCCCTAGGGGCGCGGGCGGGCGGCCTGGGCGAGAGTGGGGCCATGCCGAGCACCCCCGCCGACCTGCTGTCGGCCGCGTACGAGGACGCCGACCGCACGATCGACCTGCGCCGCCGGCTGCACCGGCACCCGGAGATCGGCCTGCACCTCCCGCGCACCCAGGCGACGGTGCTCGAGGCGTTCGCGGAGCTGCCGCTGGAGGTGACCATGGGCACGCGGACCAGCTCGGTCGTGGGGGTGCTGCGCGGCGCCCGGCCCGGCCCCACCTACCTGCTGCGCGGTGACATGGACGCCCTGCCGGTGCAGGAGGACACCGGCCTGCCGTTCGCCTCCGAGGTGCCCGGCGTGATGCACGCCTGCGGGCACGACACCCACGTCGCGATGCTGGTCGGCGCCGCGCGGCTGCTCTCCGCGCGCCGCGACGAGCTGGCCGGGCAGGTCGTGTTCATGGTCCAGCCGGGGGAGGAGGGCTTCCACGGCGCCCGGTTCATGCTCGAGGAGGGGCTGCTCGACGTCGTCCCCGAGGCCCCGGTCAGCGGCGCGTTCGCGCTGCACATCTCCTCGACCTTCGCCAGCGGCAGCGTGAACGTCCGGCCCGGGCCGGTCATGGCCGCCGCCGACCAGTGGTCGATCACGCTGCGCGGCCGGGGCGGGCACGCCTCCGAGCCGCACGCCGCCGCCGACCCGATCCCCGCCGCCGCGGAGATCGTGCTGGCGCTGCAGTCGATGATCACCCGCCGCGTGGACGTGTTCGACCCCGCCGTCCTCACCGTCGCGCACCTGGAGGCCGGGTCGACGAACAACGTCATCCCGGGGTCGGCCTTCCTCGAGGGCACGATCCGCACCCTGTCGGCGCAGCGGCGGGCCGACGTCGTCGCCGCCCTGCACCGGGTCGCCGAGCACGTGGCCGCGGCCCACGACCTCGGCGTCGACGTCCACCACGAGCAGGGGTACCCGGTGACGATCAACGACGCCGGGGCGGCCGCCCGGGTGCTGGAGACCACCCGCGCGATGCTCGGCGAGCAGGCCGCCGTCCTGCTGCCCGCGCCGCTCATGGGCGCGGAGGACTTCTCCTACGTGCTGCAGGAGGTGCCGGGCGCGCTGGCCTGGCTGGGCGCGCGCCCGCCGGGCGTCGACCCGGCCGGGGCGCCGCCCAACCACTCCAACCTGGTGGTCTTCGACGAGGAGCCGCTGCCGGCGGGCGTCGCGCTGTACGCGCAGATGGCGCTCGACGCCCTCAGGTAGCCGGCGACGGGTCCGACCGCTCCTCGGCGGGAGCCGCCTGCACGTCGCGCACCTGGTACTTCTCCACGGCTTCCCGCACGCGGGCGCGGTCGACCTGCCCCTCGTCGGCCAGCGACGCGAGCGCGCGGACGACGATCGACTCGGCGTCGACGGAGAAGTGCCGGCGCAGCGCCGGGCGGGTGTCGGACAGGCCGAACCCGTCGGTGCCCAGCGACGCCAGCCCGCCGGGCACGTACGGCGCGATGAGGTCGGGGACGGCGCGCATCCAGTCCGACACCGCGACGACCGGGCCGACGGTCTCCTGCAGCCGCTCGGTCACGTAGGGGGTGCCCGGCTCCTCCTCGGGGTGCAGCAGGTTGTGCCGGGTCACCTCCTCGGCCTGGCGGCGCAGCTCGGTCCAGGAGGTCACCGACCACACGTCGGCGGAGACGCCCCAGTCCTGCGCGAGCAGCTCCTGCGCGCGCAGCGCCCACGGCACGGCGACGCCGGAGGCCAGCAGCTGCGTCTTCGGCCCGTCCCCGGCCGGCCCCTCGGCGTACCGGTACATGCCGGCCAGCAGCCCCTGCACGTCGAGGCCCTCCGGCTCGGCCGGCTGGTGGAAGGGCTCGTTGTAGACGGTGAGGTAGTAGAGGACGTCGGGGGAGCGGGTCCCGCCGAGCGGCGCGCCCGGGTCCTCGCCGTACATGCGGACCAGGGCGTCGCGGGTGATGTGCGCGACCTCGAAGCTGAACGCGGGGTCGTAGGAGACGACCGCCGGGTTGGTGGCGGCCAGGAGCAGCGAGTGGCCGTCCTCGTGCTGCAGCCCCTCGCCGTTGAGCGTCGTCCGCCCCGCGGTGGCGCCGAGCAGGAAGCCGCGGGTCATCTGGTCGGCGGCCGCCCAGATCGAGTCGCCGGTCCGCTGGAACCCGAACATCGAGTAGAAGATGTAGATCGGGATCATCGGCTCGCCGTGCGTGGCGTACGAGGTGCCGGCGGCGGTGAGCGAGGCGGTCGAGCCGGCCTCGTTGATCCCCTCGTGCAGGATCACGCCCTGCTCGGACTCCTTGTACGCCAGCATCAGCTCGCGGTCGACCGACGTGTACCGCTGCCCGCCCGGGTTGTAGATCTTGTGCGAGGAGAACAACGAGTCCAGGCCGAAGGTGCGCGCCTCGTCCGGGATGATCGGCACGAAGCGCGGGCCGAGCTCGGGGTCCTTGAGCAGCTCCTTGAGCAGGCGGACGAACGCCATAGTCGTCGCCACCTCCTGCTTGCCCGAGCCCTTGCGCAGGATGTCCAGCGCCTTGTCCTCGGGGGCCTTGAGCGTCTTGAACTCCGCGCGCCGGCGCGGCACCGCGCCGCCCAGCGCCCGGCGCCGCTCGAGCATGTACTGCATCTCGTCGGAGTCCGGGTCGGGCTTGAGGTAGGGCGGCAGGGTCTTGTCCAGCTCCGAGTCCGGGATGTCCAGGTAGAGCCGGTCGCGGAAGAGGGCGAGGTCCTCCGCGGTCAGCTTCTTCATCTGGTGGGTGGAGTTGCGGCCCTCGAAGTGGCTGCCCAGCGTCCAGCCCTTGATCGTCTTGGCGAGGATGACGGTGGGCTGGCCCTTGTGCTCCTGGGCCGCCCTGAACGCCGCGTAGACCTTGCGGTAGTCGTGGCCGCCGCGGGAGAGGTTCCAGATCTCCTTGTCGCTCATGCCCTCGACGAGCCGGCGGGTGCGCGGGTCGCGGCCGAAGAAGTGCTCGCGGACGAAGGAGCCGTCCTCGGCCTTGTAGGTCTGGTAGTCGCCGTCCGGCGTCTGGTTCATCAGGTTCACCAGGGCGCCGTCGCGGTCACCGGCCAGCAGCGGGTCCCACTCGCGGCCCCAGATCACCTTGATCACGTTCCAGCCGGCGCCGCGGAAGAACGACTCGAGCTCCTGGATCACCTTGCCGTTGCCGCGCACCGGGCCGTCGAGGCGCTGCAGGTTGCAGTTGACGACGAAGGTGAGGTTGTCCAGCTCCTCGCGGGCGGCCAGGCCGATGGTGCCCAGCGACTCCGGCTCGTCCATCTCGCCGTCGCCGAGGAACGCCCACACGTGCTGGTCGGAGGTGTCCTTGATGCCGCGGTCGTGCAGGTAGCGGTTGAAGCGCGCCTGGTAGATCGCGTTCATCCCGCCCAGGCCCATGGAGACGCTCGGGAACTCCCAGAAGTCCGGCATCAGCCGCGGGTGCGGGTAGCTGGACAGGCCGCCCCCGGGGTGGCTGACCTCCTGGCGGAAGCCGTCGAGCTGCTGCTCGGAGAGCCGGCCCTCGAGGAAGGCGCGGGCGTAGATGCCGGGGGAGGCGTGCCCCTGGAACCAGATCTGGTCGCCGCCGCCGGGGTGGTCCTTGCCGCGGAAGAAGTGGTTGAAGCCGACCTCGTACAGGGAGGCGGAGGAGGCGTAGGACGAGATGTGCCCGCCGACGCCGATCCCGGGCCGCTGCGCGCGGTGCACCATGATCGCGGCGTTCCACCGGATGTAGGCGCGGATCCGCCGCTCGACGTGCTCGTCGCCGGGGAACCACGGCTCGCGCTCGGGCGGGATGGTGTTGATGTAGTCGGTGCTGCGCAGGCCGGGGACGCCGACCTGCTGCTCCCGGCTGCGTTCGAGCAGCCGGAGCATCAGGTACCGGGCGCGTTCACGGCCGGCGTGCCCGACGACGGCGTCGAGGGAGTCGATCCACTCCTGCGTCTCGTCCGGGTCGGTGTCGGGGAGCTGGCTGGGCAGCCCGTCGGTGATGACCGCGCGGGGTGCGCCGAGGTCGCGGGCGGGGTCGCCGTCCGACTGCTGTGCGCTCATGCCCCCATCGTTCCCCCTCGGGGAGCCGGGCGTCACGTGACTGGCCCGTCGCCCGGCAAGTCCGGGGCCGCGCAGGGGTCGGTCGCGCTTGCGCCGTGGCGGTCATGCCCTACGCTTCCGCCCACGTGGCTCCCGGTTCGAACGGCCCCTGACGCACCCGCGCGGACGGCCGGCCGGCACGGCGTCACCACCCCGATCGATCAGCAGCAGGTCCACCCAGGAGGAGCAGTACGGATGAGCGTCGACAGCGCCGGCATGGCGGCCCGGTTGGGCATCAAGCCGGGCATGGTCGTGCAGGAGCTCGGCTGGGACGAGGACGCCGACGAGGACCTGCGTGACGCGATCATCGAGCTCTCCGGTGGCGAGATGGTCGACGAGGACACCGACGAGGTGGCCGACGTCGTGCTGCTCTGGTGGCGCGAGGACGACGGCGACCTGTTCGACGCCCTGACCGACGCGATCACCTCCCTCGGCGAGGAGGGCGTCGTCTGGCTGCTCGTGCCCAAGTCCGGGCGCCCCGGCCACGTCGAGCCCGGTGACGTCACCGAGGTGGCCCCCACGGCCGGTCTGCAGCAGACCAGCAGCGTCTCCGCGGCCAAGGACTGGTCGGGCATCCGCCTGGTCAGCCCGAAGACCGCCCGCAGCCGACGCTGAGGCGTACGGCACGATCGGGCGCATGAGCCTCTCCGTCGGCGACGTCGCCCCCGAGTTCAGCCTCCCCGACCAGGACAAGCAGGTCGTCTCCCTGGCCGAGCTGCGCGGCACCCCCGTGCTGCTGGTCTTCTACCCCTTCGCCTTCTCCGGCATCTGCACCGGTGAGCTGTGCCAGCTGCGCGACGAGCTGGCCAACTACACCGACGCCGGCGTGCGCGTCCTCGCGGTCAGCACCGACCCGGTGTTCAGCCTCAAGGCGTTCAAGGCGCAGGAGGGCTTCGACTTCCCGCTGCTGTCGGACTTCTGGCCGCACGGCGCCACCGCCCAGGCCTACGGCGTCTTCAACGACAAGGCCGGCATGGCCGTGCGCGGCACCTTCCTGGTCGACGCCGACGGGAAGATCGCCTTCGCCGAGGTCAACCAGCCCGGCGACGCCCGCGAGCAGTCCGGCTGGAAGGACGCCGTCTCCCAGCTCGCGGCCTGACCCGACCGGGCGCCCGGGGTCTCTACCCTGGGCGCGCGGGGCGCGTAGCTCAGCGGTAGAGCTCTCGCCTTACAAGCGAGCGGTCGCAGGTTCGAACCCTGCCGCGCCCACCAGTAAGCCGCTGACCAATGTCGGGTGGCGTTGGCTCGCCTTGGCCGGCCAAGTCCGCGACCCGCACGTCGTGCCGGTCGTCGTAGATGAGCGGAGTTCGTCCGGGGGGTTGCTCACGTTCCACGAGCTCCGTCCAGGCGGGGTCCGATCAGGGCCCTGGATCTCAGCGTCACTGTGTGGACGTCGTGAGCGCGACGTGGAAATGGCGGCGACATCCCGGCGGGACGCCCCTGCTCCGGATCGCCCCGCAGGGACATCATCGGAATCAGCTTCTCGACAGATTTCGAAGCACGGCTCCAACCGAGGATTGGGTGTATCCGGCCGATGCCGCCTTCGCCGAACATGCGAAGACGTTCATGCGCCCGATCTCTTCAGTCGATCCGCTGACCCGCCACCAGAACGGGTCCTGAATGTCTATGACCATCTTGCACTTGGTGTCGTCCGACCAGTCGTCGTAGGCGTCCCGAGCCGCGACTATGGCGTCGTCCAGAGCCTCGTAACGCTCCGGGTCCGAACGGTCCAGTTCTTCTGAAGCGTCAGCCAGGTCATTCACCGCGTCGATTCCCTCTGCCAGCGGTATCGAGCAAGAGAGCAGGTCTGTGGTTCCGGTAGGACAGATCTGGTCATTGTCCATCAGTGTCTGGCAATAGTCGGAGCAGAGGTCTTCGATCAGGTCTTCGTCCCCAGATGCCGCGACGCCCCGCGGATCTTCCGGCGCGCCCGAGGACGCGGAGCTCGACGTCTCGCTTGAGTCGGCACTGTCGGACGCGGAATCGTCAGAACTGCAACCGGCCAGCAGGCAGAGGCCAACGGCGATCAGTACAACGGCAGGTCTCATCTAGTTAACTCTCCTTCGGGGGCGATCGGCCGCAATCGGGATCGGACGCACCATAACGACCCTCGCTCTTACTGGAAGCTTCGGAACGCAACTCTGTCGCCAAAGAGAACGCCCTGAGAACGAGATGGGGAAATTTCGTAGCCGGGTGTAGCTCGCCGCGTGCATCCCGGGGGATGCCGCCGGGGTACCGCTGTGCGGTGACCGCGACCCCGGCTACCCGTCGCGCCTCGGCGCTGCGCCACGAGGCGGTGCTGCTGCTCGTCCTCGCGCTGGCGGCCGCGCCGATCGCCTACGTCGGCTACCGCGAGTTCGACATCGACGACCCGGCCACCGGGGGCGACACGGGGGACTCCGCGGCCTACGCGCGGATGGCGCTGACCGGCGACCTGGACGGCGTCCCCAAGCCGTTCCGCTACCGGGTGGTCGTGCCCTTCCTCAGCCCGCGGCTGGGTGCTCGCGTTCGGCCGGCCCGAGGTCCACGACGTCCGGGTCGCCTTCGCCGTCCTGGACCTGCTGGGCCTGGCGGTGGCCGCCTGGGCGGTCTCCCTGCTGCTGCGCCGGCTGGGCCTCACCGCCGCGGAGGGGTTCACCGGCGCGCTGCTCTTCCTCGGCGCCTGGCCGGTGCTCCGCTTCGGCGGCGCGGTCCTGGTCGACGCGTGGAGCCACGCGGTGCTGACGCTGGCGGCGTGGGCGGTCGTCGCCCGCCGGAACGGGGCGCTGGTGCTCATCGCCGGCGTCGGCATGTTCGTCCGCGAGACGACGGTCTTCGCGGCCCTGCTGGTGCTGGTCCTCCCGGCGACGTGGCCGGACCGGGTCCGGCAGCTCGCCTGCTTCGCCCCCGGCGTGCTGGGCTACCTGCTGCTCCGGTTCGTCGTCGCGCCGACCGACGTCGGCTACCGGTACAACCTGGACCGGTTCGACCGGCAGGTCGCCGACGTGCTCGGCTGGTCGGGGCTGCCGTACACGCTGCGCGAGCTGGCGCTCGTGTTCGGTGCGGCCGGGCCGCTGTTCGTCCTCGGCCTGCTCCGCAACCGCCGGACCGGCGAACTGCCGCGCCGCCTGGTCTGGCTGGTGCCGGCCGCGCTGGTGATCCCGTTCCTCATCGCCAGCAACCTGGGCCGCATCTGGTTCCTGGCCTTTCCGGCCGTCATCCCGCTGGCGGTGCTGGGCCTGCGCGCCCTGCTGGGCGACGACGACGCCGCCGCTGACGCTGAGCGTCCCGCGCCGGGGTCGTAGCGGCCGGTGCCCGCCCTCAGGCGGCCGAGCCCTCCAGGGTCCCGACCGGCGAGCACGGGGTGGCCTCGGCCGGCTTCGGGAATACCGGGCGGAGGAAGCGCGGCGCCTGGAACGGCGTCCACGAGCCCTCCGGCTGGGCCAGCCGGTCGGCGACGGCCCAGAGCGCCGCCGGGTGGTGCCCCAGGCCCAGGTGGCTGGCGGTGACGGCGATGTTCTCGCAGCGCTCGCCCGGGGTGTTCAGGCAGGTCTGCCAGTGCACGATGCCGTCGTAGTGCGAGTAGATCGAGGTGGCCGGCACCGGCAGCGGCTCGTTCTCCGGCTCCAGCGGCAGCGTGCGCTGCTCGACGTGCAGGTGTGAGTACCGGTCGAACACCTTGGCGGCGCGGGTCTGGCTGAACTTCGTCAGCCGGAACGGGCTGCCCAGGGTGAGGACCTGGCGGACCTGGTCGGGGGAGCGGCGGGCGAGGTCGCGGGCGAAGATGCCGCCCAGGCTCCAGCCGATGAGCGTCACCGGGCGGCGGTAGCGGCCGTGCAGGTAGTCGAGCTTGTCGCGCAGGCCGTTGACGCACAGCGCGGTCGGGCCGATGTTGCGGCCCAGGCCCCAGCCGTGCACGCGGTAGTCCAGCCGGCGGAGCGTGCTGCGCAACGCGGTGGTCGAGACGTCGTCGGCCAGCAGGCCGGGCAGCACGAGCACCGGGTGCCCGTCGCCCTTGGGCAGCCGCTGCGTCAGCGGCCGCGCCGCCAGGTAGAGACCGAAGTCGGCGACCGCGCGACCGGGCTCGCTCAGGTAGAGCGGCAGCGCCGGTCCGTCGTCCTGCTGTCGTGCCACGCCGACCTCCCGTGTTACGTCCTTGGTACGGGCCAGTACCAATCTGCGGCCTGGCTCACACACCGCTTCCCGAACACGCTGGCGGATGTTGCCAGAATGTGTCCTGGGTCACGGCAGACGCTTCCGTTCCGGTCCACCGCGACGGTTGCCCGGGCGCCGGGGGGCCGCCCGTGCCACCGTTGCGGCCGACAGCGGCGGGACGAGAGGGCGGTCGGCAGTGGCGGCGGAGCAGCAGATTCCGGGGGAGAGCCGGACGGTCGACCTGGATGGCCCGGTCCACTACGTCGACTTCGGCGGTCCGGACGGCGGTCCGCGCGTCGTCCTCGTCCACGGCCTGGGTGGCTCGCACCTCAACTGGGACACCTTCGCCCCGCTGCTGCTGCCGCACGCGAGGGTGCTGGCGATCGACCTGCCCGGGTTCGGCCGCAGCGAGCCCGGCGGCCGGCGCGCGACCGTGCACGCCAACGTCGAGGTGCTGCACCGGTTCCTGCAGGAGGTCGCCGGCGAGCCTGCCGTGCTGGTGGGCAACTCGATGGGCGGGATGATCTCGATCCTCGAGCAGGCCGCCCACCCCGAGGCGGTGCGCGGCCTGGTGCTGCTGGACCCCGCGATCCCCGGCCCGCGGCGGGCGCTGGACCCGCTGGTCGCCGTCACCTTCGCGCTGTACGCGATGCCGGTGGTGGGGGAGCGATTCCTCTGGCTGCGCCGCGCGCGGCAGACGCCGCTGCAGCGGGTGCGGGAGATGCTGCGCCTGGTCGGCGTCGACCCGGACACGCTGCCGTCGGCGGTCATCGACCGCTCGGTGGTGCTGCTGGAGGAGCGCGAGGACCACGCCGGTATGGACCGCGCCTACCTGGCCGCGGCGCGCTCGCTGCTGGCCCAGCTGGCCGACCCGCGGCGTTACCGGCGGGCGATGGAGCGGGTCGGCGGACCGGTGCTGCTGGTGCACGGCGATCTCGACCGGCTCATCCCGGTGCAGGCCGCCCGCGACGTCGCCCGGCGGCACCCGGACTGGCGCTACGTGGAGATGGAGGGGGTCGGGCACGTGCCCCAGCTGCAGTGCCCTGAGCGGCTCGCCGCCGAGGTGCTGCCGTGGCTGGCCGGGCTCGCGGAGGCCCGCGCCGGGGCGTGATGGGCCCGGCTCAGCCCTGGTCGCGGAGGGTGTCGCGCAGCGCCTCGAGCCCGGTGTAGCGCGGCCGCCAACCGAGCTCTTCGCGGGCGCGGGTGGTGTCCATCAGGGCCGGCCGGGAGGCGGCCTCGACCCACTCGGCCACCGGCGGCAGGAACGGCAGCCGGGAGATCGCCCGGGCGGCGACCTGCCCGGGGCCGGCCGCGAGCCGGATGGGCAGCGCGCCGAACTCGCGGGCGACGTCGGCGGCGGTGACGACGCCCTCGCCGGCGATGTTGTACGCACCCGGCGGGCCGGCGCCGACGACGCACAGCTGCAGCGCGCGGCCGACGTCCTCCTCGTGGACGAGCTGCATCGGGTGCTCGGGCACCGGGAGCGGGATCGGCAGGGGGAGCCTTCGCGGGCGGCCGAGCAGCCGGCGGCCCAGCGGCGCGAGCGGCCCCGGCAGCACGTCCTTGGCGCCCAGGGCGTTCGGGCCCAGGACGACGGGCGGCCGCAGGAGGTACAGCGCGAGCTGGGGCGCGGCCTGCGCCTCGTGCTGCAGCAGCTCCTCCAGCTCGGCCTTCTCCTGGGCGTAGAACAGCCGGGCCGCCGGGCGCACCGGCCAGTCCTCGTCGATCAGCTCCGGGTTGTCGGCGTGGAAGCCGTAGGCGGCCACGGAGGAGGCGTAGACGAACCGGCGGGCGCCGGCCGCCGCGGCGGCGCGGAAGACGTTGAGCGTGCCCTCGACGTTGATCGCGCGGATCGTCTCGCGCGACGCGTTGCCGGCGATCAGGAAGGCCAGGTGCACGACGACGTCGGCGCCGGCGAACGCGTCGCGCAGCGCGTCGGGGTCCCGGACGTCGCCCTGCCGGTACTCCATCTTCGACCAGCCGCGCGCCGCCGGATCGAACGGCCGACGGGCCAGCCCGATGACGCGGGCGATCCGGTCGTCGTCCTCGAGCAGCGGGACCAGCCCGGCGCCGAAGGTGCCGGTGGGCCCGGTGACGGCGACCGTGAGCCCGGCCGGCGTCACCGCGCCGCCGGCTGGGGCACCTCGGACCGGGGCACCCCGGGGGTGCTCTGCTCGGCGCGGGCGAGCTCCAGCAGCTCCTCGATGCCGCGGCGGATGCCGCCGGAGAGCACGTCGACGTCGGCGAAGGCGTCGAAGTCGGCGTTGATCCCGAAGGTCATCGTCTTCTGGTAGCTGAAGATCCCGATGGAGCAGCGCGTGCCGCCGGCGATGGGCACGTACGCGTACGCCGAGCACATCCGCCGCCCCAGGACGTACAGCGGGATCGGCGGGCCGGGCACGTTCGTCGTCACCGCCTGGCACCACACCTGACCGGCCGTCAGGGCGGCCCGCACCCCGAGCGAGAGCAGCGTGGGCGCGACGAAGTCCCCCATCGCGATGATCGAGGGGACGTCGACCGCCTGCATCGCCTTCTTGTACTCGTCCATCTGCCCGCGGATCGAGTCCAGCCGGGAGCGCGGGTCGGGGTCGCCCACGGGCAGGTCGACGAAGACGCAGGAGACCGCGTTGTTCAGGGTGCCGCGCTGGCTGTCGGCGCGCACCGACACCGGCACCATCGTGCGCACGACCAGCTTCTCGGACGTGAGCTCCCCGCGGCCCTGCAGGAGGTCGCGGAAGCCGGCGGTGATCGAGGTGAGGACGACGTCGTTGACCGTGCCACCCAGCGCCGTGCGCACCTCCTTGAGCTCGGCGAAGTCGGTGGAGGTCCACGCCCAGCGACGGTGCGGGCCGATCGGCCCGTTGAGGGAGCGGGCCGTGGGCACCAGCGCCTGCTTGGCCAGGGACGGCAGCGTGGAGGCGACCGTCCTCCCCGAGTCGAGGACCTGCTTGGCCAGCCGTCCGGCGGCCCCGCTCCCGGGCATCGAGGTCAGCTGCCGCAAGGGGTGCGCGACGGCCTCGGCCACGGCGCCGGCCACCATGCCTGCGCTGGTCGGTGTGCGCTGCGGCGACCAGTCGCGCGGCTCGTCGTGGGTCGCGTCGGGGGAGAGGTCGAACATCAGCTGCATGAGGTCGGTGCCGGCGACGCCGTCGACCATGCAGTGGTGGACCTTGGAGATGATCGCCCAGCGGTCGTCGGCCAGACCCTCGATCAGGTAGAGCTCCCACAGCGGCTTGGACATGTCCAGGCGCTGGCCGAGCACGCGGCCGGCGAGGTTGCGCAGCTGCTCGTCGCCGCCCGGGCGCGGGACGGCGGTGTGCCGGACGTGGTACAGGATCTGGAAGTGCGGATCGTCGACCCACATCGGCCGGCCCAGCTGCAGGGGCACCTCGCGCACCCGCTGCCGGTACCGCGGCACGAGGGGCAGCTTGCTGAGCAGCAGCCGGACGACGTCGCCGTAGCTCGGTGCCGGACCGTCGAAGACGGCCACGGACCCGACGTGCATGGGCGTGTTCTCGCTCTCGGCGAAGTAGAAGCCGCTGTCGAGAGCGCTCATCCGGTCCACGTTCTGCTCCTCGCCGCCCCTCGGACCGCTGCTGGGGCGAGGGGCCCGTCACGTCGTCGCTGGCCGCCGAAAGTAGGCGTGTCGCCTGGTTCACCGCAACAGCGTCGCCGTGACCGGGGCCACAGTCGCATGCCCCGCGCCGAAGCGCTCTAACCAGCGGCGCGGTCCCCGTCGGCAGCGGTCCGATCACCGGCGGCGCCGCCCGGGGGCGGTGGCGCGGACCAGGCGGCGGGCGGTGTCCACCTCGCGGGCGATGGGGGCGAGCACGCCATCGGCGAGGAGCTCGGCGTCGTCGTCGGCGGGGGTGCGGACGTCGTCCTCCAGCTGCCGGATCGCGCGGCGGAGCACCGCGACCTGGTCGAGGTCGGGCTCCGGCTGGCCCCCGCGGGTGGCGATGACCGCCTCGGTGACGGAGTCCGAGGTGCGCTCCAGCGCGACGATCACCGGCCACCAGGCGGCGGCGCGGGTGCTGATCGGCGGAGGCTCGGCCAGCCGGCGCTGCAGCTGGGTCTGCAGCTCGGTGAGCGTCCGGTAGGTGCGCCGGCGGGCGCGGCGGCGCTCGGCCGGGCCGCCGGTGAAGGCGGCCTCGACGAAGCCGTCGAGCGCGATCGTCGTGTCGTGCAGGGCCTGGTCCAGCGGCGCACGCCAGGTCTGCGGCCAGAGCAGGTAGCCGAACACCAGCACGATCGCGCAGCCGATCAGGGTGTCGACCAGCCGTTCGCCGACCAGGCCGGCGCTGTGCGGCAGCGTCAGGTCCAGCATCAGCAGGATCACCGGCGTCTGGAACACCGAGAACAGCCCGAAGTTGGCCGCCCGCGCCCACGGCAGCAGCCCGGCGAGCAGCCCCATCGCGAGCAGCAGCCAGGGGCTGCCGCCCAGCACCGCCAGCAGGGCCGAGCCGATGAGGACGCCGAGCAGGGTGCCCGCCCCGCGCTGCACCGCGCGGCCGAACACCGAGCCGAAGTCCGGTTTGAGCACGATCGCGACGGTCAGCAGCACCCAGTACGGCCGGGCCGACGGCAGCAGCTGGCGGGCCACCTCGGCCACGGACATGCACAGCGCCAGCCGCACGGCGAAGGCGCGGCTCTCCGCGCTGGCGACGGTGCGGTCGACCAGGTCCCGCACCCGGTCGCCGGTGGTGGTCAGCGGCCGGACGGCGGCCGCGCCGGCGCGCTCCTCGGGGTCGCCGACGACGTTCCACACCAGCCGGACGGCGTGCCGCACCGCCCGCGCCGTGTGGTGCCCGTCGTCGAGCGGGGGCGGCCGCTCGCCGGGGAGCTCGCGCTCGCCGCGGAGCGCGGCGGCCAGGTCGCGGACGGCGGTCACATCGGCCGCGTCGACCGCCGCACGGGCGCGGGCGGCCGCCACCGCCGCCTCCACCAGCGGCGCCGCGGAGTTGAGCACGCCGGCCAGCTCGGAGAGCTCCTTCACCCGGCCCGCGTGGTGGCTGCGGCTGCGGATGACCCGGTCGTAGGCGGCGTTGAGCGCGGTCGTGAGGTCGCGGCGGGCGGCCTCGGAGCGCGGGGTGTCCTCGGCCTCGAGCAGCTCGGCGATGCGGGTGAAGACAGCGGCGACGGCGACCCGGTCGGGGTCGCCGACCTCGGTGCGGGCCTGCAGCAGCGTCGTGAGGGTCGCCCAGGCGGCGCCCAGCAGGAAGAAGGCGATCTCCCGGTGCCAGGGCAGCGAGGTCAGGAAGCCCGACGACAGCGCGGTGTAGACCAGCAGCTGGAGCGAGCCGAGGGACATCGTCGCGTTGATCCGGCTGATCTGCGCCGCCACGACCGAGAGCAGCGCGATCACCACGACCGGCCCCCAGCCGCCGCCGGCCGCCAGGCTGCCGACCACCAGGCCGAGCGCGCCGAACGCCGTCGCGGTGACGATCCGTCGCAGCTTGTCGCGCAGCGGCGAGGCCTGCGGCGCCAGGGTGGCCACCAGCGCACCCATCGTGCCGAAGGTGCCGGCGCTCAGCGTGGGGCCCGCCTCGATGCCGCCTTCGACGACGACGGCGAGGGCGAGCGGCGCAGGGATCGCCACCGCGAAGCGGACGACGTCCCGCCACGGGACGGCAGGGCGCCCGGTGCGGACCAGCTCCTCGAGCCAGGCCGGGGCGTGCAGGCTCCTGCTCCGTCCCGCCTCGGCGCCCACGACCGAAGCTTGTCACCGCCCGGCCCGGCTCTCCTGCCGACGCCGGCGGACCGGCGCGCTCACCTACAGTCCCGGACGTGACGGTGCAGCTCGGCGAGGTGATCGCGGCCCTCGAGACCCGCTACGACCCGGCCCTGGCCGAGGCCTGGGACGCCGTCGGCCTGGTGTGCGGTGACCGGTCCGAACCGGTGGACCGGGTGCTGTTCGCCGTCGACCCGACGGCCGCCGTCGTCGACGAGGTGATCGCGACCGGCGCCGCCCTGCTGGTCACCCACCACCCGCTGTACCTCACCCCCGTGCACGGCGTGCCCGCCGACGACCCGAAGGGCCGGCTCGTGCACCGCCTGGTGCGTGCCGGCGCCGGGCTCTTCGTCGCGCACACCAACGCCGACCGGGCGCCGGGCACGGGGGTCAACGCGGCGCTCGCCGACGTCCTCGGGCTGACCGGGGCGGTGCCGCTGGAGCCGGCGCCGGGCGTGCCCGGCGCGGGCCTGGGTCGGGTGGGGGAGCTCCCCGCGCCGCTGGATCTGCGCGGCTTCGCCGACCTCGTGGCCCGCGTGCTGCCGGCCACCGCCGGGGGTGTGCGCGTGGCCGGCGACCTCGACCGGCCGGTCCGGCGGGTGGCGGTCTGCGGCGGCAGCGGGGGCTCGCTGCTGGCCGCGGCTGCGGCCGCCGGTGCCGACGTGCTGCTGACCAGCGATCTCAGGCACCACCCGGTCTCCGACGCGCGCGAGGTAGTGGGCCCGGCGCTGTGCGACGTCGCTCACTTCGCCAGCGAGTGGCCGTGGCTCCCGGTCGCCGCGGCGGCGCTCCGCCGCGACCTCGGCGGAGCGGTGGAGGTGGACGTCTCCGCGGTGCGCACCGATCCGTGGACGCACGCGGTGGGGCAGGCACCGGACGGCAGCGGGACCACGCGCGCGCACCGGTAGGTTGGCTCCCGTGAAGGTGGACCATTTCGAGCAGCAGAAGCTGCTGGAGCTCGCGGCCGAGGACGTCGCGCTGACCCAGCTGGCACATCGCAGGCGGACGCTGCCGGAGGTCGCGGCGGTCGAGGCCGCCGAGGAGACCGAGCGCGAGCTCTCCGCCGACGTCGTCCGCGCCGAGACCGAGGTCAAGGACCTCGGTCGCGAGGTCCGGCGGCTGGAGTCCGATGTCGACACGGTGCGGCAGCGCGCGGCCAAGGACCAGCAGCGGCTGGACTCCGGCAGCGCGACGCCCAAGGAGATGACCAACCTCCAGCACGAGCTGGAGTCGCTGGGACGCCGGCAGGCCGACCTCGAGGACCAGCAGCTGGAGCTCATGGAGCGGCTGGAGGCGGCCGAGGCCACGCTCACCGCTGCCCAGCAGGGCCTGGTCGAGGCGCGGGAGGCGCGGGAGCGCGCCGAGCAGCTGCGCGACGAGGCCCTCGCCGACATCGCCGACGGCACCGGCCGGCACGAGTCGGCCCGGGCCGCCGTCGCCGGTGGCATCTCGGCGCCGTTGCTGTCGCTGTACGACCGCATCCGCAGCCAGACCGGCACCACCGGTGCGGCGATGCTCCAGGCGCGGGCGTGCCAGGGTTGCCGGCTCGAGCTCTACGGCAACCAGCTGGCCGCCGTCCGCAACGCCGATCCGCACGAGGTGCTGCGCTGCGAGAACTGCTGGCCGGATCCTGGTGCGCACGGCCGAGTCCGGCCTGTGACCCGCTTCGTCGTCGAGGCCGACGGCGGGTCGCGGGGCAACCCCGGGCCGGCGGGCTACGGCGCGCTGGTGCGCGATGCCGAGACCGGCCGGGTGCTCGCCGAGCGCGCCGCCTCGGTGGGGCGGGCCACCAACAACGTCGCCGAGTACGGCGGCCTGGTCGCCGGGCTCCAGGCCGCGCTGGACCTGGACGCCTCCGCGGACGTCGAGGTCCGGATGGACTCCAAGCTCGTCGTCGAGCAGATGTCGGGCCGCTGGCAGATCAAGCACCCCGACATGCGGCAGCTCGCGCAGCAGGCGCGCGCGATCGCCGGGCGGCTGGGCAGCGTCCGCTACACGTGGGTGCCCCGGGCGCAGAACGGCGCGGCCGACGCCCTGGCCAACAGCGCGATGGACGGCAAGCCGGTGCACCGCGACGCCGCCGCCGAGCCCTCGGTCACCGAGAGCGACGTCCAGCCGGAGGAGCCGCGCACCGTGGTCACCACGGTGACCCACCTGCTGCGCCACGGGCAGACCGAACACACCCCCGAGCGCCGTTACAGCGGCCGCAACGACCTGCCGCTGTCCCGCACCGGCCGCGCCGAGGCCGAGGCGGCCGCCGCCCGGGTGGCCGAGCTCGGCATCGAGGTGATCGTGGCCTCGCCGCTGCGCCGCACCCGCGAGACCGCAGAGATCGTCGGCCGCGTGCTGGGCCTGCCGGTCGAGCTCGACGACGACCTGGTCGAGCTCGACTTCGGCGACCTCGAGGGGCTCACCGGTGCCGAGGCGCTGGAGAAGCACCCGCTGGCGGTCCGCCGGTTCATGTCCGACCTGACCGTCGCCGCGCCGGGCGGGGAGTCGATCGCCGACGTCAGCGCCCGCGTGGCACGCGCCCGGCGGAGGGTCCTCGACCGGTGCGCCGGGCGGTCGGTGCTGCTGGTCAGCCACGTGACCCCGATCAAGCTGATGCTGGCCGCGGGCCTCGGCGCCGGGGACGACGTCGTCCACCGGGTGTACCTGCAGGCGGCGTCGCTGTGCACCGTCGCCTGGTCCTCGGACGGCCGGACGTCGGTGCGCCTGGTGAACGACACCGCGCACCTGCGCTGAGCCGGCGGCGCCGCCCGGCGTCCACACCGGGTGTCGACCGCCGGGCCCGACGACGGCGCCAGGCCCGGCGGGACAGCCGGGGGGCGCTCGGTGCGAGGTCACGGCGCCCGGGGGTGAGGCTCGCGAACCGAGTCCGTGAGCGTTCAACGATGGCGCGGATTCTAAGCACGCCGCCGGGGGCTCCTGGGGGCCACGTTCCGGCACCGCGCGGGACCGGTGGGACCGTCAGCGGGAGGGGGACGCCGGGACCACCTCGCGGTCGAGCAGCCAGCGCTCGAGCAGCGGCGCCGGCAGCGCGGGGGAGTGCAGGTAGCCCTGGCTGACGTCGCAACCCAGGGCGTGCAGCCGGGCCAGCGTGCGGTCGTCCTCGACGCCCTCGGCGACCACCCGCAGCCCGAGCCGGTGGGCCAGGTCGACCGTGCCGGCGATGATCGCCGCGGTGCGCTCGTCGGTGCACAGGTCGGCGGTGAACGACCGGTCCAGCTTCAGCTCGGTGACCGGTAGGTCGCGCAGGTAGGCCAGCGACGAGTAGCCGGTGCCGAAGTCGTCGATGCTGACGGCGACGCCGAGCGCGGTGAGGCCGGCCAAGACCGCGAGGCTGCGCTCGGGGTCGGTGAGCAGCACGCTCTCGGTCACCTCGAGCACGAGCGACGCCGGCGGGACGGCATGCCGGGTCAGGAGCTCGGCCAGCCGGCCCGGGAGGCCGGTGTCGAGCAGGTTGCTGGCCGACAAGTTGACCGAGATCCGCAGGTCCAGGCCGCGACCGCGCCAGTCGGCGAGCTGGGCGATCGCGCACTGCAGGACGCGCTCGGTGAGCGGCCCCATCAGCCCGTGCACCTCGGCCAGGGGCAGGAACTCCGCCGGCGGGATCAGCCCGCGCGCTCGGGGTGCACCCAGCGGAGCAGGCACTCCACGCCCACCACGCGGCTGTCGGCGACGTCGAGCTGCGGCTGGTGGTGCAGCACCAGCTCGTCGGTGGTGAGCGCCGTCCGCAGCTGCTCGACCAGGGCGAGGTGCCCGCTGCTGTCGGAGTGGACAGCGGAGTCGTACCGGGCGACGCCGCGGCCGGAGCGCTTGGCGTCGTACATGGCGACGTCGGCCCGCCGCAGCAGCTGGGCCGGCTGCCGGACGGCGGCGGTGCTGCTGGTGACGCCGATGCTCGCCGAGCAGTGCACGAACATGCCGTCGACCGGGAAGGGCTCGGCGAGCTGCTCGTGCAGCCGCTCGCCGAGGGCGAGCGCCGCCGCCCGGACATCACCGTCCGGGTCCAGCACGGCGACGACGGCGAACTCGTCGCCGCCCAGCCGGCCGAGCAGGTCACCCGCCCGCAGTGCCGGGGACAGCCGCTGGGCCACCTGGCGCAGCAGGTCGTCGCCGGCCGCGTGGCCGAGGGCGTCGTTGACCTCCTTGAACTTGTCGACGTCGAGGAGGGCCAGGGCGACCGGCGTCCCCTCGGCGGTGAGCTCGGAGATGCGCCGCAGCACCGCGCGGCGGTTGGCCAGCCCGGTCAGGTCGTCGGTGAGCGCCTCGCGGCGGGTGGCGGCCAGCTGGGCCAGCTCGCTGACGTTGACCGCCATCCGCACGCCCGCGCCGATGGCGGCGAGGGCGGCGCACCCGACGGCGACGGCCGGCCCGCCGGTCAGCGCGGCCACCAGGAGGATCGCGACGGAGGCCAGGATGACGACGAACGCACCGATGGTGGCCGCGGCCGGGTCGGCGGGCTGGGGTGCCGAGCCGCGCGAGCGCAGGGTGGCCGCCACGGCCACGCAGACCACGACCAGGGGGTGGACGACCGGCGTCCAGCCGCCCTGCACACCGGTGACCAGCGTGCTCACGGCGCCGACCACCCAGAGGCCCTGCGAGGCGGCCAGCAGCCAGGTGCGCGGATCGCGCCCCAGGCCGCCCAGCGACGGCAGGGTCAGCGCCGTCCCGAGGAGCACGAAGCTCACCGCGAACTGGGCGAAGACCGCCTGGAGCGCCCAGCCGGGCAGCTCGGCCAGCGGTCCGCTGCCGGCGTCGACGGTGAGGTTGAGCAGCGCGTCGACCGCGAGGACCGCGGAGAACCCGTTCAGCGCGTCGTTGGGATCGGCGGTGCTCGTGCTGTGCCGGTTCCACCGCACCAGCGCGCCGTACCAGAACGGGAAGACCGCGGCGCCGCTCCAGGCCAGCGGGACCATGGCCACCGACCGGGTGGCCGGGACGAGGTGGAGCACGACGGCCGACGTGACGGCGGCGAAGAAGACGGCGGCGCCTAGGGCCAGCCGGGCCCAGACCGCGCGCTCGCTGCCGATGGTCCAGGCCCGCCAGGTGAGCAGGCCGGTGAGCAGCAGGTGCAGCAGCGCCAGGAGCGCGACCCCCACCAGCGGGCCGGGTGCCCCCGGGCGGGCGAGGCGCAGCAGCGCCGGGATCAGGCACAGGACGGCGGCCAGCACGAGGAGGCCCAGCAGCCACCGGGGCGCGCCGGGCAGCAGCCGCGAGCGCACGGGACCGTCCACGAGCGTGACATCGGCCTGCACGGGTCCCGGGTGAACGCCCGCCACCGCGGATCACCCCTCGGGGTCAGCTCCGCAGCCGGCGCCCGCGGGGGGTCAGTTCCGGAGGAACAGGTACACCGACACCGCGACGCCGAAGCCCACGATCAGCACCCGCAGGGCGGTGGCGGGGATCCGCGTCGCGATCCGCGCCCCCAGGAACCCACCGAGCAGGCTGGCCGGCGCGGCGACGGCGACGACGCCCCAGTGCACCTCGCCGAAGACGCCGAAGATCAGCAGCGAGACCGTGGCGGTGACGGCGGACAGGGCCGACTTGAGCGCGTTGGCCAGCTGCAGCCGGCTGAGCGCCAGCCCCAGCACGCCGACGAGGATCACGCCGAGCGCGCCGCCGAAGTAGCCGCCGTAGGTGGTGGCCACGAACAGCGCCGCGTAGAGCCAGCGCGGGTCGCGCGCAGCCGCGCCGTCGGCCTGCTGCTGCCTCAACCGGCGGGTGAGCAGCGGCTGGAGGGCCAGCAGCGAGCTGGCGAGCAGCACGAGCACCGGGACGACGACGTCGAAGGCCTCGGACGGCGTCGTCAGCAGCAGCACGCTGCCCGTCGTCCCGCCGAGGACGGCGACCGCGCCCAGCCGCAGCAGCCGCGAGCGCTGGCCGGTGTACTCGGACCGGAAGCCGGCGACCCCGCCGAGGTAGCCGGGCCACTGGACCACCGAGTTGGTCACGTTGGCCTCGACGGTGCCCAGGCCGAGCGCGACCAGCGTCGGGAAGAGGATGAGCGAGCCGCCCCCGGCGATCGAGTTGACGCCGCCGGCGAGGAAGGCCACGGCAGCGGCGATGACCAGGTCGGCGGCGGACACGGCGGGAAACCTACGGTGAGCTCACGGGCACCCGGAGCGAGGGGTCGGTGGCGCCGGGGAGGGGTGCGCCGCAGTGCCCGTGTGGACGGATCGCCGGAGGGGTGCTGGTCGAGGGGAAGTTGTCGGTGGTCGCATGCACCCTGGTCGCCATGCGCAAGTGGCTCCCGCTGACGGCGATCTGCATCGGCACCTTCATGCTCCTGGTCGACGTCACCATCGTGAACGTCGCCCTGCCCGACATCGCCCGCGACCTGGGCACCAGCTTCGCCCAGCTGCAGTGGGTCGTCGACGTGTACGCGCTGGCCCTGGCCGCGCTGGTGCTCGGCGCCGGTTCGCTGGCCGACCTCTACGGGCGCCGGCGGCTCTACCTGATCGGCCTGGTCGTCTTCGCGCTGTCGTCGCTCGCCTGCGGCCTGGCACCCGACGCCGGCTGGCTGATCGCCGCCCGCGGCGTGCAGGGCGTCGGTGGCGCGATCATGTTCGCCACCACGATCGCGCTGATCAACACCAGCTACGAGGGCCGGGACCGCGGCACGGCCTTCGGCATCTGGGGTGCCGTCCTCGGTGCCGCCGCCGCCCTCGGGCCCATCCTGGGCGGCGCGCTGACCGAGCTCGACTGGCGCTGGATCTTCTACGTCAACCTGCCGGTCACCGTGCTGGCCGTCGTCATGACGCTGGTCGCCGTCCAGGAGGCGCGCCAGCCGGGTGCGCCGCGGCCCGACGTGCCGGGCATCGCGCTGTTCTCCCTCGGAGCCGGCGCGGTGGTCTACGGGCTGGTGCGCGCGGCCGCCGAGGGCTGGGCCACCGGCACGTCGTGGGGCCCGGTCGTGGGCGGCCTCGCGGTGCTCGTCCTCTGGGTGCTGGTCGAGCTGCGCCGTCCCGCGCCGATGCTCGACGTCCGCCTGTTCGCCGGCCGCTCGTTCAGCGGCATCATGCTGGCCGCCTTCGTGCTCAACGGCGCGGCGTTCGCGCTGCTGGTCTACACCTCGCTGTGGCTGCAGTCGATCGGCGGGCTCTCGCCGCTGCAGGCCGGGTGCGTGTTCATCCCCCTGTCGGTCGTGAGCTTCGTGGCGGCCGCCGCCGGTGGCCGCTTCCTGCAGACCCAGCCGCCCCGCTTCGTGCTCGGCGGCGGGCTGCTGCTGATCGGGGCCGGCTGCCTGCTGATGACCCTGGTCGACGCCGACTCGACCTGGCGCGTTCTCGTCGCGGGCCTCGCCGTGCTCGGCCTGGGCGTGGGTGTCGCCAACCCGACGCTGGCGTCGGCCGCGCTGGCCGCCGTTCCGCGCGAGCGCAGCGGCATGGCCTCGGGCGCGGTGAACACCGCCCGCCAGATCGGGTTCGCCGTCGGCGTCTCGGTGCTGGGCACCGTCTTCGCCACCGGGGCCTCGAGCGCGCTGCGCGACGCCGGCAGCCCCGACCCGTCGGGCCTGGCCACGGCGCTCTCGGCCGGCCAGGCGCCGGTGATCCTCGGCGAGGCCGAGCCGCAGGCCCGAGCGGGGCTCGCCGAGACGCTGGCCGGCGGGTACGCCGCCGGCCTGGACGGGGTGTTCCTCGCCGCCGGGCTGTCCGCGCTCGCCGGCGGCGTGCTGGTGCTGCTGCTCGTGCGGGCGGCGCCCCCGGGTGCGGCCACCCCGCCGGCGCGCGCACCGGAGGCCGCCGCCGCGCACTGACGCGCGGGCCTCGTCGCTACGGCCGCTGGTGGGCCGGTCCGGCGTGGGGCGCTGGCGTCACTGGAGGACTGTGACCTCGTTCCCCGCGTCCGCGTCGCACTGGGCGGCCTGGTCCTGGAGGTCGGACACGAGGACGGCAACGTTGACGTCGCAGATGTTCGCGGCGAGCGCGATCGGGATCGCGACCGTGATGTCCTCCAGGTTCAGGTTGACGAGCCCCTCCTGGCGGCCGGGGCCGTCGCCTGCGTTCTGCGTGATCTCCAGCCCGTTGCTGACATTCGCGTCGCAGTCGGCCGCGCGGTCCCGCAGCGTGTCCACCAGCACCGCGACGTTGAGGTCGCAGACGTTCGCCGCCACGCCCACGGGTACGAGGACGGCGACGTCGGTGACGTTGACGTTGACCAGGCCGTTCTGCTGCGGCGCAGCGGCGGCCGGGCCGGCCAGGGCGATCGTGGACGTGGCGAGCGCTGCGGCCGCGCCGACCAGGGATCGAGTGCGCATGGTCTCTCCAGGTGACGTTGATCCGATGTGGTGTGCCTCGAGGCCCTCACGGGGCTTCACGGATGACACGCGGCGGCCGCGGACGGATGACGCGGACCGCCGCCGCCCCCCGCGGGGTCAGGGTGGGGGACGACGGCGGCCGCACGAGGGAGACGTGCGTCGCGGCGGTGCATGACGGGACCGGGCTCCGCGTCATGCGGTGGACGCCGGTGCGTCCGGGCCGGTTCGGCCGCGGGTCCGGGGCGCGCGGCGGCAAGCGAGCCGGCGCATCCGCGTCATGCGCCCGGCCCGAGCGCGTCCTCATCCGTGCACGGGGAGACGAATCGGATGTGAGGACCGCGATGACCGCCGATCAGGAGCTCTGGATGGAGTCGGTGACGGCCGAGAACCGCTCGGCACGGCGACGGGCGCAGTTGCGCCGGTTGCTCTGGATGCAGCGGGCGGCCGAGCACCTGGCGACCGCGCAGTTCCTCGAGCGGCAGGCGGACCACGCCGCCACCCCGGTGCTCGGGTCGTTGCTGCGCGAACGGGCGGCCGAGCGGCGGTGGTGGGGTGAGCAGCTCCGCTCGGGGCCCACGGGGTGAGGTCGGCCCCGTGGCCGTTCCCGGAGCGGAGACGTCGTGGCGTCGCGGGCGGTAACGTCCGCGCATGTCCGCCGCGGGGTCGGCCGGCTCTCCGGGCGAGGGAGTCGAACCGGCGCAGTTCGCCGAGCTGATACCGCTCGTCCGGCGGGTCGTCGCGGCCCGGGTCCCCGACCGCGCCACCGTCGACGACCTCGTGCAGGAGACCCTGACGCGGGTGCTCGCCGCGGTCGGGCGGATCGGGCCAGGGATGCTCGAGCCCTACGCGATCGTGACGGCACAGGAACGTCGTCGCCTCGCTGTGGCGCGACCAGGACCGGGACCGGCGCAACCAGCACCGGGTCGTGGACCTCCGCCCGTCCGAGGCGCTGGACGAGGAGCTCCTGGCCGACGAGGACCGAACGGCGGTCGGCGAGGCGCTGGCCCGCCTCACCGACCAGGAGCGGGCGACCCTGCTGGCCCACGAGGTGTCCGGGCAGGACACCCGCTCGCTCGCCGCGGAGCTCGGGTCCACCGCCGGCGCGGTCGCCGCCCAGCTCAACCGCAGTCGCGCCCGGCTCCGGGTCGAGTACCTGCTGGCGGCCGAGCACGCAGAACCCCCGACGGACCGGTGCCGGCCGGTGCTGCTGGCGCTCTCGGGCGGCGACCGCCGTCGCCAGGCGGAGGTGGACGCGGCCCGGCACCTGCTGGAGTGCGACTTCTGCGCGCAGATCAGCGGGCCGCTGATCGACCGGGGGCGGTGGCGCACCGACGTCGTCCGCGTCCCCGTGCAGGCCGACCGCCGACGTCGTCGCCGCCCGGCAGGCGGTCCGCGAGGTGGCCGCCCGGATCGGGTTCGCTGCGACCGACCAGACGGCCATCGCCACCGCGGTCTCGGAGGTGACGCGCAACGTCGTGAAGTTCGCCGACACCGGCGAGGTGGAGATCGGGACGCTGGAGGAACCCCGGCGGGGCGTCCGCGTCGTCGTGCGGGACGCCGGACCCGGCATCCCCGACGTCGAGCAGGCGATGCGCGACGGCTACAGCACGTACGAGGGCCTCGGCCTGGGCCTGCCGGGAGCCCGGCGGCTGATGGACGAGTTCGCGATCGAGTCGGACGTGGGTCGCGGCACCACCGTGACCATGACGAAGTGGGTGGGAGTGCGATGACCGGCAACCAGGACGACAGCACGAGCCAGGGATCCTGGAGCGGACCGCCCGAGTCGCAGCACGGTGACGACCAGGGCCTGCTGCCCGAGCTGGTCGCGCACCTGCGCGAGCACCGCACCCGCCTGCGGCAGGAGTGGACCGCACGGATCGGCGAGGCGCACCTGCTCCAGGCGATGACCAGCCAGGAGGTGGCGGCGGAGACCACGTCGGTCTACGACAACTACGTCGAGGTGCTGGAGACCGGCAGCGTGGAGGCGCTGCAGCACTACGCGCGCGACCTCTCGGAACGGATCATCCCGCGGGGCGTCGAGACCAACGAGGTCGTCGGGATCGTCCTGCTCCTGCGCGACGTGCTGGCCCGGTCGCTGTTCGAGAAGTACCAGCGCGACTTCGGTCTCCTCAACCGCGTGCTGGACGCCTACGAACCCGCGGCCAACCGCATCGCCAACACCGTGGCGGTGAGCTTCGTCGACGAGCGCGAGCGCGTCATCCGGCAGCAGCAGGACGCGATCCTGGAGCTGTCGACACCGGTCCTGCCCGTCCGCGAGCGGCTGCTCATCCTGCCGATCATCGGCGTGCTCGACAGCGAACGGGCCAGGCAGCTCACCGTGCAGCTGCTCACCGGCATCCGCACGCACCGCGCCAAGGTGGTCGTCATCGACATCACGGGGGTCCCGACGATCGACGGCACGGTGGCCAACCACCTGGTGCAGACCGTCGACGCCTCCCGCCTCATGGGTGCCGAGGTGATCATCACCGGCCTCTCGCCCGACATCGCCCAGACGCTGGTGACCATCGGGGTCGACCTCAGCAAGATGGACACCGTCGGGGATCTGCAGGGCGGCCTCGAGGAGGCCGAGCGGATGCTCGGGTACACGACGCAGCGCCCTGACGGCGCCTCGGGCCCATGACCTCCGGGCCGCGGCTGTTCTCGGTCCTCAAGCAGGGGTCGACGCTGATCGCGTCGGTCCACACCGCATTGGACGACTCGCAGCTGGAGCGCTTCCGGGCGGACCTCGTCGACCGCATCGGCCGCGACCGCGCGCGGGGGGTGATCATCGACGTCGCGGCGCTGGACGTGCTGGACTCCTTCGCCACCCGCATGCTGCGCGACATCGCGGACATGGCCAGGCTGCGGGGGGCGCGGACGGTGATCGTCGGCATCCAGCCCGACGTCGCCTTCGTCATCGTCCGGCTGGGCATGGACACCGGTTCCCTGGTCACGGCGCTCGATCTGGAGGAGGGGCTGGAGTACCTGGCCACCCCTGCCGCGCCGCCGGCTCCGCGCCGGTGACGCGCATCGAGGAGCTCCGCCGCGACCACCGCGCGGCGTTCCTCCGCCACCTGGGCAGCCCGCGCGAGGCGGCGCTGCACGCGGGCTACGAGCTGGGCCGGTCCGCGCTCGCCGCGGACGTGAGCCTGCTGGAGGTGGTCCGGATCCACCACGAGGTCCTCGTCGAGGTGCTGCGGGACACCCCGCTGGACGAGGTGCCGTCGGTGGCGGAGGCCGCCTCGGACTTCGTGCTCGAGCTGGTCGCCAGCTACGACATGTCGCAGCGCCGGTCCCCGGACGGCCGGGGCCGCCCGCGCTAGGCGTGCGGCGCGCGGGCGGGCCTCGTCACGTCGGGCTCGCGGGGCGAGACTCTGCGCATGCCTTCCGCACCGATGCCCGACGACTGGCAGCGCGCGCTCGTCATCGCGGCGCATCCCGACGACATCGAGTACGGGCTGGCGGCCGCCGTCGCGGTCTGGACGGGGGCCGGCAAGGAGGTGCACTACCTGCTGGCCACCCGCGGCGAGGCCGGGATGGAGGGGGTGCCGCCGGCGGAGGCCGGTCCGCTGCGCGAGGACGAGGAGCGGCGCTCGGCAGCCGTCGTCGGGGTGCGCGAGGTGGAGTTCCTCGACCACCGCGACGGCACCCTGGTCGCCGGCCCCGAGCTGCGCCGCGACCTGGCCGCGGCGATCCGGCGGCACCGCCCCGAGCTCGTCGTCACCGGGTACTTCGGCGCGACCTGGACCCCGCCCGGCGTCTCGCCCGCGTACGTGAACTCCGCCGACCACCGGGCGCTCGGGCAGTCGGTGATCGACGCGGTCGCCGACGCCGCCAACGAGTGGATCTTCCCGGACCTGGCAGAGGAGCGCTGGACCGGCGTCCAGTACATCGCGGTGGGGGAGATGACCGATCCGCCGCACGAGGTGGACGTCAGCTCGACCGTGGAACTCGCCGTCGCCTCGCTCACCGAGCACCGGCGCTACCTCGAGCTGCTGTCCGACCAGCCGGTGGAGGAGCAGGCCCGCCAGGTCGTCGACATGGGCACGCTGAAGGACGACGGCGGGCGCCGGGTCGGCTTCCGGCTCTACTGGGGCTGATCGCGCGGTCTAGAGTGCTCGGCACGACGGACGAGTCGGCTGGGCGGTCGCGTCGGCGGGGGAGACCCCGTCGCCGAGGAACGTCCGGGCTCCACAGGGCAGGGTGGTCGCCAACAGCGACCCGGGGTGACCCGCGGGACAGTGCCACAGAGAACAGACCGCCAGCGGTGCCTCTCCGGAGGTGCGGCTGGTAAGGGTGAAACGGCGGTGTAAGAGACCACCGCGCACCGGGTGACCGGTGCGGCTCGGTAAACCCCACCACGGAGCAAGGTCAAGAAGGGACGACGGTTCGCCGGCGTCCTGCGCAGGCGTTCGAGGGCGGCCCGCCCGAGCCTGCGGGTAGACCGCTCGAGCCTGCCGGCAACGGCAGGCCTAGATGGATGACCGCCCATCGGGAGGCCGTGAGGCACCCGTGGACAGAACCCGGCGTACAGGCCGACTCGTCCGTCGCCCACCCCTGACCTGCACTTATGCCGTCAGAGGCTGGCGTCAGTCCGCACAGAGTCCGCAACTCGGCGGAGAACAGAGTCGACGGCGACCCTCGTCCGGTCGTCGGAGTCAGGCCAGAGATGGCTGTAGGTGTCGAGCGTCTCGGCGGCGCTGGCGTGCCCGAGCCGGGCCTGGACGGTCTTCACCGACTCCCCATGCCGGATGAGCAGGCTCGCGTAGAAATGGCGCAGGGAGTGCATGGTGACGCCGCTGAGGCCGGCCCGCTTCAGCGCCGGGCGCCAGATCCGCTCGGAGAACGCCGTGCGGCGGATCGGGTCGCCGAGCTCGGTGGTGAAGAGGAACTCGTCGGCCGGCCAGGTGGCGAGGTGGACCGCCAGGGCGTCGACGACGACCTGGGGGAGGGGGACCACCCGGACGGACGCCTGGGTCTTGGGCGGCGCGAGGTAGGGCGCACGGTCCGGCATGGTGATCAGCTGCCGGTCGACGGTGAGCTGCCGGCGCAGGAAGTCGATGCGGTCCATCGTGAGACCGAACATCTCGCCCTGGCGGAGCCCCGTGCCCGCCGCGAGGGTGACCAACGCCCGGTACCTCTCCGGCATGGCCTCGGTCAGCGCCTCCACCGCCTTGAGCGTCATCGGTTCGATGCGTTGCCGGTGGACCTTCGGCAGCTTCGTGCCCTCGCACGGCGAGGCGACGATCCGCCGATCGCGGACGGCGGCCTTGAAGATCCCCGCGAGGATCCGGTGGATCACTCCCACGGTCGCTGGTGCGAGGTCCAAGGACAGCTGCTTGACGAGGGACTGGACGTCGCTGGGCAGCACCGAGCCGAGCCGCTTGTCCCCGAGCCGGGGGTAGACGTGGCGGCGCAGCATCGTCTCGACGTGGGCCGCGGTGGTCGGCCGGTGCACCTGCGTGGCGCGCCACCGTTCGGCGTACTCGCGGAAGGTCACCCGACCGGCCGCGGGGTCGACGTACTGACCGGTGACCATCGCGGCGGTCATCTCGTCGAGCCACCGCTGGGCGTCGACCTTCCGCTTGAAGTGCCGGGCGTGCTCCTTGCCGGACGCGTCACGGAACCGCGGCCGGAACGTTCCGTCGGGCCGTCTGGCGATCGACGCCATCGCTTCATCGCCTCGCTCTCATGCTCGTCGTTCTCCCGCGGCGACCCGCTCCTCGAGTGCCTCGCGGGCCAGCTGGGAGACGGACTTGCCCTCCCGGGCGGCGATCTCAGCGGCCCGGTCGCGGGTGCCGGGAGCGATCCGGAAGGTGATGCGGGGTGAGGCGGCAGCGTCGCCGGTCAGGGACGGTCGCCCGACGCGGCGGCGGACCTCGTCGACGATCTCGGCCGCTCTGTCCTCGGTCAGTCGGCTTCCGTCGGCCAGCCGAACGTCCTCGGCGTCGAGGTCGACGTCGGGGCCAATGGGCGTGGTGGGGGTGACGTTGGGCGGGATGCGGTCGGCCATGGGGATCATCCTCGGAGCTGGGTGGGCATGACGTGGATGACGAGCAGGTACGGCTGCGCGGCGTCGGCCGGCTGGACCTCGAGCGCGATGATCTCCGGCTCGCGCCCTCGTTCATCGGGTCCGATGTAGAGCCAGGCATGGGCGCCGCTGCTGGTGCTGACCGGCGTGGGGTCGGTCGTGGCCAGCACATGCCGGGCGGAGGCCCGGCCGATGCGGTGCCTCCTCGCCGACTGGGTGAACCGAACCTCCCTGCGGCCAGTATTGTCCGACATAATGGCTCCGGTCAAGAGCGGCCGGTGTCGGCTTGCCGGCGTTGGGCGTCGATCCAGGAGTGCAGCTCGTCGCGGCGGTAGAGAACACGGCGGCCGAGTCGGAAGCTGCGCGGGCCGGTGCCCAGGTGGCGCCAGTACCGGAGCGTGGCGACGGGGGCGCGCAGCAGCTGGGCGGCCTCGGCGATGGTGAGCAACTCGGACGCGAGCTCGGCGGTGTGCTCAGGGCTGGGAGTCTGGTCGGGCATGGCTGTCTCCGGGGCTCGAGGGGTGTGGGCGGGGATTCACCTGTAGAAGGCGTCGTTTCGCGGCCATTGGTGACAGTCCACAGCCAACCTCTCCGGTCTTTCTCCGGATTTCCTCCCGCAGGCTGCCGTGCCCACGATCCGGTACGAGCGGCGCCCGAGGTCAGCGTCCGATTTCGGGGCCGGCGCCGGTGGACCGCAACCGGTAGAGGACCGGCTCCGGCGGACGCATGCTGCCCGTCGGGTCCGGTGGGGATGCCGCGGAGGCTGCCGTCCGGCGGGCGGCGCGTTCAGCGTCGTGGCCGACGCGCCAGGCGTCGCGCTCCTGGGCCAACCTGTCGGCCGGTTGGGTGAAAACGGCCGGCTCGGCGGTGAGATGGGCGATGCGTGCCCGGGCGGCGGTGAGCTCCTGCCGGGTGGCGGCGATGCCTAGGTCCAGCTCGGCGAGCCGGGCCTCGGGCTCGGGGGTCCAGGCGGCCGGTTCCAATCCCCGGAGTCGCCGGTCGCGTTGGCGGTGGGCCTCGGCCAGCGCGGACCGGGCCTGCGCGTGCTGCTGCCGGGCGGTGTCCGCTTCCCCGCGCAGGGCGGCGTGCTCGGGGTGGGCCTCTTCTGCCTCCTTCCGGGCGGAGGTGTCGAGCGCAGCCCACAGCGCGGGCCGGTCGTCGAACCAGCCGGCCAGGCGCACGAGCTCCTTCGCATCGCTGGGCAGGGAGGGAACGTGGGTGCGCCACCGGTCGGCCCAGTCGGCGAGCCGCTCGCCGGCGCGGGCGACCGCGCCCCGGCGCAGCCCGAACCGGCCGGCCCCGTCGAGCACGACCTTCGCCGCCGCGCGGACGGCGCCACGTTCGCCGTCCCAGGAGCCCAGCAGTCTGTCGCGGATCCGGTCGGCGTCGGTGGCGACCGCGGCCGCGCTGGCCTGGGCCCGCTGGTGGGCCTGCTGGGCGGCGATCGCCGCCCGCTCTCGGGCGGCCTCCAGCCTCGCGAGTTCGCCGGCGTGGGGAGCTTCGAGCGTGACCACCTCCCGTAGCTGGTCGCGCTGCGCCTGGTAGAAGTCCAGCCGATCCAGGCAGTTCTGCTCGACGGTCCACGCCCGGTGCAGGTCGGCCACGACCCGCTCCGGCGGACGGGGCGGGGAGTAGCGGGCGGCCTCGGCGGCGGCCTGTTCGGCGGCATGGGCGGGGCCGAGGTCGGCGCGGTCACGGGCGAAGACGGCGACCCAGTGCTCCCGCGCCTCCCCCGCGTCGGCGGAGACGAGGTGGGCGCTGTTGGCCTCGCGTCCTCGGGTCATCCCGACGTACGCCGACGCGGCGCCGGTGTGCTCCCCGACCACCAGGTGCGCGGCGGTGACGGTGTCGCCCTGGACGCCGTGGGCGGTGGTGGCGTAGGCGAGCTCGACGTGCGCGGTGACGTAGTCCGCGGGCAGTACCCGGGTCCCTGGACCGTCGGGGGTGACACCGCCGGACCCGTCATCGGGGACGGTGCCGGTGGGGGTGACAGCGACGAGCAGTCCGCCGCGGCGGCCGACGGCGGTGACGACCCAGACGTCGCGGTTGGCGACGTCGAGATGACGGTCGTTGCGCCGGGTGGCGATCCGGTCCCCGGCGCCGATCCGCTCCCCGGCCCCGGTAACGACCACCGTCCGGTCATCGACCCGGCCGGCGGCCACCAGCCGTTCCCGGATGGCATTGTTGAGTTCGGCGGCCTGCTCGCGGGTGTCCACCACCACGGCCACCCGGCGGCATTCGGCATAGGACTCGGCGACGGTGGCGGCCAGCGTGTCCTGCAGCGCGGCGGCGTCGGGGTGCAGCTGGATCTGGCCGCGGGCGAGGAGGGCGTCGAAGACGGCGCCGGGGTCCTCGCCGGTGCGCATGGCCAGGGTCAGCTCGGCGTAGCCGGTGTCGGGTGTCGTGCGACCCTGCTCGTCGGTTCGGGTGAAGCGGTGCACCGCGTCGAGTGTCAGGTGCGCGGCGGGGTCGGCCTGGGCGATGGCGAGATCCAGGACGCCGCCGCGGCCGACCGCGGACAGCTGGTGCCGGTCGCCGAGCAACGCCACCCGGACCTGGCACTCGTCGGCGACAGTCAGCAGGGCGCGGGCGGTGTCCTGATCGAGCATCCCGGCCTCGTCCACCAGCAACAGATCCCCGGGCCGCAGCCGCGCGGCCTCGCTCGGCCCGGCGTAGACCCGGCCGGTCGCCGGGTCGAGCTCGCCGACGGTGAGCCGGGTCCAACGCCCCTCGTCGTTCCAGCGCCAACCGTGCTGGAAGGCCAGAGACGCCGCCGACCCGGCGGCCGCCCCCACCTCACCGGCGGCCACCTTGGCCGCCTTGCGCGTGGGGAGTGACCACCACCAGCCGGCGGCCCCGCGCCTCGAGCAGGCCGCGGGTGGCGGCCAGCGTGGTCGTCTTGCCCGCCCCGGCGGCGCCCTCGACCACCACCAGGGGCCGGTCGCCGGAGAGCGCGACGACCGCCGCGGCCTGGCCGACATCCAGCCGGCCGGCGGGTGCAGCGCGCTCGACCGGGACCGCAGGGCCGGTGTCAGGTACGGCGCGAGCGGCGAGCCGGGTGGTCAGGTCGGTCTCGACGTCGAGGACCGTTCGCGAGGTCCAGGCGCGGATGTGCTCCGGTACCCCGTCGCGGTCCAGCAACGGCATGCAGTGGTCCATCGCGCGGGCGGTGAGATCCTCGGCCAGTTCGATGCGCACCGCGGCGTCGGCGACGACGCCTTCGGCGGCGATCAGCCGCTCGGCCTCGCCCCGGATGTCGGCGGCGTTCCACGCCGACCGGCCGGCCGCGAGCCGGGCCAGTACCCGGTCCACCGCCTGCTCGCGGTCGAGCGCGCCGATCGGGCTTGGGGCCAGGTCGACCGGGCCGACCGGGTCGCGGTAGCCGAGGGCAAACAGCTCGGCCCGCCAGCGCGCCTCCAGCCTGACCCCGGGCTGGGCGGTGACCTTGTCCGGGCGGCCGTCGGCCCACGCCCGAGCGTCCCAGGATCCGCGCAGCCCCGGCCCGGGGGATTCGCCGGGGTGCGCCGCGGTCCATTCCCGTTCGTAGCGGTCCACATTCCGGGCGATCTGCGCGTGCCGTGCGCTGAACGGGCCCGCGTAGTCGGCGACCTCCTGAATTTCTCCCGTAGCGCCCTTCCGGTAGCCGTGCGCGGCGAAGGCGGCGTTCAATTCCGGGTCGCACGCCATCGCGGCGTGCCCGATCCCGTTGATCGCGCCCAGGAAATCGCGGATACCGACGGTGTGCAAACCGCGCCACTTCCCGGCCGCGAAAACCCGGGACAGCAGCTGCAGGTGCAGATGCCAGTGCGGGTCCTCCGCGCGGGAGGTGTAGTGCCGCACCGTGGCCGCCTCCAACACCTCCAGCGGTACCTGCACCTGGCCGCCGCGCGGCCCGACCCGGGTGGTGGCGTGCTGGGAGAGCCAGGCGATGATCTGCCCTGCCGCCCGGTCCTGCGCCGCCTCGTACGCCCGAGCGATCTCCGGGTGCAACGCGGCGGCCAGCGACCAGGTTTTCGGGCCGTTGACCACCACCTCGGCGAACCGCACCGCATGCTCGTCGCCGCGCAGCTGCCCCCTCGGCTCACCCGTCTCCGGGTCGCGGCCGGCCACCCACGTCTCGTAGCTGTCGCCGGTCAAAGGCGCCAGCTCGGTCACGCGACCGGCGGTGGCGGTGAAGCGGCGAGCCACCCCAGTGCCCTCGGTGAGGTAGTAGTCGTCCGCCCGGCCCCGGTCGGCCTCCACGTAGTGCCGGGCAGCCGCTGGCGCGCCGGCGTAGATCTTGATTCCGCCGTGCATTTTCAACGCCACCCGACAATAGCCAACGAGTCACCCCTAGAAACGCCACTGGGCCCCGCGAAGCGGGGCCCGAGCTACCTCAAAAGGTAGCATTCGTGCCGCTATTAGGTGAAGGCCTGAGCTTGCACGGAAAAGGCCGGAGTGGCGGGCGTAAAGTCGTCGCGGGCGCCATGGCGTTGGCCGTTTACGGCGATCGTCGATTGCGAGCAGGTCGCGTTCTTCCCGGCTACAGGGCTGATGACGATCAGCTCCGCGATGCACCGGCTCCCGTCACGCGGCCCCCTGCGACACGGTGGCGTGGATGTTGAGCGGCTGACAGACGACGAGGCTGCCACCGTCCAGCAGGGCATCCCGGTTGTCCTCCCCATGCGGGAAAATTCACCGGGCGGGTCTTAAGGGACGGCGGACGAGGGGCACCTGCTGTGTCCTGCGGTGTTCCCAGTAGGGGTTCCGGCTTCGGGACGGTCGACTCGAGTCGTGGGGGACCACCATGCGTGGCCGCGCGCAGTTGATGCTGCCGGTTAGCGTGTCCGCCGTGGAGTTCGATGCCGAGGCACCTGTGGCCTACCTAGGCGGCGACGACGTCATCGACGTGGAGCACCCCAAGGTGCAGGAACTCGTCATGCACCTGGCCGGGCAGGCGCCGGCCCCGGTCGAGTACGCCCGCAGCGCCTTTACATGGGTTCGCGACAACATCCGCCACTCCCTGGACGCCCAGGACTCCCGCGTGACCATCACGGCATCGCAGACCCTGCACGAGGGCGTGGGCCTCTGCTTTGCCAAGGCCCATCTGCTGGCCGCTCTCCTGCGCGCCCGTGGGATCCCCACTGGTCTGTGCTACCAGCGCCTCGCCGACGGAACCGGTTACTGCGTACACGGGCTGATCGCGGTGCACGTGGAGGGCGTCTGGCACCGGCAGGATCCTCGCGGCAACAAGCCCGGCGTGGACGCCCAGTTTGACCTCACCCAGGAGCGGCTCGCCTGGCCCGTCGATGTTGATATGGGTGAGGTGGACTATCCGCAGATCTTCACCGCCCCGCACCCCAAGGTCTTGGCCAGCCTCCGCGGGGCCGACGATGCCTTGGCCCTGTGCGACGGCGGGCTCCCCACCCAGTTGTAGGACCAGCTGGCAACCAGTGGACGAGCCGCCGCAGCCAGCTCGCTCCGTGGCAGTCCGGTGGGCTCGGACAGGTGACGCGCGAAGGCCGACCAACTAGCCCGTCCCCCGGAAGCGAAACCCTCAGCGGTCGCTCTCGTCAGGTGAGGAGACATCCGGCTTGGTGTCCCAGAGGGGATCCCGCTGGGACCATCTTCGGCCCAGGCGGCAGCTTGGCGGACTGGGGCCGTAGTGGGCGAAGGGCGTGCCGCCCGGAGGTCATGGTCTGGGTGACCGTGAGTGCAGCCGGGGTGATCTGCTGGGAGGAGCGGAACCCGGCACTGGTCGACCGGGTTCCGCTCCTGTCGCCGCCCGCCGGTATCGGCGGTTCTTGGCGATGTCCAGCTAGTGATCTGACGGTGGCGCCTCCACGGCAACCGCGTCAGTCTCGAGGGGCACGGAGTCCAACGGGTGCTCGCTTTCGTCTCGTGCCAGGCGACCAGCGGTCACGGCGACGACCGCGGCGAAGGCCGGGACGGCCGCCGCGAAAAGGAAGATGACCGGTATCGGGACGACTGTCGCCAGCGGCCCGGCGAGGGCGATCGACAGTGGCATGAGGGCGATGGAGACGAAGAAGTCCAGGCTGGCGACGCGCCCGATCATGTGCGGAGGCACGCGGCGCTGCAGCAGCGTGCCCCAGATGACCATGCCGGCGCCGGTCGAGGCTCCGATAACGAACAGGCAGGCCAGCAGCAGCCAGAAGGCGCTGGTGAGACCGACGAGCGCCAGCGGCAGGGTTCCGGCTCCCCAGAGCAACACCATGGTGGTGAGGTAGCGGCGCGGCAGACGCAGTGAGGACATCACCAGCGATCCGGCGGCACCGCCGACGCCGTAGGCGGCCAGCAACAGGCCGAAGGCCTGCTCCCCGTTGGAGAACTCCTCCCGGACCCGGAACGGCAGGAGCACCTCCAGCGGCCCCATGATCGCCAGCGTCATGACCGAGGCGAACAGCAGCGTCCACAGCAGCCATCGAGTGCGTACGACAAACGTGACGCCGTCGCGGAGCTCGGTGAGCAGCCGCGGGCGTGGCGTGGCGTCTCCGGCCGTCGGGGGCAGGTCGTGCCGTGTGCTCAGCAGGAGCGTGCAGCTCAGGGCGACGGCGGACAGCACCGCGGCGACGAGGGCGCCGACTCCGGGCATGGTGGCGCCGACGACCGCTCCGCCCAGGGCGGGGCCGAGGCCTTGCTGCATGGTCGGGCGGAGCGCTCCTTCCAGGCCGTTGGCAGCCAGCAGTTCCTCGCCCGGCAGCACCTGGGGAAGGTAGGCGCTGTAGGCCGGGAAGGTGAACGCGCTGCCGGCGCCCAGCAGGGCCGAGGCGAGCGCAAGGTGCCACAAGCCCACCGCTCCGCTCAGGGAGAGCGCGGCGACGGCGCTGAGGGTGAGCGTGTTGAGCAGTTGGACAGCCACGAGCACCATGCGGCGGGGATACCGGTCGGCGGCGACGCCACCGACCACGGCGAAGGCCAGCAGGCCGGCGCTGAGGCAGGCACCGACCGCAGACAACGCCTGGGGGCGGTCGTCGATGGCCAGTACCTGGAAGACCATCACGATGGTCCACATGCCGATGGCGCACAGGGACGTGGCGAGGAAGCCGAACAGCAGCCGGTAGTCGCGGTGGCGCAGCGGACGTAGTGCGCGCCAGCCGGCCAGCCGGCCGGGCCCTTCTGCGGTCGGGAGCGGCTGGTGGTCGGTGAGGGGATCGGGAGAAGTCATGAGGCGAGTCCTTCGCATTGTTCGGGGGAAGAAGGGGACGTGGTCTCGATCGCCAGGCGGGGCCAGGCGTCGAGGTCGTGTTGCAGCTGCCGGTCATGGGTGGCGACGACTACGGCCGCGTCGGTGGCCTGAAGGGCCTCGGTGAGCTCGTCGACCAGAGCGATCGACAGGTGGTTGGTCGGCTCGTCGAGAAGCAGCACCTGAGGGCGGCTCGCCAGCGCGAGCGCCAGGTCCAGCCGCCGCTGCTGACCCATTGACAGGTCCCCGACCGGCCGGCGCAGGTCAGCTGAGCGGAACAGCCCCAGACCTGACAGCGAGACGGCCGCGCCGCCGCCCCCGACGCCGGTCTGCACCAGGTGCTGTATGTGCGCGGCGAAGACCTCTGCCGCCGTTCGGGTGTCCGCGCGCGGGGACTCCTGACGCAGCAGGCGCACGCGGGCGGCCAATGAGCGATGGACCCGGCCCGCGGTGGGCGGTAGCTCGCCGGCGAGAACCGCCAGCAGGGTGGACTTCCCGGCACCGTTGGGGCCGGTGATCACCAGCCGCGAGCCGGACTGGACCTCCACGCTGACCGAGTGCGGCAGCCGACCGGTAACCCGGACGTCGTCCGCCCGCAGCAGAACGACACCCGGCCGGCCCGGCAGTGGCGGCATGCGGAAGCGAAGCGGCGGCTCCGGTGCATCCACCACGTGGCGCCGCAGCTCCTCCTGGCGGCGGTGCACCGCGCGCACCAATCCCGGGGCTCGGGTGGCCCGCTGGTGCTTGCCGGTGCCCTTGTCCGGCCGCCAGCCGGTCTGCAACCGGTGCTGCGCCTGAGAGAGGTCGTGGGCCAGGCGGGCCTGCTCGGCCTGCTGCTCGTCGAACTCCACCTGCCAGCGCGCGACCTCGGCGCGGCGTCTGGCCTGGTAGCCGGCGAAGCCGTCTCCGTAGACACGAGGGCGGCCGTCCTGGCTAGGGTCCAGGTCGAGAACCGACGTGGCGACGTCGGACAGCAACGCCCGGTCGTGGCTGACCACGACTACCCCGCCCGGATGACTGCGCAGCCGGTCGGTGAGGAACGCCAGGCCGGCCGCGTCGAGGTGGTTGGTGGGCTCATCCAGTAGCAGGAAGTCATGCCCCGCGCCGAGCAAGCAGGCCAGCCGAACCCGGTAGCGCTGCCCCACTGACAGCTCCGCCAGCCGTCGAGAACGGTCGGTCACCGCCCCCAGAGCCTCCAAGGCCACGTCGACCCGACGGTCGGCGTCCCAGGCATCCAGCACCTCGGCGGCGGCCAGCGCCGTGGCGTACTGCTCCTCCGCGCCGGGTGACCCGTCGGCCAAGGCGGCGGAACTCACCTCGAGCGTTCGCAGCGCCGACCGTGCTGCGGCCAGCTCATTCTCGACCGCGTCGGCGACGGTGGCGCCGTCGTCGGCCCGCAGTTCCTGCTCGGCCACCCCGATAGTGCCGATGAGGTGCACGGACCCGGCGTCGGGCGGCAGGGTCCCGGCCAGGACATGCAGCAGGGTCGACTTGCCGCGGCCGTTCTCGCCGACCACACCCCACCGGTTTCCTGGGGCCACGGTCAGCGAGACCCCGTCGAGGACGAGGTGCCCGCCGCGTTGAATGCGTACTTCTTGAACTGACAGTTGCGCCTGCGCGCGCGCAGGCAAAGATTTCGTGATCGTCACTGTTCCTCCGGACGGAGGCACACCCAAGCCCTGAAGAGGGAGAAGGGGGTGTGCTTCGTACTGACCCGGCCGCCCAGGCAGCCGATGACAGGTCAGGACGACCCGCGGACTCGCTCAACAGCGAGGCGGGGCCGTCCGAAGGTTGGTCAGAGGAACAGCAACTGAGGCACGGAAGCACCCTAGGCAGCGGGACAAGCGCTGGCAAACGCATTCCCCCCGAAGTGGTCGATCCGCTCCTCCCCTTTCTGGCATCGCGGCGGCAGGCGTGGGACAGCCAGTGCGCTTCGACGTGCTATCGCTCGAACGGCAGGCAACTTGCGGCCTCCCGATGCCACACCGTCACGACAGCAGGTTCTCCGCGGTAGCCGCGCCCGGCGGATCGGCGATGTCCCGTGACCTCCTGCCGAGGTGTCAAGCCGACGGGCCGGTCAGTCCCCGAACGCGCGAAGTGTCCGGGTGACGTGTGCGCGGACCCAGTCCGGGTCGATCGGCTTGGTCCTCAACAGCCATCGGTGGAACACCGGCCCGTAGAGCAGCTCTGCAGCGGCCTCGGCGTCCTCGACACCTCCCCGCGCGATCCGCCGCTCGACAGCCCGGAATTGCGGCTCCAGCAGACGGACGCGGAGCTGCTCAGCGAGATTCTCCCGGGTCTGGATCTCTGCGGTCACCGCACGCAACAACCGATCGGTCGCCGGATTGGTCATTTCCTCGGCCGTGGTCAGAAGAAGGTTTTCCAGATCGCGGGCCAGGTCTCCCGTGTCCGGGACGTCGATCTCGCCGTCCTCGTCGGTGCTGCGGGCCAGCAGCGCATCGAAAAGGATCGCCGCCGTCGAGGGCCAGGACCGGTACAGAGTCTGCTTGCTCAGCCGGGCCCGCGCCGCTATGCCTTCCATCGTCACAGCCGCGTAACCGCCCTCGGCAACGAGCGCGAGGACGGCATCGTGAACGCGAGCGACCGTACGGGCTCGTGCCACGAACCCACCATAGCAAACGAGACGGTCCGTCCAGTTCTGGTTATGGTGGGCGCATGACTACGGAACTGACCTGGCTGGTGACCGGTGCGAGCCGGGGACTGGGGCAGGCGCTGACCACCGCAGCGCTGGAGGCGGGGCACCGAGTCCTGGCCACCGTCCGGGGCGAGCACTCGCTCCCGTCACACGAGAGACTTCTCGTGCATCGACTGGACGTCCGCGACCGCGACGGCGCGCACGCCGCCGTCGCTCGCGCACAGGACCACTTCGGACGTCTCGACGTCCTGGTGAACAACGCAGGCTATGGACTGGTCGGCGCGGTTGAGGAAGTGGCCGAGGAGGAAGCCCGGCAGATCATCGACACGGATCTGCTGGGAGCGCTCTGGCTCACGCAGGCCGCCCTGCCGGTGATGCGCGCCCAGGGCGCTGGCCACATCGTGCAGATCTCCACCGTCGGTGCCGTCGGCACGATGCCGACCCTGGGGCTATACAACGCGGCCAAATGGGGGCTGGAGGGCTTCAGCGAAGCGCTCGCCGCGGAGGTGAGCCGGTTCGGCATACGCGTGACCATCGCCGAGATCGGCGGAATCGACACCGACTGGGCCACGGGCAGCATGCAGTTCGCCGCCCCCATCCCCGCCTATGACGAACTACGTAACGAGCTGTTCGGGAGCCCTGTCGTCCCGTGGCCGAGCACCGGCGGGACCGGAGGCGGCACACCGCCCCAGGAGGTAGCGACAGCGATCCTGCGACATGTCACCGACCCGCAGGACGACCGCCTTCGGCTAGTCGTCGGCGACGATGCAGCCGAGCAGGTGCTCGCAGCCCTCCGACTGCGCCACGTCGACTACCAGCGCGATGAACGATTCCACGGGGCCTTCTGACGGGCCGAGGACCGCTGCGTAGCCGGCCGCGGTGGTTGAGGCAGTCCGCGATGATGAAGCGACCGCTCGGATGAGGAAGTGATGACGACGCGACCGACCCTGTACCTGACCGTGGGACTGCCAGGCACCGGGAAGACCACAGAGGCGCGGCGCATCGAGGCCGAGGAGAAGGCGCTCCGCCTCACGAAGGACGAGTGGGTCAAGGCCCTCTACGGGCTCGCGAACCCGCCGTCGGCCTCGGACGTGATCGAGGGACGGCTCATCGAGATCGGACTGCGCGCACTCGCGCTCGGCATCAACGTGGTCATCGATTTCGGACTCTGGAGCCGAGAGGAGCGCTCCGCTCTACGCCAGGCAGCGGCCGACCTGGGTGCGGCGGTGGAGATGCGTTACTGCGAACTCACACCGTCTGAGCAGAGGCGCCGGCTTGACCGGCGCCAAGCGGAAGAGCCGCACACGACATGGCACATGTCCGACGAAGAGCTCGCAACGTGGGCTGCCGTCATTGACGTCCCGACGCCAGCGGAGCTGGACGGCAGCGAAGGTGTCAGCGATCCACCGGAAGGGTTCACGACGTGGGACGAGTGGCGCAGGCATCGCTGGCCTCCGTCGATCTTCTGACCCCAGGGTCACAGGCCGCCGCGTTACCAGCCGACGGTGCGCGAGCATTCGTCGTCCGTCCCGTCTTGGTGGTGTATTTCCTTGTGCGGGGCCCACAAGCGGATCCCCTTGTGGTGACGGTGGGCCGAGCCGCCGCCTGTCCCTGAAGGCGGCGGCGGAGGGCGACAGGGGCGCCCCTGATGACCCAGCAGGACGCGTGCCTCGTGTCAGGCAGCGCCGCGGTGCCCGGCTGGGAGGACCTGTCAGCGGAGCCGGTTACGGTCGCATCATGGCGTTTGACGCGCACGTCCTTCGAGTTCTTATCGCCTCGCCGGGCGACACGACCGAGGAGCGCGACGCGGTCGAGCGCAGCCTTCATGGCTGGAACGCCTCACGGGCCGAGCGCGAGCAAGTGCTCCTGCTGCCCGCCCGGTGGGAGACCGACGCAGTACCCCGCCTGGGCGGCTCCGGGCAGAGCGTCATCAACGAGCAGTTGGTCGACCGGGCGGACATCATCATCGCGCTCTTCGACTCCCGCCTTGGCCAGGCCACCGAGGAGGCGGTCTCCGGCACCGCGGAGGAGATCAAGAGGGCCCACGAGGCGGGCAAGCCGGTGCACGTCTACTTCTCGGAGGAGCCTCTCCCGCGAAACGTAGACGAGAAGCAGTTGACAGCCCTGCGCAGGTTCCAGGCGTCGCTGGAGTCCCAGGGCTTGTTGGGCCGTTACGCCAACCCCGAGGACCTCGGCTTCCAGGTCAGGAACGCCGTCGAGCATGACCTGGAGCACCTGAGCCTGGGGGCGGTGGTGCCCAGGCGCCCGGCCGAGGAGCACGCCATCCTCCGCGCCACCTACGAGTTCGAGCGCGAGCCCGAAACAGACAGGCAGGGCCGGACCAGGCTCAAGACGCGGCGCGAGCGGATCCGGATCACTAACCATGGCTCGGTCACCGCCGAGAAGGTCACCATCGCCCTGGAGTCGCTGGGCGACAGCAACGCGCCCATCCTCCATGGAGCCGAGGTCCAGCCCGACATCATCGCGACGAGTTACTACGACTATCCGGTGATCACCTACGCGGGTTCCGGCAGCGTGAACGTCGTCCTCACCTGGCACGAGGGCGACGCCGAGCAGACGGTTACCCAGGCACTCGTGGTCTGACCCGACCCGGGCCACCGGTAACTCGCCCGGTCTGCTGCGCCACCTGAATCCGTGGCCGACCTCCCACTTGGAGGTAGGTCATCAGCGCGTCACGCGCCGCAGTACTCAGCAGCATCCATCCTCGGGCAGTGCTGCCATCTGAAGCGGAATCGGTCCGCAGCGGGATCGGCGACCGGTGCCCCGGAAACTGACGTGTTACGCCCATCTCGGAAGGATCCGGCGGGGTGCCCCGACGCCTGCTGGCTGCCGGCACGACCGGCCACCCGCACCGGAGGCATCTGTTTTGGCGTCCGACTGCTTTCGAGTCATTGGTGGTCGGCCTCAATTTCCGAGTCTGCAACTCCTCTCATTCGATCAACGAAGTCCGCATACAGGTCTGGATGCGCACGGCGCAGAACCTTCCAGTGGAGGTCTTGAACCGAGTCGATGGCGTCAGGCACGGAGGCGTCCTGCTGGCGAGTGTGGTCTTCGATAAGGTGCATCTCGATCGACTGCGCCGCCTTACGAACGAACGAGTCGATGCCCTCGGCGGGGATCGAAAGCGGCGTCAGGATGGTGTCTCCGAGGCGATCAACGTAGAAGCCGGCCTGCTTGTCCGCGTTGCGCCTTCGGGCAGCTTCTTCGAAGGTGACCAAGTCCGCTGGGAAGTAATACTCCTCGCGACGGCTGGCGTCCCAGAACCCGCTGAGACCGGAGGTAAACTGTTCAGCAGCCTGCAGTTTCTGCAAGTGGGGGAGCCGTCGGGTGCTCATCTCTGGGGGAAGCAAGATGGGGCCCGACGGAGACGGGGGTTGGCCGTACAGGCCCAGTGGCCGGCTCCACTCATATTGGGCCGCCTCGTAAAGCCATAATGCCTTGGCCAACTCCTCCATGGCCAGCACCAGCAGCGCTTGCGCCCTACCGGCGCTGGCGTGTGCCGCGAGGATCGCGCCATCTTCCAGCAGCGCGCAGGCGTTGGCCACCAGCGTCTTCCACCACCGCCGGGCGAATTCGGGGCTGACTTCCTCTACCTGCTCCTCTTGTGCCATCAACGTCCAGCATGCTCTCCCGCGGAGCTCGCCGGGCACGTCGTCAACCGCGCAGACTGATGCGGTGTCCCAGGGAAGGATCCGCTTGAGCGCGTCCGGCGCGGCGATCCTCTTGCGGTGATCACCTGACCGGCATACTCGGCGCTTCGTACGGCTTGAAGGTCCCCGACGCCCATCCACACAGTTCTGGTCGCTTTCCACAACCGACCCCCATCCGGCTGCGGCGGGTCGGGTGAAGGGTGGGCCGCAGGCCCATCCCGCAGGGACGCGGAGCGCCCTTCGGGCGAACCCGTCGCAGCCGGCATCCTGAACCGGCTGTGGAGCGGCGCCGTCGTCCCGACACGGTCCGGGTGGGGCCACCCCGATCGTGCGCCCTGAGTCCGCACCCAGTCCGCAAATAGTCCGCAACTCAGCCGAATCTGGCCGTTACCAACCAGTAGCCTTCAACGGAAAATCCGCAGGTCAACCCCCATATTCGACGAAGTCCATGATCAGTCCAACACCGGCGAACTGTGCCCGGCGTACAGGCCGACTCGTCCGTCGCCCCGCCCCGCCCGGGGTCGGTCGACCCTGGTCCAGGGGAGGCGGCCGGCGCTAGCGTCGGCCGTCCCACGGGGGCCGACGGTGGCGACGGGAGGCTCGCCGTGTTCGTCCAACTCATCCAGGGCAGGACGTCGGACGCCGAGGGGTTGCGCGCGGCGATCGACGGGTGGCGCCGGGACCTGGCGCCCGGCGCGATCGGCTGGCTCGGCAGCACCGGCGGGGTCACCGACGACGGCCGGTTCTTCGCGCTGGCGCGCTTCGAGTCGGCCGAGGCCGCGGCCAGGAACTCCGAGCGGCCGGCGCAGGACCGCTGGTGGCGGGACACCGAGCGGCTGCTCGACGGGGAGGCCGACTTCGCCGAGAGCGAGGACGTCCAGGTCGAGCGGGTCGGCGACATGGACGCGGCCGGTTTCGTCCAGGTCATGCGCGGTCGGGTGACCGACCGGGCGCGGGCCCGCGAGCTCGTCGCCCAGCTCTCCACCGGTGAGATGGCCCGGCTGCGCCCGGAGATCCTGGGCAGCGTCCTGGTCAACCACGGCGCCGACGGCTGGACGCAGACCATCTACTTCACCTCCGAGGCCGCAGCCCGCGAGGGCGAGCGCATCGAGCCGCCCGAGGAGGTCCGGGCCGTGCTCGAGGAGCTGATGGCGCTCGGCGACGGCCCGCCCGAGTTCCTCGACCTGCGGCAGCCGATCCTGCACGCGCCGTCCCCCGAGACGGACCTGCCCGGGCCCCGGGCGTCGGCCGAGAGGGCCGAGGAGGCCACCCGCACGAGCTGACCCGGGCCGGCTGGTCGCCCCACTCCGCGAGATCTGCACAGTCGGGCCCCCAGGACGCTCGAAAGCCCCGAGTGTGCAGATCTCGCGGATCAGGGGGCGAAGGTGGCGCGCACCAGATCGCGCAGGTGCTCGTCGGGGATGCCGGCGGCCTCGGTGTGCGGCAGCTTGAGCGTGCCGCGCTCGCCGCACAGGTGCGGGTGGCGATCGCAGAAGCCACCGCTGCGGTCCGCGCTCCACCCGTAGAGCGACAGCCCGTGCTTCCACACGCCGACGTGCAGCCGTCGCTCGCCCACCACGAAGGTCGGCATCCGGTAGGCCCAGGTGACCGTCGCCTCCGGGTGCTCGGCGCGGAGGAGCGCGGCGAACCGGTCGAACAGCGCACGCCCGGCCGGGTCCAGGGCGTCCACGTAGTCGCGCACGGCCTGGTCGGGGGAGTTCATGCGCCCACTGTGGCGCAGCCGGGGCCGCCGGGGAGCCTCCCGGACGCCGGGCAGCCGCTGTGCCAGGGTGGCCGCCGTGTCCGTGCTCCCCGCCGTCGTCCTCGGCGTCGCCGGCGTCGGGATCGGGACGGCGGTGGACCGCGCTGCGGCGCGCTACCCCTGGCCGAGCCGGCCGAGCGCGGCCGGCCTGCTCGGCCCCGGACCGCGAACCTCCCGCCCGCCGGTCGTGGAGGTCATCGCCGCCGCGCTGCTCGCGGTGATCGGGCTGCGCTTCGGCTGGTCACCGGAGCTGCCGGCCTACGCGTGGTTCGCCGCCGTCGGCCTGCTGCTCGCCCTCGTCGACCTGCGCGTGAAGCTGCTGCCCAACCGCATCCTGCTGCCCGCGACCGTCGTCGCGGTCGCCCTCCTCACCCTCGCGGCCGTGCTCGACGACGCCTGGCCGGACCTGTGGCGCGCCCTGCTCGCAGGCGCTGCGAGCTTCGCAGTCCTGCTCGTCATGGCGCTGCTCGCGCCGACCGGGCTGGGCATGGGCGACGTCAAGCTCGCGGGCCTGCTCGGGCTGGTGCTCGGCTGGTTCGGCTGGCCGGCCGTGCTCCTCGGATTCCTGCTCGGCTTCCTGGTCCAGGCGGTGCTCGGCCTGGCCCTCCTCGCCGTGCGGCGGGCCGACCGCGGCACCGAGCTGCCCTTCGGCCCCGCCCTGCTCGCCGGCACCGTCGTGGCGGTACTCCTGTCGGGGGACTGGGCCGGCCTGTAGGCGTTTCCGCACGCTCAGTGATCACGTTCGGTCACCGGAACGGGCGACGCAGTGTCACCGGTTCGGGCTCCTCGGTGGGGCCGCGACGGCCCCGAGCGCCCGTTCGGTGGTCCCCCCTCCGAGTGACGACGTCGGCCCAACCCCTCGTCGTGCGGCCGGCGGCCCCCGATCTTGGGGAAGCCGCGACCCCGGTCACCACGGCCCGACAAGTCGACGGCGGACCTCCTAGGAGATCACCGTGATCAACCCGTTCATCGCTCTGCAGCTGCTCGCCTCGATGGCCGAGGACCGCATCGCCGAGTTCAAGGCGAACGAGAAGGGCGCGACCGCGGTCGAGTACGCGCTGATCGTCGGCGCCGTCGCCGCCGTCATCGTCACCGCGATGGTCGCGTTCAAGGGCAAGCTCGAGGGCCTGTTCAACAGCATCAACGTCGGTGGCTCCGGCTCCACCACCGCGCCCTGACGTAGCGCCCTCGGGTCGTGGTCGGCGGCGTGCCCGCCCCCGTGCGAGCACGCCGCCCCACGCCCCCGCGCCGCCGCCCCCTGTCCCCGGGCCGGCGCAGCCCCCTCCGCCCCGCACCCCACCCAGCACAGGAAGGAGCCCGCGAGGTGTCCAGCCAGAACCGCACGCACGTGCCCGGCCGGCGCCGGGTCGCCGCCCGCCTGCTCGGCGAGCGCGGTGCCGCCGCGGTCGAGTTCGCGCTCGTCGCGCCGGTGCTCCTGCTGCTGCTCTTCGGCATCATCGAGTTCAGCAAGGCCTTCAACAACCAGGCGACGCTCTCGTCGGCCGCCCGCGAGGGCGCCCGGTCGATGGCGCTCGGCCACACCGTGGCCGAGGCCCGTGCCGCCGTCCGAGCGACGCTGCCGGCCGGGTTCACCCTGCCCGACTCGCAGATCACCATGTCGCTGCCGTCGTGCACCACCGCCACCGGGACCAACCCGACCGTGACGGTGACCGTCCGCTATCGCCAGAACGTCGTCGCGGGTCTCGTCCGCGGCGCCGGCTTCGACCTCACCGGCAAGGCGGCCATGCGATGCGGCGGCTGACCCTGCGCACCCGCCTGGGCGACGAGCGCGGCGCCGTCGGCGTCATGGTCGCCCTCCTGCTCGTCCCGCTCCTCGGCTTCGCCGCCATCGCCGTCGACCTGTCGGCCGTCCAGTCCGAGCGCGCCCAGCTGCGCAACGGCACCGACGCCGCCGCCCTGGCCGTCGCCACCGACTGCGCCTGGCGGCCCGACTGCGGCGACGAGCTCGGCACCGCGACCGCGCTCGTCTCCGGCAACTCCGGCCAGGCCGGCGCGACCGTGTCGACGCCGACCGTGCAGCTCGGCCCCGTCGGCTCTCAGGGGCAGTCGGTCACGGTGACGGCGACCGCCCAGCAGAAGCACTGGTTCGCGCCGGTGCTGGGTCGCAACGCCTCCACGGTCTCCGCCGCTTCCACGGCGGCGTGGAGCGGTACGAGCCGGGCCACGGCGAAGCTCCCCCTGGCCATCGGGCGGTGCGAGTACGACAAGCACCGCTCGCGGCCCAGCGTGTCGATGGAGGCGAGCAACTCCGGCTGCACCGGCGCGGGGCAGGCGAACATGCGGTTCGTCTGGCTGGCCACCGACTCCGGCTCCGTGTGCCAGACCACTGCCAGCGTCGGCGCTCAGGTTGCTCGGTCGGCCGGCGGCGCCACGAGCATGCCCAGCGCCTGCGCGAACCAGAGCCAGTACCTGTTCGACCTCGTCGGCACCACGGTCCTCCTGCCGGTCGTCGACGACAGCCAGGGGTCGGCGACCAGCTATCGGGTGTACGGCTTCGCCGCCTTCAAGGTGTCCGGCTACGACCTCGGCACCGGCAAGAGCTGGGCGCAGATGAGCTGGTTCGAGCGGCTTCTCGCCATCATCGACTTCCTCATCCGGCTCTTCACGGGTCAGGGCGGCGGCAGCGAGAAGGGCCTCGTCGTCGAGGGCTCCCTCACCACCCACGTCCAGCTCTCGGACGCACGAATCCAGACATCGGCTCCCGACCTGGGTGCCCGGTCCGTCTTCCTCACGGAACAACGGTGATTGCCATGCAACGTCGAGTCCTCGCCGCGATCGCGGCCTTCGCGCTGGCCCTGGTCGGTGCGTTCCTGCTCATCAGCTACGTCAGCAGCGCCGACGACCGGGCCCGGGCCGACGAGCAGACCATCCAGGTCCTCGTCGCCCAGGCGCCGATCCCCAAGGGCACGCCGGCCAACCAGCTCGAGGCCAAGGTGGCGCTCCTGGACGTGCCGGTCCGGCTCGTGCCGGACGCCGAAGGCGCGATCACCGACCTCGCCGAGCTGGGTGACACCCCGTCCGCGACCGCGATGCTGCCGGGCGACCAGCTGACGAAGGCCCGGTTCGCCGGCGACGACGCCGTGGGGCAGACGAGGGACGACGGCCGCGAGGCGGTCAGCGTGACCCTCGACGTCCAGCGGGCCGTCGGCGGCAGCCTCGACGAGGGCGACCGCGTCGCGGTCTACCTGACCCGCACCGCCCCGGACGGCGTGAGCACCAGCGAGCGCCTCTACGAGGACGTCGAGGTGACCCGCGTGAGCGAGGTCGAGGCCTCGGGCGTCAACGGCGGCGCCGTGACGGTCACCCTCGCCCTCACCCCCGAGCAGGCCGGCGCCGTCGTCGCCGGCATGTACGACAACGCCCTGTGGCTGTCGATGGTCGACGCCACCTCCACCTCCGGGAGCGACAAGTGAGCCAGGTCCTGATCATCGGCGCGGACACCGCGCTCGAGCAGCAGTTCGCCCGGGCCACCGACGGCGACCTGGTCCAGCTCACCGTCGAGCACCTCGACGTCCACGGCGGGCTGCTGGCCCGCATGGAGGAGGCCGGCTTCCCCAACGTCGTCGTCCTCGGCTCCGACGTGGCGCTGGAGCGGGCCCTCGAGCTCGCCCAGGCGGTCGACCTGAGCCGCCCGGCGACCAGCGTCGTCATCGTCGCCCGGGCCGACGCCGACCTGTGGGTGACGGCGATGCGTGCCGGCGTGCGCGACGTCCTCGCCCCCGACGCGGGCCTGCCGGAGGTCACCGCCGTCCTGGAGCGCGCCGACGAGCGCGCCCAGACCCGGCTGCAGGCGACCCTGCAGGAGACCTCGCGGGTGCCCGACCACCGGCTGATCGTCGTCGCCTCGCCCAAGGGCGGGGTCGGCAAGACCACCGTCTCGACCAACCTGTCCGTGGGTCTGGCGCAGTCGGGCCTGGGCTCGACCGTGCTGGTCGACCTGGACATGCAGTTCGGCGACGTCGCCAGCGCCCTGGCGCTCGCCCCGGACTACACCCTGCCGGACACCGTGCACGGCGCGGCCAGCACCGACCCGCTGGTGCTCAAGACCTTCCTCAGCCGGCACCCCAGCGGGCTGTACGTCGTGGCCGGCAGTGACTCGCCGGCCTCCGGCGACGCGGTCTCCGCCGAGCAGGTCGCCCGGCTGCTGGAGACGCTGAGCCACGAGTTCCGGCACGTCGTCGTGGACACCGCCCCCGGCCTGTCCGACCACACGCTCGTCGCCCTCGAGCGCGCCACCGACCTGGTGCTCATGAGCAGCATGGACGTCCCCGGCGTGCGCGGGCTGCGCAAGGAGCTCGACGTGCTGCGCGAGCTGGACCTGGTGCCGGACCAGCTGCACCTGCTGCTCAACATGTCCGACCCGGCCGGCGGCCTCTCGCTGGCCGACGTCGAGAAGGCCGTCGGCGCGCCGCTGGACGTCGTGCTGCCGCGCAACTCGGCGGTCACGCTGTCCACGAACACCGGCGTCCCGCTGCTCCAGGAGAGCAACCGCGACCCGGTCAGCCGCGGGCTGCGCCAGCTGCTGGGCCGCTTCCTGCCCGCCACCGAGGAGCGCGCCACCGGGCTGCTCGGCCGGCTGCCCTTCCGGGCGGGCTCGCGGTGAGCCTCACCGAGCGCCTCGCCGAGGCGCGCGGGGAGCAGGCGCTGGGTGCCGACCCGGTCCGGCTGGCCCGCGAGGCGGCGGCCGAGGAGGCGCGCAGCCTGGCGGCCCGCGTCGAGACGACCGCGAAGAAGCGCGGCGACGGCGACGTCGTCCGCCCGGCGACCGAGGTCGGCTCGCCGGGGGAGGGGCTCAACCGGCTCCGCGAGCGCGCCACCGTGGCGCTGTTCAACCGGCTGGGCGCCAAGCTCAACGACCCGGACCTGCCCGAGGAGCAGCTGCACGGCCTCGTGCGCGCCGAGCTGCAGCGGGTGCTCGCCAACGAGCAGACGCCGCTCTCGGCCGAGGACCGCACCCGGCTCACCGCCGACGTCACCGCCGAGGTGCTCGGGCACGGGCCGCTTCAGCCGCTGCTGGACGACCCGACGGTCAGCGAGATCATGGTCAACGGACCGGACATGGTCTACGTCGAGCGGGCCGGCAAGCTCACCCGCTCGACGGTCACCTTCGCCTCCGAGGACCACCTGCGCCGGGTCATCGAGCGGATCGTCTCCCGCGTGGGGCGCCGCATCGACGAGTCCTCGCCCCTGGTGGACGCCCGCCTGGCCGACGGCTCGCGCGTCAACGCGATCATCCCGCCGCTGGCGTTCGGCGGCTCGTCGCTGACCATCCGGAAGTTCGCCCGCAAGCCCTTCCAGGTCAGCGACCTGGTCGCCTTCGGGACGATGTCGCCGGAGATGGCCGAGCTGCTGCGCGCCTGCGTCGAGGCCCGCCTCAACATCATCGTGTCCGGTGGTACCGGCACCGGTAAGACCACGCTGCTCAACGTGCTGTCCTCGTTCATCCCCGCCAACGAGCGGATCATCACGATCGAGGACGCCGTCGAGCTGCAGCTGCAGCAGGAGCACGTGGTCCGGCTGGAGTCCCGCCCGGCCAACATCGAGGGCAAGGGCGCCGTCGGCATCCGCGACCTGGTGCGCAACTCGCTGCGCATGCGGCCCGACCGCATCGTCGTCGGCGAGGTCCGCGGCGGCGAGAGCCTGGACATGCTGCAGGCGATGAACACCGGCCACGACGGCTCGCTGTCCACGGTGCACGCCAACTCGCCGCGCGACGCGGTGTCCCGCCTGGAGACCCTCGTGCTGATGGCGGGCATGGACCTGCCGCTGCGCGCGGTCCGGGAGCAGGTCGCCTCGGCCGTGGACGTGATCGTCCAGATCAGCCGGCTGCGCGACGGCACCCGCCGGGTCACCCACGTGACCGAGGTGCAGGGCCTGGAGGGGGAGACGGTGACCCTCCAGGACGCCTTCCTCTTCGACTACTCGGCCGGCACCGACCTCAACGGCCGGTTCCTCGGCAAGGCCGTCCCCACCGGCGTGCGGCCCCGCTTCGCGGAGAAGTTCGCCGACCTCGGGATCTCCCTGTCGCCGCGCGTCTTCGGCGCCGGCACGGAGCGGCCGCGGGTGCGGGGGAACGCCTGATGGACCCCGTCGTGCTCCTCGGGGTGACCGCCCTGGTCGCGGCCCTGACCCTCTCGGTCGGGCTCGTGGCCGGGGGTGGTCGCGCCCGCGTGCCGCTGGTCCGCCTGGACCCGGCCGCTGCGCCCGCCTCCACCCGGCTGGCCGGTGCGCTCGACGACGCCACCGCGGTGGCCGACCGGCTGCTCAAGCGGCTCGGTCGCCAGCACCTGCTGGAGACGGCGCTGGAGCGGGCCGGCATCACCCGCCGGCCGGCGGAGGTCGTCGTCCTCACCGCCGTCGGCAGCCTCGTGGCCATGATGGTCGGCGGCGTGCTGGGCGGCCCGGCGCTCGCCGTGCTGCTCGCGCTGCTCGCGCCGCTGGTCGCCAAGGTCGTCGTCGGCCGCTACCGCAGCCGCCGGCAGGCCGCGTTCGTCGACCAGCTCGACGACACGTTGCACCTCATGTCCAGCAGCCTGCGGGCCGGGCACAGCGTGCTGCGCGCGGTGGACGCCGTCTCCCGGGACGCGCAGTCGCCCACGGCGGAGGAGTTCGCCCGCGTGGTCAACGAGACCCGCGTCGGGCGCGACATCAACCTCGCCCTGGAGGAGGTCGCCGAGCGCACCGGCAGCGAGGACTTCGCCTGGGTCGTGCAGGCCATCGCCATCCACCGCGAGGTCGGCGGCAACCTGGCCGAGGTGCTGGACCGCGTGAGCACCACCATCCGCGAGCGCAACCAGATCCGCCGCCACGCCGAGGCGCTGTCGGCCGAGGGCCGGCTCTCCGGCATCGTCCTCATGTCGATGCCGTTCGCGCTGTTCCTGCTGCTCAGCCTCGTCTCGCCGGACTACACCGCGGTGCTCACCGGCACCGGCTCCGGCCGGGTGCTGCTCGTCGCGGCCATCTCCCTGCTGACCATCGGCGCCCTGTGGCTCCGCAAGACGGTGAAGGTGACGTTCTGATGCCCACCACGGTTGCTCGTCGGCGTGCTGCTCGTCGTGGCGCCCGCCGGCTACCTGCTGTCGGTCGCGTTCGGCACCTCGGGCCGCACCCTGGCCATCGCCCGCCGCAACCTCACCCGCGGCCTCGGCGCCCGGGTCATCGAGGTCGGCTCGCTGGAGTCCCGCGGCACCGGCCTGGACGCGCTGCTGCGCGTGCTGACTCCGGACCGTGCGGCGGCGCGCATGCGCCGGCTCATCGAGCTGGCCGGCTTCGCCGGCGGCCGCAGCATGAGCCGCGCCCTGTGGGCCAAGCTGGTCGGCGGCGCGACCGGCGCCGTCGTCGGGTTGCTGCTGCTGGCGGCCTCGCCCGGCCTCTTCTCCCTCGTGGTCACGGCCGGCCTGGCCGCCGGCGGGTACCTCGTGCCCGACGCGATCGTGTGGGGCCGCGGCAAGGAGCGCCAGGAGGCGATCCGCAACGAGCTGCCCGACACCCTGGACCAGATGACGATCGCCGTGGAGGCCGGGCTCGGCTTCGACGCCGCGCTGGCCCGCGCCGCTGCCAACGGCAAGGGCGCGCTGGCCGAGGAGCTCAGCCGCACGCTGCACGACGTCACCGTCGGCCGCCCGCGCCGGGAGGCCTACAACGCCCTCGCCCGGCGCACCGACGTGGAGGACCTGCGCCGCTTCGTCGCCGCGGTCAACCAGGCCGACTCCTACGGCATCGCCATCTCCGACGTGCTGCGGGCGCAGGCGGAGGACCTCCGCGACAAGCGCAAGCAGCGGGCCGAGAAGAAGGCCATGGAGATCCCGGTCAAGGTGGTCTTCCCGCTGATGGTCTGCATCCTCCCGGCGCTGATGATCGTCGTCGTCGGGCCCGCGGTCATGGACCTCGTCCGCGTGCTCTGACGGTCAGCTGCGGGGTTGGGCGGGGTTGGTCGGGTCGCCGTGCGACGGCGGGTTGACCGGCGGGCCGGAGGTCGCCTCGGAGGCCTTGGACCCGCCCTCGGGCGCGGCCGGCGCGTCGGCACCGCTGGCGCCCCGACGGATCGCCGCCGGAGGGCTGCGCCCCGTTCCTCAGGCTGCTCAGCCGGCTCTCCATGACGCGGACGACCTGGAACCGGTTCCCGTGCGCCTTCTCGTAGTCGAGCAGCGTGGTCAGGTCCTCGACGCCCAGGCTCCGGATGCGGGTGGTCAGCGAACCCACGGGCAGGTGGTCGTAGTCCTTCAGCGGCAGATCGCGCTCGGGCACGTCTCGTCCTCTCGGCAGGTGCTCGTCCTCGGTCCCGGTCGGCCTACCCCCGGGCCCGGGATCCGACACGGGTGTGGGCCGGCGGCCGGTGGGTAGGCGGCTCCCAGGCGTCCCCGACGCACCCGCACCGGAGGAGGAGTCCCCGTGACCGACCCGCACCAGCCCGCGCCCACCGAGCAGCAGCGGTTCTGATGGCCACGCAGAAGCAGCCCAGCGCCGAGGCCCTCGACAACGTCACCGAGGGCAACATCGCCAGCCGTGCCGAGCTCCTCCCCGAGGAGGCACCGCTGGCAGGGCAGCGGCATGGAGCAGGTCGCCGCCGAGCTCATCCTCGCCGAGTCGGAGGAGCGCACGGTCCACGCCGACCCCGACGACGCCCAGGGCGGCCACCGCCAGTCGTCCGACACCGCCGACCTGCCCTGACCTTCTTCGCCGGCTTCGCGGAGTCGCGGGTCGACGTCGGCGACGGCGTCGTCCTCCGGCTCCGCGCCGGCGGATCCGGCCCGCCGGTGGTGCTCCTGCGCGGACACCCGCGGACGCACACCACCTGGCACCGGGTCGCGCCGCTCCTGGTCGCGGCGGGGCGCACCGTCGTCTGCCCCGATCTCCGCGGCTACGGCCGTTCCTCCAGGCCGGCGACCAGCCCGGACCACGCGCCCTACTCGAAGCGCGCCATGGCCCGCGACGTCGTCGCGCTCATGCGCGCGCTCGGGCACGAGCGGTTCGCCGTCGTGCCGCTTGGTGGCACTGGTTCTTCTACGCCCAGCCGGGCAAGCCGGAGCGGGCCATCTGCGCCGATCCCGAGGCCTGGGACGGCTCGCTGGCGCCCGGGCGGGCCGCGGCGATGGGGGAGGAGAACCACGCCGACCACCTGGCCGCGATCCGCGACCCGGCCACCGTCCACGCGATGGTCGAGGACTACCGGGCCGGGCTCGGCGTCGACCGCGCCGCCGAGGAGGCCGACCGGGCGGCGGGGCGCCGGGTCGGTTGCCCCACGCTGGTGCTCTGGTCGGCGCGCGACGACCTCGCGGACCTGCACGGCGACCCGCGGGAGATCTGGGCGGGCTGGACGAGCGACCTGCGCGGGGGAGGCCCCATCGACAGCGGCCACCACATGGCGGAGGAGGCCCCCGACCGGCTGGCCGCGGAACTGATCCCGTTCCTGTCGGCTGAGCCGATGTGATCTTGGGCCCGTCCCGGGGTAGGGGGAGGCCCAGCACGCGAGGAGGAGAGGTCATGCCGAAGACCACCACGAAGGGCGACGCCAAGAAGTCGGAGCTGCCCAGCACGCTGCAGCGCTCGCCGAAGAAGGCGCAGCGCACGTTCGCCAAGGCGCACGACTCCGCGGTCGACGAGTACGGCGACGAGCGGAGGGCCAACCAGGTCGCCTGGGCGGCGGTCAAGCACTCCTTCGAGAAGGTGGGTGACCGCTGGGCGCCCAAGGAGGGCGGCAAGAAGGGCCCCTCCGACGAGCAGGCCAAGGGCGGCCGGAACACGCGCAAGGCGACCAAGGGCGGCGTCGACGCGAACGCGACGAAGGACCACCTCAAGGCGATCGCGAAGAAGCTGGACATCTCCGGGCGCTCGACGATGAAGAAGAAGGAGCTCGTCGACGCCATCCAGAAGGCCAGCACGAAGAAGACCGCGGACGCGCGGAAGAAGAAGAGCGCGAAGAAGTAGCGGCGCGGTCCCGGCCGGTCTCAGCCGGCCGGGACCAGCACCAGCGCGGTCTGCCGCGGGCCGAGGTACCGCACGCCGGCACCGGTGAGCGCGATGCCCTGCTCGAGGCCCATGCGGACGCACTGCCCGCCCCACTCGGGCACCGGGCCGCGGACGGCGAGCTCGAGCGCGTAGGCGGTGTCGGGGTGCACGCGGTGCTCGCCCGGCCCGGGGACGCCGCCCTGCTCGTCCCACTGCCCGATCGCGGGCCCCGCGCCGTGCCCGTGGACACCGACCGGGTGGGAGTAGACGTCGACATCGATGCCCGCCCGGGTCGCCGCAGCGCGGGCCGCCGAGAGCACCTCGTTGCCGGTGCGGCCGGGCCGCAGCTCGGCGACGGTGAGGTCCTGCATCCGGTTGCCGGCGGCGAGCAGCGCGCGCAGCCCCTCCGGTGCGGCGTCCTCGCCCGGCTGCAGCACGTAGGCGTTGTGCTGGGTGTCGGTGCGCAGCCCCAGGCTGCTCAGCCCGACGTCGCAGTGCACGAGGTCGCCCGGCTCGACGACGGCGTCGAACGGGACCGCCGGCAGCAGCGCCCCGCCCTGGTCGACCAGCGGCACCCCCGCGCGCTGCAGGGTGACCGACGGGTGGAACCACGGCTCGACGCCGAGGTCGTGCAGCCGCTGGCGCAGCCACCAGGCGACGTCGACAGCGGTCGAGACGCCGGGGGTGACGGCGGTGGCGAACGCCTCGGCGACGACCTCGGCGATGAGCCCATGGAGCGCGTGCAGCGCCTCGATCTCCTCCGGGAGGCGGGTCTCGAGCCAGGCGACCACGAGCGCCTCGGCCGGCACGAGGCGGTCGGCGTACGGGCCCAGCGCGGCGACCAGCCGGCCGTGCTCGCCGTGCGACAGGCCGTCGGCCAGCGCGAAGTCGGCGGAGACGTCGATGCCGATGCGCGCCGGTCGGGCCTGCTCGACGAAGCGGCGGACGACGTCCCACTCGCTGCCCGCCGGACCCTCGCCGGGCTCGGCGGGGAGGAACTGCCCCACGGGGTAGCGGGACACGGCGACGGGGGTCACGCCGTCGTCGCTGCGGTGCAGCAGGAGGACGGTGCGGCGGCGCGCCGACAGCCAGGTTGCCGGCAGCAGGGTCGCGAGGACCGGGTCCTCGTTGTACTCGCGGCCGGCCACGATCCACAGGTCGATGCCGGTGCGGTCCATGAGCTCGGGCAGCAGGTCGCGCAGCCGCTCGCTCAGCCACCGGTCGCGCACGCCGGCCTGGGCGCGCAACGGCAGGGGCGCCGTCCGCGTCGGGTCGGGCGCGAGGAGCGACATGCCCCTAGCGAAACAGAAGTTGGTGGAACCTACCGGTCGAGCACCCGGTCGCCGCCCCCGTCGTCGGGCAGGAGGGCGGCACGGGGGAGCGGAACGGCGGCGGCCACCCGGTCACGGCCGGCGCGCTTGGCGGCGTACATCGCGGTGTCCGCGCGCGCGACCAGCCGCCACAGCGCCGCCGCCGGGTCGTCGGGGACCTCCGGAGCGGCCACCGCCAGGCCGACGGAGGCGGTCGCGGCGTGCCCGCCGGTGCCGCGCGCCCGGGCGACCGCGAGGCGTAGCCGCTCGGCCAGCCCCTGCGCCTCGTCCGGCGCCCCGACCGTGCCCAGGACGACGAGCTCCTCGCCGCCGGTGCGCGCGAGCACGTCGGTGGGCCGGACCGTGGCGGTCAGGGCCCGGGCCACCGCGCCGAGGACGTCGTCGCCGGCGGCGTGGCCGAACTCGTCGTTGAGCCGCTTGAAGTGGTCGAGGTCGAGCACGACGGCGCACAGCAGGCCGCTCTCGCGGCGGGCGTGCGCCCACAGCCGCGACGCCTCCTCGTCCAGGTACCGGCGGTTGAACAGGCCGGTGAGCGGGTCCTGCCGGCTGAGCGTCTCGGTGGCCTCGAGCAGCCGCTGCACCCGCCGGCGGAGCAGGAAGATCGCCGCGGAGGCGGCGTTCAGCATGGCGGCGCTGACCCCGACCTGGAGCAGGAGGCCGGCGGCGCTGTCGTAGCTCGGCCACAGCGCGGCCAGGCACACGGCGACGATCACGACCATGTGCACGGCCAGGGGGCGCGGGCGCAGGAACCACGCGGCGGCCAGCGCCGGGAACAGCAGCATCAGCGGGGTGGCGTAGCGCAGCGGGTCCTCGATGCAGAGGACGACGACCAGGTGCATCAGGTCGCCCAGCAGCACCAGGCCGAGGGTGTACCGCTGGCCCACCCGGCCGCGGACGGCGAGGTGCCCCGCCCGCGCGAGCAGCAGCAGCATCGTCGACCCGTAGGCCCAGCGCGCGGCGCCGTCGTGCAGCACGCCCTCGACGAGCAGGTTGACCGAGCCCATGACCGCGCCCAGCGACAGCAGCGCGGCGAGGGAGAGAGCGGCGACCCGACGGTCGAGGCCGGACGGCGTGGACCGCGCCGGCAGGCCCGTGCCGGGCAGGGGAGGCGGAGGGGCGACGCCGGTCACAGCTGCAGGATGCCTCATCCCGGTGACATTCCGAACACGGAGCGACACGGCACCGCGGCGGCCGCCCGATCGGGCCGCCGCGCAGGCGGCCCGAGCGGGGCGCGCCGCTCGGTGCCAGCATGGGGGCCTCGACGAGCACGAGGAGGCACGCATGGCCGGGGGGCCCTGGTTCTACTGCCTGAAGCACGACACCGTCGAACCGCGCGACGGGTGCGCCGAGCGGCACCGGCTCGGCCCGTACGAGACCCGCGAGCAGGCCGAGCACGCGCTGAGCTCGGTGGCCGAGCGGGAGAAGCAGATCACCGAGGAGGACCGCGCCTGGGAGGGCGACTGACAGGGACGCACGTCGTCCCTGGATGATCGGTGCAGGAGCCGGGCCGTCCGGTGCCGCGGAAGGGGCTGACGTGACCGAAGGTCGTGCGGTGGAGGAACTGGTCGTCGGGATCATCGGGGGCACCGGGCCGCAGGGCCGCGGGCTCGGCGTTCGCCTGGCCGCCGCCGGGCAGCGCATCCTGCTCGGTTCGCGGGACGCCGAGCGCGCCGCGGAGGTGGCCTCCGACGTCGCCGCCCGCGCGACCACCGCGTCCGCCGGCGCCGAGGTGTCGGTGCAGGGCGGGTCGAACGCCGACGTCGCCGGCGCCGCCGACCTGGTGATCATCGCCGTCCCGTTCGACGGGCACGCCGCGACGGTCGCCGAGCTGGCCGCGCCGCTGGCCGGGAAGATCGTCGTCGACTGCGTCGTCCCCATGGGCTTCGACGAGCTGGGCGCCTACGTGCTCGACGTCCCGGAGGGCAGCGTCGCGCAGCAGGCGGCCACGCTGCTGCCCGACTCGCACGTGGTCGGCGCGTTCCACCACCTCTCGGCCCGGCTGCTGGAGGACCTCTCCAAGCCGACCATCGACGGCGACGTCATGGTCGTGGGCGATGACCGCACCTCCATGGACACCGTGCAGGCGCTCGCCGGCCGGCTGCCCGGCATGCGCGGCGTCTACGCCGGCCGGCTGCGCAACGCCCGCCAGGTCGAGGCGCTGACGGTCAACCTGGTCTCGGTCAACCGCCGCTACAAGGTGCACGCCGGCATCCGCGTCACCGACGTCTGACCCGGGTCGCCCCGCTCACTCTGCGGGCGCATTCCGGACGGTGCCGACGCGATCGCGCCCGCACCGTCCGGAACCCGCCCGCAGAGTGGCCGCACGGTCCTGTCCACAGGGCGAGCCGCCGTCCACCGATGACGCCGGCACCTCCGACGCGGGGCGACCGGCACCCACGCTGACGGCATGCAGACGTGGGACGTGCCGGACCTGCTCCTCCGCGGTGCCGCGCTCGAGGCCGGCTGGAGCGACGACGAGCTGCAGCGCGAGGTCGGCCGCGGGCAGCTGGCCCGGCTGCGACCCGGGGCCTACCTGCCCGTCGACCAGCCACCCGATCCGGCCGGACGGCACCGGCGGCTGGTCGCGGCCACTCTCGCCGCGCTGCGCCGTCCCGCGGTGGTCAGCCACCAGTCCGCCGCGGTGCTGCACGGGTTGCCCCTCTGGGGCGTCCGGCTCGACCGCGTGCACGTGACCCGCCGTCCGCCCGCCTCGGCGCACGTCGGCCGGCACCTGCACTGCCACGTCGCCCGCCTCCCCGACGACGACGTCGTCCTGGTGGGTGGGGTGGCGGTCACGAGCCCGCTGCGCACCGTGCTCGACCTCGCCCGGTCGCTCCCGTTCGAGCCGGCGGTCGTGCTGCTCGACGCGGCGCTGCACGAGCACGTGGTCGGGCCCACCGAGCTGGAGCAGGGGGTGGCCGGGCTCGGGCGTGCGCCGGGGACGCGGGCGGCGACCCGGGCGGTCCGGTTCGCCGACGCCCGCAGCGACAGCGTGGGGGAGAGCCGCAGCCGGGTGGTGCTGCACCGGGTGGGGCTCGGCCCGTCGACGCTGCAGCTCGAGGTGCGGACACCGCGCGGCGCCCTGGTGGGCCGGAGCGACTTCGGCTGGGAGAAGGAGGGCGTGCTCGGGGAGTTCGACGGGCGGGTCAAGTACGGCCGGCTCCTGCGCCCGGGGCAGTCGCCGGGCGACGCCGTCTTCGAGGAGAAGCGCCGCGAGGACGCGCTGCGGGACGAGGGCTGGGGCGTCGTCCGGTGGACGTGGGACGAACTGGTGCCCGGCGTCCTGGGGCCGCGGGTCCGGCGCGCCCTGGAGCGCGGCCGCCGCCGTCCGGGCTGACTCTGCGGGCGGATTCCGGACGGTGCCGACGCGATCGCGCCCGCACCGTCCGGAACGTGCCCGCAGAGTGGGGAGGGCTACTCGAAGGAGTGCTCCGGGCCGGGGAAGACGCCGCCGCGCACCTCGTCGGCGTACTCCCGGGCGGCGCGCAGCAGCTCACCGCGCAGGTCGGCGTACTTCTTCACGAACTTCGGCACCCGCCCGCTGTTGAGCCCGGCCATGTCCGGCCACACGAGCACCTGGGCGTCGCAGTCCACGCCGGCGCCGATGCCGACGGTCGGGATGGCCAGCTCGCGCGTCACCTCGGCGGCGAGCGCGGCCGGCACCATCTCCAGGACGACGGCGAAGGCGCCCGCCTCCTGCACGGCCCGGGCGTCGGCGAGCAGCTGCTCGGCACCCGCCCCGCGGCCCTGCACCCGGAACCCGCCGAGGGCGTGCTCGCTCTGCGGCGTGAACCCGATGTGCGCCATGACCGGGATCCCCGAGTCGTGCAGCAGCTTGATCTGCGGTGCGACCCGGACGCCGCCCTCGAGCTTGACGGCCTGCGCGCCGCCCTCCTTCATCAGCCGCACGGCGGTCTCGAAGGCCTGCTGCGGGCCGGACTCGTAGGAGCCGAAGGGCAGGTCGGCCACGATCAGCGACCGCTTCGTCGACCGGGTCACGGCCTTGGTGAGCAGCAGCATGTCCTCGACGGTCACCTGCACCGTGCTGGTGTGCCCGAGGACGACGTTCCCGGCGGAGTCACCGACGAGCATCACCGGGATGCCGGCCTCCTCGAAGATGGCCGCGCTGTAGGTGTCGTAGGCGGTGAGCATGGCCCACTTCTCGCCACGCTCCTTGGCCTGCTGCAGGTGGTGCACCCGCACCCGGGCCGTGGTCTTCCCGCCGTACAGCGGCGACTCCGTCATGCCTGAGCTCCTTCGCGCGCACGGTGGGCAGCGTCTCCCGCCACCGGTTGGTCACGGGCAGCCGCCGGTCGCGGCCGAACGCCTTGAGGCTGATCTTGGTGCCGGGGGCCGACTGCCGGCGCTTGAACTCGGCGGTGTCGACGAGCCGGAGCACCCGCGCCACCACCTCGGGGTCGTGGCCACGCTCGAGCAGCTCGGCCATGCCGAGGTCGCGGTCGACGTAGTCGGCGATGACGGCGTCGAGCACCTCGTAGGAGGGCAGCGAGTCGCTGTCCTGCTGGCCGGGTGCGAGCTCGGCCGACGGCGGCTTGTCGATGGAGTTCTGCGGGATGGGCTCGGTCTCGCCCCGCTCCCGCGCGGAGGCGTTGCGCCAGCGGGCGAGGTCCCACACCAGGGTCTTCGGCACGTCCTTGATCGGGGCGAACCCGCCGGCGGCGTCCCCGTAGAGCGTGGAGTAGCCGACGGCCACCTCGCTCTTGTTCGACGTCGCCAGCAGCAGGTGCCCGTGCTGGTTGGACAGCCCCATGAGCAGCGTCCCGCGAACCCGGGCCTGCAGGTTCTCCGCGGCGACGCCGGACAGCTCCACCGACGCCTCGTACGCGTCGACCATCGGCGCGATCGGGACGACGGAGTAGTGCATGCCCAGCCGGCGTGCGGAGTCCTCGGCGTCGGACAGCGAGTGCTCGCTGGACCACTTCGACGGCAGCCCGACCCCGTGCACCCGGTCGGCGCCCAGCGCGTCGACCGCCAGGGCCGCGACCAGGGCCGAGTCGATGCCGCCGGACATGCCGAGCACGACCGAGGGCATGCCGTTCTTGTCGATGAAGTCGCGCAGCCCCAGGACGAGTGCCCGCCACACCTCCTCGGCGTCGCTGAGCGGCTCGACGACGGTCGCGTGCCGCCGCTCGAACGCGGCGACCGGCTCCTCGGAGACGACGTGCCGGGTGACCGTCATCGGGCCGATCCGGCCCTCGCGCCGCTCGGGCACCGACGAAGGGTCGAGGTCCAGGTCGATCGTCGCCAGGTGCTCGACGAACTGGGGGGAGCGGGCCAGCAGCGTGCCGTCGGCGGCGACCGCCATCGAATCGCCGTCGAAGACCAGCTCGTCCTGCCCGCCGACCTGGTTGCAGTACAGGACGGTCGCCCGCGCCTCGGCCGCGCGCCGGCGGACCAGCGGCAGCCGCAGGTCGTCCTTGGCCCGTTCGTAGGGGGAGGCGTTGGGGGAGACGACCAGGTCGACGCCGGCCTGGCCGGCGACCCCGCACGGCCCGCCCTCGACCCAGAGGTCCTCGCAGATCGTCAGCGCGACGTCGACACCGTGCAGCCGCACGACCGGCAGCTCGGTGCCGGGCACGAAGTAGCGCGCCTCGTCGAAGACGCCGTAGTTGGGCAGGTGCCGCTTGTAGTAGCGGACGACGACCTCGCCCCCGAACAGCAGCGCGGCGGCGTTGCGGGGCGCACCGCGGCGCGGGTTGGCATCGCCGGGCCGGTCGTCGTCGGTCGGCGGCTGGTCGACCGGTGCCGGCCCGCTGCCCTCGGTGTGCGCGAGGTAGCCGACGACGACGGCGATGCCGCCGAGGCCCCGGTCGGCCAGCGCGGCGGCCAGCTCCACCAGCCCGCGCTCGCTGGCGCGGGCGAAGGACTCGCGCAGGACGAGGTCCTCGGGCGGGTAGCCGGTCAGCGTCATCTCGGGGAACACCACGAGGTGCGCGTTCTCGGCGGCCGCCCGCGCGGTCCACCGCACCACGAGCTCGCTGTTGCCCTCGAGGTCACCGACGCGGGTGTCCACCTGCGCCATCGCCACCCGGAGCTGCACCGGTCCTTGATCGCTCACGGCGCACAGTCTGGTCTCGGACGTGCGACGGGGGCCAGGCGGGCCGTCCGCCGGGTGGGGAAGCGCGGGCCCGCGTGGCGTGCCGGGTGTCCTACGCCCCCCGTTGGGGGCAGGGTGGCGGCACGTCACATCCCGGAAACGAGCGGACGAGAGCATGGCGAGCATGGATCGACAGCAGGAGTTCGTCCTGCGCACCCTGGAAGAGCGCGACATCCGGTTCGTCCGGCTGTGGTTCACCGACGTCTCGGGCTACCTCAAGGCCGTCGCGGTGGCGCCGGCCGAGATCGAGGCGGCGTTCGCCGAGGGCATCGGCTTCGACGGGTCGGCGATCGAGGGCTTCGCCCGCGTCTACGAATCCGACATGCTCGCCAAGCCCGACCCGGGCACCTTCCAGGTGATGCCCGGGCGCGACGGCCGGCCCAGCGACACCGCGCGGATGTTCTGCGACATCACGCTGCCCGACGGCTCGCCGTCCTGGGCCGACCCCCGGCACGTGCTGCGCCGGGCGCTGGCCAAGGCCGCGGACATGGGGTTCACCTTCTACACGCACCCCGAGATCGAGTTCTTCCTGCTCAAGGACCTGCCGACCGACGGCACGGCCCCCGAGCCGGCCGACACCGGCGGCTACTTCGACCTCTCCACGCACAACGTGGCCCACGACTTCCGCCGCGAGGCGGTGTTCGCGCTCGAGGCGATGGGCATCTCGGTCGAGTTCAGCCACCACGAGGTCGCTCCCGGCCAGCAGGAGATCGACCTGCGCTACGCCGACGCGCTGTCGATGGCGGACAACATCATGACGCTGCGGCACGTCGTCCGGGAGGTGGCGCTGGGTCAGGGCGTGCACGCCACGTTCATGCCCAAGCCGTTCACCGAGCTCGCGGGCTCCGCGATGCACACGCACTTCTCGCTCTTCGAGGGCGACCGCAACGCCTTCTACGACGCCGCCGACCCGATCCGGCTGTCGACGACGGCCAAGCAGTTCATCGCCGGCCTGCTCACCCACGCGCGCGAGGTCACCGCCGTCACCAACCAGACGGTCAACTCCTACCGGCGGCTGCTGGCCGGCACCGAGGCGCCGACGGCGGCCACCTGGGGCCGGGCCAACCGCTCGGCGCTGGTGCGGCTGCCCGAGTACAAGCCGAGCAAGGCGCAGTCGGCCCGCGTGGAGGTCCGGTCGCCGGACTCCGCCTGCAACCCGTACCTGACCTTCGCGGTCCTGCTCGCCGCCGGGCTCAAGGGCATCGAGAAGGGCTACGAGCTGCCGCCCGAGGCCGAGGACGACGTCTGGTCGCTCACCGACACCGAGCGCCGCGCGGCCGGCTACGAGGACCTGCCGGTCTCCCTCGGCGAGGCGCTGACCGCCATGCAGAGCAGCGAGCTGGTCGCCGAGACCCTCGGCGAGCACGTCTTCGAGTTCTTCCTGCGCAACAAGTGGGAGGAGTTCAACTCCTACCGGCGCAACGTGACGCCGTTCGAGCTGCAGCGCTACCTGCCGGGTCTCTGAGCGGGCCGGCGCCGTCGGGGCCGGTCAGCGGACCGCGACCTCCCCGACGGCGCCGAAGGTCAGGCACGCGCCGAACCCGTCGGTCCCGCTGGCCACCCGCACCGCGGGCACCGGCCCCTCCAGCCGGACGAACACCCGGCCGAAGCCGGCCGTCACCGGCGCCCGTACGACCGCGCCACCGCCCTCGGCGGCGACCTCGAGGACGCCGTCCTGGTTGGCGATGTAGTCCAGCTGCACCGTCCACACCCAGCCCGGCAGCGCGGCCCCGAGCGGCAGCGTCGCCGGTGCCCCCGGCAGCATCGGGTGGCCGCAGAGCGGGTCCGGTCCGGGCAGCACCGGGACGGCGGGCACGAGGACGGCGGGCACGAGGCGGCCGGCGCCGTCGAGCAGCTGCAGCTCGGTCGTCCAGGCGGCGAACGGCGGGCGGTCGGGCAGCGCGGCCAGCAGGCCGTGCAGCGAGTGGGCCGGCGGGGCCATGCCCGCCGTGACGAGCAGCGGGAGCGCCTGGTCCAGCAGAGGGGTGCGGCCGGCCGCGGCGAGCGAGGCCCGGGCGGTGGACAGGTACTCCCCGGTGCGGTTGCCCTGCCAGGCCTCGGCGTGGTCCACCGTCGAGCGCACCCCGCTCGCGACGAACGCCGCGGTCAGCACCCCGGTCAGCACGGCCGCGGTCACCGCGGGCGCCGGCGGATCCGGGGCGGCCGGTCGAACCGGCCCGGCGCGAACACGTCGCGGAGCGGCAGGGTGAGCAGCAGCGCACCGGCGATCGGCAGCACGACGGCATCGGCGGCGAAGTAGCGGTAGGCCAGCGGCACGACCTCCCCCAGGCCCAGGGAGGCCCGGCCGATCGCCGCCATCAGCAGCCCGGCGAGGACGGCGCCGGCGGTCATGGACCAGACCGTCACGGCGCCGCGCAGCCGCACGGCGGTCCAGGCGAAGGCCCCGGCGAGGACCACGCAGCCGGCCACCGTCGCCCGGTGCGGAGGGTTGGAGAGGGGGGAGCCGGCGTCCAGGAGGACCCAGTCCCAGGGCCCGCCGACCACCGCGGGCGCGATCGCGCGCAGACCGGTCGTGAGCGTGGCGACGACGTCGTCGGTGCTGCCGGCGCTCACGGGCGAGTGCTCGCGCGTGAGCAGGTAGGTCACCGCCCACACCAGGACGACGACGGCGGTGCCCGCCCACAGCGCCCGGGCCTGGCGCACCGCGGCCGCCACGGGATGGCGCGCGCCGTCGCGCAGGAGCACCACGACCACGACGACGAACGCGATGGGCGGCAGCAGCACCGCCTTGAGGTAGAACGCGAACGCGAAGGCGAGCGCCGCGGTGCCGCTCACGGCGTGCCGCCGCCGTCCGGTCTGCGCGTACCGCACGGCGGCCGCGACGTACCAGGCCAGCCCGATCTGCAGCGGGAGCGAGTTCAGCGCCGCCGCCCACCAGGTGGCCGCGCCCAGCGCCACCGGCGTGAACAACCCGAAGGTCAGGGGCACCAGCAGCACCGGCCGGTCCCCGACCAGCACCCACAGCACGCGCAGCAGGGCGAGGGAGGCCAGCGCCTGCAGCAGCACGAGGGAGACCGCGGCCGGCCACCACTCCAGCGGCGCGGCCCGCTCGGCGAGGCCGGCGACGAGGAAGCTGCCCGGCATGAGGTGGCCGTCGTAGTCCTGGAGCAGGAGCTCGCGCGACGAACAGCGGGAGCCGGTCGGAGAGCAGCTGCAGGTGCAGGTCGTCGCCGTAGAAGCTCCGCTGCGCGAACACCCACGTGCGCAGTCCCAGCTGGGCGGCGACCAGCAGCAGCGCGACCGGCAGCACCGACCGGGCGCGCCGCGGCATGACCGCGGCCGACGGCGGCCGTGCGACGGAGCCCGGGACCGCCCGGACCGGCATGGTGTCCACGGTGCCCCTCCCCGCCGGCGGCTTCCGGAGTTTAGGCCCGCCGCGGTGCCGGAGGGGGTCGGGAACGCACCCGTCCGAGCGGGGCCCGAGGGGATGCGCCGCTAATCTCGACCGCGTGGCCAGCCTCCTCGTCGTCGTCCCGAGCGAGACCGACCCGCCCGCCCGGCTGGGGGAGTGGCTGGCCGCGGCCGGCCTGACCCTCGACGAGCGGTACCTCGACCGCGGGGACGCGCTGCCCGGCACGCTGGACGGGCACGACGGGCTGCTCGTCCTGGGCGGCCCGCAGTCGGCGACCGACGACGAGGCCACCAGCCCCGAGCTCGTCGGACTGCGCGCGCTCCTGCGGCAGGCGATCGACGACGACACGCCCAGCCTCGCGGTCTGCCTGGGTGCCCAGCTGCTCGCCGACGTCGGTGGGGGCGCGGTCCGGCGCGGCACCGAGGGCCCCGAGGTCGGCGCGGCCCTGGTCGCCAAGCGGGACGCCGCCTACGCCGACCCGGTCTTCGGGCCGCTGCCGCTCACCCCCGACGTCGTCGAGTGGCACCACGACGAGATCGCCGCGCTGCCGCCGGGCGCCACGCTGCTGGCCAGCAACGCGCACTACGAGAACCAGGCCTTCCGCGTGGGCGAGGCGGTCTACGGCCTGCAGTTCCACATCGAGACGACGCCGGACATGGTGCGGGCCTGGGCGGCGGCCGACCGCTCCGGGGTGGCGGCGGCACCGGTGGACGCCGAGACGCTCTGCGCCCGCTCCGACGCCGTGCACGACGACCTCGCCGAGACGTGGGCACCGTTCGCCGCGCGCTTCGCCGACCTGGTGCGGGCGCACGCCCCGCAGGCGGGCTGAGCCCGTGGGACCCGAGCTGGAGATCCCGCGTCGCGCCGTCGTCCGGCTGGTGCGGTTCGGCTTCGAGGACGGCGAGCGGGCCGCCCGCGTGCTCTCCCACCCCGACCTGGGGCTGTGGGACCTGGAGCGCAACGAGCCCGCCGACCCCGAGGCCGGTCCCGTCGTCGCGGCGCTGGCCCGCGCCGGCGACCCCGACCTCGCCGCCCGCTCGCTGCACCGCCTGGTGGAGGCGCTCGACGAGGCCGACCCGCACGGGGAGTCGGCCGCGTCCCTGCTGGCCCGGCTGCGCGGCTCGGGGCTGCTGCGCAGCCGGCTGCTCGCGGTGCTGGGCGCCAGCTCCGGTCTCGCCGACCACCTCGCCGCGCACCCCGACGACTGGACGGTCCTCGACGCCGACGACTCCGGGCAGGCGCGGCCGACGCCCGCCGCGCTGGAGCAGCAGATGCTCACCGCGGTCGGCGCGGACCCCGACGACCCGCCGTGGGGCGTGCGGCTGGGGAAGGGCGCGCCCGACGCCGACCCCGCCCGGGTGGCCGCGCTGCGGCTGGCCTACCGGCGGGCGATCCTCTCCCTGGCCGGCCGCGACCTGGGCGACAACCTGGCTGCCGAGGAGGTCGCCGCCGAGCTCGCCGACATCGCCGCGGCGGTGCTCACCGCGGGGCTGGCGCTCGCCGTCGCCGAGCAGCCGGCCGACGCCGCGGCCTGCCGGCTCTCGGTCATCGCGCTGGGCAAGACCGGCGGCCGCGAGCTCAACTACGTGAGCGACGTCGACGTCGTCTTCGTCGGCGAGCCGGTGGACCCCGAGGACTCCGAGAGCGCCGCCCTGGGCAGCGCCACCCGGGTGGCCGCTGCCCTCATGCGGATCTGCCGCGAGGCGGCCTGGGAGGTCGACGCCGCGCTGCGCCCCGAGGGCAAGGCCGGGGTGCTGGTGCGCACGGTCGCCGGGCACTCGGCCTACTACGAGCAGTGGGCCAGCACGTGGGAGTTCCAGGCGCTGCTCAAGATGCGCCCGGTGGCCGGCGACCCCGACCTCGGGCGGGCCTACGTCGACGCGCTGTGGCCCATGGTGTGGCGCGCCGGTGACCGCCCCGGGTTCGTCGGCGAGGTGCAGGCCATGCGCCGCCGGGTGGAGGAGAACATCCCGCCCGCGCAGGCCGACCGCGAGCTGAAGCTGGGCCGCGGCGGGCTGCGCGACGTCGAGTTCGCCGTCCAGCTGCTCCAGCTGGTGCACGGCCGGGCCGACGCCTCGCTGCGGGCGGGCGGCACCCTGCCGGCGCTCATGGCGCTGTCGTCGGGGGGCTACGTCGGGCGGGACGACGCGGTCACCCTCATCGCCTCCTACCGGTTCCTGCGCACCGTCGAGCACCGGCTCCAGCTGCTCCGGCTGCGGCGCACCCACCTGCTGCCCACCGACGAGCAGCAGCTGCGCTGGCTGGCCCGGTCGCTGGGCTACAAGCCGGACGCGCGCGGCGGGGCGGTCGACGTCCTGCAGGCCGAGCTGAACCTGCACACCCGCGAGGTCCGCCGGCTGCACGAGAAGCTCTTCTACCGCCCGCTGCTGTCGGCGGTGGCCCGCGTCCCCGGCGAGCGGCTGCAGCTGGGCTCGAAGGCCGCCGGCGACTGGCTGCGCGCGCTCGGCTTCGGTGACCCCGACGCCGCGCTGCGGCACCTCGCGGCGCTCACCGGCGGGGTCTCCCGCTCGGCGTCCATGCAGAAGTACCTGCTGCCGGTGCTGCTGCAGACCTTCGCCTCCTGCCCGAACCCGGACGCCGGGCTGCTCGCCTACCGGCAGGTCAGCGAGGCGCTGGGTGGCAACCAGTGGTTCCTGCGGCTGCTGCGCGACGAGGGCCAGGTCGCCGAGCGGCTGGCCCACCTGCTGGGGTCCAGCCAGTACGTCGCCGGCCTGCTGACCCGCACGCCCGAGGCGCTGCGGCTGCTCGCCGACGACGCCGAGCTCGAGCCGCGCGGGGTCGCCGCGCTGACCAGGGCGTGGGGCCTGGCCGCCGCGCGCGCCGGTGATCCGCAGGGCGGCATCCGGGTGCTGCGCGGGCTGCGCCGCCAGGAGCTGCTGCGGATCGCCTGCGCGGACCTCCTGGGCCGGCTCGACGTGCTGCGGGTGGGGGAGGCGCTGACCGACGTCGCCGTCGCCACCCTGCGGACCGGTCTGGACGTCGCCCTGCGCGCGCACGCCCTCGAGAGCGGCACCTCGGTCGACCAGCTGCCCGTGGACGTCGCGGTCATCGGCATGGGCCGGCTCGGCGGCGGCGAGATGGGCTACGGCTCGGACGCCGACGTCCTCTTCGTGCACCGCCCGCGGGCGGGTGCGGAGGAGGCCGCCGCGACGGCGACGGCCAACGCCGTGGCGCACACCCTGCGGAGGCTGCTCGGCGAGCCCGGACCGGACCCCGCGTTCGAGATCGACGCGGACCTGCGGCCCGAGGGCCGGCAGGGCGCGATGGCCCGCAGCCTGTCGGCGTTCCGCGAGTACTACGAGCGCTGGGTGTCGCTGTGGGAGGTGCAGGCGCTGCTGCGGGCGACGCCGGTCGCCGGCGACGAGGAGCTGGGTGCGGCGTTCGTCGAGCTCATCGACCCGATCCGCTACCCCGAGGGCGGCCTGGCCGCCGACCAGGTGGCCGAGATCCGCCGGATCAAGGCCCGCGTGGAGCGCGAGCGGCTGCCGCGCGGCGCCGACCCCGCGACGCACACCAAGCTGGGCCGCGGCGGGCTGGCCGACGTCGAGTGGACCGTGCAGCTGCTGCAGCTGCAGCACGGCGGCGAGCTGCCGGGCCTGCGCGTCCGGTCGACCGTGGAGGGGCTGGCCGCGGCCTCGGACGCGGAACTGGTGACCGCCGAGGACGCCGAGGCGCTGCGCGCGGCGTGGGAGCTGGCGACGCGAGCGCGCAACGCGGTCTTCCTCGTCCGCGGGCGGCCCAGCGACCAGCTGCCGCGGCCGGGGCTCGAGCTGGAAGGCGTGGCGCGGGCGTGCGGCTACGGCGCCGAGACCCAGCCCGGGCAGTTCCTCGACGAGTACCACCGGACCACCCGGCGCGCCCGCACCGTGGTCGAGCACGTCTTCTACGGGCAGGCCGGCGAGGGCTGACCGCGCCGGCTCCCGGTGTCCCCCGGTCAGGTGACCGCGAACCCGGAGCTCGCGACGAGGGCCACGCGGCCGTTCCGCGTGGCACGCTCCCGGGATGCGCGACGGGGTGGCGACGGAGGACCGGCGTGCCCGGCAGGCGGACCCGCTGCTCGTCGGCGGCCTCGTCCTCGTCGCGCTGCAGACCGTCGTGCGCGCGGTCCTGGTCCTGGGCTCGAGCCTGTGGCAGGACGACCTGTTCCACCTGAGCATGTTCCAGCGGTGGGGGTTGTCACGCGAGTTCCTGGTGCGGGAGCACAACGGCCACCTGGAGATCGGGCCGAACCTCGTCTACGCCGTCCTCGGCAGTGACCCCGGGCTCTCCTTCGTCCCGGCGGCGCTGCTCCTGCTGGCACTCCAGCTGACCGCGTCCTGCCTGCTGCTGGTGGTGCTGCGGCTCCTGTTCGGCCGGTCCCCGTGGGTCCTCGTGCCGTTCACCGTCTACCTCTTCACGCCCCTGGCGCTGCCGTCGGCGACCTGGCTGGCGGCGGGGCTGGAGGCGCTGCCGCTGCAGATCGCCCTGTTCACGGTGCTGATCGGCGGCGTCCGGGCCTACCGTGAGCGCTCCTGGCGCTGGGCCGCGCTCTCGGCCGTCGGCACGGCGACGGGGCTGCTGTTCTGGGAGAAGGCGGTGCTCGTCCTGCCCGCCCTCGTCGCCGTCCTGGTGCTCGTCGAGGAGGCCGGCACCCCGTGGTGGGAGAGCCTGCGCCGGGTCGCGCGCTCCTGGCCCTACCTCCTGCCGCACGCGCTCCTGGTCGCCGGCTACGTGCCGTTCTACCTGTCCGTCGTGGGCCGGTCCGAGCTGGCACCCGAGCCGGGAGCCGTGCTCTCCACGACCGCCGAGACGGTCTTCTCCATGCTGCTGCCCGGGCTGGTCGGTGGCCCGTGGACGGCGGAGGGCGCCGACGACACCGTGGCGGCGGACGCCGGCACGGTCCGGGCGGTGCTCGTCGCCGTGCTCGTGGCCGTCGTCGTCGCGGTCAGCATCTGGTTGCGGAGGGGGCGCGCGGTCAAGGCGTGGCTGCTGGTCGCCGGCTACCTGGCGGTGGACATCGCGCTGGTCCAGCTCACCCGCGCATCCGACCTGGCCATCGCCGCGCGCGACCCCCGGTACATCACCGACGCCATCCCGGTGGTCGTCCTGGGCTGCTGCGCGGCGTTCAGCGGGCCGCGGCGGGCGTCCACCGCACCGGCGTGGACCGGTCGGCTCGCCGGACGGGCGCTCCCGGCCGTGGCGGTGAGCGCGCTGCTCGTCGTCAGCTCGCTGGGCAGCAGCGCGCTGATCGTCGACGAGTTGCAGCACACCCGGCGCGGCCACCTTCGTGTCCGACGTGCTGGAGACGATGGACGCCCGGCCGGAGGTGTCGGTGGTGAGCACGCTCCCGCCGGTGCACGTCACGATCTTCGAGTCCTTCGACCTCGACGCGACCCTCCGCACCGTCGGCGAGCCACGCCCCTTCGACCGGCCGGCGACCGAGATGGGGATGTTCGACCAGGACGCCGTCCTGCGCCCGATCACGCTGCTGGAGCCGATCCTGGAGGCGTCGGGACCGGTTCCGGGCTGCGGCTGGCCGCTGCCCGCCGGTGGCCAGGTGCTCGGCGACGTCCCGATCTGGTTCGGCCTCCAGGTGCTCCGGTTCGGCTACGACAGCCCGGCGGAGGTCACGGTGCACCTGGCGGTGGGGGACGACCGGCAGGACGTGACGGTCCCCGCCGGCACCGGCCGGGTCATGTTCGTCGTCACGGGTCAGCAGGGGCCGGTCGCGGTCCGGGCGTCGGGTGCCCCGGCCGGCACCGTCTGCGTCGACGACGTCGTCGTCGGCACGCCGTGGCCCGAGGGGCTGAGCGGGAACTAGTCCGTGCGCCGGGCCGCGAGCTCCTCGAGCGCCCGCGGGCCCCGGGCCAGCCGCGCCAGGCGCACGCGGCCGGTCACGGAGGCCGGTCCGGCGGCGTCGCCGGTCGCGATGCGGTCGAGGGCCGCGGCCAGGGGACCGAGGGCGGTGCGCGCGCCCGCGGCGGACGCGGAGCGGGCCGAGGCGGCCAGGACCGCGGCGAACGCCCGCGCGCTCGCCCCCCAGGCCAGCGAGGCGGCGTGCCGGGCAGCGGCGGCGCCCATCGCCTCCCGCGTGCTGCGGTCCTCGAGCAGCTGCGCGGTGGCGGTCACCATCTCCTCGAGGTCGTCGACCAGGACGCCGCTGACGCCGTCCACGACCGATTCGCGCAGACCGCCGGCGGACCGGTAGCCGACGGTCGGCACCCGGTGCCCGCCGGCCTCGTTGACCACCAGGCACCACCCCTCCTTGACCGAGGGGACCAGGTGCACCCAGGCCGAGGCGAGCCGCTCGTGCTTGGTCTGCTCGTCGACGAACCCGGCGAAGGTCACCCGGTCGGTCACCCCGAGGCGCTCGGCCTCGGCGCGCAGCTCCGGCTCGCACCAGCCCTCACCGACCACGGTGAGGGTCAGGTCCGGCCAGCGGTCGGCGAGCCGGGCGAGCACCGCCAGCGCGTGCTCGACCCGTTTGTGCGGCACGAGCCGGGCGACGACGAGCAGTTCCGGTGCGGGCGAGCGCGCGGACCGGACGGCGGGGGTCGGTTCGACACCGACCGGGACGATGTCGATCCGGGCGGCGTCGATCCCGAGCTCGACGAGCTCGGTGCGGGTGGCCTCGGAGACGGTGACGTACCGGGCCCGGCGGTAGAGGCGTGGTGCGAGGACCGACTCGATCCACCAGCCGAGCCGGCCGCCGACGCGGCCGAAGACGATCGGCCACTGCTCGCGGTGCACGTGGTGCACCAGCACCGTCACGGGGCGCCCGGGTGACCAGCGTGCTGCCGAACGGGATGCCGTTCTGCACGTCCACCACCAGCCGCGGGCGGTGGCGCAGGACGTGGGACAGGGCCCGGGGGTAGACGGTCAGCCGGCCGCCGCGACGCACGATCCGGACGCCGTTCACGACCTCCTCGGCCGGAGCGCGCCCGTGCGCGGCGCAGAGCAGCGACACGCGCAGGCCGGCCGCGGCGAGGCCCTCCGCGATGCGGTGGACGTACCGCTCGGAGCCACCGCCCTCCGGATGGCTGAGGTCGCGCCAGTTCACGAAGAGCACGTCGGTGTCCTCGGAGGCCCTGAGCATTCGCGGCACGGTAATGGAAGAGAGCGCGTTGTCGAGCCGACGGTTATGTCTTTTCTCGGTACGGAATCCCGCATCCCCGAATGGGTGGCGCATCCATTGACTGAGAGCAATTGTGCGCTCACGCGGGGTGCACATTTCGCCCGCCTTCCGAGCTGCCGGGAATGCGCGCTGGTCAGGAGGGTGACGAAGGGTTCCCGCGCGCAGCGCCGCGTGATACGAACCCGACGTCGATGCGTCACGGGACCGGTCGGAATGGCTGCCGGGGTCCGGACAATTGCCGGACGGGCGCCCACGTGACCGTTCCACCAAGGGGAGCCGCATGGGGGCACGGGGAGCCGGGCGGGCCGTCGCCGTGCTCGGTGGCGTCGTGCTCGCCGTGGGTCTGCCGGCGTCGGCGGCGTCGGGGTCGCGGATGCCGCTGCTCCCCGTGGAGGAGGCGTACGAGACGGTCGTCGAGGGCTCCGACGTCACGCTGCTGGACCCCGTGACCTTCGAGCAGCGCACCGGCGTGGACGTGTCGGTGGAGGTCCGGGTCCACGACGACGCCGAGGCCGGGCAGGTGGACGACGACACCGCCGTGCGGGTGTCGGAGACGACGGCCCGCACCGCGGAGGGGACGCTGCTCTCGACGACGACCACGACGGCCTGCCTCGACCGGCGCACGCGGGAGGCCGTCGACTGCCCGGTGGAGGCGGTGGACGGCCGGCGCGTGGACGTGCGGGGGCTGACCCTCGCCTTCCCGCCCGGGGCCGCCGCCCAGGACCGGATGATGTGGGACGACACGGCGGAGGCCTCCTTCCCCGTCCGGCTGCTCGGCACCGAGCGCTTCCACGGGCTCGAGGTCCAGCGGTTCGAGCACCGCGTCCCCGAGCAGGTGCTCCGCGCGGTCACCGTGCCCGGGTTGCTCGTCGGCTCCCCGGAGGCGACGGCGCCGGCCGACGTCCTGTACGGGACGACTCGGTTCCTGCTCGTCGAACCGGTCAGCGGGGTCGTCGTGGCGAGCGAGGACATCCGGCTGACCCGGCTGCGGGGAGCCGACGGCACCCCCGGCGCGGTGCTGCTCGGCGGGGCGTTCGCCTCGTCGGAGGAGAGCGACGCCGACGCCGTGGCCCGCGCGCGGGCGGCGATCGGGCAGCAGGACGGCGCTGACGGGGTCCTCTCCTGGGCGGCGGCGGGCACGGGGGTGGCGCTGCTGGGCCTGGGCGGGCTGCTCGTCGCCCGCGGGCGTGCACTGCCGGCCGGACAGGTACCGGGCGGGGCCCTCGGGCACCCCGTCCCGGTGTCCTGAGCGGCGGCTCCCGCGACATGGCGACGATCCCCCTCGACGAGGTCACCGCACCGGCCGTGCCGGTCCCCGCCCCTCCGGCGGATCGGGCCGGGCGGGTGCGCCCGGGGGCGGGGGCGCTGCTCGTCCGGTTCCGGTCGGCGCTGGTCTGCCTCGGCTTCGTGGTCCTGGCGGTGCTGCAGGAGCCGGGGCAGGTGGTCGGCGACACCAAGCTCGACCTGGCGGTGGACCCCGTCGACTTCCTCCACCGCGCGTTGACGCTGTGGGAGCCGGAGGGCGCGGCCGGGCAGCTGCAGAACCAGGCCTACGGCTACTTCTTCCCGATGGGCCCCTTCTTCGCCGCCGGTCGGCTGATCGGCCTGCCGCCCTGGCTGGTCCAGCGGCTCTGGCTGGCGCTGCTGCTGAGCGTCGCCTACCTGGGCGTGGTCGTCCTGGCCCGCCGGTTGAGGATCGGGACGCCGGCGACCGCGGTGCTCGCCGGCGTCGCGTACGCCTGCGCCCCCCGGATGATCACGTCGCTGGGGGCCCACTCGGTCGAGATGGTGCCGATGGCGCTGGCGCCGTGGGTGGTGGTGCCGCTGGCCGGGATCGCCCTGCACGGCTCGGCCCGGCGCGCCGCGCTGCGATCGGGCCTGGCGGTGTTCTGCATCGGCGGGGTGAACGCCGTCGCCACGGCCGCCGCGCTGCCGCTGGCCGCGCTGTTCGTCCTGACCCGGCCGGCGGGGCCGCTGCGGCGCCGGCTGATGGCCTGGTGGGTCGTGGCGGTGGGCCTGGCGACCGCCTGGTGGGTCGGGCCGTTGCTGCTCCTGGGCCGGTACAGCCCGCGCTTCCTGGACTACATCGAGACAGCTGCGTCGACCACCGCGCCGACCGACGTCCTCAGCGTGCTGCGTGGCACCTCGCACTGGCTGGCGCCGCTGCGCACCTCGGCCGGGCCGGTCTGGCCGGCGGGGTGGTCGCTGGTGGGCGACGCGATCCCGGCCGGGGCCACGGTGGTCCTGGCCGCGGCGGGGCTGGTCGCGCTGTGCCGGCGTGACCTGCCCGAGCGCCGCTGGCTGGTGCTGGCGGTGGTGGCGGGGACGGCCCTGGTGTCGATGGGCCACCTGGCCTCGGTCGACGGGGCGGCGGCGGGGTGGCTGCACGAGGCCCTGGACGGACCGCTGGCCCCGCTGCGGAACGTGCACAAGTTCGACCCGCTGCTGCGGCTGCCCCTGGTGCTCGGCCTGGCGCACCTCGCGGCGGTGCTGGTGCGGTGGCCGGGCCGGGGCGCCGGGCCGGGATTGGGCGCCCGCTCGGCGGCCGCCGCGAGGTGGACGTCGCGGGCGCTCGTGGCCGGGCTCGTGCTGGCCCTGGTGGCCACCGTGTCACCCGCTCTCGCCGGACGTCTGGTCCCGCCGACGGGCTTCGAGGACGTGCCCGACCACTGGCGCGAGGCGGCGGAGTTCCTGGCCGCCGAGCAGCCCAGCGGCCGGGCGCTGCTGGTGCCCGGCTCCTCGTTCCCCACCTACGCGTGGGGGTCGGCCACCGACGAGCCGATCCAGGCCCTCGCGGAGTCGCCGTGGGACGTCCGCAACCAGATCCCGCTGACACCCGCGGGGCACATCCGGGTGCTCGACGCGGTCGAGGCGAGGCTGTCCCGGGGGGAGGGGTCGGCCGGACTGGCGCCCTACCTCGCCCGCGCCGGCTTCTCCCACCTGGTGCTGCGCAACGACCTCGATCCCGGTTCGTCGGGTGCGACGCGTCCCCTGCTGGTCCGGCAGGCGCTGGCCAACTCGCCGGGCATCACCGAGGTCGCCGAGTTCGGGCCGGTCCAGGGCGAGGAGGTGTCCGACCGGGGGGTCGTGGTCGACGCCGGGCTGGTCGAGCCGGCGCCCGCGATCCAGGTCTACGCGGTGGCCGACGTGGCGCCACCGGCCTGGACGGCACCGCTGTCCTCGGTGGTCGGCGTCCACGGCGGTCCCGACGCGGTGCTCGCGCTGGAGGACCGCGGCCTGGTGACCGACCGCCCGACGGTGACCGCGGGGGAGCTGGACGTGCCGGCGGGCCCGGTGATGCTCAGCGACGCGTGGGTCCGCCGGGAACGCAACTTCGGCCGCATCTCCGGCGCGACCTCGGCCGGCCTGGGCGTGTGGGACCCGCTGCGGCTGGACGCACCGGCGCGCGACTACACGGTGCCCGGGCTGAGCGGCGCCGAGTCCACCGTCGCCTACTTCAACGGGCACATCAGCGCCTCCAGCTCGGCGTCGGACGCGGACGGCTTCCAGGCCCCCCAGCTCGACGCCCAGCCGTGGTCGGCGCTGGACCGCAACCTGCTCACGGCCTGGCAGCCGGCGCCGTGGGCCGGTGCCTCCGCGCCGTCGTGGTGGCGGCTGACCACGACGGAGCCGTTCACCCGCCACGGGCATCATCGTCCGGCTCGGCCGGCCGCTGGACGGTGCCCGCCCCGACCGGTTGCGGCTGACCACGGACGCCGGCGAGGTGACCGTGCCGGTGGCCGACACCGGGGAGGCCCAGATCCTCCCGCTGCCGGGCGGGGCGACCCGCTCGCTGACCATCAGCACGGTCGTCGACGAGGCGGACGGCACCCACGGCGCCGGCCTCTCGCTCGCCGAGGTGGCCATCCCCGGGGTCACCATCCAGCGGACCGTCGTCGCCCCCGGCATCGAGGAGCCGGTGCAGGTCTACGCCTTCGACGTCTCGGCGGGCACCTCCGGCTGCGTCGTCGACACCGGGGGCGCGCCCCGGTGCGCCGCCACCCTGGCCGACGCGGCCGAGGAGAGCCTGATCCTGGACCGGGTGTTCGAGACCGCCGGCGCCTCCGACCACTCGGTCGCCGTGACCGGGCTGCCCCGGCTGGGGCCGGAGCTGGATGCGCTGCTCGCCCAGGTGCGCGGCGGCCCACGCGCGGAGTCCGGCAGCGCGGTGTGGGACCCGCGGGCCAGCCCCGGGGCCGCCGTCGACGGCGACCCGCGGACCACGTGGCTGGGCGGGGTCGACGGCAGCCGGCCCACGCTGACGCTGACCTTCCCCGAGCCCCGCACGGTGGACCGGCTGCGCGTCGTCACCGACCCCGGCGCCCCGGTCTCGGTCGCGCGGGCGGTGACCGTCGACATCGGTGGCCTGCGCCGCACCCTCGAGCTGGACGCCGACGGCAGCACGCGGTTCGCGCCGGTGGTGACCGACCGCGTGTCGGTGACCCTCGAGATGCCCGACGTCCGGACGACGTACGACCCGCGCAACCGGTGGGACGTCGAGCTGGGGATCGGGGTCAGCGAGCTCGAGGTCGGCGGGCCCAACCCGGCGGCGGCCGCGGACGCGCCGGTCGAGTTCCCGTGCGGGACCGGGCCCGACGTGCAGCTGGACGGGGTGGTGCTGCAGACGGCCGCGACCACGACGCTCGGCGCGCTGCTGGCGGTCCGCCCCATCCCGCTGCGGATCTGCGGGGACGCCCCTGACGTGGTCGCCCTCGACGACGGGGAGCACCGGCTCCAGGCCCGCGCCGGCCGGCTGCTCACGGCGCAGTCGGTCACGGTCACGCGGGCCGACGGCGCGGACGAACCGGCGCCCGACGGCCGGACGGCTGTCGAGCGGACCCGCTGGGACGCCGAGCACCGCGAGGTGCGGGTCGGCGACCGGAGCGAACCGGAGCTGCTGGTGGTCCCGGAGAACGCCAATCCGGGCTGGGTGGCCCGGCTGTCGGGCACCGAGCTCCGCGCCGTGACGGTCGACGGGTGGATGCAGGGCTACCTGCTGCCGGAGGGCCCCGGCGGAACCGTCCGGTTGGACTTCGCGCCCGCCGCGGACTACGACCGGGCGCTGCTCGTCGGCGCCGTGGCGGTGCTGCTGCTCGTGCTGCTCTGCCTCCTCCCGGCCCGCCCGGTGGTCGTCCCTGGCCGGCGGACGGCGCCGGTCGAGCGTCTCGACGGCGTGGACCGGTGCCACGCTGGTGGCCCTGGTCGCGCTGGGGATGGCGCTGGTCGGGGGCGCGGTCGGCGTCGTCCTGCTCGCCCTCCTCTGGGCGGTGGGCCGGAGAGCCGGGGCGCGCGCGGCCGCCGTCCTCGGCGCCGTGGCCGCGGGCGCACTCCTCACCGCCGGCCTCCTGCTCCTGGTCGTGCCCGACGGCACCGGAACGGCCCGGCAGGTGCTGGCGATCACGGCGCTGGCCGCCGCGGCGGCGGGCGTGCTCCCGGTCCGCGGACTGCGGCGGCTGGGGCAGGGCCGGGTCGGGACGGCGGTACGCCGGGTGGGCCGGCTCGGGGCGGGAGCGCTGCGCCGGGTGGGCCGGCTCGGGGCGGTCGCGCGGCGCCGGGTGGCGCGGCTCCTCCCCGCCAGATCGAGGACCTGAGAAACCTGCCGGAACCGGGCAGCAACTCCTGTCCTCGTGGGCTCCGCGGGGCCATCCTGGGCGCGCCCGCAGAGGCCGACCCCGGAGGTCCCGCCGTGCCACCGACGCTTCCCCGTTCGCTGGTCGCCGAGTTCCTCGGCACCGCCCTGCTCGTGTTCCTCGCCGTCGGTGCGGCGGTGGGCGGCATCGACAGCATCGGCGCCCTCGGCGTGGCGCTGGCCTTCGGCCTCACCCTGCTCGCGCTCGCCTATGCGATCGGGCCGGTCTCCGGCTGCCACATCAACCCGGCGGTCACCCTCGGCGTGCTGCTGTCCGGCGGGATGACCGCGGCCGAGGCCGGGGCCTACTGGGTCGTCCAGTTCGCCGGCGGCATCGCCGGCGCCGCGCTGCTCCAGCTGCTCACCAGCGACTTCGGCGAGGTCACCGACCAGACCGGCGTGCTCGGCGCCAACGACTGGGGCGCCACCATCAGCGGCGGCGGGGCGTTCCTGCTCGAGGTGCTGCTGACCTTCGTGCTCGTCGCGGTGGTCCTGCTGGTGACCGGCAAGGCCGCGGCGCCGGGCTTCGCCGGGCTGGCCATCGGCCTCACCCTCGCCGCCGTGCACCTGATCGGCATCCCGCTGGACGGCACCTCGGTCAACCCGGCGCGGTCGCTCGGCCCGGCGCTGTTCGCCGGCGGCGACCCGCTGGCCCACGTCTGGCTGTTCATCGTCGCCCCGCTGGTCGGCGCGGTGATCGCCGTCGGCGCCGTCCGCTTCCTGGCGCCCCCGACGCTCACCCCCGCCCAGGCCGAGGCCGGTACCGACGAGACCGGCGTCCAGCTGCCCGAGGAGCAGACCGGCCGGCGGAGCTGAGCCGTCCCCCGTGCGGGTCGCGCCGCCCGCCCGGGCGTGTGACCGCCGCGGGGGCGGGGCAGAGTGGGGGAGTGCCGAGCCCCCAGTCCGCCGAGTCCGACCTGCCCGACGACGTCGAACCGGGCGCCGACGACGCCGAGGGCGCGACGATCACTCCCTACCGCGACGGGCCGCTGATCGTGCGCGGCGACTTCCGGCTGCTCGACCAGGACGGCGGGGAGATCGACCCGGGGCGCCGCACGATCGCGCTGTGCCGGTGCGGCAAGTCCGGGATCAAGCCGTTCTGCGACGGCACGCACAAGCGGGCCGGCTTCTCCGCGCCCAGCGCACCGAGCCGACCCCGCCCCGCCGCCCAGCTCCGGGCGGAGCCGGACGTCCCGGCCTGACCGGACGTCCCGGCCTGACCGGGCGGCCCGGCCGGCTCAGGCGGCCAGCGAGGGCTCGCGGCGGAGGGCCGACCGGCCCGCCTCCCACGCGCCGAGCAGGTGACGGGCGGCGACGCCGTCCATCGCCAGGGAGCAGCGCGCCCCGAACAGCACGTCCTCGGTGAGGGCGGGGTTCTCCGCGACGAAGGACCCGCACATGTCCACCGAGGCGATCTGCTCGTGCACCGCGTCGGCCTCGACGTGCTCGTCGTAGAAGACCGACGTCGACGGGCCGTAGCCCAGCCGGCGCAGCCCCGCGGCGTAGCGGCGGGCTGGGCTCCGACGAGGTCATCTCGACCGTGGCCAGGTGACCGAGCGCCGCGCCGCGCCACCGCCGGTGCAGGCCGAACAGCGACATCGTGTTGACGTTGGCGAAGGCGACGGCGGGTGCGTCCTCCCACAGCGCGCCGTAGCCGGCGTCCAGGTCGAGGTCGCGCATCAGGCCGGCGAACAGCTCGCTGTGCATGCGGGCGGCCGATCCGCCGCCGTACTCGTCGGCCTGGATCTCGACCATCGCGGCCTTCGTCCGGCCGGAGAGCCGCGGCACGGCGAACGTGTGCGGGTCGGCCTCCTTGAGGTGGTAGACCGACCGCAGCACCAGGTACTCCCGCCACTGCTCGAGGCTGCCCTCGCGGGCCATGAACCTCGACAGCGACGGGCCGTCGTCCTCGGTGATGGCCCGGGTCAGCTGCACGTCGATCGGCTCGTCGGTGACCGGCACCGGCCCGACCAGGTGCCGCAGCGCGGCCAGGTGCCGGCGCTCCAGCCCGGCACGGAGCCCCAACAGCTGCGGATCCCACTCCCACGCGTCGTCGACCTCGTCGAAACCGCGGTAGTGCAGCTCGTAGCAGACCGCCAGCGACAGCTGCAGGTCCTCGTCGGCGAACGCGCCGGCCGGGTCGTCGGCCAGCCGGTCGGCGGCCGTCACGGTCCCGGCGGAGAGCGCGGAGCCGGAGGCCAGGTCGCGGACGAGGGACTCGCTGAGGGGACCGCGGGCAGCAGGCAGGTGCATGAGGTCGACCATGCCCAGGACCAGCGCGATCGAAGCCTTGCTGCATGTGATGTCCCCCGTGGGTAGGACCCCGCCATGCCTGAGCTCAGCGCGCGCGTCGTCGTCGTCACCGGAGGGAGCGCCGGCATCGGCCGCGCCACCGTGGAGCGGCTGGTCCTCGGTGGTGCGCGGGTGGTGACCTGCGCCCGGGACGGCGACCGGCTCGCGGACGCCGTCGGTGCCCTGCCCGGCGTGACCTCCGTGACCGCAGACGTGGCCTGACGCCGCCGACCGGGTCCGACTGGTCGAGGCGGTGCTCTCCGAGCACGGCCGGCTCGACGGCGTCGTCCTCAACGCGGGGCTGGGCTGGGCCGGGCTGGTCGAGGAGATGCCGGGGGAGGTGGTCGAAGGCATCGTCGCGCTCAACCTCACCGGCGCCGTCGAGCTGACCCGGCTGGCGTTGCCGCACCTGCTCGCCGCCGCGCGCGAGCGGGGGAGGGCCGACGTCGTCGCGGTCTCCTCGGTCGCCGCCTGGGCGCAGGTGCCTCCGCTGACCGTCTACTCGGCGACGAAGGCCGGGCTCGCGGGGTTCGTGAAGGGGCTGCGCCGCGAGGTGACCGCCCGCGGTGTGCGGGTGCACACGGTGAACCCGTTCTTCGTCGAGACCGAGTGGCTCGCCCGCGGCCACGGGCACGCGCCGGTCTCCGACACCGACGCCGAGGGCCGGCTGTCCCGTGGCATCGCGCCCGGGCGGGTGGCGGACCGGATCGCGGACTGCCTCCACCGCGCCGCGGTCGCGCACGATCTCGGTGCCGCGGTGGGCCGGCGCCGCCCGGCTGGGCGAGGTGACGCCGGTCAACCGGGTGCTCGACGCGGTGCTCTCCCGGCAGGCGGGCCGCATCCGCGCCGCCGCCCGGTCCGCGGTCGAGCGGCGCACCGGCTGAGCCGCCCCACCTACGATCCGGGCGTGCGGCCCTTCCTCCTGCTCTCCACCCGGCCCGAGGACGACGCCGCCGACGACGAGTACGCGGGCTTCCTGCGCGCGACCGGTCTGGCCGAGCACCGGCTGCACCGCATCCGCGTCGAGGCCGGGCCGCTGCCCGAGCTCGACCTGGACGGGTACGCCGGCCTCCTGCTCGGCGGCAGCCCGTTCAACGCCAGCGACCCGGAGCCGGCGAAGAGCGACGTCCAGCGCCGGGTGGAGCGCGACCTGGCCCGGCTGCTGGACGACGTCGTCGCCCGGGACGTCCCGTTCCTCGGCGCCTGCTACGGCATCGGGACCCTCGGCGTCCACCAGGGCGGCGTCGTCGACCGCACCTACGGGGAGCCGATCTCCGCCGTGCGGGTGCAGCTCACCGGCGCCGGCCGCGCCGATCCGCTGCTCGCCGGCATGCCCGCGTCGTTCGACGCCTTCGTCGGGCACAAGGAGGCGTGCCGCGTGCTGCCGCCGTCCGCGACGCTGCTGGCCGGCTCCGCTGGCTGCCCGGTGCAGATGTTCCGCGTCGGGCGCAACGTCTACGCCACCCAGTTCCACCCGGAGCTCGACGTCGCGGGGCTGGTCACCCGCATCCACGTCTACCGCGACGCCGGCTACTTCCCGCCGTCCGAGCTCGAGGAGCTCGTCGCCCGCGTCACCCCTGCCGTCGTCACCGAGCCGGCCCGCATCCTCGCCGCCTTCGCCGACCGCTACGCCTGACGGTTCGTGCACTCACCGTCGTCCGGGCGCCGGGATGACCGCGGTTCGTGCACACACCGCGGCCGGTCCGGCGGCCCTGCGAAATCGGCGCGAGATCGGATCGGTCCCGGTCTAGGGTGCCTCCTCATGCCCGAGACCGACGACGTCCTGACCTGCGATCTCTGCGGGGGCGCTCTCGACGCCGAGGACTGGGCCGCGACTGAGCTCCGCGTGGAGGTGTCCCGCGAGGAGGATGGCGAACTCCGCTACTGGGTAGCCGACTTCTGCACCCAGGAGCACGCGGCGGAGTGGTTCCGTCGTCCGCTGCCGTCGCCGCAGCCCCCGGCGCCGATCGAGCAGTCACCCTGGCGAGACCGGGCGGAGGCCGCCGGCTGCTTCGGAGCGTTGACGGCGGTCCTGCTGCTCGTCGTCGTGGGCGCCTGGAACGTGGTCGAGTGGGCGCTCGACCTCCTCTGAGCCGCCGATGGTTCGTGCACGAACCGTCGTCCGGACGGCGGGATGACCGCGGTTCGTGCACGAACCGCGTGCCCCGATCGGGCGGGGCGGGCTAGTCCAGAGCCAGCTGGACGTCGGTGTAGCTCGCGCTGACGTACACGTCGACCACGTCCTCCGGGGCCATGCTCCGCAGCGCGAACAGCTGCGACCCCTTCGCGCGGGGCTTCAGGTCGCCGAGCTGGGCATCGCTCAACTGCATGTTCAGGTCACCACCGGTCGCGCTGTACGCGTCGGGGTCGACGTCGTCGGTCTCGTTGAGCAGCCCGACGAGGTCCTCGAGCTCGACCTGCGTCCCGTCCTTCCCGACCACCGTCACGCCTCCGAGGTAGGTCTCCTCGGTGCTGTTGTTCGTCAGCTCCACCTGGACGAGCGTGACGTCGGCAAAGGGCCCGCCGACGGCCTGGAGATAGGCCGCTACGTCGCTCGCGAGCGGAGCAGTGGCCGGCGCCGGCAGAGCCAGCGCGATCTCGACACCGTCCTCCGTCGTCCCGCTGTAGGCGCCCGGGCCACCCGTGTTGAGCGAGCTCGACGGCGAGTCGGCGGGGGTCTCCGAGGCGACCGGCGCGTCCTTCGCGACCAGGTGCGCCTTCTCGAGCTTCTCGAAGCCGGCGTCCATCGCCGCGCGGAGCGCCGGGACGTCGGCCTCCCCGAGGCCGCCGACGAAGACGCTGTGCATGTTGTGGCCCAGACGGTTGAAGCCGAGGGCGAACTCGATCGGGAACGCCGAGACCTGCCCCCTCATGCGGATGCCCAGGGTGTCGTCACCGTGCTCGGGCACGTCCAGCGTGCTGATCGAGAGCGTCACCGGGACCCCGTCGGCGGAGAACGTCAGCTCGTCGCAGTCGTCGATGATGCCCTTGAGCTCGTCGAGCGCGTCGGCAAGGGCGTCCTCGTCCTCGTTCGAGCTCACGGACTGGCTCAGGGAGGAGATGGCCTCCTCGCCGGCGTCGAAGCTCCGCTCCACCTCGGCGACGACGTCGCTGTCGTCGTCGTCGCCGATGCCGGCCTCGAGCGCGGCGGCGCACTCGGACGTGCCGAAGTCGGTGTCGTCCTCCTCCTCGTCATCGGTGGAGGAGCTGAGCACGTACCCCTCGGGGAGGTCGGCCGGGCTGAGGAGCACGGTCGACAGCTGCCCCGCCGTCAGGACGTCGCCGGGGCTGGACTCCTGTCCGGCGGCTCCTGATTCCGTGGTCGTACCGCCGTCGGAGCTGGAACCGCCGCAGGCGGTCAGGGTCACGGCCAGGACCACTGCCGCGGCTGCGCGACCACTGTGGACGGACAGCGCAGCGCTCGATCCGAGCGACAGGCGTCGGACGCCGCGAGGCCGCCCGACGGAGTTCGGCGAAGCCGCCACGCGCTTGCTCAGTGTTCGCATGCGCCTAGGTTCGGCAGTGCCGACCGACGGGTTCACCTGAGAGCCGCTTGCGAAACGGGACTGGCCCCATCCGCATCAGTCGCCCCGGGGTCGATGGGCACGTCCGGGCCTTCGCGCAACCACTGGGCGAGCGTGCACTTGTCGGGGCCTCGACAGCGGGATGACCCCGGCAACTGCACGATCGGGAGCCGCGGCAGAGCCTGGGCGCACCGCGGGCCCCCGTCCTGGCGGGCAGGACGGGGGCCGCGGCGTGCGACGGGACGCAGATGCCAGGCGACTCAGATGTCGTAGTACATCGCGAACTCGTGCGGGTGCGGGCGCAGGCGGATCGGGTCGATCTCGTTGGCCCGCTTGTAGTCGATCCACGTCTCGATCAGGTCGGGCGTGAAGACCCCGCCGTCGATCAGGTACTCGTGGTCGGCCTCGAGGTTGTCCAGCGCGGCGTCCAGCGACGCGGGGACCTTCTCGATGCCCAGGGCCTCCTCGGGCGGCAGCTCGTAGAGGTCCTTGTCGACCGGCGCCGGCGGCTCGATCTTGTTCTTCACGCCGTCGAGGCCGGCCATCAGCATCGCCGAGAAGGCGAGGTAGGGGTTGGCCGACGGGTCGGGCACGCGGAACTCGATGCGCTTGGCCTTCGGGCTGTCACCGGAGATCGGGATGCGCAGGCACGCCGAGCGGTTGCGGGCCGAGTAGACCAGGTTGATCGGGGCCTCGTAGCCCGGCACCAGGCGGTGGTAGCTGTTGACCGTCGGGTTGGTGAAGGCCAGCAGCGACGGGGCGTGCGCGAGCAGGCCGCCGATGTAGTGGCGGGCCATGTCGGACAGACCCGCGTAGCCGGTCTCGGCGTGGAAGAGCGGCTGCCCGTCCTTCCAGAGGCTCTGGTGGCAGTGCATGCCCGAGCCGTTGTCGCCGAACAGCGGCTTGGGCATGAAGGTCGCGGTCTTGCCGGCGGCCCAGGCGGTGTTCTTGATGATGTACTTGAACAGCATCAGGCTGTCGGCCGAGCGCAGCAGGGTGTCGAACTTGTAGTTGATCTCGGCCTGCCCGCCGGTGCCCACCTCGTGGTGGCCGCGCTCGAGCTGGAGGCCCGCCTTGGTCAGGTTGACCATCATGTCCGAGCGCAGATCGCTCTGCTGGTCGTAGGGCTCGACCGGGAAGTAGCCGCCCTTGGGGCGGGCCTTGTAGCCGCGGTTCGGGCTGCCGTCGAGCTCGGTGGCCGCACCCGAGCGCCAGGAGCCCTCCTCGGACTCGATGTGGTAGTAGCCCTCGTTGATCGAGGTGTCGTACCGGACCGAGTCGAAGACGTAGAACTCGGCCTCGGGCCCGAAGTAGGCGGTGTCGGCGATGCCGCTGGAGGCGAGGTACGCCTCGGCCTTCTTCGCGACGTTGCGCGGGTCGCGGCTGTAGGCCTCGCGCGTGATCGGGTCGTGGATGAAGAAGTTGACGTTCAGCGTCTTGTGCTTGCGGAACGGGTCCACGAAGGCGCTGTTGGCGTCGGGCAGCAGCAGCATGTCCGACTCGTTGATCGCCTGGAACCCGCGGATCGACGACCCGTCGAAGCCCAGACCGTCGGAGAACGTGTCCTCACCGAAGGTCGACGCCGGGATGGTGAAGTGCTGCATGACGCCGGGCAGGTCGCAGAAGCGCACGTCGACGAACTCGACGTCGTTGTCGCGGATGTAGCTGGCGACCTCGTCGGGACTGTTGAACATCGATCCCTCCGGGTTTGTGGACGGCCGAACGAGAAGCTACGAGGGCGGAGTTGCCCCGCCGTGTCCCGAGTGTTTCGGGGCGGTAACAACGCGGCCCGGCGTGTCGGGCTCCCGTCCGGCGCGTTCCAGGGGTGCTTCGAGCCAGGTTCTAGGCTGGCAGTCATGGGCAGGGACGTGCAGCCACCTTCTCAGGAGCGACGGCGGGGCGCCTCCCTGGGGCTCCCGGCCGACGGCGCCGGCTCGCTGGCGGCGTTCAGCACGCGGATCGGCGCCTTCCTGATCGACTCGCTGGCCGCGGCCCTGGTGGCGGGGCTGTTCACCGCTCCCGAGCTGCCCGGCAACTGGAGCCTGGTGTCGTTCGCGGCGCTCACCGTCGTGTTCCTCGTGGTCGCGGGCCAGACCCCCGGCATGCGGCTGCTCGGCCTGCGGCTGGCCCACCCGCGGCCCGGGCAGCGGCTCGACCTGTGGCGCGCCGTCGTCCGCACCGCGCTGCTCGTGCTGCTGGTGCCTGCCCTGCTCGTCGACGCCGACGGCCGCGGCCTGCACGACCGGCTCACCGGCACGGCCGTCGTCCGCGACCGGGCGTAGCACCCGGCCGCGGACGACGGCGGCCCCGCGTCAGGGCTGCTGCGCCGGCTCCAGCTCCGCCCCGAGGTGGAGGTGGTGCTCCTGCTCGGCGTGCCCACGCGGCTGGTGCGCCAGCGCCGAGGGGTTCTCGTAGGCGCTCTCCGCGTGCAGCGCGGTGTCCAGGCCCTGGCGCTCCTGCTCCGGGGTGACCCGGATGCCCACGGTCCGGTCGAGGACCTTGGCCAGCAGGAAGGTCAGCGTGAACGTCCACGCGCAGGTGGCCAGCAGCGCGAGGGCCTGCTTGCCGAGGAGCCCGGCGCCGCCGCCGTAGAGGAGGCCGGCCACGCCGGTGGGGGCGTCGGGGTGCGCGATGAGGCCGATGGCCAGCGCGCCGACGATGCCGCCGACCAGGTGCAGCGCGACGACGTCGAGGGCGTCGTCGTAGCCGAAGCGGTGCTTGAGCAGGACGGCGAAGTAGCAGACGACGCCGGCGGCCACGCCGATGGCCATCGCCCCGACCGGGGAGACCGTGCCGCACGACGGGGTGATCGCGACCAGCGCGGCGATCGCGCCGGAGCAGGCGCCCAGCGTGGTGGCGTGCCCGTCGCGGACCTTCTCGACGACCAGCCAGGCGCAGGCGCCGGCGCAGGCGGCGGCGAGGGTGTTGAAGATGGCGACGGCGGCGTCGTTGTCCGCGGCGCCGAGCGCCGAGCCGTCGAAGCCCAGCCAGCCGGTGAGCAGCAGCCCGACGCCGACGACGACGAAGGGCAGGTTGTGCGCCTTGGGCTGCACCGGCCACGTCCGGCGCTTGCCGAGCACGATCGCCAGGGCCAGCGCCGCGATGCCGGAGTTGACGTGGATGGGCGTGGAGCCGGCGTAGTCGACGGCGCCGAGCACGTTGGCCAGCCAGCCGCCGGTGGTGCTGCCGTCCTCGGCGTCGAACGCGAAGGTCCAGTGCGCGACGGGCAGGTAGCAGAGCACGACCCAGAGGCCGGCGAACACCATCCAGGCGCCGAACTTCATCCGGTCGGCCGCCGCGCCGGCGATGATGCCGATGGTCAGCCCGGCGAAGCTCAGGTGGATGGCGGCCAGCCCCAGCGGGGGCAGCCCGTCGGCGTCGTCGGGGGAGAGCAGCTGGCCCAGGCCGGCGAACTCCAGCGGGTTGCCCAGCAGGCCGGCGCCGCCGAGGGAGTCGCCGAAGACGGCGGAGTAGCCGACGGCGACCCAGGTGAACGCGGTCAGGGCGAAGGCGCCGAAGACCATCATCATCATGTTCGTCGTCGTCCGGCGGGAGACCATCCCGCCGTAGAAGAGGACGAGGCCGGGCAGCATGAGGACGACCGCGATGATCGCGGTCAGCAGCCATGCCGTGTTGCCGGTCGTGGTCGGATCCATGTGCGCCTCCAGGGGGACGGCCGGGGCGCACCGACACCTTCGATGCGCTATCGGAAGTCTGCGGAGGCGTCGTTCCGATGCGTTATCGAATTCGTGTCGCGCAGGTTACGGTTCGTCCCCCGCCGCCAGGGCCGCCCGCTCGACCTCGGCCGAGCGGGCCGGATCGGCGAGCAGCGCGCGCACCGCGGTCCGCGCGGCGAGCTGCGCCGCGGCCGCGGGGTCGGGGAGCACCGCACCTCGGCCGGCGTCGTCCGGCGTCGGCGTCCGGAACCGGTGCTGCACCCCCTCGGTCTGCGCGAGGCAGGCCGTCACCGCGGCGCGCGGGTCGCCCGCGAGGAAGTCGCCGGATGTCATCCCGGCCGCGACGATCCGCTCGAGCTCGGCGCGCAGCTGCCCGTAGTCGGCCAGGATCTCGGCGAACGAGTCCGGCTGCGCGTGCGCGGCCCGCTCGAGGTCGTAGAAGTCCAGCGCGCCGCGGCACATCTGCAGCACGTCGGCGTGCAGGACGGCGTACAGGTGCACCGGCGGGGGAGTGGCGGCCGCGGGCCAGCCGGCGGGCCACCTCCAGCGACTCGCGGTTGGCGCCGGTCAGCGCCAGCAGCAGGTCCTCCTTGGAGCGGAACCAGTAGTAGACCGACGACTGGCCCAGCCCGACCGACCGGGCGATCTCCGACATGGTCGTCGCCGCGTAGCCGCGGTCGGCGAACAGCCGTGCCGCGGACTCGAGGATCTCCTGCCGCGGGTCGCCGGCGGGGGCGACGCCGGTGCGCCGCGGGCGCCCGAGGGTGCGGGGGCGTTCCGGGGTGCCGGAGCGCGGGGGAGAGGTCGGGGAGTCGGCCATGGGCGGAAGTTAACACGACCGACACCGTTTCGATGCGGCATCGGAATGCGCGGACGGCACCTTTCGACATGACATCGAAAGCCCCGCCAGGAGGAACCATGACCATCACCACCGGCACCAGCACGCAGCGCGACGCGCAGGACGTCGAGGCGGTCCGCGCCCGGCTGGAGGCCGCCGGCGTCCGGTACGCCCTGGCCGGCTTCAGCGACCTGCACGGCCGGCTCAAGGGCAAGGTCGTGCCGCTGGCCCACCTCGGGAACATGGCGGCGGGCTCCGAGCTGTTCACCGGCGCGGCGCTGGACGGCGTCCCGCAGCACATCAACGACGAGGAGGTCTCGGCGCACCCGGACCTGGCGCGCGGCTTCCAGCTGCCGTGGAAGCGCGACGTCGCCTACTTCCCGTCCACCCTCTACACCGGGGGCGAGCCGTTCGAGGCCGGGGCCCGCTGGATCCTGCAGCGCCAGATCGCCGCCGCCGCCGAGCTCGGGTTCACCTTCAACCTCGGCATCGAGACCGAGTTCTTCGTCCTCAAGGACGGCGCGGACGGCCCCGAGGAGGTCTCCGACCGGGACACTGCGGCCAAGCCCTGCTACGACCTGACGACGACGCTGGACAACTTCGGCTGGCTCACCGAGCTGGTCGAGGCGATGGACGAGCTGGGCTGGGGCGTCTACTCCTTCGACCACGAGGACGCCCGCGGCCAGTTCGAGATCGACTTCGGCTACGCCGACGCGCTCACCTCCGCCGACCGGGTCAGCTTCTTCCGCATGATGGCCGGCGAGATCGCCCGCAAGCACGGCTACTTCGCCTCGTTCATGGCCAAGCCGTTCGCCGACCGGACCGGGTCCGGCGCGCACTTCAACATGTCGCTGGCCGACGTCACCACCGGCGTCAACCTGTTCGCGGAGGGCGAGGACCCCAAGGGCGCCGGGGTCACCGAGCTCGGCTACGCGTTCATCGCCGGGATCCTGCGGCACGCCAAGGCCATCAGCGCGGTCATCGCGCCGACGGTCAACAGCTACAAGCGGCTGGTCCGCAAGGGCTCGATGTCCGGCTCCACCTGGGCACCGGTGTTCGTCAGCTACGGCGACAACAACCGCACGAACATGGTGCGCATCCCGCTGGCCGGCGGCCGGGTCGAGTGCCGCGCCGCCGACATCTCCTGCAACCCCTACCTGGGCGCGGCGATGATCCTCGCCGCCGGGCTCGAGGGGGTCCGGGAGCACCTGGACCCGGGCGCGCCGCACCGCGAGAACATGTACGAGTACACCGACGCCCAGATCGCCGAGCTGGGCATCGACCTGCTGCCCCGCGACCTCTCCGGCGCGATCGACGCCTTCGAGGCCGACGCGCTGTCCCGCGAGGTGTTCGGCCCGGCGCTCTACGACTCGTTCATCGATTACAAGCGTGGCGAGTGGGAGTCCTACCAGTCGCACATCTCCGCCTGGGAGACGGAGCGCTACCTGAAGTTCTTCTGATGGCCGCGTCGTTCGACCTCGGCAGGTTCGCGCTGGAGTCCGGCGCGGACCTGCCGGCCCGGCTCGGCTACACCACCCACGGCACGCTGGCGCCGGACGGCGGCAACGCCGTCCTGGTGCCCAGCTACTACACCGGCACCTCGGCCAGCTACGCGCCCTGGATCGGCCCGGGCGGGGTGCTGGACACCGACGAGCTGTTCGTCGTCGCGGTGGACATGCTCGGCAACGGCGTCTCGACCTCGCCGTCGAACGCCCCGCCGGAGGTGGCGGGGCCGGACTTCCCGCTGGTGACGGTGCGCGACCAGGTGCGGGCCCAGCGGCTGCTCCTCGACGCGCTCGGGGTCGGCCGGCTGCGGCTGGTCGTCGGGTGGTCGATGGGGGCGATGCAGGCCTACGAGTGGGCGGTCACGCACCCGGACGACGTCGACGCGCTGCTCCCGATCTGCGGCGCAGCCCGCTGCTCCCCGCACAACGCGGTCTTCCTCGAGGGGGTGCGGGCGGCGCTGCTGGCCGACCCCGAGTTCCGCGGCGGGCGGTACGCCGCACCCCCGCGGGCCGGGCTGGCGGCGTTCGGCCGGGTGTACGCCGGCTGGGCCTACTCGCGGGAGTTCTTCGCCGCGGGCACCCACCGGGAGCTGGGCTACCCGACCGTGCAGTCGGTCCTGGACGGCTGGGCCGACGACCACGCCGCCATGGACGCCAACGACCTGCTGGCGATGATGGCCACCTGGCTCAGCGGGGACGTCGGCCGGGACCGGCCCGGCGGGTACGACGCCGCGCTGCGCTCGGTGCGGGCGCGCACGATCGTGCTGCCGTCGACCACCGACGCGTACTTCACCCTCGCCGACGCGGAGGTGGAGGCATCGCTCGTACCGGGGGCGGAACTGCGGCCGCTGCGCTCGGACCTGGGGCACGTGGCCGGTCGCCCGGGCGTCCGGGCGGCGGAGACCGCGGAGATCGCCCGGGCGGTGCGGGACCTGCTCGCCGGCTGACCTCGGGAATGCGGTGGACCGGCGGTGCGGCCGGCCGCAGACTGCCGGGCGTGATCGTCCGCCGCGAGCTGCCCGCCGACGCCGACGCCGTCCGCGCGGTGCACCGCGCCGCCTTCGCCCGGGACCCGGCCACGGGGGCGGACCGCGCCCCGGCCGACGTCGTCGAGCCGGGGCTGGTCGACGAGCTCCGCCTCGACACCGGCTTCCTGCCCGCGCTCTCGCTCGTCGCCGAGGTGGACGGCGTCGTCGTCGGGCACGTGATCGCCACCCGTGGGCACCTGGACCCCGGCGACGCGCCGGCTCTCGGGCTCGGCCCGCTCGGGGTGCTGCCGGGGATGCAGGGGCGCGGTGTCGGCACCGTGCTGGTGCACGCCCTGCTCGCCGTCGCGGAGGCCGCGGGGGAACAGCTGGTCGCGCTGCTGGGCGAGCCGGCCTACTACCGCCGGTTCGGCTTCCGGCCGGCCGCGGAGTTCGGCGTCACCGCGCCGGAGCCGGCGTGGGGCGGCTACTTCCAGGCCCGGCTGCTCGGTGGTTCGGCGACGGTCGGGGGTGCCTTCCGCTACGCGGCCCCCTTCGACCGGCTCTGAACGCGGGGCCCTGAACGCGGGGCCCCGAACACGCAGGAGGCCCCGTCCGGAACCGGACGGGGCCTCCTGCGGGAGCGAATGGATCAGCGGCGGCGCACCTGGCGCTGGCTGATCGACATCTGCCGGCCGCCGGGCAGCGGACCGCCGGGCACGGGCATCTTCGGGCCGCCGAGCGCGCTCAGCCGGCGGCCGAGGGTGTTGAGCTCGCCGGCGCTGAGGTTGCGCGGCAGCTTCATGACGTGGGCGCTGAGCTTCGGCAGCGGCACCTGACCCTCCCCGTCGCCGACGAGGATGTCGTAGATCGGGGTGTCGCCGACGAGGCGCGCGACCTTCTTCTTCTCCTGCGCGAGCAGGTTGCGCACGCGGGCGGGGGAGCCCTCGGCGACCAGGATCACCCCGGGCCGGCCCAGCACGCGGTGGACGGCGTCCAGCTGCGTGGTCCCGGCGACGCCGGAGGTCACCCGCCAGTCACCGCGCAGGCCCTCGAGCACCCAGGCGGCAGCGCCGGGCTGGCCCTCCACCTGGCGGTACGCCGACCCCTGCGCGCGCCGGCCGAAGACGATGAGCGCGGCGAGCAGGCCGAAGAGCACGGCCAGCGGGATGAAGACCAACGGCAGGCCGATCAGGATGCCGATCAGCTCGATGACGGCGCCGACCGCCACGAAGGTGATGAGCAGGATCCACGGCAGCTTCGGGTCGTTCTTCGCGGTCATCGAGTACGCCTGCTTGATCATGCGGGCGTTCGTGCCGAGCTTCTTCAGCCGGCCGACCTTGGGGTTGCCCTTCTTGTCCAGCTTCGGCGCCGTGGCGGCGGTCGAACCGGACGAGGGCTTGCTGCGTGCCATGCCCCCAGGATAGGGGCCGGGGAGATCAGACCTGGGGAGCGAGCCCGCGGGCGGCCACGGCCTGCTGGTAGAGCCGCCCGGCGCGGTACGAGCTGCGCACCAGCGGGCCGGCGAGCACGCCCGGGAAGCCGATCGCCTCGGCGTCGGCCTGCAACTGCACGAACTCGTCGGGCTTGACCCAGCGGACGACGGGGTGGTGCCGCGGCGACGGGCGGAGGTACTGGGTGATCGTGAGCAGGTCGCACCCGGCGTCGTGCAGCGCCTGCATCGTCTCCACGACCTCCTCGGGCTCCTCGCCCATGCCGAGGATGAGGTTGGACTTGGTCACCAGGCCGGCCTCGCGGGCCGCGGTGATGACGGCGAGCGACCGCTCGAAGCGGAAGCCCGGGCGGATGCGCTTGAAGATCCGCGGCACCGTCTCGACGTTGTGCGCGAGCACCTCGGGGCGGGAGGAGAAGACCTCGGCCAGCTGCGCCGGGTCGGCGTTGAAGTCGGGGATGAGCAGCTCGACGCCGCAGCCGGGGAGCTGGGCGTGGATCTGGCGGACGGTCTCGGCGTACAGCCACGCGCCGCCGTCGGGCAGGTCGTCGCGGGCGACGCCGGTGACCGTGGCGTACCTCAGGCCCATGGTGGCGACGCTCTCGGCGACCCGGCGGGGCTCGTCGGCGTCGAAGTCCGCGGGCTTGCCCGTGTCGATCTGGCAGAAGTCGCAACGCCGGGTGCACTGGTCGCCACCGATGAGGAAGGTGGCCTCGCGGTCCTCCCAGCACTCGTAGATGTTGGGGCAGCCCGCCTCCTCGCACACCGTGTGCAGGCCCTCGCGGCGGACCAGCGACTTCAGCTCGGTGTATTCCGGGCCGGTCTTCAGCCGGGTCTTGATCCACTCGGGCTTGCGCTCGATCGGCACCTGGCTGTTGCGGACCTCGAGCCGCAGCAGCTTGCGGCCGGCCGGCGCGGTGGTGGAGTCCTGGGCGGGGACCGGGGGCGCCGTCTCGCTCATGATCCCCACCGTACGCCGGGAAAGGCCGCAGCCCCCGTCGCGGAGGCGACGGGGGCTGCGACGTGGAGCACGGACGGGCAGGTCAGACGGGGTTGCCCTGCGGACCGGCGGTCGGGCCCTCGTCGGCGTTGCCGCCGCTGGTGAAGGGCTGCGGCGCGTCGGTGCCGTTGACGGTCTCGTCGTCGGGGCCGTCGCCGTCCACGAGCTGCGCGTCCCGGACGCCCATGTCGGACTCGTTCGGGGAGGCGTCGCCGGACTGGTCGGCGGTGGAGACGGTCTTGCCGGAGTTCTCGGAGCTGGGCACGGGGTCCTCTCGGTAGCTGGGAACCGGGCCGTCGCCGGCGGGCGCGGGGGTCCAGTCGTCGTCCTTCCTGCGGCGGAGGGCGACGAAGGCCGCGGTACCCAGCAGGAGCGCGCCGAACACCCAGGTCCAGCGGCGGCGCGGCTCGGGCTCGACGCCGGCCTTCCGCTTGACCGTCTTCGCGGTGGCGAGCGCGGCCTTCTCGAACTCGCGGTGCTTGCGTCCGGCGTTCTTGCGGGCCTTCTTCGCGACCTTGCGCGCCTTGCGGCCGGAGGACTCCGCCGCGGCGGCGAGCTCGGCCCGGCGTGCGTCGAGCTCGCTGCGCGCGCTGTCCACGCCGGCGACCAGCGTCTCGCGGGCGCTCTCCAGAGCCGGGGCCACCGCACCGCGGGCCGCGGCCACCTTGGGGGTGGCGTAGGCGAGTGCGGCGACCTGGGCGGCCTCGAGCCGCGGGACGACGTCGTCCTTGAGCGTCTTCTGCGCCGCCTCGACGCGGGGGGCGAGGTCGGCGGCGGCCCTGGCCGCGGCGACCTGGGCGGCGCTCACCGCCGAGGCGACCCGGGGCGCGGCGGCCTCGCGGGCCGCCTCCACCCGGGGTGCGAGGTCGGCGGCGGCCTTCGCGGCGGCCGCCTGGGCGGCGTCGAGCCGCGGGGCCAGCGCGGTGCGGGCGGCCTCGACCCTGGGCGCGAGGGTGTCACGGGCGGTGGCCACGGCCGGGGCGGCGGCGGCGACCGCGGCCGCCACCTTGGGGACGACGGCCTCGCGGGCCGCCTCGTATGCGGGTGCGGCGGCCTCGCGGGCAGCCGCCACCCGGGGGCTCACCTGCTCTGCGGCGAGCCGGCCTGCCTGGGTGGCCGCCACACCGAGGTGGGTGAAGCCCTCCTGCAGTTCGGCGCCGATGACCTGACCGCGCGTCTTCTTGCGGAACACGAGCTGCACCTCCGAGTTGATCGCTTGGCGATCATCCTGCCCGGTCGGGCCGCTGCGCACACCCCCAGCGGCGAGGTGGGGGCGCGGAGCACGGCGGGTGTGGCTAGCGTCGCACCGTGCAGCTCCGCATCTTCACCGAACCGCAGATGGGCGCCACCTACGACGACCTGCTCGCCGTGGCGCGGCGCACCGAGGAGACCGGTTTCGACGCCTTCTTCCGGTCCGACCACTACCTGACCATGGGTGGGGACGGGCTCCCCGGTCCGACCGATGCGTGGCTGACCCTCGCCGGGCTGGCCCGCGAGACCAGCCGCATCCGGCTCGGCACGCTCATGACGGCGGGCACCTTCCGGCTGCCCGGGCCGCTGGCGATCTCCGTGGCGCAGGTCGACCAGATGAGCGGTGGCCGCGTGGAGCTGGGCATCGGCGCGGGCTGGTTCGAGCGCGAGCACACCGCCTACGGCATCCCGTTCCCGTCGCTGGGCGAGCGGTTCGACCGGTTCGAGGAGCAGCTGGCGATCATCAGCGGGCTGTGGGGCACCCCGCCGGGGGAGACGTTCGACTTCACCAAAAAGGTCAGCACTACCGGGTGAGCGGCTCGCCGGCGCTGCCCAAGCCGGTGCAGGACGGCGGCATCCCGATCCTCGTCGGCGGCGGCGGGAAGAAGCGCACGCCCCGGCTGGCCGCGCGCTACGCCGCCGAGTTCAACGTGCCGTTCATGTCGGCCGAGGACAACGCGCGGCTGTTCGGCGGCGTGCGGGAGGCCTGCGACGAGGCCGGCCGCGACCCGTCGTCCCTGGTGTGCAGCTCGGCCCTCGTGCTGTGCGTGGGGAAGGACGAGGCGGAGATCGCCCGCCGGGCGGCCGCGATCGGGCGCGAGGTCGACGAGCTGCGGGCCCACGGCGTGGCCGGGACACCCGCCGAGGCGGTCGACGTCCTGGGCCGCTACGCCGAGGCGGGCGCCCAGCGGGTCTACCTGCAGGTGCTCGACCTGGCCGACCTCGACCACTTGGACCTGGTGGCCTCGGAGGTCGCGCCGCAGCTCTGAGTCCGGCGCTCCGCTTCGAGGCAGGGGCCGCGCGGTAGCATCGGCGCCGTGACCGGCGGGCTCCTGCTTCCCCTGCCGTGCTGATCTGACGACAGCGGACAGCACGGCGGCCCCTCCTGCGTGAGGGGCTTTTTCATGCCCGTCGGCGAACGAGACCAGGAGCACGAACGATGAGCCAGACGGCCGACCAGCCCAACGTCGAGCAGGCGGCGGGGGACATCCCCCCGCACCGCTACACGCCCGCGCTGGCCCAGCAGATCGAGCTCTCGTGGCAGGACCGCTGGGAGGCCGAGGGCACCTTCCACACGCCCAACCCCACCGGCCGGCTGAGCGAGGGCTTCGAGCGGGTCGCCGATCGCCCGAAGTTCTTCGCGATGGACATGTTCCCGTACCCCTCGGGCGCGGGCCTGCACGTCGGACACCCGCTGGGCTACCTGGGCACCGACGTCACCAGCCGGTTCCGCCGGATGGACGGCGACAACGTGCTGCACCCGATGGGCTACGACGCCTTCGGCCTGCCCGCCGAGCAGTACGCCGTGCAGACCGGGCAGCACCCCCGGGTCACCACCGAGGCCAACATCGCCGCGATCAGCGCGCAGCTGCGGCGGCTGGGCGTGGACCACGACCAGCGGCGCACCTTCGCCACGATCGACCCGGGCTACTACAAGTGGACCCAGTGGATCTTCCTGCAGATCTTCGGGTCCTGGTTCGATGAGGACGCCGGCAAGGCCCGCCCGATCGAGGATCTGGTCGCCGAGCTCGACGCCGGCACCCGGGAGCCCGCCGCCGGCACCAACCCGACCGGCCGCCCGTGGGCGGAGCTGGACGCGCGCGAGAAGAAGGTCGTCGTCGACGGCCACCGGCTGGCCTACCTGAACGAGGCCCCGGTGAACTGGTGCCCCGGCCTGGGCACCGTGCTCTCCAACGAGGAGGTCACCGCCGACGGGCGCTCCGAGCGCGGCAACTTCCCGGTGTTCCGGCGCCCCCTCAAGCAGTGGATGATGCGGATCACCGCCTACGCCGACCGGTTGCTGGCCGACCTGGACCGGCTGGACTGGTCGGAGTCGCTGAAGCTGATGCAGCGCAACTGGATCGGCCGCTCGACCGGGGCGAGGATCCGGTTCGCCGGTGGGGCGGGTGGGGGCGACACGGCCTCGGGCGAGACCATCGAGGTCTTCACCACCCGGCCGGACACGCTGTTCGGCGCGACCTACGTGGTGCTGGCGCCCGAGCACCCGCTGGTCGAGGCCCTCACTGCGGGCGCGTGGCCCGACGGCACCGACCCGCGGTGGACCGGTGGCGCGGCCACCCCGGCCGAAGCCGTGCGCGAGTACCAGCGGCAGGCCTCCCGCCGTTCCGAGCTGGACCGCCAGGACGCCGGGCGCGAGAAGACCGGCGTCTGGCTGGGCGTACACGCGGTCAACCCGGTGAACGGCCGCGAGCTGCCGGTGTTCATCGCCGACTACGTGCTCACCGGCTACGGCACCGGCGCGATCATGGCGGTGCCCGGCGAGGACACCCGCGACATTCGAGTTCGCCGAGACCTTCGGGCTGCCCGTCGTCCGCACCGTGCAGCCGCCGGCCGGCTTCGAGGGCGGCGCGTACACCGGCGCCGGACCGATGATCAACTCGGCGAACGACGAGATCTCGCTCGACGGGTTGGAGAAGACCGAGGCGATCGAGCGGATCACCGCCTGGCTGGTGGCCCGTGGCGCCGGCGAGGCCACCACCACGTACAAACTGCGGGACTGGCTGTTCAGCCGGCAGCGCTACTGGGGCGAGCCGTTCCCGATCGTCTACGACGAGGACGACCGCCCGGTCGCCGTCCCGACGTCGATGCTGCCGGTGCTGCTGCCCGAGGTCGACGACTACTCGCCCAAGACGTTCGCCGACGACGACGCCGACTCCGCCCCCGAGCCGCCGCTGTCCCGCGCCACCGACTGGACGACGGTCGAGCTGGACCTGGGCGAGGGCCTGAAGAAGTACCGCCGCGAGACCAACACGATGCCCAACTGGGCCGGGTCGTGCTGGTACTACCTGCGCTACCTGGACCCGGGCGACGACGAGCGCATGGTCGACCCCGAGCTGGAGCGGTACTGGATGGGCCCGCGCTCCGAGGGCGACACCGGCGGCGTCGACCTGTACGTCGGCGGCGTCGAGCACGCGGTGCTGCACCTGCTGTACGCCCGCTTCTGGCACAAGGTGCTGCACGACCTCGGCCACGTGTCCAGCGAGGAGCCGTTCCGCCGGCTGGTGAACCAGGGCTACATCTCCGCCTACGCCTACACCGACGAGCGGGGCTTCTACGTGCCCGCCGCCGAGGTCGTGGAGAAGGACGGCCAGTTCCTGTACGAGGGCAAGCCGGTCAACCGCGAGTACGGGAAGATCGGCAAGAGCCTCAAGAACATGGTCACGCCGGACGAGATGATCGGCGCGTACGGCGCCGACACCTTCCGCGTCTACGAGATGTCCACCGGCCCGCTGGAGCAGTCGCGGCCGTGGGAGACCAAGGCCGTGGTCGGCTCGCAGCGGCTGCTGCAGCGGATCTGGCGGGTCGTCGTCGACGAGGTCTCCGGCGCCGTCCGGGCCACCGCCGACGTGGAGCCCGCGGAGGAGACGCTGCGCGCGCTGCACAAGGCGATCGACGGCGTGCGCGACGGCTACGCGACGCTGCGGTTCAACATCGCGATCGCCCGGATCACCGAGCTGACCAACCACCTCACCCAGGCCTACGGCGCGTCGTCGCCGGTGCCGCGGTCGGTGGCCGAGCAGCTGGTGCTCATGGTGGCGCCGCTGGCCCCGCACCTGGGCGAGGAGCTGTGGTCGCGGCTCGGCGGCGAGGGCTCGGTGGCCTGGGCGCCGTTCCCGACCGCCGACCCGCGCTGGCTGGTCGAGGACACCGTGCAGGTCGCCGTCCAGGTCAACGGCAAGGTCCGGTCGCAGGTGACCGTGCCGGCCGACGCCGACGCCGCCGCGCTGGAGGCCGCCGCCCGCGCCGACGAGAAGATCGCCGGCCACCTCGAGGGCGCGACGATCCGCCGCGTCGTCGCCGTCCCCGGCCGGCTGGTCAACTTCGTCCTCGGCTGAAAAGCGGTTGTCGGGGCCGGTAGAACGGTCGGGTGAGCACCTCTCCCGTCCGCCTGGTCGAGGTCGGGCCCGGCGACGCCGCCTTCCCCGCGTGGTGCGCGGTGTGGGCGGCGGCCGAGCTCGCCGACCGCCCGGACGAGGCGCCCCGCCCGGTCAGCGAGCACGTGGTCCTGGGCCGGCAGCTGGCCGAGCCCGGGACGTCGAAGGACGGCACGCACCGCGCCGCCGTCCTGGGGGACGACGTCGTCGGCGCGCTGCGGCTCATCCACCCGGTGCGGGACAACACCACGGTGACCTTCGTCGACCTGGCCGTGCACCCGGACCACCGCCGCCGCGGCGTGGGCCGGGCGCTGCTCGCCGAGGCGCTCGCGCTGGCCGCCGACGCGGGCCGCACCGAGCTGATCACCGAGGTGGACGAGCCCGGTCCGGACGCACCCGGCCGGCTGTTCGCGCAGCGGGCCGGCTGGACCTGCGCCCTGCTGGAGACCCGCCGTGACCTGGTCCTCCCGGCCGACGAGGGCCGGCTGGCCGCGGTGGAGGCGGAGGCGTGGCAGGCTTCGCGCGGCTACGAGGTGGTCACCTGGCGGGACCACGTCCCCGACGCGCTGCTGGCCGACCGGGCGCTGCTCGAGGAGCGGATGAGCACCGACGCCCCGCACGGCGAACTGCCCGTGGAGGAGGAGCGCTGGGACGCCGCGCGGATCCGGGAGACCGAGGAGCTCAACGTGGCCCGCGGCCGCGCGGTGCTCTCCGCCGGGGCGGTGCGCGACGGCCGGCTGGTCGCCTTCACCGACCTGCACGTCTCGCTCGGCCGGGTCGAGCACGCCCGGCAGGGGGCCACGCTGGTGCTACGCGAGCACCGCGGCCACCGGCTCGGCGCGCTGGTCAAGGCGGCAGTGCTCCGCGACCACGCGACGGCGTTCCCGGGCACGCGGCGGATCAGCACCTACAACCTCGAGGGCAACGCGCCGATGGTCGCGGTCAACGAGTCGCTCGGCTTCGTCCCCGCCGGGCAGCTCTCGATGTGGTCGCTGCGCCGTGACGTGCTGGGCGCGCCGTGACCGGGGAGGTCAGGCGGCGGACGCGGGCACGCCGGCCAGCACGGCCCGCATCGCTGCCTCGACCGGGTCGAGCGCCGCGGCCACCGTCACGTCGCGGCCCAGCTCGGCCGACAGCGAGGTGACACCGGCGTCGGGGATGCCGCACGGCACGATCGCCCCGAACGCACCCAGGTCGGGATCGCAGTTGAGTGCGAAGCCGTGCATGGTGACCCCGCGCGCGACCCGGATGCCGATGGCCGCCACCTTGCGCTCCGGCCGGTAGCCCTGGCCGGGCTCGTCGGCGGGTAGCCAGACGCCGCTGCGGCCCTCCACGCGGCCGGCGGTCACGCCGAACCCGGCGCAGACGTCGATGAGCGCGCCCTCCAGCCGGCGGACGTAGGCGACCACGTCCACCGGGTCGGGCAGCGCCACGATCGGGTAGCCGACCAGCTGCCCGGGGCCGTGCCAGGTGATCTTGCCGCCCCGGTCGACGTCGACCACGGGAGTGCCGTCGGCCGGGCGCTCGTGGGCCTCGGTGCGCTTGCCGGCGGTGTAGACCGACGGGTGCTCCAGCAGCAGCAGCGTGTCCGGGCCCTCGCCGGCCACCCGCCGCGCGTGCACCTCGCGCTGCATCTCCCACGCCTGCTCGTACGGGACGACGCCCGCCCGGATCACCTGGAGCTCGGTCACGGGCCCAGCCTAGGCCCGCAGCCGGCGCAGCACCGCCCGCGCGGCACGGGCGCCGCTCGCCAGGGCGCCCTGGATGGAGGGGGTGTCCCGGTGGTCACCGCAGACGAACACGCCGTCGCCCAGGTCGACCGCGCGCCGCAGGTCCAGCGGCGGCACGGCGGCCGGCTGCGCGTGCGGCACGGTCACGCTGGTCAGGTGGTCCAGGTCGGCGGCGGCGACCCCGTGCGCCTGCGCGACCTCCCCGCGGACGTCGGCCTCCCGGGTGGGGGCGAGCGTGGAGCTGGCCACCAGGGCGCGGCCGTCCGGGGCGTACCGCGGCTGGGCGTCGGTGAGGACGACGCTGTTCACCAGCTGCCCGCCGGGCCGGCCGAGGACCAGCAGCGGCTCGTCCCACGGCGAGGCGGGCAGCACGTGCAGGTGCGTGGTGACCTGGCGTGGAGCCGAGGCGGTCACGCCCGGCAGCAGGCCCGCGGCCGCCGTCGGGTCGGTGGCGACGACGACGGCGTCCGCGGCGATCGGCCCGGCCGCGGTGTCGACGGCCCCGCTCCGGACGGCGGTGACCGGGCAGCCCAGGTGCAGCGCCCCCGCCGGCAGCCGTCCGGCCAGCTGCTCGCCCACCGACTGCATCCCGCGGGCGGGCAGCCCGATGCGGCCGCGCACGAAGCTGCGCCACAGCAGGTCCAGGTAGCGGCTCGAGGTGTCCAGCCGGTCCTCGAGCAGGACGCCGGCGAGGAAGGGGCGGAGGAAGCGCTCGAGCACCGCACAGCCCAGGCCGGCCCGCTGCAGCGCCTCGGCGGCGGTGCGTTCCGGCGCGGCGAGCAGCCGCGGCACGGGGAGGTAGCCCGCGCGCAGCGAGAACGCGGCCAGCGCCGCCTTCTCCCGCAGCGAGCCGATCGGGGCGGTCGCCGTCGCCGGCAGGGCCGCGGGCCGGCTACGCGGGTCGACGACGGCGTGCGCCCGGCCGTCGACCCACACCCGCGCGCCGGTGAGGAACCAGCCGAGGTCCAGCGACGGCAGGTCGAGGTCGGCCACCCGCGGGTAGCCGGTGTTGAGCACCTGGAAGCCGCGGTCGACGACGAACCCGTCGATCCGCTCGGTCGTCAGCCGGCCGCCGGCGTGCTCCGCGGCCTCGACGACGTGCACGTCGCACCCGGCCGCGGCCAGCCGGGTGGCCGCGGCGAGCCCGGCCAACCCGGCACCGACGACCACGACCTCCGCACGCGCCGGCACCGTCACCGCCCCAACCTAGCCAGCGGAGCGCCCGTCCACCTGTGGACGACGGGAACGGCGAGGGCGCCGGAACGCCTACGGTCCCTGGGCATGCCCGCACCCGTCCCCGCGCCACCCGTGGTCCCCGGCTACACCTGCGAGGAGCTGCTGGGCCGCGGCAGCACCGGCGAGGTGTGGCGCGCCGCGCCCCGCCGCGGCGGACCGTCGGTGGCGGTCAAGGTGCTGGTCGAGGGCGATCCGCAGCGGCAGGCGCGCGAGGCCGCGCTGCTGGGCGAGCTGGACCACCCGCACCTGGTGCGGCTGGTCGAGGTGGTGCACCAGCCGCGGCGAGGGGGCGCGCCCCGGGTCGCCCTGGTCCTCGACCTGCTCGAGGGGGGCAGCCTCGCCGACCTGCTGGCCGCGCGCGGCCGGCTCGACGCGGGGGAGGTGGTGACGGTGTGCGCGCCGGTCGCCGCCGCGCTGGCGCACGTGCACTCCCACGGCGTCGTCCACGGCGACCTGTCGCCGGGCAACGTCGTCTTCACCGCGGAGGGCCGGCCGGTCCTCACCGACCTGGGTGTCGCGCGCATCCTCGGCGAGACGGCGGCCGCGGCGGTCACCCCCGCCTACGTCGACCCGGCGGTGGCCCGCGGCGCGGCACCCGGCCCGGCGTCGGACGTGTTCGGCGTGGCGGCCGCCGCGTTCCACGCCCTCACCGGCATCGCGCCGTGGAACGCGGCCACCCCCGGCGACACGCTGGCCGTCGCCGCGCACGGGCAGCTGCCCGACCTCGCCGAGCTGGCACCCGAGGCCCCGCCCGCGCTCCTGGAGGTGGTCCGCCGGGGGCTGGCGGCCGATCCCCACGAGCGGGGCTCGGCCGCCGCGTTCGCCCTCGACCTCCGGCACGCCTGCCGGCCGCAACCGGTGGCGCTCACGGCGGCCGCTGCGGCGCGGCGCGATGCGGCGCCGCAGGCCGAGCTCACGCACGTCGTGCCGGGCCGGACGCCCCGCCCGGCGCCGGTCGTCGTCCCGCCGGCCGGCCGGTTCGCGCGGTGGCGCGCACTGCTCGGTGACCTCTGGCCGGCCCGGCCGCGGCGGGCTGCTGCCGGTGCCGCGGTGCTCGTCCTCGCCGTCGCGCTCACCGGCTGGCTGGTCGTCCGCTGGGGGAGCGGGGAAGCCGGGCCGGGGACGGCGGTGGCGGCCGCCACCGCACCGGCCGGGCCGGCACCTGAGGCGTCGGTCCCTGCCCAGTCGCCGCCGGCCGAGCCCGAGCCCGCGCCCGAGCCCGCGCCCGCCGAGCCGCTTCCCGCCGACCCGGTCACCGCCGCGGACTGGGCGGCGCTGGTCGAGCGCCTGTACGCGGTGCGGGCGGAGGCGTTCACCTCGGCCGAGGTGGAGCCGCTGGCCGGCGTCTGGGTCGACGGCAGCCCGCAGGCCGCCGCCGACGCCGAGCACGCCCGGGCGCTGGACGCGGCGGGGGAGCGGCTGCGCGGCTTCGCGCCGACGGTCGCCGACGTCGTGGTCGGGACGCTGACGCCCGACCGGGCGGAGCTGCGGCTCACCGACGGCTGGCCCGGCTACGAGGTGGTCGCGGCGGAGCGCCCCGACGGGCCGGCGTTGCGCACCGCACCGGCGCGGCCGCCGGCACCGGCACGCGTCGTGCTGGTCCGGACCGCTGACGGCTGGCGGATCGAGCGCGCCGAGCGGCTGGGCTGAGCGATGCGGCTCAGCCCTTCCCGAGCGCCGTGCGGAGGGTCTTGTCCAGGTCGGTGTCGGCGAACACGTAGCCGGACTCGAGCAGCCTCGCGGGCACCGCCCGCTGCCCGCCGATGACGCTGGCGCGGCCGAATTCCCCGAGCCCCGTGGACACGGCGAAGGCGGGCACCGGCAGCGGGGTGGGCCGGGAGAGCACCCGGCCCATCACCTCGGTGAACTCGGCGTTGGTCACCGGCGCGGGCGCGGCGAGGTTGACCGGCCCGGAGACGTCGGCGGTGAGCAGGGTGCCGGATCGCGCCGATCTCGTCGTCCAGGCTGATCCACGGCCAGTACTGCTTCCCGGAGCCCATCCGGCCGCCCAGCCCGAGCCGGAACACCAGCCCGAGGACCTTGATGAGCATGGCGTCGGGACCGAGCACCAGACCGGTCCGCAGCAGCACGACCCGCACGCCGGCGTCGGCGGCCGCGGCGGTGGCGGCCTCCCACCGGACGCACAGCTGGGCGAGGAAGTCCGACCCGGGCGGCGCGTCCTCGCGGATCTCCGCCGGCCCGGTGTCGCCGTAGTAGCCGATGCCCGAGGCGTTGAGCAGCACCCGCGGGCGGGAGGGGTCCTCGGCCACGGCGTCGGCCAGCGCCTGGCTGATGGTGGCCGTGGCGTCCAGCCGGCTGTTCACCAGCTCGTGCCGGTAGCCACGGGTCCAGGGACGCGGCCGGATCGGGGCCCCGGCGAGGTTGATCACCGCGTTCACGTCGCGCAGCAACGCGGGGTCGATGCGCCGGTGCTGGGGGTCCCAGCGGTGCTCCTCGGCCGTGCGCGGGGTGCGGCGGACCAGCTGCACCACCTCGTGACCGTCGGCGCGCAGGGCGGGCACCAGGGCGCCACCGATCAGGCCGGAGGCCCCGGCCACGGCGATCTTCACGAGCTACCTCCTTCGGTCCCCCCGGACGCGATCAGGGCCCCGGCTGCTGCCGGGACCCTGATCGAGGTGCTGTCAGGCGAGACCGAGCTCGCCCTGGAACTGCCCGGATTCCAGCCGTTCCTTCACCGTGGTGAGGAAGCGGGCGGCGTCGGCGCCGTCGACGATGCGGTGGTCGTAGGTCAGGGCCAGGTAGACCATCGACCGGACGGCGATGACCTCCCCGAGCTCCGGGTCCTCCAGGACGACCGGCCGCTTGACCACCGAGCCGACGCCGAGGATGGCGACCTGGGGCTGGTTGATGATCGGGGTGTCGAACAGGGCCCCGCGGCTGCCGGTGTTGGTCAGCGTGAAGGTGCCGCCGCCCAGCTCGTCGGGGGTGACCTTGTTCGACCGGGTGCGCTCGGCCAGGTCGGCGATCTTGCGCGCGATCCCGCCCAGGCTCAGGTCGCCGGCGTCGTGGATGACCGGCACCAGCAGCCCGCGCTCGGTGTCCACCGCGATGCCGAGGTTCTCGGCGTCGTGGTAGGTGACCGTGCCGGCCTCCTGGTCGATCGAGGAGTTCACCGACGGGTGCGCCTTGAGCGCCTCGACGGCGGCCTTGGCGAAGAACGGCAGGAACGACAGCTTGACCCCCTCGCGGGCCTCGAAGTCGGCCTTGGCCTGCTGGCGCAGGTGGGCGATCCGGGTGACGTCGGCCTCGAGGACCGTCGTCAGCTGGGCGCTGACTTGCAGCGACTCGACCATCCGCTTGGCGATGACCGTGCGCAGGCGGGACATCTTCTCCGTGCGTCCGCGCAGCGAGGTGTCGGGCGTGGCGGCCGGCGACGGGGTCCGCGTGCCACCGGCGGCCGGAGCGGCGGGAGCCGGCGCGGACGCCTTCTCCGCCGCGGCGAGGACGTCCTGCTTGCGGACCCGCCCGCCGACACCGCTGCCGGTGACCGAGCCGAGGTCGACGCCGCGCTCGGCGGCGAGCCGGCGCACCAGCGGGGTCACGTAGCTGCCGCCGTCCCCGCCCGCGGACTGCCCGGCCGGCGCCTGCGGCGCGACCTGCGGGGCGGGCTGCGAGGTGGGGGAGGCGGCCGGCTGGGCGCCGCTGGCGCCGTAGTCGCCACCGGGCTGGGTGGTTGTGGTCGCCGCGGGCTTGGCCTCGGGGGCGGCCTGCGGCTTCTCCTCGGCGGGCGCCTGCTGCGGCGCCTCCTGGGCCGGCGCTTCCTGCTGGGGGGCCTCCTGCTGCTGGGGGGCTTCCTGCGCGGGCGCGGCCGGGGCCGGCGCGGACCCGCCGGCCGAGCCGGTGCCGATGACGGCCAGCTGCGCGCCGACGTCGACGGTCTCGTCCTCGTTCACCGTGATCTCGAGCAGCGTGCCGCTGACCGGCGCCGGGATCTCGGTGTCGACCTTGTCGGTGGACACCTCGAGCAGCGGCTCGTCGGCGGTGATCTCGTCGCCCACGGCCTTGAGCCAGCGGGTGACGGTGCCCTCGGTGACGCTCTCGCCGAGCGCCGGCATGGTCACCGGGGTGCCCTCGCCGCCACCGCCACCGCCGGCCGGGGATGCCGGGGGCTCCTCCTGCTGCTGCTGCGGGGCGGGCTGCTCGGCGGCCGGCTCGGGAGCGGCGTCCTCGACCTGCTGGTCGGGGGTCTGCGGCGTCTCGGCGTCCTCGGCCGACGCGGAGGCGGCGTCGCCACCCCCGGCCTGCCCGCCGCCGTCGCCGTCCCCACCGATGACGGCGAGCTCCGCGCCGACGTCGACGGTCTCGTCCTCGGCGACGAGGATCTTGGTCAGGATGCCCGCTGCGGGCGAGGGGATCTCGGTGTCGACCTTGTCGGTCGACACCTCGAGGAGGGGCTCGTCGACCTCGACCTGGTCACCCTCCTGCTTGAGCCATCGGGTGACCGTGCCCTCGGTGACGCTCTCGCCCAGGGCGGGCATGGTGACGGACGTCGGCATCGGGGCAGGACTCCTTCGTGGCGCGGGGCAGGTGGGGTGTGCGGGTCAGCCGTGGACGTGCAGCGGCTTGCCGGCGAGGGCCAGGTGGGCCTCGCCCAGCGCCTCGCTCTGGGTCGGGTGCGGGTGGATGAGGCTGGCGACGTCGTCGGCCTCGGCCTCCCAGTTGTAGATGAGCTGGGCCTCGGCGATGAGCTCGCCGACCCGGCTGCCGACCATGTGGATGCCGACGACGGGGCCGTCCGGCGCCTGGATGAGCTTCACGGCCCCGGTGGTCTTGAGGATCTGGCTGCGGCCGTTGCCGGCGAGGTCGTAGGTGAGGGTCTTCACCTCGCCGTAGCGCTCCTTGGCCTGCGCCTCGGTGAGCCCGACGGAGGCGACCTCGGGGTCGGAGTAGGTGATCCGCGGGACGCCGGCGTAGTCGATGGGGGCGGGGTTCAGCCCGGCGACCTTCTCGGCGACGAGGATGCCCTCGCCGAAGCCGACGTGGGCCAGCTGCAGCGTCGGGATGAGGTCGCCGACGGCGGAGACGGTCGGCACGTTGGTCGAGCAGTACTCGTCGACGAGGACGTAGCCGCGGTCCATCTGGACGCCGGCCTCCTCGTAGCCGAGGCCCTGGCTGACCGGCCCGCGACCGACGGCGACGAGCAGCAGCTCGGCCTCGATCTCCTTGCCGTTCTCCAGGGAGACCTTGACGCCGTTCTCGGTGTGCTGGACGCCGGAGAAGCGGCTGCCGAGCTCGTAGCCGATCTTGCGACGGCGGAACGCGCGCTCGAGCAGCTTCGAGGAGGACTCGTCCTCGAGCGGGACCAGGTGGGGGAGCGCCTCGACGATGGTGACGTCGACGCCGAAGGACTTCCAGGCGCTGGCGAACTCGCAGCCGATGACGCCGCCGCCGAGGATGATCGCCGAGGCCGGGACCCGGTCCAGGTTGAGGGCGTGGTCGCTGGTGATGACCTTGGTGCCGTCGATCTCCAGGCCGGGCAGGCTGCGGGCGTAGGAGCCGGTGGCCAGCAGGATGTGCTTGCCCTCGTAGCTCTGGCCGTTCACCTCGACGGTGGTCGGGGAGGTGAGCCGCCCCTCGCCCTCGACGTAGGTGATCTTGCGGGCCTTCACCAGGCCCTGCAGCCCCTTGTAGAGCTTGGCGATGACGCCGTCCTTGTAGCTGTTGACGCCGTCCATGTCGATGCCGGCCAGCGACGTCTTGACGCCGAACTGCTCGCCCTCGCGGGCCAGGTCGGCGACCTCGCCGGCGTGCAGCAGGGCCTTGGTCGGGATGCAGCCGCGGTGCAGGCAGGTGCCGCCGACCTTGTCCTTCTCGATGAGGACGACGTTCAGGCCGAGCTCGGAGGCCCGGAACGCCGCGGCGTAACCACCCGAGCCACCGCCGAGGATGACCAGGTCGGCGGGGGACGTCGGTGCGCTCACGTGTTCTGCTCCTCAAGTGCGGTGTCTGGTCCCGCTCGAGCGGGCGGGGCCTCGTGCCCATCCTGCCACTCCGGGAACGACCCGGCCGGGAGCGCCGTTGCCCTGCCGAGCGTGCCGGTGATCACCGGGGTCGACGAGCGCGCCTCCGACGACGGGAGAAGTGCCATGGGGCTGTTCGACCGGCTGCGCGGCCGGGGGCGTCGCGGCCCCTCCCGGCCCGGCGGCGACGGGCGGCGGAGCACCCTCGACCGCGGCTCGCACCGCACCGACCTGGCCCACCTGGAGCAGTTCGTCGCCTCGCGTCGCGGCGTCGAGGGCTACGTCGAGCCGCGGACGGCGGTCACCGAGACGACGATCGTGCTGGTGGCGGCCGACGGCGAGTGGACGCGCCGGCGCATCGACGGCCCCGACGTCGCCCGCAAGCTCTCCCGCGACCTCGCGATCCCGGTCTACGACGCCCAGGTCACCGGGTACCCCCAGCGCATGCGCGACTGGAGCGCCCGCCAGAAGGGGCTGTGACCGCCGTCCTCCCTCACCGTGGAGCGTCCTCCCTCGTGGTGCACGGTGAGGGAGGACGCTCGACGATCAGGTCACCTGATCCCAGCGCGGGGATCAGTCGGCGATGAGGGCCTCGATCGTCGCCAGCAGGGTGCGGACCGGGACGCCGGTGCCGCCCTTGGGCGTGTAGCCCCACGGGCCGCCGGTGTTGTAGCTGGGGCCGGCGATGTCGATGTGCGCCCAGGGCAGGTCGGCGGGCACGAACTCCTTGAGGAAGTGGCCGCCCACCAGCATCCCGCCGAGGCGGTCGGTGTTGGCGTTGGTGAAGTCGGCCACCGGGGAGTCCAGCCCGCGGCGCAGCTCGGCCGGCAGCGGCATCGGCCACATCGACTCGCCGGCGCGGCGCGAGGCCTCGACGACGGTGTCGCGCAGGTCGTCGCTGCCCATGACGCCGGAGGTCCGCGAGCCGAGCGCGACCATCTGGGCGCCGGTGAGCGTGGAGGTCTCCAGCAGTGCGTCGGGCCGGTCCTCGGCCGCGCGGGCGATCGCGTCGGCGAGGACCACGCGGCCCTCGGCGTCGGTGTTGGTGATCTCCGCCTTCTTGCCGTTGCGGAAGGTCACGACGTCGGCCGGGCGGTAGGCGGTGCCGCTGGGCAGGTTCTCGGCCATCGGCACGGTCGCGGTGACCTCGACGGGCAGCCCGAGCTCGGCGACCAGGCAGACGGTGGCGATCACGGCCGCGGCGCCGGCCATGTCGCTCTTCATGTCCTCCATCTTGGCGGCGGGCTTGATCGAGATGCCGCCGCTGTCGAAGGTGATGCCCTTGCCGACCAGCGCGATCTTCGTGCGCGCGCCCTTGCCCCGGTAGGTCAGCCGGAGCAGCCGCGGCTTGCGGGTGGAGCCCGAGCCGACGGCGAGGATGCCGCCGTAGCCGCCCGCGGCCAGCTCGTCCTCGTCCAGGATCTCCGAGCTCAGCCCGTGCTTCTTCCCGGCGGCGGCGCCGCGGGCGGCCAGCTCGGCGGGGTAGAGGTCGTTGGGCGGGGTGTTCACCAGGTCGCGGACGAGCGCGACGGCGTCGGCGACGGCGCGGGACCGGCGCAGCGCCTTCTCGGCGTCGGAGGCGCCCGGGACGACGACGGTGATCTCCTGCGGCGGCAGCGGCCGGTTCGCGGGCAGGTCGGACTTGTAGGCGGTGAACTCGTAGGCACCCAGCAGCGACCCCTCGCCGACGGCGTGCAGCCGCTCGGCGTCGGGTGCACCGCCCACGGCGGCCAGCAGGCTGACGACCGACCGGCGCCCGGCGAGCGCTCGGCTGGCCGCACCCGCGGCGCGGCGCACCGACTCGGCGGAGTAGCTGCCGGACGCGTCGGGCGCGCCGAGGCCGGTGACGGCGACCACGGGGAAGGGGCCCTGGCCGAACGAGGGCAGGCGGGTGACCTCGTCCTCGCCACCGCGGGCGCCGAGGTCGGCCAGCGCGGCGAACAGCCGGCCGCCGAGCAGCCGGTCCACCGCCTCCGCGCCGGGCGTGGGCAGCGGCCCGTCGGGGCCCTTGCCGACCGCGACGACGACCGCGTCGGCGGAGAGCTTCTCGAGGGGCTGGTCGGTGGCGGAGATCGTCGGCGGCACGTCCGCATCCTAGGAGCGCGCACTACGTTGGGCCGCGTGAGCCCGCTGACCTCGCCCCTGCACGACCGCCACGTCGCCGCCGGCGCCAAGCTCGCCGACTTCGGCGGCTGGTCGATGCCGATCGAGTACGCCGGCGGGGGAGTCCTCGCCGAGCACGCCGCGGTGCGGGAGGGCGTCGGGCTCTTCGACGTCTCCCACCTGGGCACCGGGACGGTGCGCGGCCCGGGCGCGGCGGCGTTCGTCGACTCCTGCCTGACCAACGACCTGGGCCGCATCGGGCCGGGGCAGGCGCAGTACACGCTGTGCTGCCTGCCCGACGGCGATCCGCGCGCCGGCGGCGTCGTCGACGACCTGATCGTCTACCTGCACGGCCCCGACGACGTGCTGCTGGTGCCCAACGCCGCGAACGCCGCCGACGTCCTGGCCCGGCTGGCCGCGGAGGCCCCCGCCGGCGTGGTGGTCGAGAACCGGCACGAGCAGGTCGCCGTCCTCGCCGTCCAGGGCCCGCGCTCGCTGCAGGTGCTCGAGCTGCTCGGTCTCCCGGGCGAGCTCTCCTACATGTCGTTCGTGACCGGGACCGGCGCCGGCGGGGCCGAGGTGACCGTCTGCCGCACCGGGTACACCGGCGAGCACGGCTACGAGGTGCTGGTCGAGGCGGACCGGGCCGGTGAGCTGTGGGACGCGCTGCTGGAGGCCGGCCAGGACCTCGGCATCCGGCCCTGCGGCCTCGGCGCCCGCGACACGCTGCGCACAGAGATGGGCTACCCCCTGCACGGGCACGAGCTCTCGCCCGACATCACCCCGGTGCAGGCGCGGGCCGGCTGGGCCGTGGGCTGGAAGAAGCCCGCGTTCTGGGGCCGGGAGGCGCTGCTCGCCGAGCGGGAGGCCGGGCCCGCCCGGCAGCTGTGGGGGCTGCGGGCCACCGGTCGCGGCATCCCGCGGGCCGGGATGGCGGTGCTCGACACCGCCGGCGCGCGGGTCGGCGAGACCACCAGCGGCACCTTCTCGCCGACGCTGAAGACCGGCATCGCCCTGGCGCTCCTCGACACCGCGGCCGGGATCGCCGAGGGCGCCGAGCTCGCCGTCGACGTCCGCGGCCGGCCGCAGCCGGTGCAGGTCGTCAAGCCGCCGTTCGTGCCCTCGCACGTGCGCTGAGCACGGGCGCCGCCGATCAGGGGGCGGCGTTCTTGCGGGTCGGGTCGCTGTCGCCCTTCTCCGGCTCCGGCTTGTCGGGCAGCGTGTCGGCGACGACGGCGCCCCGGACACCCATGGGTTCCGGGTCGCCGCCGGTGGTGTCGACGGCGGTCTGGTGCTCGGTCTCGGCGTTGATCTCCGCGCCGAGCAGGACCAGGTAGCAGGTCAGGTACAGCCACAGCATCAGGACGATGACGCCGGCGATCGCGCCGTAGGTCTTGTCGTAGGACCCGAAGTTGTTCACGTACAGGGTGAACCCGAGGCTCACCAGCGCCCAGACGACGGTGACCACGATCGAGCCGAGGCTCACCCAGCGGAAGCGCGGCGCGTCCCGGTCCGGTGCGACCCGGTAGAGGATGGCGAGCGAGCCCGCGACGACGGCGAGCAGCCCCACCCAGCGGGCGACCTCGGCGAGGACGGTGCCCAGCCCGCCGAGGGGGAGCGCGTCGAGCACGATCGGCACGACGGCGACCAGGCCGATGGTGAGGACGACGAAGACGACGGCGCCGAGGGTGAGCGCGACCGACAGCGCCCGCAGCTTCACGAAGTTGCGGGTCTCCACCTCGTCGTAGGCGATGTTGACCGCCTTGACCAGGTTGTTCACCCCGCCCGAGGCGCTCCAGAGCGCGGCGACGATGGAGATGATCAGGCTGAGCGTGAGCGCTCCGCCGGCGTTCTCCGTCACCGCCGTCACCTGGTCGCTGATCAGGCTCTGCGCCTCGGTCGGCAGCCCCGCGGTGAGCTCCTCCACCTGTTCCGCGGCCTGCTCGGGGGAGGCGACCAGCCCGTAGATGGAGATCAGCGCGATGAGCGCCGGGAAGATCGCCAGGAATCCGAAGAACGCCACGCCACCGGCGATGATCGGCATGTTGTCGGCATTGTTCTCCGCCCAGGCGCGCTTGACGATCTGCTTCCACCCGCGCAGCGGGATCCCGGTCGGCGACGCCGCGTCGATTCCGGGCATGCGGTCCGGCGCCGGCGTGTCGGGGGGCAGCCGGTCCGGCTCATCCGCTGGCGGCGCCGCCGCCGCCGCCTTCGCCGCCGCGGCCCGGCGGGCGGCCTTCTCCTCGACCCGCTGACGGATCCGGTCGACGGAGCTCTCGCGCGCCCCTGTGCCGGTCATCTGCCGCCCCTCAGTCGCCGGGCCAGCTGCCGGTCAGCTTCGTGAAGCCCTGGGCGCCGGCGCGGTCGATGGCGGCCTTCGTCGCGGCGAAGATCGCGCCCTGGATGGCCGCGGCGATCACGACCTCCTTCATCGGGTACTCGCTCTGCAGCGCGCTGGGGGCGTCGTCCTCGTTCGCGATCGCCTTCCACAGCTGCTTGAAGACGATCCCGCTCAGGGTTCCGGCCAGGATGCCGCCGATCAGGCCGATGGGCCGGTAGGCGAGCTTCGCTCCCTTGCTCAACGCTTCCTCCTCGCTCCGCTGCGCCGGCGGCGCAGGACGATCAGTCCGACCACGAGCCCGACCAGGGCGACGCCGGCGCCGATGACGGCCGGCGGGCTCTCCCGGTAGGTCTCGACGGCAGTGTCCCTGGTGCGGGCGGCCCGCTCGCGGGCGCGTGCCGGGACGTCCAGCCGGTTGCTGAGCGCGTCGACCGTGCGGCCCAGCTCCGCTCGGGTCGCGTCGATCTCGGCCCGCAGCGCGGCGACGTCGCCGGTCCCGTTCGGCGAGCTCACCGCGACAGCCCCTGCTTGACCGCGGCGATGTCGGCCTGGACGCCGGCGATGGCCTGCGTCGGCACCGGCGGGCCGGCCTTCTCGACGTCCTTCTTGCCGATCAGCGCGAGCACGCCGGCGACGGCGAGCAGCACGACGGCGACGACGAGCGCGGCCAGCCAGGCCGGGAGCACCAGGTCCAGCGCCAGGACGGCGGTGGCCACGAGCACCGCCAGGCCCAGGACGGCGAACAGCCCCGCCCCGCCGAACAGCCCGGCGCCGACGCCGAGCCGCTTGGCCTTCTGGGTGACCTCGGCCTGCGCCAGCCGGGCCTCGTCGCGGACGAGCCGGCTCACCTGCTCGGTGAGCTGGCTGATCAGCTGACCGGTCGAGGCCGTGGCCGGATCGGCCGGTGGGGGAGCTGCGGTCATGGGTCCTCCGCTCGGGTGCAGTCGGTGGACTGCCATGCCCGGGCGGCGACCCCGGTAACCCGGGGGAAGATCACGTTCCCGCGTCGGCGCACTAGCCTGCGGGGATGAGCTGGCACTGGCGCCTGGAGGACCCCTCGGGGGCGACCGTCGACCCGTCGTCCCTCGGCGTGGAGGTCCCCGCTTCCGAGAACCAGGGCGACGCCGAGTCCTGGCTGGGCGAGACCTGGCGGGACCTCCTCGACCGGGGGGTGGCCACGGTGACCCTCTTCGAGGACGACCGGAAGGTCTACGGCCCGATGGGCCTGGCGGCCCCGTAGGCCGCCAGGCCCGTCCGCGTGCGAGGCGTCAGCCGCGCGAGACCTTGCCCGGGTCGCGCTCGACGACGTCGCCGAGCGCGGCGTCGATGCGGGCCAGGACGTCGGCGTCCAGCGTCACGCCGGCGGCCTTGACGTTGTCCCGCACCTGCTCCGGGCGGCTCGCGCCGATGATCGCCGCGGCCACGTTGGGGTTCTGCAGCACCCAGGCCACGGCCAGCTGGGCCATCGACAGGCCGAGGTCGGCCGCGATCGGCACGAGGTCCTGCACGCGGGTGAGCAGCTCCTCGTTGCGGAGGAAGCGCCGCATCGACCCGCCGGCCTCCGCGTGGCCGCCCCGGGAGTCCGGCGGCGGCTGCTGACCGGGCAGGTACTTGCCGGTGAGGATGCCCTGGGCCAGCGGCGACCAGACGATCTGGGAGAGGCCGTGCTTCTCCGACGTCGGCACGACCTCGTCCTCGATGACCCGCCACAGCATCGAGTACTGCGGCTGGTTGGAGATCAGCTGGATGCCCAGCTCCCGGGCGAGCTCGGCGCCCGCGGCGATCTCATCGGCGTTCCACTCGGAGACGCCGATGTAGAGGACCTTGCCCTGCCGCACCAGGTCGGCGAAGGCGGTCATCGTCTCCTCGAGCGGGACCGAGGAGTCGTAGCGGTGCGCCTGGTACAGGTCGACGTAGTCGGTCTGCAGCCGCCGCAGCGAGGCGGTGCAGCTCTCCATGATGTGCTTGCGGGACAGCCCGCGGTCGTTCTGCCCGGGACCGGTCGGCCAGTAGACCTTGGTGAAGATCTCCAGGCCCTCGCGGCGCTGACCGGACAGCGCCCGGCCGAGCACGGACTCGGCCTTGGTGCCGGCGTAGACGTCCGCGGTGTCGAAGGTCGTGATGCCTTCCTCGAGGGCGGCCTGCACGCAGGCGTGCGCGGCGTCCTCCTCGACCTGGCTGCCGTGGGTGAGCCAGTTGCCGTAGGCGATCTCGGAGATGGTCAGGCCGGAGCGGCCGAGGCGTCGGAATTCCATGATCGCCGACGGTAGGCCTCCGCCCGCAGTTCCGCGCCGTCGGGCAGCAGGCGGGCTCCGTGCCGGGCCAGCCGGGCGGCCAGCTCCGGGGCGGGCGGGTTGTGGTGCCCCAGGTGGACGGCGACGACGTCGGTGCCCGCGGTGACCGCCCCGACGGCGCGCAGCCGGTCCAGCTGCGCCGGGAACGAGGCGAGGTCCAGGTGCCGGGTGCCGTGGTCGAGCCGGTCGCCGAAGGTCTGCTCGAGCAGGACGACGTCGAACGCGGCGTCGGTGAGGTCGGTGACGGCGGCGTCGGGCAGGGGGCCGGTGTCGGTGGCGTAGAGCAGCCGCCCGCCGTCCGGTGCGGTGACGTCGTAGAGCACCGTCGGCACCTCGTGGTCGGCCGGCAGCACGCGGACGGCGTACCCGCGGCGGCGCAGCGTCGCGCCGGGGGCGACCTCGACCAGCTCCACCGGCGCGTCCGGCGCGAGCCACGGGCGGCAGGTCTCGAGGACCTCCGGGGGGCCGACGACGGCGAGCGGCTCGTCGGGAAGCGCCCAGTGCCGCCACAGCAGGGCGAAGGGCGCGCAGTGGTCGGGGTGCGCGTGGGTCACCAGGACGGTGTGCACGCCGGCCAGCGAGACGCCGTCGGGCGGTAGCGCGGGGGAGAGGTCGAGCAGCACACCGCCGTCCACGAGGACCGAGGTCTGCCGACGGGACTCACCGCGCGAGCGGGCGTCCGCGCACGAGGCGCAGGAGCACCAGGGGTTCGGCCAGCCGTCGGCCGCGCCGGTGCCCAGCAGCCGGACGTGCACGGAGCCCGGCGGTCAGACGTCGGCGCCGAGCGGGACCTCGGGCTTGGGGAACCGCCAGCGGCGGATCATCGTCGCGCGGCTGATGCCGTACCAGGAGGCGCCGCGGGTCTTGGTCCCCGCCGGGAAGCGCTCGGCCAGCGCGCGCTTGATCTTCCGGTTCAGCACGACCGAGTCGACGATCAGCAGCAGGAAGAAGCCGAACAGCAGGAAGCTGGCGTAGCCGCGCACCGCGGCGCTGGGCACGAAGGTGCCGATCAGGGCGACGCCGGCGATGGCGAGGAACCAGCTGCCGACGTTGCGCCGGGAGTCGACGAGGTCGCGCACCAGCTTGCGGACCGGGCCGCGGTCGCGGGCGGGCAGGTAGGCGTCGTCACCGCGGGCGGCGGCCTGGCGGACGTCCGCGCGCTTGGCGGCCTGCTGCTCGCGCATCCGGCGGTAGGCCTCCTTGCGCGTGGTCGGCGGAGGCGGCGGCGGGCCGGGACGGCGGCCCTGCGCCTCGCTGCGGCGCGGGGTGGGGCGGCCCTTGCCCGCGGCCTTCACCAGGTGCGCGGTGTGCTCGCTCGAGTCGGCCGAGGTGGCGGTGGCGGTCGTCTCGGCGGCGGTGCGGCGGCCGGGCAGGCGGAGCTTCACGGGTCAGGAGTCTACGTGGACCCCTGCGACGGCTCGGGAAACGTCGGCGAGCGCCGTACAGTGGAAGAAGCTCCGCCACGGCGGCGTTGGTCCGCCGCAGATGGTGCGCAGCGGACACCTCGGATGGAGGAGGACACGGATATGACGGTGCAGGACACCACGACCCTCGACGGTGGTGCGGCCGGATCCACGGGCGTGCTGCTCAGCGACCCGGCGGCCGCCAAGGTCAAGGCACTGCTGGACCAGGAGGGCCGCGACGACCTGCGTCTGCGCATCGCCGTCCAGCCCGGTGGGTGCTCGGGCCTGCGGTACCAGCTGTTCTTCGACGAGCGGTACCTCGACGGCGACCAGACCTACGAGTTCGGTGGCGTCGAGGTCATCGTCGACCGCATGAGCGGCCCCTACCTCGGTGGCGCCACGATCGACTTCGTCGACTCGATCGAGAAGCAGGGCTTCACGATCGACAACCCCAACGCCGGCAGCTCCTGCGCCTGCGGGGACAGCTTCAGCTGATCCACCAGCGTTGAACCAGTGAGGCCCGGAACCGATGCGGTTCCGGGCCTCACTGGTTCATGCGGTCACAGCCGGACGGGGTAGACCGTCTGCGGGATCTCGGGGCGGATGCGGCCCTCGACGAAGATGCCGTGCCAGATCATGAAGACCAGCAGCGTCCAGAGCTTGCGGGAGTGGTCGACGGCCGAGCCGTTGCGCTGGTTCACCCGGTGCGCGGCCAGCATCGCCAGGACCTGCTTCTTGTCCAGCCACTCGTCGGTGTGGCTCGCCTCGATCACCGAGCGCGCCCAGTCGTGCAGGTCCTCGGCCAGCCAGTGCCGGGTGGGCACGGGGAAGCCGAGCTTGCGGCGGTTCAGCACGTGCGCGGGGACGATCTGCTCCAGCGCCCGGCGCAGCGCGTACTTCGTCGTCTCCTTGGTCACCCGCTGGTCGACCGGGAGGGTGCTGGCGACCCTGAAGACCTCGGGGTCGAGGAACGGGACGCGCAGCTCCAGCGAGTTGGCCATCGTCATCTTGTCGGCCTTGACCAGGATGTCGCCGCGCAGCCAGGTGAACAGGTCGACGTACTGCATGGCGGTGACGTCGTCGTAGCCGGCCGCGCGGGTGCGCTGGTACAGCTCGCGGGTCACGGTGACGTGCGACTGGTCCCGGTCGTGGGTGCGCAGGAAGCCCAGCTCGTCGTCCCGGAAGAGCCGGGCGTTGCCGTAGTAGCGCTCCTCGAGCGGGATCGACCCACGGCGCAGCAGGTCCTTGCCGCGCATGCCGTCGGGCAGGCGGGTCGACAGCGCACCGAGCGCGCGGAGGATGCCGCGGGGCAGCTTCTCGAACGCCGCCAGAGACAGTGGCTCGCGGTAGATGTTGTAGCCGCCGAACAGCTCGTCGGCGCCCTCGCCGGAGAGCACCACCTTCACGTGCTTCCGCGCCTCGCGGGCGATGAAGTACAGCGGGACGAGCGCCGGGTCGGCGACCGGGTCGTCGAGGTACCAGACCACCAGCGGGATGGCGTCGGCGAACTCCTCGGGGGTGACCACCTTGGTGATGTGCTCGACGCCGATCGCGGCCGCCGACTCGGCGGCGACGTCGATCTCGGAGAACCCCTGCCGCTCGAACCCGGTGGTGAAGGTGAGCAGCTTGGGGTTGTAGCGCTTCGCGAGCGCGGCGATGGCGGTGGAGTCGATGCCCCCGGAGAGGAACGACCCCACCGTGACGTCGGCGCGCATGTGCACCCGCACGGAGTCGTCGAGGACGTCGGCGATGCGGTCGTACAGGGCCTGCTGCTCGTCCCTCGCGACCGGCCGGATCGGGAAGGTCGGGTGGAAGTAGCGCGCCGTCGTCAGCTCGCCGTCGGCGACGGTGAAGCGGGTGCCGCTCTCGATCCGCCGGATCCCGCGGTGCAGGGTCGCGGGCTCGGGGACGTACTGCAGGGTCAGGTAGTGCTGGAGGGAGGCGGGGTCGACGCCGCCGGACGCCTCGCTGCCCCCGAGCAGCTCCAGCAGCGCCTTCTTCTCGGAGGAGAAGGCGACGGCGCCGTCGGCGAGGCGGGTCACGAACAGCGGCTTGATGCCGAAGGGGTCCCGGGCGCCGAACACCGTCTTCTCCTGGGTGTCCCAGATGAGGAAGGCGAACATGCCGCGCAGCCGGTGGACGACGTCCTCGCCCCACACGTGGTAGCCGGCGACGATCGCCTCGGTGTCGCCCTCGGTGGCGAACGTGGCCCCGGCCGCCGCGAGCTCCTCGCGGAGCTCGACGTAGTTGTAGATCTCGCCGTTGAAGACGATCCGGTAGCGGCCGTCGGCGTAGGCCATCGGCTGGTGGCTGTGCTCGATGTCGATGAACGACAGCCGGTTGAAGCCGAACACCGCCGAGCCGTCCCACCACTGCTCGGTCTCGTCGGGGCCCCGGTGGCGCAGGCAGTGCTGGGCCGAGCGCACCGCCGCGACCGTGCCGTCGTCGACGCGGTCGGCGTCGGTGGAGAAGTAGGCGAGCAGGCCGCACATCAGGCGCAGGTCTCCCGGGGGATCGCAGGGGGAAGGGCGGGCCGGTGGGTCAGACCTGCTGGCCGGCGCGCATCCTCGCCGTCGCGCGGCGCTCGGCGACGAAGGAGAGGACCGGAACCGTGCCGGCGATGACTGTGAGCAGGAAACCCTTGAGGGTCCACTTCGCGCGCAGCGCGAGGTCGACCGCCGACAGGAAGAACAGGCCGTAGAGCCAGCCGTGGGCGGTGCCCAGGACGGTGGACGGCCCGGGGACGTCGGCCAGGTGGTTGAGCGGCACCGCGACGAAGATCAGCGCGATGAGCAGGACGCCGACCACGGTGGCCATGACCCGGTAGCGCAGCAGGGCTTGGGCGATGGCCTCGGCCGAGGTGCGGGAGGAGGCTGTGCGCTCACTGGCCATGACTGGCCCGCTGCCCGAGGGCCTTCTCGTTGAGCTCGGCGAGGTGGGCGTTGTAGGCGGCCAGCTCCGGGTCGCCGGTGGTGTCGATCCGCGGCCGCTGGTAGAGGACCACGGCGTTGCCGGGGACGTCGTCGTCCGGGTCGCGGTGCAGCTCCTCGCGCGCCATGCGGACGTAGAACCACAGCCCCATCACGCCGTAGAGCGGCCATTGCAGCGCGTAGCTCCAGTTGACCGCGCCACCGCCGTCCTCGGCCTTGGAGAGCTGCCAGTACCCGAGGAACCAGGTGGCGACGAAGAGCGCGGCCACCAACAGGTGGAGGAGCACCCACTTGGGGGTCAGCAGGCGGTACCACACGCCACGACTCTAACCACCCGCCCGATCCGGCGGCCGCGGCGCGGGCGCGTGATGGGCCACAGCAGTCGCGACCCGCCGGGCCGGGGTCTCCGGTGGCCGGCCGCCGAGCGCCGTCGGCTAGTCTCGGCACACACTGAGATCGGCGTGGACGCCGCCTGCCGAGACCGGCCGGCGGACCCGCTGGGAGGACCGTCCGGGCGCTCCGGACGGAGGACGAGGAGGCAACGAGCAGTGGCTCGAGGCAGCAGGCTCGCGCGGCTGGCCGCGCTCGGTCTCCTGGGGGTGTTGACCCTCACCGGGTGCGACATGCCCAACAACGAGTTCTGGCGGTTCGGCTGGCCCGAGGGCGTCACCGACGAAGCCGAGTCGATGCGCGAGCTGTGGACCGGCTCGGTCATCGCGGCGCTGATCGTCGGCTTCCTGGTCTGGGGGCTGATCCTCTACTCGGTCGTCGCCCACCGGAAGCGCAGTGACGAGCTCCCGCGGCAGACGGCCTACAACCTGCCGCTGGAGATCGCCTACACGATCGCGCCGTTCTTGATCATCGCGGCGCTGTTCTTCTTCACCGTGGTGACGCAGAACGAGGTGAAGGAGCGCAGCGACAACCCGGACGAGACGATCGCGGTCAACGCCTTCAAGTGGAACTGGCAGTTCGTCTATCCGGAGACCACGGGCACCGACGGCGAACCGGTCAACACCATCGGCACCAGCGAGGAGATCCCGATCCTGGTCCTGCCGACCGATCGGACGATCCGCTTCGAGGTCGCCTCCGCCGACGTCATCCACTCGTTCTGGGTGCCGGAGTTCCTGTTCAAGCTCGACGTCATCCCGGGCAACGAGAACGGCCGGGACAACGTCTTCGAGGTGACCGTCCGAGAGGAGGGCGCCTACGTGGGCCGCTGTGCCGAGCTGTGCGGGACCTACCACGCATACATGAACTTCGAGGTGCGCGCCGTCTCCGGTGACGACTACGACGCCTACCTCGCCGCGCGCGAGGAGGGCCTGGACACCTTCGAGGCCCTCGAGGAGATCGGCCAGCCGGGGTCCTCGTCGACCACCACGCCCCTGGAGCTCTTCCAGGCCAAGAACGACAACCAGCAGCAGTCGAGCAATGGCTGACCGCTGCACGGCCGGCACCGGCACGACGCCTGAGGAGGCACGACCGTGAAGGTCGAGGCGCTGATCTTCAACATCATCGCGATCTTCTGCATCGGTGCAGGAATCGTCTACGGGGTGTGGGCGAGGGAGCCGATCGGCACTACCGCGCTGATCCTCTCCGCCGGCCTGACCGGCATGGTCGGCATGTTCTTCTGGTTCGTGTCGCGGCGCATCGACGCCCGCCCCGAGGACCGCAAGGACGCCGAGATGGCCGACGGCGCCGGCGAGCTGGGCTTCTTCAGCCCGGCCAGCTACTGGCCGCTCGCCGTCGCCCTGTCGGTCGGTCTGGCCGCCCTGGGCCTGGCGTTCTGGTACTACTGGCTGATGGCGATGGGTGCCGCCGCGATCCTCATCGCGGTCGGCGGCCTGCTCTTCGAGTACTACGTGGGGCAGAACGCCACGCAGAGCTGAGCACCACCCGAGCCCGAGGGCCCCTTCCGCTGCGGCGGGAGGGGCCCTCGGCCGTTGGAGGCCCGACCCTGTGCCCGCGCGGGGCGCACGCTGTCCCTGAGGCGGCCATCCGGCGGGGTGATCTGGCCGCCGGGGGGACGACGTACCGGCGGTCGCGAACGGGCCTGCGCTGAGGGACGCCCACTCTGCGCGCGGGATGCCGACGACGCGCCCTCGATCGCGCCCGCACCGTCCGGGAGTCACGCGCAACGTGACCGCGGTGCAGAGCACGATCGGGTGGATGGCAGGCAGCGTCAGCCGGCCGACACAGCTCCCAGCCCCCTCCTGCGCCGACGTGACTCCTGCCCCTGGTCGCCCTCTCGCGTGGCGCTGGTCGGCTCCGGAGCCGGAGCGTGGGCCTGGACCAGGCCGCGCGCTGGGCCCATGCACCGCGGGTCTCCTCAGCCAGGATCGCCAGCAGGTTGGCGTTCGCCTCGGAGTAGCGGACCGCGCGGTGTACACCTGGCTTCGGCTGCCTCGCGCTCATCGGTGAGCTCGTGGTGCTTCTCGGATGGTGGCGGAGCACTCGCGGGTCGAACCGACCCTGGGGTGGCCAGCCGCCCGTGGTGCGCCCGTGAGGGTCAGCGCGCACTCGGATCCGACAGCGGCCTGCGGACGCCAGGACGGTCGCCGGGCCACGCCCACCGAGGCGGAGCGGCTGATGCGGGTGCGGTGGAGGGGCGCCCACTCCGCGCGCCGGGTACCGACGATGCGGGCGCGATCGCGTCGGCAACGTCCGGACGTCGCCCGCACTCCGGTCCCCGGAGCAGCTGCAACGGCGAGGTCCCATGGGCGTGGCAGGTGCCTCCACGAGCCGTCGGGGGGCGAGCCCACTCTGCGCGCGGGCGATCGAGGCAGCTGGCGACGCCGTCCCTGAGACGGCCATTCGGCAAGCGGTTCTGGCCGCCTGAGGGACGACGTACGCGTGGCGGGGGAGGGGCCCACCCGCCCCCGTACATGCAGCAGGGCCCCGGTGGAGATCCACCGGGGCCCTGCTGGACGGGCTGTGCGAGGTCAGTCGCGCGGCTCCTGCGGGCGGCCACCCTCGGAGGGCCGTCCGGAGGACGTCAGCTCGCGGGCCTCGTCGGCAGCGGCGAGACCGCGGCCCTCGCGACCCTGCTCGAGCTCCACCTGCGACGGCTCCTCGATCGGCTTGAAGAAGCCCCGGACCGCGCGGCGGGCGCCACCGATCTGGTTCATCTTCTTCGGCACCGGAGCACCGCCGTAGGCGAGCACGCCGTGGCCGTGGTCGTCGACCGGGCCGAGCGGCTGGTGCACCTCGATGAACTCACCGTGGGGCAGCCGGCGGATGACACCGGTCTCGATGCCGTGCTCGAGCACCTCGCGGTCGTGCATCTGGAGACCCAGGCAGATCCGGTAGGTGATCGCGTAGACGATCGGCGGGAGGACGACGACGCCCAGCCGGCCGAACCACGTCATGGCGTTCAGGCTCACGTCGAACTTGTCCGCGAAGACGTCGTTGCCACCGGAGAGCATGAGCACGCCGTAGAACGTCAGCCCCATCATGCCGAGCGAGGTGCGCACGGGAACGTCGCGCGGACGCTGCAGCAGGTGGTGCGACGCCGTGTCGCCGGACAGCTTCCGCTCGATCACCGGGTACAGCGCCAGCACGGTGAACATCGCACCGGCCACCACGACCGTCGGCCAGAACAGCGCCGGGATCGTGTAGTCGCCCGGCAGGTTGATGTCCCATGCCGGGAAGATCCGGGTCGAGCCGTCCAGGAAGAGGATGTACCAGTCCGGCTGCGACGCGGCCGAGACCTGGGCCGGGTTGTACGGGCCCCACAGCCAGAACGGGTTGATCTGCACCAGCCCACCGAGCGCGGCGACCACGCCGAACACGATGAACAGCAGGCCGGTCGCCTTCGCCGCGAACGTCGGGAAGAGCCGGTTGCCGACCACGTTGTGCTCGGTGCGGCCCGGTCCGGGGAACTGCGCGTGCTTCTGCTTGACGAGCAGCAGCAGGTGCACCGCGATCAGGGCCAGCAAGATCGCCGGGATGATCAGGACGTGCGCGATGTAGAAGCGCCCGATGATCAGCTCGCCGACGAAGTCACCGCCGAACACCGCCCAGTGCGCCCACGTCCCGATGACCGGGACGGACAGGATGATCGCGCTGATGATGCGGAGCCCGGTGCCCGAGAGCAGGTCGTCGGGGAGGGTGTAGCCGGTGACGCCCATGAGCAGCGCGAGCACCAGCATGACCACGCCGATGATCCAGTTCGTCTCCCGGGGACGGCGGAAGGCGCCGGTGAAGAAGACGCGGAGCAGGTGCACGACGATCGACGCCACGAACAGCAGCGCGGCCCAGTGGTGGACCTGGCGCATGAACAGGCCGCCGCGGACGTCGAAGGACAGGTTCAGCGCCGAGTCGTACGCCGCCGACATCTCCACGCCGCGCAGGGGCGCGTAGGACCCGTCGTAGACGACCTCACGCATGGATGCGTCGAAGAAGAACGTCAGATACGTGCCCGAGATCAGCGCGATGATGAACGAGTAGAGCGCGATCTCGCCCAGCAGGAACGACCAGTGGTCGGGGAACACCTTGTTCAGGGTGCGACGGAGCGGGCCGGCGACGATCAGCCGGTCGTCGATCTCCGTCGCGGTCTTGCCCAGCCGGGTGGTCGGAGCCCCCGGGGCCGTGGCCGTAGCTGCCATCAGATGCGCTCCCGATTCCAGTACGTGGGGCCGACTGCCTCAGGGTAGTCGCCGCGGGCGACGAAGTAGCCCTCCTCGTCGACCGTGATGGGCAGCTGCGGCAGGGATCGCGTGGCCGGCCCGAAGATGGGCTTGGCCCCCTGGGTGACGTCGAACTGCGACTGGTGGCACGGGCAGAGGATCCGGCTGGTCTCCTGCTCGTACAGCGACACCGGGCAGCCGGCGTGCGTGCAGATCTTGGAGTACGCGACGTAGTCGCCGTAGCCGAAGTCGTCCTGTCCCTCGCGCGGCGCGTTCTGCTCGAGCTGGGCCGGGCGCAGGCGGATGAGCATGGTGGCCGCGTCGGACTGCCGGTTGCCGCCGGGGACGGCCGGGAAGACCGTCTCCAGGGAGCCGGGCTCCTGGTCGCCGGGACGGATCGGGCTGCCGTCGTCGCGGACGAGGCGGACGCCCTCGGCCCACGAGGTGCGGCCGAGCGGGTTGCCGGTGTTCGGGTTCTTGATCAGCCCGCCCAGCGGCATCAGCAGCATGAGACCCAGACCGCCGCCCATGAAGCCCAGCGACCGGGTGATCAGCTTGCGGCGGGCGAGGCCGCTGTTGTGCAGGCCGCCGACCAGCGTGGCGCCGGTGGTGACGCGGTCGAAGTGCGAGCCGTCGTGCTTGTCCTGCACGGCGGTCTCGTGCGGGAGCAGCTTCTTGCTGAACAGCACCAGGCCGACGCCGACCAGCGAGAACGCCAGGCCCATCGTGGCGCCGAGCAGCGGGGTGAACAGCGCGCTCCAGCCCGTGTCGCCGCTGACCCACTGCCAGTCGGGGAAGAACCAGCCCGAACCCACGTAGACCACGACGAAGGCGAAAGCGGCCACGCCGGCCAGCGCGAAGGTCAGGCCGACCTGGCGGACGGCGCGACGCTCCATCGGGGACCCGGGCTCGGGGCCGGGGTCGACGTGCAGGACCTGCACGCCGTCGTAGCGGGCGCCCAGGCGGTCCAGCTCCTCCCGCGGCATCGCCGCGAGCTGCTCCGGGGTGTACTCGTCGTCCGGGCCGCCGTGCAGCGGGCCGGGCGTGTCCGCGCCACCGGTCGAACCGGGGCGGGTGTCGTGCGTGGTCACGCCTTGCTCCCCATCCAGAAGATGCCGAACATCAGGACGCCGATCCCGACGACCCAGATGACCAGGCCTTCGGCGACGGGGCCGACGCGACCGATGCCGGCGCCGCCCGGGTCGGCCTGCTCGCCGATCGTCTGCACGTAGTTGACGATGGCGCGCTTCTCCTCGGGCGTCAGCTGGTTGTCGCCGAAGACCGGCATGTTCTCCGGTCCGGTCAGCATCGCCGTGTAGATCTCGAGGTCGTTCGAGTCGGTGAGGCTCGGCGCCGCCTTGCCGGAGGAGAGCGCACCGCCCTCGCCGACGAAGTTGTGGCAGGAGGCGCAGTTCAGCCGGAACAGCTCGCCGCCCTCGGCGACGTCGCCGTCGCGGAGGTCGCCCGAGGGGAGGGTCGGGCCGCCGCCGTTGGCCTGGACGTAGGCCATCAGCTGGTCGATCTCCTCGTCGGAGAAGACCGCGGGCTTGTCGGCGGCGTCGGCCTCCTGGCGCACGAGCGGCATGCGCCCGGTGTGCACCTGGAAGTAGACGGACGCCTCGCCGACGCCGATGAGCGAGGGCCCGCGGTTGGGCACGCCCTCCAGGTTGGCGCCGTGGCAGCTGATGCAGCTGCGGTCGTACAGCTCGCGGCCGGCCGCCTCGGCGGCGCTCTCGGTGCCCTCGGCCGGCGCCGCCTGGGCGGGGCTGAAGACCGAGTACAGCGCGCCGGTGAGAACCAGGCCGGCCATCAGGCCGGCGACGTTGGCGACGCGACGGCGGTGCTTGCTGCGCCGCCGCGCGCGGGCGCGGGCGACGGGCGTGGTCGCGGTGTCGACGACGGCCGAGGCGGCGTCGGACTGCGGGTTCGTGGTGGACACCGTTCCCCTAGCGGATCAGGTAGATCGTGGCGAAGAGCCCGACCCACACGACGTCGACGAAGTGCCAGTAGTAGGAGACCACGATGGCCGCGGTCGCCTGCGCCGGCGTGAAGCGGCCCATGGTGGACCGGATGAGGAGGTAGACGAACGCGACGAGACCACCGATGACGTGCAGCGCGTGGAACCCGGTGGTGATGTAGAACACCGAGCCGTACGTGGACGACGAGATGGACGTGCCGTGCTCGGTCACCAGGACGCGGTACTCGTTCATCTGGGCCACGACGAAGATCAGGCCCATCACGAAGGTGATCGTGAACCAGCGCCGGAGTCCGTAGACGTTGCCGCTCTCGGCCGCGAAGACGCCGAACTGGCAGGTGAACGAGGACGCGACGAGGATCAGGGTGAAGAACGTCGCGTACGGCAGGTTCAGCTCTGTCGGCTCGGGCGGCCAGCCTTCGGCGCCGGCCCGGGAACGGGCGGTGAAGTACATGGCGAACAGGCCGGCGAAGAACATCAGCTCGCTGGAGAGCCAGATGATCGTGCCGACGCTGACCATGTTCGGTCGGGTCAGGGAGTGCACCCGCGAGGTGTCGAAGGTGCTGCTCGCCACGGGGGCCGTTGTCACCCGGCCATCATGGCATCGGCCCCCTCCGGTGACGACCTCGGGTCGTCCCGGCGTGGCGCACCGGCTGCTCGCCCCGCGTCGGGCGGGCGCCGTCCTTCCCTGCGGACGACGGCCGAACCACTAGGCTCGCCCGCGTGAGCCCAGCCGGAACCCCCGACGCACCGGCCACCGTGCTGGTCTACAGCTCCCGCCCCGAGATCCGCGAGGCCGTGCGCACCGCGGTCGGGCGGCGTCCCGCCCCGGACGTCGGCCCGCTCTCCTGGGTCGAGTGCGCCACCGGCGACGAGGTCGTCGCCGCCGTGGACGGCGGGGGCGTCTCGCTGTGCATCCTCGACGGCGAGGCGCAGCCGACCGGTGGCCTGGCCCTGGCCCGCCAGCTGGAGCAGGAGGTGCCCGACCGCCCGGCCGTGTGCGTCCTGATCGCCCGTCAACCCGACCGCTGGCTCGCGCACTGGTCCCGGGCCGAGGGCACGCTCCCGCTGCAGGTCGACCCGCTCACCGCTCCGGGGCTCGTCGCGGACCTGCTGCGCAGCGCCGCACGCCGTCCCGCGGTCCGGTGACCGGGCGGTGACCGCCGCTCCCGCGGCCCGGCCGTCCTGGCCGGGCCTGCTCAACCGCCTGCTCGCGCACCAGGACCTCACGGCCGACGACACGGCCTGGGCCATGCGCGAGGTGATGACCGGTGAGGCGACGCCGGCGCAGGTCGCAGGCTTCGCCGTGGCGCTGCGCGCCAAGGGCGCCTCGGCGCAGGAGGTCTCCGGCCTCGCCGCGGAGATGCTCGCCCAGGCGACGCCGGTCGCGCTGCCGCTGGACTGCGTCGACATCGTCGGCACCGGCGGCGACGGCGCGCACACGGTGAACATCTCGTCGATGGCCTCGGTGGTCGTCGCCGCGGCAGGGGCGCCGGTCGCGAAGCACGGCGGGCGCGCCGCGTCGTCGTCGTCCGGGGCGGCCGACGTGCTCGAGGAGCTCGGTGTCGTCATCGACCTGCCGGCAGCCGGGGTCGCCCGCTGCGTGCAGGAGGCCGGCATCGGGTTCTTCTTCGCGCCGGTCTTCCACCCCGGGATGCGGCACGCGGGGGCGCCACGGCGCGAGCTCGGCATCGCCACCGTCTTCAACTTCCTCGGCCCGCTCACCAACCCCGCCCGCCCGGTCGCGGCCGCCATCGGCTGCGCCGACCGGGCCATGGCGCCCGTGCTCGCCGAGGTGCTGGCCGCCCGGGGGGCCCGGGCGGTGGTGTTCCGCGGGGACGACGGGCTCGACGAGCTGACGACGGCGACGACGTCCTCGGCCTGGGTGGTGCGGGACGGCGCCGTCGTCCCCGACCGGGTCGATCCCACGGCGCTGGGGATCCCGGCCTCCGGGCCCGATGCGCTGCGTGGTGGGTCGCCGGCCTTCAACGCCGACGTGTTCCGCCGGGTCATGGAGGGCGAGCGCGGGCCGGTGCGCGACGCGGTGCTGCTCAACGCCGCGGCGGCGCTGGCTGCCTTCGACGAGCACGCGACCGGGCTGCAGGAGTCGCTGGCCGCAGGGCTGGAGCGCGCCGCCGCGGCAGTCGACGACGGCCGGGCGGCCGACCAGCTGGCGCGCTGGGTCGCGGTCAGCCGGTCGGTGCGGGACGGCCGCTGACGCGGTGCGGCGGGGTCAGTCCGCGGACTCGAACCCGATCGCGAAGGCGGCCTCGAGGTCGTGCCGCGAGTAGGCGCGGAAGGCGATGTGCGTCTCGGTCTCGAGCACGCCGGGCACCTTGTTGATCCGCCCGGCGATCACCTCGGCGACCTGCTCGAACTCCCGGACGCGGACGAGGGCGATGAGGTCGACCTCGCCGGCGGTCGAGTAGACCTCGCTGACCCCGTCGAGGTCGGCGATCGCGGCGGCCACCTCGGGGATCGAGTCGGTGGCGGCGTCGATCATCACGATGGCGGTGATCACGCCGGCGATGCTAGCCGGGGCCGGCCGGCTGCGCCCACGCCCGCGGTGATCCGGTCCGGGCGCGCCCGCGTGCCGAGCGAGCGGCCGTCGGCGAACGGGTCGCGCCCGGCGCTGCTGCCGTCGGCCAGCGCGAGGAACCGGCTGAACGCGCCCGTGCCCGGGGCCGGGCAGGCGAGGGTGCCGTCGAGCTCGACCAGCCGCGTGCCGGGCTTCTCCATCCAGCGGAGCACCAGCTCGGTCTCGTCGACCGACGCCGCGATCTCCCCGTCGGGACCCAGCAGCGTCTCGGCGGTGCTCAGCAGGCCGGCCAGCGTGCCGCGGACCGAGCTGCCCCGCGGCGCCACCCCGGCCGAGACCAGCCGGCCGCGGCGGACGACGGACAGCTCCCAGCCACCCGCGCCGTCCGGGCGGGCCAGCACCAGCTCCGGGACGGCGGCGAGGGACTCCAGCCGCTGGCGCCGCCGCACCGCGCGCAGCAGCACGGCGACGCGGTCGCGCAGGACGGCGGCGTCCTCGTAGCGCTCCTCGGCGGCGAGCCGCTCGACGCGGTCGAGCAGCGGCGCGACGAGCGCACCGGGGTCGCAGGCCACCGCGGCCCGCAGGACCGCGGCGATGTCGGCGTAGGCGGCGACGGACTGCGCGCCGGTGCACGGGGCGCCGCAGCGGCCCATGTCGAACAGCGCGCAGGCCGACCCCGCCGGGGCCCGCGCGGAGATGCGGGGGGTGCACTGCCGCAGCGGCAGCGACTCGTGCACCGCCGGTGACCGCGGCGTCGGCGGCCCGCCGGTCGGGGAAGGGGCCGAGGAACACCCCGGCGCCGGGGCGCACCCGGCGCACCACCGAGAGCCGGGGGAAGGGCTCGTCGGTCAGCCGCACCCACAGCGCGCGCTCCGGGAACCGCGAGCGCCGGTTGTAGCGCGGTTTGTGCTCGGCGATCAGCCGCAGCTCCCGGACCGCGGCCTCCAGGGCGTGCGCGCAGGGGATGGCATCCACCCGCGTGGCCAGGGCGACCATCTCGGTGATCCGGCTGCGTTGCTCGCCGGAGGTGAAGTAGCTGCGGACCCGCGTGCGCAGGTCGGTGGAGGTGCCCACGTAGAGCGGCTCGTCGCGCGGCCCGCGGAACAGGTAGACCCCCGGGCCGTGCGGGACGGAATCGGCCAGGTGCCGCTTCCGCCGGCGCTCCGGGTCGATCTGGCGGGTGAGCCCGGTGAGCTCCTCCAGCGACGAGACGCCCAGCGGGCCGAGGCGCTCGAAGAGGCCGTGCAGCACGTCCACGGTGGCGCGGGCGTCGTCCAGCGCGCGGTGCGTCGGCGAGGTCGTGGCCGAGAAGAACGGCGCGAGGGTGGCCAGCTTGCAGTTGGGCACCTCGTCGCGGGTCAGCAGCCGGCGGGCGAGCACCGCGGTGTCGACCGAGGCCGCCGCCGGCCAGTGGATGCCGGTCTCGGCGCAGGCCGCCTTGAGGAACCCCAGGTCGAACGGGGCGTTGTGCGCGACCAGCACCGCCCCGCGGGCGAACTCGAGGAAGGCCGGCAGCACCGTCGCGATGCGGGGTGCGGCCATGACCATCGACGTCGTGATCCCGGTGAGGACGCTGATGTAGGGCGGGATCTCGCGGCCCGGGTCGACCAGGGTCTGGAACTCGCCCAGCACCACGCCGCCGCGGACCTTGACCGCGCCGATCTCGGTGATCGCGCTGTCCTTCGGGGAGCCGCCGGTCGTCTCCAGGTCGACCACGACGAAGGTGACCTCGGCCAGGGGCGTGCCCAGTTCCTCGATCGTGCCCTGCACGTAGCGCGGGAGGGTGGGGGAGGAGCTCACGAGGCGGACGGTAGGTCGGGGTGCTGACAGTCCCGGGGTGCCGCGCCGACCCTGCGGGTCGCGGGTAGTCACCGGCGCGGTCGCCCGGCCGGGCGAACCTGCCCCCTCACCTGGCGGTTCTCCGGGAGGCGGGACACCATTCCAGCGGTGGGCGACGCCGCCCCGATCCGCAGAGGTGGTCCGATGTCCCCGCGCTCCCCGTGGCGCCCCGGTGCGCCCACGGCGCGTCGCGGCGCCCGTCGGGCGTCCCTGCTGCTGGCCCCGCTCGCCGTCCTCGCCCTCCAGGGCACCGCGGCGCCCGCGGCGGCCGCGCCCAGCGACCAGCCGGGCGGTACGTCCGGCGTGCTCGACAGCCGCGCGCTGGACGCCCTCCAGCAGCGCGCCGCCGAGGTGCAGGGCGGGCTGCAGGAGCAGCAGAGCGCGGTGGACGCCGCCCGCGACGCCCTGGCCGAGGCCGAGCGCGCCGTCGCCGACGCCGAGGCCGTCCTCGGCGGTGCGGAGGGCGAGCTGGCCGGCTACCGGCAGGAGGTCGCGCGGTACGCCGCCGCGGTGTACCGGGACGGCGGGTCCCTGACGCCCCTCACGCTGCTGCTCAGCGGCAGCGACCCCGGCGAGGTGGTCGCGGCGATGAGCTTCCTCGACGTGGTCGACCGGCACGCGGCCTCGGTCATCGGCACCGCGGAGGCCCAGCGCCGGGCGGCCGACGAACGGCAGCAGGCCGCGGAGGAGGCCCTCGCGCGGGCGCGGGCGCGCGCGGAGGAGGTCGGTGCCCGGGCCGCCGAGCTCGAGGCCGCGGCGTCGGCGGTGACCGACGAGCTGGACGCCGCGCTCGGCGCGGTGGACCGCCAGCTGGCCCAGCTGCAGCGGGAGCAGGTCGAGGTCAACCAGCGGACGGCGGCGAGCTGGCGGGCGTACACCGATCAGCTGGCCGCAGCCGGGATCGCGCCTCCGCCGGCCGCCGCGCTGCGCGACCCGGCGGCGGGGCTGCCCGAGCGGCTCGTGCCGGTCGGCGCCGCGGGAGGGGGTGCGCAGCCGGTCGCGGCACAGCTCCCCGGCCAGCCCACCTCGCTCCTGGTGCTGCCGGCGGAGACGGTGAGCGCGGTGAGCGCCGCGATGGAGGCGCTGGGTCTGCCCTACGCGCCGGGGACGTCCGGCCCTGAGTCCTGGAGCTGCGGCTCGCTGGTCCAGTCGGTCTACGGGCGGTCGGGGATCGCCCTGCCCGCGGACCAGGCGGGGCTGTTCGCCGTCACCACGCCGGTCGCGCCGGCCGACGTGCTGCCCGGCGACCTGGTCTTCCTCGGGACGGCGGAGTCGGGGCTGGGCCACGTCGGGCTCGCGCTGGACGCGCGGACCATGCTGGCGGCCGACGCCCGTGCCGGCGCCGTCGTCGTGCGCACGCTGCCTGCCGACCAGGTGATCGGGGTGGGGCGGCCCAGCCTGGCTCCAGCGCGCACCGGTGGCGGCACCGGGGCCGGTCGGGGGTGCGCTGCGCACGGAGTGCGGCAACCCCGTCTACCCCCCGAGCTTCGACGGTGCGCGGCAGTGGGGCGGCTACCCGAACGGCCTGATCCCACCGAGCGCGATGTGCCCGCTGGGGGTCGGTGGCCACTCGCTGCGCTGCGACGCGGCGGCCGCCTACCGGGCGATGTCGGCGGCCTACGCCGCCGCGTTCGGCGGGCCGATCTGCATCACCGACTCCTACCGCACGTACGCGAGCCAGGTGACGCTGTACGGCGAGAAGCCCGCGCTGGCCGCCGTCCCCGGCACGAGCAACCACGGGTGGGGGCTGGCCGTAGACCTCTGCGGCGGCATCCAGACGTTCGGCACGCCGCAGTACGCGTGGATGGTGGCCAACGCCGGCCGGTTCGGCTTCCTGCACCCGACGTGGGCCGACCCGGGCAACGGCCGCGAGGAGCCCTGGCACTGGGAGTACGCGGGCAGCTGAGCGCCGGGCGGAATTGTCGGTGGCCGCTCCTACGGTGCGCGTGACTCACGGAGGAGAGACATGCTCATCGACTGCGACACCTGCACGCTCCGCGGCACCGGCTGCGCCGACTGCGTCGTCACTGTGCTGCTCGGCGCCCCGCCCGGCTGGCAGGGGGTGGACCCGGTGGTGGTGCCCATGGCGGCGCGCCCCCGCGTGGCCGAGCCCGAGCCCGCCGCGGAGGACGTCGTGCTGCCGCCGCCCGGTGTCGTCGTCGAGTTCGACGACGTCGAGCGACGCGCCGTGCGGGCACTGGCGGAGTACGGCCTCGTGCCACCGCTGCGGCACCGAGGCGCCCCGGGGGCCGGGCGGGACGGTGCGCGCCCCGGCCGGCGGACCGGCTGAGGGACATCTCACCCCTTGCTCTCGCAGCGGAGCGTGCTTGTACCCCTACGGAACGGGGTTGCCGGGAAGGCGCGCGGGCGCGATCGCGATGTTCGTCACATCTGCGGCGCCCAGCTGCATTTGTCACGGCAACATCACGACCGTAGGGTCGTCGCGTCCGACCGGGTGGTCGTCATCCGCACAAGGGGTGGCCTCGGCCGGGCACCGCCGAATCGCCGTACGACGTCCCGCGTGGTCGTCCGAGGTGAACCGGGGACCCACCGCAGTCCTGGGGTGAGTTCCCCTGCAGGGCCGGTCCGCCGGTGAGCAGGGGATAGGGCCAGTCTTCCCCGCCCGAACCCGTCAGCTAACTCGGTAGGCGGATCGAGGAAGAAACGGAGAGCCGCCTCTCGTGGCGACCCCTCACGCCCTGCCGACGCACGTCCTCGCACCGTTCCGCCCCGATCCGGCCGGGCCCGCCCGCCGGGTGGGCCGCCTCCGCGCCGGCCTGCTGATCGGGGCCGCGACCGCCCTCGCCGTCACCGTCCTGCCCGGCTCCGCGACGGCTGCCCCGAGCAGCCCCGCCGAGGCCGCGCAGCTGGTCGCCGACGCCAGCCACGAGCTGGAGGTCGTCTCCGAGCAGCTCAACGAGGCCCGGGTCGACCTCGAGCGCCAGCGCGCGGCGGTCGACACCGCTGAGCTGGCCGCCTTCGACGCCCAGCAGCAGCGCGCCGCCCTCGACGGGCGGATCCGCCAGCTCGCCCGCTCCGCCTACACCGCCGGCGGCGCGACGCGCAGCCAGCTGGGCGCGATGCTGACCAGCGATTCCGCCGGCGACCTGGTCTCCCAGCTCGGCACGCTGGACGCGCTCGCCGCCCGCACCAACGCCGCCGTGAGCGAGGTGGCCGAGGCCTCCGAGCGCGCGGAGGAGACCCGCGCCGAGGCGCGGGAGGCCCGCGAGAAGGCGGAGCGGAGCGTCGCCGACATCGAAGCCCAGCAGAAGGACCTCGAGGCCCGCGTCGCGGAGCACCGGCGGCAGTACGCCGCCCTCGACGCCGCGCAGCGCGCCGTCGTCGAGCGCGCCCACGGGGACTCCCAGCCCGTGCGCGCCTCCCGCGGCACCGAGCGCACCGCACCGGCGCCGACGGCGACCGTCGCCGCGCCGAGCGGGGCGGCGCAGGTCGCGGTCAACACGGCGCTGGCGCAGGTCGGGGACCGGTACGTCTACGGCGCCGGTGGTCCCGACGCCTTCGACTGCTCGGGCCTGACCTCCTTCGCCTACCGTGCCGCCGGCGTCTCGCTGCCGCACTCCAGCCGCAGCCAGTCGCAGATGGGGACCCCGGTCTCGCGCGGCGAGCTGCAGCCCGGTGACCTGATCTTCTTCTACAGCCCGGTCAGCCACGTCGGCATGTACATCGGCAACGGCCAGATGGTGCACGCCTCCACCGAGAGCCAGCCGGTCAAGGTCGCCAGCGTCGACTCGATGGGCAGCTACAACAGCGCCCGCCGCATCGTCGGCTGACCCCTGCCGCACCCCGAGGGCCGGTGCCTCCCGCGAGGGAGGCGCCGGCCCTCGTCGTCGGTGGTCCCGGTGCCGTCCGGGGCCGCGCCTAGGATCGGCGCCGTGGTGGACCGGTGAGCGCACGTCGCGCCCCGCTGGTGTCCGCCGCCGTCCTGCTGGCCGCCTTCGCCCTGGTCGTCGCCCTCGGTACGCCGTGGGAGGTGCTCCCGGAGCCCGCGGGCGGGGGCGTGCCGCTCGACCCGACCGCCGGCCTGCCGGCCGACCAGGTCGCGCGCGCGGACGCCTTCGCGGCGGCGATCCGGCCGGCGTCGCTGGCCGCCCTGCTGCTGGGGCTCGCCGTCTCCGCGCTGCTCGGGCTCACCCCGCTGGGCGCCCGGCTGGTCCGCGCCCTGCCCGCCCCCCGGCGCGGGCGCTGGGCGGTGCAGGTGCTGCTCGGGGTCCTCGCCCTCGCCGTCCTCGGGCGGCTGGCCACCCTGCCGATCGCCGCCTACGGCGAGGTGGTGCGCCACCGGTACGGGCTGTCCACGCGCAGCTGGGGGCTGTGGGCCCGGGACGTCGCGGTGTCGACGGCGATCGACGCGGCCCTGACCGCCCTCGGCCTGCTGGCCCTGGTCTGGCTCGCCCGCCGGGCGTCGCGGGCGTGGTGGGCGCTCGCCGCCGCGGGCGCCGCGGTGCTCGTGGTCGTGGGCTCGTTCCTGTGGCCGGTGGTCATCGAGCCCGCGTTCAACAGCTTCGCGTCGATGCCGGGGGGGCAGCTGCGCAGCGACCTGCTGGCCCTCGCCGAGGAGAACGGCACCCCGGTGCAGGACGTGCTGGTCTCCGACGCCTCCCGGCGGACCACCGCGCTGAACGCCTACGTCTCCGGCTTCGGCTCCACCCGGCGCATCGTCGTGTACGACACGGTCCTGGAGCGGCTGCCCGACGAGCAGATCGAGTCGATCGCCGCGCACGAGCTGGGCCACGTCGCCGCCGACGACGTCCTCACCGGCACGCTGCTGGGCGCCCTGGGCGGCGCGGGCGGCGTCGCCCTGCTCGGCTGGCTGCTGACCTCGCCCGCTCTGCTCCGCCGTGCCGGTGCGGCCGGACCGGCCGACCCGGCGGTGGTGCCCCTGGTGCTGCTGCTGGTCACCGTCGGGACGCTGGTCGTGACGCCGGTGCAGAACCTGGTCTCGCGGCAGGTCGAGGCGCGGGCCGACGTCGCCGCGCTGGACCTCACCCGCGATCCGGAGGCCTTCATCGCCATGCAGCGCGGCCTGGCCACGACCAACCTCTCCGATCCGAGCCCCCCGGCCGCGTGGCGCTGGTACTTCGGGTCGCATCCCACCGTGGCGGAGCGGATCGCGCTCGCCGAGGACTGGACCCAGCTGGAGCGGGAGCCGTGAGCCGGACGCTGGTCGTCACCAACGACTTCCCGCCGCGGCAGGGCGGCATCCAGACCTTCGTCGCCGCGCTGCTGGACCGCCGCCCGCCCGACTCGCTCGTCGTGCTCGCCTCGGACCACCCCGGCGCGGCCGAGCACGACGCCGGTCTGCCCTACCCGGTGGTCCGCCGGCCCACCGGCATGCTGCTGCCCACCCGGGCGACCGCCGGCGCGGCGGTCGAGCTGGTCGAGCGCGGTACGGCTGCGACCGCGCGTTCTTCGGCGCCGCGGCCCCCCTGGGGCTGCTCGCGCCGACGCTGCGCGCGGCCGGGGTGCGGCACCTGGTGGGCGCCACCCACGGCCACGAGACCGGCTGGGTGGCGCTGCCGGGCAGCCGGCAGCTCATGCAGCGCATCGCGTCGGGCCTGGACGTGCTGACCTACATCACCGAGTTCACCCGGGCCCGGCTCGCCCCGGCGCTGGACGGGCGCACGCGGCTGGCGCAGCTCTCCCCGGGGGTGGACGTCGACCGGTTCACCCCGCAGGTGGACGGCGCCGCCGTCCGCCGCCGGCACGGCCTGGGGGAGGCCCCGGTGGTGGTCTGCGTGTCCCGGCTGGTCGCCCGCAAGGGGCAGGACGTCCTCGTCGAGGCGTGGCCCCAGGTGCTGGCGCGGCACCCCGACGCGCGGCTGCTGCTGGTCGGCGGCGGTCCGGACGAGGCCGCGCTCCGGCGCGCGGTCGTCGCGCGCGGGCTGGAGGGCTCCGTCGTCCTCACCGGGGCGGTGGACGCCGCCGAGCTCCCGGCCCACTACGCGGCCGGCGACGTGTTCGCCATGCCCTGCCGCACCCGCCGGGCCGGGCTGGACGTCGAGGGCCTGGGCATGGTCTTCCTCGAGGCGGCCGCGGTCGGCCTGCCGGTCGTGGCCGGCACCTCGGGCGGTGCCCCGGAGGCCGTGCAGGAGGGCGTCACCGGGCACGTGGTCGACCCGCGGTCACCGGCCGCCGTGGCCGCGGCGCTGACCGGCCTGCTCGACGACCCGGCCCGCGCCCGGGCGATGGGTGCCGCCGGCCGGTCCTGGGTGGAGCAGCGCTGGTCCTGGACGACGATCGCCGCGACCTTCACCGAGCTGCTCGAGAAGCACTGAGGCCCGCCCCGCGGTGCGGGACGGGCCTCGGTGCGGCGGGGGTCAGCGCGTGTAGAGCGCCTCGACCTCGTCGCCGAACTCCTTCATGACCACCGAGCGCTTGAGCTTCAGGCTCGGGGTGAGCATCCCGTTGTCCTCGGTGAAGTCGGTGCCGAGGATGTGGAACTTCTTGATCGCCTCCGCCTGGGAGACGGCCTTGTTCGCGTCCTTCACGGCGGCGTCGATCTCGGCCTTGAGGTCGGCGTCCTCGCGGACCTGCTCGACGGTCTGACCGGCCGGCTTGCCCTTGGACTCCAGCCACTGCGGCAGCGCCTCGTCGTCGAGGGTGATCAGCGCGGCGATGAACGGCCGCTGGTCGCCGACGACGATGCACTGGCTGATCAGCCGGTGCGAGCGGAGCCGGTCCTCGAGGACGGCGGGGGCGACGTTCTTGCCGCCCGCGGTCACCAGGATCTCCTTCTTGCGGCCGGTGATGGTGAGGAAGCCGTCGGCGTCGAGCTCGCCGATGTCGCCGGTGTGGAAGAAGCCCTCGGCGTCGATGGCCTCCTTCGTGGCCTCCTCGTTCTTCCAGTAGCCGGCCATGACGATGCCGCCCTTGATGAGCACCTCGCCGTCGTCGGCGATCCGGAAGGTGACCCCGGGCAGCGGCTGGCCGACGGTGCCGATGCGGATCCCGTCGTCGTGGTTCACCGAGGCGGCGGCGGTGGTCTCGGTGAGGCCGTAGCCCTCGTAGACGGTGACGCCGATGCCCCGGAAGAAGTGGCCCAGCCGCTCACCCAGCGGCGCGCCGCCGGAGATGGCGCCGAGGCAGCGGCCACCGAGGGCCGCGCGCAGCTTCGCGTAGACGAGCTTGTCGAACAGCGCGTGCTGGGCGCGCAGGAGGAGACCGGCGCCGCCGGTGTCCTGGGCGCGGGACCAGTCGATGGCGACCTGGGCGGCCTTGTCGAAGATCTTGCCCTTGCCGTCGCCCTCCGCCTTCGCCTTGGCCGAGTTGAAGACCTTCTCGAAGACGCGGGGCACGGCCAGCACGAAGGTCGGCTTGAACTCGCCGAGGTCGTCGAGCAGGTTCTTCACGTCGGGGGTGTGCCCGATGACCGTGCGGTTCTTGACCGCGCCGACCTGCAGGACGCGGGCCAGCACGTGCGCGAGCGGCAGGAACAGCAGCAGCGAGCCCTCGACGCTCATGAAGCGGTCGAGCAGCGTGATGCCGTTGTCGATCTCGAACAGGAAGTTGCCGTGGGTCAGCTCGCAGCCCTTGGGCCGGCCGGTCGTGCCGCTCGTGTAGATCAGCGTGGCGAGGCTGTCGGCCGTGAGGGTGGCCCGGCGGGCGTCCAGCTCGGCGTCCGGGACGTCGGCACCGGCGGCGATGAGGGCGTCGACGGCGCCGTCGTCGATGACGTGGACCGAGGTGAGGTCGGGGGCCTGGTCGCGGATCGTCTCGACGGCCGCGGCGTGCTCGCCGCTCTCCACGACGATGGCGGTGGCGCCGGAGTCGGAGAGGATCCAGGCGACCTGGTCGGGGCTGGAGGTCTCGTAGACGGGGACGACGACGCCGCCGGCGGTCCAGATCGCGAAGTCGAGGACGGTCCACTCGTACCGCGTCTTGGCCTGCAGGGCCACGCGGTCGCCCGCGGCCACGCCCGAGGCGATGAGCCCCTTGGCGACGCCGCGGACCTCCTCGCCGAACTGCTGCCACGTCACGTCGCGCCACTGGCCGTCGAGCCGTCGGCGCAGGCCCACCTCGGCGCCGTGCTCGGCGACGTTCAGGGCGAGCATGTCGGTCAGCGCCGCGTCGGGCGCCACCTCGGTGGTCACGGGAACGCTGAACTCGCGCACGCCTGGTCCTCTCCTCCCTGGCCGCCGCGGGCACCGTCGCCCACCGGTCCCTGACCAGGATCGTCGAGATCAATCTAGCGGGCACGTCCTACCCGCGAGTAGCGCAACGGGTGAGCGGCGCTCTCCAGGACCCCGCGCACCCGTTAGCCTGCTGCCCATGGCCGACCAGTCCACCCAGTCGATCGTCGTCGATGCCCCCGCTGCCGACGTGATGGCGGTCATCGCCGATTTCCCGGCCTACCCCCAGTGGGTCGCCGCGGCCAAGACGGTCGAGGTCGTCGAGGACGGCCCCGAGGGCCGCGCCCGCCGGGTGCACTTCGTGCTCGACGCCGGGGCGATCAAGGACGAGTACGTCCTCGACTACACCTGGGACGGCGACCGCAAGGTCTCCTGGAACCTGGTCTCCGGGCAGATGCAGAAGCGCAACGACGGCTCCTACACGCTGAGGGAGACCGGCGGCCGGACCGAGGTCACCTACTCGATCACCATCGACCTCTCGATCCCGATGCTCGGGATGATCAAGCGCAAGGCCGAGAAGGTCATCCTGGACACGGCTCTCAAGGAGCTCAAGAAGCGCGTCGAGGGCTGACGCGCGTGCGGACCCTCGTCCTCACCGGCCCCGGCGGCGCCGGGGTCAGCACCCTGGCCGCGGCGGCCGCGGTGCGCGCGGCCGGCGCCGGCCGGAGCACGCTCCTGTTGAGCCGGCAGCCCGTCCCGGTCGCGGGGCTCGCGGACGTGCCCGGCCTTCAGGTGCGCACCGTCGACGCCGGCACCGCGGTCGAGCGGTTCTGGGCCGGCACCGTCGCGCCCGCCGCGGGCGCGCTGCCGCAGCTGGCGCTGCCCCCGGCGTCGTCGGTGACGCCGCTGCCCGGTGCCGCCGAGCTGGCCCTGTTCGCCGAGCTGGGCCGCGCCTCGGCCGACCTCGTCGTCGTGGACGCCGGGTCGCCGGCCGACGCGGCCGCCCTGCTGGCGCTCCCCGCCACGCTGCGCTGGTGGCTGGACCGGTTGCTGCCGCCCGGGGCCCGGGCCCTCGGGGCGATCCGCTCCGCCGCGGTGACCTCCGGTGCGGCCCGCCGCGGTCCGGTGGACGCCGCGCTCGCGCTGCTCCCGCAGCTGGAGGAGCTGCTGGCCGTCGACCGGCTGGCCGACGTCGCGGGCACCGCCGTCGCCCTCGCCGCGGTGCCGCGCCCCGGGACGGCGGCCGCGCTGCGCGGCACCGCGACCGCGCTGGGCCTGCACGGCCTGCGCCCCGGGATCGTGCTCGCCCGCGTGCTCCCCGACGACGGCACGGGGGAGTGGTGGCGCGCGCGCCGGGCCGAGCAGGACGCCGAGCTGGACGCGCTGGCGGAGCTGGCCCCGGTGCACCGGGTGCCCGAGACCGCGTCGTCCCCGGCCGACGCCGCCGCGGCGACCGCGCTGCTCGGGGACCTCCCGCTGCCCGGCGGCGGGCTCCCGGGCGCCGGGCTGCCGGCGCCCGCGACCGAGAGGCTCGACGGCGGCTGGGAGCTGGGCGTCCCGCTCCCGTTCGCCGAGCGCGGCGCCGTCGGCCTGACCCGCTGGGAGGACGACCTGGTCGTCACCGCCGCGGGCGCCCGCCGGTCGCTGAGGCTGGACCCGCTGCTGCGCCGCTGCGAGGTGACCGGCGGCCGGATCACCGACGCCGGCAGCGCGGACGCCCGGCTCGTGGTCTCCTTCCGACCCGACCCCCAGCTCTGGCCGGCCGATCTGCTGGCCGCGGTGAGGAGAACGCCATGACCGCCGGTGCCGACTGGGCCGACTCCGCCCGCAGGCTGCTCGACGCCTTCCGGCTCCCCGAGGCGGCCCCCGCCGAAGGCGGCGCCCACGGCGTCGACTGCCGCTGGTGCCCCGTGTGCCAGGCGGCGGCCGTGCTGCGCGGCGAGCGCCCCGAGGTGACCGCCGCCCTGGCCGACGTGCTGGCCACCACCGCCTCGGTGCTGCGCGACCTGGCCGGCGAGCCCCGGCCGGCGGCCGGGCAGGAGAGCGGGTCGGCAGGCGCCGCGCCGGACGACGAGGACGGGCCGGGCCCGGCCGTCCAGCGGATCGACATCGCGTGAGCACCCCGGCTCCCGCGTCGGCGCTGGCGGCGCTCGGCATCGACATCGGCGGTACCAAAGTCGCCGGCGGCGTCGTCGCCCCCGACGGGACCGTCCTGGCGACCGCGCGCCGGGCGACGCCCGGCAGCTCGGTCTCCGACACCGAGGACGCCATCGCCGCCGTCGTCGAGGAGCTCGCGGCCGGGCACGACGGCGAGCTGGTCGGCGTCGGCATCGGCGCGGCGGGCTGGTTCGACCGCACCGGTGACACGGTGCTGTTCAGCCCGCACCTGGCCTGGCGGCACGCGTCGCTGCGCAAGGACCTCTCGGCCCGCCTGCAGCGGCCGCTGTGGGTCGGCAACGACGCCGACGCGGCCGCCTGGGCGGAGTACCGCTACGGCGCCGCCCGGGGCGCGGACCTCGCGCTGATGGTCACCCTCGGCACCGGCATCGGCGGCGGCATCGTCCTGGACGGCCGGCTGCGGCGCGGCTCGCACGGCGTCGCGGGGGAGTGGGGGCACATGCGCGTCGTCCCCGACGGCCGGTTGTGCGCCTGCGGGAACCGGGGGTGCTGGGAGCGGTACGCCAGCGGCACGGCGCTGGGGCAGACCGCCCGCGAGGTGGCGGGCACGTCGCCCGCGGCCGCCGCGCTGCTGCTCGAGCGGGTCGACGGCGACGCGTCCCGGCTGACCGGCGAGGACGTCGCCCGGGCCGCCTCCGACGGCGATCCGCTGGCGCTGGAGCTGGTCACCGAGGTCGGCGTCTGGCTGGGCCAGGGCATCGCCGACCTCGCCGCCGTGCTGGACCCCGAGGTCGTCGTCATCGGCGGCGGGGTGAGCGTGCTCGGTGAGATGGTGCTCGGTCCCGCGCGCGAGCGGTTGGAGCGGGCGCTGCCCGGTCGCGGTTTCCGGCCCGGCCCGCGGATCGTCGCCGCCGAGCTGGGCGCCCAGGCGGGCCTGGTGGGGGCCGCCGACCTGGTGCGGAGGGCCGTCGCCGAGGGCGACGGCTAGCACTCAGACGACCGCGCCGTCGTCCCCGTCCTGGTCGGAGCGCTCGCGCATGCGGGAGACCAGCATCGCGGCGCCGCCGGCGATCGCGGCCACGCCGAGCACCAGCCCCACGTCCGCCGACAGCCGCAGCGCGCCCGGGACGGCGATGAGCACCAGCCCCGCCAGGACCAGCAGCCCGGCGTAGAGCGCGTGCGGCGCCGGCAAGGGGACCGGCGGTGGGGCCGGTGGCTCGTAGTGCTCCTCGGGCAGGTCGAGGAAGGCCACCTCGTGCGGGGGCGGGGGCGGTGCGTCGGAGGGGCGCTCGTCGACGACCGACGCGCCGTGCTCGGCCTCGAAGGCGGCGACGATCCGCGACCACTCGGCGTCCTCGTCGAGGTCGGCGCGCACCGGGGCGGGCTCCGAGGCGGGCTGCGAGGCGGGTTGGGGGTGCTCGTCGGCGTGCTGCGCGACCAGCGCGCGGGCCTCGGCCTGCCGGCCGCGGTCGACGAACAGCCGGTCCGCCGGCGGGCTCGGCAGCGAGACCTCGCGGGTGTAGGGGCCGACGTCGGCCGAGGGGTCGAGGTAGGCGGCGATGCCGGCGGCCTCGAGGACGTCGAGCAGGTGCTCGCCGACCCGGGGGTCGACGTCGCGCAGCGGGCTCCACGAGGTCGCCGGCAGCCCGTTGTCCCGCCGTCCCCGGCCGCTCACGACGCGGTCGTCCCGGGCTCGACGGCGGGCGTGCGCTCGCGGATCCAGGCCGCCGACCGCGCGAAGATCTCCGGGGCGTCGTTGTCCAGGGTCGCCACGTGGTAGCTGTCGCGCAGGACGACCTCGGTGGTGTCGGCGCTGGAGACCGAGGTCAGCAGCGCCTCGCTGTTGGCCGGCTCGACGACGTGGTCCTCGGCGCTGTGGAAGACGATGACCGGCGCCGTCACCCGGGCCAGGTCGGCGCGGGTGAGCGCCCACAGCCGGCGCAGCTGCAGCATCGCCCGGGTGGGCAGCTTGTCGTAGGCGAGCTCGGTGACGCCGGGCTTCTTGATGTCGCTGGCGATCGGCGCCCAGCTCCCGGTGAGCCGGGCGATCAGCGGCAGCAGCCTGGCGTCCAGCCGCCGGGTGAACAGCGCCGGGTTGACCAGCAGCAGCCCTGCGACGTCGGCGGCGCGCGTCTGCGCCAGCCGGGTGGCCAGCGTGCCGCCCATCGACAGGCCCGCGACGAAGACGCGGTCGCAGCCGGCGGCCAGCTCGTCGAACGCGCCCTCGACCGCCGCGGTCCACTGCTCGGCGGTGCTGGCGTTGCAGTCCTGCCAGCTGGTGCCGTGGCCGGGCAGGAGCGGGCACCGGACGGCGAAGCCCTCGGCGGCGAGGTGCTCGCCCCACGGCCGCATGCTCATCGGGGTGCCGGTGAAGCCGTGCACCAGCAGCACGCCGGTGCGCCCCTCGACGCCGGAGCCGGCCATCGCGAAGGGCTCGGCACCCGGGAGCACCGCGGGCGGCGGCGGGGTGGTCGAGGGCACGGGCTGCTCCTGCGGTGCGGCGGCGGGCGAGTGATCCCTCGCACGTGGACGGCCGATTGTCCTACGGCCCCCTGGATCCCTAGTCTGGCAGTCCCAGAGGGAGGCGTGTTGTTCTACTGGTTCCTGAAGTTCGTCGGCATCGGCCCCGTCGTGACGGTGCTGTTCCGTCCCCGCGCCGAAGGCACCGAGCACGTCCCGGCCCGCGGCGCGGCCATCATCGCCAGCAACCACCTGTCGGCGGCCGACTGGGTGTTCATGCCCCTGTCGATCAGGCGCCGGGTCACCTTCCTGGCCAAGGCCGAGTACTTCACCGGCTCGGGGGTGAAGGGCTTCTTCCAGCGTGCCTTCTTCTCCGGCGCCGGCCAGGTGCCGATCGACCGGACCAGCGCGTCGGCGGCCGAGGACGCGATCCAGACCGGGCTGCGCATCCTCCGGGGCGGCCAGATCCTGGGCATCTACCCCGAGGGGACGCGCTCGCCGGACGGCCGGCTCTACCGCGGCAAGATCGGTGTCGCCCGCATGGCGCTGCAGACCGGCGTCCCGGTCATCCCGGTGGCCATGACGTACTCGCACAAGAGGCTGCCGTTCGGCCGGAGGATCATGCGGGTGCACGTGCGCTTCGGGGAGCCGCTGGACTTCTCCCGCTACGAGGGCCTGGCCGGTGACCGCTTCGTCGAGCGCTCGATCACCGACGAGATCATGTACGAGATCATGACGCTCTCCGGGCAGGAGTACGTCGACGTCTACGGGGCATCGGTGAAGAAGTCGATGACGGCGGGCAGCAGCGCCGCGGACGCCGTCGCCACCCTCCAGCCGCCGGTGCGCGAGGCCGGCGACCGCGCGCCCACCTCCCTGGCGGGCTGACCCGCGCAGCAGGCGCTCACCGACCGGTGGTTCGACACCTGCTCCTGACGCTCAGCGGGCGGTGAGCCGGTCCAGGACCTCGCGCAGCAGCGCGATCAGCTCGGGCCGGCTCATCGCCGGCGCGTCGGCCCAGGAGCCGACGAGGTCCTCGGTGAAGGCGAACCAGGCCAGGACCAGCTGCCGGCGCAGCGCGTCGTCGGGCAGGTCGAGCGCGGTGAGCGCCACCTCGACCAGCCGCTGCCGGGTGTCGGCGTAGACCTCGGCCACCCACGGGTCGCCGCCGCCGGCGCCGCGCACGAACGCCAGGTGGCTCTCGCGGAAGGTCTCCACCCAGCCGACGTACCGGTCCAGCATGCCGGTGACCTGCTCGTCGGCCGGTGCACCGGGCTCGGGGAGCAGGTGCTCGAGCATGAGGTCGGCCGCCGCGCGGGTGACTGCCGTGTAGTACTCGCGCTTGGTCGCGAAGTAGTGGAACAGCAGGCTGCGGCTGATCCCGGCCCGGCGGGCCACCTCGTCGATGGTCAGCTCCTGGACCGGGGTGGTCGGCAGCAGCTCCAGGCCGATCTGCACCAGCTGCGCCCGGCGGTCGTCCGCCGAGCGGCGCGACCGGGACGCCGTCATCGCGCGGCGACGAGCAACCGCTCGAGCGCGTCGGCGACCAGGTGCGGGCGTTCCTGGATCAGCATGTGCCCGGTGCGCTCGGCGACGTGCAGCCGCGCGTCGGGCAGCGCCCCGGCCATCGTCCGACTGTGCCGCAGCGGCGTCAGCTTGTCGCTGTCGCCGACCAGGATCTCGACGGGGACGCCGGTGAGCGCGGCCAGCTCGGTGCGCTTGTCGTGCGCGCCGAGCGCCGGGTAGAACGCGGCGAAGGCGCGCACCGTCGAGGCGTGCATGATCTCGGCTCCGGCGACGACCATCTCGTCGGTCGCGTCCGCGCCGTAGAGCAGCTCGCGGACGATCTTCCGGTGCCGCGGACTGGCCGGGGGCACCAGCTGCCGGAGCCGCTCGATCGCCCGGGCGCCGGCGATCGCGGTGGTGACCAGGCCCGGGGCGAGCCGCACCTGCAGCCGCTCGGCCAGGGTCTCCCCGGGCGGGGCGAGCTCGCCGGCGGACGTCGAGACGAGGGCGACGCCACCGACCCGGTCGCCGAACAGCTCCGGGCGGGCCGCGGCCAGGCACATGATCGTCATGCCGCCCATCGAGTGCCCGCCGAGGACGACCGGCCCGGTCGGGACGAGCTGGTCGAGCAGGTCGCCGAGGTCGGCGCCGAGCTGGTCGATGGAGAGCTCGGCGACGTCGTCGGCGTAGCGGCCCCACGTCGAGCGGCCGTGCCCGCGCTGGTCGTAGCGGGGGATGAGGCGCAGCTCGCCGTCGGCCACCCGCGGGGCGAGCAGCGCGGCGACGTCGTCCCAGGCGGCCTGGGCGAGCGTCCAGCCGTGCGCGAGGACCACGGTGGCGGGCGCGTCGTCGGCACCGTCGACGACGGCGTGGACCAGCGCGCCGTCCCCGGTGCGGACGGCGGCGACGCGGCGCAGGACGGTCGGGGTGCTCACGCCGCCACCTCCGGGGTGCCCGCCGGTGCGCCGGCGGGGGTGCCGACGTAGTTCTCGCGGTCCAGCGTCCTCGTCAGCCTGCGGAACCGGAAGGTGAAGTCCGGCCACAGCGTGGTGTTGTGGCCGTGCTGGTCCAGGTACCAGCTGGCGCACCCGCCGCCGAGCCAGACGGTGCCCTTCGACTTCTCCGCGATCAGCGCGCGGTAGGCCTCCTGCGCCTCGCGCGTGGTCTCCAGGACCTCGAGGGCCTCGGCGTCCATGGTCTTCAGGGCGTCGTCGACGTAGTGCACCTGCGACTCGATCATGTAGACCATCGAGGTGTGGCCGACGCCCACGTTCGGGCCGACCAGCAGGAAGAGGTTGGGGAAGCCGGCGACGGTGGCGCTGCGGTTGCTGACCATGCCATCGGCCCACACCTCGGCGAGGCTGCGGCCGTCGCGCCCGCGGATCCGCTCCGCGATCGGCAGGTCGGTCACGTGGAAACCGGTCGCCAGCACGATCGTGTCGGTGGGCCGCTCGACGCCGTCGCGGGTGACGATCGAGTGCGGGCGCACCTCGGCGATGCCGGCGGTGACCAGCTCGGCGTTGGGCGCGGCGACGGCGGGGAAGTAGTCGTTGCTGATCAGGATGCGCTTGCAGCCGATCGTGTAGTCCGGGGTGAGCGCCGCGCGCAGCTTCGGGTCGCGCACCTGGCGCTCGAGGTGGGCCTTGGCCAGCGTGGCGACCGGCCGCAGGAAGCGGCGGTTCTTGGCCATCCCGATGACCAGGAACTCGCGGAAGAGGTAGAGCCCGCCGCGGATCGCCTTCTGCAGGCCGGGGACCGAGCGGTAGAGCCGGCGCATCCAGGGCTTCACCGGGTGGTCGGTGCGCGGCACCACCCAGGCGGGCGTGCGCTGGTAGACCGCGATGCTCTCGACCTGCGGCTGGATGGCCGGCACGACCTGGATGGCCGAGGCGCCGGTGCCGATGACGGCGACCTTCTCGCCGGTGAGGTCGTGGGCGGCGTCCCAGCGGGCGGAGTGCATGACCGTGCCGGCGAAGGAGTCCAGGCCGGCGATGTCGGGATAGGTGGGGTCGGCCAGCGCGCCGGCGGCCGAGACCAGGATGCGGGCGCCGAACACGCAGTGCCGTCGGACGTCGAACCGGTCCGCCGTCCGCTGCAGGTAGGCCTGGATCTCCGGCTGCTCGGAGTAGGAGCGGCCCCAGTCCGGGTTCAGCGCGAAGGAGAACGAGTAGAGGTTGGACTGCACGTCGCAGGCCGCGCCCGGATAGGTGTTGTCCCGCCACGTGCCGCCGACGGTCGTGGGCGCGCTCCAGGAGGACGAAGTCCGTCTCGCCCCGGCGGCGCAGCGCGATCGCCATGCAGAGGCCGGCGAAGCCCGATCCGATGATCGCCACGCCGACGTCCCGCACGGCGCCGTGGGGCTCCGGGGTGGGGGTGGGCTGGCTCTCGAGCGTGCTGGTCACCGATCGGCTCCTCGGGGTCGCGACTCCGGTTGCTGAGCAACGCTCAACAAGCTACAACGGCTTTCCAGCAGGCGCTCGGTCCGAGCGCCCGGGACCCGAGGAGCCGGCATGGCCTTCCGCACGAAGCGAACCCCCCTCGCCGGGAAGTCGGTGCTGATCACCGGCGCGGCCCGCGGCATCGGCGCGGCCCTGGCCCGCAAGGCCGCCGCCCGCGGCGCCCGGGTGGCGCTGGTCGGCCTGGAGCCCGACGAGCTGGCCCGCGTGGCCGACCAGCTCGGCCCCGAGCACCTCTGGGTGGAGGCCGACGTCACCGACCCCGACGCGCTCCGCTCGGCGGTCCAGCGGACCGTCGACACCTTCGGCGGGCTGGACGTCGTCGTCGCCAACGCCGGCATCGCGCCGCTGACCACGGTGATGACCTCCTCGGCGCACGCCCTGGCGCGGACCATCGAGGTCAACCTGACCGGCACGATGCTCACCGCGCACGCCGCGCTGCCCGAGATCGCGAAGCGGAAGGGGCACGTGCTGCTGGTCGCCTCCGCCGCCTCCTTCACCGTGCTGCCCGGGATGAGCGCCTACTGCGCGTCCAAGGCCGGGGTCGAGCGGTTCGGCGACGTGCTGCGGCTGGAGGTCGCGCACCGCGGGGTCACCGTGGCCAGCGCGCACCCGGTGTGGATCGACACCGACATGGTGCGCGACACCGAGGACGCGCTGCCCACCTTCAAGGCGGTGCGCGCGCAGCTGCCCGGCCCGCTGGGTTCGTTCACCTCGGTCGACGCCTGCGCCGAGGCGCTGGTCGACAACCTGGAGACGCGCCGCCGCCGCGTCTTCGTGCCCCGCTCGGTCGGCACGGTCGCCGCGCTGCGCCAGGTGGTCACCGGCGCGCTCTCGGAGAAGCTGGTCATGCGGGCCGCGGCCACCCAGGTGCCGCAGCTGGAGCGCGACATCGCCGCGCTCGACGGGCGCGAGTTCGGCGCCAACTCCGTCGGCAACCGCACCCCGGGCGCCTGACCGGGCGTCAGCCGGTCCAGCGGCCGGCGCGGCCGACGGCGTCCTTCCACCGGTCGTGCCGGCCGTCGTCCCGGCGGCCGGGCTCGGGGTCGAACCGGCGGTCCAGCGCCCAGGTGCGCGCCAGCTCGTCGGTCGACCCCCACACGCCGGTGCCCAGCCCGGCCAGGAACGCCGCGCCGAGCGCCGTCGTCTCGGTGACCACCGGACGGCGCACGGGGACGCCGAGCTGGTCGGCCTGCAGCTGCATCAGCAGGTCGTTGGCGCTCGCGCCGCCGTCGGCCGAGAGCTCCGGCACCGACAACCCGGCCTCGTCGACCATGACGTCGACGACGTCGCGCACCTCGAAGGCCAGCGCCTCGAGCGTGGCGCGGGCGATGTGCGCGCGGGTCGTGCCGCGGGTGAGGCCGAGGATCGCGCCGCGGGCGTGCGGGTCCCAGTGCGGGGCGCCCATGCCGGTGAGCGCCGGGACGAAGACGACGTCACCGGAGTCGGGGACGGTGCGGGCCAGCCCCTCGATCTCGGCCGCGGAGTCGATGAGGCCCAGCCCGTCGCGCAGCCACTGCACCGCGGCGCCGGTGACGAAGATGGCGCCCTCGAGGGCGTAGACCAGCCCGTCGCCGAGGTCCCAGGCGACGGTGGTGAGCAGCCCGGCGTCCGACCGGACCGGTGTCGAGCCGGTGTTGGTGAGCACGAACGAGCCGGTGCCGTAGGTGCACTTGCTGTCGCCGGGGGAGAAGCACGCCTGCCCGAAGAGCGCGGCCTGCTGGTCGCCGGCCATGCCGGCGATGGGCAGCGACAGCCCGAGGAAGGCGTCGGGGTCGGTGGTGCCGACGACGCCGGAGTTCGGCACCAGCTCGGGCAGCGCGGCGCGGGGGACGTCGAACAGGTCGCACAGCTCGTCGGACCACTCGCCCTTCGCCAGGTCGAACAGCAGCGTGCGGCTGGCGTTGCTCGGGTCGGTGACGTGCACCGCGCCGCCGGTGAGCCGGGCGATCAGGTACGAGTCGACGGTGCCCAGCGCCAGCGCGCCGTCCCGGACGCCGGCCCACGTGCGCGGCTCGTGCTCGGCCAGCCAGGCGAACTTCGTGCCGGTGAAGTACGGGTCCAGGCGCAGGCCGGTGAGCTCGGCGACGCGCGGCTCGACGCCGTGGGCGCGCAGCCGGTCGCAGATGCCGGTGGTGCGGCGGTCCTGCCAGACGATGGCCGGGCGGGGGGAGTGCAGGGTGCGCCGGTCCCACAGGACGGCGGTCTCGCGCTGGTCGGTGATCCCGATGCAGGTGGGCCGGTCGGGGGCGGCGGCCAGGGCCTCGCGGCAGGCGGCGACGGTCGCCGTCCAGATGTCGTCGGGCTCGTGCTCCACCCAGCCGGGGCGGGGGAAGAGCTGGGCGAACTCTCGGTAGCCGCGGGCCTGGACGTCGCCGTCCTCACCCACGACGAGCGCCGTCACCCCGGTGGTACCTGCGTCGATGGCCAAGACCGGCATGCCCGCGAACCTAGCGCTCTCGACCGGCGACCGGCTGCCGTGGCGGGGATGATCGCCGGGTGACCACAGGCATCGAGCTCGTCCGCCCGCCGACGCTGAGCGCGCCCGCCCCCTGCGCCTACGCCGCCGTCACCGACCCCGGCCGGATGGTCTACACCGCCGGCGCGTGCCCGCTGGACGCCGACGGTGCCACGGTGGCCGTCGGCGACGTCACCGGCCAGGCGCGCCAGGTGATGACGAACCTGCGGACGGCGCTGGAGGCGGCCGGCGCCGGGCTCCGCGACGTCCTGAAGACGACGGTCTACGTGGCGACCGCCGACCGCGCCGACCTGCTCGCCGCGTGGGCCGTCGTCCGCGAGGAGCTGGGCGACCACGACGCCCCGAGCACCCTGGTGGGGGTCACCCTGCTCGGCTACCCGGACCAGCTCGTCGAGGTCGAAGCGGTGGCGGTGCGGGACAGCTGGCAGGAGCCCGGGCCCCCGCACGCCGGCTGATCGGCTCACGGGTCGAGCGGTGCCCGATCACCGTCGGTAGCGATCGAGGGTGAGATCGGGGTGAGGCGGCGTTCCGAACGGGTGAATCCCCTTCTGCCGGTGACTGCGCGTAGCTGACGCTCCCCTTGCTCGACGGGAGCGACTCGGAACTGCCCCGTCGTGGTTCACGGGGGAACACCGGGCACGGGGGAGCGGTCACGGCCGCGATCGTCGCTCTGGGTGCGCCCAGGGAACTGCCCGCCGGTGCCGAACGCGCGCCGGCCGGGAGCGTCCTCCTCACGGAAGCGATCCCTCCATGAAGCGCACCACCGCATCGCTGCTCACCGGCGCTCTCGCCGCCGGCACCTTCGCCACGCTCGCCACCCTGGCGCCGGGCCTCGCCTCGGCCAGCGCCTGTGGTTCCCAGGAGGTCGAGGCCCTCGGTGCCGGCAGCGGCTTCGTCGTCACCACCCGCGACGGTGACACCCAGGGCCTGCTCGGCTCCGCCGAGCTGCGCGACCAGCCGGACAACCTCTGGCTGACCGCGGCCCAGGGCAACGGCAAGGTCACCGTCACCTACCCGATCTCGGTCGAAGGTGTGCCGCTGGCCGGCCAGACCGCGCAGTCGAACTACGGATACGAGTTCCAGCGCGGCGACGCGCTGCCGGTCGGCTCGGCCGGCGGCGGCGACGTCACCTACGAGATGGTGCTCGACTACAACGGCCCGGCCGTCGCGGGCGGCTTCACCACGCTGGTCTTCGAGCCGTACTACCAGTCGCAGGCCGGCAAGCAGAACACCTGGTGGAGCACCCGGGACCTGCCCGGGCTGCCGGACCGGACCGGCCACGGCTCGCCCAACTGGGGCACGCTCGACGAGATCAGCCTGGCCCAGCCGGACGCGGTCATCCAGTCCTTCGGCATCAACCTGAACGGCACCTCGGCCACCGGCTTCCAGGCCTCGGTCGACTCGGTGACGTTCGGCTGCAACACGTTCGTCTTCGACCTGGCCAACCGGGCGCCCAGCGCCTCGGTCGCGGTGAACGACGCGGGCGACGCCGACTACCGGACCTTCATCCTGTCCGGCCGCGGCTCCTCTGACCCGGACGCCGGCGACGCGCTCTCCTACGCCTGGACGGTGACCAACAAGGCGACCAACGCGGTCGTGAGCACCAGCACGGCCAGCCAGTACCAGGTCTCGGTCCCGAACGGACCCGGCACCTACACGGCCAGCCTGACCGTCACCGACCGGGACGGGCTCACCTCGACCGCGGCCGCGGACTTCACCGCGACGCCGCCGTCGAACACCGTCAACACCGGCACCAAGCTGCCCAACACCGGCGCCTCGGTGATCGGTCTGGCGGTCCTCACCGGGACGGCCGTGGCCGCCGGTGGCGCGGGCACGGTGCTGTCCCGCCGTCGCCGCAACGGCAGCGCCCTCTGATCAGGACGTCGTAGGGGAGAGGAGGTCCACCGTGCTCCGCAGGATCGTCAGCGGCGTCTCGCAGCTGGTGCTCACCGCCGGCCTGGTGGGCCTCCTCTTCCTCGTCCACCAGGTCTACGTGACCGACTGGCTCTCCGACCGCCAGCAGGAGCAGGTTGCTGACGACCTGCGGGAGGAGTGGGCGGCCCCCGCGGTGCCCGCCCCCGCCGGTCCGGAGTTCGGTGACGCCTTCGCCTTCCTGCACGTGCCGGAGTTCGGCGCCGGCTGGGCGCCGCGGGCGGTGGTCGAGGGCGTCGACCCGGATGAACTGGCCGAGGGGCCGGGGCACTACCCGGGCACCGCACTGCCCGGCGAGATCGGCAACTTCGCCCTCGCCGGCCACCGCATCGGCCAGGGGAGCCCGTTCGGCGCGCTCGACCGGCTCGAGAGCCCGGCGACCAGCTCGTCGTCGAGACGGTGGACACCTGGTTCACCTACCGCGTCACCGAGCAGCTGGTCGTCGACCCCGCGGACGTCAGCGTCGTGGCAGCAGTCCCCGGGAAGCCCTCGGCCTGGGCCGACGACGCCTACATCACGCTGACCACCTGCCACCCGAAGTTCTCCAACCGGGAGCGCCTGGTGGTGCACGGGGTCCTCGAGTCGGCGGCGTCGAAGGCCGAGCTGCCCGAGGGGCCGGCCGTCCTGGCGTCCCGTTCCTAGCTCCCGCCTACCGTGGTCGCCGTGCGCCGCTTCTTCTACGACACCGAGTTCATCGAGGACGGCACCACGATCGACCTGGTCTCGATCGGCGTCGTGGACGAGACCGGGCGCGAGTTCTACGCCGTCAGCACCCAGTTCGACGAGCGCAAGGCCATCCCGTGGGTGCGGCGCAACGTGCTCGACCAGCTGCCGCCGCCGGCCGACAAGGCCTGGCGCACCCGCGACCGCATCCGCGACGACCTGCTCGCCTTCCTCACCGGCCCGGGCGAGGAGGTCGAGCTGTGGGCCTGGTTCGCCGCCTACGACCACGTCGCCCTGGCCCAGCTGTGGGGCGCGATGACCGCGCTGCCCCGGCCGATCCCGCGGTTCACCCGCGAGCTGCGGCAGCGCTGGGACGACCGCGGCCGGCCGCCGCTGCCGCCCAAGCCCGACGGCGTGCACGACGCGCTGGTCGACGCCCGCTACAACCTCGCCCGCTGGAAGGCCATGGAAGCCGGGCGCTGATCTCTGCCAGAGTGCACCGCGTGGCAGAGATCAGCGCCGTCCGCGCGCGCACCGTCCTGGCCCGCGCGTTCACCGACGACCCGCTCATGGTCTGGTTCTTCCCCGACCCCGACGTGCGGCCGCACGCGTGCGCGGCGCTGTTCGGCCTGTTCGCCGAGCACTACCTGACCGAGGGCCGGGTCGACGTGCTGCACCGCCCGGATCCCGTCGGCGTGGCCATGTGGCGGTGGCCGGCCCCCGCGCCGGACGACGCCGCGGACGCCGGGCCCGACGAGCTGCCCTCGATGGGCGGGCTGATGACCGCGCTCATGGGCCCCGAGCGCGCCCTCGAGGTGGGCACGGCCATGGGCTCGCTCACCGCGCACCGCCCGGCCGAGCCGCACGCCTACCTCCACCTGCTCGGCGTCGACCCCGGCAGCTGGCACCGCGGCGGCGGCGGGGAGCTGCTCGAGCGCGGCCTGACGGCTACCCGGGAGGCCGGCCTGGTCGCCTGCCTGGACACGATGAACCCGGCCAACGTGCCGTTCTACGAGGGCCACGGCTTCGCCGTCCGCGCCGAGACGCAGCTCGCGCCCGACGGACCCACGACCTGGTCGATGGCGACCGGCTGAACCGGCCGCACGAGGGCACCACCTGCGGCATCATGTGCTCTGCCCACCTGGCAGCGGCACGGCCCTTCGCGGAGGAACGCATGCGCATCGGCATCCTGACCGGCGGCGGCGACTGCCCCGGCCTCAACGCGGTCATCCGCGCGGTGGTCCGCAAGGGGATCGGGGTGCACGGCGACGAGATCGTCGGCTTCCGCGACGGCTGGCGGGGCGCGATCGAGGGCGACACCGTCCCGCTGGACCTCGCCGCCGTCCGCGGCATCCTGCCCCGCGGCGGCACCGTGCTGGGCACCTCGCGCACCAACCCCTACGCCGTGGCCGACGGCGGGGAGCGCGTGCTGGCCACCCTCGAGCGGCTCGGCATCGACGCGCTGATCCCCATCGGCGGCGAGGACACCCTCGGCGTCGCGACCCGGCTGGCCGAGGCCGGCGTCGCCGTCGTCGGCGTGCCGAAGACGATCGACAACGACCTCGACGCCACCGACTACACCTTCGGCTTCGACACCGCCGTGGGCGTGGCGACCGAGGCGATCGACCGGCTGCACACCACCGGCGACAGCCACCACCGCACGCTCGTGGTCGAGGTGATGGGGCGGCACGCCGGCTGGATCGCGCTGCACGCGGGCATGGCCGGGGGCGCCAACGTCGTCCTCATCCCGGAGAAGCCGTTCGACGTCGACGCCGTCGTCGGGCACTGCCTGTCCCGCTTCGAGTCGGGCTTCTCGCCGATCGTCGTCGTCTCGGAGGGGGCCGCACCCGTCGACGGTGCCCTGCAGCTGGCGACGGGGGAGAAGGACGCCTTCGGCCACGTCCGCCTCGGCGGGATCGGCGCGGCGCTGGCCGCGGTCATCGAGGAGCGCACCAACCGCGAGGCGCGGGCCGTCGTCCTCGGGCACGTCCAGCGCGGGGGGACGCCGTCGCCGTTCGATCGGGTGCTGGCCACCCGCTTCGGGCTGGCCGCGATCGACGCCGTGCACGACGGCGCGTCCGGGATCATGGTCGCCCTGCGCGGCACCGACATCGTCCGGGTGCGGCTCAGCGAGGCCACCGCGCAGCTGAAGCTGGTGCCCCCGGAGCGCTACGCGGAGGCCGAGGTCTTCTTCGGGTGAGGCGTCTCTCCCGGAGCCCGGGAGCGCGCGCCGTACCCTCGGGTACGTGACTCTCACCGATCCTGCCGAGCTCGTCCCCGGTCTGGACCGGTGGCGGGAGCTGCCCGCCGCCCAGCAACCGGCCTGGCCCGACCGCGCCGCGCTCGACGCCGTGCTCGGCACGCTGTCCACCGTGCCGCCGATCGTCGCGCCCAGCGAGGTCGACGCGCTGCGCGCCCAGCTCGCCGACGTGGCCCAGGGCAGGGCCTTCCTGCTCCAGGGCGGCGACTGCGCCGAGACCTTCGACCTCAACACCGAGCCGCACCTGCAGGCGACCACGCGGACGCTGTTGCAGATGGCCGTCGTCCTCACCTACGGGGCGAGCGTGCCGGTGGTGAAGGTCGGCCGGGTCGCCGGCCAGTACGCCAAGCCCCGCTCGTCGGACACCGACGCCCTGGGCCTGCCCTCCTACCGCGGCGACATGGTCAACGACCTGGAGCCGGTGCTGGAGAAGCGCATCCCCGACCCGTACCGCCTGGTGCGCGCCTACGCGAACTCCGCCGCGGCGATGAACATGATCCGCGCCTACGCCAAGGGCGGCCTGGCCGACCTGCACGCGGTGCACAACTGGAACCAGGACTTCGTCGCCAGCTCGCCGGCCGGCGTGCGGTACGAGGTCATCGCCCGCGAGATCGACCGGGCCCTGGCGTTCATGAAGGCCTGCGGCGTCGACTCCGAGGCGCTGCGCGCCGTGGAGCTCTACAACTCGCACGAGGCGCTGATCCTGGACTACGAGCGAGCCCTGCTGCGCATGCACGAGGGCCGCCCCTACGCGCTGAGCGCCCACTTCGTGTGGGTGGGGGAGCGCACCCGGCAGATGGACGGCGCGCACATCGAGTTCGTCTCCAAGCTGGCCAACCCGATCGGGGTCAAGATCGGCCCGACGACGACGCCGGAGCAGGCCACCGAGCTCGTCGAGCGGCTGGACCCCGAGGGTCTCCCGGGCAAGCTGACGCTGATCAGCCGGATGGGCAACGGCAAGATCCGCGACGTCCTGCCGGCGATCGTCGAGAAGGTCACCGCCAGCGGCCACCAGGTCGTGTGGCAGTGCGACCCGATGCACGGCAACACCCACGAGTCGCCCAGCGGCTACAAGACCCGCCACTTCGACCGCGTCGTCGACGAGGTGCTCGGCTTCTTCGACGTGCACCGCGGGCTGGGCACCTGGCCCGGCGGCATCCACGTCGAGCTCACCGGCGAGGACGTCACCGAGTGCCTCGGTGGCGCGATGGAGATCAGCGACGAGGACCTCAACAGCCGCTACGAGACCGCCTGCGACCCGCGGCTGAACACCGGGCAGTCCCTGGAGCTGGCGTTCCTCGTCGCCGAGATGCTGCGCGGGTGACGGCGCTCGTCGACCTCCGCTCGGACACCGTCACCCGGCCCACCGCCGGGATGCGGGCGGCGATGGCCGACGCCGAGGTCGGGGACGACGTCTACGGCGAGGACGTCACCGTCCGCGCGCTGGAGGAGCGGACGGCGGCGCTGTTCGGTCACGAGGCGGCGCTGTTCGTGCCGTCGGGGACCATGGGCAACCAGATCGGGATGCGCCTGGTCTGCGAGCCGGGCCAGGAGGTGCTCTGCGACGCCGACGCGCACGTGGTCACCTACGAGATGGGTGCCGCGGCCGCGGTCTTCGGCATCTCCACGCGCACCGTCGTCTCCGACCGCGGCCGGCTGGACGCCGACGCGCTGATCGCCCAGGTCCGCCCCCGGGGTGACTGGCACCTCACCGCGACCGCGGCGATCGCCGTGGAGAACACGCACAACCGCGGCTTCGGCCGGGTCCAGCCGCTGGGCGAGCTGGAGGCGCTGTGGGCGTGGTCGCGGGGCGCCGGGGTCGCGGTGCATCTCGACGGCGCCCGCATCTGGAACGCGCACGTCGCCTCCGGGGTCGCGCTGGACACCTACGGCCGGCTGGCCGACACGGCCTCGGTCTGCTTCTCCAAGGGCCTGGGGGCGCCGGTCGGCTCGGTGCTGGTCGGCTCGGCCGAGCGCATCGCGACCGCCCGGCTCTGGCGCAAGCGGCTCGGCGGCGGCATGCGCCAGGTCGGCGTGCTGGCCGCCGCCTGCCTGTACGCGCTGGAGCACCACCTGCCGCGGCTCGGCGAGGACCACGCGCGGGCGCAGGCGCTGGCCACGCGGCTCGGCGTCGACCCGGCGTCGGTGGAGACGAACATGGTCGTCCTCGACGACGTGAACGCGCCGGTGCTCGCCGAGGCGGCCAAGGCGCAGGGCGTGCTCGTCTCGCAGGTGAGCCCGACCCGTGTCCGCCTGGTGACGCACCTCGACGTCGACGACGCCGCGGTCGACCGCGCCGGCGCCGTGCTCACGGAGCTGCTCGCCCGCTGACCCATGATCAGCACGCGCTCGTGGTGGTCGGGCGACGGTCGTGGGCAGCCATGAGCGCGTGCTGATCACGCGAGCAGCGCTGCGGCGATCCGGTCGAGGAGCGCCCCGGGGTCCCGCATGTCCGCGGCCGTGACGAACAGGACCCGCCAGCCGGCGGCCAGCAGGCGGTTCATGCGGGCCCGGTCCTCGCCGAGCTGCGACGGCCCACCGTGCCAGGCGCCGTCGTACTCCACGGCCAGCTTCTGGTCCGGGAACGCGAAGTCGACCCGCGCCACGAAGCGCCGGTCGTGCCGGATCTCCAGCTGCGCGACCGGTGCCGGCAGCGAGCTCCGGTGGAGCAGCAGCCGAAGACGGGTCTCCGGCGGCGATTGGGCCAGGCCGTCGGCGAGACCGGCGACCCGACGCGCCTGAGCGCTGCCACGGCAGCGCGGCAGCCGGGCGGCCGCCTCGCGCACGTCGTCGAGGAACGCGACCCGGGAGTGCACGAGGCGATCGAGGAGCACGACGGCGTCGTCCAGCGGGCCGCGTCGGATGAGGTCGAGGGCCGTCCGGGTCCGGCCGGTGTACCGCAGCCGGCCGTCGGTGACGACGTCGTCGGACGGCGCCGCCTGGCGGACGACGACGCCGGGCCCAGGGTTCCAGCGGACCCCGGGCGGGAGAACCAGCTCGACGGGATCCTCCGGGCCGGCGAAGGGGTCGCGCATGCTCCACCACGAGGCCGCGGTCAGTCCGGCGAACACGGTCTGCGGTGGTGCGACGAGGGCGACGGCCCGCGCCGCGAGGTCGTGCGTGATCGGCAGCTGTGCGCTGCAGTAGACGTCCTGGCGGAGCCGGCGCCACCGTGGTCCGCGCAGCTGCGCCCGGGTCACGAGGCCCTCGCGCAGGGCGTCGCTGCCGCGGAAGACGTCGTCCTGGGGAAGTGCCACGGTCGGAGACGATCGTCGATCAGGTCCGAGCGCCGCGGCGCCGTCCACAGGCATGATCATCCCGCACCAGTGGCTGCTCGGTCCACCGGTCGGGCAGCCCTCAGTGCGGGGTGATCACCGAGCCGCGGGCAGGCTCAGAAGCCGCGCCTCCCGCGCGACCGGAACCTACGGACCGGCGGGGTCCGGGATCGAGCGAGTTGAGCAGCTTGATGTCCGCGGCGTGGCCGCCGCACGGGTCGCCGTCCTTCTCCGACGGCGTCTCGACGACGACGGGGACGCCGGCCATCGAGGGGTGCGCCAGCAGCTCGGCGAACGGCGCGACCCCGATAGAGCCCTCGCCGATGGTGGTGTGCCGGTCCCGCTTCGACCCGCACCCGTCGAGCGAGTCGTTGGCGTGCACCAGGCCCAGCCGGCCCGGACCGACGGTGGACTCGAGCAGGTCGAGGGTCGCCGCCATCCCGCCGGGGGTGACCAGGTCGTGCCCGGCCGCCCAGATGTGGCAGGTGTCGAAGCAGACGCCGACCAGCGGGTGGTCCTCGAGCGCGGCGAAGTACGGGCCGAGCTCCTCGACGGTGGCCGCCAGCGCCTTGCCGCCGCCGGCGGTCGGCTCGATCAGCAGCCGCGGCCCGGCCGGGTCGGCGGCCTCGAGCACCGGCAGCAGCCGCTCGTGCAGCTGCCGCAGCGCGTGCTCGTAGCGGTCCTCGCCGACGGCGGAGCCCGCGTGCACGACCACGCCCTGGCAGCCCAGCTGGGCGCCGCGGGCCAGGTTGTGCGCGATCGAGGCGATGGACTGCTCGACCGTGGCCTCGGTGGGGGAGCCGACGTTCACCAGGAACGGTGTGTGGATGAAGGAGGGCACGCCGCGCTCGGTGCAGCCGGCGGTGAACAGCGCGTCCTGCGCGGGGTCGCCGGGGGTCAGCCTCCAGCCGCGCGGGTTGCCGACGAACACCTGGACGGCGGCCGCACCGACGGCGTCGGTGTACGGGAGTCCGCCCTTGGCCAGGCCGCCCTTGATCTGGATGTGCGCGCCGATGGGCGGCACACGCGAGGGAGTGCTCACGGAGGAGGTGCCTATCCGAACGTCAGGAGGATGGTGATCTTGGAGCCCTGCTCGACGGTCTCGCCCGGGCTCACGCTCTGCCGGAAGACGCGGTTGCCGAAGAACCGGGTGGACTCCACCTGCAACCCGACCGCCTCGAGCGCGGCGGTCGCCTCGGCCTCGTTCATGCCGACGACGTCGGGCACGGTGACCAGCGGAACGCCCGCCGAGACCTGGATCGTCACGGTGCTGCGATAGGGCGCCTCGCGACCGGGGGCGGGCTCGATCGCCATGACCTCGCCCTTGTCGACGTCGGCGCTGCGGCCGTCGTCCGCCCGCTCCACGCTGAAACCGAGCGCCTCCAGGTTGGCCACCGCCTGCTCCGGCGACTGGCCGGTCACGTCGGGGACGCCGACCGGCGCGTGGCCCTTGCTGACCAGCATGGTGACCACCTGGTCGCGCTGCAGCGCAGAACCGGGGGCGGGGTCGAAGCCGGTGACCAGGCCGGCGTCCACGTCGTTGTCGTAGACGTCGCTGCGGGTGACCTGCACCGGCACGGTCTCCTGCAGCTCGGCCTCCACCTCGTCGGCGGGGCGGCCCACGAGCTCGGCCGGGACGGTGTAGCGCTCCGGCCCCTTGGAGACGACGACCCGCACGTCGGTGCCGCGGATGGCCTCGCGGCCGGCCACGGGGTCGGTGGAGATCACGGTGCCCGCCGCCACGGTCTCGCTCCACTCCTCGACCACCGGCTTCGGGTCCAGGCCCGCGTCCTGCAGCAGGTCGACGGCGGCCTCGCGGGACTTGCCCACCAGGGCGGGGACGTCGGTCCAGCGGCCGCTGCCCATCCACCAGCCGATCGCGCCGATGGTGATCGCCAGCAGGACGACGACGGCGACGGCGAAGCGAGCCCGGCGCCGGCGGATGTGCTGCGGCACGCCGGGACGCGCCCGGTCGATGCCGGGGCGGCGGCCCTGCACGTCGGTCGTGGGGCCGGCGCCCATGCCCGGCATGGCGGTGGTGCGGCCGCCGCGCTGCGCGCCGAGCACGGCGGTCCCCGGGTTGCTGGGGTGCCGCGGGCGGGTGGGCCGGTTGGTGGGGCGGAGCGTGCCGGGGCCGGCGGTGCTTCGGCCGGTGGGCACCGGCACCGGCTCGATGCCGACGTCCTTGCGCACGTCGGCGAGCTCGGCGAGGAACGCGCCCGCGTCGATCGGCCGCCCGGCCGGGTCGCGGCGGGTACCGCGCGCGACCAGCTCGTCGACCGCCCACGGCAGCCCGGGCACCTCGGCCGACGGCGCGGGGACGTCGTGGTGCACGTGCTGGTAGGCCACCGCGAGCGGGGTGTCGCCGCCGTACGGCGGGTGCCCGGTGAGCATCTCGTACAGCACGATGCCGGCGGCGTAGATGTCGGAGCGGGCGTCGGCGCGGCCGCGCTCCAGCTGCTCGGGGGAGAGGTAGGCGACGGTGCCTATGAGCACGCCGCCGGTCTGGCTGGTCTGCCCGGTGCCGACGACGGCGCGGGCCAGCCCGAAGTCGGCGACCTTGACCACGCCGTCGACGCCGATGAGGACGTTCTCCGGCTTGATGTCGCGGTGCACGATGCCGGCGCGGTGCGCGGCGGTGAGCCCCGACAGCACCGGCTCGAGGACGGCGAACGCCTCGGCCACGGTGAGCCGGCCGCGGGCGGTCAGCAGGTCGCGCAGGGTGCGGCCGCGCACCAGCTCCATGACGAGGAACACCAGGCCCTGGTCGCTGCCCTGGTCGCTGACGCCGACGACGTTGGGGTGGCTGAGCATCGCCGCGGCCCGCGCCTCGCGGGTGAACCGGTCGACGAAGGTGGGGTCGTGGGCCAGGTGCTCGGCCATGACCTTGACCGCGACGGTCTTGTGCAGCCGCAGGTCGGTGGCCGAGTAGACGGTGGACATGCCCCCGCGCGCCACCCGCTCCTCGAGGCGGTAGCGCCCCTCGAGTACGAGCCCGACCACGGGGTCGGTCACGGCGGTGTCCACCTGATCGAGTGTAGGAGGGCCGGGGGCCGGCGGAGGCCCACACGCGCGAGCGGGGCCGGTGCGATGGGTTCTCCTGTCACACCGGCCCCAGGACCCCTCAGCCCAGGTCCAGACCCGGGTAGAGCGGGTGCGCGGCGAGCAGCTCGGCGGTGGCGGAGCGGGTCCGGTCGGCCAGCCCGTCGGTGAGCACGTACTTGGCCTTGGAGACGCCACCGTCCCGCGTCGCGGTCGGCGTGGCGCCGGTGAGGACGTCGACGATGAGCTCCGCCGTCCGGTCGAACTCTTCCGAGCCGAAGCCGCGGGTGGTGAGCGCCGGGGTGCCCAGGCGGACGCCGGAGGTGTACCAGGCGCCGTTCGGGTCGGCCGGGATGGCGTTGCGGTTGGTGACGATGCCCGCGTCCAGCAGCGCGGACTCGGCCTGCCGGCCGGTGAGGCCGAAGGCTGTGACGTCGAGCAGCACGAGGTGGTTGTCGGTGCCGCCGGTGACCAGGCGGGCGCCGCGCTTCCCCAGGCCCTCGGCCAGGCTCTGCGCGTTGTCGGCGACCTGCTGGGCGTAACCGGCGAACTCGGGACGGCGGGCCTCGGCGAACGCGACGGCCTTGGCGGCCATGACGTGCGGCAGCGGGCCGCCGAGCACCATCGGGCAGCCGCGGTCGACGGACTCGGCGAACTCCTCCTGGGCGAGCACGAACCCGCCGCGGGGGCCGCGCAGCGACTTGTGGCTGGTGCTGGTGACGACGTGGGCGTGCGGCACCGGGTCGAAGTCGCCGGTGAGCACCTTGCCGGCGACCAGCCCGGCGAAGTGCGCCATGTCGACGACGAGCGTGGCGCCCACCTCGTCGGCGATCTCGCGCATCGTCGCGAAGTTCACCCGGCGCGGGTAGGCGGAGTAGCCGGCCATGAGGATCAGCGGCTTGAACTCGCGGGCCCGCGCGCGGACGGCGTCGTAGTCGAGCAGCTCGGTCGACGGGTCGGTGCCGTAGGAGGACTGCTCGAACATCTTGCCGCTGATGTTCGGGCGGAAGCCGTGGGTGAGGTGGCCGCCGGCGTCGAGGGACATGCCGAGCATGCGCTGGTCGCCCAGGGCGCGGCGCAGGGTGGCCCAGTCGGCCTCGGTGAGGCCGTTGACGTGCTTGGCGCCGGCCTGCTGGAGGGCGGGCAGCTCCACCCGCTGGGCGAGCACGGCCCAGAAGGCGACCAGGTTGGCGTCGATGCCGGAGTGCGGCTGGACGTAGGCGTAGGGGGCGCCGAACAGCTCGCGGGCGTGCTCGGCGGCGAGCGCCTCGACGGTGTCGACGTTCTGGCAGCCGGCGTAGAAGCGGTGCCCGACGGTGCCCTCGGCGTACTTGTCGCTGAACCAGTTGCCCATGGTGAGCAGCACGGCGGGGCTGGCGTAGTTCTCGCTGGCGATCAGCTTGAGCGACTCGCGCTGGTCGGTGAGCTCCTGGCTGATCGCGGCGGCGACCCGGGGCTCGACGGCGCCGATCACCTGCAGCGCGCTGCGGTAGGCGTCGGAGGCCGTGGCCGCGTCGAAGGCGGTGGCCGGGGTCGTGGAAGGCGCGGTGGTCATGGGGTTCTCCTGGCCGGCATCGTCAACAGGGGGCGCCCAGGCGCGCGGCAGGGGGTGCAGGGCCGCTCCCCGGTGGGTGCCCACCTCTTCGCGCCAGTCACGGCCCGGGTCGAGGTTATCGCGCGGCCACGACCGTGTCGCGGGGCACCGACCGGACGTCGTCCAGGCCGCACAGCGCCATGGTGTGCGCGAGCTCCTCGCCGAGCCCGGTCAGGACGCGCGTGACGCCGTCGGCACCGCCGGAGGCCAGGCCCCAGATCGTGGGCCGCCCGACGAACACCGCCCGCGCCCCGAGCGCCAGCGCGGTGAGCGCGTCCGAGCCGGAGCGGATGCCGCCGTCGGCGTAGACCTCGACGTCGTCGCCGACGGCGTCCACCACCTCGGGCAGCGCGTGCGCGCTGGCGACGGCCGGATCGACCTGCCGCCCGCCGTGGGTGGAGACCCAGACGGCCGACGCCCCGGTCTGCACGCAGCGGGTGGCGTCGTCGCCGCGCAGCACGCCCTTGACGACGACGGGCAGGCCGGAGAGGTCGGCGAAGCGGGGGATGTCGTCGAAGGTCCAGGTCGCCGTCGCGAGGTCCTGCAGGCCCGGCCGGTCGCCGTCACCGGGGTGGTTGGCCATCCGCAGGCCCGCGGGCAGGGCGAAGTCGTGCCGCAGGTCGCGGCGTCGGCGGCCCAGCAGCGGCAGGTCGACGGTGAGCACGAGGGCGGCGTACCCGGCGTCGCCGGCGCGGCGGGCCAGGTCGTCGGTGTGCGCGCCGGAGTGCAGCCGGTAGAGCTGGAACCACCGGGGCGAGCCGCCGGCCTCGGCCGCGACCTCCTCGAGCGTGTGCGTGGCGCTGGTCGAGACGGTCATCAGCGACCCGGCGGCCGCCGCGCCGCGGGCGGTGGCCAGCTCGCCGTCCGCGTGCGCCATGCCCTGGTAGGCCCACGGCGCGACGCCGATCGGGGAGCGCACCGGGCTGCCCAGCAGCTCGGTGTCCAGCGGGACGGCGGTGACGCCGCGCAGCACGCGGGGCCGCAGCCGCCACGACCGCCAGGAGCCCGGCGCCTCGCGCAGCGTCGTCTCGGACTCCGCCCCGCCGGCGTAGTAGTCGAAGACGTCGGCGGGCAGCCGCTCGCGCGCGTCGTCCTCGAGCCGCTCCAGATCGAGGAAGGGCGGCTCCCGGTCCTCCGGGGTCTCCTCGCCCACGGCACGCCGTCGCTGCCCCGGCACCGGGCTGTCGGCTGGGGATGGATGCGCCATAGGCTCGCACCCTATGGACACGTTGACGCCTGCGGAGGTCGCCCAGCTCCTCGGCACCTCGCCGAACCGGGTCCGGCAGCTGCTGCGCGACCGGAAGCTGATGGCCGTCCCCGGCAGCGGCAACGGCAAGATCCCCGCCGCCTTCGTCCAGGACGGCGTGATCCTCAAGCACCTGCCCGGGCTGCTGACCGTGCTCAAGGACGGCGGCTTCACCGACGAGCAGGCCTTCGAGTGGCTGTTCCGCGAGGACGACACGCTCCCCGGCACGCCGGTGCAGGCGTTGCGCGACGACCGGCACACCGAGGTCACCCGCCGGGCGCAGGCCCTGGCGTTCTGACGCCGGCGCATCCGGCGCACCGCCCGGGACGGAAGGACCTGCCGTGGAGCAGCTGACCTACCTCGGGCTGCTCGTGGGCTGCCTGATGGTGACCGCGCCGCTGGAGCTGGTGCTCGGCGTGCGGGTCTACGCCCGCTGGCGGCGGTTCCTGCTCGCGGTGCTCCCGGAGTTCACCGTCTTCGTCGTCTGGGTGCTGTACGCGATCGCGCAGGGGCACTGGGACTACTCGGCCACCCGCACCCTCGACGTGCGGCTGCCCGGCGGGATCCCGCTGGAGGAGGCGCTGTTCTTCCTCGTCGTCCCGCTGTGCTCGGTGCTCGCCCTGGAGGCGGTGCGGAGGGTGACGGGGTGGGACGCCGGCTACCCGGCTGAGGAGGCGGAGCGCGGGCGATGACCTACTCGACCCTGGCGGTGACCGCCGTCGTCGCCGTCCTGGTGGTGGACCTGTTCGGCTACCGCACCCGCATGGTGACCCGGAAGGCGTACTGGACCGCGTACGCGATCATCGTGTCCTTCCAGCTGCTGATGAACGGCGTGCTCACCGGCCTGGACGTCGTCGTCTACGACGAGCGGACCATCTGGGGCCCGCGGATCGCCTACGCGCCGGTCGAGGACCTGCTGTTCGGCTGGGCCATGGTCACCCTCACCCTGGCCAGCTGGGCGGCGGTCAACCGGCGGGCGAACACCGCCAGGCGGCGCGGGGTCGAGACCGACACCCGCCCGTCGAGCACCCGGTAGCCGACCCGCTCGATCTCGCCGAGGATCCCGCCGTACAGGTCGGTCGCGGCGCGCACGCAGTCGCGGGACTCGGGCGCGAGCATCGGCGTGCCGAGGGCCGCGTCGTCGTACCGGCGGCGGGTGATCGCCACCATCTCGCGCATCAGAGCCTCGAACCCGGGCGAGTGCCGCTTCTCGGCGAGCTGCTCGCGGGTGACGCCGTGCGCGGCCATGAGGTCGGCGGGCAGGTAGACCCGGCCGCGGTCGATGTCCTCGGCGACGTCGCGCAGGAAGTTGGTCAGCTGGAACGCCTCGCCCAGCGCGATGGCGTGCGGCGCGGCCTCCTCGCGGGCCACCCCGGGCGCGGTGCCGAGCACCGGCAGCACCTGCAGGCCGATGACCGACGCCGAGCCCCACATGTAGCGGTCCAGCGCGGCCAGGTCGGCGTAGGAGTCGACGTCGAGGTCGCTGGTCATCGCCGCGAGGAAGTCGACCAGGTGCTCGACGGGGATGTCGTAGCGGCGGTAGGTGTGCACCATCGCCAGCCGGACCGGGTCCTCGGACCAGCCGGCCTCGAGCTCGGCGAGCAGCGCCCGCGACCAGTCGGCCAGGTCCGCCTGCGGATCGGCGCCGGGCAGGTCGACCAGGTCGTCGGCGGTGCGCGCGGCGGCGTAGAGCGCGTGGACGGCGGGCCGCCGGTCGGGGGTCAGCAGCCGGGTCGCCAGGAAGTAGCTCTTGCCGTGCCGTGCGGCGATCGCCGCGCAGTGCGCGTAGGTCGGCGGCCAGCTGCTGCTGCCGGGCGGCCTGCGTGCCCGGCGGGTGGAGGAGCGTCACGACCGGGGCCCGGTGATCCGCTCGGCGGCCAGCCGGCCGCTGATCAGCACCATCGGCACGCCGACGCCCGGCTGCACCGACGAGCCGGCGAGCACCACGTTCTCCGGGCCGCGGCGGGGGAGCGTGGAGGGCCGGAACGGGCCGGTCTGGCCGAAGGTGTGCGCCAGGGCGAACGGGGTGCCGGCGGCCATGCCCTGCTCGGCCCAGGTCAGGGGCGTGTCCATGTGCTCCACCTCGATCGCGTCGGCGATGCCGGTCCAGCCGCGCGCGTCCAGCGTGGCCAGCAGTTCCTCGCGGTACCGCGGGCCCAACGCCGCCCAGTCCAGGCCGGCGTTGCCGCCGCTGCGCGGGTCCAGGTTCGGCGTGGGCGCCACCACGCTCACCACCTGACCGCCCTCGGGCGCCAGCGTGCGGTCGGTGACCGACGGCATGCTGATCAGCAGGCTGGGGTCGGTCATGGGCCGGCCGTCGCGGGTCAGCTCGTCGAACACCCCGCGCCAGGACTCCCCGAAGCTGATCGTGTGGTGCGCCTGGCCGGGCAGCTCGGCGCGCACCCCGACGTGCAGCGCGACGCAGGACGGCGAGTAGACCGGCCGGCGCGGCGCGCGCAGGCCCGGCACCAGCCGCCACGGCGCGTCCGAGGTGACGACGACGGCGTCGGCCGGCAGCAGCTCGCCGTCGGCCAGCCGCACGCCGGTGATCCGCCGTCCCGACGTCGGGAGCTCGGTGACGGTGGCGCCGTACCGGAACACCACCCCGGCGTCCGCGGCCGCCGCGGCCAGCGCGCGCGGGACCGCGCCGATGCCGCCCTCGGGGTGCCAGACCCCGGCGCCGATGTCGAGCTGGGCGATGACCGCGTAGGCGGCGATGGCGCGGAACGGCGAGACGCCGGCGTAGAGCGCCTGGAAGCTGAACAGCCGGCGCAGCCGGTCGTCGGCGAAGTACGTCGCGACGTGCGCCGACAGCCGGCCGAAGCCGCCGCGGCGGGCGAGCTGCACGAGTTGGGGGCCGAGCAGGTCCAGCGGGGAGTCGAGGTTGCGGTCGATGAAGGTGGACAGCTGCAGCCGGTACAGCTCGGCGAGGTCGGCCAGGTAGCGGCGCAGCGCGTCGGCCTCGGCCGGCCCGCAGAGCGCGGCGACCTCGGCGGCGAACGCGTCCGGGGCGGCGTGCACGTCCAGCGAGCTGCCGTCGGCGAACTGCGCGCGGTAGCTGGTCTCCAGCGGGGTGAGGGTCAGCCGGTCCTCGAGGCCCTCGCCGACCGCGGCCAGGGTGTCGGCCAGCACCTCGGGGGCGGTGAACACCGACGGGCCGGTGTCCAGGGCGTAGCCGCCGGACTCGACCCGGCCGGCGCGCCCGCCGGGGACGGTGCCGCGCTCGACGACGGTGACCTCGCGGCCGGCGCCGCGCAGCCGCAGCGCGGTGGCCAGGCCGGCCAGCCCCGCGCCGACGACGACGACGCGGTCGGTGCGCCCGGGAACGGTCCGCACGTCAGGCGGTGCGGGTGGTGGCGGCGACGGCGAGCGCGTCGAGCGCGGCCTTGGCGTCGTCGGCCAGCGGGGCGTCGGCGATGGCGGCGCGGGCGCGGGCGGTGCTCTCGGAGATCCGCTCCTCCACGCGGTCGCGGGCACCGGTGCTCACCAGCAGGTCGCGCAGGGCCTCGAAGTCCTCCTCGCGGGCGGCGGCGTTGCCGAGCAGGTCGGCCAGCAGCCGGCGCCCGGCGCCGTCGGCGGCCTCCTCGGCCAGGGCGATGAGCAGGGTCTGCTTGCCCTCGCGCAGGTCGTCGTCGGCGGACTTGCCGGTGACCGCCGGGTCGCCGAACACGCCCAGGACGTCGTCCCGCAGCTGGAAGGCCTCACCCAGCGGCAGGCCGATGGCGGTGGTCGCCTCGACCACCCGGGGGCCGGCGCCGGCGATGGCCACGCCCAGCTGGAGCGGGCGCTGCACGGTGTACCCGGCGCTCTTGTAGCGGGCCACGGTGAGGGCGCCCTCGGCGCCGGGCAGGCCGCCGGCGGCGCGCAGCAGGTCGAGGTACTGGCCGGCGGTGACCTCGGTGCGCATGGTGTCCCAGACCGCGCGGGCGCGGCTGAGCGCGCTCTCGGAGATGCCCGAGCAGCGCAGCAGCTCGTCGGACCAGACCAGGGCCAGGTCGCCGACGAGGATCGCCGCGCCGGTGCCGAACAGGTCGCCGTCGCCGCGGAGCGTGTGGTCGGCGTGCCGGGAGGCGAAGCCGATGTGGGTCGCGGGGCGGCCGCGGCGGGTGGTCGCGCCGTCCATGACGTCGTCGTGGACCAGGGCGCTGGCGTGCACGAACTCGAGCGCGGAGACGGCGCGCAGCACGGCGTCCTCGTCTTCGGCGGCACCCGGGCCGGTGTCGCGCGCCCCGCGCCAGCCCCAGTAGGCGAACGACGGCCGCAGCCGCTTCCCGCCGGAGGCCAGGGCGGCGACCTCGTCGACCAGCGGGATGAGCGAGCCGTCCATGCCGGCGAGCGTCGTGCGCTGGCGCTCGAGGAACTCGGTGAGCGACGCGGTGACCGCGGCGTTGAGCCGGTCGAGCTCCGCGGCGGCGGGGGACGGCGTCCTGTGGGCGGTGGCCGTCCCGTGCGGGGTACCGAGGGTCACCCGCCCAGTATCGCCCCAGGCCCCCGGACGGGCTGGTCCGGCGAGGGTGGGGGAGGTGCTGCCGTGCATGGGGGTCCGCCTTCCCGGGTCGTCCGCTCCTGCCTTCTTCACCGCTCCGGGTGCTCCTGGATGCGGTCCCGGCCCACAAATCCCCGCGGGCTCCGTACCCTCGTGCACCGTGACCCAGACCGTGCGTGAGCTGCTGGCCTCGGAGCGGCCGACGTGGTCCTTCGAGTTCTTCCCGCCGAAGACGCCCGAGGCCGAGCCGCAGCTGTGGACGGCGCTGCGCGAGCTGGAGCGGCTGCGGCCCTCGTTCGTGTCGGTGACCTACGGCGCGGGCGGCTCCACCCGCGAGGGCACGGTGTCGGTGACCGAGCGGATCGCCACCGAGACGACCATGACGCCGATGGCGCACCTCACCGCCGTCGACCACAGCATCGCCGAGCTGCGGCACGTGATCAGCCGGCTGGCCGCGGCCGGGGTGCGCAACATCATCGCGCTGCGCGGCGACCCGCCCGGCGCGGACCCGCAGGCCGAGTGGGTGGCCCACCCCGAGGGGCTGAACTACGCCGCCGAGCTGGTCGAGCTGATCAGGTCGATGGGCGACTTCTCCGTCGGCGTCGCCGCCTTTCCCGAGCGGCACCCGCGCTCCCCGGACTTCGACACCGACGTGGACATGTTCGTGGCCAAGTGCCGGGCCGGGGCGGACTTCGCGATCACCCAGATGTTCTTCCGCGCCGAGGACTACCTGCGCATGCGCGACCGGGTCACCGACCGCGGCTGCGACGTGCCGATCGTCGCCGGCGTCATGCCGGTGACCAACGCCAAGCAGATCAAGCGGATCGTGCAGCTCTCCGGCCAGGCGTTCCCGGCCGACCTCGCCGAGCGGTTCGAGGCGCTGGACGGCGACCGGCCCGAGGACAAGGCCGCGGTGCGGGCCTTCGGGGTCGAGGTGGCCACCGAGCTGTGCCGCACGCTGCTGGACGAGGGCGTGCCCGGCATCCACTTCATCACCATGAACCGGTCGACGGCGACGCGGGACGTCTACACCAACCTGGTCGGCGCCCCCGCCGTCACGACGGCGGGCTGACCCGGTCGTCGACGGCCGCCGCGGCCCGCGCGGCGGCCCGGCGCAGGCCCTCCCGCTCGGCGGCGTAGCCACCGGCGACGCCGACCACGGGGATGTTGGACAGCGCCCGGTGGTGCAGCCGGCCCTTCGGCCGGGCGTCGAGGGCGTCGTCGATGCGGCTCAGCAGCCGGGACACCCGCCACAGCGTGCGCACCGGGCCGAGCACGCCCCGGCGCTCGTCGCGGGAGCCGAAGGCCTCGCCCCGGTAGGTGCCGCGGGCGTGCACGAGCATCGGCTCGACCGCCTCGGGGGTGAGGTCGCGGTCGAGCAGGACCCGGGAGAGCAGGGAGACGCGCGCGGCGGGGTCGGTGACGCCGTGCTCGCCGGCGACGCCGAGGACGACGAGCGACTGCACCGCCGTCCCCACCGTGTTCTGCAGCGGCAGCAGGTCGGCGAGCTTGCCGGCGAACCGCGGCGCGGCGGAGACGACCGCGGCGACCCGCGAGACACGGTCGGCCCACCACTGGTCCCGCTCGGCCTGCGGCAGGGCGGGCGGGCGGCCGAGCCGCGTGGCCAGCGGGGTGGCCAGGCGGTCGACCCGGCGGAGGACGTCGACGACGACGGCGTCGCTGATGGGGGCAGCCATGCAGGTGCCCTGCCCAGCACGGGCCCGGCGCACGCGTGCGGTGCACCACGGCGCCCTACTGTTCCGGGAGGAACCGTGGCGCGGGGAGGTGCGGGATGCTCAGCCGGGACGAGTACCTGGCCGCGTGGTCGCGCTGGCACGGCGGCAGCGACACCTCCGCCCCACTGGTGCGGGGCTGGCTGACCCTCGCGCACACCCTGGCCCGGCCGCTGGCGTGGATGCACCCGGCGGTGGCCACGGCCGCGGGGCTCGTCGTCGCGGCGGCCGCCGTCGGGCCCGCCGCGGCGGGTGGCGGCTGGCTGATCGCCGCCGGCCTGCTGGTGGGGCTGTCCGGCCTGCTGGACAGCCTGGACGGCGCGCTCGCGATCGGCGCGGGCCGGGCCTCGCAGCGGGGCTACGTGCTCGACTCGGTGGTGGACCGGCTCACCGAGGTCGCCTACGCCCTCGCCCTGTGGGTCGCGGGGGCGCCGGGCTGGCTCGCGGTCGTGTTCGGCGCGCTGTGCTGGCTGCCGGACTACGTGCGGGCCCGCGCCGGGCAGGCGGGCGTGGACCGGACCGGCCCCATCTCGCTGTGGGAGCGGCCCACCCGCGTCCTCATGGCCGGCTTCACCCTCGGCGGCGCGGGGGTCGTCTCCGGCCTCGAGGTGCAGGGCGTCGCGGGCGACGTCGTCACGGTGACCGCCGGGGCGGCCGTGGGGGCGCTGCTCGGTGCGCTGGCGACGCTGCAGCTGGGCTGGTGGCTGCGCTCGGAACTGGCCGGGCCGGACGCCGGCACCCCGGTCGCACCGGAGGCCCGGTAGCGGAGGCAGGCACCTCGTGCCCCCGGGGGAGGGGTGCGCCGCCTACTGTGTGCGTGCTCGTCCCGTCCCGTTCGCCTCTCCGTCACCCAGGCCCGCTCGCGAGCCGGGCGCCCGCGCCCCTCCGGAGCCACACCCCCAGGAGCAGCACGTGCCCGTCGTCGTCACCGGATCGATCGCCACCGACCACCTCATGACCTTCCCCGGGAAGTTCACCGAGCAGTTCGTCGAGGGCCAGATGGCCAACGTCTCGCTGTCCTTCCTGGTGGACGACCTCGTCCAGCACCGCGGTGGCGCCGGCGCGAACATGGCGTACGGCCTGGGCCTGCTCGGTCTCTCCCCGGTGCTCGTCGGCGCGGTCGGCAGCGACTTCGCCGACTACGAGGCCTGGCTGAGCCGGCACGGCGTCGACACCGCGGGCGTGCACTGGTCCGAGCTCAAGCACACCGCGCGCTTCGTCTGCACGACCGACGCCGCGAACAACCAGATCGCGTCCTTCTACTCGGGCGCCATGAGCGAGGCCTCGCAGATCGAGCTGGCGCCGGTCGCCGCCCGGGTCGGCGCCCCCGACCTCGTCGTCGTGGGCCCGAACGACCCCACGGCGATGGTCCGCCACACCGAGGAGTGCCGGACCCGCGGCTACGCCTTCGCCGCCGACCCCAGCCAGCAGCTGGCCTGGGCCGACGGCGCGATGATCCGCGAGCTGGTCGACGGCGCCGACCTGCTGTTCACCAACGAGTACGAGTCCCACCTGCTCCAGCAGAAGACCGGCTGGGACGCCGACGAGGTGCTGGCGCGGGTCGGCACCTGGGTGACCACCCGCTCGAAGGACGGCGTCCTCGTGCGCCAGGCCGACGCCGAGCCGATCGAGGTCATCGCCGTCCCGGAGACCAAGCCGGTCGAGCCGACCGGTGGCGGTGACGCGCTGCGCGCCGGGTTCATCGCCGGGCGCATGTGGGGTCTGAGCCTGGAGCGGGCGACCCAGCTGGGCTCGGCCGTCGCCACCGCGGCGGTCGAGGTCGTCGGCACCCAGGAGTACGCCCTGCCGCGGGAGAGCTTCCTCGGCCGGTTCGCCGAGGCGTTCGGCGACGAGGCGGCCGCGGAGATCGCCGCGCACCTGCCGGCCTGACCGGCCTCAGCGGACGGGGGCGTACGCCGCGTACGTGACCCCGTTGCCGAAGCGCTGCGCGTCCAGCAGGCGCAGCCGCGGCAGCTCGTGGCCGTCGGGGAACAGCCGCCGGCCGCGGCCCTGGACCGCGGGGTAGGTGAACAGCCGGTACTCGTCGACCAGCCCGGCGGCGATCAGCGCGTGGGTGAGCGTGATGCTGCCGGTGACGACGACGTCCTGGCCGGGCTGCTCCTTGAGCTCCCGGACGGCCGCGACCGGATCCCCGGTCAGGACCGTCGTCGGCTCCCATCCGGGCTCGGTCAGGGTCGAGGAGACGACGTACTTCGCGACCTGGTCGAGGTACGCGGTGATGCCGGTCGGGTCCTCCGTCTGCAGCGGCCAGTAGCCGCGGAAGTCCTCGAAGGTCCGCCGGCCCAGCAGCAGGGCGTCGGCGGTCTCGTCCTGCCGGCGCATCTCGCTGAGCTGGTCGGCGCCGTCACCGGCGCCCGCCTGCGGGTCGAACCAGTCGCCGATCATCTCGATCGACCCGTCGAGCGTCATGTTCTGCGTGACAGCGAGCGTCCGCACGGTGGGCTCCTCCGGTCGGGGTGGGGCGGTCGGAGGTAGGACCGCGGCGGACGCCGGAACCGAGCGGTCCTACTCGCCGCCGCGGAGCCGCTCGCCGATGCCCGGGTCGGCCGACCAGGTCCGGAACGGGATGCGCCGGATCTCCTTGACCTCGCCGATCGTGGACCACTCGTTGCCGCCGAGGCGGGCCAGCGGGCGCAGGTGCTCGATGCGCGGCCGGCCGTCGCGCACGGCCTCGGCCCAGACGCTGATGTGCCGGACGCGGCCGAACACCACGGTGCTGTCACCCAGCCGCACGGTGCCGTGCAGCACGCACTCGATGGAGACCGGGGAGTCGGCGACGCGCAGCGCGCCCACCGTCTCGGCCGGCTCCAGCCGCACTCCGGTGTGCTCGGCCTCGCTGTGGTCCGGCGGGAAGTCGGTGGCGGTGGCGTTGACCTGCTCGAACAGCGCCTCGGGGGTGAGGTTGACGGTGAACTCGCCGGTCGCCTCCGCGTTGCGCAGCGAGTCCTTGCGGCCCACCGAGGTGAACTGCACGACGGGCGGGTCGACGCAGGCGACCGTGTAGAACGAGTGCGGCGCCAGGTTGTGCACACCGGTCGCCGAGCGGGTGCACACCCACGCGATCGGCCGGGGGACGACGACGGAGTTGAGCACCCGGTAGAAGGCGCCGGTGTCCATCGCGTCGGGGTCGAAGTGGACGCGGTCGTGCGCTGCCGGGTCGGTCACCGGACCATCCTCGTCGCACCGCCGCCGTCCGGCGCGGGGGCACGGCCGTCCGGCGCGGGCGGCCCGGCGTCGACCGCGCGGCCCCGCCAGCGCAGCGTGCCGCGCCGGTGCCCGAGGACCGATCGCACCATCAGCACGTCGAGGGCGAGGACCGAGACGGGGTGGGCCAGCGCGTCGGGCCACACCCGCCCGCCGGTCGCCGCGGCGCTGACCGCCCGGCCGGCCACCCCGGCCGCGTACCCGGCCAGCCCGGCGCGGGAGCCGCGCAGCGCCGCAGCCGCGGGCAGCACCCAGATCGCGGTGAGCGCCCCGGCCGTGGCCAGGCCCGCGGCCGGCGAGCCGCCGACCGAGGCCCACAGCGACTTGGCGTAGCCCTCCCGGACGCCGGCCCAGCCGTCGTACATCCGGCAGACCGCCAGCGTCGACCCGTCGACGACGGCGCCGCGCCCGCCGGTGGCCTTGACCGCGCGCAACAGCGCGACGTCCTCGATCACCTCCCCGCGCACCGCGGCGTGCCCGCCGGCCCGGTCGTACGCGGCCCGGCGCACGACGAGAAACTGGCCGTTGGCCGCGGCCAGCGAGGGTCGCGGCGAGCGCTCGGCCAGCCGCAGCGGCAGGAAGGTCGCCCACAGCCACTGCTGGAGCGGCTGGACCAGCCGCTCCGCCGCACTGCCCGCCAGCTGGCGCGGCCAGGGGGAGACCAGGTCCAGCTCCGCGTCGTCCAGGACGGCGACCGCGGCGGCCACGGCGTCGGGCATCAGCCGCACGTCCGCGTCCAGGAAGACGAGGACGTCGGCGTCGCCGGCGGCTGCCGCGCCCTGGGCGCACGCGTTCGGCTTGCCGAGCCAGCCCGGACCCGGCGCGCGGGCGGGAACCGACCGGACGCGCGGATCGGGGTGCCCGGCGACCAGGGCGGCGGTGCCGTCGGTCGAGCCGTCGTCGACCACGACCACCCGCAGGTCGGGCACGCCGCGCTGGTCGAGGGCGGCGGCCAGGCAGTCGAGGACGTGCGCCGCCTCGTCGCGGACCGGCAGGACCACGGCGACCGAGCGCCGCACCGACGGTGGAGCGGCCGGCGGGCGGCGCAGCAGCGCCGTGTTCACGGCCGCGTGCACCGCACCGGCGGCGCTGAGCCCGGCCAGCGCGCGCAGCAGCCGGCCGCTCACCGCCGGCGGGACCGCTGGACGGCGAGGACGGCGAGCACCGCCGCGCCCAGCCCGGCGCCCCAGGCCGCGGACCCGGGCAGCCCCAGCCAGCCGGCGTGCGCGAGCGCGCCGCCGAGGGTCATCCAGGCCAGCGCGAGCAGCGGCGCGGCGTCGCCGACCGCAGGGGGAGCCGCGGTGCGCTCGACCAGCAGGTCGAGCAGCGCCATGAGCACCAGCCCGGCCAGCAGCCAGCCGGCCAGGTTGGTCAGGGGGACCGTGTCGATGCCGGGCAGCCCGGGGTCGGGGTGCGCCCAGGTCCAGTAGCCGGCGTCCACCATCTGCGGGTCCAGCACGACGTCCCAGGCGGCGAAGATCGCGGCCGCCCAGGCGATCCGCGCGGGCCTGCGCCGCGTCGCGCGCACGGGACGGGCCAGCCGCCCGGCCAGCAGCCAGCTCGGCCAGGCCATCATCAGCCAGGCCAGGGGCACCAGGAACGGGACGCCGAGCAGCGTCGGGCCGAGCACGGAGCTGTAGGTCCAGCTGCCGTACGGGAAGCCGGTGGCCAGTCCCAGCGACTCGAAGGCGATGGAGACGAGGAGGACGAGCGCCAGGACGCCGAGGCCGGTGCGGGGCCCTCGGCTCAGCCACGCGTGGGTGACCGAGAGCGTCCCGCCCAGCAGCACGATCGCCCAGCTGACCGCGTCGCGGGCACCGCCGTCGGTGAGCGGGTAGGCGATCGCCGTCGCCACCAGGGCGAGCGCGAGCGCGAGGGGCACGGCCCGGCGGGCGCCGGTGCCGTGCAGCAGCGGGACCTCGGCGTCCGGGCTCGCGGCCGGTGCCGGAGCCGTCCCCGTGGTCACGTGCGACCCCGGGCGCGGCCGGCGAGCCGGCGCACGGCACGCCCGGCCGCCGCGCGGGCGAGCGCCGGCCGCGACCGGTCGCCGAGCACCACGCGGGCCGCGCTGCGGCCGGAGTTGCCGGACACGCCGCCGCCCGGGTGGGTGGAGGCGCCGGCCAGGTACAGCCCGGTCAGGCCGGGCACGCGGTAGCCCGACAGGGCAGGCGTGGGTCGGAAGCCGAACATGCTCGCCAGGCCCATCTCCACGTGCATCACGTTGCCACGGGGCAGGGACAGCTCCCGCTCGAGCGCGAGCGGCGTCTGGACGTACAGCCGCTGCACCGAGTCGGCGAAGCCCGGGGCGAAGCGGTCGACCGCCTCGACCAGGCGCCGGGCCTCGGTCTCGGCCATGGCGTCCCAGTCCGCGCCGTCGGCCAGGGCGTAGGGGTACCACTGGCCCCACAGCGTCACGACGTGCTGCCCGGGTGGTGCGAGCGTCTCGTCGCTCGCCGAGAACGACATGGCCAGGGGCACCGGCTCGCGCGGCACCCGGCCGGCGCCCCAGTCGCCGTGCGCGGCGGCCAGGTGCGCGCGGTCGGTGCACAGCAGTTGCAGTCCCTGCAACGACTCGTCGGGCGTGGCGCCCGGATAGCTGGGCGGGGCGCTGGTGAGGGCGCGCACCACCAGGCCGAACCCGTTGCCGACCGGCGGGTCGGCGGCCGCGAGCGCGGGGGGTGCGTCCGCGCCGGCGAGCCGCCGGGTGACGCCGACGTGGCAGGCGGCGACGACGGCGCCGGCGTGGATCCGCCGTCCGGACTCCGTCTCGACGCCGGTGACCCGCGGGCCGGTGCCGTCGTCGTCCACGAGCAGGCGCGCGGCGCCGTCCCCGAGCACGACCCGGCCGCCGTCGGACTCGATCCGCCGGCGCAGCGCCTCGGTCAGCCCGCCGGAGCCGCCGACCGGGTGGCCGGGCGGCACGTCGTGCAGCAGCGCCACCCAGCCGACCATCGCGGCGGTGCCGGGCTCGGACATCGGCGGGCCGGACTGCGCGCCGAACCAGGCCAGCGCCGCCTTGAGCCGCTCGCTGCGGAACCAGCGGTCCAGCAGCGCGTCACCCGAGCCGAGGAAGTCGACGGCGAGGTCGCCGCCCGGGGTGCGCTCACGGCCCTCGCGCGGCGCACCGAGCGGCCAGAACGAGCGGACCAGCCCGCCGGCGCTGGGCCGCCGCCCGAAGGACGCGACGACGGCGCGGCTGCGCGGACCCCACACCCCGACGAACTCGCGGTAGGCCGTGGCGTCCTCCTCGCCACAGGCCGCGGCGATCGAGGCGCAGGTGGCGTCGAGGTCGACGGAGAAGACCAGGGGCCGTCCGTCGGGGCCCTCGTCGCCGGGCGCCGGGGCCGGGGCGAACCCCCACGGGTCGCAGTCGATGTAGCGCAGGCCGGAGGCGGCGAGGTCCAGCTCCTCGACGATCCCGCTGTGCCGGATGATCACGTGCGCGCTCGAGCCGCGGTCGACGCGGACACCGGGCCAGCGCTCGACGGTCGAGACGGCGCCGCCCAGGACGTCGTCGGACTCGACGACCTCGACGGAGAGGCCGGCGCGGGCCAGGTAGGCGGCCGCGACCAGGCCGTTGTGGCCGGAGCCGATCACGACGACGTCGACGGCGGTGTCGGGGGAGCTCACCTCAGGTGTTCGCCGCGGCCGGGTCCTGCGGATGCAGGGGGAGCTCGGCACCGAGGATCGCGAACGGGCGGGGGTCGCCGGGGAAGTGGTAGCCGCGGGCCAGGTCGACGAAGCCGTCGGCGTGGTACAGCCGGAACGCCTTGGTGTCGGCGTCGGGGGTGGACAGCAGCGCCACCGGATGGGGCAGGTCGGCGACGAGGGCGTGCAGCAGCTGCCTGCCGAGCCCGCGGCTCTGCGCGTCGGGGTGGACGTGCAGCTCGCAGACCTCGAACGCGCCGGGCATCCAGCGCTTCGCCGTCCGCCGGTCCAGGGCGGCACGCACCTGGTCGTGCCACCACTGGCCGGGCGCGATCTCGTAGCCGTAGCCGAAGCCGACCAGCTGCTCGGCGTCGTCGTCCGTGGCGGCGAAGGCGCCGACGGCCCGGAAGCCGGGGCGGTCGGTGTGCTGGATCGCATAGCCGTAGCGGCCCGCGACGACCGCGGAGTCGTAGCCCATGGCCAGGCCGTAGATGGCGAGCGCCTCGTGCATGTGGTCGCGGAACCACGGGATCGGCAGCTCGGCGATCCGGGTGCCGGGCCTGGTGTTCGTCACGTGCCGACCGCCTCCGCGACGTCGTGGGGACGGGGTGCGTCGCCCGCTCCGGGGCCGGCCGGGCCGTCCCCGACCTCGGCGGGTGCGCCGTCGGTGAGCCGGAGCAGCTCCTCGTAGGTGGCTGGGGAAGACCGTCGCCGGGTGGCCGGCCGCGGCCCACACCTGCTCGTGGCGGGCCAGCTCGACGTCGACGAGGGTGCCGATCGGCTCCGGGTGGCCGACCGGGGCGACGCCGCCGATGGGCTGGCCGGTCACCTCGCGGACGAACTCGGCGGGGGCGCGCCGGACCTCGGGGACGCCGAGGAGCTCGGCGACCTTCGCCTCGTCGACCCGGTGCGCGCCGCTGGTCAGGACGAGCACCGGCTGGCCGACGGCGACGAAGACCAGGCTGTTGGCGATCGCGCCGACCGGGACGCCGAGCTCGGCGGCCGCCGCGGCGGCGGTGCGGACCTCGGCGGGCAGCACGCGCACCTCGCCGGGCGCGCCCGCCTCGTGGAGCAGGCGGGCGACCTCGACGGCCCGGGGGTGCGCGGCGGAGGTCATGGCGATGATCCTGCCACCGGCGACGTGTCGGCGCGCCGGGCCGTCGCCCGGGTGCTCGCCGGAGCGCCTGCGGACGGGGTGACGGGCTCGTGACCTGCGGAAACCGTCGTACCCCGCCCTCACCGTGCAGGGGTGCGGGATCGGGCGCATGCCTGCCACGACCTCTACTGCCTGTGCCGGCGTCACCACCGGAGCAAGACCTTCGCCCGCGGGTGCTCCGGATCCGCAACGCTGCTGAGGAGGCGTGCGCGTCGTCTTGACGGCGCCTGCGGGCTCCGGTCTACTGGACGTGTTCGAACACGCGTTCGAACGAAGAGTTCATCCGCTGCCCGCACCGGTCCCCGGCCTTCCCCACGGGGTGGTGCGGACGGTCGGGGGTGCCGGAGACGTGGGGAGTCTGTCAATGAGCCGGGTGCTCGGTGAGGCCGTCGAACGGGTCGGCGAAGAGGTGCAGGTGGAGCGGGGCGCCCTCGGTCCGGTGCAGTTCTGGCGCGGGCAGTCCCGGTACCTGGTGGGGGAGCTGCTCGACTCGTGGATGGAGACCGCGCCGTGGTGGCGACGCGACGCCGGTGGTGGCGCGTCGGCCGACCTGGTCGCCCCGCGCGAGGTCTGGCGGGTGGAGGCGGTGCGCGCCGGCCGCTCGCGGACGGACTTCGCCGGCGTGTTCGACCTGTCCTGGGACGCCGCGGCGAACCGCTGGTGGCTCGTCCGGGTGCACGACTGATGGGCGCGCGACCCCTCATGGCCGACCAGCTGCCCCTGCCCCCGGCGCTGCCCGCCGCCGCCGTCACCCTGCTGGACCAGGCGCGCCGCGGGCTGGTCGAGGCCGCCGCGAGCACCGACGTCCGGCAGCGCTACGCCACCGCGCACCTCGGCGCGCTGCGGGCCGCGGCCGCCGTGCTCGCCGCCCGCACCCGCCCGGAGTCCGGGCGGCGCCGGCCGCGCAGCGCCTGGGTGCTGCTCGAGCAGGTCGCCCCCGAGTTGGGGGAGTGGGCCGCCTTCTTCGCCGCGGGCGCGGCGAAGCGGGCCGCCGCCGAGGCGGGGCTCTCCTCCGCGGTCACCGACCGGGAGGCCGACGACCCTCGTCCGCGACGTCGGCACCTTCCTCTCGGTCGTGGAGAACTGCCTCGGGGTGGCGGCCGGACGCACCTACCCGCGGCCGCGGGTCGTCGGTGGCACCGCCGCCGAGTCCACCTCGTCCACGTCGCAGCGGTGACCGACCCCTTCGTCCACCTGCACGTCGCGTCGGGCTACTCCATGCGGTTCGGGGCCAACCACCCCGCCGACCTGGTGGCGCGCGCCGCCGAGCACGGGATGGGCGCCCTGGCCCTCACCGACCGGGACGGGCTCTACGGGTCGGTCAAGTTCGCCCTGGCCTGCCGCTCCGCCGGGATCCGCCCGATCTTCGGGGTCGACCTCGCCGTCGCCCCGGCGCTCGACACCACCGCACCCCCGGCGCTCGCCCGCGCCCTCGGCGGCGCGGGATCCGGCGCCCGCCCGCCCCGGCTGCACCCCGGCGGCCCGGCGGGCACCCGCCGGGCACCGGCCCGGGGTGGCGCGGCCGTCGACGCCCGGCTGCCGCGCACCACCTTCCTCGCCCGGGACGGCGCCGGCTGGGCGTCGCTGTGCCGGCTCACCAGCAGCACCCACCTGCGCGGCACCCGGGGCGAGCCGGTCAGCTCGCTGGCCACGGCCGCCGAGCACGCCACCGGGCTGACCGCGCTGCTCGGTCCCGACTCCGCGGTGGGCCGGGCGCTGGTCGCCGGTCGCGCCGACCTGGCCGCCGCGCAGCTGGACACCTGGCGGGCGGTGTTCGGCGCGCACCTGGTCCTGGAGGTCGTGCACCACCGCGGCCGGGGGGACCGGCAGCGGGCCCAGGCGATGCTCCGGTTCGCCGCCGAGCACGACGTGCCGGTCGTGCTCAGCAACGCCGTCCGGTACGTCGACGCCCTGGACGCGCCGACCGCGGACGTCCTCGACGCCGCCCGCCGACTGGTGCCGCTGGACCTGCGGCACGTCGACCGGCGCACCGCCGAGGGCTACCTGAAGTCGGGCAAGGAGATGGCGCAGGTCGCCGAGGACCTCGTCGGCCCCGACCGGGACGCCGCCCTGCGGCTGCTCGAGCGCACCGCGCGGCTGGCCGAGCAGTGCGCCGTCGACGTCCGCGACGACCTCGGCATCGGCAGCGTCCGCTACCCCGAGCTGGACGTCGTCACCACGCCCACCGAGCGGGGGCTGACCTCCTCGCAGGTACTGCGGGCGCGCTGCGAGGCCGGGCTGGGCCGCCGCGGGGTGGCGCCGTCGGAACGGGTGCGTGCCCGCCTCGACGAGGAGCTGGCGGTGATCGACCAGCTCGGCTACCCCTCCTACTTCCTCACCGTCGCCGACGTGGTCGACCTCATCAAGAGCTTGAGGGTTCGGGCCGCCGCGCGGGGCTCGGGCGCCGGCAGCCTGGTCACCTACCTGCTCGGCATCTCCGACGTCGACCCGATCCGCTACGGCCTGCTGATGGAGCGGTTCCTCTCGCCGCTGCGCCACCAGCTGCCCGACATCGACATCGACGTGGAGTCCGCCCGGCGGATGGAGGTCTACGACGCCGTCCTCGACCGCTTCGGCGCCGACCGGGTCAGCTGCATCTCGATGATGGACACCTACCGGGTGCGGCACGCGATCCGCGACGTCGGCGCCGCGCTGAGCCTGCCGCAGGCCGAGATCGACGCCGTCGCCAAGGCCTTCCCGCACATCCGGGCCAACCAGGTGCACGCCGCGCTGCGCGACCTGCCCGAGCTGCGGGCCAGCCGGTACGGCTCCAAGCGCGCCGGCGGCTCGGGCGACCTCGACCTGCTGTTCGACCTGGTCGCCCGGCTCGACGGGCTGCCCCGGCACATCGCGCTGCACCCCTGCGGCGTGCTGCTCTCCGATGCCACCCTGCTCGACCGCACGCCCGTCGAGAGCAGCTACCTGGGCTACCCGATGAGCCAGTTCGACAAGGACGACGTCGAGGAGCTCGGGCTGCTCAAGCTCGACCTGCTCGGCATCCGGATGCAGTCGGCGATCGCGCACGCCCTCGACGAGGTCGCCCGGGTCGACGGCGAGACCGTCGACATCGACGCCGTCCCGCGGGACGACCCGACGACCTTCGAGCTGATCCGCAGCACCCGCACGCTCGGCATGTTCCAGATCGAGTCGCCGGGCCAGCGCGAGCTGGTCGGCAAGTTCGGGCCGCAGACCTTCGAGGACATCATCATCGACATCTCGCTGTTCCGGCCCGGGCCGGTGAAGAGCGACATGGTCACCCCGTTCCTCCTGGCCCGGAACGGCTGGCGGGACGCCGAGTACCCGCACCCCGACCTCGAGTTCGCCCTCGCCGAGACCGCCGGCGTGGTGGTCTTCCACGAGCAGGTGCTGCAGGTCGTCGCGCGGATGACCGGCTGCTCGCTGGCCGAGGCCGACGAGGTGCGCCGGGCACTGGGGGAGAAGGACGCCCACGCCGAGGTGCGGGCCTGGTTCATGCCCCGGGTGCTGGACGCCGGCTACCCGGAAGCGGTCGCCGAGCAGGTCTGGCAGGTCCTGGTGGCCTTCGGGTCCTTCGGCTTCTGCAAGGCGCACGCGGCGGCGTTCGCCCTGCCCACCTACCAGTCGGCCTGGCTCAAGACCCACCACACCGCGGCGTTCCTCGCCGGCGTGCTCACCCACGACCCCGGCATGTACCCGAAGCGGCTGATCCTCGACGACGCCCGCAACTTCGGCATCCGGGTGCTCGGCCTCGACGTCAACGCCTCGGGGGCGACCTACCGGGTCGAGCGCGTGGCAGCCGAGCAGGCGCCGGAAGAGGGGGGTGACGAAACCCCCGCCGAGGGTCGCCGCCGCCCCGGGTGGATGCCGCCGGCGATGCAGGACCCCTCGCGGTACGGCATCCGGCTCGCGCTGGCCGACGTGAAGGGCATCTCCGACGACGAGGTGGCCCGCGTGGTCGCCGGGCAGCCGTACCGCTCGCTGAGCGACTTCTGGTCCCGGGCGTCGGTGTCCCGCCCGGTGGTGGAGCGGCTCGTGCTCGCCGGGGGGTTCGACTCGCTCTACGGGGTTCGGCGTGCGCGACCGCGAGTCCCGCCGGCCGGCGCACCGCCGCCGGCAGCTGACCCGCCGCGACCTGCTGCTGCAGATCGGTGAGCTCGACCGGTGGAGCCGCAGCGGGGCGCGGGCGAGCTCGGCCGGGCAGCTGAGCCTGGACCTGCTCGGGCTGGAGGGGGACGGCGCGGGCGGGGACGGGCAGGAGGCGCTGTTCCCGCTCGACGACGTCACCGGGCAGGAGGGCCTCGGCACGGAGGCGCCCAGCGGGTCGGGCGCCGGTCCGGGCTGGGCGGAGGGCAGCGGGCTGCCGGAGTTCACCGACGCCGAGCTGGTCCGCGCCGAGCTCGAGGTGCTCGGCCTGGACGCCAGCCGGCACGTCGTCGACTTCTACAAGCCGTTCCTCGCCGCGCTCGGGGCGGTGCCGGCCGACGACCTGCTCGGCTGCCGCAGCGGCTCGGAGCTGCTGGTCGCCGGGGTGAAGGTGGCCACCCAGACCCCGCCGATCCGGTCGGGCCGGCGGGTGGTCTTCGTGACCCTCGACGACGGCACAGGGTGCACCGATTCCACCTTCTTCGAGGACGCCCAGGGGCCCTACGCCGCGACGGTCTTCCACTCGTGGCTACTGGTGATCCGCGGCGTGCTGCGCCGGACCGGAGCACGGGGGGTCTCGCTGCGGGCGACCGGGGCGTGGGAGCTGCCGGCGCTGCACGAGGCGTGGGAGACCGGTGGGCTGGACGCCGTGCGCGAGCTGATGGCGACGCCGGGGGAGTACACCGAGCAGGCCATCGCCGGAGCGGCGGCGTCGCACGGGCCGCGGCCGGTCGTGGTGCGCCCGGTGCTGGTGCACCCCACCGGCTTCCGCATGTCGCCCTACGCCGACATCAAGCCCGCCGGCGACGACGCCGGGACGGCCGCCCGGCGCGCGGCGGCCGGTCCGCCCCGCAAGCTCTGGCACTCCAGCCCGGGCAGCTCGGGGCACTGAGCAGGATGGGGGCATGAGCCGTGACCTGCGCATCTGCTTCGTCGGCGACTCCTTCGTGGCCGGCGTCGGTGACCCCGAGCACCTCGGCTGGGCCGGCCGGCTCGCCCGGAGCAGCGCGCACGGCGGCACCCCGCTCACCGGGTACGTGCTCGGGGTCCGGCGGCAGACCACCGCCGAGGTCGCCGGCCGCTGGGCCGCCGAGTGCCGGGTCCGGCTCGAGGGCGGCGCGTGGGAGTCGCGGGTCGTGCTCTCCACGGGCGTCAACGACACCACCGAGGAGGACGGCGCACTCCGGTTGGCGCCGCAGCGGTCGGTCGCGGCGCTCGGGGGGATGCTCGCCGACGCGGCCGGGGCCGGGTGGCCGGTGCTGGTGGTCGGCCCGCCGGCCGTCGCCGACGACGCCCAGAACCAGCGGATCGCGGTCCTCGACGACCACTTCGCGCGCGTCTGCGCCGAGCACGGGGTCCCGTACGTCCCCGTCGCCGCCGTGCTGGCCGCCGACCCGGTCTGGACGGCGGAGGTCGCCGCGGGGGACGGGGCGCACCCCGGGGCGGCCGGCTACGCCCTGCTCGCCGACCTCGTCCGGCCGCACTGGCAGCGCTGGCTCGCCGGCTGACCGGACGCCGGGAGCACCCCGGCGTCCGGCCGGGGGCTCAGCCCTCGCTGTCCTCGCCGTCGGTGGCGTCCTCGACCTCGCGCTCGGCGTCGTCCACACCCTCCTCGATGTTCTGCTCCACGTCGTCGTCGACCACGTCGGACCCGCAGGCCACGGTCGTGAGGGAGGCGGCGGTGATCGCGAACGCGGCGGCCGTCGTCCGGAGCAGGCGGCGGCGGGGGCGGGTGGTCGTGGTCATGGCGGCTCCTCGGTGCGTGAGCGGGAACGGTCCCCGGAGACCTGCCCGCGACCCGGGCACCGGCAAACGACCCGCAGGTCGCTCAGCGCGGCGGGAGCAGGTGCACCAGCCCCGCGTCGGTCGGCCGGAAGCCGCACGCGTCCAGGTAGAACGGCCGCAGCTCCGGCCGGAAGTCGACGTGCAGCCACTCGCAGCCGGCCGACCGGGCCCGCGCGACCGCCTCCCGCACCACCAGCGCGCCGATCCCCGTCCGCTGCCGGTCGCCCCGGGTCTTCGTGTCGAGCAGGAACGCGTGGTCGCCGCCGTCCCACGCGACGTTGACGAACCCGACCAGCAGCGTTCCCGACCGCGCCGTCACCCAGCCCAGGCTGAACGGGCGGATCCGGTCCCACCAGCCGGGCACCGGGTCGCCGCCGTGCGACCGGATGAGCTCTCCCAGCTCCTCGTCGGGCAGCGGCGCCCGCCAGGCGAGCACGACGTCGGGAGCCCCGGGCATGACGGCACGGTAGGGGCGGCCGCGCGCCGGCGCCGCTGCTTTCCCGGCCCACCGATGAGTCGCCTGCCGCCCGCCGGTCCACCCTCCCGACAGCGATCCCCGGGCCAGAGAGGACCCATCCCATGCCGAAGCAGATCCCGTGCCTGTGGTTCGACGGGCAGGCCGAGGCCGCCGCCCAGCTCTACACCTCGCTCTTCCCGAACTCCGGCATCGGCCCGATCACCCGCTACGGGCCCGACATGCCGCCGCCGATGAAGGAGGGCGACGTCATGACCGTCGAGTTCACCCTCGACGGCCAGCAGTACACCGGCCTCAACGGCGGGCCGCAGTTCCCCTTCACCGAGGCGATCTCCTTCCAGATCCTGTGCGCCGACCAGGAGGAGACCGACCACTACTGGTACGGCCTGATCGAGGGCGGCGGGGAGGAGAGCCAGTGCGGCTGGCTGAAGGACCGCTTCGGCGTCTCCTGGCAGGTCATCCCCACCGAACTCCTGGAGCTCACCGGCGACCCCGACCCCGCGCGGGCGCAGCGGGCCACCCAGGCGATGCTGCAGATGCGCCGCATCGACGTCGCCGAGCTCCGCCGGGCCGCCGACAGCACCGACGGCTGACCGCGGGCGTGGCGTCGCGCCACTAGGCTCCGGACCGTGCCGACCCCGTCCGCTCCGTCGCCCGCCGAGCAGCTCCCCCCGCGGAGCGCAGCGGTCTGGGCGGCCCTGGACCCGGTGATCGGCGCGGGCGCGGCGCTCCGCGTGCTCGACGTCGGCGGCGGCAGCGGCATCTTCGCCGTCCCGCTCGCCCTGCTCGGACACGACGTCACCGTCGTCGACCCCAGCGCCGACGCGCTGGCCACGCTCGCCCGCCGCGCGGCCACGGCCGGCGTCGGCGACCGGGTCCGCGGCGTCCAGGGCGACGGCGACCAGCTCGGCGAGGTGCTCGCCACGCTGCCGTCGGACGGCGGCGGCTACGACCTCGCCCTCTGCCACTCGGTGCTGGAGGTCGTCGACGACCCCGCCGGCACCCTCCGCGAGATCGCCGGCGCGCTGCGCCCCGGCGGCCAGGTGAGCGTCGCCGCGGCCAACCGCGCCGGCGCGGTCCTCGCCCGGGCCGTCGCCGGCCACCCCGTCGAGGCCCGCGCGCTGCTCGAGGACCGCGACCCCGCGGCCGCCCGCCGCACCCCGGCCCGTCGCCGGTTCACCCCCGCCGACCTCCTGGCTCTCGTCGAGGGCGCCGGCCTGCGCCCCGGTCCCTGGCGCGGTGTCTCCGTCGTCGCCGACCTGCTCGACGCCACTTCCGGCGCCGACCCCGACGCCGTCCGCGCCCTCGAGCTGGCCCTGGCCGGCACCTCGCCCTACCGCGAGGTCGCCACCGGGCTGCACGTCCTGGCCGCGCACCCCTGACGCCGCACACGCGCCGCCGAACCCGATGACCCCGCTGCCCCCGGACCTGGCCCGCCCCGACTACGGCACCGCGACCCTCGCCGACGTCCTCCCCGGCGTCGCCGCGGCGCTCGGCGTCCCCGTTCGGCGCGGCGACCTGCCCGCCGACCCGCTCGGCCTCACCGCCGCCCTCGCGGGGGCCCGGCGGGTGGCCGTGCTGCTCGTCGACGGCCTCGGGGCCGACCTGATCCGGCGGCACGCCGACCTCGCACCCGTGCTCGCCGCCCTGGCCACCCCCGCCGGCGACCTCACCGCGCCCTGCCCGAGCACCACCCCGGTCAGCCTCACCACCCTGGGCACCGGCCTGCCGCCCGGCGGGCACGGCGTCCTCGGCTTCGTCACCGACGTGCCGGGGGAGGACCGCGCCCTCGACCACACGAAGTGGCGCGACGACCCGGACCCCGACACCTGGGCGCCGCAGCTGACCGTCTTCGCGCAGGCGGCAGCGGCCGGCGTCCCCGCGACCGTCGTCGCCCCGTACGCCTACACGGGCAGCGGCCTGAGCCGGGCGGCCTACCGCGGCGCCACCTACACCGGCACCGTCGGCGCCGGTGACCTCGCAGCGCTGGTCCTGCGCGCGCTGCACGCCACGCCGCGCGCCCTCGTCTACGGCTACTTCCCCGACCTCGACCTCACCGGCCACGTCCGCGGCGTCGACTCCGGCAGCTGGCGGGCGCAGCTCCAGCTGGTCGACCGGATGGTCGAGCAGGTGGTGGCCGGGCTCCCCGGCGACGCCGCGCTGCTCGTCACCGCCGACCACGGCATGCTCGATGTCCCCGCCGGCACCCGGTTCGACCTCGATGCCGCACCGGAGCTGGACGACGGCGTCCGGCTATTGGCCGGTGAACCCCGCGCGCGGTACGTGCACGCCGTCCCCGGTGCCGCGGCCGACGTGCTGGACCGGTGGCGCGCGGTCCTCGGCGAGCGGGCGTGGGTCGTCTCCCGCGACGAGGCCGTGGCCAGCGGCGTGTTCGGCGCCGTCGACCCCGGCGTGGCCGCCCGCATCGGCGACGTCGTGGCGCTGGCGCGCGGCACCTGGGCGCTGACCACCCCGGAGCGCGAACCCGGCCCCAGCAGGCTGGCCGCGTACCACGGCTCGCTCACCGCGACCGAGCTCGCCATCCCGCTGCTCGTCGCGCCGGGCGGGTCACTCGGCTGACCCGGCCGGCTCCGCGCCCCGGCGGGCCGACTCCCGCTGCCACTCCCGGGGCGTGAGCCCGTAGGCCTGCCGGAACCGGCGGGCGAAGTGGCTGGCGTCGGCGAACCCGCAGGCGCGTGCGACCGCCGCGATGGAGCGGTGCCGTCCCGATCGGGACACCAGCTGGGCGCGGGCGCGTTCCAGCCGCTCGGCGATCAGCCACTGCTCCAGGTGCAACCCGGCCCCGGCGAACTCCGAGTAGAGCCGGCGCAGCGAGACGTTGTGCGCCGCCGCCAGCCGCTGCGGGCCGAGGTCGGGCTCGGTGAGGTGCGCACGGGCGTAGGTGGTCAGCCGGGTCAGCAGCGTCTCCTCCCGGACGGCGCGGGCGTACCGCTCGTCCCCGGCCGCGGAGACCAGCAGCGCACGCACCAGCTCGACGGTCGCCCTGCCCAGCGACGCCGCGCCCGGGTCGGCCGCGAGTGGCTCGGCGGCCGCGGCCAGCCGTTCCAGGTGGTCGCGCACCAGGTCGTGCAGCGGGCTCGCGCGCAGCCGCGGCGCCCCGCGGCGCACCACGTCCGGCGGCAGCGCGAGCAGGTCGTAGGGGACCTGGAAGGCCCGCGAGCCGCCGGACTCCTCCCACGAGAACTCGTAGGGCGCGGTCAGGTCGCTGACCATCAGCTGCCGCGGCGGCACCAGGGCCTGCACGTCGAACTGGCCGAACCGGCCGACGCCGGCCGCCTGCACGGCGAGCGCGACCACCGGCGGGCTCTCCACCCGCAGGTGCCGAGGGGTGCGCACGAGCCGGAAGCCCGACGCGTCGGTGGTGAACAGGTTCGCGGCGCCGAAGTGCCACAGGTGCATGCGCGAGTGCACGCGCTCGTCGGGCCCGAGGTGCTCGATCCGGCACGGGACCGAGGCCTGGTCGAACGCCGCGCGGAAGGCGTCGACGCGGTGCTCGGGAGCGACGGCGTCGGTGTCCAGCAGCTGCATCGGCTCCTCCGGCGGAGCGGGACGTGCGGCACCTCCGTGCGGGCGCGTCCAGGGTGGCAGAGCGCTGCCGCACGGGGAACCGGCCCGGGCGCGCGGCCGGCGTGCACGCAGGAGCCGGAGCCGTGCACGCAGGGCCGATCGGGCCGCCCCGCGCGGTGCCAGGCTCCCCGACACGTCCGCCGACCGAGGAGCCGACCCGTGACCGACATCCCCGCGCCCCGCTCGTCCGCCCCCGGCCCGCCCGCCGGCGGTCCCGACACGATCGTGCTCGTGCACGGCTTCTGGGTGACGCCCCGGAGCTGGGAGCACTGGAAGGCCCGCTACGAGGCGGCGGGCTACCGCGTGCTGACCCCGGCCTACCCGGGCTTCGAGGTCGAGGTCGAGGCGCTCAACGCCGACCCGACCCCGATCGCGGAACTCACCCTGCCCGCGGTCATGGCCCGCCTCGAGGAGGTGGTCGGCGGCCTGGAGCAGCCGCCGATCCTCATCGGCCACTCCGCCGGAGGCACGCTCGTCCAGCTGCTGCTCGACCGCGGGTACGGCGCGGTCGGCGTCGTGCTCAACTCGGCTCCCACCGAGGGCGTGCGCGTCCACCCGCTGTCCCAGCTGCGCGCGACCTTCACGGCGTTCAAGAACCCGGCCAACCGGCACCGCGCCGTCCCGCTCACCTACGAGCAGTGGCACTACGCGTTCACGAACACCTTCGACGAGCCGGAGTCCCGCGCGCTCTACGAGCGGTACGCGATCCCCGCCTCCGGCCGGATCCTCTGGAGCACGGTGCTCGCGGACTTCATGCCCGGCCCCCAGGACGCCGCCGTCGACTACCGCAACCCCGACCGCCCGCCGCTGCTGTTCATCTCCGGCGGGGAGGACCACATCATGCCGCCGAGCGTGCAGCGGTCGAACGTCGAGCACTACGACGACGCGCTGCTCACCGAGCACGAGGAGTACCCCGGCTACGCCCACCTGCTGCCCGCGCAGGCGGGCTGGGAGGCGATCGCCGACCACGCCCTCGCCTGGGCCCAGCGGCACGCGACCACCCCGCGGCGGGCGGGCGCCCGGCCGTGAAGGGCGTGCGGCTCACCCACGTCGGCGGGCCCACCGTCCTGATCGAGACCGGCGGCTGGCGGCTGCTGGTCGATCCCACCTTCGACGCCCCCGGCCGCAGGTACGCCTTCGGCTGGGGGACGTCCTCCCGGAAGGTGGCGGGGCCGGCCCTCCCGGTCGAGCAGGTCCTCCCCGTCGACGCCGTCCTGCTCAGCCACGACCACCACGCCGACAACCTCGACGACGCGGGCCGGGCGCTGCTGCCCTCGGCGGGCGCCGTCCTCACCACCCGGCCGGGCGCCGCCCGGCTGGGGAACGGCGCCCGCGGGCTGCACCCCTGGGAGACCACCGAGCTCGAGGCGCCCGGCCGGCCGGCCCTGCGGGTCACCGCGACACCGGCCCGGCACGGCCCGCCGCTCAGCCGCCCGGTCGCCGGGCACGTCATCGGCTTCGCGCTGGAGTGGCCCGGCCAGGAGGACGGCGTGCTGTGGATCTCCGGCGACACCGTGCTGTTCGGCGGCGTCCGGGCCGTCGTCGACCGGCTGCGGATCGACACCGCCCTGCTGCACCTGGGCGGCGTCCGCTTCCCGGTGACCGGCCCGCTCCGTTACTCCATGACCGCCCGCCAGGCGGTCGAGCTGGTGGCCCGGGGCGGGCTGCGGACCGTCGTCCCGGTGCACTACGAGGGCTGGTCGCACTTCCGCCAGGGCCGGGACGCCGTCGAGCGGGAGCTGGCGACCGCGCCGGCCGACGTGCGCGAGCGCGTCCGCTGGCTGCCGCTCGGGCGACCGGTCGAGCTGGTCAGCGGCTGACCGACACCCGGTGCCAGGTGCGCACCCGGCCCGGCCGGACCGCCGAGCAGGTCAGCGGCACCGCCTCGCCCGACGGGCGGCTCTCCACGACGACGGTGACCGTCCCGGCCGGGCCGGCCAGCGCCACCTCCCACCGCTCGGTGCCCGCCGCCGGATCGGGCAGCCGGGTGGCGCCCAGCGGGGCCAGGTCGTCGACGCCCAGCAGACCGAGCTCCTCCCGCGCGCCGTGCTGCGCGGCCTGCACGGGTGCGGCCAGGCCGGCCCGCCCGCGCAGCCACGCCAGCGCCACCTCGCCCTGCTCGTGCGCGGCCACCAGCAGCCCGCCGTCGCCGGGCACCTGCCCGTAGTAGAAGCCGTGGGGGAGGACGACGACGTTCGCGGCGAACCGGTCCCCGCCCAGGTGGCTGCACTCCCACACGTCCGCGGCGGGCATCGCGCGCGCCAGGGGCCGGCCGCGGAGCGCGCAGCACGCGTCGTGCCCGCCGTGCGTGCAGACCAGGTAGGTGGGCAGCGACGCCGGCTCGCCCACCGACCCGTCCCAGGGGGCGGTGAGCAGGTCGGCGTCCGACGTCCGCACCGACCACCACAGGCCCTCGCGGCCCGGGCGGCTGTCGGCGTACGCCCAGCGGCCGCCGGCGTCGGCCAGCCGATCGCCCGGGCGGCGCACCAGCAGGACGCGGACGTCCTCCCGCCGGGCCCGCTCCGCCAGCAGCGGGGCCACCTGCGCGTCGAAGCGGGACTGCAGCAGCGCGTCGCGCCCCCACGGTCCGGGCTGCTCCACCAGCAGCCACCGCTGCACGGGGGAGGCAGTGGCGATACCGGAGTCGCCCCGCGCCAGCGCCTGCACCGAGCAGCGCGCGGCGTCCAGCCGGCCGGGCGGGCGCGGCGGGAGGTCGGTGGCGGTCACGACCCGGGGACGGCGTCCGGGACGACCGCGACCGACTCGGTGACCAGCCGGCGGGCCAGGGTGATCCGGTCCTCGGGCGCCAGCCCGGGCAGGTCGCCCACCTTCAGCTCGCCGACGGCGAGCAGTTCGGTCAGCGCGTCGCGCACCGAGCTCGGGAAGGTGTGCGTGCGCCGGCCGCCCACCAGCGTCACCCGGCCGTCGTCGCCGTCGCGCAGCGCGCAGCGCAGCCGCGGGCGCAGCCGGAGGACGGTGTCGGCGGTGAGCGCGGCCGCGGCGGTCGCCTGGGCCAGCGGGGCGACCGGCTCGGGCCGCACCTGCGCCCAGGTCCGGGCGCGCAGCTGCTCGGCGATCTCGTCGGGGTCCACCCGGCCCAGCCACTCCTGCAGCCCGGCGATCACCGTGGCGACGTGGTCGCGGATCGAGTCGGGGCGGGCGAGGTCCACCCCCAGCGGCAGCGAGCCGCGCAGCGCCGGGTCCTCGGCGGCCAGCGAGCGGAGCAGGTCCAGCGCCGCCTCGGCGGCGCCCCAGCGGGTGACGGAGTGCACGCCGATGGTCAGGTGCGCGCTGATCTCGCCGAGCGCGGTGGCCGAGTGCAGGAAGCCGCGGGGGAGGTAGAGGACGTCGCCCGGCTCGAGGACGGCATCGACGACCGGCTCGCGGGTGGCCGCGGCGGCGACGTCCTCGCGGCGGTCGGTCCACACCTGGGTGCGCAGCGGGTCGCGCAGCACCGGCTCGTGGATGGTCCAGTGCTTCTGGCCGGCCACCTGCAGCACGAAGACGTCGTGCACGTCGTAGTGCGGGTCGAACCCGCGCGAGGACGGCGGGGTGACGTAGGCGTTCACCTGGGTGGGGTGGCCCAGGTCGGCGGCGAGCTGGTCGGCGAACTCGATCAGCGGCGGCCACAGCCGGTGCAGGCCCTGCAGGACCACGGTGCTGCCCTCGGCGAACAGTCGCAGCACCGCGTCCGAGCTGACCTGGTCGGCGACCTCGGCACCGGCGCCTCCGGAGGTGGTGAAGCGCTTCGGGTCGACCACCTGCCCGTCCTTGGCGATGCGCAGGAACGGGGTGCGCAGCCCGCGGCGGGAGAGCAGCTCGTCGACCGCGGCCAGGTCGAGCAGGTCGGTGAAGGTGTTGCCGGTGTCCGCCGCGCGGGTCAGCAGCGGGTGCCGGCCCCAGTGCTCACGCGCGAAGACCTCCGGCTCGGTGTTCGTGCACCGCCGCAGGGCCGGGCGGAGCGGCTGCTCCGCCCGGCCCTGCGGGGCGGGGTCCACGCTCAGGCCGAACCGTCCGCGCCGCCGTCGGCGCCACCGTCCGCGCCGCCATCGGCACCGCCGTCCGCGCCGCCATCGGCGCCGCCGTCGGCACCGCCGTCCGCGCCGCCATCGGCACCACCGTCCGCGCCGCCGTCGTGACCGCCCGGGGTGCCGGCCGCGCCGTGGTCGGCCGCGCCCGCGCTGCCGTCGGCCGGGCCGTGCGCGCCGCTGTCCGCGCCGCCGTCGGCACCGCCGTCGCCGCTGGTCATCTCGTCGTCCAGAGCCATGGGCTCCTCCGCTCGTCTCGGGTCGGGCCGCCGGACGGCGGCTCTCCAGGGCTGTCCTACCTCCCGCATCCTGGCCCCACACCTGGTGTCCCACCAGCGGGGACCGCGCCTCCGTCACAGCCCCCGTCGCGGCCCCCTCCCCAGCCCGCATCACGACTGGGACACGGACCCGCGCCGCGGCCGCGCCCACGGCCGTCCGGGCCGATAGTGTCTCCCCAGGGATCGAACACGTGTTCGACAGGAGAGGGGGCGGCGTGACCGGGCGGGCGGAGGGGTGCACCGTGCTGCACGTCGACATGGACGCGTTCTTCGCCAGCGTCGAGGTCCGGCGCCACCCGGAGCTGGCCGGCACCCCGGTGATCGTCGGCGGGGCGGGCAACCGCGGGGTGGTCACCTCGGCCACGTACGAGGCGCGGCGGTACGGCGTGCACGCCGCCATGCCCACCGCCCGCGCGCTGCGGCTGTGCCCCACGGCGACCGTGCTCCCCGGCGACCTGGCGCTCTACGGCGAGGTGTCCCGCTCGGTGATGGCGCTGTTCCGCTCGATCACCCCGCTGGTGGAGCCGCTCAGCATGGACGAGGCATTCCTCGACGTCTCCGGGTCCGGCCGGCGGCTGGGCGACGCCGCGGAGATCGGGGAGTACCTGCGCGCCCGCGTCTTCGACGAGCAGGGGATCACCTGCTCGGTCGGCGTGGCGAGCAGCAAGTTCGTCGCCAAGCTCGCCTCCACCTCCGCCAAGCCCGACGGGATGCGGATCGTCCGGCCGGCCGAGGTCATGGACTTCCTGCACCCGCTGCCGGTCGGCGCGCTGTGGGGCGTGGGCCCCAAGACCGAGGAGCAGCTGCTGCGGCTCGGGCTGAAGACCGTCGGCGACCTCGCGCACGTCCCGGCCCGGACGCTGCAGCGGGCGCTGGGCCCGGCCGCGGGCGGCCACCTGCACGAGCTGGCCTGGGGGCGCGACCCGCGCCGGGTGGTCCCGGACGAGCCGGAGAAGTCGACCGGCCACGAGGAGACCTTCGGTACCGACGTCGACGACCCGGCGGTCATCCACCGCGAGCTGCTGCTGCTCGCCGAGCGGACGGCGGGCCGGCTGCGGTCGGGCGGCTGGCTGGCCCGCACGGTGAGCATCAAGGTGCGCTTCGCCGACTTCGCCACGATCACCCGCAGCCGCACCCTCGACGTCCCGACCGACGTCGGGCAGGAGCTCTACGACACCGCCCGAGCGCTGTTCGACGCGCTGGGCCTCGAGCGGGCCCGCATCCGGCTGGTCGGCGTGCGCGCGGAGCGGCTGGTGGAGGCCGGGTCGGCACCCCAGCAGCTGGAGCTCGGCGCCCGCGAGCACGGCCGGCGCGACGCCGAGCTCGCCGCCGACCGCGCCGCCCGCCGGTTCGGCGCGGGAGCCGTCCGACCGGCCACCCTGCTGCACCGCGACGGTCGCCCGGGACGGTCGGGAGGGGCCGCTGCGACCCGCCCGCGACCCCCCGCGCGATACCCGGAGGGGTGACCACCGGCACATCGTCCACGGCTCGCCGTAAGGTCACCTTTCGCGCCCCGCAAAGGGCTCGTATCCTCGATGTCACCGTCGGCGGGAGCCACCGACGGCCCTGGCTCCGCCCACCTGGAGGTCGACGTGCCGCTCTCCGAACACGAGCAGCGTCTGCTGGAGCAGATCGAGCGCGCCCTCGTCGACGACGATCCGAAGTTCGCCTCGTCGGTCCGCACCGGCGACCGCCGGCTGAAGGCCCGGCGCCGGCTGCAGATCGGCGCCGGTCTCGTCGTCGTCGGCTTCGCCGTCCTGGTCGGCGGCGCGGTCGCCGACTCGGTGATCCTGGGGGTGATCGGCTTCCTCATCGCCTTCGGCGGTGCCGCGCTGGCCGTCCTCCACTACAAGGCCGCCACCGGCGCCGTGGAGGCCGGGCCCGCCCCGGCCGGCGGTCGCGGTCCCGCCGGCCCCGCCCGGGCCGGTCGCGGCAGCCGCCCCGGCCGCCCGCCGCTGAAGAACCGGCTCGAGGAGCGGTTCCGCCGCCGCTACGACCAGTAGCCCTCAGCTTCCCGCACCTCCCGTCCGCAGCCGCCGCCCTCCGGGGCGGCGGCTGCGGCGCATCTCGGGCAGCCCACATGCCCATGCGGGCAGCCCCGCCCGCACCGCAGCCGGCAGCGAGGCGGGCCACGCGGTCGCCCGCAGCCGGGTCCGGCGGTCGACGCCCGCGCGCAGCTCCCGCCGGGCGGTGCGCAGCGCCTCGGCCAGCCCGTCCTCGGGGGCGGCGGCCGGCGGGCCGTAGCCGGCCAGCTCCTCGGCCCGCGCCAGCCGGCCGATCGCCGCGGCGCCTTCGGGCCCGGTCCGCCCGCCGAGCGCGGCGCCGGCCTCGCGGGGGGTCCAGGCGGGATCCCGGGCGATGCCGAGGTCGTCGGCGGTGGCCGTCAGCTCGTCCCACAGCGCCTGCGGCTCACCGGTCGCCAGGCGCCGGCGGCGCTGGAGCAGCCGGACACCGGCCGGCGCCGCCGCGGCCCCGACCAGCAGCAGGACCAGGCCTGACCGCACCGGCCACGGGTTCTCCGCGGCCGCGGGGGCGGCGTCGGGCACGGCGCCGTCGTCCGGGCCACCCCCGGGCACCAGCGGGTTGAGCGGGTCCAGCAGCAGCAGCTCGGGCGGGATCTCCGGCGCCAGCTCGGGGGCCTGCTCGGGCAGGTCCTCGGTCGCCACCCGCGGTGCCCACGGCAGGTCGGCCCGGCGGCTGACGTCGATCGGCGTGGGGTCGAACGGCACCCAGCCCAGGTCGACGAAGAAGACCTCCACCCAGGCGTGCGCGTCGTCGGTGGTGATCAGCCGGCTGCCGTCCTCCTGAGCGGTGCCCGGCGTGTAGCCCAGCGCCACCCGGGCCGGCATGCCGGCGGCGCGCACCATGACGGCCATCGCCCCGGCGTACTGCTCGCAGTAGCCCTGCCGCTCGGCGAGGAAGTCGACCAGGTCGTCGCCGCTGGTGCCCGGGGCGGTGGAGAGGTCGTACTCGAAGCCGTTGGCGCGGTCGGTGAGGAAGTCCAGGATCGCCCGCACGCGCGCGTAACCGCCCTCCACCCCGTCGACCAGCCGACGCACCTCGGCGGTCACCCGGGGGTCCAGGTCGGGCAGCTGGGTGAAGCGCACCAGTTCTGGGTGGCCCGGTGGGAGGGGCGGCGCGGCCTGCAGCTGCTCCGGCGAGGGCCGCACCTCCGACGCGGTCACCTCGTAGCGCCGGCCGCGGCTCGAGACGTCCGCGCCGACGACGGTGTCGGTGACCGGGTCGAAGCGCCAGCCGTTCTCCCCGCCGGCGATGGACACCGCCTGCGGCGCGACGGGCACCGGCAGGAAGCGGTCGTCGTGCCCGACCGCCTCGATCGTGGCGGTGACCGGCCGCCCGGACTGCGGGTAGTGGCCGGTCGGCAGCTGCGCGTTCAGCGGCAGCTGGGTCTGCGGCTCGGTCAGCGTCCAGCCGCCCTCGGTGTCGTACCGGTCGATGGTGACCGCGCGCAGGTAGCCGGGGTCGGGCACCGGTGTCTCCAGCCGGAGCAGGTCGATGGGGTCGTTGCGGGTCAGCTCGCCGGCCATCTCGGCGACCGGGTCCAGCGCCGTCCCGGTGGACCCCCCGCCCGTGCCGCCGTTGAGCGTCCCCTCGGCGAGGGTGGGCAGCGTCCCGCCGAGCAGGACCGCGACGAGCACCGCGACCCCGCCGATGCGTGCGGCCGTGCTCCCGCCGGCGCTGCGCGGCCCGCTGACCCGGCGGCCGGCGTCGAGCCGGCCGGCCTGGTCGGACCACAGCAGCAGCCCGAACCCGGCCGCGGGGCCCACGACGGGCACCAGGCCGATGTCGCCGCCGAGGGTGAACACCGGGACGCCGGCCAGGGTGAGCAGGGCCAGGCCGGCGAGCGCGCCCCGCCGGGTGACGGCGAGCAGGTCGACCAGGACCGCGACCAGCCCCACGACGCCGACGACGAGGGCGGTGAGCGAGGCGACCGGCAGCGCGGGCGCCACCTGCTCGCGGATCTCCTCCACCCCGTCGCGCAGGACGGGCAGGAGTGCCTCGACGCCGGCGCGGGTGGGGAGGAGGCCGCCGACGTCGGTGGAGCGGCGGACCAGGTGGGCGGTCAGGGCGGCGAGCTGGGCGAGCGGGACCACGGCGGTGCCGAGCACGGCGAGCACGCGGGGGACCGGCCGGTCCGGGAAGGCGCGGGCGGCGAGCGCCGCCCCGGCGCCGCGCAGCACCAGCCCGGTGACCAGGACGACGAGGACGGCGTCGACCACCGGGCGCAGCCAGGTGCCCGACGAGAGGACGGGGGAGAGCGCGAGTGCCCCGAGCAGCGTGGCGGCCGCCGCGACCAGCGACGCGCGCAGCTCCGCGGCCCTCACCGGACCGCCCCGGCCACCGGCCGGCCGGACAGCGCGGCCCAGACGACGGCGACGGGGTCGCCCGCGCGGGCCACGGCCACCTGCCAGCCGGCGGCGCGCAGCCGGTCGGCGGACTCGTCGCGCTGGTCGGCCAGCGCGGTGCCCGCGGCCGAGCCACCGCGGCGGTGCCCGCGGACGGCGGGCAGGAAGCTGCCCAGGTCGAGCAGCACGGCCGCGCGCGGCGCCGGCCCCGGCAGGGCGCGGACCAGCTCCGCGACGTCGTCGGGGCCCAGCGCCCCGAGCAGGCAGACGACCTGACCGTCGCCACCGATGCGGTGCAGCACCTCGAGGCCGGGGCGGAGGTCGGTGCGCGGGGAGGGCAGCAGCGTGCCCAGCCGGTCGAGCAGCCCCTCGGCCGCGGCGCCGGACGGACCGGCGCGGGAGGCGCCCGGTGCCGGCCAGCTCGCCGTCCTCGGTGACGACCCGGACCTCGTGGCCGCGCCGGCCCAGGCCGACGGCGATGCTGGCCGCCGCCTCGACCGCCCACTCCAGGCTGTCGGCGGGATCGGGGTCGTGCTGGCCGGCGATGAGGTGCGCGGGCCGGCGGGCGTCGAGCAGCACCGTGGTCCGCGCCCGCCAGGGCCGCTCCTCGAGGCGGACCTTCAGCTCGCCGGTCCGGGCGGTCGCCCGCCAGTGGACCTTCCGCAGGTCGTCGCCGCGGCGGTACTCCCGGATGCTCACGTCGTCCTCGCCGTGCACGGCGATCGCCCGGCGGGCGCCCTCGCCGCCGTGGCCGTCCAGCGTGCCCGCCGGGCTCAGCGGCTGCACCCGGGGGACGACGAGCAGCGGCGCGGTGCCGGTGCCGGCGTTGCTGCGCTCCACCAGGCCGAAGGGGTCGACGACCCGCGACCGCAGCGGGCCCAGGGCGTGGTGCCCGCGGCGGCGTGGCACGAGCGCGTAGCGCAGCTCGGTCGGGCGCCCGGAGCCCAGCCGGCTCACGGCGAAACGCGGCTCGGGACCCAGGGCGGGCGGCAGGTGCTCGGTGAGCAGCCAGGTGGCCCCGGGACGGCGGCCGGCGCTGGTCAGCGCGAGGGTGACCTCGGTGCCCTCCCCGCGGCGCACCCGCGCCGGCACCGCGGCCCGCTCGACCGACGGCCGGAACCGCTCCCGGGCGACGACCAGCGCGGAGACGAGGGGGAGGACGAGGACGAAGACGGCCAGCTGCACCACGGCCTGCTCGCCCATGGAGGCGCCCGCGGCCAGCAGCACCGCCCCGGCCGCGAGCAGCACCCACCCGCGCCGCGTCAGCGCGGTCCGCGGTCGGCCCGGCCCCGGCACCGCCGTCAGCGCCCGCGGGGGACCGGCAGCGTGGCGACCAGCTCGGCCACCACGTGCTCCGCGGTGCGCCCGCCCCCGGCCGACTCCGGCGCCAGCAGCAGCCGGTGGGCCAGCACGGGGACGGCGAGCGCCTTCACGTCGTCGGCGAGCACCATGTCGCGGCCGGCCAGGGCCGCCGCGGCGCGGGCGGCGCGCAGCAGCTGCAGGCCCGCCCGGGGGGAGGCGCCCAGCCGCAGCGCGGGGGAGCGGCGGGTGCCCTCGACCAGGTCGACGACGTAGCGGCGCACCGCCTCGGACACGTGCAGCCGGCCGACCGCCGCGATGAGGTCGCGCACCGAGGCGGCGTCGGCCACCGGCTGGAGGTCGGCCAGGGGATCGGTGGTCGCGCGGTCGTCGAGCATCGCCAGCTCGGCGGTCCGGTCGGGGTAGCCCATCGACACCCGGGTGGTGAAGCGGTCGCGCTGGGCCTCCGGGAGGGGGTAGGTGCCCTCCATCTCCAGCGGGTTCTGCGTCGCCATGACCAGGAACGGGCGGGCCAGCTCGTAGCTGACGCCGTCCACCGTCACCTGGCGCTCTTCCATGCACTCCAGCAGCGCCGACTGCGTCTTGGGGGAGGCCCGGTTGATCTCGTCGGCCACGACCACGTTGGCGAAGATCGCGCCGGGCTTGAACTCGAACTCGCGCGACTCCTGGTCGTAGACGGCCACGCCGGTGACGTCGCTGGGCAGCAGGTCGGGCGTGAACTGGATGCGCCGGACGGTCGCGTCGACCGAGGCGGCCAGCGCCTTGGCCAGCGTGGTCTTGCCGACGCCGGGCACGTCCTCGATCAGCAGGTGGCCCTCGGCGAGCAGCGTCACCAGCGCCAGGCGGACGACGGCGTCCTTGCCCTGGACCACGCGGCCGATGTTCGCGGCGATCCGGCCGGCCTCCGCGGCGACGTCGACGGGTGGACCGGTCAGCCCACCGGGGGTGCGTGTCGCCTCCGTCACCCGCCCCACGGTACGTGGCAGGCGCCTGGTCGGAGGGGTGCGCGCGGCCCCCGGGCGCCGGGGGCGGCCCGGACCGGGCGGCGCGGTGGGGAGGTGGACCGCGACACGGCGTTGAGTGGTGTCCAGTGGGGGCCAGTGGGTTACTGTGTCGCCTGGTGGGGAGGCAGGGACTGCTCAGGGGTCGCTGCGGAGCCGGTGGAGGACAGATGCGGGGGGTGAGCCGGTGTTCGTCGGCAGCTATCCCCTGCGCCTCGACGAGAAGGGCCGGCTCGCGCTGCCGGTCCGCTTCCGCGACCAGGTGGCCGACGGCATGGTGATCAAGAAGGGCCAGGAGCGCTGCGTCTACGGCCTCACCATGGCCCGCGTCGCCGAGCAGAGCGCCGCGATGGCCGCCATGGCGCCCTCCGACACCGCCCGGGCGCGCATGGCCGCCCGCATGAGCTTCGGGTCGATGGTCGAGATCGAGCCGGACAAGACCGGCCGCATCACCATCCCGGCGAGCCTCCGCGAGTACGCCGGGCTGGACCGCGACGTCGTCGTCGTCGGCGTGGACACCCGCTTCGAGATCTGGGACGCCGGCAACTGGGAGGCCTACGTGGCCGAGCTGGAAGCCGCCTACGCCGACATGGAGAGCGAGGGGATGCCGACGCTGTCGTGATCCCAGGTCGCCCCACCCGCCCCCACCCGGGCCCCGGGAACCCGTTCGAGCCGCCTTCCCCGCGGCTCGACCGGACCAGGCCCCAGCCGCCTTCCCCGCTGCTGGGTCCACGCCCCGAGGACCGACCGGGCCGGCAGGTGCGCCCGGCCCCGCCCTCCCCGGCGGGCCGGCACCGGTGACCACCCGGCCCCGCGGGGCACCACCTGACGCTCTTCCCCGACGCCAGGCGGCGCCCCGCGGGGGACGGACCCCCTCCCCGGACCGGTTCCGCGGACGACCTGCACCCACCCGCCCCACCGCGCCCCACGATCCCCACCGCGCCCCACCGAGAGGCAGTCGACGATGAGCAGCACCGGACCTGCCGAGGCGCCGGACGCGCCGCGGCCGCCGGTGCACGTGCCCGTCCTCCTCGACCGGATCACCGAGCTGCTCGCCCCGGCCTGTGCCGCCCCCGGCGCCGTGCTCGTCGACATGACCCTGGGCCTGGCCGGCCACTCGCTGGCCCTCCTTGACGCCCACCCCGGCCTGCGCCTCATCGGCCTGGACCGCGACCCCGACGCCCGCGCCGAGGCCGCCCGCCGCATCGCCGCCGCCGGCCACACCGACCGGGTCACCCTGGTCCCCGCCGTCTTCGACGAGCTGCCCGACGTCCTCGACCGCCTCGGCGTCCCCGAGGTGCAGGCGGTCCTGTTCGACCTCGGCGTCTCCTCGCTGCAGCTGGACCGCCCCGACCGCGGCTTCAGCTACTCCGCCGACGCCCCGCTGGACATGCGGATGAACCCCGAGCGCGGGCGCACCGCCGCCGAGATCGTCAACACCTACCCGGCCAAGGAGCTGGCGCGGGTGCTCCGGGTCTACGGCGAGGAGCGCTTCGCCTCCCGCATCGCCGCCGCGATCGAGCGCGAGCGCGCCCGCGAGCCCTTCACCTCCACCGCGCGGCTGGCCGACCTCGTCCGCGACGCCATCCCCGCGGCCACCCGGCGGACCGGCGGCCACCCGGCCAAGCGGACCTTCCAGGCGCTGCGCATCGAGGTCAACGACGAGCTCGGCGTGCTCGAGCGCGCGCTGCCGGCCGCGATCGAGGCGCTCGCCGTCGGCGGGCGGATCGCGGTCATCACCTTCCACTCCCTCGAGGACCGCATCGTCAAGCAGACCCTCGCCGAGGGCGCCACCGACCACACCCCGCACGGCATGCCCGTGCCCCTGCCGGAGCACGGCCCCGTGCTCCGGCTCCTGACCCGTGGCGGCGAGGCCGCCACCGACGACGAGGTCGCCGCGAACTCGCGTGCGGCCTCCGCCCGCGTCCGCGCGGCCGAGCGCATCCGGAGGGCGGCATGAGCAGCCGAGCCACTGCCCGCGTCCCCAGCGCCCGGGTGCCCGCCGCGCCGAGGACCTCGCCCTCGCGCCCCGTGCCCCGGACGGCGCCGCGCACCGCCCGCCCCCAGCTGAGCGTGGTCGCCCCGCCGGCGCCGCGCGCCCGCCGCCGCCCGCGCACGGCGCTGCGGCACCGGCGCGCGCCGTTCGTGCTGCTCGTCGTGGCCCTGCTGGCCGGCACCACCCTCGGCCTGCTGGTGCTCAACACCGCGATCGCCGTCGACTCCCTGGAGGCCACCCGGCTGCGCGCCGACAACGCCGCGCGGGCGCAGGAGGTCGCGCTCCTCCAGCAGCAGGTCATCGCCGGCGGCACCTCGGCCGCCATCGCCACGGCCGCCGTCGCCGCCGGGCTGGTCCCCGCCGGACCGGCCGCCTACCTGGTGCTCGACGCCGACGGCTCGGCCGTGCTCCGCGGGGAGCCGGCGCCCGCCGAGGCGCCCGAGCCGCCGGTGGAGACCCCCGCGGGCGGTAACTGACCGTGGCGGGCACCGTCCGCGGCCCCGGGACGGGACCGCGCAGCGGCGGCCGCCCGGCGCCGCGCAGCGGTCCGGGGGCCTTCACCTCCCGGCGTGCACCGGGCAGCCGGCGCAGCGGGGGAGCGGGGCTCTCGCTCGCCCAGCGGATGAGCCGCAACCGGATCGGGCTGGGTTTGCTGGTCCTGCTGCTCGTCGTCGTGGTGGGCCGGCTGGCCGTCGTCCAGGGCATCGACGGCGCGCGCTACGCCAACGCCGCCGCCCAGGACCGGCTGCGCACCTACCCGATCGCCGCCATCCGCGGCGAGATCACCGACCGCGAGGGCCGGCCGTTCGCCTACACCGCCGACGCCTCCACGATCGCCGCCGATCCCACCGTCGTCACCGACCCGGCCCGGGCCGCGCTGGCGCTCACCACGCTGCTCGACGTCCCGGTCGCCGAGCTCACCGAGAAGCTCGCGGGGGAGGGGCGCTACCAGCTGCTGGCCGAGGGGGTTCCCCCCGAGACCGCCGACGCCGTCCGGGAACTGGGGCTGGCCGGCATCGTGATCACCGACGCCCCGGAGCGGCGCTACCCGGCCGGTGCGGTCGGCGGGCAGGTCGTCGGCCTTCGTCGGCCGCGACGGCACCGGCCTGGCGGGCATCGAGCAGACCTTCGAGGACGAGCTCGCCGGCACGCCGGGCACCCGCCGGCTCGAGGTGGGCAGCGGCGGCAACCCCATCCCCTCCCGCGGCATCGACGAGTCGGTGCCCGCCACCGACGGCAGCGACGTCGCGCTGACCATCGACCAGGACCTGCAGTACGTCACCGAGCAGCGGCTCGCCGAGGCCTGCGCCGACGGTTTCACCACCCGCGCCTCGGCCGTGGTGCTCGACGTGCGCACCGGCGAGGTCGCCGCCATGGGCTCCTGCCCCGGCTACGACCCCGGACGGCCTGGTGAGACCCCTGACCGGCTGGGCAACCCGGTGGTCTCCGACGTCTTCGAGCCCGGCTCGGTCATGAAGGCCGTCACGCTGGCCGCCGCGATCGAGGAGGGCGAGGCGACGCCGGAGGAGTTCCTGACCGTCGACGGCCACATCCAGGCCGGCAACCGGCGGGTCACCGACGCGCACGACCACGCGCCCATCGACTGGTCCGTCACCGGCATCCTCGCCAAGTCCAGCAACGTCGGCACGATCATGCTCGCCCGCGAGGTCGGCGACGAGGTGCTCGAGCGCTACCTCCGGGCCTTCGGCATCGGCAGCCGCACCGGCATCGAGCTGCCCGGCGAGAGCAGGGGCATCTTCCAGGGCTCCGACGAGTGGAGCGAGATCCAGGCCGCCAACATCGCCATCGGGCAGGGCGTCTCGGTGACCGCGCTGCAGATGGCCTCGGTCTACCAGGCGATCGCCAACGACGGCGTCCGCATCGAGCCGCGCATCGTCCGGTCGGTCACCTCGCCCGACGGCCACGTCGAGCAGGCGGAGCGGCCCCAGGGCACCCGGGTGATCAGCGAGGACACCGCCGACGCGATGGCCTACATGCTCGAGGCGGTCGTGGGCCCCGGCGGCACCGCGCCGCTGGGCCAGATCGAGGGCTTCCGCGTCGCCGGCAAGACCGGCACCGCGCAGCGGGCCAACCCCGAGTGCGGCTGCTACGAGGGCGGCGGCTACTTCACCACCTTCGTCGGCTTCGCCCCCGCCGACGACCCGCAGTACGTGGTCGCGGTCGACCTGGAGCGGCCGACCAGCTCCGCCGAGGGCGGCCAGGTGGCCGCGCCGGTGTTCCGCGACATCCTCCGGTACGCGCTGACCGCCGACGGCGTCGTCCCCTCGGGCACGCCGCGCCCGGACTTCCAGCTCACCCGCGACCGCTGACCGGGCGCAGCGCTCCGCCCTCCCGCCCGCACACCCCCGGGGCGATCCCGCCACGTCGGCGGGGCGCGGTGGCACGAGGAGGAGGACCGGCGCCGGTAGATTGGAGCCCCGTGACCCCGACCGACGGCGGGTCGGCGCCCCCGCCCGCGGGCAGCCGCCCGCGCGCACCGCGCCCCGTGCCGCTGCCCGAGCTCGCCGATCTCCTCGGCCGGCCGGTCGCCGGCGACCCGGAGGTGACCGTCTCCGGCCTCACCCTCGCCTCCGGCGACGTCCGCCCCGGGGACCTCTACGCCGCGCTGCCCGGCGCCCGCACGCACGGCGTCCGCTACGTCGCGCAGGCCGTCGAGCGCGGTGCCGTCGCCGTCCTCACCGACCCCACCGGGCGCGCCGACGCGGTCGCGACCGGCCTGCCCGTGTGCGTCGTCGAGGACCCCCGCGGCGTGCTCGGCGAGGTGGCCGACCGCGTCTACGACCGGCCCAGCGAGCGGCTGCAGGTCATCGGCATCACCGGCACCAACGGCAAGACGACGACGGCCTACCTGGTGGAGGCCGGGCTGGCCGCCGCCGGCCGGGCCACCGGGCTCATCGGCACTGTGCAGACCCGCACGCGGACCGCCGACGGCGCCACCACCGCGATCCCCAGCGAGCGCACCACTCCCGAGGCGCCGGCCGTGCACGCCCTCCTCGCCGCCATGGCCGAGTCCGGCGTCGCCACCGTGGTCATGGAGGTCTCCAGCCACGCGCTGGTGCTCGGCCGCGTCGGTGCCGTCCGCTTCGCCGCCGCCGGGTTCACCAACCTGGGGCGCGACCACCTGGACTTCCACGGCGACCTCGAGGAGTACTTCCGCGCGAAGGCGCTGCTCTTCGACGGCCGCGCGGCCGCCGAGGTCGTCGACGTCGACGACGAGCACGGCCGCCGGCTGCTCGACCGCCCCGGCCGGCCCCGCCCGGTCACCGTCTCCACCGAGGGCGCGGACGCCGACTGGCGGGCGACCGACGTCGCCGCCGCGCCCGAGGGCGGTTCCACCTTCACCCTGCACGGCCCCGGCGGGCTGCGCCGCGACGCCCGGGTCCGGCTGCCCGGCCGGTTCAACGTGGCCAACGCGCTGCTCGCCGTCGCGCTGCTCGACGCCGTCGGGGTGCCGGTCGACGCCGCGCTCGACGGCATCGCCGCGACCGTCGTCCCCGGCCGGATGGAGCCGGTCGAGGCCGGCCAGCCCTTCGTCGCCGCCGTCGACTACGCGCACACCCCCGACGCCGTCAGCACCGCCCTCGCGGCGCTGCGGACGGCGACGACCGGCCGGCTGATCACCGTGCTCGGCTGCGGCGGCGACCGCGATACGGGCAAGCGCGCGGGCATGGGCGCGGCCGCGGCTGCGGGCAGCGACGTCCTCGTGGTGACCGACGACAACCCCCGCTCCGAGGACCCGGCCGCCATCCGTGCCGCGATGCTGGCCGGCGTGCTCGAGGTGCCGGCGCACCGCCGCGCCGAGGTGCACGAGGTCGGCGACCGCCGCGCGGCGATCGCGACCGCGGTGTCGCTGGCCCGCCCGGGGGACACCGTGCTGGTGGCCGGCAAGGGCCACGAGACCGGCCAGGAGGTCGCGGGCACCGTGCACCCCTTCGACGACCGCGCCGTGCTGCGCGAGGTCCTGGCGGAGGTGCGCCGGTGATCGCGCTGACCCTGGCGGAGGTCGCCGCCCTCGCCGGTGGCGAGCTCGCCGGCGACCCGGACGCCGCGGTCACCGGCGCGGTGACCCTGGACTCGCGCACCGTCGCCCCCGGCGACCTGTTCGTCGCCGTCGCCGGTGAGCGGGTGGACGGGCACGACTACCTCGGTGCGGCCGCCGCGGCCGGTGCCGCCGGCGCGCTGTGCACCCGGCCCGACCCGGCGCTGCCGTGCGTCCTCGTCGACGACCCGGTGGCCGCCCTCGGCCGGCTGGCCGCCGGCGTGCACGCCCGGCTCGCCGCGGCCGGTGGGCTCACCACGATCGGCCTGACCGGCTCGTCGGGGAAGACCTCGACCAAGGACCTGCTCGGCCAGGTGCTGGCGACGGCGGGGGAGACGGTCAGCCCGCCCGGCTCGTACAACAACGACATCGGCATGCCGCTCACCGTGCTCGGCGCCGACGAGGGCACCCGGTACCTGGTGCTCGAGATGGGCGCCCGCGGCCCCGGGCACATCGCCCGGCTGTGCGCCGTCGCCCGGCCCGACATCGGCATCGTGCTCAACGTGGGCTCCGCGCACCTCGGCGAGTTCGGCAGCGCGGAGGTCATCGCGCAGGCCAAGGGCGAGCTGGTGGAGGCGCTGCCCGAGAGCGGGACCGCCGTCCTCAACGCCGACGACGCCCGCGTGCTCGGCATGGCGCCGCGCACCCGCGCGCGCGTGGTCACCACCGGGCGGGCCGCGACCGCCGACGTCCGCGCCGTCGACGTGGCCCTCGACGACTCCGCCCGCGGCCGGTTCACCCTCGTCGCCGGCGGCGAGGAGCACCCCGTCGCCCTGCGCGTCGTCGGCGAGCACCAGGTCGCCAACGCGCTGTCCGCCGCCGCGGCCGCGCTGGCCGCCGGGATGGCCCCGGCCGCCGTCGCCGCCGCGCTGTCCGAGGCCGGGCCGCGCAGCCGCTGGCGCATGGAGGTCACCCGCCGCCCCGACGGCGTCACCGTCGTCAACGACGCCTACAACGCCAACCCCGAGTCGATGCGGGCCGCGCTCGCCGCGGTGGCCGGGATGCCGGCCACGCGGCGCATCGCGGTGCTCGGCGCCATGGCCGAGCTCGGGCCCGGCGCGGCGGCCGAGCACGAGCGGCTGGGGCGCGACGCCGCGGCCGCCGGGATCGATCTCGTCGTGGCCGTCGGCCCCGATGCGGTAGGCATAGCCGACGGTGCGGCCGCAGCCGGGCGTCGTCCAGGAGAGGAGTCGGTGCTCGTGCCGGACCGGGCCGCTGCCCGCCAGCTCGTGTCGGAGGTGCTGCGCCCCGGGGACGTCGTCCTCGTCAAGGCCAGCCGGTCCTTCGGCCTGGAGCTGCTCGCCGCCGATCTGCTCGACGAGGGGGCGAACGGATGAGGAGCGTCCTCATCGCCGCAGGCGTCGGCCTGATCCTGTCCATCCTGCTGACCCCGCTGGCCATCCGCGCCTTCCGGCGGCAGGGCCTGGGCCAGGAGATCCGCGACGACGGCCCCGAGAGCCACCTGTCCAAGAAGGGCACGCCCACGATGGGCGGCACGGTGATCGTCGGCGCGACCGTCGTCGGTTACCTGGTCGCGCACCTGGCGTTCATCGGCAACGCCGGCTGGGGCTTCAGCGCCACCGGCATCCTGCTGCTGTTCCTCATGGTCGGCATGGGCACCGTCGGCTTCCTCGACGACTACCTCAAGATCCGGCACCGCCGCAGCCTCGGGCTGAACAAGACCGCCAAGCTGGTCGGGCAGCTGCTGGTCGGCGTCACGTTCGCGGTGCTGGCGATCAACTTCCCGAGCAACGGGCTGACGCCGGCCTCCACCGTCGTCTCCTACGTGCGCGACATCGAGCCGCTCACCCTGGGCTCGATCGGCTTCGTGATCCTGGCCTACCTGTTCATCGCCGGGTTCTCCAACGCGGTGAACCTGACCGACGGGCTCGACGGGCTCGCGGCCGGCTCCTCGGCGATGGTGCTGGCCTCCTACATCGTCATCTCCTTCTGGCAGTTCACCCACGACTGCGCCAGCGAGCTCATCGAGGGCTGCTACCAGGTGCGCGACCCGCTGGACATCACGCTGGTCGCGGCCTCGGCCATGGGCGCCTGCCTGGGCTTCCTGTGGTGGAACACCAGCCCGGCGCGCATCTTCATGGGCGACACCGGCTCGCTGGCCCTCGGCGGGCTGATCGCCGGGCTGGCGATCGTCACCCGCACCGAGCTGCTGCTCGTCGTGCTCGGCGGCCTGTTCGTCGCCGTCACGCTCTCGGTGGTCATCCAGGTCGCCTTCTTCCGGGCCACCCGCCGCCGGGTGTTCCGGATGGCGCCGCTGCACCACCACTTCGAGCTCGCCGGCTGGACGGAGAACACCGTCATCGTCCGGTTCTGGCTGGTCACCGGGATGGCCGTCGCGTTCGGCCTCGGGCTGTTCTACGCGGACTGGCTCTCCTTCGTGGGGCTGTGATGGAACTCGGCTCGGCCCGCGTGCTCGTCGCCGGGCTCGGCGTCTCCGGGGTCGCGGCGGCCCGCGTGCTGCTGGAGCTGGGCGCGACGGTGCAGCTCACCGACGCCCAGGAGCGCCCGGTCGTCGCCGAGCTCACCGCGGCCGGCGCAACCTGGCTGGGCGACGCCGCCGCCGTCCCCGAGGGCACCGACCTCGTCGTCACCTCGCCGGGCTGGCGCCCGGACTCCCCGCTGCTCGCCGACGCCGCCCGCCGCGGGGTCGAGGTCGTGGGGGAGCCGGAGCTGGCCTGGCGGCTGCGCATCGCCGGGCCGGACGGCGTCCCCGCGCCGTGGCTCGCGGTCACCGGCACCAACGGCAAGACGACGACGGTCACCATGCTCGAGGCGATCCTGCTGGCCGCCGGCCGCCGCGCGGTGGCCGCCGGCAACGTGGGGCGGCCGCTGGTCGAGGTGGTCACCGCCCGCGACCCCGACGGGACGCCCACCTTCGACGCGATCGCCGTCGAGCTGTCCAGCTTCCAGCTGCACTGGTCCTCGACCCTGGCACCGGCCGCCGCCGCGGTGCTCAACGTGGCCGACGACCACACCGACTGGCACGGCTCCTTCGCCGCCTACCGCGACGCCAAGGCCCGCATCCTCGAGCGCTCGCCGGTCGCCGTCGCCGACGCCGGGGACCCGGTCGCCGCGTCGCTCGCGGCGGCGCACCCGCACCCGGTCACGGTCACCCTCGGCGAACCGGCGCCCGGCCAGCTCGGCGTGCGCGAGGGGGCGCTGGTCGACCGGGCGTTCGCCGCCGACCCGGCGGGGGAGGTGCTGCTGGAAGCGGGTCTGCTGCAGGTGCCCGGCCCGCACAACACGGTGAACGCCCTGGCCGCCGCGGCGCTCGCGCGGGCGGCCGGCGTTCCTGCCGAGGTCGTCGGCCGCGGGCTGGCCGGCTTCCGCGGCGGCGCCCACCGCAACGTGCTCGTGGCCACCGTCGACGGCGTCGACTGGGTCGACGACAGCAAGGCCACCAACCCGCACGCCGCCGGCGCCTCGCTGGCCTCCTACCCGCGCGTGGTGTGGATCGCCGGCGGGCTGCTCAAGGGCGCCGACGTCGACCCGCTGGTCGCCGCCGTCGCGCCGCGGCTGGCCGGTGTGGTCCTCCTGGGCCGCGATCGGGACCGGATCGCCGCCTCCCTGGCGCGACACGCCCCGACGGTCCCCGTCGTCACGGTCCCCAGCGGCGACGATGGCGGGATGGATGGGACGGGTGTGACGGCCGAGGCGACGACGGCGCGCGTGGTGGCGGCCGCGCGCGGGCTCGCGCGCCCCGGCGACACCGTGCTGCTCGCCCCCGCGGCGGCGTCCATGGACGTCTACCGCGACTACGCGCACCGGGGCACCGCCTTCGCCGCCGCGGTCCGGGCGCTGGGCTGACCCCGTGACGACGACGCAGACCCGTCCGCGTCCTCCCCGGTCCGCGCGCGAGGAGCGCGTGCGGCCGCCGGCCCGCCGCTGGGCGGCCCCCGCCTGGATGGACGGGCCGATGACCAGCTGCCACCTGGTGCTGGGCGCGGCCGGCCTGCTGCTGCTCATCGGGCTGGTCATGGTCTTCTCCGCCTCCTCGATCGAGGCGGCGCTGGCGCAGGAGGCGGCCTGGGCACCCGGCGTCCAGCAGCTGGTCTGGGCGGGCCTGGGCCTGACCGCGATGCTGGTCACGATGCGGCTGCCGGTCGGGCTGATCCGCCGCTGGTCGCCGTTCGCGCTGGTCGCCGTCGCCGTGCTGCTGCTCCTGGTGCTCGTGCCCGGCATCGGCGTCCGCCTCAACGGCGCGCGGCAGTGGATCGACCTGGGCTTCACGCTCTTCCAGCCCTCGGAGCTGGCCAAGATCGTGCTCGCCCTCTGGGGCGCGCACGTCCTGGCGCTGCGCGAGCGCTACCTGACGACGACGTCGCTGCTGGTCCCGGTCCTGCCGGTGTTCGGCGTGCTCTCGCTGCTGATCATCGCCGAGCCGGACTTCGGCGGGGTCGTGAGCCTCGGGCTGGTGCTCGTCGGGCTGCTGTGGGCCGGCGGGATGCCGCTGCGCTGGTTCGGCGCGTTCGCCGCGGTCGGGGCGCTGCTGATCGCGCTGCTCGTGGCGGTGGCGCCCTACCGGATGGACCGCATCACCGCGTTCATGGACCCCTTCGCCGACCCGACCGACACCGGGTTCCAGGCCATCCGCGGCTTCTACGCGCTGGCCAGCGGCGGCTGGTCCGGCGTGGGCCTGGGCAACAGCGCGATGAAGTGGAACATCCTCCCGGAGGCGGAGTCGGACTACATCTTCGCGATCATCGGCGAGGAGCTGGGCTTCCTGGGCTGCCTGGTGGTCGTCACCCTCTACGGGGTGCTGGCCTACGCCGGCTTCCGCATCGCCAAGCGGGCGGCCGACCGGTTCGTGCAGCTCGCCAGCGTCGCGATCACCGTGTGGCTGGTCGGCCAGGCCACCATGAACATGGGCTACGTGGTCGGCCTCCTCCCCGTGACCGGCGTGACGCTCCCGCTGATCTCCGCGGGCGGCACGTCGCTCATCCTCACCCTCGCCGTGATCGGCCTGCTCGCGCGCTTCGCCTGCACCGAGCCCGCGGCCGTCGAGGCCCTCCGCGCGCGGGACCGCGGCCGGCTCTCCCGGCTGCTGCTCCCCGCCCCCTCGGCCGCCGTCGAGCCGGTCCGCCCCCGCCGCCGTCCCGAGGACCAGGACGCGCAGCGCCCGGTGGTCGGCAGCGGGCGCACCGTCGTGCCCGCCCGCGCCCCGGTCCGCCGGGAGCGGCCGGTCCGCACCCCGGCTGCGCCGCGGCAGGCCGCGCCGCGGCAGGCCGCGCCGCGGCAGGGCGGAGCCCGCGCCTCGGCGCCGCGGCCGGCGCCCGACCGCCGGTCCGGGGGGCCCCGGTGAGCGGCGCGTCCCGACCGCTGTCCGTCGTCCTCGCCGGCGGTGGCACCGGCGGCCACATCGAGCCGATGCTCGCCCTCGCCGACGCGCTGCGCCGCACCCCGGCCGCGGCCGACGGCGGGCTGCGGATCACCTGCCTGGGCACCGCCCGCGGCATGGAGACCCGGCTGGTCCCCGCCCGCGGTTACGACCTGCGGCTGATCCCGCCGGTGCCCCTGCCGCGCAAGCCCACCGTCGACCTGCTGCGCGTGCCCGGGCGGGTGCGGCGCGCGGTCGCCGAGACCCGCGCGCTGCTCGACGAAGTCGGTGCCGACGTCGTCGTCGGCTTCGGCGGCTACGTCGCGCTCCCGGCCTACCTGGCGGCGCGGCGGGCCGGCGTCCCGGTCGTGGTGCACGAGCAGAACGCGCTCCCGGGGCTGGCCAACCGGATCGGCGCCCGGCTGGCCGCGCGGGTCGCCGTCACCACGCCGGGGACGCCGCTGCACCGCGGCGAGCACGTGGGCATGCCGCTGCGCACCGCGATCTCCGCGCTGGACCGCGCCGCCCGACGCGCCGAGGCGCGCGAGACCTTCGGCCTGGATGCCGACCGGCCCACGCTGCTGGTGTTCGGCGGCTCGCAGGGCGCGGCCACGCTCAACCGGGCCGCGGTGGGTGCGGCCGACGCGCTGGCCGCGGCCGGCGTCCAGGTGCTGCACGCCCGCGGACCCAAGAACACCGACGTGGTGGTGTCGCCCCGCGGCGACGGCGCGCCGCCCTATGTCGTCGTCGACTACCTGGAGCGCATGGACCTCGCCTACGCCGCCGCCGACCTCGCCCTGTGCCGGTCGGGCGCGGTGACCGTGGCCGAGCTCTCCGCCGTCGGGCTGCCCGGCGTCTTCGTGCCGCTGCCGATCGGCAACGGCGAGCAGCGGCGCAACGCCCTGCCCGTGGTCGAGGCCGGGGGAGGGCTGCTGGTGGAGGACGCCGAGCTGACGCCGGCCTGGATCGCCGAGCACCTGGTGCCGCTGCTCACCGACCCGGACGCGCTGGCCGGCTACGCCCGGAACGCCGCCGCGGCGGGGGCGCCGGACGCCGACGAGACCCTGGCTGCGATCGTGCTCGACGTGGCCGGAGTCGAGCAGTGAGCGCAGCGGACGTGGCGGCCTGGACCGGTGCGGTGCCCGCGCCGGCCGAGCTGGGGGCGGTGCACTTCGTCGGCATCGGCGGCGCCGGCATGAGCGGCATCGCCCGCATCCTGCTCGCCCGCGGCGTGCGGGTGTCGGGCAGCGACCGGCGGGACACCCCGACGCTGCTGGCCCTGCGCGCCCTGGGCGCGCGGGTCGAGCTCGGGCACGACGCCGCGCACCTGGGCGACGCCGACACCGTCGTGGTGTCCACCGCGATCCGGGACGACAACCCGGAGCTCGCCGGCGCGCGGGCCCGCGGGCTGCGGGTGCTGCCCCGGGCGGTCGCGCTGGCCTCGGTCATGGCCGGGCGGCGCAGCGTGGCGGTCGCCGGAACGCACGGCAAGACCTCGACCACCTCGATGCTCACCGTCGCCGTGCAGGCCTGCGGCGCGGACCCCTCCTTCGCCATCGGCGGCACCCTCAACGAGTCCGGCTCAAACGCGCACGCGGGGGAGGGCGACATCTTCGTCGCCGAGGCCGACGAGAGCGACCGCTCGTTCCTGCTGCTCGCGCCGTTCGGCGGCATCGTCACCAACGTCGAGGCCGACCACCTGGACAACTACGGCGACCTCGCCGCGGTCGAGGCGGCCTTCGACCGGTTCCTGCAGACGATCGACCCGGCCGGCTTCCTCGTGCTCTGCGCCGACGATCCCGGGTCGGCGCGGCTGCGGGGCGTGCCCACGCCGGCCCGGGTGCGCACCTACGGTCGCGACGCCGACGCCGACCTGCGCCTGGACGACCTGCGGGTCGAGGGCGACGCCACCAGCTGGACCGCGGTGCTGGACGGCCGCGAGCTCGGCCGGGTGCGGATCCGCGTGCCGGGGGAGCACATGGCCCTCAACAGCGCCGCCGCGCTCCTGGCCGGCCTCGAGCTGGGACTGCCCGCCGAGGCGCTGATCGATGGCCTGGGCCGCTTCGGCGGGGTGGGCCGGCGGTTCGAGCTCAAGGGCGTCGTCGACGGCGTCCGGGTCTACGACGACTACGCCCACCACCCGACCGAGGTGCGCGCCCAGCTGCGTGCGGCCCGCGCGGTCGCGGGGGACGGCCGGCTGGTCGTGGCCTTCCAGCCGCACCTGTACAGCCGGACGCAGGAGTTCGCCGCCGGCTTCGGCGAGGCCCTCGGGCTGGCCGACGAGGTCGTCGTCATGGAGATCTACGGCGCCCGGGAGGACCCCGTCCCCGGGGTGACCGGCGCGCTGGTGGCCGACGCCGTCCCGCTGCCGGCCGAGCGGGTGCTGTTCGAGCCGTCCTGGTCGGCGGCCGCCCCGGCGCTGGCCGCGCGGGCCCGCGCCGGCGACCTGGTCATGACGATGGGCGCGGGCGACGTCTCGATGGTCGGGCCCGAGGTGCTCGAGGCGCTGACCGCCCGCGCGTCCGGACGGACCGGGGAGGACGGGGCGGGCGGGGCGACGGGCGCCCTCCGGTGAGCCGGACCGGGACGACCACCAAGGACCGCGACGGCGGCTCGTCCCGGCGGCGCCCCGCCGAGCGGCGCACCGGCGCCTCGGTCACCTCGCTGCGCGACCGCCGCCGTGACCGCCGGCGCGGGCGGTCGGGACGGCGCCGCCGCGCGCTCCAGGCCGGGCTGGGCGTGCTCGTGCTCGGCCTCCTCGCGTGGGCGCTGTGGGCCGGCCCGCTGCTGGCGGTCCGCTCCGTGCAGGTGGACGGCACGACCACGCTGCCGGCCGAGCTGGTCCGCGAGACCGCGGGCATCGACGACGGCACGCCCCTGCTCCGGGTCGACGTCGACGCCGCCCGGGACGCCGTCGCCGAGCTGCCCCAGGTCGAGTCGGTCACGGTGAGCCGCGGCTGGCCCAGCCGCGTGGTCGTCACCGTCGTCGAGCGGACGCCGCTGGCCGTCGTCGGCGAGCCCGGCCGCCGGTCCCTGCTGGACGCGCGGGGGGTGCTCTTCGACACGGTCACCGGCGAGCCGCCCGCGGGCGTCGTGCCGCTCGCCGTGGCCGAGCCCGGCCCGGACGACCCCGCGACCACCGCGGCGCTCACCGCGATCGGTGCGCTCCCGGCCGGCATCCGCGAGCAGCTGGGTCTCGTCGAGGCGCCCGGGCCGGGCGCCCTCGTGCTGACGCTGACCGACGGCACCGTCGTCCGCTGGGGCGGCCCGGAGGAGTCCGAGGACAAGGCGCGGATCCTCGCGGCGCTGCTCGACGAGATCGACGCCGGCACCGTCGAGCCCGCCACCGAGCTGGATCTCAGCGTCCCCGACGCCGTCGTCCTCCGGTAGCGGTCGCGCACCGTCGCCACCCGTGTCCGCAGCGCGCGGACGGGCCCCGCGGGTCGACACGCCCACCACCGCGACACGCCCGGAGGGCAAAACAAATGTCGCGGGTGTGATTCCCGGGGTCGGTGGGAGTCTGCACCCCGGCATGAGACGAATCCGGCGCGAGTCGTCACGGCCAGTGGTGAAGATGTGACCGGTGTGTCGCCAGTGGTCCGTGGCGTCCGGCCCTACCGACACGCCGAGCCGGAGCGGGTGCTTGTAGCGCCTCTCGGCCCGCACCTAGCTTCATCCCCGTCGACCGAGTTGACATAACTGTAAGGCTGAACTTGAGGATGAGGGTCCAGTTGGGGAGCGCCGCATGACACCTCCGCACAACTATCTAGCGGTCATCAAGGTCGTCGGCATCGGCGGCGGCGGGGTGAACGCGGTCAACCGCATGATCGAAGTCGGCCTCAAGGGGGTCGAGTTCATCGCGATCAACACCGACGCGCAGGCGCTGCTGATGAGCGACGCCGACGTCAAGCTCGACGTCGGCCGGGAGCTCACGCGCGGGCTGGGGGCCGGTGCGCAGCCCGACGTGGGCCGCCAGGCCGCCGAGGACCACCGCGAGGAGATCGAGGAGGTCCTCAAGGGGGCCGACATGGTCTTCGTGACGGCCGGCGAGGGCGGTGGCACCGGAACCGGTGGCGCGCCCGTCGTGGCCTCCATCGCGCGCAAGCTCGGCGCCCTGACCATCGGCGTGGTCACCCGCCCGTTCGCCTTCGAGGGCAAGCGGCGCGCGGTGCAGGCCGAGTCGGGCATCGAGGAGCTGCGCAACGAGTGCGACACGCTCATCGTGATCCCGAACGACCGGCTGCTCCAGCTCGGCGACCGGAACGTCAGCGTCATGGACGCCTTCCGCACCGCCGACCAGGTGCTGCTCTCCGGTGTCCAGGGCATCACCGACCTGATCACCACGCCCGGCCTGATCAACCTGGACTTCGCCGACGTCAAGTCGGTCATGTCCGGAGCGGGCTCGGCGCTCATGGGCATCGGCAGCGCCCGCGGGGACAACCGCGCGCTGCTCGCCGCCGAGCAGGCGATCGCCAGCCCGCTGCTGGAGGCCTCGATGGAGGGCGCCCACGGCGTGCTGCTGTCGATCTCGGGCGGGTCCGATCTGGGGCTGTTCGAGATCAACGAGGCCGCCTCGCTGGTCTCCGACGCCGCGCACCCGGACGCCAACATCATCTTCGGCGCCGTCATCGACGACGCCCTCGGTGACGAGGTCCGCGTCACGGTCATCGCGGCCGGCTTCGACAGCGGTAAGCCGAACGTGCGCAAGGACGGCGCGGCCGCCTCGGTGCCCGCCGGCCAGGCGCCCGGCGCGGTGCCCAGCGGTCTCTCGCCGCACCGCCGGCCGTCGATGACCCCGATGAACCCGGTGGCCGCCCCGGCGCCTCAGGGCTCGGGGGAGCGGCTCGCCCCGGCGCCGCAGGCGGCGGCCACCCCGGCCCGCCCGGCGACGCCGGCTGCCGCGCCGCAGCAGGGCGGCGGCATCACCGTGCCGCCGCTGCCGCCGATCCCGAGCGCGATCAACGGCCGCCGGCCGCTGTCGAACGAGGACTTCGAGGAGGAGCTCGACATCCCCGAGTTCCTCAAGCAGTAGCCCACGAGCCGGGCGGGGACCCCTCCGCCCGGCCGTAAGGTCGACGCGATGAGTACGAATCCGGCCGCCCCGTCCTCGGCACGACCCCGCAGGGTCGTCACCGATCGGCGGGGCGGCCGTTCGCTGCCGCCCTACGACTCGTTCAACCTCGGCGACCACGTCGGCGACGACCCGGCCGCGGTCGCGGCGAACCGGTCCCGCGTGGCCCGCGAGCTGGCCGTCGCCGAGGACCGGCTGGTCTGGATGGAGCAGGTGCACGGGGCGCGCGTCGCCGTCGTGGAGGGCCCGCAGGACGGCCCGCTGCCCGGCACCGACTCCGTCGTCACCGCCGTACCGGGGCTCGTCCTCTGCGTCCTGGTGGCCGACTGCGTTCCCGTGCTGCTCACCGACCCGGTCGCCGGGGTGGTCGCCGCCGTGCACGCGGGCCGCGAGGGCGTGCGCCGGGGGGTGCTGCCCGCCACCCTCTCGGCGATGGCGAGCCTGGGCGCCCGCGCCCGGCACGTCACCGCGCTGCTCGGCCCGGCGGTGTGCGGCGCCTGCTACGAGGTGCCCGAGGCGATGCAGGCCGAGGTCGCCGCCGTCACCCCCGCGGCCGCGGTGCGCACCCGGCGCGGCACCCCCGGGCTCGACCTGCGCGCGGGGCTGGCCGAGGTGCTGGGCCGGGCCGGCGTGACCGAGGTCGTGCACGACCCGCGCTGCACCGTCGAGGACCCCCAGCTGTTCTCCCACCGCCGCGAGGGCGTCACCGGGCGACAGGCCGGCCTGGTGTGGCTCGACCCGTCGTGACCGGCCTCGGCGCGCACCTCGACGCGGTGCGGGCGCGGATCGACGCCGCCGCCCGGGCGGCCGGGCGGGATCCTGCCGCGGTCTCGCTGCTGGCCGTCAGCAAGACCCGGCCCGCGGCCGACGTGCGGGAGCTGGCCGCGCTCGGCCAGCTGGACTTCGGCGAGAACCGCGCGCAGGAGCTGATCGGCAAGGCCGGCGAGCTGGCCGACCTGCCGGTGCGGTGGCACTTCATCGGCCAGCTCCAGCGCAACAAGGCCGCCGCCGTGGCCCGGCTGGGCGCTGTCGTCCACTCGGTCGACCGCACGTCCCTCGCGCAGGCCCTGAGCCGGGCGGGGGAGGCCGCGCAGCGGCCGGTGGACCTCCTGCTCCAGGTGGACCTCGGCGGGCCGGAGGGGGAGCTGGGCGCCCGCGGGGGGGCGGCCCCGGACGACGTCCCCGGCCTGGCCGACGCCGTCGCCGAGCTACCGGGCGTGCGGCTGCGCGGGCTCATGGCGGTCGCCCCGCGCGGGGAGGAGCCGGGGCCCGCGTTCGCCCGGCTGGCCGCGCTCGCCGATCGCGTGCGTGCCGAGCACCCGGGCGCCGTCGAGCTCTCCGCGGGCATGAGCGGGGACCTGGAGGAGGCGGTCGCGGCGGGTGCCACGATCGTGCGTGTCGGAACCGCGTTGTTCGGCCGGCGGCCCCTAGCCTCGCCTCACGACACATGAGTCACACCAGTCCCAGGGGCCCCCGGAGCCCCGGAGTGGCTCCGTCGACGATCGTCGAAGGTGCATCTGAGCACGCTGGCAGAGGGGGAGGTCCGATGGCTGGAGCCATGCGGAGGATGGGGATCTACCTGGGGCTCGTCGAGGACGACGACGCCCGCGGGTACGGCCGGTACGACGCCCGGCAGTCCGACCATCCCGACGCCGATCGCCGGTACTCGCGCTACGACGAGGACCGGTACGACGACTACGACGGGGCCGACTACCCGGCCGGCTACGACGAGGACGAGCCGGTGCCCGCCGAGCCCGCCCCGGCGCGCGCCCCCGAGCCGCTCAGCGTGCGCCGGGTCGCCCCGGCCCGCCCGCTCGGGCTGGCGCCGTCGGCCGGCACCGGTGGCGGTGGCTCGCGGATCAGCGCCATGAGCAGCGGCCCCGTGGGCGCGGCCGGTCTCGCCGTCCGCGAGCCGGTGGCCGCCGTCGTCCCGGAGCCCGCTCCGGCGCCGGCCCCCGCGCCGCAGCCGTACCGGATCACCACGCTGCACCCGCGCACCTACAACGAGGCGCGCGTGATCGGCGAGCGGTTCCGCGACGGCATGCCGGTGATCATGAACCTCACCGAGATGGACGACGCCGACGCGAAGCGGCTCGTCGACTTCGCCGCGGGACCTGTCGTTCGGGCTGCGCGGTAGCATCGAGCGCGTCACGGCGAAGGTGTTCCTGCTGAGCCCGCAGAACGTCGACGTGACGGCCGAGGACAAGGCGCGGATCCGCGAGGGCGGGTTCTTCAACCAGTCCTGAGGCAGGCGCGGCGCCCATCCGGGCGCCCATGACGGCGGCACCCCCGGGTGCCAGGACGAACGAGGACCGTGGCACTTCTCTGGTTGATCCTCTACGTGGTCCTGACCGTGTTCCTCGTGCTGCTGTTCGCGCGGTTCATCGTCGACTGGGTGATGGTGCTGGCCCGCAGCTGGCGCCCCGCGGGTGCGGTGGCCGCCGGTCTGGAGCTCGTCTACAGCACCACCGACCCGCCGTTGAAGGCCGTGCGCCGCGTCATCCCGCCGCTCAACCTGGGGACGATCCGGCTGGACCTCGGCTTCATGGTGGTCCTGATCGCCGTGGTCATCCTCCGTGGCATCGTCGGGGGTCTGGCGCGCTAACGTGATCGACACTCCCCGGGCAACCGGACGGTCGATCCAGCGCGTCCCCCTCCGGTTGTCCGCAGCCCACTCGTCCCGCCGTACCTCTAAGGTGACCTGATGCCACTCACGCCTGCCGACGTGCACAACGTCGTCTTCAAGAAGCCGCCCATCGGCAAGCGGGGCTACGACGAGGACGAGGTCGACGCCTTCCTCGACGTGGTGGAGGCCGAGCTGGCCCGCCTGATCGAGGAGAACAACGAGCTGCGCTCCGGCGCCGGCAGCCGCGTCCAGGCGCGCGCCGAGGAGCGCCCCGAGCCGGCCCCCGCCCCCGCGCCCGTCGCCGCCGCGCCCCCGGCGCAGCCGCAGCAGGACGACAGCGCCCGCGCGTCGCGGATGCTGGCGCTGGCCACCGAGACGGCCGACCGGTACGTCAACGAGGCCAAGACCCAGGCCGAGCAGATGCTCAGCGGCGCGAAGACCAACAGCGAGCGGCTCATGACCGACGCGCGCGCCAAGAGCGAGCAGATGGTCACCGAGGCCAAGCACCGCGCCGACTCGATGATCGGCGACGCCCGCACCCGCGCGGAGACGCTGGAGCGCGAGGCCCGGGCCAAGGCCGCGGCCCTCGACCAGGACGCCGAGCGCCGGCACGTCGAGGCGATGGGCAGCCTCGAGGAGAAGCGCAGCAGCCTCGAGCGCAAGATCGAGGAGCTGCGCACCTTCGAGCGCGAGTACCGCACCCGGCTGCGCTCCTACCTCGAGTCGCACCTGCGCGACCTGGACAGCCGCGGCTCGGCGGAGCCGGCGTCCAACGCCCGGCAGAACCAGCACGCCGGCGCCTGACCGACCGCGCTCCGCGCGGAGCGCGCTGCAGGGCCCCCGGACCACCGTCCGGGGGCCCTGTGCCGTTCCCGGGGGCGGAGGGCGTCGTGAGCGCGCCGCTGGGGTCGTGCCCCTAGAGTTCGGGGCGTGATCATCGTGGCCGGCCTGTTGGTGCTCGGAGGTCTCGGACTCTTCGTGGGCGGCGTGCTCACCGGGATGACCGCGCTCTACTGGGCGTGCGTCGGGGTGTGCGTGCTGGCCGCGGTGCTGCTGTTCCTCGCCCGCCGGGGGATGGCCGCTCCTGCCGAGCCCGTCCCGGCTGCCCCCACCCCGCCCGCCCGTGCGGCGACGGAGCCGGCCCGGCGGCCGGCGACCACCGAGGCCCCCACCGGCCGGCACGCGGGGAACGGCGCCGCCGCCGCGCCGCCCGCGGAGCCGGTCCTGCCGGCCACGCCGGCCGCACCGGTCTCCGCTCCGCCGCCGGCGTCGTCGTCGCAGCGCGCGGACGAGGGCGAGCCGCCGGTCGAGGAGGTGGAGGTCACCGACCTGCTGCTCGTCGTCGACCTGAAGGACGAGGTGCTCGTCGTCGACGAGCACCCGCGCTACCACGTGCCCGGCTGCGCCGCCCTGACCGGCCGGGAGGTCGTCCCGATCCCGGTGGACGAGGCCCGCGCCGACGGCTTCACGCCGTGCGGCACCTGCCGGCCCGACGCCACGCTCGCCGAGGGCGTCCGGGCCCGCAGGCGCGGCTGATCAGCGCGGGCTGCGCACCACCCAGAAGCGCGAGCCCTCCGGCCCCTCGACGCCCTCGCCGTCGCCCGGCCCCTGCGTGACGCGCTCGGCGAGCACCTCGGCGGCCAGCGCGTCGGCGTGCTCGGTGACGGCCCGGGCGACCGCGCCCTCACCGGTCCAGGAGAGCTCGATCCGGTCGCTGACCTCCAGGCCCGCGTTCTTGCGCGCCTCCTGCACCAGCCGCACGACCTCGCGGACCAGGCCGGCCCGCTCGAGCTCGGGGGTGAGGGTGAGGCCCAGGGCGACGGTGAGCCCGCCGCCGCTGGCCACGGTCCAGCCCTCGCGCGGGGTCTCGGTGACGATCAGGTCCCCGTCGGCCAGCGCCACGGGCGAGCCCTCGACCTCCACGGTCGCGGTCCCCGCGCGGTAGGCGGCGGTGAGCGCGGCCGGGTCGGCGGCGGCGACGGCCTTCGCGACCGCCTGCACCTGCTTGCCCAGCCGGCGGCCGACCGCGCGGAAGTCCACCTTGACGCTGACGTCGACGAGGTCGCCGCCCACGGCCGAGAGCTCGACGAGCTCGGCCACGTTCAGCTCGTCGGCCACCTCGGCGACCAGGTCGCGGGGGAGCGCCGACCATGCGGGTGCCGCGACTAGCGCGCGGGCCAGCGGCTGCCGGGTGCGCACCTTGGCCGAGGTGCGGGCCGAGCGGCCCAGCTCCACGAGCCGGCGCACCAGGTCCACCTGCGCCACGAGCGCGTCGTCACGGGCGTCCTCGTCGACGGCGGGCCAGGAGGCCAGGTGCACCGAGTCGACGGCGCGGTCGGCGGCCGCCCCGACCAGGCCGGGGACGACGGCGCGGCGCCAGACCTCGTCGGTGACGAACGGCGTGAACGGCGCCATGAGGCGGGTCAGCCCGTCGAGCACCTCGTGCAGCGTGGCCAGGGCGGCGGGGTCGCCGTCCCAGAAGCGCCGCCGCGAGCGCCGGACGTACCAGTTGGACAGGTCGTCGACGAAGCCGGCGAGCAGCCGGCCGGCGCCCTGGGTGTCGAAGTCCTCCATCGCGTCGGTGACCTCACGGGTCACCGCCGCCAGGCGGGCCAGCGCCCAGCGGTCCAGCAGCGGGCGCTCGGCGCGCGCGGGCGCCGGCGTCGTCGCGGGATCCCAGCCGTTGGCCTCCGCGTACAGGGTGAAGAAGCTCGCGGTGTTCCAGTAGGTGAGCAGCACCTTCCGGACGACCTCGGAGAGCGTCTCGTGGCCCACGCGCCGGGCCGACCATGGCGAGCCGCCGGCCAGCATGAACCAGCGGACGGCGTCGGCGCCGTGCCGGTCCATCAGCGGGATGGGCTCCAGGATGTTGCCCAGATGCTTGCTCATCTTGCGGCCGTCCTCGGCCAGGATGTGGCCCAGGCACAGCACGTTCTCGTAGGAGCTCCGCTCGAACACCAGCGTGCCCACGGCCATGAGCGTGTAGAACCAGCCGCGGGTCTGGTCGATCGCCTCGCAGATGAACTGCGCCGGGTAGGCGGCCTCGAACTGCTCCTGGTTGCGGTGCGGCGCGCCCCACTGGGCGAACGGCATCGAGCCGGAGTCGTACCAGGCGTCGATCACCTGCCGGACCCGCCGGTAGGTGCCCTCCTCACCGGGCCGGGTGAAGGTGACGTCGTCGATGAACGGGCGGTGCGGGTCCAGGTCGGACAGGTCGCGGCCGGTCAGCTCGGAGAGCTCGGCCAGCGAGCCGACGGCGACCATGCGGGACGGGTCGGCGTCGTTCCGCCAGATCGGCAGGGGTGTGCCCCAGTACCGGTCCCGGGAGAGCGCCCAGTCGACGTTGTTGGTGAGCCAGTCGCCGTAGCGGCCGGTCTTGATGCTCTCCGGGTACCAGGTGGTCTTCTGGTTCTCGGCGAGCAGCTGGTCCTTGATCTCGCTGGTCCGGATGTACCAGGACGGCTGCGCGTAGTACATGAGCGGCGTGTGGCAGCGCCAGCAGTGCGGGTAGCTGTGCTCGAAGCGCTGCTCGCGCCACAGCACCCCGCGGGCCTGCAGGTCCTCCACCAGCGCTGGGTCGGCGGCCTTGAAGAAGTGCCCGCCCACCAGGGGGACGTCGGGCAGGAAGTGGCCCGTGGCGTCGATCGGGACGACGACGGGCAGCCCGTAGCCGCGGCACACCGCGAGGTCGTCGGCGCCGAACGCGGGGGACTGGTGCACCAGGCCGGTGCCGTCCTCCGTGGTCACGTACTCGGCGAGCACGACGTAGTGGGCGTCGCCCTCCGGGAACTCGACCAGGTCGAAGGGGCGCTGGTAGTGCACCCGCTCCCAGTCGCGGCCGGTGGTCCGGGCGAGCACATCGACGTCGTCGGTCTCCCCGAAGACGGCGGCGAGCAGCGGCTCGGCGACGACGAGCGTGTCCTCCCCGCGCCGCGCGACGACGTAGGTGACGTCGGGATGCACGGCGACGGCGGTGTTCGACGGCAGCGTCCACGGCGTCGTCGTCCAGATCAGCAGGTCGGCCTTCCCGGCCCACTCGCCGCTGGTGACGGGCATGCGGACGTACACCGAGGGATCGGTGATCGACTCGTACCCCTGGGCCACCTCGTGGTCGGAGAGGCCGGTGCCGCAGCGCGGGCAGTAGGGGGCGACCCGGTGGTCCTCGACCAGCAGGCCCTTCTCGAAGATCTGCTTGAGCGACCACCACACGCTCTGGATGTAGCCGGAGTCCATGGTCCAGTAGGCCGTGGACATGTCCACCCAGTAGCCCATCCGGCGGGTCAGCTCGGAGAACGAGTCGACGTGCCGCTCGACCGACTCGCGGCACTTCGCGTTGAACTCCGCGATGCCGTACCGCTCGATGTCCGGCTTGCCCGCGAACCCGAGCTCCTGCTCGACGGCGATCTCCACCGGCAGGCCGTGGCAGTCCCAGCCCGCGCGGCGGGGCACGTGCCAGCCCTGCATCGTCTTGAACCGGGGGAAGACGTCCTTGAACGCGCGCGCCTCGATGTGGTGCGTGCCCGGGCGGCCGTTGGCCGTCGGCGGCCCCTCGTAGACGTTCCACTGCGGCCGGCCGGCCGAGCCCTCGAGCGTCCGGGCGAAGATCTTGTCGGCCTCCCAGCGCTGCAGGATCTGCTGCTCCAGCTCCGGCAGGTCGACCTGCGGGGGCATGGCTGCGAACGGGCCGGTGGCCGAGGGGGAACTCACGCCGCCATTCTCCCCGAACCGGCAAACGGGTTCGGGGCGGGCGTCCGCCGCGCCGCCCCGAACCGCGAGAGGGCGCGACACCGCCCCGACACGGGCGTACGCGACACTGCCCCCATGGGGGACGGCGGCCGGTGAGCACGACGGTCACGCTCGCGCTCGGGATCGGTGCCGTCGTCGTGCTCGTCGCGGCCGTCGCGCTGCGCCTCGCGGACCGGCTCGGCCTGCCCAGCCTGCTGCTCTACCTGGCCCTCGGCGTGGGGCTGGGGGAGAGCGGCCTGGGCATCCAGTTCGAGGACTTCGACCTGGCGGCCAACCTCAGCATCGCCGCGCTCGTGGTCATCCTGGCCGAGGGCGGGCTCACCACGCGGTGGGACGACATGCGCCGTGCCCTGGGGCCGGGGGTCACCCTGGCGACGGTCGGCGTGGGCGTCAGCGTCGTCGTCACCGCGTCGTTCGCCGTCTGGCTGCTCGACGTCGAGTGGGGGTTCGCCCTGCTGCTCGCCGCGGTCATCGGCTCGACCGACGCCGCCGCGGTGTTCGCCGTCCTCCGCCGGTTGCCGCTGCCGCGCCGGCTGGTGGCCGCCGTCGAGGCCGAGAGCGGGCTGAACGACGCGCCGGTGATCCTGCTGGCCGCGGCGCTGATCTCGCAGCTCAAAGGCGGTGAGACGCACGCCTGGTACGTCGTCGTCGGGGAGCTCGCCGTCGAGCTGGCCGGGGGTGCGCTCATCGGCCTGGCCGTCGGTTCCGGCGGCGGCTGGCTGCTGCGCCGCGTCGCGCTCCCCGTGGCCGGGCTCTACCCGCTGGCCACGCTCGCGATCTGTGTGCTCGCGTTCTCCGGCGCCAGCCTCGCCCACACCTCGGGGATCGTCGCGGTCTACCTCTGCGGCGTCGTCCTCGGCAACGTCCGCATGCCGCACCGGTCGGCCAGCATCGGCTTCGCGGAGGGCGCGGCGTCGCTGGCCCAGATCGGGTTGTTCGTGCTGCTCGGGCTGCTGGTCTCGCCGGGCCGGCTGCCCGACGCCGTGGTCCCGGCGCTGCTCGTCGGCGCCGCGCTGCTGCTGGTGGCCCGGCCGCTGTCGGTGCTCGCCAGCCTCGTCTGGTTCCGCTGGCCGCTGCGCCACCAGGCGTTCGTCTCGTGGGCCGGGCTGCGCGGCGCCGTGCCGATCGTGCTGGCCACCTTCCCGCTCACCGGCCGGGTCCCCGACGCCACGATGATCTTCGACACCGTGTTCGTCCTCGTCGTGGTGTTCACGGTCGTGCAGGGCGGGCTCCTGCCCGCGGTCACCCGGCGGCTGGGCATCGCGGCTCCCGCCATCCCGCGCGACGTCGACGTGGAGTCCGCGCCGCTGGACGAGCTCGACGCCGACCTGCTGCAGCTCACCGTCCAGGCCGGCTCCCGGCTCCAGGGCGTCTACCTGCCCGAGCTGCGGCTGCCCGAGGACGCCGCGGTGGTGCTCGTCGTGCGCGACGGGCGATCGTTCGTCCCGGACGAGCAGACCCGGCTCAGGCGAGGCGACCAGGCGCTCATCGTCACCGCCCGGCGCTCGCGTCGGGAGGCCGAACGGCGGCTGCGGGCGGTCAGCCGGGCCGGCCGGCTGGCGACCTGGCGCGGGGAGACCGGCGCCCCCACCGGCGCGGACTGAGCCCTCGCTCCGCTCGGTGGGGCTGCGGGCCCTGCACCGGTCGTGCGAAGGTGGCGGCCCGGCCAGTGCTGCGACCGACGGAGTTCGCCATGCGCTTCCTCTTCCGGCCCCCGGCCACCGAGGCGGCCGAGCTGCTCGGCCTGCCCTGGGACCGACCGCTCGAGGAGTGGGACGACAGCCTGCTGCTCGAGGTGCCGCAGCGCGGCATCTCCCGGCACGTCGTGCGGTTCGTCGCCGCCGGCGGGCACGTCTACGCGCTCAAGGAGATCGCCGAGCGGCTGGCCCGGCACGAGTACGGGCTCCTGGCCCGCTTCGAGGAGGAGGGGCTGCCGGCGGTCAGCGTGCTGGGCATCTGCGTCGACCGCCCCCTCGACCAGCAGGCGATCCTGGTGACCCGCTACCTCGAGTACTCGATGTCCTACCGGTGGCTGTTCTCCCGCCCGCCGGGGGACCACTCCGCCGAGCAGCTGCTCGACACGATGGTCGTGCTGCTCGTGCGGCTGCACCTGGCCGGCGTCTTCTGGGGCGACTGCTCCCTGTCGAACACGCTGTTCCGGCTGGACGCGGGCACGCTGGCCGCCTACCTGGTCGACGCCGAGACCGTCGAGCGCTACCCGTCGCTCACCCCGGGGCAGCGCCGCGGCACGACGTCGACCTGGCCCGCGAGCGGGTCGGCGCCGAGCTGCTCGACCTCCGCTACGGCGGGCTGCTGCCCGAGGGCATCGACCCCGTCGAGGTCGCCGACAGCCTGCCGCCGCGCTACGAGTCGCTGTGGGAGGAGGTCACCCGGGAGGAGACCTTCTCGCCCAACGAGCAGCAGTACCGCGTCGCCGAACGGCTCCGGCGGCTCAACGAGCTCGGCTTCGACGTCGGGGAGGTGGAGATCGTCACCTCGCCGGAGGGCGCCCGGCTGCGCGTGGAGACCCGGGTCTCCGAGCCCGGGCACAACCGGCGGGAGCTGTTCCGGCTCACCGGCCTGGAGGTGCAGGAGCGGCAGGCGCAGCGGCTGCTCAACGACGTCCGCGCCTACCGGGCGCACCTGGAGCAGCGCACCGGCGAGCCGGTGCCCGAGCCGACGGCGGCGCACCGCTGGCTGGCCGACGTCTACCAGACGGTGATGGCCGCCATTCCGCCCGAGCTGGCCGGCCGGCTCGCCCCGGCGGAGATCTTCCACGAGGTGCTCACGCACCGCTGGCTGCTCTCCGAGCGGGCCGGCCGGGACGTCGGGACGGCGGAGGCGGCGCGCTCGTACGCGCAGAACGTCCTCCCGCGCACACCCCCCGAGGTCACCACACCGTCGGTCATCGCCGAGCGCGCGACCGGCCGCTGAGCGGCGCGTACGGCCGCCGCGCCGGGCGGGAACGGCATCGGTCACGGCGCGGTATCGGTTCGAATTGACAGCCCCTGTGGCCTGCACCACGCTCCGAGCACCCCTCTTGATCAGCTCGCGAGGCGCCAACGGAGGCGATGACCGATGCCGAACGCTCCTGGCCGTTCCGGATCCCGGGGGCGCGCTCCCGCGCCTGCGAGGGCGGTGCCCCGATCAGGGCGACGAGGGATGGCCGGCGCCGCTGCGCTGCTGGTGGCGGCGGGCACCCTCGCCGCCTGCGGCGGCGACAGCGGCGGACCGCCGACCCTGACCTGGTACACCAACCCCGACGCCGGCGGGCAGGCCGAGATCGCGTCCCGGTGCACCGACGCCGCCGAGGGGCGCTACCGGATCAGCACCGCGGTCCTGCCGCGGGACGCGGCCGGGCAGCGCGAGCAGCTGGTCCGCCGCCTCGCCGCCTCGGACTCCTCGATCGACATCATGAGCCTGGACCCGCCGTTCATCCCGGAGTTCGCCGAGGCCGACTTCCTCGCCCCGGTGCCCGACGACGTCGCCGAGCGGGTGACCGAGGGCGTCGTGCAGAGCGCCGTCGAGGGCTCGACCTGGCGGGACGAGCTGGTCGCCGTCCCGTTCTGGGCCAACACGCAGGTGCTCTGGTACCGCGCCTCGGTCGCCGAGGCCGCGGGGCTGGACATGAGCCAGCCGGTGACGTGGGACGACGTCATCCAGGCCGCCCAGGACCAGGACGTGCTGATCGGCGCGCAGGGGGCCCGGGCCGAGTCACTCACCGTGTGGTTCAACGCGCTCATCGAGTCCGCCGGCGGCTCGATCATCGACGAGAACGCCGACGCCCCCGAGGACATCACCCTGGGCCTGGACACCGAGCCCGGGCGCCGCGCGGCGGAGGTCATGCGGGCGGTGGCCGACTCCGGCCAGGTCTCCTCGGCCTTCTCCACCGAGAACGAGGACGCCTCGGCCACCGGGTTCGAGGGCGAGCGCGGCGGCTTCCAGGTCAACTACCCCTTCGTCTACGCCCGCGGTCAGGGTGCGGTGGAGGCGGGCAGCCTGGAGCAGTCGGTGGTCGACGACTACGCCGCCGCGGTCTACCCCCGCGTCGACGAGGACACCCCGGCCGCCCCGCCGTACGGCGGCATCAACCTCGGCATCGGCGCCTTCAGCGCGCACACCGACCTCGCCTTCGAGGCGGCCGAGTGCATCGTGAGCGAGGAGAACCAGGCGTACTACTTCGTGCACGACGGCAACCCGGCGTCGAAGGCCGCGGTCTTCGACGACCCGGACGTGCAGGAGGCGTTCCCGCAGGCCGACGTCATCCGGGAATCGCTCGAACTGGCCGCCCCGCGGCCGCAGACCCCGTACTACAGCGAGGTCTCCGGCGGCATCCAGCGCGAGTACCACCCGCCGGCGTCGGTGGACCCGGAGTCCACCCCCGCGACGGCCACGGAGTTCATCACCGCCGTCCTGGCAGGAGAGCAGTTGCTATGACGCAGACGACGATGCCCCCGACGGAGAAGACGCAGCCGGTCTCCGCCCCGCACGGCACGATCAGCGACCGGTCGAAGGCCGAGCGCAAGCTCGGCTGGCTGCTGGCCGGCCCGGCGTTCTTCGTGATGCTGGCCGTCACGGCCTACCCGATCCTGCAGGCCGCCTACGAGTCGCTGTTCTCCTACCGGCTCACCGACCCGGACAACCGGTCGTTCACCGGCCTGGACAACTACTGGGTGATCCTGACCGACAGCCTGTGGTGGAAGGCCCTGGGCGTGACGATGCTCATCACCGTCGTCACGGTGCTGGTCGAGCTGGTCCTCGGCTTCGCGCTGGCGATGGTGATGGCCAAGGCGCTGTCCTCGATCCGGCCGATCATCCGGGCGGCCATCCTCATCCCGTACGCGGTGATCACCGTCGTCTCGGCGTTCGCCTGGCAGTTCGCCTTCGACATCAACACCGGGTTCGTGAACAGCTGGTTCGCCTGGCTGCCCGGCGTCTCCGCCGACACCGACTGGTTCGGCGGGACGGGCACCTCGCTGCTGGTGATCTGCCTGGCCGAGATCTGGAAGACCACGCCGTTCATCTCGCTGCTGCTGCTCGCGGGCCTGGCCCAGGTGCCCGAGGTGCTGCAGGAGGCGGCGAAGGTCGACGGCGCGACCTGGTGGCAGCGGCTGTGGCGGGTGACGCTGCCGAACATGAAGGCGGCGATCATGGTCGCGCTGCTGTTCCGCACCCTGGACGCCTTCCGCGTCTTCGACACGATCTTCGTGATGACCAACGGTGCCAACAGCACCGAGTCGGTGTCCTTCCTGGCCTACCGGCAGACCATCTCGCGGCTGGAGATCGGGCTGGGCTCGGCCGTCTCCGTGCTGCTCTTCCTGTCCGTGGTGCTGCTCGCCACGATGTTCATCAAGGCCTTCAAGGTCGACCTGGCCTCCGCGAGAGGGGAAGGCTGATGTCCCGCAAGGAGAAGACCTGGTGGTGGATCGGCGGGGCGGCGATCCTCGTCTACTGCCTGTTCCCGATCGCCTGGATCGTGTCGGTCTCGTTCAAGAAGCCGTCCGACCTGGCCAACAAGTCGTTCCTGCCCGACGGCGGGACCTGGGAGAACTACAAGGGCATCTTCACCGGCAGCGGCGGTGACCTGTTCCTGCCGGCGCTGCGCAACAGCTTCGGCATCTGCCTGATCGCCACCGCGATCTCCTGCCTGCTGGCGATGTTCGCCGCCTACGGCATCGCCCGGCTGGACTTCCCGGGCAAGAAGCTGATCCTCTCGACCGCGCTGGTCGTGGCGATCTTCCCGGGGTGATCTCGATCGTGACGCCGCTGTTCAACGTGTGGCGGCAGATCGGGCTCTACGACACCTGGCCCGGCCTGATCATCCCGTACCTGTCGCTGACCCTCCCGATCTCGATCTGGACGATGTCGGCGTTCTTCCGTGAGATCCCGTGGGAGATGGAGCAGGCGGCGCAGGTCGACGGCGCGACCACCTGGCAGGCGTTCCGCAAGGTGATCGTCCCGCTGGCGGCGCCCGGGGTGTTCACCACCGCGATCATCGCCTTCTTCATCGCCTGGAACGACTTCGTCTACGGCATCTCGCTGACCTCGACCAGCGCGGCCCGTCCGGTGCCCGCCGCACTGGGCCTGTTCTCCGGTGCCTCGCAGTTCGAGGACCCGACCGGTGCGATCGCCGCGGCCGCCGTGGTCGTGACGATCCCCGTCGTCCTCCTGGTCCTGCTCTTCCAGCGGCGCATCGTCGCCGGCCTCACCAACGGCGCGGTGAAGGGATGACCCCCGCACCGGCGCCCCGGCTCACCCCCACCCCACCCACCCAGCGAGGGGACTCCTGATGGCCTCGATCGAGATGAAGAACATCGTCAAGCAGTACGGCGACGGGTTCCCCGCGGTGAACGACGTCAGCCTGGACATCGCCGACGGCGAGTTCATGATCCTGGTCGGGCCGTCGGGCTGCGGGAAGTCGACGCTGCTGCGGATGATCGTCGGCCTGGAGGACATCACCAGCGGCGACATGCTCATCGGCGGCAAGCGGGTCAACGACCTCGCGCCGCGGGACCGGAACCTGTCGATGGTCTTCCAGAACTACGCCCTCTACCCGCACATGACGGTGTTCGAGAACATCGCCTTCCCGCTGCGGCTGGCCAAGATGCCCGACGACGAGGTGCGCCGCCGCGTCACCGAGGCCTCCGACGTCCTGGAGCTCAAGGACCACCTCGAGCGCAAGCCGGCCAACCTCTCCGGTGGCCAGCGGCAGCGCGTGGCCATGGGCCGGGCCATCGTCCGGCAGGCCGAGGCGTTCCTCTTCGACGAGCCGCTGTCCAACCTCGACGCCAAGCTGCGCGGTCAGATGCGCACCGAGATCTCGCGGCTGCAGCGCCGGCTGGGCATCACCACGGTCTACGTCACCCACGACCAGACCGAGGCCATGACCCTCGGCGACCGGGTCTGCGTCCTGCGCAAGGGCAAGATCCAGCAGGTCGCCTCCCCGCGGGAGCTCTACGAGCAGCCGGTCAACCTGTTCGTCGCCGGGTTCATCGGCTCGCCGCCGATGAACTTCCTGCCGGCGACGCCGAAGGGCGACCGGCTGGAGACGCCGTTCGGCGAGATCGTGCTGGACGAGAAGCGGGCCGCCGCCGTCGCCGGCCACGAGCTGCTGCTGGTCGGCATCCGGCCGGAGTACTTCGAGGACGCCTCCCTGGTGGAGGAGGCCAAGCGGCCGCACGGCTCGGTCTTCACGGCCCGGGTCGACGTCACCGAGTGGCTGGGCGACTCGCAGTTCGCCTACATCCCCTACGACGCGCCCGAGTCGATCCGGAAGCAGCTGCGCGACCTGTCCCGCGAGCTGGACTCCGAGGAGCTGCGCACCCAGGCGATCGTCTCGATCGACTCCACCAGCCGGATCCGCGAGGGCCGCGAGGCGGAGTTCTGGCTGGACACCCGCAAGGTGCACGTCTTCGACCCGGAGACGGGGGAGAACCTCACCCGCGACGCCGAGGCCGGTGCCGAGCTCACCCGCATGGCCACCCAGGACCGGGAGGAGCAGCAGGAGCACGCGCGCGGGGAGTCCATCGGGGCGGCCTGAGCGAGGGGCCGGCGGGGGCGGCGCAGCCGGGTGCCCGCGGACGGCGCGGCTATCGTCGTCGGCGTGACCGAGCAGCCCGACCCCGTCGGCGCCCCGGCGGCCCGCCCCCGCACGCGGCTGCTGCTGCTCCTGGCCGCGGCGGTGCTGCTGGTGGACCTCGCGACCAAGCTGGTCGTCGTCGCCACGGTGGAGCCCGGCGAGGACATCACCGTCCTCGACGGGGTGCTGTACCTGACCCACCTGCGCAACACCGGTGCGGCGTTCTCCTTCGCCGAGGGCTTCACCGTCGTGTTCACGCTGGTGGCGCTGGCGGTCGTCGCGGTCATCGTGCGCACCGCCCGGCGGCTGTTCTCCACCGGCTGGGCGGTGACCCTCGGGCTGGTGCTCGGCGGCGCGGTCGGCAACCTGGTCGACCGCGTCTTCCGCGACCCGGGCTTCCTGCGCGGGGGAGTCGTGGACTTCATCGCCGTCCTCGACCCCGACGGGCGGGCCTGGCCGGTCTTCAACGTCGCGGACTCCGCGATCGTCTGCGGCGGGGTGCTGGGCGCGGTCCTGGCGTTCCGCGGGATCGACTTCGACGGCACCCGCGCCCACGCGGGGACGGCGGGCTCCACCGACCGGGACAGCCCGACCGTCACAATGGGGGAGTGACCAGCGCTCCCGGCTCTCCCGCGTCCGGGATCCACCGTGCCCTGCCCGTCCCCGACGGCCTCGAGGGGCAGCGGGTCGACCAGGCGCTGGCCCGCCTGTTCGGCCTGACCCGCAGCGTCGCGGCCGAGGTCGCCGACGCGGGGAACGTGCTGGTCGACGGCCGGGTCCGGGGCAAGGGCGACCGGGTCAGCGGGGGCAGCTGGCTCGAGGTCGAGCTGCCGCCACCCCCGGGCGAGCCGGTGGCGCCGCGGCCGGTGGAGGGCATGGCGATCCTGCACGACGACGACGACCTGGTCGTCGTCGACAAGCCCGTCGGGGTCGCCGCGCACCCGAGCCCCGGGTGGGACGGCCCGACCGTCATCGGCGGCCTCGCCGCCGCCGGCTACCGCGTCTCCACCTCCGGCGCCGCCGAGCGGCAGGGCGTCGTGCACCGCCTCGACGCCGCGACCACGGGCGTGATGGTCGTCGCCAAGAGCGAGCGCGCCTACACCGCCCTCAAGGCGGCGTTCAAGGAGCGCAGGGTCGAGAAGGGCTACCACGCGCTGGTGCAGGGGCACCCCGACCCCTCGCGGGGCACCATCGACGCGCCGATCGACCGGCACCCCCGGCACGACTGGCGGTTCGCGGTGGTCCAGGGCGGGCGCCCGTCGGTGACCCACTACGAGGTGATGGAGGCCTTCCCGGCCGCCAGCCTGGTCGACATCCGGCTGGAGACCGGGCGCACCCACCAGATCCGGGTGCACTTCTCGGCGCTCCGGCACCCCTGCGTCGGCGACACGACCTACGGCGCCGACCCGACCCTGGCGGCCCGCCTGGGCGTGAGCCGCCAGTGGCTGCACGCCGTCCGGCTCGGGTTCCCGCACCCCGCCGACGGCACCTGGGTGGAGTTCACCAGCGAGTACCCGGCCGACCTCGCCGGCGCGCTGGCCGTCCTGCGCGCCGAGGCCTGACCGGGCGGTGGGGGACCAGCCGTGAGCGGGCTGCCGGACTCGCTGGCCGACTTCGGCCCCGCCGCATTCGCGGCCGCGGTCGTCGCCGTCTACCTGGTCGTCGGTGAGCCGGTCGCGGGCCACGTCCTGCACCGCCGCTTCGAGGGCCGGCTGCGGAGCGACCCCGGCGCCCGGCGCTCCTTCTACGGCCGGCTGCTGGTCCTCGAGTGGGGCCTGGCGCTGCTGGCGCTGGTCGTGTGGCTCTCCGCCCCCGGCGTGGACGCCGCCGCCGTCGGGCTGGCCTGGCCGCGGTCGCCCGGCCCGCTGACGCTGCTGCTCGTCGTCCTCGTGCTGCTCTTCGTCGGCGCCTCCACCCGGGCGCTGCGGGGCGGTGCGCTCACCGAGGCCCCGCAGCCCGTGCGGCCCGCGGCCGGGAGCCGGGCCGGCCGGCACGCCGAGCCGCCCGGGCAGGCGACGCTGGCGCTGCTGCCCCGGACGCCGGGGGAGCGCCGGCTGTTCACCGTCGTCGGGCTGACCGCCGGCATCTGCGAGGAGTGGCTCTACCGCGGCTTCTTCCTCGCCGTCGTGGCAGCGGTCGCCGGGGGCCTGCCCTCGGCCGTGCTCGTGCTCGTCGCGGCGGTCGCGTTCGGCCTGGCGCACGCCTACCAGGGCCGCGCCGGCATCGTGCTCACCGGCGTGCTCGGCGGGGTGATGGCCGCCCTCTACCTCGGGACCGGGTCGCTGCTGCTCCCCGTGCTGCTGCACGCGGCCATCGACCTACGCTTCCTGCTCGTGCCCACCCGCGCCCTGCCCGCCGGACGACCGGCGTGGTGACCGCACGCGTCGCCGGCCCCGCCGACTGGCCCGAGATCGCCGCCCTGCGCACCCGCGTCTTCGTCGAGGAGCAGGGGGTGCCGCCCGAGATCGAGCTGGACGAGCGGGACGCCACCGCCGTCCACGTGCACGCCCGGGACGACGCCGGACGCGTCGTGGCGACCGGGCGGCTGCTGCTCCCCGACGACGGCGGGACGACGGCGTCCCTGGGGCGGATGGCGGCCGACGCCTCGGCGCGGGGCCGCGGGTACGGCGCCGCCGTGCTGGCCGAGCTGCACCGCCAGGCCGTGCTCGGCGGGATGACCGCGATCGAGCTGCACGCGCAGCTCACCGCCCGCGGCTTCTACGAGCGGGCCGGCTACACCGCCGTCGGGGACGAGTACCTCGAGGCCGGTATCGCGCACGTCACCATGCGCCGCGAGCTGCCGTGACGCCGCTCCGGCCTGCGCTGCCGCGGGCGGACGGGGCGGGTGTGACGGATCGGTCCGGCCGGGCGCCGACACGTCCTGTCAGACCCTCGGCGTAGACAGCTTCCAGTGCGAGGATCGAGGGCACCCCGAGCCACCTCTCCCGAGGCCTCGCACACCGGTCTTCCCCACCGGTCGCCCACCGGAGGACCGCCGGCCGGGCACGCACGACCACCGAGGAGCACCGACCGCCCGTGAGTTCGTCCGATTCGTTCGCGCACCTGCACGTGCACACCGAGTACTCGATGCTCGACGGTGCGGCCAAGCTGCCCGAGGTGACGAAGGCGGCCGCCGAGCAGGGCATGCCGGCGCTGGCCATGACCGACCACGGCAACGTCTTCGGGGCCTACGACTTCTACAAGCAGGCCACCAGCGCGGGCGTGAAGCCGATCATCGGCATGGAGGGGTACTACACCCCGGGCTCGCGGTTCGACCGCGCCCCGTTCGACTTCGGCGACAAGCTCCTCGACGAGGAGGGCGACGGCGGCTCCAACCGGGGCAAGGCGGCGTACACGCACATGACGCTGCTGGCCCGCACCACCGAGGGGATGCACAACCTCTTCCGCATCTCCTCGCTGGCCAGCCTCGAGGGGCAGTACCGCAAGCCGCGCTTCGACCGCGACCTGCTCGAGCGCTACGGCGCGGGCCTGATCGCCACGACCGGCTGCCCGTCGGGCGAGGTCAACATGTGGCTGCGCGCGGGCAAGGAGGACAAGGCGCGCCAGGCGGCGGCGGACTTCCAGGACATCTTCGGGAAGGAGAACTTCTACGCCGAGCTGATGGACCACGGCCTGTCCATCGAGAAGAAGACCCGCCCGGCGCTGATGGCGATCGCCAAGGACCTCGGCATCCCGCTGCTGGCCACGAACGACCTGCACTACACGCACAAGGAGGACTCGGCCGCCCACGACGCCCTGCTGTGCATCCAGACCGGTTCGCGGCTCAACGAGCCCAACCGCTTCCGGTTCAACGGCGACGGCTACTACCTGAAGAGCGCCGCGGAGATGCGTGCGCTGTTCCCCGGTGAGCTGGCGGTGGCCTGCGACAACACGCTGCTGGTCGCCGAGCAGTGCGAGGTGACCTTCACCGAGGGCGCCGACCTCATGCCGCGCTTCCCCCTGCCCGAGGGGGAGGACGAGACCTCCTGGTTCATCAAGGAGGTGGAGCGCGGGCTGCACAAGCGCTACCCCAACGGCATCCCGGACCACGTCCGCAAGCAGGCCGACTACGAGACCGGGATCATCTGCCAGATGGGCTTCCCGGGGTACTTCCTCGTGGTCGCCGACTTCATCAACTGGGCCAAGGACAACGGCATCCGCGTCGGCCCCGGCCGTGGCTCGGCCGCCGGCTCGCTGGCCGCGTTCGCGATGGGCATCACCGATCTCGACCCGCTGGCCCACGGCCTGATCTTCGAGCGGTTCCTCAACCCCGAGCGCGTCTCCATGCCCGATGTCGACATCGACTTCGACGACCGCCGCCGCGGCGAGGTCATCCGGTACGTGTCGGAGAAGTACGGCGAGGAGCGGGTCAGCCAGATCGTCACCTACGGGACGATCAAGGCCAAGGCCGCGATCAAGGACGCCGCCCGCGTGCTCGACCGGCCCTACTCGGTCGGGGACGAGCTCACCAAGCTCATGCCGCCGGACGTCATGGGCAAGGGCATCCCGCTGTCGGGGGTCTTCGACCCGGCGCACCCCCGCTACAAGGAGGCCGCGGAGTTCCGCGCCCGCTACGAGTCCGACCCCGGTGCCGCGGAGGTCGTCGACCAGGCGAAGAAGCTCGAGGGCCTGAAGCGGCAGTGGGGCGTGCACGCCGCCGGCGTCATCATCGGCCGCTACCCGCTGATCGACTCCATCCCGATCATGCGCCGCGAGGCCGACGGCGCGGTCATCACGCAGTTCGACTACCCGACCTGCGAGACGCTCGGCCTGCTCAAGATGGACTTCCTGGGCCTGCGCAACCTCACCGTCCTCGACGACGCGCTGCGCAACATCGTGATCAACGGCAAGGAACCGGTCGACCTCGACGAGATCAGCAAGGACCTCACCGACCCGGCGACCTACGCCCTGCTCTCCCGGGGCGAGACGCTCGGGGTCTTCCAGTTCGACGGCGGCCCCATGCGCTCGCTGCTGCGGCTCATGCGGCCGGACAACTTCGAGGACATCTCCGCCGTCGGCGCGCTCTACCGGCCCGGCCCGATGGGTGCGAACTCGCACACCAACTACGCGCTGCGCAAGAACGGCCAGCAGGAGATCACGCCGATCCACCCCGAGCTGGCCGAGCCGCTCGAGGAGATCCTGGGCGGCACCTACGGCCTGATCGTGTACCAGGAGCAGGTCATGGCGATCGCGCAGAAGGTCGCCGGGTACTCCCTCGGCAAGGCCGACCTGCTGCGCCGGGCGATGGGCAAGAAGAAGAAGTCCGTCCTGGACGCGGAGTTCGTCGGGTTCGAGGCCGGCATGAAGGCCAACGGCTTCTCCGCCGCGGCGATCAAGACGCTCTGGGACATCCTGGTCCCGTTCGCCGACTACGCGTTCAACAAGGCGCACTCGGCGGCCTACGGCCTGATCTCCTACTGGACGGCCTACCTCAAGGCGAACTACCCGGCCGAGTACATGGCCGGCCTGCTCACCAGCGTGCAGGACGACAAGGACCGCCGGCCGGTCTACCTGGCCGAGTGCCGCCGGATGGGCATCAAGGTGCTGCCGCCGGACGTCAACGAGTCCTCCTGGGACTTCACCGCCGTCGGCAACGACATCCGCTTCGGCCTGGCCTCGGTGCGCAACGTCGGGACCAACGTCGTCGACTCGATCGTCAAGACGCGCGAGGAGAAGGGCGCGTTCAAGGACTTCCCCGACTTCATGAAGAAGATCGACACGGTGGCCTGCAACAAGAAGGTCATCGAGTCCCTGGCCAAGGCCGGCGCCTTCGACTCCATGGGGCACTCGCGGCAGGGCATCGTCGCCATCCACGCGCAGGCCGTGGACTCGGCGATGGGGCTCAAGCGCAAGGAGGCCGAGGGCCAGTTCGACCTGTTCGGCAGCTTCGGCGAGGGTGACGCGGCCGAGGACCCGTTCGGCAGCGCGCTGGACATCGTCATCCCGACCGCCGACTGGTCGAAGAGCGAGCGGCTGGTGTTCGAGCGGGACATGCTCGGCCTCTACGTCTCCGACCACCCGCTGCACGGCGTGGAGCACGTGCTCGCCCAGAACGCCGACACCCCGATCGCCGAGATCAACGCCGGCGGGGTCGAGGACGGCGCGAACGTCACCATCGCCGGCATCCTCACCGCGGTCTCGCCGCGCACCAACAAGCAGGGCGCGCCCTGGGCGATCGCGACGCTGGAGGACCTCGAGTCCGGCATCGAGGTGCTCTTCTTCCCCAAGACCTGGGCGGAGGTCTCGGAGAAGGTCGTCCGCGACCAGATCGTCGTGGTCAAGGGCCGGATCAGCCGCCGCGACGACCAGCCCTCGCTGTTCGGCTCCGAGGTGACGCTGCCCGAGCTGACCGAGGGGCCGCGCGGCCCGGTGCTGGTCTCGATGGCGGCCGCGCGCTGCACCCCGCCGGTGGTGGAACGTCTCCGCGAGGTCCTGGGCAGCCACCCGGGCACCACCGAGGTGCAGCTCAAGCTGGTCAACGGCAGCCGCGAGACCGTGCTGCGCCTGGACCAGGGCCTCCGGGTCCGGCCGAGCACCGCGCTGATGGGCGACATCAAGGCGCTGCTCGGGCCCACCAGCGTCGCGATCCTGTGACCACCCCGCCGCCGGCACCGGTGCTGCCCGACCTCGTCGCGGCGGCGGCGGCCACCGACCGCTGGCAGCCCCGGCAGGAGCTGCGCGCGGACCTGCGCGCCGCGGTCTGGCTGGTCCTGGGTCTGGCCGCGGCCGGCGTGCCGGCCGGGCTGGTGTGGTGGCTGCTCGCGCCGCGGGCGGACTTCCGGATCACCGAGGACGGCCCGGTCGTGGTCGGCTCCCCGTCCGCGGAGCTGCTGGTGGCCGACGACGCCGTCTTCGTGCTGGTCATGGCCGTGGTCGGGCTGCTCGCCGGCGTCGTCGCCTGGCTGCTGCGCCGCCACCGCGGCGTCGCCCTGCTCGTCGCCCTCGCACTGGGGGCGACCGCCTGCGGGGTGGTGGCCTGGCTGGTCGGCGAGCTGTTCGGCGAGGGGCCGACGGCGGCCGAGCTGGCCGACGTCGGCGGCACGGTCACCACCGGCCTGGACCTGGGGGCGCTGGCCGCGCTCGCCGTGGCGCCGTTCGTCGCGCTGCTGGGGTACGTGGTCGGCGTGGTGATCAACGCCGACGACGGCCTGGGCCGGACGGGGACGCCCCCGGTCAGTTGACCGTCATGGGGGTGGCGAAGCGCTGCAGCGGTGCCGGGACCGCCCCCAGCTCGCGCAGCAGCGTGAGCTCGCGCCGCAGCAGCCGCGTCTCCGCCGCCAGCCGGCGCCGGGTGGTCGACTCGGCCAGCAGCACCTGCCGGTCCTCGGTGGTGAGCAGCGCCGCCGAGGCGACCAGCCAGGACAGCGCCGCGGGGTCGTCGGCCACCGCCGCGAGCAGTGCGGCCCGCTCGGCGTCCTCCCCGCCGCTGCCGGCCCCGAGGTCGGCGACCTCGTCGACGTAGTCGGTGAACAGCTCCTGCACGCCCGAGGCCAGCACCGCCAGCGAGCCCCGGGCGACCGAGGCGGCCACCGCGTCGAGGTCCTCGTCGCACTCGGCCGGGCCCTGCGCGGTCGCCGTGCCGGGGAGGGCCAGGCCGTCGGCGTCGCCCGCGGCCTCCTCGGCCGCCTCCTCGTCGGCGAGCCACTCGACCTCGCCCTGCAGGTAGGGCGGGTCCTCGCCGACGACGACGTCGCGCAGCCGGAACCGGTCGCCGCCCACGGTGACGATGCGGAAGCCGCCGTCGGCCTGCGGGCGCACCAGCTGCAGCCGCGCGGTGCAGCCGATGTCGTACAGCGCCTCGGCCGGCGCCACGCGCTCGACCTCCCAGCCCTGCCGGATCGCGACGACACCGAAGAACCGCTGCTCGCTCTCCTCCGGCATCGCCAGCAGGTCGAGCACCAGCCGCCGGTAGCGCGGCTCGAAGACGTGCAGCGGGAGGACGACACCGGGGAACAGGGGAGTGCCGAGCGGGAACAGCGGGATCAACTCACCCATCCCGGCAGCCTACGGGCCGCTGACTACGCTGGGACTCCGTCCCACCCCACCCCTCCCGGAGGCAACCCGTGCTCGCCCGCATCGACCTGCGCGGAACCGCGCTGCCGGGATTCCGCGAGCTCGCCGGCCTGCTGCCGCGCGCCGCCACCGACATCGACTCCGTCCTGGCCACCGTCCGACCGCTGTGCGAGGACGTGCGCATCCGGGGCGCCCAGGCGGTCCGCGAGATCACCGCGCGGCTCGATGGCGTGGACAACGAGGACTTCGCCGTCCCGCAGGCGGCACTGGACCGCGCGCTGGCCGAGTGCGACCCGACGCTGCGTGCCGCCCTGGAGGAGGCGATCGCGCGGGTCCAGCGGGTGCACGCCGACCAGCGCCGCGCCGACGTCACCACCGAGGTGGTGCCCGGCGGGACGGTCACCGAGCGCTGGGTCCCGGTCCGCCGGGTCGGGCTGTACGTCCCCGGCGGCCTCGCCCCGCTGCTGTCCAGCGTGGTCATGAACGTCGTCCCCGCGCAGATCGCCGGCGTGGAGTCCATCGCCGTCGCCTCCCCGCCGCAGCGCGACCACGGCGGCCTGCCCGACCCGGGCGTCCTGGCCGCCTGCGCGCTGCTGGGCATCACCGAGGTCTACGCCGTCGGTGGGGCGCAGGCCGTGGCCGTCTTCGGGTACGGCGCGGGCTCCTGCGAGCCGGTGGACATGGTCACCGGCCCCGGCAACGTCTACGTGACCGCTGCCAAGCGGCTGCTGCGCGGGATCATCGGCATCGACTCCGAGGCCGGCCCCACCGAGGTCGCGATCCTCGCCGACGAGACCGCCGACCCCGCGCACGTCGCGGCCGACCTGATCAGCCAGGCCGAGCACGACCCGCTCGCCGGAGCGGTGCTGGTCACCGACAGCGAGGCGCTCGCCGACGCCGTCCTCGCGCTCGTGCCGGGGCAGGTCGCCGCCACCAAGCACTCCGACCGGATCAACACGGCGCTGCACGGCAGCCAGTCCGGCATCGTCCTGGTCGACGACATCGACGCCGGGCTGCGCGTGGTCGACGCCTACGCCGCCGAGCACCTCGAGATCCAGACCCGGGACGCCCGGGCCGTCGCCGGCCGGGTGCGCAACGCCGGCGCGGTCTTCGTCGGCGCCTGGTCGCCGGTGTCGCTCGGCGACTACGCCGCCGGCTCCAACCACGTGCTGCCCACCGGCGGCTGCGCGCGGTTCTCCAGCGGCCTGTCGGTGCAGTCCTTCCTGCGCGGCATCCACGTCATCGAGTACGACGAGCAGGCGCTCGCCGGCGTCGCCGGGCACATCGACGCCCTCGCCGGTGCCGAGGACCTGCCCGCGCACGCCGCCGCGGTCCGGATCCGGCAGCGCACGTGACGTCGATGGACGAGCTCCCGCTGCGGCCGGAGCTGCGGGGGCGCACGCCCTACGGCGCCCCGCAGGTGCCGGCGCAGCATCGGCTGAACACCAACGAGAACCCGCACCCGCTGCCCGACGAGCTGCTCGCCGACCTCGGCGCGGCGCTCGGGCACGCGGCGCTGGAGCTCAACCGCTACCCCGACCGGGACGCCGTCGAGCTGCGCGCCGACCTCGCCGCCTACCTCACCCGGTCGGCCGGGACGCCGGTCGACCCGGCGCAGGTGTGGGCGGCCAACGGCTCCAACGAGGTGCTCCAGCAGATCCTGCAGGCCTTCGGCGGGGCGGGCCGCACCGCGCTGGGCTTCACGCCGTCGTACTCGATGCACCCGATCATCTCGGCGGGCACCGGCACCGGCTGGGTGGACGGGCACCGGCGGGCGGACTTCACGATCGACCCGGCCGCCGCCGTCGCCCAGGTGCGCGAGGTGGCGCCGCACGTCGTCTTCGTGACCAGCCCGAACAACCCGACCGGCACCGCCGTCCCGCTGGCCACGATCGAGGCGCTGTACGAGGCGACCTCGGGCGTGCTGGTCGTCGACGAGGCCTACGCCGAGTTCGCCCGCACCGGGACGCCGTCGGCGCTGACCCTGCTCCCGGGGCGGCCGCGGCTGATCGTGAGCCGGACGATGAGCAAGGCGTTCGGGATGGCCGGGCTGCGGCTGGGCTACCTCGCCGCCGACCCCGCCGTCGTCGACGCGCTGCAGCTGGTGCGGCTGCCCTACCACCTGAGCTCGCTCACCCAGGCCGCCGCGCGGGCCGCGCTGGCGCACACCGACGCGCTGCTGGCGACGGTGGACGCGGTGCGGGCGCAGCGGGACCGGATCGTCGCCGCGCTGCCGGCGCTGGGCCTGACCAGCGTGCCCAGCGACGCCAACTTCGTGCTCTTCGGCCGGTTCGCCGACGCGCCCGCCACCTGGCAGGCGCTGCTCGACCGCGGCGTGCTGGTCCGCGACGTCGGGCTGCCCGGCTGGCTCCGGGTCACCGCCGGCACCGCCGCCGAGACCGACGCCTTCCTCACCGCGCTGGGTGAGGTCGCGCCGGATCACCGCCTCGTTCTGGGAGACTGAGCTCATGACCGCACCTGCACGTCGCACCGCCCGGGTGGAGCGCGCGACCAGCGAGACCAAGCTGGTCGTCGAGCTCGACCTCGACGGCACGGGCACCAGCTCGATCAGCACGGGCGTCGGCTTCTACGACCACATGCTCACCGCGCTGTCCAAGCACAGCGGCATCGACCTCACGGTGCAGGCCGACGGCGACCTGCACATCGACGCGCACCACACCGTCGAGGACGTCGCGATCGCGCTCGGCCAGGCGTTCGCCGAGGCCCTGGGCGACAAGCGCGGCATCACGCGGTACGGCGACGCCACCATCCCGATGGACGAGGTGCTGGCGCAGGCCGCCGTCGACCTGTCGGGCCGGCCGTACTTCGTGCACGCCGAGCCCGAAGGCATGACGCCGATGATCGGGCCGGACTACCCGACGTCGCTGACCAAGCACGTGCTCGAGTCGTTCGCGTTCAACGCGCGGATCAGCCTGCACGTGCGGGTGCTCTACGCCGGCCGGGACGCCCACCACATCGTCGAGGGCCAGTTCAAGGCGCTGGCCCGCGCGCTGCGCCAGGCCGTGGCGCTGGACCCCCGCGTCACCGACGTGCCCTCGACCAAGGGTGCCCTGTAACCGGTGAACTCCGGGCTGATCCTGCTGGTGTTCGGCGGCTTCCTCCTCGGCGGCGCGTGGAGCATCTGGAGCGTCGACGAGGACGACCCCCGCCGGAGCACCCCGCAGGTGGTGTTCGCCGTCGTCCTGCTGCTGGCGGCGCTGCTGGCGTCCGCGGCGGGCGTGCTCCGGCTCGTCTGACCCGCGGATGAGCGGGGCGGACGAGCAGCGCCTCCTGCGCACCGTGCTCGCCGACCCGACGGTCGCGGCGGTGCTCGACCGGGCGCCGGCCCTGGGCGTGGCCGACTGGTGGCTCACCGCCGGGGTGCTGTTCCAGACGGTGTGGAACGACCTCACCGGCCGCCCGCCCGGGACCGGCATCCGCGACGCCGACCTCTTCTACTTCGACGAGGACACCTCGTGGGAGGCGGAGGACGTCGTCATCCGGGCCGGGGCGGAGCTGTTCGCCGACCTGCCCGTGCCCGTGGAGATCCGCAACGAGGCGCGGGTGCACCTCTGGTACGCCGACCACTTCGGGACGCCGGCCCCGCCGTTCCGCGACTGCGCCGACGCCATCGACTCCTTCGCCGCGGTCTGCTGCGCCGTGGGCGTCACGGTGGACGCCTCCGGCGAGCCGCGGGTGTACGCGCCGTACGGGCTCGACGACCTGTTCGGGCTGGTCGTGCGCCCCAACCCGCGGCTGGCGCCGCGGGCGGTCTACGAGGCCAAGGCGGCGCGCTGGCTGGGGGAGTGGCCGGAGCTGACCGTGCTGCCGTGGGACGCGGCGGTACCGATACCGCACCGCTGACCCGGGCGCACCCCGGGCCGGGGTGCCTCTCCCTCATCCGGGTGATGATCATCTGCGTCCGCTCGGCTGCGGGCCGCCGCGGGACGACCAGATGATCATGGTCCTCCGCATGCAGCAGTCGCTGCCCGCCGCCCCGGCCGACCCACGGTCGGCCGACGCGCAGCTCCGCCTCGGTGACGTGCTCCTCGAGCAGGGCGTGATCACCCGCGACCAGCTGCGCGAGGCCCTCGACGGCCACCGGCAGGTCGGTGAACCCCTCGGTGCCGTCCTGCTCGCGCGGGGAGCGATCACCCGCCGGCAGCTCTACACCGCGCTCGCCCAGGTGTGGGGCGCCGACATCACCTTCCTCGACTCCGACGACGTCGACCCGGAGCTCGCCCGGCTGTTCCCCGCCGATCTGCTCGCCCGCGAGCTGTGGCTGCCGGTGCGGATCGAGCAGTCTGCCGACGGCGGCCGGCAGGTCGTCGTCGCCGTCGCCGGTCGCCCGTCGGTGCACATCGCCGACGAGGTCGCCGCCCGCACCGGCATCCCCCGGGTGCGGCAGGTGGTGACCTCCGACTGGGACGTGCACCGCGGCCTGCGCACCGCCTGGCGCGACGAGCTGGTGCACACCTCGGTGCGCGCGCTGGCCGAGCAGCGCCCCGCTGAGTCCGCGTCGCAGGTGTTCGTGTGGTGGCAGATCGCGCTCGCCGTCGGCCTGGTCGCGGGCACCACGCTGTCGGCCGTCCTGTGGTTCTCCGCCACGGCGCTCGTCGTCGTGGCGGTGCTCAACGTCTCCGTCGCGCTCGCCGTGGGCGCGAAGGCCCTGATCAGCACGGTCGGCACCGCGTACGAGACCGTCGAGCAGGTCACCGACGAGGAGGTCGCCGCGCTCGTCGACGCCGACCTGCCGCGGTACTCGATCCTCGTGCCGGTCTACAAGGAGGCCGGGATCGTCGGGTTGCTCATGCGCAACCTCGCCGCGCTGGACTACCCGCGGGAGAAGGTGGAGATCCTCCTGCTGCTCGAGGAGGACGACGAGGAGACCCTCGCCGCCGCGCTGGCCGCCGCCCCGCCGGACATCGTCCGGATCATCGTGGTCCCGCACTCGCTGCCCAAGACCAAGCCGAGGGCCTGCAACGTGGGCCTGACCTTCGCCCGCGGCGAGTTCGTGGTCATCTACGACGCCGAGGACCGCCCGGACCCCGACCAGCTGAAGAAGGCCGTCGTCGCGTTCGGCAAGGGCGGCGAGGACCTGGCGTGCGTGCAGGCCGCGCTGAACTACTTCAACGCCACCGAGAACGTGCTCACCCGCATGTTCACCCTCGAGTACTCCTCGTGGTTCGACTACACGCTGGCCGGCCTGGACAAGCTGCGGCTGCCGATCCCGCTCGGCGGCACCAGCAACCACTTCCGGGCCGGCGCGCTGCGCGAGCTCGGCGGCTGGGACCCCTACAACGTCACCGAGGACGCCGACCTGGGCATCCGCGCCTCGGCCCGCGGCTACCGGGTCGCCGTCGTCAACTCCACGACGTACGAAGAGGCCAACATGGCCGTCGGCAACTGGATCCGGCAGCGCAGCCGCTGGGTCAAGGGCTACATGCAGACGGTGCTGGTGCACAGCCGCCGGCCGGTGGCGCTCTTCCGCAGCGTCGGGGCCCGGCAGACCGCCGGGTTCGCCCTGCTCATCGGCGGCACCCCGCTGATGTTCCTGGCCACGCCCTGGCTGTACGCCTTGTTCGTCGTGGACCTCGTCCGGCCCGGGCTGCTGGTGTCCGCCCTGCCGCAGTGGCTGGTGACGGTCAGCCTGGGCAACCTGCTGCTCGGCAACGGCGTGATCATCTACCTGTCGCTGCTCGCCGGGTTCAAGCGGCGCAACTACCGGCTGGTGCCCTTCGCGCTGCTGTCCCCGCTGTACTGGCTGCTGCACTCGGTCGCGGCCTACAAGGCGGCCTGGCAGCTGGTCACCAAGCCGTTCTACTGGGAGAAGACGACGCACGGGCTGTCCAGCCACGTCGCCCCCGGCCCGGCGGCGACCGCCACCGACCGGGCGGACGACCAGTGACCACCGTGCCGTCGCCGCTCGCTCCGCTTCCGCACCGGCGGCGCACCGCCGTCTCCCCGGTCGATGCGTCTCCGGTCGCTGCCGGCGCCGCACCTCGGTCCGTTCCCCTGGGCCGGGTGAGCGCGGCCGCGCTGCTCGCAGTCGGCGCGGTCGCGGGCGGGCTGCTGGTCGCCGGCCGGCCCTGGCAGGACGCGCTGCTGCCGGGGTTCGCGCTGCTGCTCGCCGCCTACGGGGCGGTCTTCTGCCTGCGGGCGGTGACCGTCACCGGCTTCCTCGCGGGCTCCGCCGGGGCCGGACTGGTGATCGCCGGATCGATCCCGCTGCTCGGGGCGCTGGCGGTGGCCGGGGTGCTCGCCGTCGCGTGCGGCGGGGCGCCCGAGTGGCGCCGGGTGGAGGCCTGGCAGTCCGACCGCGCCCGGATGGGTGACTCCGCCCCGGGGCCGGTCGGTCGGCTGTGGCGCTGGGACCGCGTGGCCGCGGCCTTCCTGGTGCTGTCCTTCCCGCCGGCCATGGCGGCCTTCGCGGAGTTCTTCATCGCCTGGAGCACCTCGCGCTGAGGCCCGTGCCCCGGCCGGGCAGCCGGTGCGCCCGCATGCGCACGAGCGTGGCCTCCCGCCCGCCGGAGACCACGCTCGTGCGCATCCGCGCGACCGGTGGGCTGGTGGTGGCCGTCGCAGCGCCTCGGGGGAATCCCCGGCGGGGCCGCTGCGCTGGTCGGTAGCGTGGCAGGCGTGAAGAAGGTGGCGGTCCTCGACTACGGGTCGGGCAATCTGCGCTCGGCGGAGCGCGCGCTCGCGCGGGTGGGGGCCGACGTCACCGTCACCTCCGACGCGCAGACCGCGCTCGAGGCCGACGGTCTCGTCGTCCCCGGCGTCGGCGCGTTCGCCGCGTGCATGGAGGGCCTCAAGGCCGTCGACGGCGCGCGGATCATCGACCGCCGGCTGGCCGGCGGTCGTCCGGTGCTCGGCATCTGCGTCGGCATGCAGATCCTCTTCGAGCGCGGCGTCGAGCACGGTCACGATGCGGAGGGCTGCGGCGAGTGGCCCGGCGTCGTCGAGCCGCTCCGGGCCCCGGTGCTGCCGCACATGGGCTGGAACACCGTCGACGTCGCCCCCGGCAGCGTGCTCTTCGACGGGATCGAGGACGAGCGCTTCTACTTCGTGCACTCCTACGGCGTCCGCGAGTTCACCCTCGGTCAGGACGACCTGCCCTCGCCGCTGCCCAAGCCGAAGGTCACCTGGGCCGAGCACGGCGACCGGTTCGTCGCGGGCATCGAGAACACCGCGCTGTCGGCGACGCAGTTCCACCCGGAGAAGAGCGGCGACGCCGGCGCCCAGCTGCTCACCAACTGGCTGGGCACGCTCGCCTGATCAGGGCAGCGCGAGCAGCCGCAGGGCGAGGAAGCCCGGGCGGGTGCTCAGCTTCGCGGCCTCCTCGGGCCAGCGCTGCCGCATGCTCTCCGGCGGCCGCGGCTCGACCAGCCGCTGGATGACGAACCCGGCGTCGGTGGCCGCGGCGCAGAGGTCGGACAGCGGCTCGCGCCAGAACTGCACCTCGTGCCGCCCCGACAGCATCGACCAGGCGTCGGTCTCCAGGACGCGGTCGAAGTAGGAGCCGCCCTTGCGCAGCCAGTCGGTGGTCGGGTGCTGGGTGGAGACGACGGCAGCACCGCCGGGCTTCAGGACCCGGCGCATCTCGGCGAAGGCGGCGCGCTCGTCCGCGACGTAGTGGATCGCGAGGGCGCAGACGACCAGGTCGACGGAGGCGTCGGGGTAGGGGAGGGGCTCGTCCAGCCGGGCGACGCGGATCTCGGCGCGGTCGCCGACCCGCGCCCGCGCCAGCTCCACCATGGCGCTGCTGGCGTCGAAGCCGACGACCTCCGCGCCGCGCGCCAGCAGCTCCTCGGCGTAGAGGCCCGGCCCGCACCCGGCGTCCAGCACCCGCAGGCCGGTGACGTCGCCCAGCAGCTCCAGCACGGCCGGCCGGTCGTAGTGGGCGTTGTAGGCGCCGTCCTCGGCGTGCGCCAGGAACTCGTCGGCCATGGACTCGTAGGGGCGCCAGAGCTCGTCGGTCACCGGGCGACCCTAGTGGCGCGGGTCACCACCGGCCGCGGTGCACGACCTCGTCCAGGCCGCGTCGCCCGCGCCGCAGCGAGGGGGAGCGGCGGTCGCCCTCGCCGGGGTAGCCGATCGACAGGCAGCCGACCGGCCGGTACTCCCCGGGCACCCCGAACGCGGCGCGCAGCGCGTCCACCTTGTCCCCGGGCACGCCGAAGAAGCAGGCGCCGAGCCCCTCGTCGACGGCGGTCAGCAGCACGAGCAGCGACGCCATCCCGGCGTCGACGTCCCAGTACGGCACCGGCCAGCGCGCCTCGTCGCGGTCGGTCCAGCCCTTGTCCGGCTCGGCGTACCGGTCGAGGTAGGCCTGCTTGTTCGCGAACGGCACGACCAGCAGCGGCGCCCGGCGCATCCGCGTCAGCCAGGCGTCCGGCGCGCCGGCGTCGGTGGTCGCCGTCCAGAAGCGGTCCCGGTCCTCGTCGTCCTCCAGCACCAGGAACGCCCAGCCCTGGCTGAACCCGGCCGAGGGCGCCCGGATGGCGTGCGCCAGCAGCCGCTCCCGCACCTCCGGCGGCACCGGCCGGTCGGGGTCGTAGTCGCGCACCATGCGACGGCGGCGGACCACCTCTGCGAACTCCACGGCGACAGCCTGCCGCAGAACTCCGATGACATCGCTCCTAGGCTGGTCACCGTGCCGAAGCTGCAGCTGCTCCCCGCCGTCGACGTCGCCGACGGACAGGCCGTGCGCCTCGTCCAGGGGGAGGCCGGGAGCGAGACCTCCTACGGCGACCCGCTCGAGGCCGCCCTCCAGTGGCAGCGCGACGGCGCCGAGTGGGTCCACCTGGTCGACCTGGACGCCGCCTTCGGCCGCGGCAGCAACCGCGAGCTGCTGGCCCGCGTCGTCGGTGAGCTGGACGTCGACGTCGAGCTCTCCGGCGGCATCCGGGACGACGAGTCGCTGGCCGCGGCGCTGGCCACCGGCTGCCGCCGGGTCAACCTGGGCACCGCGGCGCTGGAGTCGCCCGAGTGGTGCGCCCGCGCCATCGCCGAGCACGGCGACCGCATCGCCGTCGGGCTGGACGTGCGCGGCACCCGGCTGGCCGCCCGCGGCTGGACGCAGGAGGGCGGCGAGCTCTACGAGACCCTCGCCCGCCTGGACGCCGAGGGCTGCGCCCGCTACGTCGTCACCGACATCACCAAGGACGGCACGCTCAAGGGCCCGAACCTGGAGCTGCTGCGCGAGGTCTGCGCCGCGACGCCGCGCCCGGTCATCGCCTCCGGCGGCGTGAGCTCGCTGGACGACATCCGCGCCCTGGCCGGGTTGACCGCCGTCGGCGTCGAGGGCGCCATCGTCGGCAAGGCCCTGTACGCCGGCGCCTTCACCCTGCCGCAGGCCTTGCGGATCACCGAGGAGCTCGCGTGAGCGTGGTGCGGCTGGGCTCGGGCAGCCCGTGGGAGGCGGTGGTCGGCTACAGCCGCGTCGTCGTCCGCGGTGACACCGCCTGGGTCAGCGGCACCACCTCCACGGTGGACGGCGAGGTCGCCCACCCCGGCGACGCCGCCGCGCAGACCCGGCAGGCGCTCGCGATCATCGAGCAGTCGCTGGAGCGGGCCGGGTTCACCATGGCCGACGTCGTCCGCACGCGGCTGTTCGTCACCGACATCTCCCGGTGGGAGGAGGTCGGGCGGGTGCACGGCGAGGTCTTCGGCGACATCCGGCCGGCCACCTCGATGGTGCAGGTCGCCGCCCTCATCGACCCCGCCCACCTGGTCGAGATCGAGGCCGACGCGGTGCGGGGGGCCGGGGCATGAGCGTGTCGGTGCGCGTCATCCCGTGCCTGGACGTCGACCAGGGCCGGGTGGTCAAGGGCGTCAACTTCGTCGACCTGCGCGACGCCGGCGACCCGGTCGAGATGGCCCGGGTCTACGACGCCGAGGGCGCCGACGAGCTCACCTTCCTCGACATCAGCGCCAGCTCGGGCAACCGGGAGACGACCTACGACGTCGTCCGCCGCACCGCGGAGAGCGTGTTCATCCCGCTCACCGTCGGCGGCGGCGTGCGCACGGTCGAGGACGTCGACCGGCTGCTGCGGGCCGGCGCGGACAAGGTCGGCGTCAACACCGCCGCCGTCGCCCGGCCGGAGCTGATCGCCGAGATCGCGCACCGGTTCGGCAGCCAGGTGCTGGTGCTGTCGGTCGACGCCCGCCGCGTGCGCGACGGCGCGGCCACCGATTCGGGCTTCGAGATCACCACGCACGGCGGGCGCCAGGGCACCGGCCGGGACGCCGTCGAGTGGGTGGTGCGGGCCGCCGAGCTCGGTGTCGGCGAGGTGCTGCTCAACTCGATGGACGCCGACGGCACCCAGGCCGGCTTCGACACCGAGCTGATCCGCGCGGTGCGCCGCGAGGTGACCGTGCCGGTGATCGCCAGCGGGGGAGCCGGCAAGGTCGAGGACTTCCCGCCCGCGGTCGAGGCCGGCGCCGACGCCGTCCTCGCCGCGAGCGTCTTCCACTTCGGCAAGCTGCGGGTCGGCGACGTCAAGGCCGAGCTGTCCCGCGCGGGGATCCCGGTCCGGTAGCGCCCCGCGGTCAGCGTCCGGGCGCCGTCATGCGCGGCCAGCGGCTCACCAGCGCCGCGGCGGTGAGCAGCACGGCCAGCGACAGGCCGGCCTGGACCCAGGTCCACCAGCCCACCGGCGTGTGCCCGGCCCACGGGCAGGTGATGGTCTCGACGGCCATGAGGACGCCGGCGGCGATGCCGGCGACCGGGGCGTGCCGGCTGCTGCGCCACAGCAGGGTCACCGCCAGCACGATGGTGCCCAGCGCCGACAGGTCGATGACCGCCTGCCACGCCGGGTAGGCCAGGTCGCCCGCGGGCAACGGCTCGACCGCCGGGCACAGCACCCAGGCCACGGCGAAGGCGATGGCGAGCCACCGGCCGGGTCGCCCGGAGGGGACCGGACCACCAGTGCCCGCAGGCGCGGGAGCGGGCGCAACCGGGGCCGGGACCTGCTGCCGGGACTGCGGCCGGGGCGCTACCGGGGAGACCGGCGCGGGGGTCGCGGAGGAAGCGTCGAGCGTCACGCGCGGAACCGTAGAGGTCGACGAGCCGCTGCGCCTGCATCCGGCTCGCCGGGCGCGCGACGGACCGTCGACGCGCGGCGGCCGGGGGAGCAGGGTGGGGAGCCCGACCCCGGAGCGCCGCCATGCACCTGCATCGCATCATCCCGAACCTGACGGTCGCCGACCCGACCACCGGGCACGAGTTCTACGAGGAGTTCCTCGGCCTGGAGAAGCAGTTCGACATGGGCTGGGTCGCCAGCTTCCGGTCCCCGGCGAACCCGAGCATCCAGGTGACCCTCGTGAGCAGGGACGAGACGGCGCCCGAGCAGTCGTCGATGAGCGTGGCGGTCGCCGACGTCGACGCCGCGTACGCCGAGGCGCAGCGCCGCGGCTACGAGATCGTGCACCCGCTCACCCAGGAGCCGTGGGGGGTCCGCCGCTTCTTCGTCCGCGATCCGCACGGCGTCGTCGTCAACGTCCTCGGGCACGCGGACTAGGAGGCGACCGGCCGTGCGGTTCCGGTACTCCCTGACGACGCGGGCCACACCCGAGCAGGTGTTCACCGCCTTCACCGACTTCTCGGAGCGCCGCCTGGAGGTCTGGCGGAGGACCCTGGACCCGGCGAAGTACGAGCTGCGCGAGAGCGGCCCCGGCTGGGCGGTCGCCCGCGAGGGCAGCGCGGGCACCCGCATCTGGGTGCTGCTCCGCTACGAGTGGCAGCCGCCGGGCACCGTCCGCTGGACGCTGCTGGACAGCGACCACTGCGACGCCGGCCGTGGCGAGATCCGGATCGCCCCCGGTCCGGACGGGGGCAGCCGGCTCGACGCCGAGATCGACCACCACCACCCGCGGGGCGCGCGGGGGCGGGCGATCCTGCTGGCCCAGCGGCTGATCGGCCCGGTCGCCTTCCCTCGGCTGTGGCGCTCGGCCCTCGACGCGCTGGCCGGGCCGCCGGGCTGATCACGGCTCAGCAGATGCGCACCCGTGCCACCCCGGTGCGGCCCGACGCCCACAGCAGCAGCTCCAGCGGCTCGCCCTCCACGGTGCGCCCGCCCGCGCCGATGCGGGCCTCGGTGCCGGGCCGGTCGGTGCGGCGCAGCACGGCACCGCGGCGGCCGGCGGCGCGGCGGGCGTACAGCCTGGCCGGCACCCAGAGCTGGTCCTGCACCCCGGCCGGCAGCTCGCGGGGCGTCCACCCGGGCTGGGCCCGCCGCACGTCCTCGTGGTGGATCGCGAACTCCGGCGCGTTCAGCCGTTCGAGCCCCGGCCAGGCCAGCGGCGACCAGGCCGGTGGGCCGGAGCGCACCGCCGTCACCAGCTCGGCGTAGGAGCGCTGCAGCCGGGCGCTGTCCTCCACGCGGTGCGACCAGGCACCCAGCCGCCCCAGCCCCGGCACCTGCTCGAGGGCGTAGCCCGGCATCGCGTCCGGCCGCCGGTCGCGGACGGCGAGGTGCGCGGCCAGGTGCGCCGTCGTCCACCCCGCGCAGCAGGTCGGGGCGTCCGGGCCGAGCTCGTCGAGCAGGTCGGCCAGCGCGCGGCGCTCCTGGTCGGCGAGCGGAGCGGACGCGTCGGGAGCGGAGGTCATCGCCCGACGCTATCGGCATCCGGCGCGCGGAATAAACCGAATACCGTTCGGTTGACGGGTGAGATCCACGTAACATCCGAAGGCCGAACCGAACCACCCCGAGGAGACCCGTGCCGCGCCGCCGTCGAGATGCCGTCGTGCGGCGAGGGGTCCGGCACGTCGGGCGCGCCATCGCGCTGCAGCCGAAGATCTTCGCCGCCGCCCTGCTGGGCAGCGCCCTGTTCGCCGTCATGACGGTGGTCAGCGCCTACGTGATCGGCGAGGTCACCGACCGCGTCGTGCTGCCCTCGTTCGACGACGGCGAGGCCTCGGTCGCGGCCCTGGCGGTGGCGGTGCTGGCCATCATCGGCGTGGCCCTGCTGCGCATCGTCGGGATCGTCGGCCGCCGCCTGCTCTCCGGGATCATGCAGTACCGGCTGCAGGCGCAGATGCGCCGCGAGGTGACCGGGCAGTACCTCCGGCTGCCGCTCTCCTGGCACCAGCAGCACCCCACGGGTCAGCTGCTGTCCAACGCCAACTCCGACGTCGAGGCGGCCTGGTTCTTCGTCGCGCCGCTCGCCTTCGGGCTCGGCGCCGTCGTGATCATCTTCATCACCGGCGGCGCGATGGTCGCGACCGACCCGCTGCTGGCGCTCATCGGGCTGGTCGTCTTCCCCCTCGTCTTCGTCATCAACGCGCTGTACTCGCAGATCATGAGCCCGCGCCAGCAGCGGGCCCAGCAGCTGCGCGCCGAGGTCAGCGAGATCGCCCACGAGAGCTTCGACGCCGCGCTGGTCGTCAAGACCCTCGGCCGCGAGGAGTCGGAGACCGAGCGGTTCGACGCCCGCGCCGGGGAACTCCGCGACGGGCTCATCGCCGTCGGCCGGATCCGCGGGCTGTTCGACCCGCTGATCGAGTCGCTGCCCAACATCGGGACGCTCGCCGTGCTGCTCGTGGGCGCCCACCGGGTGGCCGACGGCGCGATCGACGTCGGCGACCTGGTCTCCATCGCCTACCTGTTCACCCTGCTGGCACTGCCGATCCGCGCCATCGGCTGGGTGCGCTCGCCGAGCTGCCGCGCGCCCTGGCCGGCTACGACCGGATCACGCCGGTCCTCGAGGCCACCGGCGAGACGCCCTACGGGCCGGACGACGCGGTGACCGGGGGCGGCGGTGCCGCGCTGGGGCTGCAGGGCGTCGGCTACACCTTCGCCGGCGTCGAGCGTCCGGCCGTCCGCGACGTCACCTTCGACGTCCCCGCCGGCCGCACCGTCGCGGTGGTGGGGCCGACCGGCTCGGGCAAGTCCACGCTCGCCGGTCTGCTGGTCCGGCTCGTCGACCCCGTCGACGGGACCGTGCTCATGGACGGCCTGGACCTCCGCCGGCTGCGCGAGGGGCAGGTCAGCGACTCCGCTGCCTTCGTCGCCCAGCAGGCGTTCCTCTTCGACGACACGGTGCGCGGCAACATCACCCTCGGGGGCCCGTTCTCCGACGAGGAGGTGTGGGCGGCGCTGCGGGTGGCCGCCGCCGACGACTTCGTGAGCGCGCTGCCCCAGGGCCTGGACACCCACGTCGGCGAGCGCGGCGCCTCGCTGTCCGGCGGTCAGCGGCAGCGGCTGGCGCTCGCCCGCGCGATCGTGCGCCGGCCGCGGCTGCTCGTGCTCGACGACGCCACCAGCGCCGTCGACCCCGCCGTCGAGGCGCGGATCCTCGACGCGCTGCGGTCCAGCGACTCCCCGGCCACCGTGGTGGTCGTGGCCTACCGCCAGGCGACCATCGCGCTGGCCGACGAGGTGGTCTGGTTCGAGCGCGGCCGCGCGGTCGCGCGCGGCAGCCACGCGTACCTGCTCGGCGAGGTGCCCGGCTACGCCGACCTCGTGCGCGCCTACTCCCAGGCCGAGGGGGTCTCGGCATGACCGTCACGCTGCCCGACGAGGACCGCAAGGAAGGCGCGCTCAAGACGCTGCGCCGGGGCCTGCGGATGATGCCCGAGTTCCGGCGCGGGCTGCCGCTCACGATCCTGCTCGCGGTGCTCGCCACCGCCGGCCGGGTCGTGGTCCCCATCGCCGTCCAGCAGGTGCTCGACCGCGGCATCGGCGCCGACGGCGGGCCGGACCTGGACTTCGTCACCTGGGTGGTGCTCGCCTGCGCGGTCGTCGTGGTGCTCACCGCCGTGGCGGTCTACCGGATGAACCTGCGGCTGTTCCGCACCACCGAGACCGCGCTGGCCGGGCTGCGCGTGCGCGCCTTCCGCCACGTGCACGACCTGTCCGCGGTGCACCAGCAGGGCGACAAGCGCGGCGGGCTCGTGTCACGGGTGACCAGCGACGTCGACCAGCTGTCGCAGTTCATGCAGTGGGGCGGTGTGCTCGGCCTGATCAGCTTCGGCCAGCTGCTCGTCGCCACCGTGGTGATGTTCTTCTACTCGTGGCAGCTGACGCTGGTCGTGCTGGCCTGCTTCGTGCCGCTGGGCATCGCCGTCCGCTGGTTCGCCGCGAAGCTGGCCGTCGTCTACGGCGTGGTCCGCGAGCGGATCGGCGACCTGCTGGCCGCCGTCTCCGAGTCCGTGGTCGGGGCCTCGACCGTGCGCGCCTACGGCGTGCGCGAGCGCACGGCGGAGCGCATCGACGGCGCGATCGACCGGCACTACCGCGCGGCGGTGGACGCGCAGCGCGTGGCCGTGGGCGTCTTCGTCAGCGGTGAGTTCGCCGCGGCGCTGGCCAACGCGGCGCTGGTCGTCGCCGGCGTCTACCTGGGCCTGGCCGGTGACATCACCGCCGGCACCCTCGTCGCCTTCCTGTTCCTCGTCACCCTGTTCGTCGCGCCGGTGCAGACCGCCAGCGAGGTGATCAACGAGGCGCAGAACGCCGTCGCCGGGTTCCGCCGCGTGCTCGACATCATCGACACCGAGCCCGACGTCCAGGACCCCGCCATCACCGACCCCGACGGCACCCACCACCTGCCCGCCGGCGTGCTCGGGGTGCGCTTCGAGCACGTGACCTTCCGCTACGCGCCCGGCGCCCGGAAGGCCCTCGACGACATCGACCTCACCATCGCGCCGCGCCGCCGGGTGGCGATCGTCGGCGAGACCGGCTCGGGCAAGACGACCTTCGCCAAGCTGGTCACCCGGCTCATGGACCCGGTCGAGGGGCGGGTGCTCCTGGGCTCCGACGACGCCGGCTGGGTCGCCCTGCCCGACGTCGCGTTCGAGTCGCTGCGCGCGCGGGTGGTGATGGTGCCGCAGGACGGCTTCCTGTTCGACGCCACCGTCGCGGACAACGTGCGCTACGGCCGGCCGGGCATTCCCGACGACGCCGTCGCCGCCGCCTTCGACGACCTCGGTCTCACCGACTGGGTCACCGGCCTGCCCGCGGGCGTGGCCAGCCCGGTCGGGCAGCGCGGCGAGTCGCTGTCGGCGGGGGAGCGGCAGCTCGTCGCCGTCGCCCGCGCCTACGTCGCCGACCCCGACCTGCTCGTGCTCGACGAGGCGACCAGCGCGGTCGACCCGGCGACCGAGCAGCGGCTCACCCGGGCGCTGGACACCCTCACCGCCGGGCGGACGACGCTCACGATCGCGCACCGGCTCTCCACCGCCGAGCGCGCCGACGAGGTGCTGGTCGTCGACTCCGGGCACGTGGTGCAGCGCGGCAGCCACGCCGAGCTGGTCGGGGTCGAGGGCACCTACGCGCGGCTGCACGCCTCGTGGCGCCGCGCGTCGGCCGGCGAACCGGAGCCCGTCGGCCGACCGCGGCCCTAGGCTGCGCGCCGTGACCCACCCCGCCCCGGCCGTGCCCGCACCGCGCATGCCGCCGTTCCCCGCCATGGTGGCCGCGCCGCTGGCGGTGCTCAGCGCCTTCGCGCCCGGCTTCTTCTTCCTGGTCGCGCTCGGCTTCTCCGGCGGCGAGCTCTCCGGCCCGGAGTGGGTGCTGCTCGCGGTTCCGCTCGCGCTCAGCCTCGGCCTGCTCGTCGGCGCCGTGCTGCTGGTGCGCGGCCGGTCGTGGCTGGTGCTGGCCACCGCCGGCGGGGTGCTCGCCGGGCTCGTCCTGGGTGGCACCGCGTTCGGCGGCTGGGCCGAGGACGCGCTCGGTTTCGGCCTGGCGGTGGGGCTGCTGCCGGCCGCCGCGGCGCTGCTCGCCGCGCATCCCGCGGTGCGCACCTGGGTCGCCGCGCGGCGCGGCGTCCGCTAGCCGCCCGGGCGGCTCAGCCCACGTGCCAGTGCCGCCGGACCAGCTCCTCCCGCGCCGAGCCGTCCTCGGCCAGCGCCTCGGCCGGCGTCGCCTCGTCGATCTCGCGGAGCCCGGCGATGACGGCGTCGAGCAGCGCCGCCGGGAAGACGCCCTCGGCCTCGAACAGCGCCCGCTCGGCGTCGAGCGCGTCGGCCGACTCGGCGCACGAGGTCGGCAACTGCTCGACGTCGTCGCTGTCGCCGGTGCTGAGCCGCTCGGCCAGCTCGAGGCTGCCGTCGTCGATGAGGCCGCGCCGGACAGCGACCGCCATGCCGGCCAGCAGCAGGTGGACGTCGGCAGAGCCGTCGCCGAGCCGGAACTCGACGGTCTGGGGGTGGACGTCCGGCTCGGGAACGGGCGCGCTGCCCGCCGGGTTGGCGTGCGCCACCATGCCGGGCAGCACGTCCCCGTTCCAGGCCAGCGGGACGCGGACCAGGCCGGTCCGGTCCTTCTCCGCCCAGGTGATGGCTCCGGGCGACTCGTCGCCGTCGGCGAACCGCAGGTAGGAGGTCGGGACCGTGTTGCCGAACGCGGTCAGGGCTCTGGCCGCGGAGAGGTACCCGGCGACCAGCCGCCGTCCGGTGTCGTTCAGCCCGTCCCGGCGCACGATGGTGCTGGCGCCGTTGCGCACCAGCCGGCTGTGCACGTGCAGGCCGTTCCCGGCTCCGCCGCTGCTCACCGACGGCGCGAAGGTCGCCTCCAGCCCGTGCGCGGCGGCCACCTCGCGCACCACCCACTTCGCCAGGACGAGGTGGTCGGCGGCCTGCTCGACGGGCACCGGCTGGAACTCGATCTCGTGCTGGACCAGCTGCCGGTCCTCCTCGAGGATGCCGCCGACCTCGCCGTGGGCGTACTTGAGCGGCACCCCCATGGCGGTCAGGTGGCCCAGCACCTGTTCCCGGACCCGTTCGCCCTTCGCGAAGGGACCCGACTCCTGGTACCCCCGCTCCTCCTCGACCGGGTAGATGCGGGAGGGGGAGTCGACGAGGTAGTACTCCAGCTCGCCGAAGGCCTCGAGCGTCATGCCCGTCTCCGCCTGCAGTGCCTCGGCCGCCTTCCGCACGATCTGCTCGCGGGCGTGCCGCAGCGGCGTGCCGTCCTCGTCGTAGAACGAGCAGAGCAGGTCCAGCGAGGGCCGCTCGCCGAACGGGTTGACGAAGGCGGTGCGGTACCGCGGCACCACGTAGACGTCGCTGGCGTCGGCGTCGGTACCGGCGAACACGCTCGAGCCGTCCACCCGCTCGCCGCGCACCAGTACCTCGGTGAGGTGCGCGCGCGAGGTGATGCCGAAGGCCAGCGTCTTCAGCCGGCCGTCACCGCCGACGTAGCGCAGGTTCACCTGGCGGAGCTCCAGCTGCTCGGCCGCCCGCACCAGGTCGGCCGCGGTGAACTCCACCGCCGGCATGCCGAGCAGGCGGACGAGCGGGTGCGGTTCGAACGCGTCGATGGCCATGCCCGCTCCCACGAGCGCGGAGGCGCAGGAGTTCCTCCGGGGCCGTCACGGGCCCACCGCCCTCCGGCCCGCTAGCGTCGGGTCGTGCAGAACACCACCGAGGCAGACGTCGTCGTCGTGGGCGCGGGGCTCGCGGGGCTGGTGGCCACCGCCGAGCTGGCCGACGCCGGCAAGCGGGTGGTCCTGGTCGACCAGGAGCCCGAGGCGAGCCTCGGCGGCCAGGCGCACTGGTCCTTCGGGGGCCTGTTCCTCGTCGACTCGCCCGAGCAGCGCCGGCTGCGGGTGCACGACTCCCTGGAGCTCGCCCGCCAGGACTGGTTCGGCACCGCCGCCTTCGACCGGACCGAGGACCACTGGCCGCGGCAGTGGGCCGAGGCCTACCTCCAGTTCGCCGCCGGTGAGAAGCGCGCCTGGCTCAAGGAGCAGGGCGTCGGCTTCTTCCCCGTCGTCGGCTGGGCCGAGCGGGGCGGCTACACCGCCACCGGGCACGGCAACTCCGTGCCGCGCTTCCACATCGTGTGGGGCACCGGCCCCGGCGTCGTCGCGCCGTTCCTGCGCCGCGTCCGGGCCGCCGTCGAGGCGGGCACCGTCGAGCTGCGGTTCCGGCACCGCGTGTCCGAGCTGGTCGTCAGCGGCGGCGCGGCGACCGGCGTGCGGTGCGCGGTCCTCGAGCCCAGCGGCGTGGCCCGGGGCGAGGCCAGCTCGCGCACCGAGGTCGGCGCGTTCGAGATCGCGGCGCAGGCCGTCGTCGTCACCTCCGGCGGCATCGGCGGCAACCACGAGCTGGTGCGGCGCAACTGGCCGGCCCGGCTGGGCCCGGCGCCGCAGCGGATGCTCTCCGGCGTCCCCGCGCACGTCGACGGGCACATGCTCCAGGCGACCGCGGCCGCCGGCGCCAGCGTGGTCAACGAGGACCGCATGTGGCACTACACCGAGGGCATCGCCAACCACTCGCCGGTCTGGGCGCAGCACGGCATCCGCATCCTGCCCGGGCCCTCGTCGCTGTGGTTCGACGCGCTCGGCCGGCGGCTGCCGGTGCCGCTGTTCCCCGGCTTCGACACCCTCGGGACGCTGGCCCACATCGGCACCACCGGGTACGAGCACACCTGGTTCGTCACGACGAAGAAGATCGTCGAGAAGGAGTTCGCGCTCTCGGGCTCCGAGCAGAACCCGGACCTCACCGGCAAGGACGTCCGGTTGCTGGTCAACCGCGCGCGGGCGGGCGTCTCCGCGCCGGTGCAGGCCTTCCTCGACAGGGGCGAGGACTTCGTCGTCGCTCCGACGCTGCCCGAGCTCGTCGAGGGGATGAACCGGATCACCGGGGGGACGCCGGCCATCGACCTGGCCGAGCTCGAGCGGGAGATCGTCGCCCGCGACCGGGAGATCGCGCACCCGTTCACCAAGGACCTGCAGGTCACCGCGATCCGCGGCGCGCGGAACTACCTCGGCGACAAGCTGATCCGGGTGGCCCAGCCGCACCGCATCCTCGACCCGGAGGCCGGGCCGCTGATCGCCGTCCGGCTGAACATCATCACCCGCAAGTCGCTCGGCGGGCTGGAGACCGATCTGTCCGCCCGGGTGCTGCGCCCCGGCGGCGTGGTCTTCGACGGCCTGTACGCCGCGGGCGAGGTGGCGGGCTTCGGCGGCGGCGGCATGCACGGCTACCGGTCGCTGGAGGGCACCTTCCTCGGCGGCTGCCTGTTCTCCGGCCGGACGGCGGGCCGGGCCGTCGCGGCGGCGCTGTGAGCGACCCGCGCCACCCGGACCCCTGGTCGGACCCCGACCGGCCCGCACCGCCGCCGTACGCCGGACCGCCGCGGACCGCGCCGCCGCAGCAGCCGTGGGGCCAGCCCCCGCCCGGCCAGCAGCCGTGGGGTCAGCAGCAGCCCTGGGGACAGCCCCCGTACGGCCCGCCGCAGTGGGGGCAGCCGCAGTACGCCCAGCCGCCGTGGGGACAGCCGCCGTACGGGCAGCCGTGGGGCCCGCCGCGGCCGGTCGAGCGCACGCCCGGCCAGGTCATCGGCGCGGCCGTGCTCGCCTTCGTGCAGGGCCTCGTCGTGCTCATCGCCTCGCTCTACGTCTGGTTCTTCGCCTCGATCGCCGATATCGCCTCCAGCGGCCGGCCGGGCGTCTACACCTCGGCGACCGCGCGGCAGCTGGCGACGGAGGGCACGGTGCTCGCCGTCCTCCAGCTGGCGTCGGTGGTGCTGCTCGTGATCGGCGGCATCGTCGCGCTCAACCGGCGCACCCGTGCCGCGTACCGGCTGCTCGCCGGCGCGCACGTCGTCCAGGTGGTCCTCGCGTTGTACTGGGGCGGCCGCATGCTCGACCTGCTCGGCGGCCTGGGCGGGTCCGACGGCGAGGGCTCGCTGGCCGCGTTCGCGCTGTTCTTCGCGGTGGCGCCCGCGGTCTCGCTCGGGCTGCTGCTCAGCGCCACGTCGCGGCGCTGGTTCACCGCCCCACCGGCCTGAGCGGGTCGCACGGCAGACTGGCGGCATGCCCGATGTCGTCCCTCCCGTGCTCGACCCCGAGGTCGCGGCGCTGCTGCGCCACGACCCCACCGGCCTGGTGACCGCCGTCGTCCAGCAGCACGACACCCGCGAGGTGCTCATGGTCGCCTGGATGGACGACGAGGCCCTGCGCCGCACGCTCACCACCGGCCGGGCCACGTACTGGTCGCGCAGCCGGCAGGAGTACTGGGTCAAGGGCGAGACCTCCGGCCACCGGCAGTGGGTGCACGAGGTGCGGGTGGACTGCGACGGCGACGCGCTGCTGGTGCTCGTCGACCAGGAGGGCGCGGCCTGCCACACCGGCGAGCGCAGCTGCTTCTACCGCGAGCTGCCCGCGGTCCCCGGCGTCCGTCCCGCGGCGGCCGGCGCATGAGGTTCGGCGTCGACACCCCCGCGCGCGAGGACTTCACCGCCGACCGGCCGATGGTGCCGGTGGTCCGCCGGCTGCTGGCCGACAGCGAGACCGCGGTCGGCATCTACCGCAAGCTCGCCGGCAACCGCCCGGGCACGGTGCTGCTGGAGTCGGCCGAGCAGGGCCGGCGCTGGGCGCGGTACAGCTTCGTGGGCGCCCGCAGCGCGGGCGTGCTCACCGAGCGCGGTGGCGTCACGCAGTGGCTGGGGGAGGAGATCCCCGGGCTGACCGACGACCTGCCGGGCGATCCGCTCGACGCCGTCCGCACGCTGGCCCGCCGGCTGCGCTCGCCGCGCACCCCGGACCTGCCGCCGCTCACCGGCGGGCTGGTCGGCTACCTGGGCTACGACGTCGTCCGGCGGCTGGAACGGCTGCCGGAGACCAGCACCGACGACATCGGCATGCCCGAGCTGGCGATGATGCTGGTGACCGACTTCGCGGTGCTCGACCACGCGGACGGGACACGGTGCTGCTGATCGCCAACGTGCTCCGCGGGTCGGAAGGCGGCTACGACGACGCGGTCGCCCGGCTGGACGCGATGGCCGCCGACCTGGCCCGCGCCGTCCCGCCGGGGGTCGCCGTCCTGGGGGAGGCAGCCGTCCCGGAGGTGACCAGCAGCATGGCGCCCGGCGTGTACGAGGCCGGTGTCGAGCGGGTGCGCGAGCACATCCGCGCGGGCGACGCCTTCCAGGTGGTGCTCGCCCAGCGGTTCGAGACGCCGACCACCGCCGACGCGCTCGACCTCTACCGGGTGCTGCGCGCCACCAACCCCTCGCCCTACATGTACCTGCTGCGCTTCGAGGGCCGGGAGACGCCGTTCGACGTCGTCGGCTCCTCGCCGGAGGCGCTCGTGACCGTCACCGGGTCGTCGGCGGTCGTGCACCCGCCGGCGGGTACCCGCCCGCGCGGGGCCACGCCGGAGGAGGACGTCCGGCTGGCCGAGGGGCTGCTCGCCGACCCGAAGGAGCGCGCCGAGCACGTCATGCTGGTCGACCTCGCGCGCAACGACCTGGGCCGGGTGTGCGTGCCGGGGTCGGTCGAGGTGCCCGACTTCATGCGCGTCGAGCACTACAGCCACGTCATGCACCTGGTCTCCACGGTGGCCGGCGAGGTGGCACCGGAGCACGACGCGCTGGACGTCTTCGACGCCACCTTCCCGGCCGGCACCGTCTCCGGCGCCCCCAAGCCGCGGGCGATGGAGATCATCGAGAGCGTCGAGCCGACCCGGCGGGCGCTCTACGCCGGCACGGTGGGCTACGTCGACGCCAGCGGGGACATGGACATGGCGATCGCGATCCGCACCGCCGTCCTGCACGACGGGACGGCCTACGTCCAGGCCGGCGCGGGGATCGTCGCCGACAGCGACGCCGCCCTGGAGGAGGCCGAGACCCGGCACAAGGCGCGCGCGGTGCTCTCGGCGATCGCCCGCGCCGAGGGGCTGCGGGAGCTGTGACCGCGCGCCGGGAGCTGACCAGCGCCGTCCTCGGGGCGGTGGCGTCGGGCGCGCTGGCCCTGGTCGCCGGCGGGCAGGCGTGGGCGGAGGTCACCGCCGACCGGCGGGCCCCGCTGCCCCCGGTCTCGGCCGACCTCTCCGGCGCCGACGCCGCACCGCTGGTGCCCGCCGCCGGGCTCGTGCTGCTGGCCGCGGCGGTCGCGCTGCTGGCGGTGCGCGGCGCCGGTCGCGTCGCCGTCGGCCTGCTCGCGGCGGCGGCCGGGGGCGCGCTGCTCTGGTCGGGCGGGCGCGCCCTGGCCGGCGGGCTGGACGACGCCGGCGCCGACCTGCCCGGCCTCTCCGGCGCCACGGTCGGCGACGTCACCGCCGACGTCGCGGCGTCGGGGCCGCTGCTCGTGGTGCTCGCCGGGCTGGTCGCCGTCGCCACCGGCGCGCTCGTCGTGCTGCGCGGCCGGTCCTGGCCGGGCATGGGCCGCCGGTACGAGCGCACCGACGGGGCGCCGGCGGCCGGCAGCACCGCACCGGCCCGGCCGCGCACCGACGAGGACCGGGCGGTCGACGCCTGGAAGGCGCTGGACCGGGGCGAGGACCCCACCGACCGGCGCGACGTATAGCCCAACCGGCGGGCACCACGCCGACCGCCCCCCTGGCCGGGCGGGATCGGCGGCGGCTCTAGAGTCGTGCTACCGATCCGGCTGGTGAGGGGACGACGTGCGACAGGCAGTGGAGACGGGCAGCGGGCGCACCCCCGCGCCGGCAGGAGCGACCGCGTGAACGTCCTCGACGAGATCGTCGCCGGTGTCCGCGAGGACGTCGCCGCCCGCGAGGCGCTCATCCCGCTCGCCGAGGTCAAGGCGGCCGCGCGCGACGCCCGTCCCGCCCTCGACGCCCTGGCCGCGCTGCGCGCCCCCGGCGTCGGCGTCATCGCCGAGGTCAAGCGCCGCAGCCCCTCCAAGGGCGAGCTGGCCGACATCCCCGACCCCGCCGAGCTGGCCCGCCAGTACGCCGACGGCGGCGCCCGGGTCATCTCCGTGCTCACCGAGCGGCGCCGCTTCGGCGGCTCGCAGGCCGACCTCGACGCCGTCCGCGCGGTCGTTGACGTGCCGATCCTGTGCAAGGACTTCGTCGTCAGCAGCTACCAGGTGCACGAGGCCCGGGCGCACGGTGCCGACGTGGTGCTGCTGATCGTCGCCGCGCTCGAGCAGAACGTGCTCACCGGGCTGCTGGAGCGGGTCGAGTCGCTCGGCATGACCGCCCTGGTCGAGGTGCACACCGAGGCCGAGGCCGACCGCGCCCTGGCCGCCGGTGCCGCCGTCATCGGCGTCAACGCCCGCGACCTCACCACGCTGCAGGTGGACCGCTCGACGTTCGAGAAGATCGCCCCGGGCCTGCCGTCGGAGGTGGTCAAGGTCGCCGAGTCCGGCGTCCGCGGCCCGCACGACCTGATCAGCTACGCCGCGGCCGGCGCCGATGCCGTGCTCGTCGGCGAGGGGCTGGTCACCGCCGGCGACGCCCGCCAGGCGGTGGCCGACCTGGTCACCGCGGGGGCGCACCCCGCGACCCCGCGCACCACCCGCTGACCCCCTCCACCTGCTGCGGCGCGCCGCGCGCGACACTGGGGGCATGACGACGACCAGCCCTCCGCAGCCCGGAGATCTCTCTCTTCCGGCGCGCCCGGGCTGGCCGGACGCCACCGGGCACTTCGGCATCTTCGGCGGCCGGTTCGTGCCCGAGGCGCTCATCGCCGCGCTCGACGAGCTGACCGAGGCCTACGAGGCCATGCGTGTCGACCCGGCGTTCCTCGAGGAGTTCGCCCGGCTGCAGCGGGACTACACCGGCCGGCCGAGCCCGGTCACCGAGGTGCCGAAGTTCGCCGCGCACGCCGGCGGCGCCCGGATCCTGCTCAAGCGCGAGGACCTCAACCACACCGGCTCGCACAAGATCAACAACGTGCTGGGCCAGGCGCTGCTCACCAAGCGGATCGGCAAGACCCGCGTGATCGCCGAGACCGGCGCCGGCCAGCACGGCGTGGCGACGGCGACCGCGGCCGCGCTCATGGGGCTGTCCTGCACCGTCTACATGGGCGAGGCGGACACCCGGCGCCAGGCGCTCAACGTGGCCCGCATGCGCCTGCTCGGCGCCGAGGTCATCCCGGTGACCACCGGCTCGCGCACCCTCAAGGACGCGATCAACGAGGCGTTCCGCGACTGGGTGACCAACGTGGAGACGACGAACTACGTCTTCGGCACCGTGGCCGGCCCGCACCCGTTCCCGGCGATGGTGCGGGACTTCCAGCGGGTCATCGGCGACGAGGCGCGCGCCCAGGTGCTCGAGCGCGAGGGCCGGCTGCCCGACGCCGTCCTGGCCTGCGTGGGCGGCGGCTCCAACGCGATCGGCATCTTCACCGCCTTCGTCGGCGACGAGGGCGTGCGGCTGGTGGGCCTGGAGGCCGGCGGCGACGGCGTCGGCACCGGCCGGCACGCGGCGACCATCACCGGCGGCACCCCCGGCGTGCTGCACGGGGCGCGCTCGTTCCTGCTGCAGGACGAGAACGGGCAGACCATCGAGTCGCACTCGATCAGCGCCGGCCTGGACTACCCGGGCGTCGGCCCCGAGCACAGCTACCTGCACCAGATCGGCCGCGCCGAGTACCGGCCGGTCACCGACGCCGAGGCCATGGAGGCCTTCGCCCTGCTCTGCCGGACCGAGGGGATCATCCCGGCCATCGAGTCGGCGCACGCGCTGGCGGGCGCGCTCGTGCTCGGCCGGGAGCTCGGGGCGTCGGGGGCCGGTGGGCGGGGAGGCGAGCCTCCTCTGCTGCTGGTGAACCTCTCGGGTCGCGGCGACAAGGACGTCGAGACGGCGTCCGCGTGGTTCGGGCTGGGCGAGGACGCCGCGCCGACCGACGAGGACGACCGGGCCGTGGAAGAGGGGCGCGGGGCCGACCCGGGCCCGGGCCTGGACACCCACCAGCAGCCGACCGAGGGTGCGGTCAGCAACGACCAGGCCGTCGCCGGCCAGGACGCGGGGGAGACGGCGTGACCAGCCGGCTGGCGCAGCGGATCGAGGCGGCGAAGGCCGAGGGGCGGGCGGCGCTGATCGCCTACCTGCCCGTCGGCTACCCGGACGTCGAGGGCTCGATCGAGGCGATGGTGGCCGCCGTGGAGGCCGGCGCCGACGTCATCGAGATCGGCGTCCCCTACAGCGACCCCGGCATGGACGGCCCGGTCATCCAGGAGGCCGTCGAGGTCGCGGTGCGCGCGGGCGTCGGCCTGCGGGACGTGTTCCGCGCGGTCGAGGCCGTCGCCGCCGCCGGCGCCGTCCCGGTGGTGATGACCTACTGGAACCCGGTCGAGCGCTACGGCGTCGAGCGGTTCGCCGACGACCTGGCCGCGGCCGGGGGAGCGGGGCTCATCACCCCGGACCTCATCCCCGACGAGGCCGGCGAGTGGATCGCCGCGGCCGAGCGGGCCGACCTCGACCGCGTCTTCCTCGTCGCCCCCTCGTCCACCGACGCGCGGCTGCGGTCGACGACGGCGGCCAGCCGGGGCTTCGTCTACGTCGCCTCGACGATGGGCGTCACCGGCGCCCGCGACACCGTGAGCGACGCCGCCCGCATCCTGGTCGCCCGCACCCGCGAGGCCCGGCCGGGCATCCCGCTGTGCGTGGGCCTGGGCGTCTCCAACGGCGCCCAGGCCGCCGAGCTCGCCGCCTTCGCCGACGGCGTCATCGTCGGCTCGGCCTACGTGCGGGAGCTGCTCGAGGGCCGCGGTGCCGACGGCGTCCGCGCGCTCACCGCCGACCTGGCCGCGGGCGTCCGCCGCGCGGGGGTGCCGGCATGACGGTGCTGGCGTCGATCCCGAGCCCCTCGCAGGGCGTCTGGGAGCTCGGGCCCTTCCCGCTGCGCGCCTACGCGCTGTGCATCATCGCCGGCATCGTGGCCGCGGCCTGGCTGACCGAGAAGCGCTGGATCGCCCGCGGCGGCGCCCCTGGCGACGTGCTGGACATCGCCACGTGGGCGGTGCCCTTCGGCATCGTCGGCGGCCGGCTCTACCACGTGATCACCAGCCCGCGGCCCTACTTCGGCGAGGGCGGTGACCCGCTCAAGGCCTTCGCCATCTGGGAGGGCGGCCTGGGCATCTGGGGCGCGATCGCGCTCGGCGGGGTGGGGGCGTGGATCGCCTGCCGCCGCCGTGGCATCCCGCTGCCGGCCTTCGGCGACGCCCTCGCGCCCGGCCTGCTCGTCGCCCAGGCGATCGGCCGGCTCGGCAACTGGTTCAACCAGGAGCTCTTCGGCGGCCCGACCGACCTGCCGTGGGGCCTGGAGATCGATCCCGTGCACCGGCCGGCGGAGTACCTCGACGTCGCCACCTTCCACCCGACGTTCCTCTACGAGTTGCTGTGGAACCTCGCCGCCGCGGCGCTGGTGATCTGGGCCGACCGCCGCTTCCGGCTCGCCCACGGCCAGGCGTTCGCGCTCTACGTGCTCAGCTACTGCACCGGCCGGCTGTGGATCGAGCTGCTGCGCACCGATCCGGCGGAGACCTTCTTCGGCGTGCGGCTCAACGTCTTCACCGCCGTCGTCGTCGGCCTGCTGGCCCTGGCCTACCTGGTGTCGCAGCGCGGCCGCCCCCGCGAGGTCATCACCCGCGGCGCCGAGTTCGCCGCGGCCGGGGGCCCGGCCGCCCCGTCACCGTCGCCGGACCGGGACGGGGACCCCGCCCGTGAGGATGATCACGAGCACCCCGGAACCGCGCGGCCGCCCGCCGACGGGTGAGGAGCGCCAACGACCAGCGGGAAGCTGCCGTGCTGCCGCGAACGTGATTTACGCAGCTGTTCGCCGTGTTACGGCTGTGTACGCTTCGGTCGGGCCCGCCGGCGATCCCGGACGGGCCCGAGTGTCGGACCGGGCCAGCGTCGCCCCGCGGACGACGGCCCGTCGGTGACGACCCGAGGGGCTCCCGCCTGCACACCCGGGTCGACCTCCCCTCCCGGGCTGCGCCGGCCTCCGCAGTGCTGTCCGCCAAGACCTTGACCACCGGCACGGGCTCCAGCCCCGCCCGCTCTCCTCGGGAGGAGACGGGCGCCGCCGACGACGGGAGTGACATGCCCGACCTCACCGCCCCCGCCGCTCCGAAGTCAGCCGTTCCGTTCTCCGCGGTTCCCGCTGCCTCCGGCCTCTACGACCCGGCCAACGACAAGGACGCCTGCGGTGTCGCCTTCGTGGCCGACGCCCGCGGACGCCGGTCGCGCGACATCGTCGCCAAGGGCCTCACCGCCCTGCACAACCTCGACCACCGCGGCGCCGCCGGCGCCGAGCCCAACTCGGGCGACGGCGCGGGCATCCTCACCCAGGTGCCCGACGCCCTGCTGCGCGCCAGCGTCGGGTTCGACCTGCCGCCGGCCGGCGAGTACGCGGTCGGCATCGCGTTCATGCCCGCCGACGACGCCGAGCGCGCCGCCCGCGTGGAGGACGTCGCCCGCCTCGCCGCCGAGGAGGGCCTGACCGTCCTGGGCTGGCGCGACGTGCCGATCGACCCCGAGGGTGCCGACCTCGGCCCCACGGCGCGCGCGGTCATGCCGCACTTCGCCCAGCTGTTCGTCGCCGAGACGATGGGCGCCCGCGCCGACGAGGCGGCCTTCGGCGGCAACGTCGAGTGCAACGGCGTCACCCGCCTGGAGCGGCGCTCCTTCGTGCTGCGCAAGCGTGCCGAGCGCGCCGCCGTCGACGCCGGCAGCTCGCTGTACATCGCCTCGCTGTCGTCCCGGACGATCACCTACAAGGGCATGCTGACCACCGACCAGCTGCCGCTGTTCTTCCCCGACCTGCGCGACGAGCGCTACGAGTCGGCGATCGCGCTGGTGCACAGCCGCTTCTCGACCAACACCTTCCCGAGCTGGCCGCTGGCCCACCCGTTCCGCTTCATCGCGCACAACGGCGAGATCAACACGATCAAGGGCAACCGCAACCGCATGCGGGCCCGCGAGGCGAAGCTGGCCACGGAGATGTTCGACGGTCCCGCCGGGCCGGCCTCCGAGCTCGGCCTGGACCGGATCTTCCCGGTCACCGCCAGCGACTTCAGCGACTCGGCGACCTTCGACGAGGTGCTGGAGCTGCTGCACCTGTCGGGCCGCTCGCTGCCGCACGCGGTGCTGATGATGATCCCGGAGGCGTGGGAGAACCACGACGAGATGGACCCGGCCCGCCGGGCCTTCTACCGGTTCCACTCCTCGATCATGGAGCCCTGGGACGGGCCCGCCGCGGTCTGCTTCACCGACGGCACGCTCATCGGCGCCGTCCTGGACCGCAACGGGCTGCGCCCGGGCCGCTGGTGGCACACCAAGGACGACCTGGTCGTGCTGGCCAGCGAGGTGGGCGTGCTCGACATCCCCGCCGCCGACATCGTGGCCAAGGGCCGGCTGCAGCCGGGCCGGATGTTCCTGGTCGACACCGCGTCGGGGCGCATCGTCTCCGACGAGGAGGTCAAGGGCGCCCTGGCCGCCGAGCACCCGTACGACGACTGGCTGCACGCCGGCCTCGTGCACCTGCCGACGCTGCCCGAGCGCCGCCGCTCGCGGCCCAGCCACGAGTCCGTCGTCCGCCGGCAGGCGCTGTTCGGCTACACGGAGGAGGAGCTGCGCGTCCTCGTCCAGCCGATGGCCGCCTCCGGCGCGGAGCCGATCGGCTCGATGGGCACCGACACCCCGATCGCGGCGCTGTCGGACCGCTCGCGGCTGCTCTACGACTACTTCGGGCAGCTGTTCGCCCAGGTGACCAACCCGCCGCTGGACGCCATCCGCGAGGAGCTGGTGACCAGCCTGGGCCGCACCTTCGGCCCCGAGCAGAACCTGCTCAAGGCCACCCCGGCCTCGGCCCGGCAGGTGTTCCTGCCGTTCCCGGTCATCGACAACGACGAGCTGGCCAAGATCCTGCACATCGACGACGACGGCGACCTGCCCGGGTACGCCGCCGTCCGGATCACCGGCCACTTCGACGTCAACGGCGGCGGCCCGGCCCTCGCCCAGGCCGTCGAGGAGCTGCGCACCAAGGTCTCGAAGGCGATCGCCGCCGGGGCCCGGATCATCGTGCTCTCCGACCGCGACTGCGACGAGCAGCGCGCGCCGATCCCGTCGCTGCTCATGACCGCTGCGGTCCACCACCACCTGGTGCGGGAGAAGACCCGCATGGAGGTCGGGCTGGTCGTCGAGTCCGGCGACTGCCGCGAGGTGCACCACGTCGCGCTGCTGCTCGGCTACGGCGCGGCCGCGGTCAACCCCTACCTGGCGTTCGAGTCGATCGAGGACCTCATCCGCGACGGCGCGCTCACCGGCGTCGAGCCGGCGCAGGCCGTCCGCAACATGGTCAAGGCGCTCGGCAAGGGCGTCCTCAAGGTCATGAGCAAGATGGGCATCAGCACCGTCGGCTCGTACACGATGGCGCAGATCTTCGAGGCCGTCGGCCTGTCCCAGGACCTCGTCGACGAGTACTTCACCGGGACCTCCGCGCCCCTGGGCGGCGTCGGCATCGACGTGCTCGCCGAGGAGGTGGCCATGCGCCACCGCCGCGCCTACCCGGACAACCCGACCGAGACCGCGCACCGCCGGCTCGAGGTCGGTGGCGAGTACCAGTGGCGCCGCGAGGGCGAGATCCACCTGTTCAACCCCGAGACGGTGTTCCTGCTGCAGCACGCGACCCGGTCGCGTCAGTACGACGTGTTCCAGAAGTACACCGACACCGTCGACCGGCTCAGCGCGGAGGCCTCGACGCTGCGCGGGCTCTTCGAGCTCAAGACCGGCGTCCGCCCGCCCGTGCCGCTCGAGGAGGTCGAGCCGGTCAGCGAGATCGTCAAGCGGTTCCAGACCGGTGCGATGAGCTACGGCTCCATCTCGCAGGAGTCGCACGAGACCCTCGCGATCGCCATGAACCGGCTGGGCGGCAAGTCCAACACCGGTGAGGGCGGCGAGGACCCCGACCGGTTCACCCCCGACCCGAACGGCGACCTGCGCCGCTCGGCGATCAAGCAGGTGGCCAGCGGCCGGTTCGGCGTCACCAGCGAGTACCTGGTCAACGCTGACGACATCCAGATCAAGATGGCCCAGGGGGCCAAGCCCGGCGAGGGCGGCCAGCTGCCCGGCGGCAAGGTCTACCCGTGGGTGGCGCGCACCCGGCACTCCACGCCGGGCGTGGGCCTGATCAGCCCGCCGCCGCACCACGACATCTACTCGATCGAGGACCTCAAGCAGCTCATCCACGACCTGAAGAACGCCAACGACCAGGCGCGGATCAACGTCAAGCTGGTCGCCGAGGTCGGCGTCGGCACGGTCGCGGCCGGCGTGAGCAAGGCGCACGCCGACCTGGTGCTCATCTCCGGTCACGACGGCGGGACGGGCGCGGCACCGCTGACCTCGCTCAAGCACGCCGGCTCCCCGTGGGAGCTCGGCCTGGCCGAGACCCAGCAGACCCTGCTGGCCAACGGGCTGCGCGACCGCATCGTCGTGCAGGCCGACGGCCAGATGAAGACCGGCCGCGACGTGATCATCGCGGCGCTGCTGGGGGCCGAGGAGTTCGGTTTCGCCACCGCACCGCTGGTCGTCGCCGGCTGCGTGATGATGCGGGTCTGCCACCTCGACACCTGCCCCGTGGGCGTCGCGACGCAGAACCCGGAGCTGCGCAAGCGGTTCACCGGGCGGCCGGAGTTCGTCGTCACCTTCTTCGAGTTCCTGGCCGAGCAGGTGCGCGAGTACCTCGCCGAGCTGGGTTTCCGCACGCTGGACGAGGCGGTCGGCCACGCCGAGCTGCTCGACACCCGGCAGGCGGTCGACCACTGGAAGGCCGCAGGTCTGGACCTGTCGCCGCTGCTCGTCGTCCCGGAGCTGCCCGAGGGCGCGCCGCGCCGCAAGGTGCGCGACCAGGACCACGGCCTCGACGTCGCGCTGGACCAGACGCTGATCCAGCTCTGCGAGGGCGCGCTGCTCGACGCCCGCCCGGTCACCCTCGAGCTGCCGGTGCGGAACGTGAACCGCACCGTCGGCACGATGCTGGGCTCGATGGTCACCCGGCGGTTCGGGGGAGAGGGGTTGCCCGACGGCACGATCGACCTCACCTTCGGCGGGTCGGCTGGGCAGTCGTTCGGCGCCTTCGTGCCGCGCGGCATCACCATGCGGCTCTACGGCGACGCCAACGACTACGTCGGCAAGGGCCTCTCCGGCGGCCGGATCGTCGTCCGCCCCTCGCGGGAGGCGCCGTTCGCCGCCGAGGACAACGTCATCGCCGGCAACGTGATCGGCTACGGCGCGACCGGTGGCGAGATCTTCCTGCGCGGCCGGGTGGGCGAGCGGTTCTGCGTCCGCAACTCCGGTGCGCTCGCCGTCGTCGAGGGCGTGGGGGACCACGCGCTCGAGTACATGACCGGCGGCCGCGCGGTGATCCTCGGCCCGACCGGGCGGAACATCGCGGCCGGCATGTCCGGCGGCATCGGCTACGTGCTCGACCTGGCCCGGCACCGGGTCAACGGCGAGATGGTCGACGTCGAGCCGCTGGACGGCGAGTCGGCCCAGTGGCTGCGGGACGTGCTCGTGCGCTACGCCGAGGAGACCGAGTCGCCGGTGGCCGGTGCGCTGCTGGCCGACTGGGGCCGCTGGTCGGCCCAGTTCAGCGTGATCATGCCGCGGGACTACAAGCGGGCGCTGGACGCGCAGCGCATGGCCGAGGCCAACGGGACCGATGTCGATCTCGCAGTGATGGAGGCCGCTCGTGGCTGAGACGCGCTACGCAACCGAAAGTCTCACGGCGACCGCGCAGGAGGGCTGTGCACGTGGCTGACACCACCGGATTCCTGAAGTTCGAGCGGGAGCTGCCGCCGCGGCGGCCCGTGGAGCTGCGCATCCGTGACTGGAAGGACGTCTACACGGCCCGCCAGAACGGCGAGGACCCGCTGTTCCCGACGGCCGAGGTGCGCAAGCAGGCGGCGCGCTGCATGGACTGCGGCATCCCGTTCTGCCACCACGCGTGCCCGCTGGCCAACCTGATCCCGGAGTGGAACGACCTGGCCCGCCGCGACGACTGGCACGACGCCATCGAGCGGCTGCACGCGACCAACAACTTCCCGGAGTTCACCGGGAAGCTGTGCCCGGCGCCGTGCGAGGGCTCCTGCGTGCTCAACCTGCAGGAGTCGCCGGTCGCCATCAAGCAGATCGAGTGGGAGATCATCGACCGGGCCTGGGACGAGGGCTGGGTCGAGCCGCAGTCGCCCGCCGAGCGCACCGGCAAGAAGGTCGCCGTCGTCGGCTCCGGGCCGGCCGGGCTCGCCGCCGCCCAGCAGCTCACCCGGGCCGGGCACGAGGTCACCGTGTACGAGCGGGCCGACCGCATCGGCGGGCTGCTCCGCTACGGCATCCCCGAGTTCAAGATGGAGAAGGCCGTCCTCGACCGGCGGCTGGACCAGATGCGCGCCGAGGGCACCCGGTTCGTCACCGGTGTGGAGGTCGGCGGCCCCGGTGCCGACGACCTGTCCAGCGAGCAGCTGCGGGCCGAGTACGACGCCGTCGTCCTCGCCGGTGGCGCGACGGTCGGGCGCGACCTGCCCGCCCCGGGCCGGGAGCTGAACGGCATCCACCTGGCGATGGAGTACCTGCCGATGGGCAACCGCCAGGCGCTCGGCGAGCTCGACGACCCGCCGATCAACGCCGCCGGCAAGCGCGTGGTGATCATCGGTGGCGGTGACACCGGGGCCGACTGCCTCGGTACCGCGCACCGCCAGGGAGCGGCCTCGGTCACGCAGCTGGAGATCATGCCCGCGCCGCCGGACCGCCGGGACGCGGGCGCCAACCCCTGGCCCACCTACCCGATGATCATGCGGGTCTCCAGCGCCCACGAGGAGGGCGGGGAGCGGCTGTACTCGGTCAACACCGAGCGCTTCCTGGGTCATGAGGAGGGCCCCGCCCACGGCAACGTGCGGGCGCTGCTGCTGCACGAGGTGGAGCGGGTCGACGGCCGGTTCCAGAAGATCGAGGGCACCGAGCGCGAGCTGCCGGCCGACCTCGTCTTCCTCGCCATGGGCTTCACCGGCGCGCAGCGCACCGGCCTGCTCGACGCCCTCGGCGTGGAGATGGACCAGCGGGACAACGTCGTCCGCGACGCCGAGTTCATGTCGACCGTCCCCGGCGTCTTCGTGGCCGGTGACATGGGCCGCGGGCAGTCGCTCATCGTGTGGGCGATCGCCGAGGGCCGCGCCGCGGCCGCCGCCGCGGACACCTGGCTCACCGGCGCCTCGGCGCTGCCCCGCCCGGTGACCCCCACGGCCGTGGCCCTGCGGTAGCACCGCGCTCCTCCGGAGCGCTCTCCTCCCGGCCCCGCGACCACGACCCGGTCGCGGGGCCGGGGCGTGTGTGGGGAACCGCTCCCGGGCGCGATGCGGTCCGGAGGACTGCGGTGAACTAGCGTTCCCACCATGTCCCGCCGCGCCAAGATCGTCTGCACCCTGGGTCCGGCGACCAGCTCTCCGGAGCAGGTCATCGCCCTCGTCGAATCGGGCATGGACGTCGCCCGCCTGAACTTCAGCCACGGGGCGCACGACGACCACGCCGCGGCCTACCAGCGGGTGCGGGAGGCCTCCGACCGGACCGGCCACGCCGTCGCCGTCCTGGCCGACCTGCAGGGCCCCAAGATCCGGCTGGGCACCTTCTCCGAGGGCCCGGTCGAGTGGCCCACCGGCAGCCAGGTGATCATCACCGTCGACGACGTCCAGGGCACCGCCGAGCGGGTGTCCACGACCTACAAGGACCTCGCCAACGACGTCGCCGTCGGCGACCGGCTGCTGGTCGACGACGGCAAGCTGGCGCTCACCGTGCTGTCGGTCCACGGCCCCGACGTCACCTGCCTGGTCATCGAGGGCGGCCCGGTCTCGAACAACAAGGGCCTGTCGCTGCCCGGCGTCTCGGTGAGCGTGCCGGCGCTGTCGGACAAGGACGAGCTCGACCTGCGCTTCGCGCTGCGGCTGGGCGTGGACTTCATCGCGCTGTCCTTCGTCCGCTCCGGCTCCGACGCCGAGCTGGTGCGCGAGATCATGCGCCAGGAGGACGTCGAGGTCCCGGTCATCGCCAAGCTGGAGAAGCCCGAGGCGGTGGAGCGGCTGGACGAGATCGTCGAGGCGTTCGACGGGATCATGGTCGCCCGCGGCGACCTCGGCGTGGAGCTGCCGCTGGAGCAGGTGCCGCTGGTGCAGAAGCGCGCCATCCAGGCCGCGCGCGAGCGCAACAAGCCGGTCATCGTGGCCACCCAGATGCTCGAGTCGATGATCGTCAACTCGCGGCCCACCCGCGCCGAGGCCTCCGACGTCGCCAACGCCGTGCTCGACGGCGCCGACGCGGTGATGCTCTCCGGTGAGACGTCGGTCGGCGCGCACCCGATCGCCGCCGTCCGCACGATGGAGCGGATCATCGACGCGGTCGAGAGCGACCACGCCGCCGTGCCCGAGGTGGCCCGCCGCTCGCGGTCCCGCTCCGGGGCGATCGTGCGCGCGGCCAAGGACGTCGGCGAGGCGCTCGACGTCAAGGCGCTGGCCACCTTCACGCAGACCGGCGAGACCGCCCGGCGGCTCTCCTCGCTGCACCCGCGCCAGCCGCTGCTGGCCTTCACCGTCGACCCCGCCGTCCGCAGCCGGCTGGCGCTCACCTGGGGCGTGGAGACCTTCCTCGTGCCCGAGGTGTCGCACACCGACGACATGGTCGCCCAGGTGGACTTCTCGCTGCTGTCGATCGGCCGGCTCAAGGTCGGCGACCGGGTCGTGGTGGTGGCGGGCAGCCCGCCCAACACCGTCGGCTCGACCAACCTGATCCGCGTCCACGAGGTGGGAACCGACTCATGACCGCCAGCGACGGCACGACCCAGGCCGCGGCCCTCATGTCGGTGCTCGCCCTCGAGGAGCGCGAGCCCGACCTGTTCGTCGGCAAGACGCCCGACACGACGATGCAGCGCATCTTCGGCGGCCAGGTGGCCGGCCAGGCGCTCATGGCGGCGGCCCTGACGCTGCCCGAGGGCCGCTCGGTGCACTCGCTGCACTCGTACTTCCTCCGCCCGGGCGACCCGAACGAGGAGATCCGCTACGCCGTCGAGCGGATGCGCGACGGGCGCACGTTCAGCACCCGGCGGGTGGTCGCCTGGCAGCGCCGCGGCGAGAAGGACGCGGCGATCTTCGCGCTCACCGCCGACGCCTCCGCGGGGGAGGCCGCCTACGCCGAGCACGCGCTCCCGATGCCCGACGTCCCGGAGCCGGAGAGCCTGCCGACGTTCCTCGAGCTGCTGGCCAGCCGCGGCGAGGAAGGACGCGCGGCGATGAGCATCGGCCAGGCCGTGGAGCAGCGGATGCTCGAGCACCCCTTCCACCGCCCGCCCAAGACCTACCCCGACACCAAGTCCTGGGCCTGGATGCGGGTGGCCGGGCGACTGCCCGACGACCAGGCCGTGCACGCCGCTGCCCTGACCTTCGCCAGCGACCTGAGCCTGCTCGGTGCGGGCACCGCACGCATGGGCGGCGGCTGGGGCCGCACCGCGGGCTCGAGCCTGGACCACGCGGTCTGGTTCCACCAGCCCGTGCGCGCCGACGAGTGGTTCCTCTACGAGACCGACAGCCCGGCGGCGTCGCACGGCCGGGCGCTGTGCTTCGGCCAGATCTGGGCCCAGGACGGCACCCACATCGCGACGGTCACCCAGCAGGGCCTCATCCGCTCGCTCTGAGGCCGCCGCCCGCCCGCCGCCTACTCGGCGGCGGCGGGCTCCTGCGGGCGCTCGTCGGCGGGCCGCTCATCAGCCGGCTGCTCGGGCTCGCCGACCGGTGCCGCGGCCTGCTCGGCGTCGGCCCGCTCGCTCTCGGCCCGCTCGCTCTCGGCCCGCTCGCGCTCGGCCCGCTCGCGCTCGGCCCGCTCGCGCTCGGCCTGCCGGGCGGCGGCCTGCTCCGCGGCCTGGGCGGCGAAGTCGGCGGCCAGCCAGTCGTGGCCCTCGCGCAGCAGCGTCCACACCCGCTCGACGTGGGCGCGGGTGGTCGACGGGGCGCCGACGGCGATCCGGAGCACCGCCCGGCCGCCGACGGTGGTGTGGGTCAGGAACACCTCGCCGCCGTCGTTGAGCCGCTCGAGCAGGGTCATCGTGGCGACGTCGGCGTCGACGCCCGAGGGCCACCGCGGGGTCAGGCAGACCAGCGACAGCGGGTGCGGGGTGAGGACGTCGAAGCGCTCGTCGGCCTCGGCCCACCCGGCGAGCTCCTGGGCAAGGGCGACCGACCCGCGGATGTGCGCGCGCAGCCCCTCGGCGCCGTACCAGCGGAGCACGAACCACAGCTTGAGCGCGCGGAAGCGGCGGCCGAGCGGGACCTGCCAGTCGCGGTAGTCGACGACGGTGCCGGCGTCGGTGGCGGCGTTGCGCAGGTACTCGGGGAGGATCGCCAGCGCGCCGGTGAGGGCGGCCCGGTCGGCGACCCAGAACAGGGTGGCGTCGAAGCCGGTGAGCAGCCACTTGTGCGCGTCGGTGGTGTAGCTGTCGGCCCACTCGACGCCGTCCTGCAGGTGCCGCAGCTCCGGGACGACGGCGCTGACGCCGGCGTAGGCGGCGTCGACGTGCAGCCAGGCGCCGAACTTCTGGCAGACCGGGCCGATGGCGGCCAGCGGGTCGACGGCGGTGGTGGAGGTGGTGCCGACGGTCGCGCAGACCAGCACCGGGGTGTAGCCGCGGGCGACGTCGCGCTCCATGCGGGCGGCGAGCGCGCCGGGGTTCATCGCCAGGTCGCCGTCCACCTCGACGATGCGGACGGCGTCGCTGCCCAGGCCGGCGATGCGGACGGCCTTCTCCATGGAGGAGTGCGTCTCGGCGGAGACGTAGACGGTGGCCCGCTCGGGCTCGACGCCGCGGCGCACGGTGGCGCCGCCGCTGGCCCGGTGCAGGGCGGCCAGGAGGGCGACGAGGTTGGCCCCGGAGCTGGAGTCCTGGACGACGCCGCCGCCGGTGCCGGTGGAGCGGAAGGAGGCGGGCAGGCCGAGCAGCTCGGCGAACCAGTCCATGACGTGCTGCTCGAGCTCGGTGGCGGCCGGGCTGGTCACCCACGACATGCCCTGCACGCCTAGGCCGGCGGAGACCAGGTCGCCGAGGACCGAGGGCCCGGAGGTGTTGGCCGGGAAGTACCCGAAGAAGCCGGGGTGCTGCCAGTGGGTGAGCCCGGGCACGACGACGCGGTCGAGGTCGCCCAGGACGTCGGCGAACGGCTCGCCCCGCTCCGGCGGGGCCTCGGGCAGCGCGGCCCGCACGTCGCCGGGAGCGACCGTCGACCGCACGGGCAGCGACCCGACCCGCGACCAGTAGTCGGCGATCCAGTCCACGACCTCGTGGCCGTGCTGCCGGAACTGCTCAGGAGTCATGTGCGGCGCGGGCTCGGTCACGCTGAACACCCTAGGCGGGCCGGTGGGGCCGACCCCCGCTACCGCCGCAGCTGCGCGAGTACCGCACCGCACCGCGGTACCGAGCCCATCACCGCGGTACCGGGGGACCGCCGGAGGCGGTGTCGCGCCGAGCGGGGGCCCGGAGGGTCCCCGACGAACGGCAGGGAAGGGCTCCGAGCACAGGGGGAACGGCACGTGGCCGCGTTCGTCGTCCGCAGGACGACAAAGACAACCCAGTGCCCCCGGTGCGACTCGAACGCACACTGCGCGGGTTTTGAATCCGCTCCCTCTGCCGATTGGGGTACGGGGGCGCGCCGGCCGGGCCGGCAGCCGGGTCAGCGTAACCGGGGCGGTCAGGGGCCTGACGTCGCTAGGCTCAGCCCCGTGAGCAGCGCGCCGGCCAGGGTTCTCATCGCCGAGGACGAAGCACTCATCCGTCTCGACCTCAAGGAGATGCTCGAGGAGGAGGGGTACGAGGTCGTCGCCGAGGTGGGCGACGGCCAGCAGGCGGTGGACCGCGCGGCGGAGCTGGCACCGGACCTGGTGATCCTGGACATCCAGATGCCGGTGCTCGACGGGCTGTCACGGCGGCGGAGCAGATCGCGGCGGCGCGGATCGCTCCCGTCATCGTGCTGACGGCGTTCAGCCAGCGGGAGCTGGTGGAGCGGGCCCGTGACGCCGGCGCGATGGCCTACCTGGTGAAGCCGTTCTCGAAGCACGACCTGGTGCCGGCGATCGAGGTGGCGCGGGGCAGGTTCGCGGAGATGGCGGCGCTGGACGGCGAGGTGCGCACGCTGGAGGAGCGGTTGGCGGCCCGGCAGGTTGTGGAGAAGGCCAAGGGTCTGCTGATGGCTGCGCGCGGCGTGACCGAGGCGGACGCGTTCCGCTGGCTGCAGCGCTCCGCCATGAACGAGCGGACGTCGATGCGGGTGCTCGCGGAGCGAATCCTGGCCGACGGCGTACCTCCTGAGGCCGGCGCCACCTGAGCGTCGGCGGCGCCGTCGATGTAGCGGCTCCAATGCGTCGGTGACCTGTCGATCGTCGGTATCGGAAACTGTCCGCCTACGAAGTTGCGGGACGGTCTCGGGGTGGCCCTCCGACCCCGCCGTGGCGCCCGTTCCGGCCCGGTCAGGGACGCGATCACGAGACGGTCACGAATCGTCGGGGGCCGCTCAAACTCGCGCGGGGAGCGCCCTACTGTTTGCCAGCCGCTCCCCACCGGGACGGCGATCGACCACCGGCGGAGCGAACAGCGATCCGCCGATCTGGCTCTGGAGGACATGTGCGTTTCTCGGTCAAGACGGGCGCGCCCCTGCTCGCCATGGCGCTGGCTCTCACCGCCTGCGGCACGTCGGGCGGCGACGACGAGGAGGCCTCGGGCAGCGGCGGCGAGGCCGGCACCTGCGAGGACGTCGCCATCGGTTACTTCGGGGCCCTGACCGGCTCCGCGGCGAACCTCGGCATCAACATCCGCAACGGTGTGCAGCTGGCCGTGGACCAGTTCAACGAGGAGAACGCCGACTGCCAGGTGGCGCTGGAGGAGTACGACTCCGCCGGTGACCCCAACCAGGCGACCGGTCTGGCCACGCAGGCCATCGGTGACGACTCGGTCATCGGCATCGTCGGCCCCGCCTTCTCGGGCGAGTCCGACACCGCCGGCCCGATCTTCTCCGAGGGCGGGCTGCCGACCATCTCCGCGTCGGCCACCAACCCCGACCTGTCGACCAACGGCTGGGACACCTTCCACCGCGTCCTCGGCAACGACGCCAGCCAGGGCCCGGCGGCGGCGAGCTACATCGCCGACGTGCTCAAGAGCGAGAAGGTGTTCGTCGTCGACGACGCCTCCGCTTACGGCGCCGGCCTGGCCGAGATCGTCGAGGAGAGCGCCGGTGACGCCGTCGTCGGCACCGACACGATCCAGACCGGTCAGACCGACTTCTCGGCGACCGTGACCGCCATCCGCAGCTCGGGTGCCGACTCGGTCTTCTTCGGCGGCTACTACGCCGAGGCCGGCCTGCTCGTCCAGCAGATGCGCGGCGCCGGTGTCGAGGCGACGTTCGTCGTCGCCGACGGCGTGAAGGACCCTGCGGCTTCATCGAGGCCGCCGGCGACGCCGCCGAGGGCACCATCATCACCTGCCCCTGCCTCCCCCCGGAGGAGAGCCAGGACTTCTACACCGCCTTCGAGGACGCTTTCGGCTCCGCGCCGGCGACCTACTCGGCCGAGGCCTACGACGCTGCCAACGTGATGCTCCAGGGCATCCTCGAGGGCAACACCGACCGCGAGTCGCTGCTCGAGTGGATCAACGACTACGAGGGCGAGGGCATCACCAAGTCGATCAAGTTCGACGAGAACGGTGAGCCGGAGAACATCTCGGTCTGGGCCTACAAGGTGGAGAACGGCGAGATCGTCGCCGACCAGGAGATCGAGACCGACTGATCTCCTCCTGACCCACCAGTGCGCGGCCGGGCCTCCTCCTTGAGGAGACCCGGCCGCGTCGCCACCTGCCTACCGGAGACCTCGTGTCATTCCTGATCGACAACTTCGTCGAGCTCACCGTCACCGGTCTCGTGCTCGGCGCCGTCTACGGCCTCGTCGCCCTCGGCTACACGCTGGTCTACGGCGTGCTCCAGCTGATCAACTTCGCCCACTCCGAAGTCTGGATGTTCGGCAGCTTCGCCGCGGTCTGGGTGACCGTGGCCCTGGGCGTCGCCCCGGGCAGCGCGCTGCCGATCGTCATCGGAGTCCTGCTGCTGGCCCTGCTGGCCGCCATGACCGTCAGCGGTGGTGTCGCGCTGCTCCTCGAGCGCGTGGCCTACCGCCGGCTCATCCGTCTCGACGCCCCGAAGCTCGTCGCGCTCATCAGCGCCATCGGCGCCAGCTTCGCCCTCGCCGAGCTCATGGGTCTGCGCGACCGCGTGGCCGGCTGGCTCGGGCTGCGCGACACGCTCGACCCGTACGTGCGCTCCGCGCGCGACAACACCCGCTTCCGGAACCCCCTCGAGACCGAGGGGGTGTTCTCCGTGGGCGGGTACACGGTCACCAACGTCGACATCATCATCATCGTCAGCGCCATCCTCATGATGGTGGCGCTGGACCAGTTCATCCGGCGCACCCGCACCGGTCGTGGCATCCGCGCGGTGGCCCAGGACTCCGAGGCCGCCGCGCTCATGGGCGTCAACCGCAACCGCGTCATCCGCGCGACGTTCCTCGTCGGCGGGATCATGGCCGGCGCGGCCGCGCTGCTCTACCTGATGCGCTTCGGCGTGACCCGCTGGAACGCCGGCTTCCTGCTCGGCGTGAAGGCGTTCACCGCCGCCGTCCTCGGGGGCATCGGCAACGTCCGCGGCGCTCTGCTGGGCGGCTTCGTGCTCGGCCTGGCCGAGAACTACGGGTCGGCGCTGATCGGATCCGAGTGGCGCGACGTCGTCGCGTTCCTGCTGCTGGTCGTCATCCTGCTGTTCCGCCCCACGGGGCTGCTCGGCGAGAGCCTGGGGAGGGCCCGCGCATGACTCAGGGAAAGGCTTCCCCCGACACCGAGCCGAGCGCAGCCCGCTCGGCCTGGGGCCCCCGGCTGGGCTGGGACCGCGGTGCGCTCGCCCGCCGGATCACCGCCCTGCCCGTGCCCGCGAAGTGGACGCTCATCGGCGCGTTCGTGGTGTTCCTCTACGCGCTGCCGCTGCTGGAGATCCCGATCCTCAGCACGCCGGACACCGACTTCGGCGCGGTGCTCTTCACGGTGGCCAGCTACGTGCTGGTCGCCCTGGGGCTCAACGTCGTCCTCGGTTACGCCGGTCTGCTGGACCTCGGGTACGTCGGGTTCTACGCGATCGGCGCCTACACGGTCGCCGTGTTCGGCTCGCTCCAGGCGCAGCTGTCCTGGTGGCTGCTGATCCCGATGGCGGTGGTCTTCACCACCATCTCCGGCGTCCTGCTGGGTGCGCCCACGCTGCGCGTCCGGGGCGACTACCTGGCGATCGTCACGCTGGGGTTCGGCGAGATCATCCGGCTCACCGCGCTCAACACCGACTGGCTGGGCGCGGCCAAGGGCATCACCGGCGTCCCGCGTCCGCCCAGCGTGGAGCTCTTCGAGATCCCGCACCTCCAGTGGGAGGGCGCGACGGCCGTCATCGACCTCGACGACACGACGACGTTCCTCGTGTTCGGCGTGGCCGACCAGGCGCCGTACTACTGGCTCGCGCTCACGGTGATCTTCATCGTCCTGGGTGCCGACCGGATGCTGCGGCTCTCCCGCGTCGGCCGGGCCTGGGAGGCGACCCGTGAGGACGAGGACGCCGCCGAGCTCATGGGCGTCCCGACGTTCCGGTTCAAGCTGCTGGCCTTCGCCTCGGGCGCGTTCATCGGTGGCCTCTCGGGCGCCCTGTTCGCCTCGCGGCAGGGGTTCATCAACCCCGAGTCCTTCCAGCTGCTGCTGAGCATCCTGTTCGTGGCCGCGGTGGTCGTCGGCGGTGCCGGCAACCGCTGGGGCGTCATCATGGGTGCGATCGTGGTGGCCTACCTGCCGGAGCGGTTCCGCGGCTTCGAGGAGTGGCGCCTGCTGGTCTTCGGCATGGCCCTGCTCATCCTGGCCAACTTCCGCCCGCAGGGGTTGATCCCACCGAGGCGCACCAGACGCGCCCAAGCCGTCGACGAACAGCTCGAGGCACTCGAGGAGGGGACCGATCGTGTCTGAGATCCCCGTGGCCGAGCAGCCCCGCGCCCGGGAGGGCGCGGCGCTGCTGTCGGTCGACGACGTCAGCATCCAGTTCGGCGGGCTCAAGGCGCTGGACCGCGTGAGCTTCGACGTGCGCGAGGGCGAGATCCTCGGGCTCATCGGGCCCAACGGCGCCGGCAAGACGACCTGCTTCAACGTGATGACCGGCGTCTACCAGCCCACCTCCGGCGAGGTCCGCTTCGCCGGTCAGCCGCTGGGCCGGCGCAAGCGGTTCGCGATCACCCGCCTCGGCATCGCGCGCACGTTCCAGAACATCCGGCTGTTCGGCAACATGACGGCGCTGGAGAACGTGCTGGTGGGTGCCGACGCCCACCACCGCACGAACGTGGTCGACGCGCTGTTCCGCTCGCCGCGGCACCGCCGCGAGGAGCGCGAGGGCGAGCAGACCGCCCGCGACGTCATGCGCTTCCTCGGTCTCGAGCGGAAGGCCGACGAGCTGGCCCGCAACCTCTCCTACGGCGACCAGCGCCGGCTGGAGATCGCCCGGGCCATGGCGACCAAGCCCAAGCTGCTCTGCCTGGACGAGCCGGCCGCCGGGTTCAACCCGGCGGAGAAGGCCCAGCTCATGGACCTCATCCGGCGGATCCGCGACCGCGGCCTCACCGTGCTGCTCATCGAGCACGACATGAGCCTGGTCATGGGCGTGAGCGACCGGGTCGCCGTGCTGGAGTTCGGCCGCAAGATCGCCGAGGGCTCGCCGGCGGAGGTCCGGAACGACCCCGCGGTCATCGCCGCCTACCTCGGCACCGAGGTCGACGATCTCGACGACGAGGAGGCGAACCTCTGATGCTGCTCGAGGTCGAGGGGCTGTGCGTCAACTACGGGCGCATCGAGGCCATCCGGGACATCACGTTCTCCGTCGAGCAGGGGTCGGTGGTCACCCTCATCGGGGCCAACGGCGCGGGCAAGACGACGACGCTGAAGACGCTGTCCGGGCTGCGCAAGGTGCGTGCGGGCTCGGTGCGCTTCCAGGGTCGGGACGTCACGCACATGGCCTCGCACGAGCGGGTGCCGCTGGGCATCAGCCAGTCGCCCGAGGGGCGGCGGATCTTCCCGGGGATGTCCGTCGTGGAGAACCTGGACATGGGCGCCTACGCGCGCGCGGACCGGGCGAAGACGCGGTCGGCGGACCTGGAGCGGGTCTTCGGGCTGTTCCCGCGGCTGCTGGAGCGGCGGGACCAGGCGGCCGGCACGATGTCCGGCGGCGAGCAGCAGATGCTGGCGATCGGGCGGGCGCTCATGTCGCACCCGACGCTGCTGCTGCTGGACGAGCCCTCCATGGGGCTGGCGCCGAAGCTGATCCAGCAGATCTTCAGCATCATCAAGGAGATCCGCGAGCAGGGCACCACCATCCTGCTGGTCGAGCAGAACGCCGCGCAGGCGCTCAAGATCGCCGACAGCGCCTACATCCTGGAGACCGGTGAGATCGTGCGCACCGGCACCGGGCGAGAGCTGGCGGCCGACGACAGCGTGCGGGCGGCCTACCTCGGTGGTGACGTCTGACCGGCTGACCCGGCCGGCGGGGCCCGGACGTCCTCGGACGTCCGGGCCCCGCTGCGTTCGGCGGCGCCGGCTGCCGGTGGCACCTGCGGGTCTGTGGTGCGCCGCCTGGTTGCTCACCGCCCGGTCGCTTTCCGCACCGCGCGTCCCGCCCGTCACACGGGGCGGCGCGCCGCCGTCACCCCGTGTGGGCGGGGCGGCACGCTGCGCTCAATTCGTCCAGGGAGGCAGCTGTGCCGGGAGTCGCATCGCGATCCAGGGTGGTCACGCGGGTCGCACGTCCCGAGGACCTGCCCGTCGTCCTGGACCTGGTCCGCCAGCACCGGTCCGAGGCGCACGCCGAGGAGGTGCTGACCGGCCACCCGCCGGTGCACGCCGCCGGCGCCGGCTTCCGCCGCCTGCTCGAGGACGGCGGGCACCAGGTGGTCCTGGCCGTCCTGCCGGGGGCCGACGGCTGCCCGGAGACCGGGGTCGCCGTGGGCCTGGCGGTGCTGGGCCTGGACCCGCTGTCGCTGGTGCTGGGCACCCCGCAGGTCACCGTGGACACCTTCGTCGTGCACCGCGACCACCGGCGCTCCGGCGTCGGTGCCGCCCTGCTCGCCGCCGCCGCCGGCTACGCGCGGGCCAACGGTGCGGCGCACGTCGTCGCCGCCGTGGCCCAGGAGGCCGACCGGCAGCGGTTCTTCGCGCGCATGGGCTTCGCTCCGCTCACCACCCGCCGGATCGCCTCGGTGCACACCCTCGGCCGGTCGCTGGCCGCCTGGCAGCGCCGCCGGCTCGGGATCCTGCCGCTGCCGCGGCGGGTGCCCGCCATGGCCCGGCGGCGCGGGGTGCCGCCGCTGCCCTCGGCACCTGCCGGCCGCTGACCGGCCGGCAGGCGACGGGCGTCAGGTGCGGTCGGCCAGGGTCATCGTGGTCAGCCGTGCGGTGGCCGTCTGCCGGCCTTCGTCGTCGGTGACCTGGATGAGGAACGTCGACAGCGTGCGGCCGCGGCGCACCGGGGTGCAGACCGCGGTCACCGTGCCCGAGGTCGCGGCGCGCAGGTAGCTGGCGTTCAGCTCCACGCCGACGACCTGCTTGCCCGGGCCCGCGCCGATCGCACCGGCCACCGAGCCGATCGTCTCGACCAGCGCGCAGGTGGCCCCGCCGTGCAGCAGGCCGAAGGGCTGCTCGTTGCCGGCCACCGGCATGGTCGCCACCAGCCGGTCGGGGGTGTAGTCGACGATCTCGATGCCCAGCTTGTCGTCCAGCGGGCTGAGCGCGTGGCCGGGCAGCCATTCGGGGGGAGGAGTGCTCACCCCGGCACCGTAGCCACCCCGTCCCGGGGTCGCCCGGCCCCGGGTGTCGGTGCCCGCACCTAGGATCGGAACCGATGTCCGCTCCGGTCTCCACCTCCGCGCCCGCCACCCCTGCCAGCACGGGCACGCGCCCCCGGCTGCTGCTCCTCGACGGTCACTCGCTGGCCTACCGCGCCTTCTTCGCGCTCCCGGTCGAGAACTTCTCCACCACGACCGGGCAGCCGACCAACGCGGTCTACGGCTTCACCTCGATGCTGATCAACATCCTGCGCGACGAGCAGCCCTCGCACCTGGCCGTGGCGTTCGACGTCGGCCGCAAGACCTTCCGCAGCGAGATCTTCGCCGAGTACAAGGCCAACCGGGCCGAGAGCCCGACCGACTTCCGCGGCCAGGTCAGCCTCGTGCAGGAGGTGCTCGGCGCGCTGCGCGTGCCGGTCATCACCGCCGAGGGCTACGAGGCCGACGACGTCATCGCCACGCTCACCGTGCAGGCGGTCGAGCAGGGGATGGACGTGCTCATCGCCACCGGCGACCGCGACGCGCTGCAGCTGGTCAACGAGCACGTCACCGTGCTCTACCCGCGCAAGGGCGTCTCGGACATGACCCGGTTCACCCCCGACGCGGTCGAGGAGAAGTACGGCCTCACCCCGACGCAGTACCCGGACTTCGCCGCGCTGCGCGGCGACCCGAGCGACAACCTGCCCAGCATCCCGAGCGTGGGGGAGAAGACCGCGGCCAAGTGGGTGCGCGAGTACGGCTCGCTGGACGCGCTGGTCGACCAGGTGGACACCGTCAAGGGCAAGGTCGGCGAGAAGCTGCGCGAGCACCTCTCCTCGGTGATGCAGAACCGCCGGCTCACCGAGCTCGACCGGTCGGTGCCCCTCGAGGTGGGCCCGCAGGACCTCGCCGTCCAGGCCTGGGACCGCAACGAGGTGCACACCCTCTTCGACAACCTGCAGTTCCGCGTGCTGCGCGAGCGGCTGTTCGCCACGCTCTCCAGCGCCGAGCCGGAGGTCGAGGGCGGCTTCGAGGTCGTCCTCGACGAGCTCTCGCGCGGCGAGCTGGCGGAGTGGCTGGACACCTACGCGCAGGGGCGCACCGGGGTGATCTTCCGCGGGAGCTGGGGCCGAGGCGTCGGCGAGCTCGCCGGCCTCGGGCTGGCCGGCAGCGACGACCACGCCACCTTCGTCGACCTGGGCCCCGGCCTCGAGGTCGCCGACGAGCAGGCGCTCGCCGCCTGGCTCGCCGACCCCGACCGGCCGAAGGTCGTGCACGAGGTCAAGGGCCCGCTGCTGGCGATCTGGTCGCGCGGGTGGGAGCTCGAGGGCGTGGTCAGCGACACCGCGCTGGCCGCCTACCTGGCGATGCCCGGCCAGCGGTCGTTCGACCTCGCGGACCTCGCCGTCCGGTACCTCCGGCGCGAGCTCAAGGACACCGCCGAGCCCGAGGGCCAGCTGACCCTCGACGGGCTCGGCCCGTCCGAGGACGACGTCGCCCGCGAGGCCGCGCACGCCGACGTGCTCAAGGCCGTCGCGGTCAACGACCTCTCCGACGCGCTGGAGACGGTGCTGGGGGAGAAGGGCGGCGACGCGCTGCTCGGCGGCATCGAGCTTCCGCTCACCCGCGTGCTGGCCGCCATGGAGTACCGCGGCATCGCCGTCGACCTGGACTTCCTGCGCGACCTGCAGCAGGAGTTCGCCGACGGCGTCGCCCAGGCGGCAGCGGAGTGCTACGCCGTGATCGGCCGCGAGGTGAACCTGGGCTCGCCGAAGCAGCTGCAGGCGGTGCTCTTCGACGAGCTCGGCCTGCCGAAGACGAAGAAGAACAAGACCGGGTACACGACCGACGCCGACGCGCTCACCTCGCTGCTGGCCTCGACCGGGCACCCGTTCCTCGAGCACCTGCTGCGGCACCGCGACGTGACCCGTTTGCGCACCGTCATCGACGGGCTCATCCCGATGGTCGACGACGCCTCGCGGATCCACACCACGTTCCAGCAGACGATCGCCGCCACCGGCCGGCTCTCCTCGACCGACCCCAACCTGCAGAACATCCCGATCCGCACCGCCGAGGGCCGCCGGATCCGGCAGGCGTTCGTCGTCGGGCAGGGCTACGAGTCGCTGATGACGGCGGACTACAGCCAGATCGAGATGCGCATCATGGCGCACCTCTCCGGCGACGAGGGCCTGATCGAGGCCTTCACGTCGGGGGAGGACCTGCACTCCTTCGTCGCCTCGCGGGCCTTCGACATCCCGATCAGCGAGGTCGACCCGGAGATGCGCCGGCGGATCAAGGCGATGAGCTACGGGCTCGCGTACGGGCTGTCGGCCTACGGGCTGTCCGGGCAGCTGCGCATCTCCGTCGAGGAGGCGCGCGAGCAGATGAACGCCTACTTCGAGCGGTTCGGCGGCATCCGCGACTACCTCGACGGGGTCGTCGACGACGCCCGGCAGACCGGGTACACCGAGACGACGCTGGGCCGCCGCCGTTACCTCCCCGACCTCACCAGCGACAACGGCCAGCGCCGGCAGATGGCCGAGCGCATGGCGCTCAAACGCCCCGATCCAGGGCTCGGCCGCCGACGTCATCAAGGTCGCCATGCTCAACGTGGAGAAGGCGATCGCGGCCGAGGGGCTGGAGTCGCGGATGCTGCTGCAGGTGCACGACGAACTCGTGCTCGAGGTGGCGCCGGGGGAGAAGGACGCCCTGGAGACGCTGGTCCGCCGCGAGATGGCCGGTGCCGCCGAGCTGTCGGTGCCGCTGGAGGTCTCGGTCGGGTTCGGTCGCACCTGGAACGACGCCGCGCACTGACCCCCGGGGCAACCCTGCAGCTGAGGTCGAGCGTGAGACCTGTCCTCAGCCGGTCCGCGCGGGGCTGATGCGCTGCCAGCCGTGGACGACGCGGCCGGTCGCCGCGTCGAAGCGGTACCAGCTGCCCTGTCCCGGCTGGTCGTACCGGCGGTCGACGGGGACGCCGAGCAGGTGGCACAGCAGCAGTGCACCCACCGCGCCGTGGGCGACGACGGCGACGTCGCCCACCGCGGCCGCGACCGCCCGCTCGACGGCGCGCACGAAGCGCCGCTGGGCGTCGACCGCCCGCTCCCACCCGCGCACGCTCTCCTCGGGCCGCGCGAAGAACGCGTCCGCCACCGCCTCGAACTCGGCGGGCGGGAGGTAGCCCGTCGCCGAGCGGTCGTTCTCGCCCAGCTCCGGGTCGACCTCCACCGCCAGGCCGGTCGCCTCGGCGAGCGCCCCGGCCGTCTCCAGCGCCTTCCGCTCCGCGCTGCTGACGACAGCGGTCAGCGTGGGCACCCACGGCTGCGCGACCAGGTGGGTCAGGCGGGCGCGACCGTCGGCGGACAGGCCCCACTCGGGAACCGGCACGCCGGGGTCGACGGCGACCTCGGCGTGGGTCACCACGTAGATCTGCACGTCGGCAGTCAACCGCGCGCCGGCTGCCGGCGGGCAGGTCCGGGCCGCGACCCGGTCGGTGTCCTCACGTCGGCGCGTCGCGGACGGACCGTCCGGCGCACCGGGTCACGCGGGCGTGCGGCAGACCAGGATCAGCGTGCCGGGCACCAGGGCGCCGCGCTCGGGGGACCACTGGCCCCAGGTCTGGGTGCGGCTCGGCGTCCACTCCGGCTCGACCAGGTCCTCGAGGACCAGGCCCGCGCCGACCACCGCCCGGACCCAGTCGCCGACCGTGCGGTGGTGCTCGACGTAGACCGTGCGGCCCGAGCCGTCGGTCTCCACGTAGGGCCGCCGGTCGAAGTAGGACGAGGTGACCTGGAGGTCCTCGGGGTCGGGGGAGTCGGGGAACGGCCAGCGCATCGGGTGGTTCACCGACGCCACGAAACGCCCGCCGGGCCGCAGCACCCGGGCGACCTCGGTCAGCACCGCGTGCGCGTCCGCGACGAACGGCAGCCCGCCGAACGCCGAGCAGGCCAGGTCCGCCGAACCGGTCGCCAGCGGCAGCGCCCCGGCGTCGGCCTGCAGCAGCGGGACGTCGAGGCCGGTGGCCCGGTTGAGCTCGGCGGCGCGGGCCAGCATGCCGGCGGAGAGGTCCAGCGCGACGACGGCGGCGCCCTCACGGGCCAGCCAACGGGCGCACGGCGCCGAGCCGCAGCCGATCTCGACCACCCGGCGGCCGGCGACGTCGCCCAGCAGGCGGGCGTCGGCCTCGCGCAGCCCCTCGGGGCACCAGAGGAAGTCCGCGTCGCCGAGGTCGGAGCCGTGCTCGGCCAGGTAGGCGGGGGCGGCGGCGTCCCACCAGCGCCTGTTGGCGCGGGCGGACTCGTCCTGGCCCGCGGGGCGCCGGGCCACGCCGCCGGCGGCGGGGTAGCCGTCGCCGCCGAGGGGCAGACCGCCGGCGGGCGGGGGAGGGGTGCTCATGACACGCCGATGGTGACACGCCGCCGGGGCGGCCGGACGGCGCGCACCCAGGTGGACCCGGGCCTCCCGACGTCCGTACCATGAGGAATGCGCCAGAGGTCTGTCGTGGTTTTCCCCACACGGAACGCCAGAGCCGGCTTCCCCCGCTGAACCACCCTCGTGGTCCCGAGGCCACGGGGTTCCCTGTCCCTACGCATAAACCGTCCGGAGCAACCAACCACATGACCTCCACTCAGGTCCGTCCTTCCAGCACCCCCCAGGTCGCCGTCAACGACATCGGCAGCGAAGAGGACTTCCTCGCCGCCATCGACGCCACGATCAAGTACTTCAACGATGGCGACATCGTCGAGGGCGTCATCGTCAAGGTCGACCGGGACGAGGTGCTGCTGGACATCGGCTACAAGACCGAGGGCGTCATCCCCTCGCGCGAGCTCTCCATCAAGCACGACGTCGACCCGAACGAGGTCGTCAAGGTCGGCGACGAGGTGGAAGCCCTTGTTCTCCAGAAGGAGGACAAGGAAGGCCGGCTGATCCTCTCCAAGAAGCGCGCTCAGTACGAGCGCGCCTGGGGCACGATCGAGGCCAAGAAGGAAGCCGACGAGGTCGTCACCGGCACCGTCATCGAGGTCGTCAAGGGCGGCCTCATCCTGGACATCGGTCTCCGCGGGTTCCTCCCGGCCTCGCTGGTCGAGATGCGCCGCGTCCGCGACCTCCAGCCCTACGTGGGCCGCGAGCTCGAGGCGAAGATCATCGAGCTCGACAAGAACCGCAACAATGTCGTGCTCTCCCGTCGCCAGTGGCTGGAGCAGACCCAGTCCGAGGTGCGCAGCGAGTTCCTCAACAAGCTCGCCAAGGGCCAGGTCCGCACGGGCGTCGTCTCCTCGATCGTCAACTTCGGTGCGTTCGTGGACCTCGGCGGCGTCGACGGTCTGGTGCACGTCTCCGAGCTGTCGTGGAAGCACATCGACCACCCGTCCGAGGTCGTCGAGGTGGGCCAGGAGGTCACCGTCGAGGTCCTCGACGTCGACTTGGACCGCGAGCGGGTCTCCCTGTCGCTGAAGGCGACGCAGGAGGACCCGTGGCGTCAGTTCGCCCGCACGCACCAGATCGGTCAGGTCGTCCCGGGCAAGGTCACCAAGCTGGTTCCCTTCGGTGCGTTCGTGCGCGTCGACGAGGGCATCGAGGGCCTGGTGCACATCTCCGAGCTGGCCGAGCGCCACGTGGAGATCCCGGAGCAGGTCGTGCAGGTCGGCGACGAGCTCCTGGTCAAGGTCATCGACATCGACCTGGACCGCCGCCGCATCTCGCTGTCCCTGAAGCAGGCCAACGAGGGCGTCGTCGGCGACGAGGAGCAGTTCGACCCGGCCGCCTACGGCATGTCGGCGTCCTACGACGAGCAGGGCAACTACATCTACCCGGAGGGCTTCGACCCCGAGACGGGCGAGTGGCTCGAGGGCTTCGACGAGGCCCGCGAGACCTGGGAGCGGCAGTACGCCGAGGCCCAGGCTCGCTTCGAGGCGCACCGCAAGCAGATCGCGGCGGCCAAGGAGGCCGACGCCGAGGCTGCGGCCGGTGGCAGCTACTCCAGCGACGACGCTGCTGGTCCGGACGCCCCGGCCAGCACCGGCGGCACGCTGGCCAGCGACGAGGCCCTGGCCGCGCTGCGGGCCAAGCTCGCCGGCGGCGAGTGAGCAGCTAGCCCGGCGCCGAGCGCCCGGCACTGAACGACGGAGGCCCAGGACCCACGCGGTCCTGGGCCTCCGGCGTTCTCCGGGGGAGGTCACGACCCCGAGGACCGGACTCCGAAGACGACAGGCTCCGGCGACGACGACAGGCCCCGTGGACGGTCGTCCACGGGGCCTGTCGGATGCCGGCGCCGTCCCAGATCCCCCTGGGGCGGCGGGCGCTGCTCGGCTGCGGGGCGCGTGCGCGCCCGGCCGTCAGAGGCTGAGGATGATGGCGAACGCGGTGCGCGGGCGGCCGCCGTTGCCGGCGAGGAAGGTCCAGGTGTGCCGGCCGGCGGGCGGGGTCTGCACCAGCCAGCGCAGGAAGGCGTTGCGCGGCCCGGGCTGGGGGCGCTGGAACGCCATGCGCTCGCGGACGGCGGGGATGTCCGCGCAGCTGACGCCGTTGGTGGCGCCCATCCGGTGCCGTCCGGCGCCCCGGGAGGCTGCGCGGGTGGACGGGGTGCCGGCGGTGGTCCGGTGACGGGACATGGGGGGGCCTGCCTCTCTTCGGCGGGGAAGATCGCCGAGGCCGAAGTTAGCCGTGTGACTGGTGGGACTCGTGCGACGCGCCGGTGGGTGCGCGGTCGTGTTACCTCTCCGTGACCTCCGACGGCGCCGGTCGCTACTCTGCGCACATGCTGCGGATCGGACTGACCGGTGGGATCGGCTCGGGGAAGAGCACGGTCTCGGCCCTGCTCGACGCCCGGGGCGCGGTGATCGTCGATGCCGACCGCATCGCCAGGGAGGTCGTCGAGCCGGGCACGCCCGGGTTGGCCGCGGTCGTCGAGGCGTTCGGGGACGGCGTGCTCGCCGCCGACGGCTCGTTGGACCGGCCGGCGCTGGCCGCCATCGTGTTCGCCGACCCCGCGGCGCGCGCCCGGCTGGACGCGATCGTCCACCCGCTGGTCCGCGACCGGGCGCTCGAGCTGACCGCTGCCGCGGCGCCGGACGCCGTCCTGGTCAACGACGTCCCGCTGCTCGTGGAGACCGGTCAGGCGAGCAGCTACGACCTGGTCCTGGTGGTGGAGGCCGACCTCGGGACCCGGCTGGCGCGGCTCGTGGAGCGCGGCATGACCGAGGAGGACGCGCGGGCGCGCATCGCCGCGCAGGCGACCGACGAGCAGCGCCGGGAGGTCGCCGACGTGGTGCTGGACAACAGCGGCACGCGCGAGGAGCTGGCCGCGCAGGTCGACCGGTTCTGGGGGGAGCGGGTCGAGCCGGCCCGTGGCTGATCCCGGGTCGCGGGCGCGGCGGCGCGAACGGGGCCGGCTCGAGGCCCTCGTCGGGGTCGACCTGCGGCCGGTGGCGGAGGGAGTCCTCTCCCGGCTGGTCGCGGCCGCTCTCGAGGGTGCCTCGGCCGACGAGGTGACCCCGCCGGTCACCCCCGGCCCTGGGTGGAGCCCGGAGCGGGTCGAGTGGCTGCGGGCGTTCCACCGGGACCGGCGGGCCGGGCTCGACGGGCCCGCCGGTGAGGTCACCTGGGCCGTCGTCGAGTTCGCCCCGGGGGAGGACCAGGACACCGGCCGCGTCCTCGGCTCCGTGCGGCTGCGCCGGACCGGCGAGCCCGGCGGGTTCGAGACCGGGATCTGGCTCGTGCGCGACGCCCGGGGGCGGGGGGTCGGCACGACGGCGGTGCGGCTGCTCCTGGAACGGGCCCGGGAGGCCGGTGCGGCGACGGTGCGGGCCGACACGACGACCGGCAACGCAGGCGCCGTCGCGCTGCTGCGGGCACTGGGGTTCAGCACGACCGTCCAGGGTGAGCGCGTCCGGGCGGAGCTGACGCTCGGCTGAGGTGGCCGGAGGGCCCCGGAACGGAAGAACCCCAGGCGCCCGGTGGGCTCCTGGGGTTCTCGTGGTGGGCGATACTGGGATCGAACCAGTGACCTCTTCCGTGTCAGGGAAGCGCGCTACCGCTGCGCCAATCGCCCGGCCCGGTCTCGCGACCGGTCCCTCCTCCGCGCTCGTGCTCCGCGGAGGAGAACGAGGTGGAGACGGGATTTGAACCCGTGTAGACGGCTTTGCAGGCCGTTGCCTCGCCTCTCGGCCACTCCACCGCACGCGGGCGCCGATCTCGCGATCAGCGCCCGAGGTTCCGAGCGGATGACGGGATTCGAACCCGCGACCCTCACCTTGGCAAGGTGATGCTCTACCACTGAGCCACATCCGCACTGCGTTGTTGCGAGGAGAACGTTACCTGACGGCCTTTCGGCGTCCAACGAGGGGGGGTCCCCCGCTGCGTCGCGCGCCGGCACTGCAGGAGCGTTCCCGCAGGTCAACGCCCCGTCGGGTCTGCTCCGCCGTTGGACAGCAGGACGTGCAGCTCGTCGTCGAGGCGCAGCAGCTCGCTCTCCGAACCCGACGGCACCAACGCCTCGGTCTGCCGCAGGAAGCTTGCGACGACGGCGCGGGACAGCTCGAACAGCGCCTCGCCACGAGGGGGCGCGCAGGTGCAGGAAGAGCACGTCGCTGGCCGCGTGCGCGGGCCAGACGCGGACGTCACCCTCGCCCGACGGGCGGTCGAGGCCCACCTGGAGCAGCTCGCGGCTGACCAGCCAGGCGATGCCCTCGTCGGTGTCGACGGTGCCGCTGTCGTCGCCGATGTCGCCGAAGGCGATGCGGACCGCGAACGGGTCCGCCGCGTCGTAGCAGAGGAGGGGCGGCACCTCGGTCCACGATTGCGGACCGATCAGCTGCAGCGTGACGGGGGACGTGTGACCGGGATTCCAGCGGCTGGCCATGTCAGGTCAACGACATCCCGCTCGGGGAGTGACGCAGCTCGTCACTCCAGTCACACCCGCCACACCGGCCACGCCTGTCGGTCATGCAAAGGTGTGTGTCCGCCGAGGACGGTTCGGAAACGGGTTTGGTGCAGTCGGGACGGAAGAGGTTGCGCGGGGGCCACTGCCCGCAAGGCCCCCGACGTAGGCTGCGGAGGTCGTCCGGGGGACCGATACCGGTACGACGCAGCCTTGACCTGGAAGGTGACCCGCTGAGCGGACAGGAGACCGTGGCCACGCCGGACCGGCACCCGAAGCGGGAGACCGGCACCGAGCGGCGCGCCCGGTACGACGCGGACGACACGGACAGCCTGCGCGAGCGGGTCGCCGACGCGCGCTGGCGCCGCCGGATCGCGGCGCGGCGCAGCACCAACCACGCCTACCGGGTCGGGGTCGGGGTCGTCGGTGGTGTCGTGGTGGCGTTCGGGCTGGTCACCATCCCGCTGCCCGGGCCGGGCTGGCTGACCGTCATCGCAGGCCTCTTCGTGCTGGCCACCGAGTTCACCTGGGCTGAGCGGCTGCTCGAGTTCACCCGCGAGCGGGTGGCCCGCTGGACCGCGTGGGTCGGGGCGCAGCCGGTGTGGGTGCGCGGCCTGCTGGGGCTCGCCACGGCCGCCTGCGTGTACGGCGCCCTGGTCGTCACGCTGCACGTCGTGGGCGTTCCCGGGTGGATGCCGGGGTGGGTGCCGCTCTGGCGCTGAGCGTCTGGCAGAATGGCACCGCGGTCGCGAGCGGCCGCGCCGGGCGATTGGCTCAGTGGTAGAGCGCTTCGTTCACACCGAAGAGGTCACTGGTTCGAACCCAGTATCGCCCACCGGCACGCAGGGCCAGGTCACCCCGGGAACGGGTGGACCTGGCCCTTCGTCGTTCCCGGGGTGGCCGCTCAGCGGGCCCGGTAGTGGGCGTGCACGAGCCCGCTGGCGAACGCCTTCTCGCCGACCAGCTCGAGGTCCAGGCGGACGCCGTCGGGGAAGAAGCGGGTGCCGGCGCCGACCACGCTGGTCGTGGTGAACAGGTGGTAGTCGTCCACCAGGCCGGCCGCGATCGCCTGGGCGGCCAGGGTCGGGCCGTCGACGGAGAGGTCGGCGTCGGAGGCCGCCTTGAGCCGGCGCACCGCCTCGGGGTCGAAGGTGCGCTCGATCCGCGTGCGCGCGCTCGACACGTCCTCCAGCGTCGTGGAGTAGACGACCTTCTGCGCCGCCTGCCAGTCCCGCGCGTACTGCACGATGTGCGGCGGGGCGCCCGGCTCGGCGTGCGCGGTCTCCCAGAAGACCATCGTCTCGTACATGCGCCGGCCGTAGAGGTACGTGCCCAGGTCGCGGAAGAGGTCGCCGATGTAGGTGTGCACCTCCTCGTCCTCGGCGCCGCGACCGAGGTCGCCGTCCGCCGCCACGGCGTAGCCGTCGAGCGAGGTCACCATCCCGTACACGAGCCTGCCCATGCGTTCCTCCCGGTCCGAGCGCTGCGGCTCCGGTCTCCTGCCGCTCCGACCGGAGCCGGCCCGGGAACTGAGCGGTCGCGCGGGGCGGGTCAGCCGTAGCGGACCAGTCGCACCATCCCGTCCTCCATGTGGTGGTGGTTGTGGCAGTGGAACAGCCAGTCGCCGGGGTTGGTGGCCAGGAAGTCGAAGGTCACCTCGCCCCCGCGCGCCGGGACGGTGACGGTGTCCTTGACCGGGCCGCGGCCCGTGGGGGTGAGGACCTGGAAGTGGTGGCCGTGCAGGTGCATCGGGTGCCACTTCGCGCTGGTGTTGCGCATCGAGATCCGCACCCACTCGCCCTCGGCGACCGGCAGTGGATCGGCGTCGGGGTAGCTCTGGCCACCGATCTGGGTGCCCGAGAGCTCCAGCTCGAAGCGCCGGTCGGGCTCACCCGAGGGCAGCGGCAGCGGCTCGCGCGCCAGCAGGTCGGCGTAGGACGCCAGCCGGCCGTCCAGCTCGGCGGGCCGCTCGGCGACGGCCGGCGGCGACGACGCCTCGCTTCCGTCGTACCGGAGCAGGGCCCGCCCCCAGCCCGTGCGCCCCTCGGCCTGGACGCCGATCTGCCACACGCCCCCGGCCTGGTCGCACTCGACGAGCACGTCGTACCGCTCGCCCATGCCCAGCCGCAGCGCCTCGACGGTGACCGGCTCGACCGGCATGCCGTCGGTGTGGGTGACCGTCAGCCGGTGCCCGGCGACGGCGAACCGGAAGCCGGTGTCGGCCGCGATGTTCATGACCCGCAGGCGCAGCCGGTCGCCCGGCCGGGTCGTGAGCACCGGGGCGTCCTCGGGAGGACGGCCGTTGACCAGCAGCAGCGGGTACGAGCGCCCGCCGAAGGAGACCGCGTCGCCGGGGTCCTCGTCGGCACCCGGCGCGGCGCCCGGCCCGGCGTCCGGACCGGGAGCCGGCCCGTGCCCGCCGTGGGCGTCCACGCCGTCCCGCCAGTCGTCGAGCATCAGGACGTGCTCGCGGTCGTAGGAGAGCTCCTCCGACCGGGGCTCCACGACCAGCGGGCCGTAGAGCCCGCGGTCCAGCTGCATGCCGACGTGCGCGTGGTACATGAACGACCCGGGCACCGGCGTCGTGAACTCGTAGGTGAACCGCCCGCCGGGCACGACCGGGTCCTGGGTCACCCGCGGCACGCCGTCCATCCGGTTGGGCGGTGCCAGCCCGTGCCAGTGGATGGTCGTGTCCTCGGGCAGCGCGTTGTCCAGCTCCACCCGCAGCACGTCTCCGGCCCGGAGCCGGATCTCCGGACCGGGCAGCGTGCCGTACCCCCACGTCGGGATCTCGTGCCCGGCGAGGTCCACCCGCATCGGCGCGGCCGTCAGCCGCAGCGCCCCCGGGGCCGGGGGAGCCGCGGCCGACGGGCCTCGGCCGCTGCAGCCGGGCAGCAGGGCCAGCCCGGCCGCGGCGGCGCTCAGCCCCAGGAACCGGCGTCGGGTCGCCGTCACCAGCGGTCCGTGGTCACTCGGCGGTGAACTCGGCGAACATGCCCATCGTGAAGTGCGGGGCACCCATCCCCGGCATCTCCGTGCTCATCGTCCCCTCGGGGATGAAGCAGGCGGCGCCGTACCGGCCGGCGTCCATGCGCAGGAAGGTCGTCTCCGACTGCCCCGGCTCGACGACGGTGACGCCCTTGAGCTCCAGCTTGGAGAAGACCTCCTCCTCGGGGAGGGTGAGCAGCGCCTCGATGGGGTCGGTGACGTCGTCGTTGATGCGCGCGATGCCGATCTCGTGCAGCTCGGTGCCCTCGTTGGTCAGGGTGACCGCGACGACGCCGGCCGGCACGGAGTCCGGCAACCCCTCGTACTCGAAGTCCACGCCGGTCGCCTCCACCTGCTCGAAGCCGCACTCGGCGAGCATGTACTCGTCGATGGCGTCGTCGGCCTGCTGGAACTCGGGGCTCTCCAGGCCCGACGGGTCGCCACCGGAGAGCGCCTCGCGCACGAGCCCCGCGGCGGTGTCGACGTCCTCGGAAATCTCCTCCGGCGCGTTCTCCTCGACGTCGGCCAGCAGCGGCTCGACGGTCGCGCCGAACTCCTCCAGCGCGGCCTGCTGCTCCTCGGGCGGGGCGGTCTCGTCGATCGGGGGACCGAGGGAGAAGGCGCCCTCGAGGTCCACCGACGCCTCGCAGAACGCGGCCGGGTCGGCGGCGGCCGCCGACTCGCTGGTCTCCGACGCGCTGGTCTCCGAGGAGGCCTGCGCGTCGTCGCCGTCGTCGTCGGAACCGCAGGCGGCCAGGGCGGTGGCCATCAGCAGTGCAGCACCCCCCGAGGCCCATCGCCGCACCCGCCGGGTCCGTCCCGTCATCTCGTCCTCGCCTTCGACCTGGGCGGACGGCGCGGTGCCGCCCGCTCTGCCGCGGAAGGGTGGAGGGCAGGCGGCACGCGGAGGGCGCTCCGTGTTCCACCGGTGTAGTCACTCCATCCGCACCCCCGCGAGGCGGCACGCCTCGTGCCCGCTCCCTCACCGGACGTGCCCGACGAGGAAGCCGGTGGGCTCCGGGGGGACGATCGGACCGTGACGACGACGACGGCCGGGCACGTGGCGGGCATCTGGATCTACCCGGTGAAGTCCCTCGGCGGCACCGCGCGCGAGCGGGTGCGGCTGGCGGCCTCGGGGCCCGAGGGGGACCGCGCCTGGGCGGTGGTCGACGCGGGCACGGGCGAGGTGGTGCGGGGCAAGCACGCGCCCGCGCTCGCCGGCATCGCGCCCAGCGGCGACCCGGACGCCGACGCGCGGGCCGTCGCCGCGGCGCTGGGCCGGGGCGTGCGGCTGCAGGCGGCGGAGGGATCGGCCGCCGACGCCGCCGCGGTGCACCTGGTCTCCCGGCAGGCGATCGACCGCGCCGTCACCGGCGACGTCCCGGAGGGCTGCTCGGCGGACGACCCGCGCGCCAACCTGGTGCTCGACCTGCCCGACGGGGAGGACGAGCGCACCTGGGTGGGCCGCACGCTGCGGATCGGGAGCGCCGAGCTCGCCGTGACCCGTACACCGAAGCACTGCCTGGGCGTCTACGCCGAGGTGCGCCGGCCCGGCGAGGTGTCCGTCGGCGACGCCGTCCTGCTCTAGCGTCCGCTCGTGCCCCGCCGATCCGTCGTCGTCGCCGCGCTCGCGGTGCTGCTGGCCGCCGGGTGCTCCGGTGGGCCGTCCCGGGAGGCGGCGGCGCCCGGGACCACGACCGCGCCCGCGCCCCCGGCGCCGGAGAGCGTCACGCTGCTGGCCACCGGCGACGTGCTGGTGCACCAGGAACGGTCGCTCACGCGGGGCGCGCGGCAGCCGGACGGCTCCTACGACTTCTCCGGCGTGCTGGCTCCCGTCTCCGGGCTGATCGGGGACGCCGACCTCGCCGTCTGCCACCTGGAGACCCCGGTCGCGGCGGCCGGCGGGCCCTACCGCGGCTACCCGAGCTTCGCGGTGCAGCCCGAGATCGTCGACGCCCTCGCGGGCGCCGGGTACGACGTCTGCTCCACCGCCTCCAACCACTCCCTCGACGACGGCTTCGAGGGGCTCACCCGCACGCTGGACGAGCTGGACGCGGTGGGGATCGCGCACACGGGGACGCATCGCAGCGATCAGGCGAGCGCCGAGCCGACGATCGTGGAGCGGGCCGGTGTCCGGGTGGGGTTCGTCGCGGCCACCTTCGGCCTCAACGGGGTGCCGCTCCCGGACGGCCGGGAGTGGGCGGTCGACGTGGCCGCGGTGCCGGACGTCGACGGGATGCTGGCGGCGGCGTCCCGCGCCCGCGCGGCAGGTGCCGACGTCGTCGTCGCCAGCCTGCACTGCTGCCGGGAGTACGAGCAGGACCCGACCGACGAGCAGGTGGCCGCCGTCCGCACGCTGCTGGCCTCCCCGGACGTCGACCTGGTGCTGGGCCACCACGCGCACGTCGTGCAGCCGTTCGAGCGGATCGACGGCGAGTGGGTCGCCTACGGGTTGGGCAACCACCTCGCCGAGCACTCCACGCGGGGCTACCCGACGGAGGACTCGGTGGCCGCCCGGTTCACCTTCACCCGGGGTCCCGACGGGCGGTTCACCGTGTCGCGCGCCGAGGCGGTGCCGTTGCGGATCGAGATCGCCGAGGACGGCGTCCGCGTCGTGCCGGCCGACCCGGCGAGCGCCGCCCGGATCGCCGAGGTGCTGGACCGGCGGGGCGCGCGGGCCGCCGGACTGGAAGTACTCCCGGGGTGAGGGCGGTCGCGCACTAGTCTCGGGAGGTCCGTCCCCCGAACTCCTGGAGTGCTCTCGTGTCGACCCCGCCCTCGCCCACCGCCGTCGGATCCGTGCGGGTGCCGGCCGGGACGACGGCGGTGCAGGCGCTCAAGGACGCAGGCCTCCCGCTCAAGGGTCCCGACGGCGCCGTCGTCGTCCGGGACGTGGCCTCCGGTGAGCTCAAGGACCTCGCCTGGGCCCCGGAGGCCGACGCCGAGGTGGAGCCGGTCGCGGCGTCCAGCGCGGACGGCCGGGCCGTCATCCGGCACTCGACCGCGCACGTCCTGGCGCAGGCGGTGCAGGAGCTCTTCCCCGGCACCTCGCTGGGCATCGGGCCGCCGGTGGAGAACGGCTTCTACTACGACTTCGACCCCGAGCGGCCCTTCACCCCCGAGGACCTCGCGGCGCTCGAGAAGAAGATGACCGAGATCGTCCGCGCGGGGCAGCACTTCGCCCGCCGGGAGATCAGCGACGCCGACGCGCAGGCCGAGCTCGCGCACGAGCCGTACAAGCTCGAGCTGATCGGGCTCAAGGGCGGCGCCGGCGACACCGAGGGCGCCGACGTGGAGGTCGGCGGCGCCCAGCTGACCATGTACGACAACCTCGACGCGCGCAGCGGTGAGCGGGTCTGGACCGACCTGTGCCGCGGCCCGCACCTGCCGCGCACCAACGCGATCCCGGCGTTCAGCCTCACCCGCAGCGCGGCCGCCTACTGGCGCGGCAGCGAGAAGAACCCGCAGCTGCAGCGCATCTACGGCACCGCGTGGGAGAGCAAGGACGCCCACAAGGCCTACCTGCAGCAGCTGGCCGAGGCCGAGCGCCGCGACCACCGCCGGCTCGGCGTCGAGCTGGACCTCTTCAGCTTCCCCGACGAGATCGGGTCCGGCCTGGCGGTCTTCCACCCCAAGGGCGGGGTGGTGAAGCGCGAGATGGAGGACTACGTCCGCGCGCGCCACCTGGAGGAGGGCTTCGACTACGTCGGCACCCCGCACATCAGCAAGCGCGGGCTCTTCGAGACCTCCGGGCACCTGCCGTACTACGAGGACACGATGTTCCCCGGCATGGAGCTGGAGAACAGCGAGTACTTCCTCAAGGCCATGAACTGCCCGATGCACAACCTGATCTTCCGGTCGCGCGGGCGGTCCTACCGCGAGCTGCCGCTGCGGTTCTTCGAGTTCGGCTCGGTGTACCGCTTCGAGAAGTCCGGCGTCGTCCACGGCCTCACCCGCGTGCGCGGGCTGACCCAGGACGACTCGCACAGCTACGTCACCCCGGAGCAGGCACCGGGCGAGGTCCGCCACCTGCTGTCCTTCGTGCTCGGCCTGCTGCGCGACTTCGGCCTCGACGACTACTACCTGGAGCTGTCCACCCGCGACGACGGGCCGAAGTTCATCGGCTCGGACGAGGAGTGGGCGGTCGCGACGCAGGTGCTGGAGGACGCCGCGCGGGAGACCGGGCTCGAGCTGGTCCCCGACCCGGGCGGCGCGGCCTACTACGGCCCGAAGATCTCCGTGCAGGCCCGCGACGCCATCGGCCGGACCTGGCAGATGTCGACCATCCAGTACGACTTCAACCAGCCGGCGCGCTTCGGCCTGGAGTACACCTCCGCCGACGGCGGCCGGCAGCAGCCGGTGATGATCCACTCGGCGAAGTTCGGCTCCATCGAGCGCTTCTTCGGCGTCCTGACCGAGCACTACGCCGGCGCCTTCCCGGCGTGGTTGGCACCGGTGCAGGTCGTCGGCATCCCGATCACCGACGAGCAGGTGCCCTACCTGACCGACGTGGCCGCGAAGCTCCGGCGGCGCGGCGTCCGCGTCGAGCTCGACGACTCCGACGACCGGATGCAGAAGAAGATCCGCACCGCGAGCAAGCAGAAGATCCCGTTCGTGCTCATCGCCGGGGCGACCGACGCCGAGGCCGGTGCGGTGTCCTTCCGCTACCGCGACGGCAGCCAGCGCAACGGCGTCCCCGTGGACGAGGCCGTCGAGCAGGTCGTCGCGTGGATCGCGGCCCGGACGAACGCCGACCCGTCGGCGGCCGACGAGACCGGGACCGTGGTCGCCGGATGAGCGAGGCCTTCGAGCACCTGTGGACGCCCTACCGGATGGCCTACATCCGCGGCGAGGGCAAGCCCACCGGGGCGCACGACTGCCCCTTCTGCGTCATCCCGTCGATGAGCGACGAGGACGGCCTGATCGTGGCCCGGGGGACCGCGGTCTACGCGGTGCTCAACCTGTACCCGTACAACGCCGGCCACCTGATGGTCGTGCCGTACCGGCACGTGCCCGACTACACCGACCTGACCGTCGAGGAGGTCGCCGAGCTCGGGGCGGTCACCCAGACGGCGATGCGCGTGGTCCGCGAGGTCGCCGGCGCGCACGGGTTCAACATCGGGATGAACCAGGGCTCGGTCGCCGGGGCCGGCATCGCCGACCACCTGCACCAGCACGCCGTCCCGCGCTGGGGCGGGGACACCAACTTCATGCCGGTCGTCGGGCTGACCCGCGTGCTGCCCCAGGTGCTGCGGGAGACCCGCGACCTGCTCGCCGCCGCCTGGCCCGGGGAGGGCTGATGCTCGGCGTCAACGCGCGCCCCGCCGTCGCCAAGGTGCTGGCGCCGATCGTGCCCGGGCTCTCCCGCGCCGGGATCACCCCCGACATGGTGACCGTCACCGGGACCCTCGGGGCGGTCCTGTCCGCGGTGTTCCTCATCGGGAACGGCTTCCTCTTCTGGGGCGCCTTCGCGGTCTGGATGTTCGTGATGCTGGACATGCTCGACGGCGCGCTGGCCCGCGCCCGGGGCGGCGGCACCGTGTTCGGCGCGGTGCTGGACTCCGTGGGCGACCGCGCCGCCGACGCCGCGATCTTCGCCGCGCTGGCCTGGTGGTTCTCCGGCGAGGGGGACAACCGGCTGATCGTGCTGCTGGCGCTCGTCTGCCTGGTCCTCGGTGTCCTGACCAGCTACATCAAGGCCCGTGCCGAGGGCGTGGGGCTGTCCTGCGACGTCGGCATCGTCGAGCGCACCGAGCGGCTGATCATCGTCCTCGTGGGCACCGGGTTCACCGGCCTGGGCATCCCGTACTCGCTGCACGTGGCCCTGGTCGTCCTGGTCGCCGGCAGCGCGGTCACCGTCGCGCAGCGGATGCTCGCCGTCCGCCGGGGTGCCGCGGGCGCCCCGCTGCCCTCGTCCCCGCCGAAGCCGTGACCGCACCCGCGGGGCTGCGCAGCCGGATCACCGGCCGGCTGACCGACGCGGGGTACGCGGCCGGCTGGCGGGCGGTCCGCATGCTGCCCGAGCCGCTGGCGCGGTCCGGGTTCGAGGCCGGCGGGCGCTGGGCGGCCGGCCGGGACGGCGCCGGGGTGCGCCAGCTGCGGGCCAACCTGCGGGTGGCCACGGGCGGCACGCTGTCCGAGGCCGAGCTCGACGAGCTGCACCGCCGGGCGATGGCCTCCTACGCGCGCTACTGGCAGGAGGCGTTCCGGCTGCCCACGCTGGGCATCGACCGCATCCGCCGGGACACCCGGGTGCCCGGTTTCGAGCACGTGGAGCGCGCGCGGGCCGAGGGCCGCGGGGTGGTCCTCGCGCTCCCGCACAGCGGCAACTGGGACGCCGCCGGCGCCTGGCTGGCCGACCGCCTGGGCACCCCGTTCCTCACCATCGCCGAGCGGCTCAAGCCGGAGTCGCTGTACCGCCGCTTCCTGGAGTACCGCGAGGGCCTGGGCATGAAGGTCACCCCGCTCACCGGCGGGCCCCGGCCGGGCTCGGAGGTGCTCCGCCAGTGGCTCGCCGAGGGCGGGGTCAGCTGCCTGCTGGTCGACCGCAACTTCGGCACCGGTGGCGTGAGCGTCGAGTTCTTCGGCCGCCCGGCCCTGCTGCCCAGCGGGGCCGCGCTGCTGGCCGCCCGCACGGGGGCCGCGCTGTTGCCGGCCGTGCCGCGCTTCGACGGCGCGGGCTGGCACGTCCAGGTGCACCCCGAGGTGCCGGTGACGGGGGAGGGGCGCCTCGCCACCCGGGTCACCGACGCGATGCAGGCCGTCGCCGACGTCTTCACCGAGGGCCTGGGCCGGCACCCCGAGGACTGGCACATGCTGGGTCGGATCTGGGCCGACGTCCCGCCCGACCCGCCGCGACGGGCGGTCCCCGCGGGGGAGGAGGGCTGATGCGGATCGGACTGGTCTGCCCCTACCAGTGGGACGTCCCCGGGGGCGTGCAGTACCACGTGCGCGACCTGGCCGACACGCTGCGCGGGATGGGCCACCACGTCGAGGTGCTGACCCCGGCCGAGCACGAGGAGTCGCTCACCGACCCGTGGATCACCTTCGCCGGGCGGGCCGTCCCGGTGCCGTACAACGGCTCGATGGCCAGCCTGCAGTTCGGGCCGGTGTCGGCGGCGCGCGTGCGGCGCTGGCTGCGCGAGGGGCGGTTCGACGTCGTCCACGTGCACGAGCCGGCGCCGCCTGTCGGCCTCGCTGCTGGTCTGCATCATCGCCGACGGGCCGATCGTGGCGACCTTCCACGCGGCCACGACCCGGTCGAAGTGGCTGGCGGCCTGGGGGCCGGTGGTCCGCCCCTGGCTCGAGCGGATCAGCGGGCGCATCGCGGTCTCCGACTTCGCCCGCCGCGTGCAGGTCGAGCACCTCGGCGGGGACGCCGTCATCATCCCCAACGGGGTGCACGTCGACGCCTTCGCCGAGGGGCCGTCGCTGCCCGCGGCGTCCGGCCCGGGCCCCACGATCGGCTTCCTCGGCCGCTTCGACGAGCCGCGCAAGGGGCTGCCCACGCTGCTGGAGGCGATGCGCACCGTCGTCCGCCGGCACCCGCAGGCCCGGCTGCTCGTCGCCGGGCGGGGCGACGCCGACCAGCTGCACCGGCTGGTCGGGGAGGAGCTGCGCCCGCACGTGCAGCTCCTCGGCGAGGTCTCCGAGCCCGACAAGGCCGCGTTCCTGCGCTCGGTCGACGTCTACTGCGCGCCGAACCTGCTGGGGGAGTCCTTCGGGGTCGTCCTCATCGAGGCGATGGCCGCGGGCGCCCCGATCGTCGCCAGCGACCTGGACGCGTTCGCGCGGGTGCTCGACGGGGGCAGCGCCGGCGTGCTGGTGCCGCGCGGGGACGCCGCGGCGCTGGGCCGCACCCTGGCCGACCTGCTCGCCGACCCGGAGCGGCGGGCGCGGTTCTCCGCCCGCGGGGCCGAGGTGGCGCGGACCTACGACTGGCCGGTCCTGGCCCGGCGGATCCTCGCCGTCTACGAGACCGTCGTCCCGCCCGGGGGCGCCGGCGTCACCGCGGCGGAGGACGGCGAGGTGCCCGAGGTGCCCCCGTCCGGCGGCGCGCCGCGGAGCTCCCGCTGGCGGGGGAGCGCCCGCTAGCTGTACTGACCAGAGACGTTGGTCGAGGAGCTGTGACGACGGGATCTGAGTAGAGGTCTTGTTCGGGGAGGACCTCCGGGCGTGGAGTGGAGCTGCTGAAGGCACCCATTCCACGAGTCACCGGAGGTCCTCGTGCTCCACGCTAATGCCGCCTTGACCCCGCGCCAGCGTCTGCGGATGGCCCAGCTGATCGTCGAGGACAACTGGCCCAAGGTTCGGGCCGCGGAGTTGTTCGGAGTGGCGTGGACGACCGCGGATCGGTGGGCCGAGCGGTATCGAACGCTGGGTGCCGCCGGCATGGTCGATCGCTCCAGCCGTCCGCGCACCAGCCCCACCAAGACCGCCCCGGAGACGACGAAGCGGATCGTGTCGCTGCGGCTGCGCAAGCGGTGGGGCGCGGTCCGGATCGCCGCGGAAACCGGCGTGGCGGCCTCGACCACCGGGGCGGTGCTGCGCCGCTGCGGCCTCAGTCGGCTGTCTCGTATCGAGCGTCGCGAGCACCAGGTGGTGCGCTACGAGCACGCCGCTCCCGGCGATCTACTGCACGCCGACGTGAAGAAGCGGGGCAACCCCCCGCCGGCGGCGGCTGGCGGCTTCCTCGGCCGCGAACAAGGCAAGGCCAACCGCACCGCCGATGGCGGCCGCGCCCGCAGCCGCCACGGGCAGCCGCTGATGCGCCACGGCTTCATCCACGTCGTGCTCGACGACCACACCCGGCTGGCCTACGCCGAGATCCACAACGACGAACTCGGGGCCACCGCCACCGCGGTGCTGCGCCGCGCGGTGAACTGGTTCGCCGACCGGGGCGTGACCGCCCGCAGGGTGCTCACCGACAACGGAGGCTGCTACCGCAGCCGCGACTGGGCGGCCGCCTGCGCCCAGCTCAACATCACCCCAAAACGGACCCGGCCCTACCGCCCGCAGACCAACGGAAAGGTCGAACGCTTCAACCGCACCATGACCAGCGAATGGGCCTTCGCTCAGCTCTTCACCAGCGAAGCCGACCGCCGCGCCGCCTTTCCTGCTTGGCTACACGGCTACAACCACCATCGGCCCCACACCGGCATCGGCGGCCACCCACCCATCAGCCGCTTGACCAACCTGCCCGGTCAGTACAGCTAGCCTTCGCCCTCATGGGTGCGCAGGCGTGGGTGTGGGCGGTCCTCGCGGTCGTCGCCGTCCTCCTGCTGCTCTGGACGGCGTGGACGCTGGTCCGGCTCACGCGGCTCGAGGCGCGGGTGGCCCGCGCCCGGGCGACGCTCGAGGTCCAGCTGCGGCGGCGCGCCGGGCTGGCGGAGGAGCTGGCCCGGGAGCACGCGGCGGCGCTGGGCCCGGAGCGGGCGCGCGCCCTCGCGGGGGCCGCCGCCGACGCCCGCTCGTCCGGGCCCGGGGACCGGGAGGCGGCCGAGAACGCGCTGGGCCGCGAGCTGCGCGAGCTCCCGCCCGAGCTGCCCGGCGTGCCCGCGCCGCTGCAGGCCGACCTGGCCGGCACCAGCACCCGCGTGGCGCTGGCCCGGCGCTTCTACAACGACGCGGTGCGCGACACCCAGGCGCTGCGCAGCCGCCGGCTGCCGCGGGTGCTCCGGCTGCACGCCGGGTCCCCGCTGCCCCGCTTCTTCGACATCGACGACCGGCTCGAGGTGCTCACCGGCAGCGGTGCGGGACACGCGGCCGCCGAGCGTCCGTAGGATCACGGGCCTCCGACCGTCCCTCTGCACCCCGAGGCGCCCCCGATGACTGCGCAGACCCCCTCCACCGGTACCGACCGCGTCAAGCGCGGCATGGCCGAGCAGCTCAAGGGCGGCGTCATCATGGACGTCGTCACCCCCGAGCAGGCGAAGATCGCCGAGGACGCCGGCGCGGTCGCCGTCATGGCGCTCGAGCGGGTCCCCGCCGACATCCGCGCCGAGGGCGGGATCTCCCGGATGAGCGACCCCGACATGATCGAGGGGATCATCGGCGCGGTCTCGATCCCGGTCATGGCCAAGGCCCGGATCGGCCACTTCGTCGAGGCGCAGGTGCTCCAGGCGCTCGGCGTCGACTACATCGACGAGTCCGAGGTGCTGACCCCCGCCGACGAGGCGCACCACATCGCCAAGAGCGCGTTCACCGTGCCGTTCGTCTGCGGCGCCACCGACCTGGGCGAGGCGCTGCGCCGGATCTCCGAGGGCGCGGCGATGATCCGCTCCAAGGGCGAGGCCGGCACCGGCAACGTCGTCGAGGCCACCCGGCACATGCGCTCGATCCGCGCCGGCATCAAGGCGCTGGGCACCCTGGACGAGACCGAGCTGTTCGTCGCGGCCAAGGAGCTGCGCGCCCCCGTGGAGCTCGTGACCCAGGTCGCGCGGGAGGGCAAGCTGCCGGTCGTGCTCTTCACCGCCGGCGGCATCGCCACCCCCGCCGACGCGGCGATGATGATGCAGCTCGGCGCCGAGGGCGTCTTCGTGGGCTCGGGCATCTTCAAGTCCGGCGACCCCGCGCAGCGCGCCGCCGCCATCGTCCAGGCCACGACCTTCCACGACGACCCCGACGTCATCGCCAAGGTCTCCCGCGGGCTGGGCGAGGCGATGGTCGGGCTCAACGTCTCGACGCTTCCCCGCCGACCAGCGCTTCGCCTCGCGCGGCTGGTGACCCCGACCGCCCCGGCGGTGCTGCACTTCTCCGAGGACCCGACGATCCGCCGGTTCGTGCCGCACCGTGCCCGCACCTCGGCGGACCCGCGCCCGCTGGTGTGGGCCGTCGAGCCGCTGGCGGCCCCGGAACCGGTCGGTGACCTGCTGGCCCTGCACGAGCAGGCGCGGATCCAGCTGCGGGCGCTCCCCGAGCTGGGGGCCTTCTGGCGGGACGTCGTCGGGTCCACGCTGGGGTTCAGCGGGATCCGGCTGGGCAACGCGCGGCCGGCGGTCGCGTCGTGAGCCGGCCGCTCATCGGGGTGCTGGCGCTGCAGGGCGACGTCCGCGAGCACCTGGCCGCGCTGCGCGACCAGGACGCCGAGGCGGTGCCGGTGCGGCGGCCCGAGGAGCTGGCCGCCGTCGACGGCCTGGTGCTGCCGGGCGGGGAGTCGACGACGATCGCCAAGCTGGCCCGCCGGTTGCGGGCTGCTCGACCCGCTGCGCGCCGCGGTCCGGGACGGGCTGCCGGTCTACGGCAGCTGCGCCGGGATGATCCTGCTCGCCGACCGGCTGCTCGACGCGCCCCCGGACCAGGAGACGATCGGCGGGCTCGACGTCACCGTCCGCCGGAACGCCTTCGGCCGGCAGGCCGACAGCTTCGAGTCCGAGATGGACGTCGAGGGCCTCGGCGGCGGCTCGCTGCACGCGGTCTTCATCCGGGCGCCGTGGGTGGAGGAGGCGGGCGACGGCGTCGCCGTCCTCGGCCGCGTCGTCGGCGGGGAGGCCGACGGTAGGATCGTCGCGGTCCGCCAGGGGAACCTGGTGGCCACGAGCTTCCACCCCGAGCTGACCGGGGACCGCCGGGTGCACGCGCTGTTCGTCGAGATCGTGCGGCGTCACCTGGCCGCGAGGGCCGGCGCGGGCGCCGGGAACGAGGAGGACTGATGAGCGGCCATTCCAAGTGGGCGACGACCAAGCACAAGAAGGCCGGCATCGATGCCAAGCGCGGCAAGCTCTTCGCCAAGCTGATCAAGAACATCGAGGTCGCGGCCCGCACCGGTGGCGGTGACCTCTCGGGCAACCCGACGCTCTACGACGCCGTCCAGAAGGCGAAGAAGAGCTCGGTGCCCAACGACAACATCGACCGGGCGGTCAAGCGCGGTTCCGGTGCCGAGGCCGGTGGCGTCGACTACCAGGGCATCACCTACGAGGGCTATGGCCCCGGCGGCGTCGCCGTCCTCATCGAGTGCCTGACGGACAACAAGAACCGCTCGGCCATGGAGGTCCGCACCGCCATGACCCGCAACGGCGGGAACATGGCCGATCCCGGGTCGGTTTCCTACCTGTTCTCCCGCAAGGGCGTCGTGGTGGTGCCGAAGTCCGACGGCGTCGACGAGGACACCGTGCTCATGGCCGTCCTCGACGCCGGTGCCGAGGAGGTCCGCGACCTCGGCGACACCCTCGAGGTGGTCAGCGAGCCCGGGGACATGGTCGCCGTGCGCACCGCCCTCCAGGACGCCGGGATCGACTACGACTCCGCCGACATGGGCTTCCTGCCCAGCGTGCAGGTCGAGCTGGACGAGGACGGCGCCGGCAAGGTGTTCCGCCTCATCGACGCCCTCGAGGACCTCGACGACGTGCAGAACGTCTACGCGAACTACGACGTCTCCGACGAGGTCATGGAGAAGATCGACGCCTGACGGCCGCCCCGCCCGAGGGCGGGGCGCCCCGGCGGAGGCCGGTCCGCTCCGCGTGTTGCGGGCGCGCGCCGCAGAGTTGCGGTTAGCGTGGGTCGAACAGGCGTTCGGTCGGCGGGAGGCTCTTCCATGCGGGTGCTCGGCATCGATCCGGGGCTGACCCGGTGCGGCTGGGGGGTCGTGGACGGCCGCCCCGGCGCCCGGCCGGCGGCGGTCGGCGTGGGCGTGATCCGCACCCTGGCCGAGCTGGACCTGGAGCTGCGGCTGCTGGAGCTGCACACCGCGGTCACCGCGCTGCTGCGCGCGCACCGGCCCGACGTCGTGGCCATCGAGCGGGTCTTCACCCAGAACAACAAGGGCACGGCCACCGGCACCGCGCAGGCCGCGGGCGTGGCCGCGCTGGCCGCGGCGCAGGCCGACCGGCCGGTCGCCTGGCACACCCCCAGCGAGGTCAAGGCGGCGATCTCCGGCAACGGCCGCGCGGACAAGGAGCAGGTCACCCTCATGGTCACCCGCGTGCTCGGCCTGGCCGAGGCGCCGAAGCCGGCCGACGCCGCCGACGCGCTGGCGCTGGCCGTGTGCCACGTCTGGCGCGGCCCGGCCCAGCAGCGGCTCCGCTCGGCGGCGATCGCCGGCGGCATCGGCGCGCCCGTCGTGCAGCGCACGCTGCCGCGCTGGCAGGGGGTGGCGGCCCGATGATCGCCTCGGTGAACGGCCGGGTGGCCGCGGTCTCCCCGGACGGCGCGGTCGTCGAGGTCGGCGGCATCGGCCTGGCGGTGCAGTGCACGCCCGGCACCATCGCGCGGCTGCAGGTCGGCGAGGCCGCGCGGCTGTCCACCAGCCTGGTCGTGCGCGAGGACTCGCTGACCCTCTACGGCTTCGCCGACGACGACGAGCGCTCGCTGTTCGAGCTGCTGCAGACCGCCAACGGGGTCGGCCCGCGGCTCGCCCAGGCCGTGCTGGCCATCCACCCGCCCCGCGAGGTGCGCCGCGCGGTGTCGATGGCCGACGTCAAGGCGCTCATGCAGGTCCCCGGCATCGGCAAGAAGGGCGCCGAGCGGCTGATCCTGGAGCTGCGCGACCGGCTCGGCTCGGTCACCACCGACACCTCGCTGGACGGCCCGTCCACCGGCCTGCCGGCGGTCACCCCGGTGGCACCGTGGCGCGACCAGCTCACCTCCGCGCTCGTCGGCCTCGGCTGGTCGGGCAAGGAGGCCGAGACGGCGGTCGTCGAGCTCGCGCCGGTCGCCGACGCGCAGATCGTGGAGACCGGCGGCGTCGAGGTCGCGGTCCTCCTGCGCCGGGCGCTCCAGCTGCTGGGCCGCTCGTGAGCGCCCCCTTCGACCGGTCGCTGACCGGTGAGGTCGCCGCCGACCTCGGTCAGGAGTGGGCGGTGTCGCCGCAGGCCGGCGACGAGGAGCGCGTGGTCGAGTCGGCGCTGCGCCCGCACTCGCTGCACGACTTCATCGGCCAGCCCAAGGTCGCCCGGCAGCTGGCGCTGGTCCTCGAGGGCGCCAAGCGGCGCGGCCGCCCGCCGGACCACGTGCTGCTGTCCGGCCCGCCCGGGCTGGGCAAGACCAGCCTCGCGCTGATCATCGGCTCGGAGCTCGGGACGGCGGTGAAGATCACCAGCGGCCCGGCGATCGAGCGCTCGGGCGACCTCGCCGCGATGCTGTCGAACCTGGCGCCCGGCGACGTGCTGTTCATCGACGAGATCCACCGCATCGCCCGGCCGGCCGAAGAGCTGCTGTACATGGCGATGGAGGACTTCCGGGTCGACGTCGTCGTCGGCAAGGGGCCGGGGGCGACGGCGATCCCGCTGGAGATCAACCCGTTCACCCTGGTCGGCGCCACCACCCGCGCCGGCCTGCTCACCGGCCCGCTGCGCGACCGCTTCGGCTTCGTCGGCCAGATGGAGTTCTACGAGCCCGCAGAGCTGCAGCAGGTGCTCGCCCGCAGCGCCGAGCTGCTCGGCGTCGAGCTCACCGACGAGGGCTCGGCGGAGATCGCCGGCCGCTCCCGCGGGACACCGCGGATCGCCAACCGGCTGCTGCGCCGCGTCCGCGACTACGCGGAGGTGGAGGCCGACGGCCGGGTCACCCGCGCCGTCGCCGAGGCCGCGCTCGCGCTCTACGACGTGGACCACCTGGGCCTGGACCGGCTCGACCGCGAGGTCCTCTCGGCGCTGGTGACGAAGTTCGGTGGCGGCCCGGTCGGCGTCGCCACCCTCGCCGTCGCCGTGGGGGAGGAGCCGCACACCGTCGAGGAGGTGTGCGAGCCCTTCCTGGTGCGCGCCGGTCTGCTGGCCCGCACCTCCCGCGGGCGGGTCGCGACCGAGGCGGCCTGGCGGCACCTGGGGCTGGAGGTGCCCCGGGCCGGGATTCCGCTCGGCCGGGTCACAGCAGACCCACAGGGCGCAGGCTCGTCGTCAGAGCCGCTCTTCGACGCCTAGACTCCGGGGCGCTGGCGCGCAAGAAGAGAGGCCGCGGCCGTGCGCGCCCCACCGGGTCGCCGCGTGCCGCGCACCGGGTGCGCGCAGGCAACCGACGAACCCGAGCGGCCCCCGGGCCGCACCGACCGCGGAGCTGGACGCGCGGTAGAGAGGCACACCTGTCGTGGAGCTCTTCCCTCTGATCATGCTGGTCCTGCTGGCCGTGCTGCTGTTCGTGCTCCCCGCACGCCAGCGCAAGGCGATGCAGGCCCGGGCCCAGGCGCTGCAGGAGTCGCTGACCATCGGCTCGCCGGTGATGACCACCAGCGGCATGCACGCCACGGTCGTCGGTCTCGGCGAGACGACGGTGGACCTGGAGCTCGCTCCCGGCGTCGTCGTCACCTTCGCCCGCCAGGCGGTCCTGGAGATCCGCGAGCCGGTCACCGGCACCCCGGGCGATGACGCGCCCGGTACGGCCGGGGGACGCCCGGCCGACGACAGCTTCTGATCGCAGGAGATCCCGTGGCCAACCGCTCGTTGCCGGCCAGCCGGTACTTCGGGGCGTTCGTCCTCGTCCTCGCCGTGCTCTACGGCCTGGTCTTCTTCACCGGCTCCACCCGGACGCCGCAGCTGGGCCTGGACCTGCGCGGCGGCACGACCGTCACGCTGACGGCCCGCACGCCGGACGGCGGGGCGCCCGACCGGGAGGACCTCGAGCTCGCCCGCCGGATCATCGAGCAGCGGGTGAACGGCCTCGGTGTCGCCGAGGCCGAGGTGGTCACCGAGGGCGACTCGAACATCGTCATCTCCGTCCCCGGGGACGACGGCGACCAGGCCCGCGAGCTCGGCGAGACCGCCCAGCTGCGGTTCCGCCCGGTGCTGAACGTCGCCCCGGCCGACCAGGCGCCGGCCGAGGACGCCGCGCCCAGCGACGGCGCCGAGGCCACCGACCCGGCCGCACCCACCGAGGGTGCCGAGCCCACGGACGGCGCCGAGCCCACGGACGGCGCCGAGCCGACCGATCCGGCCGCGCCGAGCGAGGCCGCCGAGCCGACCGACCCGGCCGCACCGAGCGGGGCCGCCGAGCCGACCGGCGGCGCGGACACCGCTGCGCCCACCCGGGCGCCGGACGCACCCGCCGTGACGCAGGAGGAGGCCCAGGCCGCCTTCGACGCGCTCACCTGCGGGGGTGCCGCCACCAGCGACGTCGCCCGGCCCGACGACCACGTCGCCGCGTGCAGCGAGGACGGCGAGTTCAAGTACCTGCTCGGCCCGGCCGTGGTCGAGGGCACGTCGGTCACCGACGCCGCCGCCGGCACCCGCGCCGGGACCGGCGAGTGGGTCGTCAACCTGGACTTCGACTCCCGGGGCAGCTCCGCCTGGGGCGCGTACACCTCGGCCAACGTCGGCAACTCCGTGGCGATCACCCTCGACGGCCGGGTCATCTCGGCGCCGACGATCAACTCGGCCATCGTCGGTGGCGGCACCGAGATCACCGGCAGCTTCGACCAGGAGTCGGCCACGGAGCTGGCCAACCAGCTCAAGTACGGCGCGCTGCCGCTGAGCTTCAGCCAGGCCACCGCCCAGTCGATCTCCACCGAGCTCGGCGAGGAGCAGCTGCAGGCGGGACTCATCGCCGGTGCGATCGGCGTCGGCCTGGTGTTCCTGTACTCCCTGCTCTACTACCGCGCCCTCGGCCTGGTGATGATCGCCAGCCTCGTGCTCTCCGGCGTGGTGGTCTACGGCGTGCTGGTGGTGCTCGGCCGGGAGATCGGGTTCACCCTGAGCCTCGCGGGCATCGCCGGGTTCATCGTGTCGCTCGGCATCACCGCGGACTCGTTCGTCGTGTACTTCGAACGGCTCAAGGACGAGATCCGCGAGGGCCGCAGCCTCCGCTCGGCGGTGCCGCGCGCCTGGGTCCGGGCGCGGCGCACCATCCTCTCGGCCGACGCGGTCAGCTTCCTGGCCGCGGCGATCCTCTACTGGCTCGCCATCGGCGACGTGAAGGGCTTCGCGTTCACCCTCGGCATGTCCACGGTCCTCGACCTGGTCGTGGTCTTCCTCTTCACCCACCCGCTCATGTCGGTCCTCTCCCGGTACAAGTGGTTCGGCAGCAGCCGGATCTCGGGGCTGGGGTCGGTCGACCGCGCCGGGTGGTCCACGCAGCGGCAGGCGGACCGCGAGCTGGTCGGCGCCACCGCCGGCCCGACCGCCGAGAACAGGAGCCAGGCATGACCCGCGACGAGCGGAACGACGGGACCGGGACCACGGAGCCCGACGAGGTCGTCCGGGTGGGCACCGACGCCGACGAGGCGCAGGACGCCAGCCACGCCGCCGACGAGGCGGCCGCCGCGCTGGGCGACGACGACCTGGCCGAGGCCGGGCTGCCCCGCGAGGGGGCCGGTGACCGGACGCACGAGCCGCGCGCCTCGCTGGCGCACCGGCTCTACAACGGCGAGGCCGGGCTGGACGTCGTCGGCAAGAGCCGGCTGGTCTACAAGGTCACCGCCGTCGTGGTGCTGCTCTGCCTGGCCGCGATGGTCTTCCGGGGCTTCAACTTCGGCATCGACTTCGCCGGCGGCAACAGCTTCCGCCTGCCCGGCGAGTCCGCGCAGCTCGCGCAGGTCCGCGAGGCCGCGGAGGAGGCCGGCGCGGAGGTCGCCTCCGCGCAGGTCGTCGGCGGCGACACCCTGCTGCTGCGCACCGGAGCCCTCGAGGGCGACGCGGAACGCGCGGTGGTGGCGGCCGTCGCGGACGCCGCCGGGGTCGAGCCCGGCCAGGTCAGCCCGGAGTCGGTGAGCGCCGACTGGGGCCGGGACATCACCGACCAGGCCCTGGTCGCGCTGGTGGTCTTCCTGGTGGCGGTCGTGGCGTTCCTGGCGCTGCGGTTCCAGCTCAAGATGGCGATCGGTGCCATGGCCGCCCTGCTGCACGACATCGTCGTCACCGCGGGCGTCTACGCGCTGATCGGCTTCGAGGTCACCCCGTCGACGGTCATCGGCTTCCTGACCATCCTCGGGTTCTCGCTGTACGACACCGTCGTCGTGTTCGACAAGGTCGACGAGAACGTCAAGGACCTCGACAAGTCCGCCCGCATGACCTGGAGCGAGGCGGCCAACCTGGCGGTCAACCAGACGCTCATGCGCTCGATCAACACCTCGGTCATCGCGCTGCTGCCGGTCGCCGGGCTGCTGTTCGTCGGCGCCGGGCTGCTCGGTGTGGGCACGCTCAAGGACCTCGCCCTCGTGCTCTTCGTCGGGCTGGCCGCGGGCACGTACTCCTCGATCGTCCTGGCCACGCCGATCGTCGCCGACCTGAAGGAGCGCGAGCCGGAGGTGCAGGCGCTGCGCCGGCGCGTCCTCGCCCGCCGCTCGTCGGCCGCCCGGCAGGGAGGGTCCGGCGTGCCCGCGGGCCCCGTCGCCAGCGCGCGGCGCGGCCGTCGTCCCGCGGGCGGGAGCACCGCGGTCGCGGAGCTGCCCACCGAGGTGCAGGCCGACGTCGTCGTCGAGTCGCCCGCGTCGGTGCGCCGGGACGTGGACGGCGGCACGACCGCGCCGCGCCCCGGTGCCCGGCCGCAGCGGCCCGGCGCCCCGGCCCGCCGCCCGTCGGGCAAGAAGCGCCGGTGAGCGCCGCCCCCGAGCAGGTCGGGACGCAGCAGCCGCTGGACGAGCTGATCGCCTCGCTGACCGTCGACATCCCCGACCACCCCGAACCCGGGGTGCTCTTCCGGGACCTCACCCCGGTCTTCGCCGACGGTCCGGCGTTCGCCCGCGTGGTCGAGGGGCTGGCCGCACCGGCCGCCACCGACCCGCGGGCCGCGGCGGTGGCCGGGGCCGGCGGCCCGGGTGCCGACACCCCCGGCCGCTCGTTCGACGTCGTCGTCGGGGTGGAGGCGCGCGGGTTCCTGCTCGCCGCCGCGGTCGCGCTCGCCGCCGGTGTCGGGGTCGTCCCGGTGCGCAAGGCCGGCAAGCTGCCGCGCGAGCGGATCTCGGCCGACTACGTGCTCGAGTACGGCACCGCGACGCTGGAGCTGCACGCCGACTCCATCCGGCCCGGCCAGCGGGTGCTCGTCGTCGACGACGTGCTGGCCACCGGCGGCACCCTCGGTGCCGCGGTCGCCCTGGTCGAGCGGCTCGGCGGCGTCGTCACGGCGGTGGGCGTCGTCGTGGAGCTGGCCGCGCTCGGCGGCCGGGAGCGCGTCGCGCCGCACGCGGTGCACGCCCTCTGGACCACCTGACCGGGTCATCCGGGTCCCCGGGGTGCGGCGGGGACACGCCCGGCACGGCTAGCATGGTGAGGGTCTCCCTCTCCTCGAACCAGCAGGAGTCGCCGTGGCCTCCGACGTAGCCGCCGACGCCGCTCCTGCGCGCCCCGGGCGGCCCGGCGCCACGACCGACGCGGCGCCGCCGTCGGGGCCCGGGAGCGCCCCCGCGCACCGGCCGCCGCTGCCCGAGCGCCCGGCCGTCCGCCGCCCGGACGACGTCGCCGCCGAGCCGGGGGACGGGGACTCGGGCGCGCCCCGCCGCCGGGTCCGCGACCGGCTGGCCCGCCGGATCGTGGCCGGCCAGCGCAGCACCGTCGTCCGCCCGGTGCTCGAGCCGCTGGCCGCGCTGCACCGGCAGAGCCATCCCAAGGCCGACCTCGTGCTGCTCCAGCGGGCCTACGACGTCGCCGAGACCGCGCACGCGGCGCAGAAGCGCAAGAGCGGCGACCCCTACATCACCCACCCGCTGGCGGTCGCGACGATCCTCGCGGGCCTCGGCATGGACACCACGACGCTGGTGGCGGCGCTGCTGCACGACACCGTCGAGGACACCGGCGTCACGCTGGAGTCGATCACCGCCGACTTCGGCCCCGGAGGTCGCGCACCTCGTCGACGGCGTCACCAAGATCGACAAGGTGAAGCTGGGGGACGCGGCCCAGGCCGAGACGATCCGCAAGATGATCGTCGCGATGGCCCGCGACCCGCGGGTGCTGGTCATCAAGCTCGCCGACCGGCTGCACAACATGCGCACGCTGCGCTTCCTCCCGCCGGAGAAGCAGGAGAAGAAGGCGCGCGAGACGCTGGAGATCCTCGCCCCGCTGGCGCACCGGCTGGGCATGAACACGATCAAGTGGGAGCTCGAGGACCTCGCGTTCGCGACGCTCTACCCCAAGCGGTACGACGAGATCGTGCGGCTGGTGGCCGAGCGCGCGCCGTCGCGGGACACCTACCTGGCCGAGGTCACCACGACCGTCCAGGAGCAGCTCAAGGCCGCCAAGATCGAGGCGGTGGTCACCGGCCGGCCCAAGCACTACTACTCGATCTACCAGAAGATGATCGTCCGCGGCCGGGACTTCACCGACATCTGGGACCTCGTCGGCATCCGGATCCTGGTCGACTCGGTGCGCGACTGCTACGCCGCGCTCGGCATCATGCACGCCCACTGGCAGCCGCTGCCGGGGCGCTTCAAGGACTTCGTGGCGATGCCGAAGTTCAACATGTACCAGTCGCTGCACACGACGGTGATCGGTCCGCACGGCAAGCCGGTCGAGCTGCAGATCCGCACCCACGACATGCACCGCACCGCCGACTACGGCATCGCCGCGCACTGGAAGTACAAGGAGAACGCGCGGGCCGGCGGCCGGCCCAGTGCCGGCGAGTTCGGCGCCCCGCCGAAGGTCGGCTCGCCCGACGACATGCTGTGGCTGCGGCAGCTGCTGGACTGGCAGCGCGAGGCGCAGGAGCCCGGCGAGTTCCTCGAGACGCTGCGCTACGACCTCGGTCCGCAGGAGGTCTTCGTCTTCACGCCCAAGGGCGACGTGGTCAGCCTGCCCGGCGAGTCGACGCCGGTGGACTTCGCCTACGCGGTGCACACCGAGGTCGGCCACCGCACCATCGGGGCCCGGGTGAACGGTGCCCTGGTGTCGCTGGACAGCACGCTCTCCAACGGCGACGTCGTCGAGATCTTCACCTCCAAGTCGCCGACCGCCGGCCCGTCGCAGGACTGGCTGTCCTTCGTCGGCTCCTCGCGGGCGCGCACCAAGATCCGCCAGTGGTTCACCAAGGAGCGCCGCGAGGACGCGGTCGAGGCCGGCAAGGAGGCGCTGACCCGCGCCATGCGCAAGGCCGGCCTGCCGCTGCAGCGGCTGCTGGGCGGCGAGGCGCTGAGCACGCTGGCCAAGGACCTCCGCTACGCCGATGTCACCGCGCTCTACGCGGCGGTGGGGGAGAACCAGATCTCCGCGGCATCGGTCGTGGAGAAGCTGATGACGGCGCTCGGCGGGACCGAGGGCGCCGTCGAGGACATCGCCGAGACCGCGATCCCCACCAACCGGCCCACGCCGCGCCGCTCCGGCACCGGCGACCCGGGCGTCGTCGTCCACGGTATGACCGACGTGTGGGCCAAGCTGGCCAAGTGCTGCACGCCGGTGCCCGGCGACGAGATCCTGGGCTTCGTCACCCGCGGCGGCGGCGTCAGCGTGCACCGCACCGACTGCACCAACGCCGGCGACCTGCAGCGCAAGCCCGAGCGGCTGGTCGAGGTCGAGTGGGCCAGCGCGCCGGGCTCGGTGTTCCTCGTCGCCATCCAGGTGGAGGCGCTGGACCGGCACCGGCTGCTCTCCGACGTCACCAAGACGCTGGCCGACGAGCGGGTGAACATCCTGTCCGCGTCGGTGCAGACCAGCCGCGACCGCGTCGCGATCAGCCGGTTCACCTTCGAGCTCGCCGACCCCGCCCACCTCGGGGCGGTGCTGCAGGCGGTGCGCAACGTCGACGGCGTCTTCGACGTGGAGCGCGTCACCGCCTGACGACGCCACCCCACGCTGGGATCAGGTGACCTGATCCCAGCGCGTCCTCCCTCGTGGTGCACGGTGAGGGAGGACGCGCTGCGGTGGGGGAGGACGCCCCGGGAGGTCAGCCGGCGAGGGCCATCGACTCGATGGTGACCGGCTCGGCGGGGGCGCCGTCCTGGCCGCCGTCGGCGACGCCCTTGGCTGCGATGGCGTCGAGCACGCCCAGCCCGGCCTCGTCGATGGTGCCGACGACGGTGTAGTTCGGGTTGCCCTCGAGGCTGTCGCCGTAGACGAGGAAGAACTGGCTGCCGTCGAAGCCCTGGCCGGAGTTGGCCATGGCGACGGTGCCGCGCGGGTAGGTCTCGTCGCCGGTGGCCGCGGTCGGGTAGTCGAAGGCCGCGCCGCCGCGACCGGTCTCGCTCGGGTCGCCGCACTGCAGCACCTGCAGGCCCGGGCTGGTGGTCAGCCGGTGGCAGCCGGTGCCGTCGAAGAAGCCCTGCTCGGCGAGGTAGGTGATCGCCGCGGCGGCGCACGGCGCGCCGGCCCGGTCGAGGGTGAGGCCGATGTCGCCGGCGCTGGTCGCCATGGTCAGCGCCTGGGTGCCCTCGGTCGGGACGTCGCCGTCGGGCAGCCCGACGTGGGTCAGGTTCGGGTTCACCGAGGGGTCGGTGGCGACGTAGTCGCAGGTGGGCGCGTCGGCGGCGGCCTCGGGGGCGTCGTCGTCGCCGGAGAAGACGCCGCTGATCACCAGCGCGGCGAGGACCACCACGACGGCGGCGAGCGCGGCCAGGCCGATGCCCAGGTTGCGGCGGCGCTTCTGGGCCAGCTCGGCGCGGCGCTCCAGCTGGCGCTGCAGGTGGCGCTGGGCGGCCTCGCGGCGCTGCTTGTTCGTGGGCACGGGGGAACTCCTCGGCGGGCGGCTGCTCGGCGGGGCGGCGGCCCGGACCACGGGCGCCGCTCGACGCGGTCAGCGACGGAGTCTAGGTGGGGGACCTGCGGGGTCCCTGGATGCCCGCTGTCCTGGCACGCCGCCCGAGCGGGGGTGCCCGCGTAACCTGCACGGGTGCTCATCCGCTCCTTCCCCGCCGGTGCCTTCGGGACCAACTGCTACGCCGTCGCGTCCGGCCCCGGCCAGGAGTGCGTCGTCGTCGACCCCGGCATGGACGCCGTCGAGCCGCTGGCCCGCATGCTGGCCGACGACGGGCTCAAGCCGGTCGCCGTCGTCCTGACCCACGGCCACCTCGACCACACCTTCTCGGTGCTGCCGGTGTGCGACGGGTACGACATCCCCGCCTACCTGCACCCGGCCGACCTCGGCATGATCTCCGACCCGATGCGCTGGCACGGCCCGCAGCTCGCCCCGCTGCTCGGGGGGCTGAAGCTGCCCGACCCGAGCGACGTGAAGCGCCTGGACGACGGCGCGGTGCTGTCGCTGGCCGGCGTCGACCTCACCGTCCGGCACGCGCCGGGCCACACGCAGGGCTCGGTCATGTTCTCCCTCGACCTGGGCGAGGCGCCGGGGCTGCTCGCCGGTGACGTGCTGTTCGCCGGATCGGTGGGCCGGGTCGACCTGCCCGGCGGCTCCTGGGACGCGATGCTCACCTCGCTGCGCGACGTCGTCCTGCCGCTGGACGACGCGACGGTCGTGCTGCCCGGCCACGGCCCGGCGACGACGATCGGTCGCGAGCGGGCCACCAACCCCTACCTGGCCGAGGCCGCCGCCGAGCCGAAGGGGCGGGGGCTCTGATGGCGGGCCTGACCGCGCCGAAGGGCACCTTCGACACGCTGCCGCCGGACTCCGCGCGCTTCCTCGCCGTCCGCGACACCCTCACCGCGCCGCTGCGCGCGGCGGGCTACGGGTACATCGAGACGCCGGTGTTCGAGGAGACCTCGGTCTTCTCCCGCGGGGTGGGCGAGTCGACCGACGTCGTCACGAAGGAGATGTACACCTTCGAGGACCGCGGCGGCCGCTCGCTGACGCTGCGCCCGGAGCTGACCGCCGGGCTCATGCGCGCCTTCATCGAGCACCGGCTGCACACCGGCGCCCTGCCGGTGAAGGTGTGGGCGGTCGGCTCGGCGTTCCGGTACGAGCGCCCGCAGGCCGGCCGCTACCGGCACTTCACCCAGGTCGACTGCGAGGCGCTCGGCGTCGACGACCCGGCGCTGGACGCCGAGGTCGTGGCCCTGGGCGTGCAGGGTTTCCGCGACCTGGGGCTCACCGACTTCGAGCTGCTGCTGACCTCGCTGGGCGACGCCACCTGCCGCCCGCAGTACCGCGAGCTGCTCGTCGAGTTCCTCGCGAAGCTGGACCTCGACGAGGAGACCCGCCGGCGCGCGGAGATCAACCCGCTGCGGGTGCTCGACGACAAGCGCCCCGAGGTGCAGGCGCAGCTGGACGACGCCCCGCTGATGGTCGACCACCTGTCGGACTCCACGAAGGCGCACTACGACGCCGTCCGCCAGCACCTGACCGACCTCGGCGTCAGCTGGACCGAGGCGCCGCGACTGGTGCGCGGGCTGGACTACTACACGAAGACCACGTTCGAGTTCGTGCACAACGGGCTGGGTGCGCAGTCCGCGATCGGCGGCGGTGGCCGCTACGACGGGCTCTCCGCCGCGCTCGGCGGCCCGGACCTCTCGGGCATCGGCTACGCCGTCGGCGTGGACCGCACCCTGCTCGCGGTGCAGGCCGAGGGGCTCGACATCGGAGCGACCGCCGGCGTGCAGGCCTTCGTGGTGCCGCTCGGTGCCGAGGCCAAGCGCCTGGCGGTCCGGCTGATCGGGCAGCTGCGGCAGGCCGGGGTCGCGGCGGACACCGTCTACGGCGACCGCGGGCTCAAGGGCGCGATGAAGGCCGCCGACCGCTCGGGGGCCTCGCACGTCGTCGTCATCGGCGAGCGCGACCTCGCCGAGGGCGTCGGCCAGCTCAAGGACATGGCCACCGGGGAGCAGACCGCCGTCCCCGTCGCCGAGCTGTTCGACGCGCTCCAGCGTGCGACGGTGGGGGCATGACGAGCATGGAGCAGCGGCCGCTGGGCCGTACCGGCGCCGAGGTCGGCGTCGTCGGCCTGGGCACCCTGGCAGCTGGGCGGCGACTGGGGCGACGTCTCCGCGGACGACGCCGCCGCCGTGCTGGACGCCGCGCTCGACTCCGGCGTCACGCTGCTGGACACCGCGGACGTGTACGGCGACGGGCGTTCCGAGGAGCGGATCCGGCAGGCGCTGGCGACCCGCTCGGACCGGCCGGTCGTCGCGACCAAGGCCGGCCGCCGCGCCGACCCGTTCGAGGCGGCCCAGTACACGCCGGAGAACCTGCGCGCGTGGATCGACCGGTCGCGCCGCAACCTCGGCGTCGACACCTTGGACCTGGTGCAGCTGCACTGCCCGCCGCCGGCCGTCTACTCCGACCAGCGGGTCTACGACGCGCTGGACTCCTTCGTCGAGGACGGCGCGATCGCCGCGTACGGGGTGAGCGTGGAGACCGTCGCCGAGGGGCTCACCGCGCTGCAGCACCCGGGCGTGGCCACGATCCAGGTGATCCTCAACGTCTTCCGGCGCAAGCCGCTGGAGGAACTGCTGCCCGCCGCCCGTCGTGCCGGCGTCGGCGTGCTGGCCCGCGTGCCCCTGGCCAGCGGGCTGCTCACCGGCACGTACGACGAGTCGACGACGTTCGCCGCCGACGACCACCGCAGCTTCAACCGCAACGGCGAGGCCTTCGACGTCGGCGAGACCTTCGCCGGCGTGCCCTTCGACGTGGGTGTCGCCGCCGCCCGCGAGGTCGCCGCCATCGCCGGCGACACCGACACCGCGGCCTTCGCGCTGCGCTGGGTGATCGACCAGCCCGGCGTCACCGCCGTCATCCCCGGGGCGCGCAACGTCGCGCAGGTGCGCGGCAACGTCGCCGCCGCCGCGCTGCCGCCCCTGACCGCAACCCAGCTCGCCGACCTCGAGCGGCTGTACGACGAGCGCATCCGCGCGCACGTCCACGACCGCTGGTAACCACCCCCACTCGAAAGGCACCCCCTTGCTCCGCACCCACGACGCCGGCGCCCTCCGGGCAGCCGACGCCGGCAGCACCGTCACCCTCGCCGGCTGGGTCGCCCGTCGCCGCGACCACGGTGGCGTGGTCTTCCTCGACCTGCGCGACGCGTCCGGCTACGTGCAGGTCGTCGTCCGCGAGGAGGAGGCGCACCACCTGCGCAACGAGTACTGCGTGCTCGTCACCGGCGAGGTGCGCCGCCGTCCCGAGGGCAACGAGAACCCCGAGCTGCCCACCGGCGAGATCGAGGTGGCGACGACGTCGCTCGAGGTGCTGTCGTCGTCGGCGCCGCTGCCCTTCCCGATCGAGAGCGACCAGGCCGCGTCGGACGACGTCCGCTACAAGTACCGCTACCTCGACCTGCGCCGGCAGGGCCCGGCGAAGGCGATGCGGCTGCGCTCGGAGGTCAGCCGGGTCGCCCGCGCCGTCATGCACGAGCACGGCTTCGCCGAGGTGGAGACGCCGTCGCTCACCCGCTCGACGCCCGAGGGCGCGCGCGACTTCGTCGTCCCGGTCCGGCTGCAGCAGGGCAAGTGGTACGCGCTGCCGCAGTCGCCCCAGCTGTTCAAGCAGCTGCTGATGATCGGCGGGCTGGAGCGCTACTACCAGATCGCCCGCTGCTTCCGGGACGAGGACTTCCGCGCCGACCGGCAGCCGGAGTTCACCCAGCTGGACTTCGAGATGAGCTTCGTCGAGCGCGACGACGTGCTGGCCGTGGCCGAGGACGTGGTCCGGGCGCTGTGGCGCGAGCTGGCGTCCTACGACGTCCCGGAGATCCCGCGGATGACCTACCGCGAGGCCATGGACCGGTTCGGCTCCGACAAGCCCGACCTGCGCTTCGGCGTCGAGCTGACCGAGCTGACCTCCTACTTCGCCGACACCCCGTTCCGCGTCTTCCAGGCGCCCTACGTCGGCGCGGTCGTCATGCCCGGCGGCGGGTCGCAGCCGCGGCGGGCGTTCGACGCGTGGCAGGACTGGGCCAAGTCGCGGGGTGCCCGCGGGCTGGCCTACGTGACCATCGCCGAGGACGGCACGCTCGGCGGGCCGGTCGCCAAGAACATCTCCGACGGCGAGCGCGAGGGCCTGGTCGCCGCCGTCGGCGCGAAGCCGGGCGACTGCGTCTTCTTCGCCGCCGGCGCCCGCCGCACCGCGCAGGAGCTGCTGGGCGCCGCGCGCAACGAGATCGCCAAGCGGCTGGAGCTCATCGAGCCCGGCTCGTGGTCGTTCCTCTTCGTCGTCGACTTCCCGATGTTCGAGGAGACCGAGGACGGCGACTGGACCTTCATGCACCACCCGTTCACCTCGCCCACCCCGGAGTGGCGGGACCGGTTCGCCGAGGACAAGGGCGCGGCGCTGTCCGACGCCTACGACATGGTGATCAACGGCAACGAGGTCATGAGCGGCTCCGTGCGCATCCACGACGCCGACCTGCAGGAGCGGGTGTTCGAGACCCTCGGCATGTCCCGCGAGGAGGCCCGCGAGCGGTTCGGGTTCTTCCTCGAGGCGTTCGCCTACGGCCCGCCGCCGCACGCCGGCGCCGCGCTCGGGTGGGACCGGCTCACCGCGCTGCTCACCGGGGTCGACTCGATCCGCGAGGTGATCGCCTTCCCGAAGACCGGTGCCGGCTTCGACCCGCTGACCGGGGCGCCGACGCCGATCAGCGACGCCCAGCGCGCGGAGGCGGGCATCGACGCCAAGCCCGAGGAGCCCGCGGAGGCCGACCCGTCATGAGCCTGCGCGCCCGCACCCTGCTCGGACCCGGCCCGTCCAACCCCTACCCGGAGGCCCAGGCCGCGCTCGGGTATCCGCTGCTGGGGCACCTCGACCCGCTGTTCCTCCAGGTGCTCGACGAGACCTCGGACCGGCTGCGGCAGGTCTTCGGGACGGCGAACCGGCGCACGCTGCCGCTGTCGGCGACCGGCTCCGCGGGCATGGAGGCGGCGTTCGTCAACACGGTGGGCCCGGGCGACGTCGTCGTCGTCGCGGTGAACGGGTTGTTCGGGCAGCGCATGGTGGAGGTCGCCTCCCGCTGCGGCGCCGAGGTGGTCGCCGTCGAGCACGAGTGGGGGCAGCCGGTCGACGCCGAGCGCGTGCTGGCCGCGCACCCCTCCCCGAAGCTGATCGCCGCGGTGCACGCGGAGACCTCCACCGGGGTGCTCTCCGACCTCCGACCGCTGGCCGCCGGGAAGGGCGACGCCCTGCTGCTGGCCGACTGCGTGACCTCGCTGGGCGGGGTGCCGGTGCGGCTGGACGAGTGGGGGGTCGACCTCGCGTACTCGGGTTCGCAGAAGTGCCTCGGCGTCCCCCCGGGCCTGGCGCCGTTCACCATCTCCGACCGGGCGTGGGAGCGGCGGATCGAGAAGCCGCAGAGCTGGTACCTCGACCTCGGGCTGCTCGGCGGCTACGCGGGTGAGGCGGCCGGCGGTGGGCGCACGTACCACCACACCGCGCCGACCGGCATGGTCGTGTCGCTGCACGCGGGGCTCGGCCGGATCCTCGAGGAGGGGCTGCACGCCGTGCACGCCCGCCACGCCGAGGCCGGCCGCCTGCTGCACGAGGGACTGGCCGGGCTGGGCCTGGAGCTGTTCGCCGCGGAGGGCCACCGGCTGCCCGAGCTCACCACGGTGAAGGTGCCCGACGGCGTGGACTCGGCGGCCGTGCGGAAGGAGCTGCTCGAGCGCTACGACCTCGAGATCGGCGCCGGCGCGGGCCCCTATGCGGCCTCGGTGTGGCGGATCGGTCTCATGGGCCCCAACGCCGCCCCCGACCGCGTCGCCCTCGTCCTCGCCGCGCTCACCGACGTCCTCGCCCGCTGACCCGCCCCGTCCGCGAGGGCCCGCTCCAGCGCCGAGTGCTGACTTGTGGTCGTTCGCGGCGGCGTGTCGGCGCGCGTCGACGACCGCAACTCAGCAGTCGGCCTCACCAGGTGGCTCCGCGGCTGCGCAGCGCCCGAGCCGCGCGCTCCACGACGGCGTCCAGCCGCCCCAGGTGCCGGCCGGCGAAGCGGAGCACGAGCCAGCCGTCGGCGGCCATCAGCGAGTAGCGGTCGACGTCGCGGCCGAACTGCTCGCGCTCGGCGTGCTGACGGCCCTCGTACTCCAGGGCGATCTTCCACCGCGCCCATCCGAGGTCGGCGTGCGCCACCTCCCGGCCCCACCTGTCGACGATCGGGTGCTGCACCTCGGGCGCAGGGAGGCCCGCGCTGACCACCGCGTAACGGACGAGGCTCTCCGGCCGGGACGCCGCCAGCGGGGTGAGCAGCGGCGCGAGGTGCCGGGCGGCGACGACGCCGCGCACCCCGCCGGCTCGCCGGAGCCGCGCGTCCACGCGGGCCGCGTCGAGGTGTCCGCCTCGGTACAGCGCATCACCGACCGCGACGAGCTCCCCACGGGGCAGGACGGGTGCCAGGTCCAGCCAGGTCTGCGCGCCGCTGGTCACGGGCAGGCCGAACGCCCGATCGACGTCGTCCTCGTCGAGCCGGCGGACGTGCGACCGGATCCGCAGCCGCTGCGGTCGGGCCACACCGGGCGGGACGCTCACGTGCAGGGGGAACGCGTGCCGGACGGGCGCGCCGAGGAGCCCGGCGGCCGTCCCGTGGGAGAACGCTGCCCCGGGCGGCAGCACCTCGGCCACGGCCGCGCAGACGTTCGGGAGCGAGAACGCGACCGCTCTGGAGACGTAGGCCCCGCGGGTGGCCCGCGCGCCGTCGTCCCGGAGCTGGGCCCGGGTCATCCCGGCCGTCGCCACCTGCACGCGCGTGTAGACGACGGGCAGCTCCACGGGATCCATCAGCGCAGCGTCGCCAGCGCATTCCCCGGGCGGGGCCGGCGTGCGCGATCCGTGGACGACGCGGCTGCCTGTGGATCGTCGAGTGCGGACGTGCGGTCGTCGCCCGCGGCGCGTCGGTGCGTGTCGGCGGCAGCAACTCAGCAGTCGGCCGGGGGCGATCGGCGGGGAGGCGGACGGCGGGGAGAAGTGGGGTCGGGCCCGAGGGCGGAGCCGCTGGTCAGTGCCGGAGCCCGGGCGTAGCGTCCGCGCATGGGCCTGCCGGTGCTCCTGGCCGTGGACGACGACGCGCCGGTCCTCGCCGCGGTCGAGCGGGACCTGCGCGACCGGTACGCCGAGCGGTACCAGGTGATGACGGCGGGCTCCGGGGAGCAGGCGCTGGACCTGCTGCGCCGGCTGCGGCTGCGCGAGGAGCCGGTCGCCCTGCTGCTGGTCGACCAGCGGATGCCCGGGATGACCGGCACCGACCTGCTCACCGCGTCCCGGCGGGTGTACCCGGACGCGCGGCGGGTGCTGCTCACCGCCTACGCCGACACCGATGCCGCCATCCGGGCGATCAACGACGCCGGCGTGGAGCACTACCTGCTCAAGCCCTGGGACCCGCCGGAGGACCGGCTCTACCCGGTGCTGGACGACCTGCTGGAGACCTGGCGGCGGCCGGCGCCGACGGCGAACCTGCGGCTGATCGGCGACCGCTGGTCGCCCGACTCGCACGAGCTGCGCCAGTTCCTCGCCCGCAACCTGGTGCCCTACCGCTGGCTGGACGTCGAGTCCGACCCGCAGGCCCGCGAGCTGCTCGACCTGGCCGGCACCGGCGCCGGCGAGCTGCCCGTCCTGGTGCTCGACGACGGCGAGGTGCTGACCCGCCCCGACCTGCACGACATCGCCGCCCGCATCGGGCTGCACGTGCGGGCCGAGCGGGACGCCTACGACCTGGTCATCGCCGGCGCCGGCCCGGCCGGGCTGGCCGCGGCCGTCTACGGCGCCTCCGAGGGGCTGACCACCCTGCTGCTGGAGTGCAGCGCCCCGGGAGGGCAGGCGGGCACCACGAGCCGGATCGAGAACTACCTCGGCTTCCCGGTCGGGCTCTCCGGCGCCGACCTCACCCTGCGCGCCCGCGAGCAGGCGACCCGCTTCGGGGCGGAGATGCTGGTGCCGACGGAGGCGGTCGGGCTGGTGCGCGCCGACCCGTACTCGGTGGTCACCCTGGCCGACGGCGGGGAGGTGAGCGCCGCGGCCCTCGTCGTCGCCTCCGGCGTGAGCTACCGAACCCTCGACGTCCCGGGCGCCGCCGAGCTGACCGGCCGGGGCGTCTACTACGGCGCCGGCCGCGCGGAGGCCGCCGACCACGAGGGCGGCCGGGTGTTCGTGGTGGGCGGCGGCAACTCCGCCGGTCAGGCCGCGCTCTTCCTCGCAGCCTTCGCCGCCGAGGTGACGATCCTGGTCCGCGGCCCGGACCTGGCGACCACCATGTCGCGCTACCTGACCGACCGGATCGAGGCCTCCGACCGGATCACGGTCGTGCCCCGGACGGAGGTCGCCGGAGCCGTCGGTGGGCACCGGCTGGAGGCCCTCCGGCTGCGCAGCGGCACCGAGGAGCACGAGGTGCCCGCGGACGCCGTCTTCGTCTTCATCGGGCAGGCGCCGCGCACCGGCTGGCTGGACGGCGCGGTGCGGCGGGACGCCCGGGGCTTCGTGCTCACCGGCGCCGACCTCGGCACCCCGCCGCCGGACTGGCCGCTGGCGGTCCCGGCCGCTGCCGCTGGAGACCTCGGTGCCGCGGGTGTTCGCCGCGGGGGACGTGCGCGCCGGCTCGGTGAAGCGGATCGCCTCGGCGGTGGGCGAGGGCGCGATGGCGGTGAGCTTCGCCCACGAGCGGCTGGCGGGGCGGTGACCACCCCGGCCGGCGACGTCGCCGCCGCGCTGCGCAGCTCCACGATCTTCGCGCAGCTGCCGGAGGCCGACCTCGCCGAGCTCGCGGCCGGCGGGCGCACCCTGGAGGTGCCCGCGGGCACGGTGCTCATGGCCGAGGGGGCGCCGTCGGACGCGATGATCGTCGTCCTCGAGGGGCAGGTCGAGGTCACCCGGGACGGCGGGGGCGGCCCGCCGGTGCTGCTCAACCTGTGCACCCGGGGCGACCTGCTGGGCGAGCTGGGCGTGCTGCAGCGGGTGCCGCGGTCGGCGACGGTGCGGGCGCGCACCGCGGCCCGGGTGCAGCGGATCGACGTCGACGCCCTGGACCGGCTGCTGGCCCACCCGCACTCCGCGCGGGCGCTGCTCCAGGCCACCGCCCGCCGGCTGGCCCGGGAGGAGGCGCTGCTCCGGCAGCGCGAGCGGATGGCCGCGCTGGGCGCGCTCTCCGCCGGCCTGCTGCACGAGATCAACAACCCGGCCGCGGCGGTCCGGCGCAGCGCCGGCCGGCTCCGGGCGCTGCTCGCGGAGGACGCCGCGCCCGGCCCGCTGCACGGGCTGGCCGGGCCGCCGCCCGCGGACGCCCTGGACCGGGCCGACGCCGCCACCGCCCTGGCCGGCGTGCTGGCGCGCGCGGCCCCGGGCCTGGGCCGGGCGGCGGCCCAGCAGCTGGCCGCGGCCGGCGTCGCCGCGCCCGCTCTGGAGGCGGCGCTCCAGGCGCTCCCGGCGGAGCGGCGCGCCACCGAGGTGCGGCGGTTCCTGCGCCTGCGCGAGGCCGACGACCTGCTGGAGGAGCTGGCGACCGGTGCCGAGCACCTGTCCCGCATCGTCACCGGGTTCCGCCCCCTGGCCTACTCCGCCGACCAGGGGCTCACCGAGGTCGACCTGCACGCCGGCCTCGACCAGGCGCTGGTCCTGCTCCGGCACAAGCTCCCGCCCGGGGTGCAGGTGGTGCGCGAGTTCGCCCCCGACGCCCGCGTGGTCCGCGGGCGACCGGCGGACCTCGCCCTGGTCTGGATCAACCTGCTCGACAACGCGGTCGCCGCGGTGGGGAAGGAGGGCACGATCACCGTCCGCACCTCGAGCGCCGGCGACCGGGTCGTCGTCGACGTCGAGAACACCGGCCCGCCGGTGCCGCCGGAGGTCGCCGACCGCGTCTTCGACGCCTTCTTCACCACCAAGGGCGTCGGCATCGGCACGGGCCTGGGCCTGACGACGTCGCTGGCGGTGGTCGCCCAGCAGCACCACGGCGAGCTGACGCTCGGCTCGGCCGACGGCGTCACCCGCGCCCGCGTCGTGCTGCCCCGGGGCGACGACGGCCCGGCCTAGGGCACCGCCTCCAGCCAGCCGGTCCTGCCGTCGCCCGGCGAGCAGCCCGCGGCACAGCGCGGCGAGGTCCACCAGGCCGACGAGCACCCCGTCCTCCACGACCGGGGCGTAGGCGGCGGAGACCCGCAGCATCCGCTCGGCCGCCTCGGGCACGGGGGTGTCCGGGGCCAGCCCGACCATCTCCGGCAGCTCCAGGTCCACCAGCCGGGTCTGCTCGAGGTCGCGCCCGTCGGCGACGGCCTGGGTGACGTCGCCGTCGCAGACCAGGGTGGCCGGCACCCGGGAGGCGCCGTCGGTGAGCACCACGAGCACGTTGTCGTGCGACCGCTTCATCAGGTACGCGGCCGCGGCGACGTGCGCCGTGCGCTCCACCGTCGTCATCGCCGAGCGCATGACGTCGCGCACCACGGGGTCGGGGGTGGGGGTCATGCCGGGCTCCTCGTCGTCGTCCGGTCGCGCTGCGGTCAGCGCCTCCGGCGGGTGGGTGCGCCCGCTCCCGACCGGGGAGCGGGGCGCGGGACGGGCAGGGTCAGCAGGTAGGCCTCGACCGGCTCGGCCTTGCCCTTGACCCGCAGCTCGGGGGTCGGGGCGAGCGCGGCGTCGTCGCCCAGCAGGGCCCGGGTCCGCTCGCCGACCAGCACGCCGCCCACCGGCGCGGCCGCCTGCAACCGGGCGGCGACGTTCACCGTGTCGCCGACGGCGGCGTAGACGACGTAGCCGCGGCCGCCCATCTCGGAGACGACGACGGGGCCGCTGTTGACCCCGACCCGGAGCTCCGGCCAGTCGTCGTGGTCGCGCCGGATGGCGGCCACCTCGTCCTGCAGCGCCGCCGCGGCGCCGACCGCACGGCGGGCGTGATCGGGCTGGTCGCCGCGGCGGTTGAAGGTGGCGAAGATGCCGTCGCCGGTGAACTTCTCCACCTCGCCGCCGAACCGGCGGGAGACCAGCGGCGTCGCCACCTCGTAGTAGGCGCGCAGCATCGCGGCGACCTCGGCGGGGTCGCGGTCCTCGGCCGAAGGTCGTGTACCCGGCCAGGTCGCCGACGAGGACCGACACCTCCTGCCGCTGCTCACGGGTGGCCGGCAGGTACAGCGGGCGGAACCGCTCCTCCCGCCACTCGCGCCGCGCGGCGGCGAAGACCAGCAGGAACCCGGCGACGATGATCGCGTGCCACACCCACCAGGAGGGGTGGAACTTGCGCTCCCCGGCGGCGGCCACGCCCAGGAGCGCCTCGGCCAGCAGCACGTAGCAGACGACGACGCTGACCACGAGGAACCCGAGCCGCTCGCGGTGCACCCACCACAGGCGCGCGGCGGCGCACACGTAGGCGAGCGCGGCGGTGCCGGCGGCGATCTCCAGCGCGTCACCGCTGGGGCCCTCGCCGGTGATGACGTCGATCGGCGGCCAGTTGCCCAGCGACCAGATCCCCCACAGCACCAGCGCACCGACGACGGCGGCGCGCAGCCACGGCCGGGCGCGCATGACCGCCGGCCCGGCCCACGGGCGGATGTCGACGTAGGCCGACGCCAGGGCGAACGGGGCGGCGACGAGCAGCCCGACGGTGATCGCCACCGTGTAGCCGGGCAGCGACTCGTGGGTCAGCACGTGCTGGGTGCCCGCCGCGTGCAGGGCCATGAACCCGCTGACCGTGAGGAACGCCAGCGAGAGCAGCAGGACGCGGGCGTCACCCCGGGCGCGGGCGGCCTCCCCGGTCACCACCGAGAGGCTGGCCGCCACGAAGCCGACGACGAGGAAGAAGACGAAGTGCAGCGGCGCGCTGGTCCAGTGGACGGCGGCGTAGTCCGGCTTCAGCAGGAAGACCATGCCCGCGGCGGGCAGGAGCAGCCCGGCGACGACGGCCACGGTGCCGGGCCGGAGCCACCCCGGGGCACGGCGCGCGGGCGCCGTCGCCCGCCCGCCCGCAGCGGGAGGGCGGTCGGCCTCGTCCTGCGCGGGTGCGCGCCCGGCCGGGTCCACCGCGCCACTGTGCGTCGGCGCCGCACGCCGGTGCCAGGGTCTTTCGGCCGCGGGGCTCAGCCCAGCCGGGCCAGCTGCTCCGGGGTCAGCTCGAGCTCGGCGGCCTGCGCCGAGTCCTGGACGGAGGCCGCGCGGGACGCGCCCGGGATCGGGACGACGACGTCGGCCTGCGCCAGGTGCCAGGCCAGCGCGACGCGGTACACGGAGACGTCGAGCTCGGTGGCCAGCTCGGCGAAGGCCGGGGCGTCGGCGTCCAGCGAGCCGGCCGCGCCGACCCCGCCGAACGGGCTCCACGGGAGGAACGCCAGCCCGTGCGCGGCGCAGTGCGCCAGCTCGCCGGCCGAGTGCCGCCAGCCGGGGGAGAACTGGTTCTGCACGCTCACGAAGGCGTCGCCGACGATCGCCCGGGCCGCGTCGATCTGCGCGATGTCCGCGTTGGAGACGCCGACCATCCGCACCAGGCCGTCGTCGGCCAGGGCACGCAGCGCGCCCATCGACTCCTCCCACGGCGTCGACGGGTCGGGCCGGTGGTACTGGTACAGCCCGATCGCCTCCACGCCCAGCCGGCGCAGCGAGTCCTCGCAGGCACGGCGGAGGTAGGCGGGGGAGCCGTCCAGCCCCCAGTCGGTGCCCGAGCGGGTGTGCCCGCCCTTGGTCGCCACGAGCACGTCGGCGGCGCCGGGCCCGTAGGAGGCCAGCGCCTCGGCCACCAGCGACTCGTTGTGCCCGAACTCCGCCTCGTCGCGGGAGTAGGCGTCGGCGGTGTCGACCAGGGTCACCCCGGCGTCCAGGGCGGCGTGGACGACGCCGACCGCCTCCTCGCGGGAGGGCCGGGGCCGCTTGGTGGACAGGGGCATCGCCCCCAGCCCGATGGCGCTGACGGACAGGGTCCCGATGCGTCGCTGCTGCACGGGGGGTGTCGTGCCCCGCGGGTAGCGTCGCAACCGTGACATCGCTGTTCGACCCGGCTCCGGACGAGCAGGGTGCGCCCGCCGTCGACCCGGGTGCCCCGCTGGCCGTGCGCATGCGGCCACGGTCGCTCGACGAGGTGGTCGGCCAGCAGCACCTGCTCGGCGCACGCGCCCCGCTGCGCCGGCTGGTGGAGTCCGACGAGCCGATGTCGCTGGTGCTCTACGGCCCGCCCGGCACGGGCAAGACCACCCTGGCGCACGTCATCTCGCTGGCCACCAAGCGGCAGTTCGTGCAGCTCTCCGCGCTGGACTCCGGGGTCAAGGAGGTGCGCGCGGTCATCCAGAGCGCCAAGCGCGAGCTGACCTTCTCCGGGCGCCGCACCGTGCTGTTCATCGACGAGGTGCACCGCTTCTCCAAGACCCAGCAGGACAGCCTGCTCTCCGCGGTCGAGGACCGGATCGTCAGCCTCATCGCGGCCACCACCGAGAACCCGTTCTTCTCCGTGGTCAGCCCGCTGCTGTCGCGCAGCCTGGTCCTGGCCCTCCAGCCGCTGGACGACGACGACGTCCGCACGCTGCTGCACCGGGCGCTCACCAGCGACCGGGGGCTGGACGGCGCGGTGACGCTCAGCGCCGAGGCCGAGGAGCACCTGGTGCGCATCGCCGGGGGTGACGGCCGCAAGGCGCTGACCGCGCTGGAGTCCGGCGCCGGCGCCGCGCAGGCGGTGGGGGCCACCGAGATCGACCTGGCCACGCTGGAGACCGCCGTCGCCCAGGCCGCGGTGCGCTACGACCGGCAGGGCGACCAGCACTACGACGTCGCCAGTGCCTTGATCAAGAGCATCCGCGGCAGCGACGTCGACGCCGCCATGCACTACCTGGCCCGCATGGTCGAGGCCGGGGAGGACCCGCGCTTCATCGCCCGGCGGCTGGTGATCTCCGCCAGCGAGGACATCGGGATGGCCGATCCGACGGCGCTGCTCACCGCGGTCGCGGCCGCCGACGCGGTCGCCTTCATCGGCATGCCCGAGGGGCACTTCCCGCTGGCGCAGGCCGTCGTCCACCTGGCCACCGCACCGAAGTCCGACGCCGTCACCAAGGCGATCGGCGAGTCGGTGCGCGACGTCCGGGCGGGGCTGGCCGGGCCGGTGCCACCCGGGCTGCGCGACGGTCACTACGCCGGGGCGAAGAAGCTCGGGCACGCCCAGACCTACGTCTACCCGCACAGCCACCCCGACGGCGTCGTCCCGCAGCAGTACCCGCCGGACGCGCTGGTCGGCAAGGACTACTACCGGCCCACCGGCCGGGGTGCGGAAGCCCGGCTGGGGGAGCGGCTGGCCAAGCTCCGGGCGATCATCCGGCGCGGTCGCTGACCGAACTGCCGATGACGGGCGGGGACGGGAACGGTCGACCGGCCCCGCGACTACTGTGACCACTCCCGGGCGGAGCCTCGCCGAGACCTTCAGAACAGGAGCACGTGTGTCCGCAGGAGAGATCGCCGGGCTGGTCGCAGCCGGGGCGCTGGTGCTGCTGGTGGTGCTGGTCGCCGTCCCGCTGCTCAAGCTCGGCCGCACGCTCGACGAGACCACGCTGACCATCCGGCAGGTCCGCGAGCAGAGCGCGCCGATCCTGACCCAGGCCAGCACCACGGTCACCCACGTGAACAGCAACCTCGAGCGGGTCGACGACATCACCGGCAACGCCGCCAACGTGTCGAGCAACGTCGCCGCGCTGACCAGCGTCGTGGCCGCCACGCTCGGCAGCCCGCTGATCAAGGTCGCCGCGTTCTCCTACGGCGTGCGCAGCGCCGCCCGCAAGAAGCGCGAGGGCGAGGCGCTCGCCGAGATCGCGCGCCGGGACAAGGAGGCGCGTCGCGCCCGTCGGTCCGCGCGGCGGGCCGCCTGATGCGCCGGCTGTTCTGGCTGGCCATGGGCGTCACCATCGGCGCCCTCGTCGTCCGCAAGCTCGGCCGGGCCGCGGAGAAGATGACCCCCGCGGGCATCGGCGCCTCGATCGCCGACGGCCTGCGCGACCTCGCCGACGCGATCGGCGACTTCGGCGCCGACGTCCGCGACGCGATGGCCGAGCGCGAGCAGGAGCTGCGCGCCGGCACGGGCCTGGACTCCCCGCTGCCCACCGGCGACCAGGTGCGGCTGCCCGGCCGCGGCGCGCACAGCGCCGAGTGACATGGCCCCCTCCTGACCTCCCGGGCCGGGGCACGCCGCCCCGGTCCGGCCCCGACCGCCGACCTGAGAAGACCTGATGCAGACCGCCGAGATCCGCCGCCGCTTCCTGGAGCACTTCGCCGCGCGCGGCCACACCGTCGTCCCCAGCGCGTCGCTGGTGTCCCCGGACCCGTCGCTGCTGTTCACCGTGGCGGGCATGGTGCCGTTCATCCCGTACCTGACCGGCCGCGAGCCCGCGCCCTACCCGCGGGCCACCAGCGTGCAGAAGTGCGTCCGCACCCTCGACATCGAGGAGGTGGGCAAGACCACCCGCCACGGCACGTTCTTCCAGATGAACGGCAACTTCTCCTTCGGCGACTACTTCAAGGAAGGCGCCATCCAGCACGCCTGGGAGCTGCTCACCGGCTCGGTCGACGACGGCGGCCTGGGCTTCGACCCCGACCGGCTCTGGGTCACCGTCTACCTGGACGACGACGAGGCCGCCGAGGCCTGGCACCGCATCGCGGGGCTGCCGGTCGAGCGGATCCAGCGGCTGGGCAAGAAGGACAACTACTGGCACACGGGAGCGGCCGGCCCCGGCGGTCCGTGCTCGGAGATCTACTACGACCGCGGCCCGGAGTTCGGGCCCGAGGGCGGTCCGCTCGTCGACACCGCGGGCGACCGGTTCCTGGAGATCTGGAACCTCGTCTTCATGCAGTACGAGCTCACCGACGTGCGCAGCAAGGAGGAGTTCACCGTCGTCGGTGAGCTGCCGAACAAGAACATCGACACCGGCATGGGCCTGGAGCGGGTGGCCTACCTGCTCCAGGGCGTCGACAACATGTACGAGATCGACGAGGTCGCGCCGGTGCTGCGCAAGGCCGCCGAGCTGGCCGGCGTCACCTACGGCAAGGACCGGGACGCCGACGTCCGGCTGCGCGTGGTCGCCGACCACGTGCGCAGCGGTCTCATGCTCATCGGGGACGGCGTCACGCCGGGCAACGAGGGCCGCGGGTACATCCTGCGCCGGCTGCTGCGCCGCGCGGTCCGCTCGATGAAGCTGCTCGGCGTCGACGACGCGACGCTGCCCGAGCTGCTGCCGGTCTCGCGCGACGCGATGAGCGCCAGCTACCCCGAGCTCGCCACCGACTTCGACCGGATCTCGTCGGTCGCCTACGCGGAGGAGGAGGCGTTCCGCCGCACCCTCACCTCCGGGACGGCGCTGTTCGACACCGCGGTGGCGCAGGCCAAGCAGGCGGGCACCCCGACGCTCTCGGGCGACCAGGCGTTCAGCCTGCACGACACCTTCGGCTTCCCGATCGACGTCACCCTCGAGATGGCCGCCGAGCAGGGCGTGACGGTCGACGAGGCGGGCTTCCGCGCGCTGATGCAGGAGCAGCGCGACCGGGCCCGCGCCGACGCCCGCGCCAAGCGCACCGGCTCGGTCGACGTCCTCGCCTACCGGAAGCTGCTGGCCGACCACGGGCCCACCGACTGGCAGGCCTACGAGACGCTGCGCACCGACTCCCGGGTGCTCGGCCTGGTCTCCGAGGCCGACGACGAGGCCCCGCGCCCGGCCGGCCCCGGCGAGATCACCCGCGTGGTCCTGGACCGGACGCCGTTCTACGCCGAGTCCGGTGGCCAGGTCGCCGACGCCGGCATCCTCACCTGGGACGGCGGCCGCGCCGAGGTCATCGACGTGCAGCGCCCGGTCAAGGGCCTGGTCGCCCACCAGGTGCGCGTCCTCGAGGGCGAGCTGCACCTCGGCACCGAGCTGACCGCCGAGGTCGACCACGAGTGGCGGATCTCCGCCTGCCAGGCGCACTCGGGCACGCACGTCGTGCACGCCGCGCTGCGCCAGGTGCTCGGCCCGCAGGCCCTGCAGTCGGGCTCCTACAACCGGCCGGGCTACCTGCGGCTGGACTTCGCCTGGCAGGGCGCGCTCACCCAGCAGCAGCGCACCGACATCGAGGACGTCGCGAACGCCGCGGTGCGGGCCGACCACGCGGTCTCCGCCTCCTGGATGACGCTGCCCGAGGCGCGCGCGTTCGGCGCGCTGGCGCTGTTCGGCGAGACCTACGGCGAGCAGGTGCGCGTCGTCGAGATCGGCGGCCCCTGGTCGCGCGAGCTGTGCGGTGGCACCCACGTGCGGGGCAGCGCGCAGATCGGGACGCTGGCGCTGACCGGCGAGTCCTCGGTCGGCTCGGGCGCACGTCGCGTCGAGGCGGTCGTGGGCCTGGAGGGCTTCCGCTACCTCGCCCGCGAGCGCGACCTCGTCCGCCAGCTCGCCGAGCTGCTCAAGACCCCGCAGGACGGGCTGGTCGAGCGGGTCGGCGGCATGCTGTCGCGGCTGCGCGAGGTCGACCGCGAGCTCGCCGAGCTGCGCGGCCAGCAGACCCTCGCCGCGGCCGGTCAGCTGGCCGGCGCCGCGCGCGACGTCGGCGGGGTCGCCGTCGTCACCGGCGCCCCCGCGGGGCTGGCCGGCGGCGACCTGCGCACCCTGGCGCTCGACGTCCGCGGCCGGCTGGGCGAGCGCCCGGCCGTCGTGCTGCTCGCGTCGGAGTCCGGTGGCAAGGTGGCTCTCGTCGCGGCGCTGAACCCGGCCGCCCTCGCGCAGGGGCTGTCGGCCAACGACGTGTTGAAGGCCGCGGCGGGTCCCGTCGGCGGTCGAGGTGGCGGAAAGGCAGACGTCGCCCAGGGGGGCGGCACCGACGCTGCAGGGATCCCCGCCGCGTTGCAGGCCGGCGAACAGGCGGTTGCGGCCGCCACGGGAAGGTGAGCACCGTGCCCACGAGCGACGACCACGGTTCCGAGTACAACCCCGACGACACCGGTCCGGTCGGGGGACGGCGGCGCGAGCTGCCGGCCGTCCCCCCGGCCCGGCCGCGTCCGCCGGCGGGTCAGCCGACGTACCACCCGACGACCGAGATCGACCTGAGCCAGGGGTTCCCGCCCGTCACGAACGAGACGACGGAGATCGACCTGTCCGGGGGCTGGCCGGCGCACCTCAAGGTGCCGCCGAAGCCGGCCGCGCCGTCGGGCCGGGTGCTCGGCGTCGACGTCGGCACCGTGCGGGTCGGGCTGGCCCTGTCCGACCCGACCGGCACCCTGGCCAGCCCGCTGGAGACGGTCCAGCGGGCCAAGGACGGCGCCGATCTGGACCGTCTCGCCGCCCTCGTGGTGGAACACGAGGTGACCGAGGTGGTGGTGGGGGAGCCGAGGCACCTGTCGGGTGCGTCGGGGGCGTCCGCGGCAGACGCCAGTGCTTACTCTCAGGCACTGGCCGACCGCATAGCGGAGGTGCCCGTGTACCTGATCGACGAAAGGCTCTCGACCGTGACCGCAGCCAGCCACCTGCGCCAAGGCGGCATCGACAGCCGCCGCCAGCGCTCGGTGATCGACCAGGCCGCCGCCGTCGTGATCCTGCAGCAGTACCTGGACAGCCGGCGGGCGCGGCCCGTGACCGTGCCCGGTGGTCCGGGCGGGCGGGGGCGGCACTCCGCCGGGGACAGCACCGGCGGCCTCCCGTCCCTGCCCTGGACCGCCGGCCCGCCGGCCGCTCCCGGCACCGACCGCACCGGCCCGCTCCCCGAGCCGGCCTGGTGGTCCTACGGCTCCACCGATCACCCCGACCACCCGCGGGCCCGGCACTCGAGCGGCGACGACGACGTCCCCGAGCGGCGTGAGCCGGGCCGGCCGCACCCCTCGGCTCCGCTGCCGCCGATGCCCTCCGGCGTCTGGGACCGGCTGCAGCCGCCCGCCGGGGGCACGCCCGACGACGACGCGACCGTCGCGCACCGGTTCGACCCGCACGAGGAGCACCCGCTGGACGGTGCTCGCGAGGCCGGCCGCACCGACGACGCCGGGCACCGCGACGACGACGGGCCCGACGACGCCGGGCACACCGCGCCGGCCCACCCCGCCGACGGCGACACCGATTCGTGGGACCGCACCGGCGGCCTCGAGGTCATCGGCTCCTCCGACGACCCCCACCACGACGAGTTCCACGACGACCACCACGACGACGACCGGTTCGGCGACGACTCCCACGACCACGCCGGCGCGGCGCCCGCGCGCCGCCGCGGCCGCCGCCGGCGCCGTCCCGTCGCGGTGCTGCTCAGCCTGCTGGTGCTCGGCGGGCTGGTCGCCGGGATCGTGCTCGGCGTCCAGGCGCTCATGGGCCTGACCGAGGCCGAGGACTACACCGGCACCGGCACCGGCACCGTCGAGGTCCGCGTCGCCCAGGGCGACACGCTGAGCGACATCGCCCGGACGCTGGCCGACGCCGACGTGATCGCCTCGACCCGGCCGTTCGTCGACGCCGCCGACGGTCGCCCGGAGGCCACCGGCATCCAGCCCGGCCTCTACTCCCTGCGTTCGCAGATGAGCGGCCAGGCCGCGCTGGACCTGCTGCTCGACCCCAGCTCGCGGCTGCTCTCCCCCGTGACCATCCCCGAGGGGCTCACCGTCGCGCGGGTGCTCGACCGCATCGCCACCGAGACGGGGCGGCCCATGGAGGAGCTCCAGGCGGCCGCGTCGGACGGCGCCGCGCTCGGGCTGCCCGCCTACGCCAACGGCCAGCTGGAGGGCTACCTCTTCCCGGCCACCTACGACGTCGAGCCCGGCCAGTCGGCCGTCGAGGTGCTGCGCGCGATGGTGCAGCAGTTCACCAAGGTCGCCGCCGACCTCCAGCTCGAGGCGCGGGCGGCGGCCGCCGGCCGGACCCCGGCGGAGGTCGTCACGGTCGCCTCGATGATCCAGTCGGAGACGCGGCTGGACGCGGAGCGGCCCGACGTCGCCCAGGTCATCTACAACCGCATGGCGCAGGGCATCCCGCTCGGCATCGACGCCACGCTCGCCTTCGGGCTGGGCAAGAGCGGCAACGACCTCACCGTCTCCGACCTGCGCACCGACAGCCCGTTCAACACCCGCACGCGCACCGGCCTGCCGCCCACGGCGATCAGCTCCCCGGGCGAGGAGAGCCTGGAGGCGGCGCTCGCGCCGAGCTCGGGCGACCTCCTGTACTACGTGCTGCAGAACTCCGACGGGGCGCACTTCTTCACCGACGACTACGCCGAGTTCCAGGCCGCCCGGCAGCGGTGCGCCGACGCAGGCCTCGGCTGCGGTGGCTGAGCGGCCCGGCCGGGCCGCGGTGCTGGGCCGGCCGGTCTCGCACTCGCTCTCCCCGCTGCTGCACCGCGCGGCCTACGCCGCCCTCGGCCTGGACGGCTGGCGCTACGACGCGCTGGACGTCGGGCCCGAGGACCTGCCGGAGCTGCTGGCCGGCCTGGACGAGGAGTGGCGCGGCTTCTCGGTGACGATGCCCTGCAAGCAGGCGGCCGTCGACGTCGCCGACGTGGTCGAGCCGCTGCCGCGGCTGCTGCACGCGGCCAACACCCTGGTCCGGGAGGAGCGGGGGTGGCGCGCGGAGAACACCGACGTCGCGGGCATCGGCACCGCGCTCCAGGTCGCCGGGGTCGACTCGGTGGACCGGGCGGCCGTGCTCGGTGCCGGCGGGACGGCCGCGGCGGCCGCGGTGGCGCTCGCCTCGCTGGGCGCCCGGCACGTCGACGTCGTCGTCCGGGAGCCGGCCCGCGCCCAGGACCTGGTGCGCGTGCTCGACGTCCTGCAGGTGCCGGTGACGGTGTCGCCGCTGGAGGGCGCCGTCGTCGACGCGCCGGTGGTCGTGAGCACCGTCCCGGTGGCCGGCCAGCCCGCGGTCAGCGCCCTGCCGTGGCGCGCCGGGCAGACCGTCCTCGACGTCCTCTACGTGCCCTGGCCCACGCCGCTGGCCGAGCGGGTGACCGCCGCCGGCGGCACGGTCATCGGCGGCGCCGAGGTGCTGTTCTGGCAGGCCACCGTCCAGGTCGAGCTGATGACCGGCCGGCCCGCGCCGATCGCGGAGATGCGCCGCGCCCTGGACGCCGCGCTCTCCGCCGCCTGACCCCACCGTGGAGCCGACCCGGCCGGCGCTGGCCGTCGGCGTCCTGGTGGTCGCCGTCGTCGTCGGGCCCTGGCTGGCCCGGGTCGCGGTGCGGCTCGGCCGCCGGGACGACGCCGCGCTGCCCGGGGGCGCCCGCGCCGGCGTGATGACGGCGGTGTTCGCCGCGCTGCTGGCCGGAGCGGTCGAGTTCACCGGGCTGCGGCCGGTCACCGCGGCGCTGGCGTGGGCCGCGGGCGCGGCGGTCGTCCTCGGCGCCACCGACCTGATCGGCCACCGGCTGCCCGACCGGGTCACCTACCCGGCCTACGTCGTCTGCGGCGCCGCGCTGCTGGTCGACGCCGCCGCGGAAGGCACCTGGCCGGCGCTGCTGCGCGCGGCGGCCGCCGGAGCCGTGGCCGCCGGCCTGGGGGCGCTGGCCTGGCTGGTCTCGCCGCAGGGCCTGGGGCTCGGCGACGTCAAGCTGCTCGGCCTGCTCGGGCTGCTGCTCGGGTGGTTCGGCTGGGGCGTGCTGATGGCGGGGGTGTTCCTCGGGCTGCTCACCGGGGCGCTGGTCTCGGTGCTGCTCCTCGTCACCCGCCGGGCGACCTGGCAGACCGCGCTCCCGTTCGGCCCGCCGCTGCTGGCCGGCGCCGTCCTCGCCCTGGCGACGGGTGCGGTCCCGCCGGGCTGAACCGGATGGCGCGCGGGGGAGGCGGCGCTCGTACTGGCAGAATCGCCGGCATGTTGCGCTGGTTGACCGCAGGGGAATCGCACGGTCAGCAGCTCACCGCCATCCTGGAGGGGCTGCCGGCGGGCGTGGAGGTGCAGACCTCCGACCTGGACCGCGAGCTGGCCCGGCGCCGGCTGGGGCACGGCCGCGGGGCCCGGATGTCCTTCGAGCAGGACGAGGTGACCCTCACCGGTGGCGTGCGGCACGGCCGCACCCAGGGCGGGCCGATCGCGGTGCAGGTGGGCAACACCGAGTGGCCGAAGTGGTCGACGGTCATGTCCGCCGACCCGGTGCCCGCCGACGTGCTGGAGGGCCAGGCGCGCAACGCGGCCCTGACCCGGCCGAGGCCGGGCCACGCCGACCTCTCCGGCATGCAGAAGTACGGCTTCGACGACGCCCGGCCGGTGCTCGAGCGGGCCAGCGCCCGCGAGACCGCGGCCCGCGTCGCCCTCGGCGCGATCGCCCAGGCGTTCCTCCGCCAGGCGCTGGGCGTCTCGGTGGTGAGCCACGTCGTCGCCATCGGGCCGGTCACCGCACCCGAGGGCATCGTGCCCGGCCCCGACGACAACCCGGCGCTCGACGAGGACCCGGTGCGCTGCGCCGACCCGGCCACCAGCGCCGCCATGGTCGCCGAGATCGACGACGTCCGGAAGAGCGGTGACACCCTCGGCGGCGTCATCGAGGTCGTCGTCTACGGCCTGCCCCCGGGCCTGGGCAGCCACGTGCACTGGGACCGGCGGCTGGACTCCCGGCTGGCCGGCGCGCTCATGGGCGTGCAGTCGGTGAAGGCGGTGGAGGTCGGCGACGGCCTGGAGACCGCCCGCCGCCGCGGCTCGGTGGCCCACGACGAGATCGTGCTCGTCGACGGCCCGGGCGGGGAGAAGCGCGTGCAGCGGCTCACCGACCGCGCCGGCGGCATCGAGGGCGGCATGACCAACGGCGAGGTGGTGCGCGTGCGCGCGGCGATGAAGCCGATCAGCACGGTGCCCCGTGCGCTGCAGACCGTGGACGTCGCCACCCAGGAGCCCGCGGTCGCGATCAACCAGCGCAGCGACGCCTGCGCCGTGCCCCGCGGCTCCGTGGTCATGGAGGCGATGGTCGCGCTGGTGCTCGCCGACGCGGTCCTGGAGAAGTTCGGGGGCGACTCGGTCGCCGAGACCCGGCGCAACGCCGCGGCCTACCTCGACTCGCTCCCGCTCCGGTGACCGGCCCGATCCTGGTGCTCGTCGGGCCCCCGGCGTCCGGCAAGACCACGGTGGGCACCGCGGTCGCCGCCGCCCTCGGGGTCGGGTTCCGCGACACCGACCGGGACGTCGAGGAGGAGACCGGCACCCGCATCGCCGACCTGTTCGTCGAGCACGGGGAGCCGCACTTCCGCGCCCTCGAGCGCGCGGCGGTCGCCCGCGCGCTGGCCGAGCACGACGGCGTGCTCGCCCTCGGCGGCGGCGCCGTCGTCGACCCGGAGACCCGGGCGCTGCTCGTGGCGCACGGCCGCGGCGGCGGGCGGGTCGTCTGGCTCGACGTCGACCTGGGCTCGGCCGCCAAGCGCGTCGGCCTGTCGCGGGACCGGCCGCTGCTGGCGGTCAACCCGCGCGCCATGCTGCGCACCATGCTCGAGGACCGCGCCCCGCTGTACCGCGAGGTCGCCACCGCCACCGTGCCGACCAGCGGCCGGGAACCCGACGACGTCGTCGTCGACGTGCTCGCCGTCGTGCGGGGAGGAGAGCCCCGATGAGGCAGGTGCAGGTCGCCGGCGAGCGGCCCTACGAGGTGCTCATCGGCGCCGGCGCGCAGACCCGCCTCGGGCTGGTGCTCGACGGCGTCGCCCGCGCCGTGGTCGTGCACGCCCCGCCGCTGACCGCCGCGGCCGGCGCCGCGGTGGAGACGCTGCAGACCTCGGGCATCGCCGCCGAGTCGATCGTGGTGCCGGACGGCGAGGCCGCCAAGACCGCCGAGGTCGCCGCCGGTGCCTGGGAGGAGTTCGGCCGGCTCGGGCTGACCCGCACCGACGCCGTCGTCGGGCTCGGCGGGGGAGCGGTCACCGACCTCGCGGGCTTCCTCGCCGCCACCTGGGCCCGGGGCGTCGCCGTCGTGCAGGTGCCCACCAGCCTGCTCGGCATGGTGGACGCCGCCGTGGGCGGGAAGACCGGCATCAACACCTCCGCCGGCAAGAACCTCGTCGGCGCCTTCCACCCGCCGGCCGCCGTGCTCGCCGACACCGACGCCCTGGCCGGGCTGCCCGACGCCGAGTTCCGCTCGGGGCTGGCCGAGGTCGTCAAGTGCGGCTTCATCGCCGACGCCGAGGTCCTGCGGCTGCTCGGGGAGGACCCCACCGGCCGCCGCGACACCGAGGAGCTCATCGCCCGCGCCGTCCAGGTGAAGGCCGACGCGGTCGGGCAGGACCTGCGCGACACCGGCGTCCGCGAGTTCCTCAACTACGGGCACACCCTGGGCCACGCCATCGAGCGGATCGAGGACTTCGGCTGGCGGCACGGCGAGGCCGTCGCCGTCGGCATGGTGTTCGCCGCGGAGCTCGCCGGACGGGCGGGACTGCTCACCCCCGCCGAGGTCGACCGGCACCGCACGCTGATCGCCGCCATGGGCCTGCCGACCACCTACCGCGGGGACTGGGACGCCCTCCAGGCGGTCATGCGCGTGGACAAGAAGGCCCGCGGCGCCACGCTGCGCTTCGTCGTCCTCGACGGGATCGGCACCCCCCGCATCCTGACCGACCCCGACCAGTCCTGGCTCGACGCCGCCTGGGCAGCCGTGTCGTCCACCCACCCCTCCGCCCCCGCGAACGGAGACACCGCGTGACGATCCAGGTCCTCAACGGCGCCAACCTCGGCCGGCTCGGCACGAGGGAGCCCGAGATCTACGGGACGACCACCTACGCCCAGCTCGTCGACGTCATCGGGACCACGGCGCGCGAGCTGGAGCTCGACGTCGTCGTCCGGCAGACCGACGACGAGGGCGAGCTGCTGCGCTGGGTGCACGAGGCGACCGACGCCGGCGATCCCGTCGTCCTCAACCCGGCCGGCTGGTCGCACACCTCGGTGGTGCTGCGCGACGCGCTGGCCGCGCTCCCCGGGCCGCTGGTCGAGGTGCACATCAGCAACGTGCACACGCGCGAGGAGTTCCGGCACCACTCCTACGTCTCGGCGGTGGCCGACGGCGTGATCGCGGGCCTCGGCATCGAGGGCTACGTGCTGGCGCTGCAGTGGATGGCGCTGCGGGGCCACCGGTGAGCGCTGCGGGACGGGTGGGGAGCCCCGCGGCACGCCGGGACGCGCTGCGGGCCGTCGCCGCGGAGCGGGGTCTGGACGCGGTCCTGGTGACCAACCTGCTCAACGTCCGCTACCTGACCGGGTTCACCGGCTCCAACGGCGCGCTGCTGCTGCGCACCGACGGTGCGGACCTGTTCGGCACCGACGGGCGCTACACCACGCAGGCCGCCGCCCAGGTGCCCGACGTCGAGGTGCTGGTCGACCGCGGCACCGTGCCCGCGCTGGCCCGCGCCGCCGTGCGCACGGGTGCCGGCCGGCTGGGCTTCGAGTCGCACGACCTGACCGTCGACGGGCTGGAGCAGCTGCGCTCGGTGCTGGCCGACGCCGCCGCCGGCGGCACCGTGCCGGAGCTCGCGTCGGTCCGGCGGGCGGTCGAGGCGCAGCGGGCGATCAAGGACGCCGGCGAGATCGAGGCGCTGCGGCGGGCCTGCGCGATCGCCGACGAGGCCCTCGGCGAGCTGGCCACCGAGGGCGCGCTGCGGCCGGGCCGCACCGAGCACGAGGTCGGGCGCGAGCTGGACGCGCGGATGCTCGCCCTCGGTGCGGAGGCGCCCTCGTTCGAGACGATCGTGGCCACCGGCGCGAACTCGGCGATCCCGCACCACCGCCCCGACGGCACCGTGCTGCAGGCCGGCGACTTCCTGAAGCTGGACTTCGGCGCCACCGTCGACGGCTACCACTCGGACATGACCCGCACCCTCGTGCTGGGCCCGGCGGCCGACTGGCAGCGCGAGATCTACGCGCTGGTCGCGGAGTCACAGGCCGCCGGACGAGCCGCCCTGGCGGTCGGCGCGGACGTCGTCGCGGTGGACGCCGCCTCCCGTGACGTCATCGCCGCGGCCGGCCACGGCGACCACTTCACCCACGGCCTCGGGCACGGCGTGGGGCTGGAGATCCACGAGGCGCCGGGCATCGGGCCTCTCGGCGCGGGTACTCTTGCCGCCGGCATGGCCGTCACCGTGGAGCCGGGCGTCTACCTTCCCGGCCGCGGCGGTGTCCGGATCGAGGACACCCTCGTCGTCACCGCGGACGCGCCCGAACTGTTGACCCTCACGAGCAAGGAACTGCTGGTTCTCTAGATGGCTACCACCAACGACCTGAAGAACGGCATCGTCCTCAAGCTGGACGGCCAGCTCTGGACCGTCACCGACTTCCAGCACGTGAAGCCCGGCAAGGGCGGCGCGTTCGTGCGCACCACGCTGAAGAACGTGCTCTCGGGCAAGGTCGTCGACAAGACCTTCAACGCCGGCCTCAAGGTCGAGACGGCCACCGTCGACAAGCGCACGATGACCTTCCTCTACAAGGACGGCGCTGACTTCGTCTTCATGGACGGCGACACGTTCGACCAGATCACCGTGCCGGCGGCCACCGTCGGCGGCGGCGCGGACTACCTCCTCGAGAACACCGAGGTCATGGTGGCCGTGCACGACGAGGTCCCGCTGTACGTCGAGCTCCCGGTGACCATGGAGCTCGTGGTCGAGCACACCGACCCGGGCCTGCAGGGCGACCGCTCCACCGGCGGCACCAAGCCGGCCACCCTGGAGACGGGCGCGCAGATCAACGTCCCGCTGTTCATCTCCACCGGCGAGAAGCTCAAGGTCGACACCCGCGACGGCCGGTACCTCGGCCGGGTCAACTGACCCCGTCCGCGATGCCCTCCACCGCTGTGCCCCCGCGCCGGACCGCCCGCTGATGGCCGCACGGACCAAGGCCCGCAAGCGCGCCGTCGACGTCCTGTACGAGGCCGACGTGCGCGGCCGCGACCGCCGGGCGCTGCTCGAGGAGCGGGTCGCCGACGGCAACCCGCCGGTCCCGGAGCACTCGATCCGGCTGGTCGAGGGCGTGATCGAGCACTCGACGCGCATCGACGAGCTGATCGACACGCACGCCTCGGGCTGGTCGCTGGACCGGCTGCCCGACGTCGACCGCGCGATCCTGCGGATGGCCGTCTTCGAGCTGCTGTGGGTCGACGACGTGCCCGACGCGGTCGTCATCGACGAGGCGGTGGAGCTGGCGAAGACGCTCTCCACCGACGACTCGCCGGCCTACGTCAACGGCGTCCTCGGCGCCGTCCTCCAGGCGGAGATCCCCACGACGTGATCTGTCGGCCTCCGGCCGACACCGCGGCCAGGAGCCGTCCCGACGGGCACTGAGGCCCCTCAGCCGACCCGTCACGGACCCTCCGGGCCCACTCCGCGCCGACTCGGTCCACGGGGCTCCCGCTGCGACGTCCGCTCGTCACTGCAGGTCGCGCCTGGCGAACAGGACCGCGCCGAGCACCAGCACGACAGCGGTGACGGCGCCGAGCAGCAGGCCGGACTGCAGGTGGCCCAGGTAGTACTCGACCGGTTGCAGCACCCCGTCGACGTCGGGCCGGCTCTCGTCGTAGACGTAGAGGGTCGACCCGCCCTGCTCCACGAGCGCGACGGCGTTGTTGCTGAGCAGCCAGGGCTGCCACAGGGGCCGCAGCCCGCGCACCGCGCTCTCCACCACGACCAGGTAGACGAAGGCGACGCCGAGCGCCGCGCCGGTGTTGCGCACCAGGTTGGTCAGGCCGAACGCGAGCAGCGCGGCGAGCACGGTGAGCAGCACGCCGCGGGCCTGGGTCTGCAGCAGGTCGCCCCAGAACCCGGCCGGCAGCGCGGCGTCCCGGCCGACGAGCGCGTGCAGGGTGCCGGCCATCGCCAGCCAGCCGGCCTGGGCGAGCACGCCGATGACGGCCGCCGCCCCGGTGAGGACGACGACCTTCGCGGCCATCACCTGCATCCGGCGGGGCACCCAGAACAGCAGCGCCACCAGCGAGCGCGTCGACCACTCGGCGCCGATCCAGGTCGCCCCGACGAGCGCGACCACGACCGAGGCGAGCGCGGCGAACCCCAGCGCGCCGGTGGTGCCGGAGGCGGCGAGGTCGAACGGGGCGGTGTCCAGGTACCAGGAGAGGTCGTAGTCGTCGCGGGACTGCTCGGGGCCGCAGAAGTCCTCGGGCGAGGTGCCGGCCGGGAGTTCGGCGTCGGGCCAGGCACTCCTGGCGGAACTCCTCGTTCATCGCCACGTCGGCGTCGATCTGCTGCTCGGCCCGCGCGATCTCGTCGGCGGTCGGGGTGCCGTACTGGGTCAGGGCGATGCCCGTGGCGGCGAGCCAGCCGACGACGGCGAGGGCGAGCACCACCTGGATGAACCGGCGGGACCGGAACCGGTGCAGCTCCGAGCGCAGCAGGCTGCCGAAGGTCGACCGGGGCGCGGTCCGGTCGGCGGGCGGTGCGGACGGCTGCACGACGGCGCTCATGCCGGCGTCCCCGGGTCGGCGCCGGCGGGGCCGTGCTCGCCGCCGGTGAGGGCGAGGAAGGCGCTCTCCAGGTCGGGGGTCAGCCGTCTCAGCTCCTCGAGGTAGATGCCGGCGCCGGCGAGCGCGCGGGTGATCTCGCCGGGGGAGGCGACGGCGTGCACCACCAGCCCGCCGTCGGCGGGGGAGACGGCGAACCCGGCCCGCTGCAGCACGCCGGCGGCCGCGACGGGGTCGGGGACCTGCACGAGCACGTCGCCGGAGCCGCGCCCGGCCAGCACCTCGGCGACCGGCCCGGAGGCGACGCAGCGGCCGCGGGTCAGGATCGACACCGAGTCGCACACCTGCTGGATCTCGCTGAGCAGGTGCGAGGAGAGCAGCACGGTCGTGCGCCCGTGCCGGCCGAGGCGGCGGATGAGCTCGCGGACGTCACGGATGCCGGCCGGGTCCAGCCCGTTGCTCGGCTCGTCCAGGATGAGCAGCCGCGGCTGCTTGAGCAGCGCCGCGGCGATGCCCAGCCGCTGCTTCATGCCGAGCGAGTAGCCCTTGAACCGGTCCTCGGCCCGGTCGGCGAGGTCGACGAGCTCCAGGCACTCCTCGACCCGGGCGCGCGGCAGGCCGGCCGCCTCGGCGAGCAGCTGCAGGTTGAGCCGGCCGGTGAAGCCGGGGAAGAACAGCGGCGTCTCGACCAGCGCGCCGACCGAGCCGATGACGTCGGGCAACCGGTCGGGCACGGGCTGGTCGAGCACCCGGATCGCCCCGCCGCCCGGGTCGGCCGCGACCAGGCCCAGCAGCACGCGGATCGACGTCGTCTTGCCCGAGCCGTTGGGGCCGAGGAAGCCGTGCACCCCGCCGTCCTCGACGAGCAGGTCGAGCCGGTCCAGCGCGCGGTGCGGCGGCCGGCCGCGCCGCCGGTAGGTCTTGGACACGGCGGTCATCTGCACGGCCGGCATGGCTGCACCCTGGCACAGGCCCGCCCGCCGACTGCGTACTTGTCGTCGCCGACACGCGCCGCCACGCCGCGCCCGCCGACGACAACTCAGCACTCGACGCGGGGCCGGAACGACGGAGGGCCCCTGCCGTCGTGGCAGGGGCCCTCCGTTCGTCTCAGGTCACCGCGGGGAGCGGCGGCGCTCCCAGTCGGGGTTGAGCTCCTCGTCCTCGTCGTCCGGGCCACCGAAGCCCACGACGCTCTCCATGCCGGCGGAGATGACGCCCCACTCGATCAGCCGCGAGGTGAGCTCGTCGGGGCTCATGTCGTAGATGATCGCCAGCGACTTGAGGTCCTCGGCGCGGATCGAGAGGACCTTGCCGTTGTAGTCGTGCCGCTGCGCCTGGATGGTCGAGGCGTAGCGGGCCAGCGGGCCGGCCTCGTCGGCGGGCAGCGAGCCCAGTGACTCGAGGTTCAGCACGATCTTGCTGCTGGAGGTGACCGCGGAGCTCGGCCGCGGGTCGGGCAGCAGCTCGGAGACCGGCACGCCGTAGAAGACGGCGAGTTCGGAGAGCCGCTGCACGGTGACGGCGCGGTCGCCGCGCTCGTAGGAGCCGACGACGACTGCCTTCCAGCGGCCGTGCGACTTGTCCTCCACGCCCTGCAGGGACAGGCCCTGCTGGTTGCGGATGGCGCGGAGCCGGGCGCCCAGGGCCCGTGAGTAGTCGGTGCTCATCGCGTTCCTGCTCACTGTCCGTCGTCTGGGGGTGGTCGTGATCGTCACGCAGCGTACTGGTCAACGGGTGTGCGCAACACCCGGTCACGCCCCGGCGCAGAAAGTCCGGGCGCCCGACCAGCGGCTCCGCACCGCCGCCGGGCCGGCGGGGCCCGTGCAGTACCGTCGGGGCAGGTCCACCCACTCCTTTAACGACCCGTCCCGTGAGGCGGGGAAGGAGGCCTGATGGCCAGCTCGACCCCGCCTGCCCGGAACGCGGCGCCCCCCAGCGGCGACCCGTCGGCCGGCTCCCTCCTCTCCGCCGCCGACGTCGCCCGGATGGTCGACCGGATGGCCCACCAGCTCATCGAGCGCGCAGCCGCTGCTGCCGCACCCGGTGACCCGACGGCCGGGCTCGACGGCCTGGTCCTGGTCGGCATCCCCACCCGCGGCGCCCCGCTCGCCCGCCGGCTGGCCGCGCGGATCGAGGCCTTCGCCGGCGTCGCCGTCGACGTCGGCACCGTCGACATCACGCTCTACCGCGACGACCTGCGCCGCCGCGGCGTCCGCGCCCTGGAGCCCAACGGTGCTGCCCGACGGCGGCATCGACGACCGGCTCGTGGTGCTCGTGGACGACGTCCTGTATTCCGGCCGGTCGGTGCGTGCGGCGCTGGACGCGCTGCGCGACCTGGGCCGGCCGCGGGCGGTGCAGCTGGCGGTCCTGGTCGACCGCGGGCACCGCGAGCTGCCGATCCGCGCCGACCTGGTCGGCAAGAACCTGCCCACCGCGCGCAGCCAGAAGGTGTCGGTGCGGCTCGCGGAGATCGACGGCGTCGACGAGGTCAGCGTCACGGAGGTGGTGGAGCAGTGAAGCGGCACCTGCTGGAGGCCGCCGACCTCGACCGGGACGACGCGACGCTGGTGCTCGACACGGCGGCGCAGATCGACCAGGCGCTGGCCGGCCGCGAGGTGAAGAAGCTCCCGACGCTGCGCGGGCGCACGGTGGTCAACCTGTTCTACGAGGACTCCACCCGCACCCGGATCTCCTTCGAGCTGGCCGCCAAGCGGTTGAGCGCCGACGTCATCAACTTCTCCGCGAAGGGCAGCAGCGTCTCCAAGGGCGAGAGCCTCAAGGACACCGCGCTGACCCTGGAGGCGATGGGTGCCGACGGCGTCGTCGTCCGGCACGCGGCCTCGGGCGCACCCCACCGGCTGGCGAACTGGGTGCGCGGCAGCGTGGTCAACGCCGGCGACGGCACGCACGAGCACCCGACGCAGGCGCTGCTGGACGCGTACACGATCCGGCAGCGGCTGGGCCGGCTCGAGGGCGCGCGGGTGGCGATCGTCGGCGACGTCCTGCACAGCCGGGTCGCCCGCTCCAACGTGGGGCTGCTGCACACCCTCGGCGCCGAGGTCACCCTCGTCGCGCCCCCGACGCTGCTGCCGGTGGGGGTGGGCAGCTGGCCGGCGGAGGTGTCCTACGACCTCGACGCCGTGCTGCCCAAGGTCGACGTGGTGATGATGCTGCGGGTGCAGGCCGAGCGGATGAACGCCTCGTTCTTCCCGAGCGCGCGGGAGTACAGCCGCCGCTACGGCCTGGACGCCCGCCGCATGGCCGCGCTGCCCGACGACGCGATCGTCATGCACCCCGGCCCGATGAACCGCGGGATGGAGATCGCCGCCGAGGTGGCCGACTCCGCCCGCTCCACGATCGTCGAGCAGGTCGCCAACGGGGTCTCCACCCGCATGGCCGTGCTCTACCTGCTGCTCGGAGGCTCGCCCGCATGACCACGTACCTCATCAAGGGCGCGCGCCCGCTCGGCGGCGACGCGGCCGACATCCTGGTGAAGGACGGCCGGATCGCCGCCATCGGCGACAACCTCTCCGCGACCGGCGCCGAGGTCGTCGAGGCCGCCGGGCTGATCGCGCTGCCCGGCCTGGTCGACCTGCACACCCACCTGCGCGAGCCGGGCCGGGAGGACGCCGAGACCGTCGAGACCGGCAGCCGGGCCGCCGCGCTCGGGGGCTTCACCGCGGTGCACGCCATGGCCAACACCGACCCGGTCGCCGACACCGCCGGCGTCGTCGAGCAGGTGTGGCGGCTGGGCCAGGAGGCCGGGCTGGTCGACGTCGTCCCGGTGGGCGCGGTGACCGTGGGCCTCCGGGGCGAGCGGCTGGCCGAGCTCGGTGCCATGGCCGACTCCGCCGCGCGGGTCCGCGTCTTCTCCGACGACGGGCACTGCGTCGCCGACCCCGCGCTCATGCGCCGCGCGCTGGAGTACGTGAAGGCCTTCGACGGCGTCGTCGCCCAGCACGCCGAGGAGCCCCGGCTGACCGTGGGCGCCCAGATGCACGAGGGCGACCGCTCGGCGTCGCTCGGCCTGACCGGCTGGCCGGCCGCCGCGGAGGAGGCGATCATCGCCCGCGACGTGCTGCTCGCCCAGCACGTCGGCGCGCGGCTGCACGTCTGCCACGTCTCGACGGCGGGCTCGGTGGAGATCCTGCGCTGGGCGAAGTCCCGCGGCGTGCAGGTCACCGCCGAGGTCACCCCGCACCACCTGCTGCTCACCGACGCCTGCGCCGAGAGCTACGACCCGGTGTTCAAGGTCAACCCGCCGCTGCGCACGGACGCCGACGTCGAGGCGCTGCGCGCCGGGCTGGCCGACGGCACGATCGACGCCGTCGGCACCGACCACGCACCGCACGCGGTGGAGGACAAGGAGAGCGAGTGGGCGTCGGCCCGGCCCGGCATGCTGGGGCTGGAGCAGGCGCTCTCCGTGGTGATCGAGACGATGGTCGAGCCCGGCCGCCTCGACTGGGCCGGCGTCGCCGACCGCATGTCGGTGCGCCCCGCGGCCATCGGCCGCCTCGACGGGCACGGCCGGCCGATCGCGCCGGGCGAGCCCGCCAACCTGCTGCTGCTGGACCCCACGAGCCGGGCCACCGTCGACCCGGCCGCGCTGGCCAGCCGCAGCCGCAACAGCCCCTATGCCGGCCGGGAGCTCCCCGGCCGGGTCGTCGCGACCTTCCTGCGGGGAGTCCCGACGGTGCTCGACGGAAAGGCGCAGAAGTGAAGGACGCGATCCTCGTGCTCGAGGACGGCAGGACGTTCCGGGGCGAGGCCTACGGCGCGGTCGGGACGACGGTCGGCGAGGCGGTGTTCGCCACCGGCATGACCGGCTACCAGGAGACGCTGACCGACCCCAGCTACGCCGGTCAGATCGTGGCGATGACGGCCCCGCACATCGGCAACACCGGCGTGAACGGCGAGGACGACGAGAGCCGCCGCATGTGGCCGGCCGGGTTCGTCGTGCGCGACCCCGCGCGACGCACCTCTAACTGGCGGGCCACCGGGACGCTGGACGACGAGCTGGTCGCCCAGGGCATCGTCGGCATCAGCGGCATCGACACCCGTGCGCTCACCCGCCACCTGCGCGACCGCGGCGCCATGCGCGCCGGCATCAGCAGCGAGCTCTCTGTCGACGAACTGCTGACCCGGGTCACCGCGGCCGCCGGCATGGCCGGTGCGGACCTCGCACCCACGGTGAGCACCGGCGAGGCCTACGTCGTCCCGGCGGTGGGGGAGAAGCGGTTCACCATCGCCGCGCTCGACCTGGGCATCAAGACCGCCACCCCGCGGCACCTGGCCGAGCTCGGCGTCGAGACGCACGTGCTGCCCTCGACGGCCACCGCCGAGGAGCTGCTCGCCGCGGGCCCGGACGGGGTGTTCCTCTCCAACGGCCCGGGCGACCCGGCCGCCGCCGACTACGCCGTCGCCGCGGTGCGGGGCGTGCTGGACGCCCGCCGCCCGCTGTTCGGCATCTGCTTCGGCAACCAGATCCTGGGCCGCGCGCTGGGCCTGGGCACCTACAAGCTGCGCTTCGGCCACCGCGGGCTCAACCAGCCGGTGCTCGACCGGGTCAGCGGCACGGTCCGGGTGACCAGCCACAACCACGGCTTCGCCGTCGACGCCCCGCTCGACCGGCCCACCGACACCCCGTACGGGCCGGTGGAGGTCAGCCACGTCGGGCTGAACGACGACGTCGTCGAGGGGCTGCGGCTGCTCGAGACGCCGGCCTTCAGCGTCCAGTTCCACCCCGAGTCGGCCGCCGGGCCGCACGACGCCGCGCCGCTGTTCCAGCGCTTCGTCGACCTCATGGAGTCCGCCCGCGCCGGGGAGAAGAACTGATGCCGAAGCGCACCGACATCGAGCACGTCCTGGTCATCGGCTCCGGGCCGATCCTCATCGGCCAGGCCGCCGAGTTCGACTACTCCGGCACCCAGGCCTGCCGCGTGCTGCGCGCCGAGGGCCTGCGGGTCAGCCTGGTGAACAGCAACCCGGCGACGATCATGACCGATCCCGAGGTCGCCGACGCCACCTACGTCGAGCCGCTGACCCCGGAGTTCGTCGAGAAGGTCATCGCCAAGGAGCGCCCCGACGCGCTGCTGGCCACCCTCGGCGGGCAGACCGCGCTGAACATCGCGATCGGCCTGTACGAGAACGGCGTGCTGGAGAAGTACGGCGTCCAGCTGATCGGCGCCGACGTCGACGCGATCAACCGCGGCGAGGACCGGCAGCTGTTCAAAGGACATCGTCCGCTCGATCGGCGCCGACGCCCCCCGCTCGACGGTGTGCTCCACCGTCGAGGAGGCGCTCGCGACCGCCGAGGAGGTCGGCTACCCGGTCGTCATCCGGCCCAGCTTCACCATGGGCGGGCTCGGCTCGGGCTTCGCCACCGACGAGGCGATGCTGCGCCGCATGGCCTCCCACGGCCTGGCCGACTCCCCGGTGCACACCGTCCTCATCGAGGAGTCGGTGCTGGGCTGGAAGGAGTACGAGCTGGAGCTGATGCGCGACCGCAGCGACAACGTGGTGGTCATCTGCTCGATCGAGAACATCGACGCGATGGGCGTGCACACCGGCGACTCGGTGACCGTCGCTCCGGCGATGACGCTCACCGACCGCGAGTACCAGAAGATGCGCGACGTCGGCATCGCCGTGCTGCGCGAGGTCGGCGTCGACACCGGTGGCTGCAACATCCAGTTCGCCGTCAACCCCGCCGACGGCCGGCTGGTCGTCATCGAGATGAACCCGCGGGTCTCCCGGTCCAGCGCGCTGGCGTCCAAGGCCACCGGCTTCCCGATCGCCAAGATCGCCGCGAAGCTGGCCATCGGCTACACCCTCGACGAGATCACCAACGACATCACCGGCGTCACCCCGGCGGCGTTCGAGCCGACGCTGGACTACGTCGTGGTCAAGATCCCGCGGTTCGCCTTCGAGAAGTTCCCCGGTGCCGACCCCCGGCTGACGACGACGATGAAGAGCGTCGGCGAGGTCATGTCGATGGGCCGCAACTTCGCCGAGGCCCTCGGCAAGGCGATGCGCTCCACCGAGACCAAGGTCGCCGGCTTCTGGACCGGTGGGGAGGAGACGCGGAGCGCCCAGGAGCTGCTCGACGCGCTGCGCGTGCCGGTCGACGGCCGGCTCTACCTCGCCGAGGCGGCGCTCGCCGCCGGTGCGAGCGTCGAAGACGTAGCGGCTGCTAGTGGATTCGATCCATGGTTCGTCGACCAGATCGCGCTGGTCCGCGGGGTGGCCGACGAGGTGCGCACCGCGCCGTCGCTCACCCCGGAGGTGCTGCGCCGGGCCAAGCGGTACGGGCTGTCGGACCGGCAGATCGCCGCGCTGCGCCCCGAGCTCGCCGGTGAGGACGGCGTCCGGTCGCTGCGCTGGCGGCAGGGCATCCGGCCGGTCTACAAGACCGTCGACACCTGCGCCGGCGAGTTCGCCGCCCGCACGCCGTACCACTACTCGTCCTACGACGAGGAGACCGAGGTCGAGCCGCGCGAGAAGCCGGCGGTGCTCATCCTGGGCTCCGGGCCGAACCGGATCGGGCAGGGCATCGAGTTCGACTACTCCTGCGTGCACGCCGTGCTGGCGCTGCAGGACGCCGGCTACGAGGCGGTGATGGTCAACTGCAACCCCGAGACCGTCTCCACCGACTACGACACCGCCGACCGGCTCTACTTCGAGCCGCTGACCTTCGAGGACGTCCTCGAGGTGGTCGAGGCCGAGCGCGCCGCCGGCCCGGTCGCCGGCGTCATCTGCACCCTGGGCGGGCAGACGCCGCTGGCGCTGGCGCAGCGGCTCAAGGACGCCGGCGTGCCGGTGCTGGGCACCTCGCCCGAGGCGATCGACGACGCCGAGGACCGCGGGGCGTTCAGCCGGGTGCTCTCCGACACCGGGCTGCTCGCGCCCAAGCACGGGATGGCGACCACGTTCGCCGAGGCCCGCGCGATCGCGGCGGACATCGGCTACCCGGTGCTGGTGCGCCCCTCCTACGTGCTGGGCGGCCGCGGTATGGAGATCGTCTACGACGACGCCACGCTCGAGGCCTACATCGCCAAGGCGACCGACGTCAGCGTCGACCACCCGGTGCTCGTGGACCGCTTCCTCGAGGACGCCGTCGAGATCGACGTGGACGCGCTCTACGACGGCACCGACCTCTACCTGGGCGGGGTCATGGAGCACATCGAGGAGGCCGGCATCCACTCCGGTGACTCCGCGTGCGCCCTGCCGCCGATCACCCTCGGCACCGCGGACCTGCTGAAGATCCGGGCCGCCACGGAGAAGCTGGCCGAGCGGATCGGCGTCCGCGGGCTGATGAACGTCCAGTACGCGATCAAGGACGACATCCTCTACGTCATCGAGGCCAACCCGCGGGCCAGCCGCACGGTGCCGTTCGTGTCGAAGACGACGGCGGTGCAGCTGGCCAAGGCGGCGGCGCGCATCGCGGTGGGGGAGACGATCGCCGAGCTGCGCGCGGCCGGGGTGCTCCCCGCGACCGGCGACGGCACCGACCTGCCCGAGGGCGCGCCGATCGCGGTCAAGGAGGCGGTCCTGCCCTTCCACCGGTTCCGCGACCTCGAGGGCCACGGGGTGGACACCGTGCTCTCCCCGGAGATGAAGTCGACCGGCGAGGTCATGGGCCTGGACACCGAGTTCGGCACCGCCTTCGCCAAGTCCCAGGCGGCCGCCTACGGGTCGCTGCCGGTGAAGGGCACGGTCTTCGTCTCGCTGGCCAACCGCGACAAGCGCGGCGCGATCTTCCCGGTCAAGCGGCTCGCCGACCTCGGCTTCCGCATCCTCGCCACGGCCGGCACCGCGCAGGTGCTGCGCCGCAACGGCGTGACCGCCGAGGTGGTCGGCAAGTTCAGCGAGGGTCCGGGCAACGTCGTCGAGGCGATCCTGGCCGGGGACGTCGACATGGTGGTCAACACGCCGTTCGGCGCGCCGGGCAACAGCGGCCCGCGGCTGGACGGCTACGAGATCCGCACCGCCGCGGTCTCCGCCGGCATCCCGTGCATCACCACGGTGCAGGGCCTGGGTGCCGCGGTGCAGGGCATCGAGGCGCTGCGGCAGGGCGGCATCGGCGTGCGCAGCCTCCAGGAGGTGCACGCCGCGCTGGCCGCGGGAGCGCAGGCGTGAGCTCCCCGGTCCGGCAACTGCGCGACGACCTGGTCGCGCGCGGGCTGGTCGAGCAGCTGCCGGCAGCGTTCCGGGCCGGGCTGACCCGGTTCGGCACGCCGCCGGCCGGCGAGCTCGCCGCGCTGACCGGGGCCGCCGAGGACCTCGCCGGGCGCCTGGCCTCCGGCGGGGTCGGGGACGCCGACCTGCCGCTGCTGGTCCGGGTCCTCTACGTCGCCCGCCGTGCCGACCTGCTCGCCGGGCACGGGCTGCCGACGCCGGCCTACGACGTGCTCGGCGGGTTCCGGGAGAACCTCGACCGCCCGCTGGGCGCCCGGCTCCCCGAGCGGCCGTCGGCCGGGGGACGCCGCTGGCGGCTGCTCGGCCGCTCGGTCGGCTTCCCGATCGGCATCCCGGCGTGCGTGCTCAACGGCAGCGAGGCGTGGGTGCGGCACAACGTCGCCAACGGCTGGAACGTGCTCACCTACAAGACCGTGCGCGGCCGCGCCCACCCGGCCAACGAGGCGCCGAACTGGGTGCTCGCCGCCCGGGAGACCGCGAGCCTCGCCCCCGGGGCGGACGCCGACGTCGTGGCCGACCCGTGGGACTGGGTGCCGACCGGGCACCCGCGAGGTCAGCAGCGTCAACTCCTTCGGCGTGCCCTCGCCCGAGCCCGCGGAGTGGATGGCCGACCTCGCCCGGGCGGTCGCCGCGGTGGGCGAGGAGCAGCTGCTCCTGGTCAGCGTCATGGGGGAGGACCCCGAGGGTCGCGGCGACGTCGCCGCCCTGGCCGGCGACTTCGCCCGCACGGCGCTCATGGCCCGCGAGGCCGGCGCGCAGGTCGTCGAGCTCAACCTCTCCTGCCCGAACACCCTCGACCGCTCGGCGAGCGGCGTGAAGCCGCCGCTGTGCCTGGACCCCGACGCCACCGTGGCCGTCGTCGAGCACGTCCGCCGCGCGCTCGACGACGGCGCCGGGCTGGTCGCCAAGCTCTCCTGGCTCGACGAGCCGCAGCTGGCCGCGCTCGTGCCGCGCCTCGCGCCCCTGGTCGACGGGATCGCGGGCATCAACACCGTGCAGAGCCGGGTGCGCCGCAGCGACGGCACCCCGACCTTCCCCGGGCGCGAGCTGGCCGGGCTGTCGGGCATCGCCGTCCGCGAGCCGGCGCTGGACTTCACCCGGCGGCTGGTCGCGCTGCGCGAGGCCGGCGGCGTCCCCTTCGACGTCCTCGCCATGGGCGGGGTCACCGACCCGGCGTCGTTCGAGGCGCTGTTCGCCACCGGCGCCGACGCGGTGCAGACCGCGGCCGGCGCCTTCGCCGACCCCGGGCTGGCCGCGTCCTGCACCGCCGCGCTGGCGAGCACCCTGCCACGATCCGGAGGAAACCCGTGACCGCACCCTTCGGCTCCCGCCTCGCCGATGCCGTCGCCGCCCGCGGTCCGCTGTGCGTGGGCATCGACCCGCACCCGCCGCTGCTGGAGCGCTGGGGGTTGCCGGACAGCCCGGAGGGCCTGGCCCGGTTCACCGACGCCGTCGTCGACGCGCTGGCCGGGTCGGTCGCCGTCCTCAAGCCGCAGGCGGCCTTCTACGAGCGGCACGGCTCGCGGGGCCTGGCGGTGCTGGAGGACGGCGTCGCCCGCGCCCGCGCCGCCGGGGCCCTGGTGCTGCTGGACGCCAAGCGCGGGGACATCGACTCCACGATGGCCGCCTACGCCGACTACCTGCGCCCCGACCACCCGCTGGCGGTCGACGCGATGACGGTGAGCCCCTTCCTGGGCGCCGGCTCGCTGCAGCCCGCCGTCGACACCGCCCGCGCGCACGGGGGAGGGCTGTTCGTCCTGGCGCGGACCTCCAACCCGGACGCCGGCTCCCTCCAGCTGGTCGGATCGCCGTCGGTCGCGCAGCGCGTCGTCGACACCGTGGCGGGCTGGAACGCGGAGACCCCGGGCGGCTCGTTCGGCGTCGTCGTCGGCGCCACGCTGAGCGACCTCGACGTCGACCTGGGCGGGCTCGGGGGGCCGGTGCTCGCCCCGGGCCTGGGCGCCCAGGGCGGGTCGCCCGAGGACGTGCGCCGGCTGTTCGGCGCCGGCTTGGTCGTGCTGCCCAGCGTCTCGCGGGACGTGCTCTCCGCCGGCCCGGGCACCGCGGCGCTGCGGGCGGCGGCCGACCGCTGGTCGGCGGCGCTCGCCGGCTGAGCCGTCGGCCGGACCGGCCGGGACCGCGTCCCCACCGGCGTGTCGCGCGTGCGGCGTGTCGCGCTCCGGCGCCTTGCCGATCGGTCGGGAACCGGTTCGGAACGGGTCCGTCCGCATCCACCCCTGACCTGCGGTGATCACGAAGGGTGAGCGGCGCGGTCACCCGGCCGTGCGCGGTGCCGGTGCCTCCTGCGAGCCGCGCAGCGGATGGTGTCGTGACCTGCGGATTTGCCTCATACTCGCCGGATCGTGAGGCTCAGGGCGCACGTCGCACCCACCACCCTGGATCCGCGAACAGCACCGCCGGCGACGCCGCCGGCGACGACACGATTGGGTCGCACCATGCCCCTTCCCGAACTGTCCCCGGAACAGCGCGCAGCCGCACTCGAGAAGGCCGCCGCCGCGCGCAAGGCGCGCGCCGAGCTGCGCGAGCGGCTCAAGAGCAAGGGCGCGACCGTCGGCGACGTCCTCAAGCAGGGCGAGACCGACGAGGTGATCGGCAAGATGCGCGTGTCGGCCGTCCTGGAGTCCCTCCCGGGCGTCGGCAAGGCGCGGGCTGCGAAGATCATGGAACGCCTGGAGATCTCCCCGACGCGCCGCGTCCGGGGCCTGGGCGCCAACCAGCGCCGGGCGCTGGAGACGGAGTTCGCGGCCGACCAGGACGCCTGAGCCCCGTTCCGGCCCGCACGCGCACGACCGGACGAGGACGACGAGTGGCAGCGAAGGCACCGGCACGGCTCACCGTGCTCTCCGGACCCTCCGGGGTCGGCAAGGGCACCGTGGTCGCCGAGGTCCGGCGGAGGCATCCCGACGTCTGGGTGTCGGTGTCCGCCACCACCCGCCGCCCCCGGCCCGGCGAGGTCGACGGCGTCCACTACCACTTCGTGGACGCCGCCGAGTTCGACCGGCTGGTCGCCACCGACGGGCTGCTGGAGTGGGCCGAGTACGCGGGCAACCGCTACGGCACCCCGGCCGCTCCGGTGCGCGCGCAGCTGGCCGCCGGTGCTCCGGCCCTGCTGGAGATCGAGCTGCAGGGCGCCCGCCAGGTGCGCGCCCGCGCTCCCGAGGCGCAGCTGGTCTTCCTCGCGCCGCCGTCCTGGGCCGAGCTGGTCAGCCGGCTGGCCGGTCGCGGCTCCGAACCGGCCGAGGTCCAGGAGGCCCGGCTGGCCATCGCGCAGGCCGAGCTGGACGCCGCCGGGGAGTTCGACGTGGTGGTCGTCAACGACGACGTGGCCCGCGCCGCCGACGAGTTGGTAGGCTTGCTGACTGCGCCCTCGCCCGGACTCGTGCCGGGGGAGTAGCGCCCACGAGGGAGAGCCCCACCGGTCCCTCCCTCCCGCTGTCGAATGAGGAGCACGCCCGCCCGTGTCCGGAGTCGCACCCGCCCCCGAGGGCATCACCAACCCGCCGATCGACGAGCTGCTCGAGCGCACCAGCAGCAAGTACGGCCTGGTCATCTTCGCCGCGAAGCGCGCCCGGCAGATCAACGCCTACTACAGCCAGCTCTCCGAGGGCCTGCTGGAGTACGTCGGTCCGCTGGTCGACACCGCGCCGCAGGAGAAGCCGCTGTCGATCGCGCTCCGCGAGATCAACGAGGGTCTGCTGACCCACACCGCCGGCGAGAACTGAGCCGGCCGCCCGGGCACCCGCCCCGGGCACCCCAGAAGTGATGACGACGCCCCCGGTCCCGGCCGGGGGCGTCGTCGTGCCTGCGGCAGGATGAGCGCATGAGTCGGATCGTGCTGGGCGTCAGCGGGGGCGTGGCCGCGTACAAGGCGGCCCTGCTGCTGCGCGCCTTCACCGAGGCCGGGCACGACGTCCGCGTCGTCCCCACCCCGGCGGCGCTGCACTTCGTCGGCGCGGCCACCTTCGAGGCGCTGTCGGGCAACCCGGTGACCACCGACGTGTGGTCCGACGTCGACGAGGTCGCCCACGTCCGCATCGGGCAGACCGCCGACCTCGTCGTCGTCGCCCCGGCGACCGCCGACCTGCTGGCCCGGGCCGCCACCGGCCGCGCCGACGACCTGCTCACCGCCACGCTGCTCACCGCGCACTGCCCGGTGGTCTTCGTCCCGGCGATGCACACCGAGATGTGGCTGCACCCCGCGACGCAGGACAACGTCGCCACCCTGCGCCGCCGCGGCGCGGTCGTCCTGCCGCCCGCGGTCGGCCGCCTGACCGGCCCCGACTCCGGCCCCGGCCGGCTGCCCGAGCCCGCCGACGTCGCCGCCCTGGCCGCCGTCGTCCTGGAGTCGGGGGCGGCCGCGCTCGCGCAGGACCTGGCCGGGCGCCGCGTCGTCATCAGCGCCGGCGGCACCCGCGAGCCGCTGGACCCGGTCCGCTACCTGGGCAACCGCTCCTCGGGCAAGCAGGGCTGGGCGCTGGCCCGCGTCGCCGCCGCCCGCGGCGCCGACGTCGTCCTGGTCGCGGCCAACGTCGAGCTGCCCGCGCCCTTCGGCGTCCGGGTGGTGCCGGTCGGCACCGCCGAGGAGCTGCGGACGGCGATGCACGCGGAGGCGGGGTCGGGCGGGGGAGCCATGGCCGACGTCCTGGTGATGAGCGCCGCCGTCGCCGACTTCCGCCCGGCGAGCGTGGCCGGCGCCAAGATGAAGAAGGACTCCGCGGGTGAGCCGGACTCCGTGCCGCTGGTCCGCAACGCCGACGTCCTCGCCGAGCTGGTGGCCGGGCGCCGCCCGGGGCAGCTGGTCGTGGGGTTCGCCGCCGAGACCGGGGACGCGGAGGCCGACGTGCTCACCCACGCCCGCGCGAAGCTCACCCGCAAGGGCTGCGACCTGCTGGTCGTCAACGACGTCTCCGCCGGCCAGGTCTTCGGCAAGGAGGACAACTCCGTCGTCGTGCTGGCCGCCGACGGCGCGGCCGACGAGATCGGGCCCGGCCCGAAGGACTTGATCGCCGCCGGGATCTGGACGACGATCGCCGCCCGCCTCACCCCCGCCTGACCCCGGGGATCCCCAGCCCCACCCGTCCCCGGCCGGGGGTCCGCCCCGGCCGGGTACCGTGCCCCCACGAGTCGTGGAAGCGAACGGCTCGACGACTCGTGCCCAGCGACCCAGGAGTACCGACATGTCACGCCGTCTCTTCACGTCCGAGTCGGTCACCGAGGGGCACCCGGACAAGATCGCCGACCAGATCAGCGACTCGATCCTGGATGCCATGCTCGCCCAGGACCCGCGCAGCCGCGTCGCCGTCGAGACCATGATCACGACCGGCCAGGTGCACATCGCGGGCGAGGTGACCACCGCCGGCTACGTCGACATCGCCTCCATCGTCCGCGAGACGGTGCTGCGCATCGGCTACGACTCCTCCCGCAAGGGCTTCGACGGCGCCTCCTGCGGCGTCAGCGTCTCCATCGGCGCGCAGTCGCCCGACATCGCCCAGGGCGTCGACACCGGCTACGAGGCCCGCACCTCGGGCTCGGCCGACGACGCGATCGAGCGCCAGGGCGCCGGCGACCAGGGCCTGATGTTCGGCTACGCCACCGACGAGACCCCCGAGCTCATGCCGCTGCCGATCGCGCTGGCGCACCGCCTGGCCCGCCGCCTCTCGGCCGTGCGCAAGGACGGTTCGGTGCCCTACCTGCGCCCCGACGGCAAGACCCAGGTCACCGTGGTCTACGAGGACGACCGCCCGGTCGCCGTCGACACCGTCGTCGTCTCCTCGCAGCACGCCGAGGACATCTCGATCGAGCAGCTGCTCGCCCCCGACATCAAGGAGCTCGTCGTCGAGCCGGAGCTGGCCGCCCTCGGCCTGCCCACCGACGGCTACCGCCTCCTGGTCAACCCGACCGGCAAGTTCGTCATCGGCGGCCCCATGGGCGACGCCGGGCTGACCGGCCGCAAGATCATCGTCGACACCTACGGCGGCATGGCCCGCCACGGCGGCGGCGCCTTCTCGGGCAAGGACCCGTCGAAGGTGGACCGCTCGGCGGCCTACGCGATGCGCTGGGTGGCGAAGAACGTCGTCGCCGCCGGGCTGGCCAAGCGCTGCGAGGTGCAGGTCGCCTACGCGATCGGCGCCGCGCACCCGGTCGGCCTGTTCGTCGAGACCTTCGGCACCGGCACCGTCGCCGACGACGTCCTCGAGAAGGCCATCAGCACGGTGTTCGACCTGCGCCCCGGCGCGATCGTCCGCGACCTGGACCTGCTGCGCCCGATCTACGCGCCGACGGCCGCCTACGGCCACTTCGGCCGGTCCGACGTCGACCTGCCGTGGGAGCGCCTCGACCGCGTCGAGGCCCTCCGCTCGGCCGTGGGCCTCTGACCTCCTGAGCACCCCCGTCCCACCCGACGACCCGGGTCCCGCGCGCCTGCCGCGCGTGGCCCGGGTCGTCGTCGACGTGCCGCTGGCGCACCTGGACCGGCCCTTCGACTACGCCGTCCCCGAGAAGCTCGAGGACACCGTGCAGGCCGGCTGCCGGGTGCGGGTGCGGTTCCACGGCCGGCTGGTCGACGGCGTCGTCTGGGAGGTCGGGGACAGCACCGACTTCGCCGGCACCCTCCAGCCGCTGTCGCACGTCCCCTCCGGCGAGCCGGTGCTCACCCCGCAGGTGGCGCGGCTGGCCCGCACGGTGGCCGACCGGTACGCCGGGACGCTGAGCGACGTGCTGCGGCTGGCGCTGCCACCGCGGCGGGCGGCCGCGGAGAAGCGCGAGTCGCCGACGCCCGAGGCGCTGCCCGGGCCGCCGGACCCCGCGGGGTTCGCGCGCTACACGGCCGGCCCGGCGCTGCTCGACGCGCTCGCCGAGGGCCGGCCGGCGCGGGCGGTGTGGACGGCGCTGCCCGGGGAGGACTGGCCGGCCCGGCTGGTCGAGCTGTGCCGCGCCACGCTCTCCGGGCGGCGCGGCGCGCTGGTCGTCGTCCCCGACGGCCGGGACCTGGACCGGCTCGCCGCGGCGGCAGCCGCGCTCCTCCCGGCGCACGCGTTCACCGTGCTGCGCGCCGACGACTCACCGGAGAAGCGCTACCGCTCGTTCCTGGCCGCCTCGCGCGGAGCGGCGCAGGTGGTGCTCGGTACGCGCGCGGCGATGTTCGCGCCGGTCCGGGACCTGGGCCTGGTGGTGATCTGGGACGACGGGGACGACCTGCACGCCGACGAGCGCGCGCCGTACCCCCACGCCCGCGACGTGCTGGTCCAGCGCGCGTGGCTGGACGACTGCGCCGCCGTGGTCGCCGGGACCACGCGCACCGCGGAGGGCGCGCTGCTGGTCGAGTCGGGGTGGGCGCACGAGCTGGTGGCGGACCGGGCGGTGCTGCGGTCCGCGGCGCCGCGCGTGCAGGCGCTCGGCGAGGACTTCGAGCTGGCCCGCGACGCCGCCGCCCGCTCGGCCCGGCTGCCCTCCCTGGCGCACGAGGCGGCACGGAAGGCGCTGGCCGCCGACACCCCGGTCCTGGTGCAGGTGCCGCGCCGCGGTTACGTGCCCTCGCTGGCCTGCGCGCGCTGCCGCGCGCCGGCCCGCTGCGCGCACTGCTCGGGGCCGCTGGGCATCTCCCCGCGCCCCGGACCCGGGGGCACCCGCATCCCGGCCTGCCGGTGGTGCGCCCGGCCGGCGGCCACCTTCGACTGCCCGCACTGCCACGGCACGAAGCTGCGCGCCTCGGTCATCGGTGACTCGCGGACGGCGGAGGAGCTCGCCCGCGCCTTCCCCGGCGCGGCGATGCGGACGTCGGGCAGCACCTCGGGCGTGCTGGCCACCGTGCCGGGCGGGGCGTCCCTCGTCGTCGCCACGCCGGGCGCCGAGCCGGTGGCCGAGGGCGGGTACGGCGCGGCGCTGCTGCTGGACTCGTGGGCGCTGCTGGGCCGCGCCGACCTGCGGGCGGGGGAGGAGACGCTGCGCCGCTGGATGAACGCCGCGACGCTCGTGCGCCCGGCCGCGGCCGGCGGTCACGTCGTCGTCGCGGCGGACGCCGGGCACCCCGTCGTCCAGGCGCTGGTGCGCTGGGACCCCGCCTGGCTGGCCGCCCGCGAGCTGGCCGACCGGCGTGAGCTGGGCTTCCCGCCGGTCACCCGGATGGCGTCGGTCGCGGGCTCCCCGGCCGCGCTGGCCGAGTTCCTCGAGGCGCTCCGGCTGCCCGAGGGCGCCGACCTGCTCGGCCCGGTGCCCGAGCGGCCGCGGCCCGGCCAGGAGGGGGAGCGGGAGCGCTACCTGGTCCGCGTGCCGCGCGCGGCCGGCGCGGCGCTGGCGCACGCGCTCGCCGAGGTGCAGGGCGTGCGCAGCGCGAAGAAGGTGCCCGAGCACATCCGCGTCCAGCTGGACCCGCTCGACCTCGTCTGAGCCACGCCTACGATCGACGGGTGAGCGTCACCCCCATCCGGCTGTACGGCGACCCCGTCCTGCGCACCCCCGCCGCCCCGGTCGTCGACTTCGACGCCGAGCTGCGGCAGCTGGTGGGCGACCTGACCGAGACGATGCACGCCGCCGGCGGGGCCGGGCTGGCCGCTCCGCAGATCGGGGTCGGCCTGCGGGTGTTCACCTGGTTCGTCGACGGCGAGGTCGGCCACCTGGTCAACCCCGACGTCGTCGCCGTGGGCGAGGAGGTCCAGGACGGCCCCGAGGGCTGCCTGTCGATCCCGGGCCTGCGCTACGACTGCCGGCGGCACCTGCACGTGGTGGCGTCGGGCTGGAACATGCACGGCGACCCGGTGCGGATCGAGGGCTCGGAGCTGCTGGCCCGCGCCATCCAGCACGAGACCGACCACCTCGACGGCGTGCTGTTCGTCGACCGCCTCGACGAGGTCGCCCGCGTCGAGGCCCTGGCCGAGCTCGAGGCCGCCGAGTGGGCCGGCATCCCCGCCTACCTCCCCGTCGTGAAAGTGAGCCCGCACTGAAGGTCCTGTTCGCCGGTACGCCGGCGCCCGCCGTCCCGTCGCTGGAGGCGCTGCTGGCCTCGGACCACGAGGTGGCGGCGGTCCTCACCCGCCCCGACGCCCGGTCGGGGCGCGGCCGGACCGCCAGCCGGTCCCCGGTCGCCGAGCGCGCCGACGCCGCCGGCATCCCCGTGCTGCAGCCGCGCTCGCCGCGCGAGCCGGAGTTCCTCGACCAGCTGGCCGACCTCGCCGTCGACTGCGCGCCGGTGGTCGCCTACGGGGCGCTGATCCCGCAGGCCGCGCTCGACCTGCCCACCCACGGCTGGGTCAACCTGCACTTCTCGCTGCTGCCCGCCTGGCGCGGCGCCGCCCCGGTGCAGCACGCGATCATGGCCGGCGACGAGATCACCGGCGCGGCCACCTTCCGGCTCGAGGCGGGCCTGGACACCGGCCCGGTGTTCGGCACCGTCACCGAGGCCATCGGGCCGCGGGACACCGCCGGTGACCTCCTCGGCCGGCTCGCCGTCAGCGGCGCGCAGCTGCTGGTCGCCACCCTCGACGGCATCGCCGCCGGCGCGCTCGAGGCGCAGCCGCAGCCGGCCGACGGCGTCAGCCTGGCGCCGAAGGTCGAGACCGCCGACGCCCGCGTCGACTGGGCGCTGCCCGCGCACGTCGTCGACCGGCGGGTCCGCGGCGTGACGCCGGCACCCGGCGCGTGGACCACCTGGCGCGGCGACCGGCTGCGTCTGGGCCCGGTGACGCCGGTGGCGGACGCGCCGTCGCTGGCCCCGGGCGAGCTGGCGGTGGCCGGCCGCGACGTCCTCGCCGGCACGGGCACCGGTGCGGTGCGGCTGGGCGAGGTGCAGCCCGCCGGGAAGCGGATGATCCCCGCGGGGGACTGGGCGCGCGGCGCCCGGCTCACCGCCGGCGACCGGCTGGGGGAGACCGCGTGACCCGGCCCCCGAAGCGCCCCTCCGGCGGTCCGCAGCGCGGCCGGCGGCCGCACCCGGCCAGCAAGCGCCGTCCGCTGGACGGGGCGCGGCTGACCGCCTACGACGTGCTGGACGGCGTCTCCTCGCGCGAGGCCTACGCCAACCTGCTGCTGCCCCAGCTGCTGCGCGAGCGCCGGCTCGACACCCGCGACGCCGCCTTCGCCACCCAGCTGGCCTACGGCGCGCTGCGCGCCACCGGCACCCTCGACGACATCCTCACCGGGCTGGTGAGACGCCCGCTGGCCGAGCTGGACCCCCGGGTGCTGGACCTGCTCCGGCTCGGCACCTACCAGCTGATCGACCTTCGGGTGCCCTCGCACGCAGCCGTCGACACCACCGTGGACCTCACCCGGGCGATCGTCGGCAGCGGCGCGTCGGGGCTGGTCAACGCGGTGCTGCGCAAGGTCGCCGCGGGCGGTGACCGGGCGGCGTGGCTCGAGACGCTGGGCGGCGACGCCGGGCAGCGGCTCGCCCTGGCCACCGACCACCCGCGGTGGATCGTCAACGCCTGGCGCGACGCCCTGGGTGGTGAGGACGAGCTCGAGGCCGCGCTGCTGGCCGACGACGCCGCTCCCGAGGTGCACCTCGTGGCGCGGCGGATCCCCCGCGACGAGCTGGCCGCCGAGGCCGGCGGCGAGCCCGGCCCGTGGTCACCGTTCGCCGTCCGGCTGCCCGGCGGTGACCCGGGGCGGCTGGCGTCGGTGCGCTCCGGCCGGGCCGCCGTCCAGGACGAGGGCAGCCAGCTGGCCGCGCTGCTGCTGACCCGCGCGCCGCTGGAGGGGCCGAACGCCGCCTGGCTGGACATGTGCGCCGGTCCCGGCGGGAAGTCGGGGCTGCTGGCCGCCGTCCGCCCCGAGGGCGTGCGGCTCACCGCCGCCGACCGCGCGCCGCACCGGGCCGAGCTGGTCCGGCAGGCACTGGCCGGTGAGGACGACGTCGAGGTGCTGGCCGCCGACGGCCGCGAGCCGCCGTGGCGGGCCGGATCGTTCGACCGGGTGCTGCTGGACGCGCCCTGCACCGGGCTGGGCGCGCTGCGCCGTCGTCCCGAGGTGCGCTGGCGGCGCACGGCCGAGGACGTCGCCCCGCTGGTGGAGCTGCAGCTGGAGCTCCTGGCGAGCGCGCTGGCGTCGGTGCGGGTCGGGGGCGTCGTCGCCTACGTGACCTGCTCGCCGCACGCCGAGGAGACCGTCGGGGTGGTCGAGGTCGCCGCGGCGCGGGACGACGTCGAGGTGCTGCCGGTCGCGCCGCTGTTCCCCGACGTCCCCGGCCTCGCGCGCGGGGACGCCGGGCAGCTGTGGCCGCACCGGCACGGCACCGACGCCATGTTCATGGCGCTGCTCCGCCGGACCCGCTGACCGCTAGGGTCGCCGGCCATGGCCTGGCTGCCCGACGGCTTCGCCCACCCGCTGCGCGTGGACCTGCCGACCGGGCACCACCTGCGCCCCATCCGCGCCGACGACGTCGACCTCGACCTGCCGGCGGTGATGGGCTCGCGGGAGCGGCTCTGGTCGATCTACGGCGAGGCGTGGGGGTGGCCACCGGTGGGGATGACCGCCGAGGCCGACCGCGCGGACCTGGGCCGAGTGGATCGCCCTGCCCGACGCGAATGACCCGCCACGAGATATGCACAGTCGGGGCTTTCACGGCCCGCTGGACCCCGAGTGTGCAGATCTCGCGGACCGGTGTCAGAAGGGGAACGCCCGCTTGGTGCGCTGGACGCTCACCCAGTGGTCGGTGGTGAACTCCTCGATCGCCCACTCGCCGCCGAAGCGGCCCAGCCCGGACTCCTTCTCGCCCCCGAACGCGGTGTTGTTCTCGTCGTTGAGCGGCGAGTCGTTGACGTGGGTCATCCCGGCCTCGACGCGCAGCGCGAAGTCCACGCCGCGGGCGACGTCCTCGGTGAAGACCGCGCTCGAGAGGCCGTACTCGGTGTCGTTGGCGATCGCCAGGGCGTCGTCCTCGTCCCGCGCCCGGATGATCGTGACCACCGGGCCGAACATCTCCTGCCGGGCGCTGGCCACGGAGTTGTCGCCGAGCAGCACGTGCGGGGGCAGCACCGAGCCGATCGGGCCGGTCGGGTCGCCGCCGAGCAGCTGCTGCGCGCCGTACGGACAGCGCGTCGGCGATCTTCTCCTGGATGCCCTCGAGCTGGCCGCGGTTGATGATCGGGCCGATGACGGTGTCGGACTCGCGGGGGTCGCCGGCCTTCAGCGCCCGGGCGCGCTCGACGTAGCGCTCGACGAACTCGTCGTGCACCGAGCCGTCGACGACGATCCGGTTGGTGATCATGCAGACCTGGCCCTGGTGGAAAAACTTGCCGAAGATCGCGGCGTCCACGGCGTAGCCCAGGTCGGCGTCGTCGAGCACGACCAGCGGTCCGTTGCCGCCGAGCTCCAGGGAGAGCTTCTTCAGCCCGGCCTTCTCGGCGATGCCCTTGCCGACCGGTGTCGAGCCGGTGAAGGACACGACCCGCGGGGTCGGGTGGCTCACGATCGCGTCGCCGATGTCGCGCCCGGACCCGATGACCACCGAGAGCAGGCCCGGCGGGAGGCCGGCCTCCTCGTAGAGCTTGGCCAGCAGCAGGCCGCCGGTGACCGGGGTGTCCCCGGCCGGCTTGAGGACGACGGCGTTGCCGAGGGCGAGCGCCGGGGCGACCGAGCGGTTGGACAGGTGCATCGGCACGTTCCACGGGCTGATCACCGCGACCACCCCGACGGGACGGCGGTAGACGCGGCTCTCCTTGCCCTCGATGTCGGCCGGCAGGATCCGGCCCTCCACGCGGTACGGGTAGGACGCCGCCTCGTGGAAGTCGCGCAGCGTGATCGCGTACTCGAACTCGGCGGCGGGGGCGGCGGCGCCGGACTCGCGGATGTGCCAGTCGACGATCTCGTCCTTGCGCGCCTCCATGATCCGGGCGGCGCGGCGCATCACCTCGGCGCGCTCGCCGGGCAGCCGGGCCGCCCAGTCGCGCTGGGCCTCCTTGGCGGTGGCGTAGGCCTCGTCGAGGTCCTCGGCGTCCGCCAGCGGGATCTCGGTGAGCGTCTCGCCGGTGTAGGGGTCGGTGTCGGTGGCGGTCTTCCCGGCGCGGCCGGCGCGCCAGGTGCCGGCGATGGGCATCCGGTCGAATCCGTCGTAGGGCGTGGGGGTGTCGGAGGCCATGGGTGGGGCCCTACCCGGTGGTGCCCCACGGACACGTCCGCGCAGGTCGGGCGGTGGCTCAGTAGTAGGGCGAGCCGGATCCGTCGGCCGCCCCGGCCTGCCGGATGCTGCGCCACTGCGCCTCCTGGAGGTGGGCGACGACCGCCTCGCAGATCCAGAGCAGGGGACCGGCCCGCTCGAGGTCGCGCCGGTCGACCTCTGCCGGACGACGCCCGGCGGCGCCGCAGGCCGTGGCGAGTGCGTCGAGGACCGCCGATTCCGGCTCGCCGTGGGAAGCCGGCGTCCCGACCGCGTACCGGCGACCGAGCAGCGTCCGGCGGACCGTCCACCGGTGCGCCGTCACCGCCGCGTCGGCGACGTCGGACATGCCCACGCCGCCGTGGTCCACCCACCAGGTCAGCGGCTGCTGCGGCTCGACCTCCATCGCGGCCAGCAGCCGGTCCGCCGGCGGGAACCCGGTCGGCGCGACCTGCACCTCGATGGCATCGGCCTGCTCCACGACCCGGCCGGCGCGGACCAGATCGACCAGCAGCGCGCCGCGGGCGGCGGTGTCCCAGATGTCGAAGGAGCGCAACCGGCCGCGCTCGCGCAGGCAGCGGGCAGCCAGCCCGACCGCCACCCCGTCGGCCAGATCCATGTGCACCCTCCGTGGACGAGGCCGCAATAAGGCGGCACCTAGACTCCCCGCGTGTCCCGGCAGCCCATGATCGCCCCCAGCCTGCTCTCCGCCGACTTCGCCAACCTCGCCGCCGAGGTGGCGCGGGTCGCCGACGCCGACTGGCTGCACGTCGACGTGATGGACGCGCACTTCGTGCCGAACCTGACCCTGGGCCTGCCCGTGGCCCAGGCGATCCAGGCGGTCAGCCCGGTGCCGCTGGACTGCCACCTCATGATCGAGAACCCGGAGCGCTGGGCGCCCGGCTACGCCGAGATGGGCGCCCGCAACGTCACGGTGCACGCCGAGGCGTGCACCGACCCCCGTGCCGTCGCCCGCGACCTCAGGGCCGCCGGCGCGCTGGCCGGCCTGGCGATCAAGCCCGGCACCCCGCTCGAGGACTACCTCGACGTGCTGCCCGACTTCGACACCCTGCTCGTGATGAGCGTCGAGCCCGGCTTCGGCGGCCAGTCCTTCATCGCCGACGTGCTGCCCAAGGCCCGCAAGGCCCGCGAACTCGTGGACGCCGGTCACCTGACGCTCGTCGTCGAGATCGACGGCGGGATCAACGCCGACACGATCGAGCAGGCCGCCGAGGCCGGCGTGGACATGTTCGTCGCGGGCTCGGCCGTCTACGGCGCCGACGACCCGGCGAGGGCGATCGCCGCCCTGCGCGCGCAGGCCGCCGCGGCGATGCACGGGTGACGATCCGCGACGTCGAGCGCGCGGCCATGGCCCGCGCCCGCGAACTGGGCGCAGCCGTCCTCGGCACCACCAGCCCGAACCCCGCCGTGGGCGCGGTCGTCCTGGCCGCCGACGGCACCGTCGCCGGAGAGGGCGCCACGCAGCCACCGGGCGGCCCGCACGCCGAGGTGCAGGCCCTCGCGCAGGCGGGGGAGCGCGCCCGGGGCGGGACCGCCGTCGTCACCCTCGAGCCGTGCGCGCACACCGGCCGCACCGGCCCCTGCGCCGACGCGCTGATCGCCGCCGGCGTCGCCCGGGTCGTCGTCGCCGTCCCGGAGCCGACGCAGCTCGCGGGCGGGGGAGCCGAGCGGCTGCGCGCCGCCGGCGTCGTCGTCGAGCTCGGCGTCGAGCAGGACCTGGCCGAGGACGGCGCGCTGGCGCCGTGGCTCACCGGCGTGCGCGAGCACCGGCCGCAGGTCGTGTGGAAGGTCGCCGCCACGCTCGACGGCCGGGTGGCCGCCGCCGACAGCAGCAGCCGCTGGATCACCGGCCCGCGGACCCGCGCCGCCGTCCACCGCCTCCGGGCCACCTGCGACGCCGTCGTCGTCGGCTCCGGGACGGCGGTCACCGACAACCCCCAGCTCACCGTGCGCGACACCGACGGCCGCGACGCCGACCGGCAGCCGCTGCGCGTCGTCGTCGACCGGCGCGGGCGGCTGCCCGCCACCGCCCGCGTCCTGGACGACGCCGCACCCACGCTGGTCAGCCGGGCCGCCGGGCCGGCGGAGCTGCTGGCCGAGCTGTTCGGCCGCGACGTGCGCCGCGTGCTGCTGGAGGGTGGCCCGACGCTGGCCGCCGCGTTCCTGCGCGCCGGGCTCGTGGACGAGGCCGTGGTCCACCTCGCACCGAAGCTCCTGGGCGCCGGACCGGCCCTCGTGGGCGACCTGGGAATCACTTCGATCGCGGATGCGCTCTCCTTCGAGACGGTCGAGGTGCTCCCGTCGGGTGGGGACGTGCAACTCCGGCTGCGGCCCACCCGGCACACTGGGGGCCGACAGTCCGTCCGGGAAGGGAGCTGAGGTGTTCACCGGCATCGTCGAAGAGGTGGGCACGCTCGTCGTCCGCGAGGCCCAGGGCGACTCCGCCGTCCTGCGGATCCGGGCGCAGCGGGTGCTCGAGGACGTCGCCCTGGGCGACTCCATCTCGGTCAACGGCGTCTGCCTGACCGTCACCGGTGTCACCCCCGACGGCGAGGCCTCGGTGTGGACCACCGACGTCATGGCCGAGACGCTGGACCGCAGCAGTCTGGGCGCGCTGGCCGACGGCGACCCGGTCAACCTGGAGCGGGCCGTCTCCGCGCACACCCGCCTGGGCGGGCACATCGTGCAGGGCCACGTCGACGGTGTCGGCACGGTGCTCGCCCGCACCCCCGGCGAGCACTGGGAGGTCGTCCGCATCGGGCTGCCGGCCGGGCTCGCCCGCTACGTCGTCGAGAAGGGCTCGATCACCGTCGACGGCGTCTCCCTCACCGTCAGCGCCGTGTGCGCTGCCACCGACCCCGAGCCGTGGCTCGAGGTCAGCCTGATCCCCACCACCCTCCGCGAGACCACGCTGGGCACGCGCGCCACGGGGGACCCCGTCAACCTGGAGGTCGACGTGATCGCCAAGTACGTCGAGCGACTGCTGGAGGCACGTCGGTGACCGCACCCCTGACCCGTCTGGACAGCATCGAGACCGCGATCGCCGCGATCAAGGACGGCCGCCCGGTCGTCGTGATCGACGACGAGGACCGCGAGAACGAGGGCGACCTCATCTTCGCCTCGGAGCTGGCGACCCCCGAGCTGGTGGCCTTCATGGTCCGCTACACCTCGGGCTACATCTGCGTCGCGGTCACCGAGTCCGACGCCGACCGGCTGGACCTGCCGCCCATGCACCGGGTGAACCAGGACCGCCTCGGCACCGCCTACACCGTCACCGTGGACGCCCGCGAGGGCGTCACCACGGGCATCTCCGCCTCGGACCGGGCGACGACGATCCGCACGCTGGCCAACGCCGACGCGACCTCGCGCGACCTGTCGCGGCCCGGGCACATCGTCCCGCTGCGCGCCAAGGACGGCGGCGTGCTGCGCCGGCCCGGCCACACCGAGGCCGCCGTCGACCTCGCCGTGCTCGCCGGCCTGCGCCCGTCGGGGACGCTGTGCGAGATCGTCAGCGAGAAGGACCCGACCGGGATGGCCCGCGGCGAGGAGCTGCGCGTCTTCGCCGACGAGCACGACCTCGTCATGGTCTCCATCGCCGACCTCATCGCCTACCGCAAGCGCTTCGACAAGCTGGTCGAGCGGGTGGCCGAGGCGATCGTGCCGCTGGCGCCGGGCACCTTCACCGCCGTCGGCTACCGCAGCTCCTACGACGAGCGCGAGCACGTCGCCTTCGTCTACGGCGACATCGGCGACGGCGAGGACGTGCTCGTGCGCGTGCACTCCGAGTGCCTCACCGGCGACGTCTTCGGCTCGCTGCGCTGCGACTGCGGCCCCCAGCTGCAGGCCGCGCTGCAGGCCGTCGCCGACGAGGGCCGCGGCATCGTGCTCTACATCCGCGGGCACGAGGGCCGGGGCATCGGCCTGCTGCACAAGCTGCAGGCCTACCAGCTGCAGGACCTCGGCGCCGACACGGTCGACGCCAACCTCGACCTGGGGCTGCCGGCCGACGCCCGCGACTACGGCACCGGCGCGCAGATCCTCGTCGACCTGGGCGTGCACACCATGCGGCTGCTGACCAACAACCCGGCCAAGCGCGCGGGGCTGGAGGGCTACGGCCTCAAGGTGCTGGGCCGGGTCGGCCTGCCCAGCCACGTGACCGCCCAGAACCTCGGCTACCTGCGCACCAAGCGCGACCGCATGGGCCACCTGCTCGACATCATCGAGCCCGGGGTCGAGGAGGCCGGCGAGCCCGTGCACGCCGACCCGATCCCGGAGAACGTGCCCCTCCGCGTCGACGAGCAGCCTTCGTGAACGAGCTCGCGAGTTCAGCGATGGACAGAGCAGTGGAGCCGCGAACGCGGCCGACGAGCGCCAGCGAGGAGGTCACGTGAGTGGTTCGGGAGCGCCGGTCGTCGAGCCCGTCGACGCCGCGCGGCTGACGCTCGGCATCGTGGCCACCACCTGGCACGCGGAGATCACCGACTCGCTGCTCGCCCGCGCCCTCGAGGCCGCCCGGGCCAGCGGCGTCGCGGAGCCGACCGTCGTCCGCGCCCCGGGCGCCGTCGAGCTGCCGGTGGTCGCCCAGGCGCTGGCCGAGGGGCACGACGCCGTCGTCGCCCTCGGAGTGGTCATCCGCGGCGGCACGCCGCACTTCGAGTACGTCTGCGACGCGGTGACCGCCGGCCTGACGCGCGTGGCGCTGGACGCGGGCACCCCCGTCGGCAACGGCGTGCTGACCTGCGACACCGAGGAGCAGGCGCGCGACCGCGCGGGCCTCCCCGGCTCGGCCGAGGACAAGGGCTGGGAGGCGACCATCGCCGCCCTCGCCACCGCCCTGACCCTGCGCGACCTGCGGCGCCGGCAGCGCACCACCGGGTTCAGCGCCACCCCCGCAGGAGGCCGGTCGTGAAGACCTTCGACGCACTGTTCGCCGAGCTCTCGGTCAAGGTCGCCGAGGGCGACGCCGCCTCGGGCACCGTCGCCGCGGTCCGCGACGGCGTGCACGCCGCCGGCAAGAAGGTCGTCGAGGAGGCGGCCGAGTCGTGGATGGCCGCCGAGCACGAGGGGGAGGAGCGCACGGCCGAGGAGATCAGCCAGCTCCTCTACCGGGTGCAGGTGCTGATGCTCGCCCGGGGTCTGACCCTGGACGACGTCTACGCTCACCTCTGATCTCCCCGCGTCGTCCCCGTTCTGAGGAGTAGTTCCGTGCTGCGCATCGCCGTCCCCAACAAGGGCGTCCTGAGCGAGCCGGCGGCGGAGATGCTCGCCGAGAGCGGCTACCGCATGCGGCGCAGCACCAAGGACCTCGTGGTCTACGACCCCGACAACGACACCGAGTTCTTCTACCTCCGGCCGCGGGACATCGCCGTCTACGTGGCCGCCGGCACGCTGGACGTCGGCATCACCGGGCGCGACATGCTGCTGGAGACCGCGCCGGCCGAGGGGGAGGGCCCGACCGCGGTCGAGGTCATGCCTCTGGGTTTCGGGCGGTCGTCCTTCCGCTTCGCCTCGCCGGTCGGCTCGGGCATCGAGTCGGTCGAGGAGCTGGCCGGCAAGCGGATCGCCACCGCCTACCCGGTGCTGCTGCAGCGGCACCTCGGGGAGTCGGGCATCAAGGCCGACGTCGTCAAGCTCGACGGCGCCGTCGAGACCGCCTGCGCGCTCGGCGTCGCCGACGCCGTCTGCGACGTCGTCGAGACCGGGACGACGCTGCGCGCGGCGGGTCTGCACATCATCGGCGAGCCGGTGCTGGCCAGCGAGGCGATCCTCGTGGGCCGCGAGGGCGCCGAGGAGATCCCCGCGGTCGCGCAGCTGCGCCGCCGACTGCAGGGCGTGCTGGTCGCCCGGCAGTACGTGATGCTCGACTACGACTGCCCGGACGACATCCTGGCCCGCGCCACGGCGATCACGCCCGGCATCGAGGGCCCGACGGTCAGCCCGCTGCAGCGGGCCGGCTGGTCGGCGGTGCGGGCCATGGTCCGGCGCAGCCAGACCAACCAGATCATGGACGACCTCTACGAGCTGGGGGCCCGGGCGATCCTGGTCACGAGCATCCACGCCTCGCGGCTCTGACCGGCGGAAACTTCTCCGCGCCCCCGCTCGTCAGTAGCACGTGCGCCGACTCGCCCTGGGCCTGCTGCCCGCCGTCCTGCTGCTCACCGCCTGCGGCTCGTCCGACGACGACGGCGCCGCTGTACCGGGTCCGACGACGTCGAGCCCGACCGCCCCTGACCCCGACGGGGGCGGCGCCGATCCGGCGGCGGGCGGGATCGCGCAGGCGGACAACGACCTCCAGCTCGAGATCGACCTGGGCGACGGCCGCGCGGCGGAGACCTGGACGCTGACCTGCGTCGGGTTCGTCGAGGGCAGCCACCCGGTGGCGCAGGCCGCGTGCGACCACCTGGCCGGCCTCGAGCGCCCGTTCGCCCCGCTGCCGGAGGACGTCATGTGCTCGCAGCAGTACGGCGGGCCGGAGACCGCGCGGGTGCTCGGGCGCTGGGGCGGCGAGCCGGTCGACCTCGAGCTCTCCCGGGTCGACGGCTGCCGCATCGCGCAGTGGGACGCGCTGGTCCCCGTGGTGCCCGCGCCCGCGGGCTGATCGCTCCCCGTCGTCAGCGGCCCCGGGTGGTGCGCTCGACCAGGTCGATGGCGGTGCACAGCCCCAGGGCCGTGGCGCGGTTGCCCGTCGGCCCGGACGACAGCAAGGCGTCGACCGCCGCGGCCAGCGAGCCCTCGCCGACCAGCGCGTGCAGCACCGCGGCGTACTCGCCACTGACCCGGCCGGCGGCCGCGTGCCGCAGCAGCGCCCGGGACAGCTCGGTGGTGCGGCAGGCGGCCAGTGCGGTCACGCCGGCGGCGAAGCGCGGCGCGGCGGGGTGCCCGAGCAGGACCAGGCCGGCGATGGTGCCGGCCATGACGTCGTCGCCGGCCGGGGTCAGGCCCGGGCCCACGCCGATGAGGCGGGTGGCGGTGCGCAGCGCGGCGTCGAGGTCGGCGCGGCGGACGGCGCCGCGCAGCGCGGCCAGCGGGCCCCCGGGGCCGGTGGGGAGACCAGGGAGCGCGAAGGCGCTGTGCGGGACGCCCTCGCCGTACAGCGTGGTGCGCAGCTGGCGGACGCCCTCGGGGAGGAGCGCGGGCCGCGCGCTGGGCAGCCGGGGGCGGGGGTCCCACCAGGCGGCGGCGCTGACCGCGAGGTCGCCGACGACGATGCGGCCGCCCCCGACCTCGGCCGCTGCTGTCGGGGAGACGAGCGGGCGCCCGGTGCTCGGGCGGAACAGCACGCAGCCCAGCGGCAGGCGGGCCGCGTCGCTGGTGAGGACGGCGACGACGTCGCCGTCGCGCTCGCCGGGCACGTGCAGGTAGACGCCGGTCGGGGTGCTCGCGACGATGCGGGCCCGGCGGACGGGGCCGCGCAGCAGCGCGGTGACACCGGTGCTGGCGGCCGCCGGCACGGGGGTGAACTGGCGCGGGCGCCCGGGGGAGCCGGCGTGGCGGTGGAGGGGGATGGTCGGAACGGCTGCTCGCGCGGCGCGGCCGCGCGCCGCCGTCGTATGCGAGCGGCCGTCGCGGCCCGTGGTCTCGTCGATCGTGCGCATGGTGACCCTTCGCCGCAGGGACGTCGGAGGGGTCGGGTCGGCCCCGTCCGAGTTCTGCTCGCCGTCCGCTCGCGGAGGGGGCAGGTGCCGCCGGGTCGGGAGTGACGGCCTAGCATCCTTGCGAGCGGGTTGAGTGGACTTCGAACCTATGCGGCGCGTCGCACGCCCTCTGATGGCGGAACTCGCCAAGAATGGGTGCACCGGTCCAGGGAGTCCTGACAGATTTCTGCGACACGGACGCCACGTTGGCGACGGGAAGGGGGGGTGTGTCGTGACTCAGAGTGAGAGCTCGCCCGTGTCGCCCACGCAGCGTGACGGAACGGTGCCGTTTCGCCGGAACTGGGTGGTCGAGGAGCCGGCCCGCGCCGACCCCCGCGCCGAGCGCGGCAGCTGGCAGGAGCGCATGGGGCTGACCGTCGAGGACGTGCTCGACCTGCCCGGGCTCTCCGGGTCGTCGGTGGTGGCCGGCAGCGGCGGTCTGGGCCGCTCCGTCCGCCACATGGTCGTGGACAACCCGGCCGACCCGCTGGCGGCCGCGGGCGTCGACGTCCTCGTCGTCCTGGGGGCCCGGCTGCCGCAGGCCGACCCGGCCAACTGCCGGGCGCTGGTCGAGCGGCTGGACTCGATGGGCACCGCCGCGCTGGCCTACCGGCGCGCCGAGGGCCCGCCGCCGGTGCCGGCGGAGGTGCTCGCCGAGGCCGAGCGCCGCGGGCTGCCGGTGCTGGCGCTGCCGGCCGGCGTCCGCCTGGACGAGATCGTCTCCGAGGTGCTCGGCGCCGTCGTCACCAAGCAGGGTCAGGCGCTCGCGCTCTCCTCCCGCATGGACGACCAGTTCATGGAGGTGGCGCTCACCGGCGGCGGGCTGGCCGAGGTCACCCAGCGGCTGGCCGTGATGATGGACGGCGCCGCGGTGCTGGGCCTGGGGCCCGACCGCGAGGTGGTCACCAGCGCCGGCCCCCGGGACGACGTCGCCGAGATCAGCGACTGGCTGTGGCTCCTGGACGCCGCCGCGGACGACGCCCTCGCCGAGCTCACGCCCTCCCGCCGGCTGGCCGGTGTCCGCGCCGACCGGACGGTGGTGACCCCGGCCGACGTGCTGGCCGACGCCGACCTCTCGCCGGCCGACGGCATCCTGCTCGTCCCCGGCCACCACGAGCTCCCCGGCGGGGTGGGGGAGTACGCGGTGGCCCCGATCATGGCCGGCGACCAGCGGCACGGCTGGCTGGTCGCGGTGCACCGCACCGGCGCGATGATGGTCGGTGCCGGCGGCGTGCTGGAGCGCGCGGCGGTCATCGCCGCGCTGTCGGTGATCCGGCTGCAGGCCGTGCACTCCGTGGAGCTGCGCTTCCAGGGGGACCTGGTCCGGCGCCTCGTCGGCGGCTCGGTGGGCCACACCGAGCGGACGCTGGCCTACACCCGGTCGTTCGGCTGGCGGCTGGACGGGCCGGTCGCGGTGCTCGTGACCGCCACCGAGACGGTGGCCGACGCGGCGGGCGACCCCACGCGTGCCCTCGACGTCCTGGACCGGCTGGCCGACGGCTGGCGCTCGGCGCTGGAGTCCGAGGTCGCCGGCGCCGCCGTCGCGGGGCTGGCCACCGAGATCGTCACCCTGCTGCCGCTGGACGGCCGCACGCCCGAGGAGGTCTCCTCGCTGGTCGCCGCCGTCAGCTCGCGGGTCAACGGCCGGCTGCGCCGGCTGGGCCGCGTGCTCGGCACCGGTATCGGCCGGCCCGCCGGCTCGCTGCCCGAGCTCGCCGAGGCGCACCGCCAGGCGCAGCGGGCGCTCGGCGTCGGCCAGGAGATCCAGGGCGGCGCCTCGGTCACCCACTTCGACCAGCTCGGCGTCTTCCGGCTGCTGTCGCTCATCCCGGACAGCACCGAGCTGCGCTCCTACGTCGACGAGGTGCTCGGCCCGCTGGCCGACGCGACCGACGCCGACTCGGCCGACCTGCGCGAGACGCTGCTGGTGCTGCTGGAGACCAACCTCAACGTCGCGGAGTCCGCGCGCCGGCTGCACTTCCACTACAACACGATGCGCTACCGGATCGGCAAGCTCGAGCGGATGCTCGGGCCTTTCACCAGCGACCCCAACCTGCGGCTGAACCTGCTGCTGGCGCTGCACGCCGCCCGGATGAGCGGGCTGGACCAGCCGCACCGCCCGCCGCTGGAGGCGGGCATGGCCCCGCCGCCGGACGACGGCCTCGACTCGCTGCTCTGAGCACTGGAGGAACCGCCATGACCGATGCTGCGCGTCCGCTGCAGGGGAAGGTCGCCCTGGTCACCGGGGCCTCGTCGGGCATCGGGGCCGCGACGGCGGAGGCGCTGGCCGCCGCCGGCGCCGCGGTCGCCATCGGTGCCCGCCGCCGCGACCGGCTCGACGAGCTCGCCGGGCGGCTGCGCGGCAGCGGCGCGAGCGTGCTCACCCTGGACCTCGACGTCACCGACGAGCAGGCCTGCGCCGACGCCGTCGCCCGCACCCGGTCCGAGCTGGGCGGGCTGGACGTCCTGGTCAACAACGCCGGCGTGATGCTGCTGGGCACCATCGTCGGCGCCGACCCCGAGGACTGGCGCCGGATGCTGTCCACCAACGTGCTGGGCCTCATGTACATGACCCACGCCGCGATCGACGGGATGGTCGAGCAGGGGTCCGGGGACGTCGTCAACGTCTCCAGCGTCGCGGGCCGGGTCGCGCGCAAGGGGGCCGGGGGGTCACCGGCCGCGGTGTGCGGATCGGGCTGGTGGAGCCGGGGGCGGTGGCCACCGAGCTGACCGACCACATCACCCAGCCCGAGGCCAGGGCGGCGTCGAAGAAGATGGCCGAGACGATGACGCCGCTGCAAGCCGAGGACATCGCCCGCGCCGTGGTCTACATGGTCGGCCAGCCGCGGCACGTCGCCGTCAACGAGATGCTGGTGCGCCCCACCGACCAGGAGCGCTGAACCGCGTCCTCCCTCACCGGAGCGCGTCCTCCCTCGCGGTGCGCGCCGAGGGAGGACGCGCTGGGATCAGGTCACCTGATCGTGGCGGGGGTCAGTCGTGGAAGACCTCGATCGCGGCGCCGATCTCGACCAGCCGCTCGTAGAGGTGCTCGTATCCGCGGGCGATGATGTCGACGTTGCGCAGCACCGAGGTGCCCTTCGCCGCGAGCATCGCCAGCAGGATGCAGACCGCCGGGCGCAGCGCGGGTGGGCAGACCACCTCGGCGCTGGACCAGCGGGTCGGGCCGTCGACCAGCACGCGGTGCGGGTCGAGCAGCCGCACGTCGGCGCCCAGCCGGGTCAGGTCGGACAGGTGGATGGCCCGGTTGTCGTAGAACCCAGTCGTGGATCATCGTCGAGCCCTCGGCGTGGGCGGCGATGACCGCGAAGAACGGCAGGTTGTCGATGTTGAGCCCCGGGAACGGCATCGGGTGGATCTTGTCGATCGGCGCCCGCAGCTGCGAGGGGTGGATCGTGACGTCGGCCAGCCGGGTGTGCCCGTTGGCCGCGAGGTACTCCGGCGAGAGCTCGTAGCGCAGCCCCATCTCGGCCAGCACCGCCAGCTCGATCTCGAGGAACTCCACCGGCGCCCGGCGCACGGTGAGCTCGGAGCCGGTGACGATGCCGGCGGTGAGCAGGCTCATCGCCTCGACCGGGTCCTCGCTGATCGTGTAGTCCACGTCGGCGTCCAGCACCGGGCGGCCGTGCACGGTCAGCGTCGTCGTCCCCAGGCCCTCGATCTCCACCCCGAGCAGCTGCAGGTACAGGACCAGGTCCTGGACCATGTAGTTGGAGCTGGCGTTGCGGATGGTGGTCGTGCCCTCGGCGCGGGCGGCGGCCAGCAGCGCGTTCTCGGTGACGGTGTCCCCGCGCTCGGTCAGCACGATCGTGCGGCTCGTGGCCCCGGTCGGGGTGACGGTGGCGTGGTACTCGCCGGCGCGCGCCTCGACCTCCAGGCCGAACGGGCGCAGCGCGATCATGTGCGGCTGCACGGTGCGGGTGCCCAGGTCGCAGCCGCCGGCGTAGGGCAGCTCGAACTCCGGTGCCCGGTGCAGCAGCGGGCCCAGGAACATGATGATGCTGCGGGTGCGCCGGGCGGCGTCGGCGTCGATGCCGGCCAGGTCCAGCTCGTCCGGGACGACGAGGGTGAGGTCGTGCCCGGCCTCGTCCCAGGACGCCGAGACGCCGATCGAGCGCAGCACGTCGAGGATCCGCTCCACCTCGACGATGCGCGCCACGTTGCGCAGCGTCGTCCGGCCGCGGTTGAGCAGGGCGGCGCAGAGCAGCGCGACGGCGGCGTTCTTCGACGACTTGACCGCGACGCTGCCGCTGAGCAGCCGGCCCCCGGTGACCCGCAGGTGCGTGGGCCCGGCGGGGCCGACGCTGATCAGCTCGCTCTCCAGCGCGGCGGAGAGCCGGCCGAGCAGCTCGAGGGTGAGGTTCTGGTTGCCCTGCTCGATGCGGGCGACGGCGCTCTGGCTGGTGCCCAGCCGGTCGGCGAGCTGCTGCTGGGTGAGGCCGCGGTGCTGCCGGGCGTCCCGGACCAGCGCCCCGATCTGGCGCATCGCGGAGTCGGGGGGCAGCTCGGTCACCGTCACCGGGCGAGGCTATCTCATCTGTGAGATAACGAGCCGGGACCGTCGCGTGTCGCCCACGCGAACCGGTGCGGTGTCCGGTTCCCGCCGGATCCTGTCGGTGCCCGCGCCTACGGTCCGCTCGTGAGCTCTCCCGCCGCCCCCTCGGCCCGCACCGTCCTGGCGGTCGTCGTCACCGTGCTCTCCTGGGCGTCGGCGTTCGTCGCCATCCGGGGCGTGGGGGAGGACCTCTCGCCCGGCGCCCTGGCGCTCGGCCGGCTGCTCGTCGGCACCGCCGTGCTCGGGCTGCTCCTGGCCGGCCGGGGCTGGGTGGCGCCCGACCGCCGGGAGTGGGTGCTGCTGGCGGTGTGCGGCGTCGGCTGGTTCGGCGTCTACAACCTGGCGCTCAACGCGGCCGAGCAGCACCTGGACGCCGGCACCACCGCGATGCTGGTGAACATCGGGCCGATCCTCATCGCCGTCCTGGCCGGGTGGCTGCTGGGCGAGGGCTTCCCGAGCTGGCTGGTGGTCGGCGTGGCGGTGGCCTTCGCCGGGGTGCTGCTCATCGGCCTGGCCACCCGCGGTGCCGACGTCGACCTGCTGGGCGTCGTGCTGTGCGTGGTCGCCGCCGTCACCTACGCCATCGGGGTCGTGGCGCAGAAGCCGCTGCTGCGCCGGCTCCCGGGCCTGCAGGTGACCTTCACCGCCTGCGCCATCGGGGCGGTCTGCTGCCTGCCGTGGGCCGGCGCGCTCGCCCGCGACCTCGGCACCGCCCCGGCCGGCTCGATCGCCGGCATGGTCTACCTGGGGGTGGTGCCGACGGCGCTGGCGTTCAGCACCTGGGCCTACGCGCTCACCCGGATGGACGCCGGCCGGCTCGGCGTCACCACCTACCTCGTGCCGCCGCTGGTGATCCTGCTGGGCTGGGGCCTGCTCGACGAGGTGCCGCCGGCGCTCGCCGTCGTCGGCGGCGCGGTCTGCCTGACGGGTGTGGCGCTCTCCCGCCGGGGTGCGCCCCGCCGGTCGGCGGCGGCCCGGGCCGAGCCGGTGCCCGCCGGCACGTGAGCGACGCGCGTGCGGGGTCGGGCCGCCGATGGGGTAGGCAGGTCCCAGGCACCCGACCGGGAGGTAGGACCGTGGACCAGCAGCAGTGGGCGCAGGTGGTGGAGGCGGCCACGCGCGCGCCCTCGATCCACAACACCCAGCCGTGGCGGTTCACCGCCACGGCCGACCAGCTCGACGTGTTCCTCGACCCGGGGCGCGCGCTCCCGGTGCTCGACCCGACCGGTCGCCAGCAGGTGATCAGCTGCGGGATCGCCGTCGAGTTCGCCGTCGTCGCGCTCGCCGCCGCGGGCTGGCTGAGCGAGGTCGAGCTCCTGCCGGACGACGACGCCGACCACCTGGCGACGGTGCGGGTCATCGGCCCGATCGTGGCGACCGACGAGGACTCCGCGCTGGCCGCATCGATCGCCCGCCGGCACACCGTCCGCGACCCGTTCCAGCCGCGCGTCGTCCCGGTCGACCTGCTGGACCGGCTGCAGGCCGAGGCCGCCGCGTTCGGCACCTGGTTCAAGCCGGTGACGCGGTCGGAGGAGGAGGTCGCCACCGTCTTCCTCATCGACCGGGCCGAGGAGATGGAGCAGGGCGACCCCGCCTACCTCGCCGAGCTGCAGCAGTGGGTGCGCACCGACCCCGCCGCGGTCGACGGCGTCCCGGTGGGTGCCGTGCCGGCCGAGGACCCCCACGGGCGGCCCTCGAACTGGAGCATCCGGGACTTCGTCGTCGGCACCCGGAGCGCGGGGGAGGGGGCGCCGGTCGACGCCGACGCGCCGCCGCCCGAGGTCGAGCGGCCCACCGTCGTGCTCATGGGCACCGACGGCGACGACCGGTACGCCTGGCTGCAGGCGGGGCGGGCGCTGGCCCGGGTGCTGCTGGTCGCCACGGCGGCCGGCGTCGCGGCCTCGCCGCTGACCCAGGCGCTGGACTGGCCGGCCACCCGCACCCGGCTGCGCGCCCGGCTCTCGCTCGTCGGGCACCCGCAGATGCTGCTGCGGATGGGCTACCCGCGCGAGGGGGGCGAGGTCGCGGTCAGCGGCCGGCGTCCGGTCGCCGAGGTGCTCACGGTCGCGCCCTGAGCCCGATCCGCAGAGGGGCTCCGGCCGGTCAGTCGGTGCGGCGGGTGGGCGCCCACGGGTCGTCGGCGTCGAAGTCGTCGGCCGGCTCGGCGCCGGCGGACCCTGCGCCGGTCTCGGCGTCCGCGGACCCGGTGCCGGTGCGTCCGCTCCGCTGCGCGGCGCGCTGGGCGGCGGCCTCCAGCGCGGCGTCCCGCTCGCGGGCCCGCTCGGCGGCCGCTGCGCGGGCCCGGGCGCGCTCCTCGCGGCGGGAGGGCCGCGGGTCGTCCCTCGTGCCGGCCCCAACCCCGTCCCCGACCTCGGCGGCCGCGCCGGACCTGCCCAACGCGAGGCCCGCGACGGCCAGCCCGATCGGCAGCACGTAGGCGGCGGCGCGCTCGGTCGCGCCCTCGGCGAGGACGGCGACCTCGGTGAGGAAGAAGACCGTGGCGGCGGTGCCGACCAGCCCGAGCACCACGAGCACCGTGCCCAGCACCTCCGAGCGGGGACGCAGCGCGTACGCGAGCGCGATGAGCCCGAGCGCGCTGCCGATCAGGTACATCGTCGCGCCGACGCCGTGCCAGGTGCCGGAGCGGTCCGAGGGGAGCACCCCGACCAGCAGCACACCGACGGCGGCCAGACCGAAGAGGTAGGCGGCGACGCGGCCGGCGCCGGCCCCCAGCGCCGGCAGCAGCAGCACGGTGCCGCCCAGGATGAGCGCCGCCTGCACGACGAAGGAGGCGTTCATCACCTGGTGGCCGGGCCACGTGGTGGCGCCGAGGTCGCTGATGACGTCGTCGGCACGGGAGTAGCCCTCGCCGCGGAACTGCACCACGGTCTCGACGACGAAGAACTGCAGCGTCAGCAGCCAGGCGAGCGCGCCCCAGCGGATTCGGTCGGAAGTCACGGCACCCATGGTCCCAGGAGCGGCGCGCCGGCCCGCTCGAGGACTGCGGCGAGCTGCGCCGCGGTGAGCCAGGAGGGGTTGCTCCCGGCCGGCATGCGGAGCACCTCGGCGTCGCGGAACCGCGGGTCGTGCAGCAGCTCGCCGCGATCGACCGGGTCGGCGAGCCGGGTCAGGCGCACGGGGAGGGCGGGGCGGTCGTCGCCGTCCGGGCCGGGGTCGGCGGGCTCCTGCGGCGGGCCGGTGACGATGCCGACGGCGTGCACGCCCGGGGTGACCCGGCCGCTCACCCACAGCAGCACCGGCTGGCCCGCCGCCACCAGGCCGAGCCGGTAGGAGCGCCGGACGCAGCGGGTCAGCTCCCGCTGCTCGCCCGGCGTCCATCCCGGCTCGATCTGCTCCGGTGGGCGGCTGCTCTTGACCAGCCAGGCGGCCAGCGCGCCCGGCTCCGTCCGGAGGCCCATCCCGAGCCGGCGGGGGCCCGGCGTCAGTCGGTGGCCGGGTGGCGCTCGGCGCCCAGCGGGTCGGCGTCGTCGGAGCCGACGGCCTGGCGCTCGAGCTCGGTGCGGCGCTCGAGGACCTCCTCGTCGGGGTGCGGGTCCTTCGCGTGCTGCGTGCGGTCCCGGGTGACGTTCTCCTCGGGGGTGATCACGTCGTCGAGGGTGGGGCCGTCCTGGGGATCGGTCATGGGAGCTCTCCTCCGGGGGTGGTTCGAGCGGTCCCGGAACCCATAGCCCGCTCGGCAGGGGTCCTAACCCACCGGGTCAGCGCGGTTCGAGCCGCGCAGCCGGCAGCCACGCCTCGATGAGCGCCGGCCCGTCCGAGCCGCTCACGGCGTAGGTCACCCGGCCCTGCCAGGTGCCGTGCCGTTGCCGCCACTCGACGAGCAGCCCCGGCCAGGTGCCGGGGGCGTCGGGCGGGTCGTGCACCCAGCAGTGCCGGCCCTCGGCGGCCCGCCCGGGCACGGGCGGAGGAGGGGTGGTGGGGACCGCGCCGGACAGCGCCGCGCGTTCGGCGAGCGACCGCCCCGACCCGCCCCGCTGCATCCCTCCGGCCACCCGGACAGGATCGCACGGATCGAACAGACGTTCGAGACGGGTCCGGGGTGTGTCGGCGGGTCGGGGCCGTCGAGCCCGACCCGCCGGGTACCTCAGGAGCGGTCGCCCGCCAGGCCGTCGGCCAGGGTCCGGACCACCGTCCGCAGCAGCGGGTGGGCGGGCAGGTCCTCGACCAGGACGGGCAGCGGCAACGACCAGTTCGGGCGGTCCGCCGCACCGGGCATGTTGGGTCGCCGCGGTTCGCCGACGGCGTCGTCCAGGGTCGCGGAGAGCAGCAGCGACGGCGCCTGCGCCAGCCGCTCGTGGGCCCGCTCGACCGCCTGCTCGGGCGAGGAGCCCTCGTCGACGCCGGGCAGGTGCTCGAGCAGCGAGGAGCGGCCGCGTTGCAGCTCCTCCTCGGTGCCGGTGCCCTGCTCCCGCTGCTCGTCCAGGTCCGCGCCGCCGACCAGCCCGGCGACCGTGGGCAGGTCGTGGGTGGTGATGGCGGCCATCGCCTCGGCCGGCCAGGTCGCGGGCTCGTCGTCCTCGAACCACAGCAGCCGGTAGGAGAGCACCCCGTGCTCGGCCATGGCCTCGCGCACGCCGTCCTCGACGGTGCCGAGGTCCTCGCCGACGACGAGGGCCTGGGCGCGGGCGCTCTCCAGGGCGACGATGCCGAGCAGGTCCTCGGCGGGGTAGCGCACGTAGGCGCCGTCGGCGGCGGTGCCCTCGCGGGGCACCCACCAGAGCCGGAACAGGCCCATGACGTGGTCGATCCTCAAGCCCCCGGCGCCGGCGATCGTGGCGCGGATGGACTGGATGAACGGCTCGTAGTCGGCGTCGCGGAGCCGCCACGGGATCAGCGGCGGCGAGCCCCAGTCCTGCCCGGCGGAGTTGAACGCGTCCGGCGGCGCGCCGACGCTCACGCCGTCGGCCAGGACGTCCTGCCAGGTCCAGGCGTCGGCGCCGCCGCCGGCGAACCCGATCGGGAGGTCCTGGATCACGGTCATGCCGTCGGTGGCGGCGGTGAACTGCAGCTCCAGCGCCCACTGCAGCCAGGCGTGGAAGCCGACGACGGCGCCGTGCTGCTCGACGTACTCCGCCAGCGCGGGGCTGCCGGGCCGGCGCAGATCCTCGGGCCAGGTGTGCCAGTCGGCGCCGTGCTCCTCGGTGATCGCGGCCCAGGTGGCCCAGTCCTGCAGGGTCTGCCCCTGCTCCTCCCGCCAGCGCCCGAACGCCTCGCCGCCGCCGTGGGCGAAGAAGATCCGCATGAGCACCTCGCGCTTGCGGGCCCAGACGGCGTCGCGGTCGATGAGCTCGCCGTCGTTCAGGGCGCGGCCGGCGTCCTCCTCCAGGTCGACGGTCTCGGCCCCGGGCACCTCGGGGACGCGCAGGTAGATCGGGTTGAGGAAGCGCCGCGTGGCCGGGAGGTACGGGCTGGCCTCCTGCTGCGGGATGGGGGCGACGGCGTGCAGCGGGTTGATGAGGACGAACCCGGCGCCCTGCTCGGCGGCCATCCGGCGGATGCTGCGCAGGTCGCCGAGGTCGCCGATGCCCCAGCTCTCCCGGCTGCGCGCGGCGTAGAGCTGCACGGCCCAGCCCCAGCTGCGCTGCTCGGGCAGCCAGCAGCGGCCGGGGGTGACGATCAGCCGGCGGCGGCGCCCCTCGGCGGACTGGAACCAGTGGTAGCCGAGCGGGAAGTCCTCGGGCAGCGAGCCGTCGACGTGCCGGACCTCGCCGTCCTCGCAGATGACGTCGATCTCGTCGATCTCGAGGGCGTCCCCGGGGCGGGCCACGATCGGCGCCCGGTCCTCCAGGTCGGCCGGCGGTTCGCCGATGATCTCGCGGAGCCGGTCGATCGTCTCCTGCGCGACCTGGTGCTCCTGGTCCAGCGCGTCCAGCCAGCTGGTGTCGATGCCGCGGTCGTCGGTCGTCGGGGTGCGTGTCACCGGCTGATCCTCGCCGGGCCGGCGGGAGCCCGCAGTCTCAGCGGCGCGCGCGTGGCGAAGCTCGCGTCGTGGCCGGCGCCGCGGCCGGGTCCTCGGGCCAGGGGTGGCGCGGGTAGCGGCCGCGCAGCTCGCTGCGGACGGCCGGGTAGCCGGTGACCCAGAAGCCGGCGAGGTCGGCGGTCGTCGCGACGACGCGACGGGCGGGGGAGAGCAGCTCGAGCCGCAGCGGCCGGCCGGCCACCCGTGGCGCCGCCGCCCAGCCGAACACCTCCTGGACACGCACCGCCAGGGTGGGGACGGCGGGGTCGGTGTAGTCGACGCGGATCCGGGAGCCGGTCGGCACGGTCACCGCGTCGGGGACGACGGCGTCCAGGTCGCCGGAGAGCTGCCAGGGCACGAGCGCGCGCAGCGCCGCGACGACGTCGACGCGGGCCAGGTCGGCGCGCCGTCGGGCGCCGGAGACGTCGATGCCGGCGAGCAGGGCCGCGTCGTCGACGGCGGGCCAGGGATCGCCGAGCCCGGCGTGCGCCGCGGCCAGCCGCTCGCGCAGCCGGGTGGCTGCCGGCGTCCAGGTGAGCAGGCCGAGCCCCTCGCGGCGCAGCCCCTCGGCGACGGCGGCGGCCGCGGCGGCCGGGTCCGGTGCACGGGCCGGGCGCTCGGCCAGCACGATCGCGCCGAGCCGCTCGAGGTGCGCGCTGCGGACGTCGCCGTCGCGCCAGGCCACCTCGTCGCCCTCGGTGTGCAGCGGACCGCCGGCCTCCAGGGCCGTGGCCTCATCGATCGCGACGGCCGACCTGACGCGGGCGTCCCGGCGGCCGGGGGCGCGGTCGGCGACGGCGACCGCCAGCCACGGGGCGCCGGAGAGCGCCGTACCCGGGGGCAGTTCGGCGCCGGTGCCGGCGGCCATGAGGTAGGCGGTGCCGTCCGGTCGCCGGCGGGCCAGCCGTTCGGGGTGGGCGAGCCCGACGACCAGCCCGGCGGCGGTGTCGTCCGGTATGCGCGGCGGCGGGACGTCGGCCACCGAGCGCTCGAGGCGGGCGACCTCGTCCTTCCAGCGCGCGGTCGCACCCCGGTCGGTGCCCGAGCGCAGCTCGCGCCAGCCCGCCACCAGGTCGTCGCCGCGGGTGGGCAGGTCCGCGGAGAGCAGCGCCACCACCTCGGCGGCCCGGCGCCGGCCCACGAGCGGGGCGCCGTCGAGCAGCGCCCGCGCCAGGCGCGGGTGCACGCCGACGGCGGTCAGGGCTCGGCCGCGGGGGGTCGCGCGGCCGTAGTCGTCCACCGCGCCGAGGGTGCGCAGCGTCCGGTCCGCGACCAGCAGTGCCACCTCCGGGGGCGGGTCGGGCAGGCCCAGGCCGGTGCCGCCCGGGGCGCCCCAGCAGGCGAGCTCGAGGGCGAAGGCGGTGAGGTCGGAGACGGCGACCTCCGGCTCCTCGTGCGCGGGCAGCCGGTCGTGCTCGGCCGCGGTCCAGCAGCGGTAGACCGCGCCCGGGGCCTCGCGCCCGGCCCGGCCGGCCCGCTGGGTGACCGCCGCGCGCGACGCCCGCACGGTGACCAGCGAACCGAGCCCGCGGGCGAGGTCAGCGCGCGGGACGCGGGCCAGGCCCGCGTCCACGACGACGCGGACGCCGGGCACGGTCAGGCTGCTCTCGGCCAGCGCGGTGGCGACGACGACGCGGCGCCGGGGGCCGGCCTGCAGCGCGGCGTCCTGCGCGGTGGCCGGCAGCCGCCCGTGCAGGGGGAGGACGTCGGCCTCGACCCCGCGCAGCTCGGTGGTCACCCGGCCGATCTCGGCGGCGCCGGGCACGAAGACCAGGACGTCGCCGGTGCGCTCGGCCAGCGCGCGGCGGACGGTGGCGGCGACGTGGGTGAGCAGCCGCGGGTCGACCTGCAGGCCGTGCGGCGGGTCGACCGGGCCGGTCGGTGGTGCCCAGAGGACGTCGACGTCGTGCAGTGCGCCGGGCGCCTCGACGACGGGTGCGGGTGCGCCGTCCCCGCCGAGGAGCGCGGCCAGGCGCTCGGCCTGCGCGGTGGCCGACATGGCCAGCAGCTGCAGGTCGGGGCGCAGCGCGCCGCGGACGTCGAGGGTGAAGGCGAGCGCAAGGTCGGTGTCGAGGTGCCGCTCGTGGCACTCGTCGAGGACGACGGCGGACACCCCGGTCAGCTCGGGATCGGCCTGCAGCCGGCGGACGAGCAGCCCGGTGGTGACCACCTCGACGCGGGTGGCGGCGCTGCGCCGGCTCTCTCCGCGAACGCTGAAGCCCACCCGGCCGCCGACGGGCTCGCCGAGCAGGGCGGCCATCCGGCGGGCGGCCGCCCGGGCGGCGACGCGGCGCGGCTCGGCGACCACGATCCGGCCGGGCAGGGCGCCGGCCAGCGCGAGCGGGACGAGCGTCGTCTTGCCGGTGCCGGGCGGCGCGACCAGCACGGCACTGCCCCGCGCGGCCAGGGCGTCGGCGAGCGCGGGCAGCGCGGAGCGGACCGGCAGGTCGGTCCCCGGCGTCCCGGGCGGTGGCAGCACGGTGCCCAGTCTGCTGCGCCGCGCGGCCCTAGAAGGGCGGTGGGTCGTCGTCCGGCAACGGCGACGGGGACGGCGGGGGCGGTTCGGGTGGTGGTTCGGGTGGTGGCCGGCGCAGCCCGGGTGGCCGGGTGGTGCGGGTGACCCCGCTGGGCGTGGTGACGTGCAGGGTGCCGTCGTCCTCCATGCGGAAGACCCAGCCGCGGGCGAAGGTTTTGAGCCGGTGGTGGGAGCGGCACAGGGCAGCAGAGGTTGGCGCAGCCGGTCGAGCTGCCCTGGGCGTGCGGCACGACGTGGTCCAGATCGGTCCAGCCCACGCGCTGCCCGCAGTTGGGCATCCGGCAGGTGCGGTCGCGGGTGGAGACGAAGCGCTCCTGGCCGGTGGTGCGGGCGTACCGGTCGGTGGCCGCGGGTGGGGTGAGCGCGGGGCAGCCGCAGTCGCCGCCGGGGTGCTCGGTGCACCCGCGCGTCGCCACCCGGAGGAGCTCGGCCACCGTCGTCGTGGCCAGCAAGCGGCCGGTCTCGTCGGTGAGCGCAAAGGTGAGGCTGCCGCGGGCCGGTGCCTGCAGGCCGAGCGCGGCGATCCGGGCGAGCAGCGCCCGCACGTGGGCGGCGGTGATGACCAGTCCGTTCACCGACCCGGCCTCGGTCGTGGTGCCGCCCAGCCCGTCCAGGGTGGCCGTGATGGTCAGGTGCGCGGTGACGTCGGGCTGGTCGGCGCCACCGGGTCGGCGCAGCAGCAGGGAGAACAGCTCGGTGCGGATCCGCGCGATCGGCCGCTCGTCGCCGTCGGCCTTCGCCAGCCGGGCCAGCTGGTCGATCACGGCGTAGGCCTCGGCCGCCTCGTCGGCGTCCAGCTCCGCGCCCAGGGTGGCCCGGCCGTCGGCGCCGGGCTGGAGGAAGACGTCGGAGGACTCGGCCGCCTCCTCCCGGCGGGTGTCGGCGGCGGCCGCGTCCAGCTCGAGCAGCAGCTCGAGGGCGCGGGCGCGGAGCCGGGCCACGGACAGTTCCACCGCCCCGGGCAGCAGCCGCGCCTCGATGGTGCGCGCCAGCTCCGGGTCGGCGCCGCCGAGCACGTCGGCCAACGCCGCGGCCCGGGCCTCGTCGAGCTCGCCGCGGTGCAGGGCGGCGAGCGTGGCCGGCAGGTTGTCCTGCCAGGCCAGGGCCCGCGCGTGGCGGTGGCTCGCGGTGCCCCGCCCGCGGTTGAGCACGAGCGCCAGCTCCCCGGTGAAGAACTCGCTCACGCCGTCCCGGTCCCGAGCCGCGCCCCACCCGGGGGTGCGTGCGCCGGGCGTCCCCACCGGCGGGTCGTCCTCGTCGGAGGTCAGCTCCGCCATCCGCAGGATCAGCTCGGCCTCGTAGCCGGCGTCCATCGCCCTGCGGCGGTCCTGCCGGCGCAGCTCCTCGGCGACCTGCCGCTTGGACAGCACCCCGACGGGCAGCCGCCCGTTCCGGACCGGCTGGTCGAGCGACCAGTCGATCAGCACGCCCTCGACGGTCGAGGAGCCGGAGATCCGAGGCACACCCACACGCTACGAGCGGGGTACGACAGTTCCGGCGCTCGCGGGGAGGTCAGCCCAGCCGCGACCGCAGCGCCGGCACGCCGTCCCCGCTCAGGGAACCGAGCGCGGCGGTGCGCCCGGTGACCCCGAGCAGCAGCGCGTCGGCCGGGCCGCGTACCACCGGTCCCTCGCCGAGGGCCCAGTCCAGGTCGTCGGCCTCGACGCGCAGCCCCGCCAGGGCGCCCTTCGGCACCAGGCCGTCGACGGCCCCGGCGACCAGCCAGGTGAGCGACGTGCGCAGTCGGTGCGGGGGGATCTCGCGCGCCAACCCGAGCGGCCACCGGATGTCCAGGCCGTGCACCAGGACGTCGGTGAGGGGGGCCTCGGGACCCGAGCCCGGCGGCGTGAAGCGCGACTCCGCCTTGTCGCGCAGCACCCCGAGCAGCTCGTCGAAAGGTCGGCGCGCCTGCTCGCGGGCCAGCCGCACGTTCGCCCGGTCGAAGTTGCCCCGTGCGGCGATCATCGCGCGCAGGAAGCGCGGGACGCCGACCTCCAGCGGCACGACCAGGTGCCCGACCACCTCGTGCACGCTCCACTCGCCGCACAGGCTCTGCGCCGCCTGCTGCTCAGGGGTCAACCCGGACAGCTGCGCGGCCAGGGCGCGGCGCTCGTCGGCGATCTCGGCGAACGTGTCCACCCGGCCACCATGCACCGGGTTCCGCGCGCACGTCTCGGATCCGCGCGCGGCGGGTAGTCGCCGCGGATGCCGGTCATCGGGTTCCACAACTCGCACGAGCAGGTCCACCCCGCACGGCTGCTGGAGGCGGTGCAGCACGCCGAGGAGGTGGGGTTCACCGCAGCCATGTGCTCCGACCACCTCACGCCCTGGAACCCCCGGCAGGGGGAGTCGGGGTTCGCCTGGTCGTGGCTGGGCGCGGCGATGGCGACGACGTCGCTGCCGTTCGGGGCGGTGAACGCCCCCGGGCAGCGCTACCACCCGGTGATCGTCGCGCAGGCGATCGCGACGCTGGGCGCGATGTTCCCCGGCCGGTTCTGGGTGGCGCTGGGCAGCGGTGAGGCGATGAACGAGCACGTCACCGGCGATCCGTGGCCGCGCAAGGAGCTGCGCGACGCCCGGCTGCGCGAGTGCGTCGCCGTCATCCGGGCGCTGCTGGCCGGCGAGGAGGTCAGCCACGACGGGTCGGTCACCGTCGACCGGGCGCGGGTCTACACGCTCCCCGAGATCCAGCCCGCGCTCATCGCCCCGGCGGTCAGCGTGGCCACCGCCCGCAACGGCGCGGACTGGGCCGACGGGCTGGTGACCATCAACCAGCCGCACGACCACCTGCGCGAGATGATCGCCGCCTACCGGGACGCCGGCGGCCAGGGGAAGCTGATCATCCAGGTGCACGTCTCCTGGGACCCCGACCCGGACCGGGCGCTGGGCATCGCCCACGACCAGTGGCGCAGCAACGTCTTCCCGCCTCCGCTGTGCTGGGACCTCGACAGCCCGGAGGCGTTCGAGCAGGCCAGCGCGCACGTCCGGCCGGAAGGGGTCACCGACTCGGTCCGGGTGTCGGCGGACCTGGGGCAGCACGCCGCCTGGCTGCAGGAGTACCTCGACCTGGGCTTCGACGAGATCTACCTGCACCACGTCGGCAAGGAGCAGCGGCCCTTCCTCGACGCCTTCGGCGAGAAGGTGCTCCCGCAGCTCGGCGTCACCGCCGCCGGCCCGGTCGCGGCGGTGCGGGCATGAGGATCACCGACACCAGCGACCTGTGGTGGAAGAACGCCGTCGTCTACTGCCTGGACGTCGAGACGTTCATGGACTGGAACGGCGACGGGATCGGCGACTTCGAGGGGCTGGCCCAGCGCATCGACCACCTCGCCGACCTCGGCGTCACCTGCCTGTGGCTGATGCCCTTCTACCCGACCGCCGAGCGCGACGACGGCTACGACATCACCGACTTCTACGGCGTCGACCCGCGGCTCGGCACCCACGGCGACCTCGTCGAGGTGATCCGGACGGCGAACGACCGCGGCATGCGGGTGATCGCCGACCTCGTCGTCAACCACACCTCGCGCAAGCACCCCTGGTTCCGGTCGGCGGAGTCCTCGAAGGACTCGCCGTACCGCGACTTCTACGTGTGGCGCTCCGACCCGCCGCCGGACACCTCCGACCAGGTCGTCTTCCCCGACCAGGAGGACAGCATCTGGACGCTGTCGGAGAAGACCGGCGAGTGGTACCTGCACAAGTTCTACAAGGAGCAGCCCGACCTGGACGTGACGAATCCGAAGGTGCGGGACGAGGTCGCGAAGATCATGGGCTTCTGGCTGCAGGTGGGCCTCGCGGGCTTCCGCGTCGACGCCGTCCCCTTCTTCCTGGAGACCGCGGGCGCCGACGAGGATGCGCTGCCCGACCCGCACTCCTACCTGCGCGACCTGCGCTCGGTGGTCGGCCGGCGTTCGGGCAGCGGGGTGCTGCTGGGCGAGGTGAACCTGCCCTACGAGGAGCAGCTGCAGTTCTTCGGCGGCACCGACGGCGACGAGCTGACCATGCAGTTCGACTTCCTCGGCATGCAGGCGCTGTACCTGGCGCTGGCCCGCGGCGACGCCGGCCCGATCGCCGCCGCGTTGCAGGCGCGGCCGGAGCTGCACCCCGACTCGCAGTGGGCCACCTTCGTGCGCAACCACGACGAGCTGACCCTGGACAAGCTGACCGACGACGAGCGCGCCGAGGTGTTCGCCGCGTTCGGTCCCGAGGAGTCGATGCAGGTGTACGGGCGGGGGCTGCGGCGCCGGCTCCCACCGATGCTGGACGGCGACCCGCGGCGGGTGCGCATGGTCTACAGCCTGCTGTTCTCGCTGCCCGGGACGCCGGTGCTGTTCTACGGCGAGGAGATCGGGATGGGGGAGGACCTCGACGCCGAGGGCCGGCTCGCCGTCCGCACGCCCATGCAGTGGACGGCGGGGCGCAACGGCGGCTTCTCGCCGGCCGCGCCGCGGAAGCTGCCCGGGCCGGTGGTCACCGGCGGCTTCTCGCCCGAGTACGTGAACGTCGCCGACCAGCGCAACGACCCGGACTCGCTGCTGTCGTTCATGAAGCTGCTGATCCGGCGGTACCGGGAGTCACCCGAGCTCGGCTGGGGCGGCTTCTCGGTGCTCGAGCACCCGTGCCCCGAGGTGCTGGCCCACCTCTGCAGCTGGGACGACGGCGCGCTGGTGGCGCTGCACAACCTGAGCCCCGAGCCGCGGACCGTGCCGCTGCGACTGGCGGACTGCGACTCCAGCCACCGCCTGGTCGACCTGCTGCAGCCCGGCCAGACCGGGGTGGGGGACGACGGGTCGGTGGAGCTGCAGCTGGACGGCTACGGCTACCGGTGGCTGCGGGTGGTCGCGCAGGACAGCCGCCGGCTGGTCTGAGCCGACCGGTCAGGTCAGCCGGCGGGCCATGAGGACGTCGTCGACGTAGCGACCGTCGAGCCAGAACTCCTCGCGCAGCACGCCCTCGACGACGAAGCCGGCCGACTCGTAGAGCGTCCGGGCCGCGGTGTTCCCGCCGAGGACGCGCAGGCCGAGCTTGCGGATGCCGCGCCGGGCGGCCTCCGCGGCGGCGGCTTCGAGCAGCTGCCGTGCGACGCCCTGCCGCCGCGCGGAGGGGGCGACCGCCAGGCCCTGGATGTGCAGCACGTGCTCGTTGGAGGCCAGCGGCGTGGGGCGGCCGAACTGGGTGTAGCCGACGACCGCGCCGTCGTCCTCCGCGACCAGGACGTCGTCCGGCGGGCGGCGCTCGAAGAAGTCGGCGGCGTCGTCCCGGAGCGGCGCGACGGCGTTCTCCGGGGACCAGGTCGCCCGGTCGAGTTCGACCAGGCGCGGGCCGTCGGCGGTCACGGCGGGCCGGATGCTGAGCACCTCCGCAGTCTGCCCCGACCTGCCCGGCGCGGCATCACTGTGCGTCACCGCTCCGCCGGGGCGTTCTCCCGGACCGGTGGGACGGCTGCGCCTAGCGTGGCGCGCGAGGTGATCAGTCATGAGTGAACGCAACGGAAGCACGCCCACCGGACCCGGCACGGCCGAGATCCCGGTGATCCGCCCACGGGGTGGCAAGGCCCCGAAGACCGGTGCGGCACCGACGACCGGCGCGGCCCCCGAGCCCCCGGCGACCGCCCCTGCGCCCGCCGTCGGCGCGACCGCCGCGGTGGGCGAACCGGCTGCGGAACCGGCGTCGCCCGAGGCGGCCGAGCCCGCGCCGGGTGCGCACCCGACCGCGCCGGTCACCGTGCGCCCGGCTCCGCGGATGCCGCGCCGCGGACCGCTGACGGTGATGGGCCCCTGGGCGCCGGTCGCCGGCGGGCTGCTCGGCCTGGTGCTGGGCGGGATCGTCGCCGCGGTGCTCGGCGGATCGGCGGAGAGCTACGACCAGCGCCTCTCGGTCGTGTTCGTGGTGCTCGGGCTCGGCATGCTCGGCACCGCGGGCACGCTGCTCGCCGACGAGGTGCGCATCGTGCGGCAGCAGGCCCGCGACGCCGTCGTCCGCCCGCAGTGGGTGGAGGCGACCGCCGGCCTGGTGAACGGCCTGACGCCGGCGCGGCTGCTGATGCTGGCCAGCGTCGTCGTCCTGGTCCTGGCCGCCTGGGTGGGGCAGGGCTGACCCGTCCCGAGCGTGCGCCCGCGGGGTCCCCCTGACCCCGGGACCCCGCGGCGCGCACACCCGGGCCTAGGAGTAGGCCTGGATGCCCAGGTGGACGGCGAGGCCGAGCCCGGCGACGGCGATGACCGTGCGCAGGACGCCCTGCGGCGCGCGCCGGACCACGCCGGGGCCGATCCGGCCGCCGGCGAGGAAGCCCAGCGCCAGGGGCAACGCCGCCGACCACGCGACGTCGGCGAGCACCACGAACCCGATCGCGGCGACGCCGTTGGCCACGCCGAGGACGACGTTCTTCATGGCGTTGCCGCGGGGGAGGCCCTCGCCGGTGCTCAGCAGGTACATCGCCAGGAGCAGCACGCCGGCGGCCGCCCCGAAGTAGCCGCCGTAGATGCAGACGGCGAAGGTGCCCAGCGGCAGCCACCGCGGATCGCGCGCGGGGTGCTGGGCGCCCTCGGCGGCCAGCTCGCGCGGCGGGCGCTGCACGAGGATCGCCGCGGAGGCGCCGGCGATCAGCCACGGGACGATCCGCTCGAACGCCTCGGTCGGGGTGAGCAGCAGCAGCGCCATGCCGGTGGCACCGCCGAGGACGGCGGCGACCAGCAGCGGCCGCAGCCGACGGCCCTGCCCGCGCAGCTCGGGGCGTGAGGCGCTGACCGAGCCGACCGCGTTGAGCACCAGGGCGACGGTGTTGGTGACGTTGGCGGTGACCGGGGGGATGCCGGTGGCCAGCAGCGCCGGGTAGCTGACCAGCGAGGCGAGGCCCGCGATGCTGCCGGTCAGGCCTGCGCCGATGCCGGCGAGCACGAGGAAGCCGAACTCCAGGGGCGTCATCGGTTCAGCAGCACTGCGATCGCGACCAGGCCGAGGGCGACGATCGCCGTCCGCAGCACCGGTTCGGGGAGCTTCCGGCCGTAGCGGGAGCTGACGTAGCCGCCGATCAGCGAGCCGACGGCCAGCAGCCCCGCCGCCGCCCAGTCCACCCGGTCGGTGGCGACGACGACGTACGCGCCGGCCGCGACGGTGTTGACCGCGAGGGTGAGCACGTTCTTCAGCGCGTTGAGCCGCTGGAGCGACTCGCGCAGGAGCAGGCCGAAGATGCCGATCTGCAGCACGCCCTGGCTGGCCGCGAAGTAGCCGCCGTAGGTGCCGGTCAGGTACGCGCCGCCGAACAGCGCGGCCGTGCGGCCGAGGCCGACGCGCTGCTCCTCCTCGCCCGCTGACCGCCGGCGCTTGAGGGCGCGCTGCACCAGCGGCTGGACGGCGACCAGGGTGACGGCGAGCCCGATGAGCACCGGGACGACCGCCTCGAACGTCGACGCCGGCAAGTGCAGCAGCAGGAAGGCACCGGTCAGCCCGCCGAGGACCGACGCGGGCAGCAGGGTGAGCAGCCGGCGGCGTTGACCGCGCAGCTCGCGCCGGTAGCCGAAGGCGCCCGAGGCGTTACCCGCGATGAGCCCTAGCGAGTTGCTGATCGTGGCCGGCACCGGCGGGATGCCGACGGCGAGCAGGACGGGGAAGGAGACCAGGGTGCCCGAACCGACGACGGCGTTGATCCCGCCGGCCGCCAGCCCCGCCGCCAGGACCGCGACCATCTCCCACCCGCTCATGCGTGCATCCCGGCGAGCCTGTCACGGGTGCGGGGGGCTCCGCTGCCGCCGGCCCGTTGATCACCTCACACCCACGGCGGTCCCGGGCGTCGCCGGCACCGCCTCGGACGCGTGGTGATCACCGGTGACGTTCCCGCGGGAACGTCGGGGGGCCGCGGGTGGCGAACCACCCTCCGTGGGGTGAGGCGGCCGCCTCGAACCTGAACCGAGCCGGTCCGGTACCGAAGACTCGTCTGGATGCACCCCATGCTGACTCCGACAGTGATGACCGCCCCGTCGGGCTGCCACGGGTGCGGCAGCCCTCTCGCGGTGAGCACGCGCTCGTGGCGTGTCAGCCGGTCCGGAGGCGCTCGGCACTGGCTGTGCCTCGCGTGCGGGCGTGGTCTCGCCGTCGGACGGGCAGGGGCATCGGCGGAGCGGGAGGCGATGCGCCGCATGCGATCGGAGCCGGTCGTCGCGCTCCCGCCCTACGCTCCGGCGCCGTACGCGGTGCCCCCGAACGCAGCACCAGCCCCCGGCGCCTGGCCGGATGCAGCACCCGACGCCGTGGGACCGAGCGGTAGGAAGCTCCGGTGGGGGCGGCTGTCGCTGGTCAGCCTGGTTGTCCTCGTGGTGGCCTCGACGCTCCATTCGGCCGGCCCCACCGGACAGGCTGCCTCCATCGCGATCGGCTTCCCCGCGGGGCTCCTCTCCTGGATCTCGGTGGCCGCCTGGCCGATCGCGGCAGTTCGCTCGCGCTGGACGCGCAGCGGTCCGAGCACGCGCTCCTGGCAGGGCGCGGTGCCCGCGCCGAGCCAGGTGCCGGTCGTGCCCCGGTCCCGGGCTGGGGGACACAGGCACCCGCGTGTGACGGGCGCCGAGGACGACTGGATCAAGGGCGCCCGAGGCGAGCACGCGGTCGGCGCGGCACTGGACGCCACCGGACTGCCGGTGCTGCACGACCGCCGGCTCCGGCCCGGCTCCCGGGCGAACATCGACCACCTCGTCGTCGCCGCCGACGCCGTCTACGTCGTCGACGCCAAGAACCTCAGCGGCTCGTTCTCCCTGGCCGGCGGCACCTTCCGCATCAGCGGCTGGAACCAGGACCGGCTCGTGGAGGGTGTGCGGCGCCAAGCGGGTGAGGTCGCGGCCGCGCTGCGTCAGCTCGGGATCGCCGTCCCGGTGCGGTCGGTGCTCTGCCTGACCGGCACAGCCCGGCCCACGCGGGTCCAGTTCGCCACGGAGGTGCTGCTCACGACGCCGGACACCGTCACCTGGGTGCTCGGCCGGACCGGACCCCTCACCGACTGCCGGGGCTCCGAGATGGCGGACCTGCTCGCGTGGGCCTTCCCGCCCGCAGCAGGAGCCACGCCGGTCGAGCCGTGACCGGCCCCGGGCGGTTCAGTCGCCGTCGGGATCCTCAGCCGGTGCACCGGTCGGGGACGGCATCGCGCCGTCCTCCCCGCACGGCGCGCTGCCGGAGCCGCCCCCGTGCGGTGCCGAGCCGGCGATGAGCCACAGGCCGTTCACCTCGTGGAATGTGTAATCGAGGGACCACTCCGTGCAGGTCTCGTCGGGGCGATCGCGCGGCCCGGCACCGGCCTCCTGCTCGCTGGTGAAGGTGAGCCAGACGACGACCTCGTCCGCCGAGCGCCGTGCCTCCTGGACGACGAAGCCGTGGTCCTGGCTGGTCAGCACCGCATCGCGGAAGCGTTCGAAGCTGTCGTCCTGCGCCGTGCGCTGGGCGAAGGCGGTCGTGAAGTCCCCGTTGTTGATGGCCCGGAAGTAGACCTCCAGGGTGGAGGCCACGTGCCCAGCGGTCGCGGCATCGAGTGCGGCTTCGGGCACCGTGGCACCACCGGGGCCCGCGGCGTCGGGGCACTCGACGGGTGGGACCGGCTGCGGCGTGTCGAGCCATGCATCGACCCGGTCCTGCGCCAGGCGACCCGACACGGCCCAGTTGCCGCCTTCCCGGCCGTTCGTCGGCCCTGCGTCGTGCAGCCCGATGACGTCGCCCTCTGTGTTGATGACCGGGCCGCCGCTGCTTCCCCCGGTGCTGGCGGCGTCGTGCTCGATGAGGCTGTGCCGGGCGATCCCCTCGATGACGGCCTTGCGGTCCAGGCCGTTGACCGTTCCCTGCGTGACCGTGAGCGGTGCGCCCTCGGGGAAGCCGAGCACGGCGATCCGGTCGGTGACCCGAGGCGGCTCGGAGGCGATCTCGAAGAAGTGCCCCTCCAGGGGGGCCACCGTCTCCACGAGAGCCACGTCCGCGGCCTGGTCGATTCCGGCCACGTGAGCAGCGGTCGCGGTCGTGCCCTGGACGACACGCAGGACCTCGCCCCCGTCGACGACGTGCGCGACGGTGAGCACGTGGTGCGGAGCCACCACGAAGCCCGACCCGATCCCACCGCCGTCACACGTGGCCACCTCGAAGCGGACCACGCCGGAGATCACCTCCTGGACCACGTCCTCGAAGGCGGCGGTGGTGGTGGCTGCGGTCGGGGTCTCGGGTGACGGTGCTGCCGCGGTCGTCGTCGCCGGCGCGGCCGTGGTCGACGCGGGGGACGACGAGCCGGTCGACGGTGCCGAGCTGGACTCCGGAGTCGCGGACAACCCGGCCTGGGGCCCGCACCCGGTGACGAGCATGACGCCGGCAAGCAGCAGACCCCCCAGCAACGGCAGACGGCGTCTCCCGGGTGCCGCCTGTGCCGCTCCGGGCAGGTGCACGTGGCCGGGAAACCGCCTCATCGACGCAGGATCCGCCCGCCGTACGGGCGCGACAAGGGCTTCCGCCCCGGCGGCCGAGCCGACCCACGGCACCCGGGACGACGACGATCGCGAGCGGCGGGTCAGTCGTTGCAGCGGCTGATGAGGATGTGCGCGGGGTCGCCGGCCTGGCCGACGACGGACAGGTCGCCCCCGCCGGCGGCCCATGAAGAGACGCTCGGCTGCTCGGCGTCCCCGACCAGCCCCTCAGTGGTGAAGGCACGCATCGCGTCGATCTGCTCGGCGTACCCACGCATGACCGGGAGCAGGTCGCCGGTGACCCGCAGCACCGCGACCCAGCCGCCGGTCGCGCAGGTGGCGGGGAACGGGTCGAAGACCAGCTCGCTGCCTGCGACGATGCGGAGCTGGTCGTCCTCGTACACCGCGAGGTCCTCGGGAGCGACGTCGTCGTCCGTGACCTCGGCGACCGGGCCGTCCTCGACGGGCGGGCGGGAGACCGGCTCGCCGGAGTAGCTGCCGCCCGAGATCTCCAGGTACCCGCCGCCGTCCGCCTCGGCGAGGCCGCGCAGGCTCATGGACCAGTAGGGCGGTCCGTTCCTCTCGCTGATGCTGGAGCCGTACGCCGAGCACTCGACGGCGAACGCCGTGTCCTCGGTGACGGAGCTGTTCCACAGCTCGGGGTCGTCGTTGCACCACTCGCCGTCCGGCCACCACGCGGGCGGCGCCACCGGAAAGCCGAGCTCCTCGGCCTGCCGCGCGTAGGCCGCGAAGACCTCCGGCAGGTCGTCGTCCACCCGGAGGAAGGCGTGCAGCCCCTCGTCGAAGGTGGGGAACACCGCCCCGACCAGACCAGAGCCCGGCTCGATCTCGAAGCCGACGGCGAGCGGTCCGCTCGTCCGCACGATCTCCTCGGGCTCGCCGGTGCACCCGGCGAGGACGAGCACGCACGTGGCGGCAGCGACCGACCGCCTCACCCGGCGTCGCCGGCGGCGGGTGCCGCAGCCGCCGCGCGGCGCCGCCGGAGCGGGACGAGCACCGCGGCCGCGATCACCGCGGCGAGCACCAGCCACGGCAGCAGGACGCCGAGGGCGATGACCGCCGCACCGCCCGCGGAGACCAGCGCGTTCCACCCGGTGCCCAGCCCGTCGACGAAGCCGTCCGGACCGCCGGGCGGGGCGACGCCGGGCTGCTGCAGGTGCAGGCGCAGCGTGGACAGCTCCACCTGGTCGGCGAGGAACGCGCGCTGCGACTGCAACGACTCCAGCTGCTCCTGCCGCCCGGAGAGCGCACCCTCGGCGGCGAGCAGCGCCTCGGTCGAGGGCGCCTCGTCCAGCAGGGCCTGCAGCCGGGCGACCGAGGTCTGCAGCGCCGAGATCCGTGCGTCCAGGTCGACGACGTCACCGGTCACGTCCGAGCGGGACACCGACACGCTGGCCACCTCGCCGAGGTCCTCGAGATCGGCGAGGACGTCCGTCAGCGCATCCGAGGGAACCCGCACGACGAGGTCGGCGGACGAGCCCTCGTCGTCCCCGGTCGCGGCGTACTCGGTGCGCTCGTCGACCCGCCCGCCGGCGGACTCGACCCGCTCGCTCAGCTCCTGAGCGGCGCCGGCGGGATCGTCGACGACGAGCGACGCGTCGGCGTTGGTGATCACCTGACGCTCGGCATCGCCGCCGACCGGGTCGGCGGCCTCGTCGGCGACGGCCCCTGCGCCTCCGCCGTCCGCGCTGCTGCTCGACCCGTTCCCGGACGAGCCGGAGCAACCGCCGACCAGAACCAGGGCCAGGGTCACGGCTGCGCTGCCGAGGAGGCGCCTCATGCCGGGACCGTAGGGCGCCATCACCTCTCGGACCAGCGTCGATGCCCGATCGTGACGCGGCGGACCGGCGGCCGCTCTGCACCCGTCGTCAGTCGGGGGAAGCCCTGGCCGCTGCTTTTCTCATGAACGGCGCGGCGCGGGACACCTGCACCTGCCGGCGGCCCTCAGTCCTTGCGGCCGGCGTCGACGAGCCGGATGACCGCGTGGCCCTCCTCGTCGGAGGCCTCCAGGTCGACCTCGACGTCGAAGCCCCAGTCGTGGTCTTCCTCGGGGTCGTCGAGGATCTGCCGCACCCGCCAGACGCCGGGCTCGGTTTTGTCCCAGATCAGCATCGCCGGGCCGCGGGCGTCGCCACCGGTGCGCACCTCGGGGTGCTCCTCGAAGTACGCGCGGACGACGGTCTCCCACCGGTCGGCGTCCCAGCCCGAGCCGCGGTCCAGCTCGCCCAGGTCGTACCAGCGGCGCAGCGCGAACAGCTCCACCCGGCGGAACAGCGCGTTGCGCACCATCGCGGTGAACGCGCGCTCGTTGCCGGTGAGCGGCCGCGGCCGCGCGGGGACGGCGACCTCGGCGATCGGGCCGTCGTCCTCGGGGTTGGTCAGCGACTCCCACTCGTCCAGCAGCGAGGAGTCCACCTGGCGCACCAGCTCGCCCAGCCACTCGACCAGGTCGGTCACGCCCTCGGTGCGCGCGTCCGCGGGCACCCCCGACCGCAGTGCCTTGAACGCGTCGGAGAGGTAGCGCAGCACCGCGCCCTCGGACCGGGTCAGCCCGTAGGTGTTCACGAGCTCCCGGAAGGTGAAGGCCCGCTCCCACATCTCGCGGACGATCGACTTCGGCGACAGGTGCGCGTCCCGCGCCCACGGGTTGGTGCGGACGTACACCTCGAACGCCGCGTCCAGCAGCTCCTGCAGCGGCTTCGGGTAGGTGACCTCCTCGAGCAGCTCCATCCGCTCGTCGTACTCGATGCCCTCGGCCTTCATCTGCGCCACGGCCTCGCCCTTGGCCTTGTTCAGCTGCGCCGCGAGGATCTGCCGCGGGTCGTCCAGCGTGGCCTCGATGACGCTGACGACGTCGAGCACGTAGGTGTCGCTCTCGGGGTCCAGCAGGTCGATCGCGGCCAGCGCGAACGTCGACAGCGGCTGGTTGAGCGCGAAGTCCGGCGGCAGGTCCAGCGTCAGGTCGTAGCGGCGGCCGTCCGGCTCGGGCTCGGGCAGCCGCTCCAGGACGCCGGCCTGCAGCAGCGAGCGCGCGATGCCGATCGCCTCGCGGATCAGCCTCAGCTGCTTCTTCCGCGGCTCGTGGTTGTCGGTGAGCAGCCGGCGCATCGCGGCGAACGGGTCACCGGGGCGGTCGACGACGTCGAGGACCATCGCCGTGGACACCCGCATGTTGCTGGTCAGCTTCTCCGGCTCGCCCTCGACCAGCCGGTTCATCGTCGCCTCGCTCCACGGCACCATGCCGTCGGGCACCTTCTTGCGGACCAGCTTGCGGCGCTTCTTCGGGTCGTCGGCGACCTTGGCGAACTGCTTGAGGTTCTCCACCTCGTGCTCGGGCGCCTGGACGACGACGGTGCCGGCGGTGTCGTACCCGGCCCGCCCGGCGCGGCCGGCGATCTGGTGGAACTCGCGCACCTGCAGCAGGCGCATGCGGACGCCGTCGTACTTCGACAGCGCCGAGAAGACGACGGTGCGGATCGGCACGTTGATGCCGACGCCGAGGGTGTCGGTGCCGCAGATGACCTTGAGCAGCCCGGCCTGCGCCAGCTGCTCGACCAGCCGCCGGTACTTGGGCAGCATCCCGGCGTGGTGGACGCCGATCCCGTGCCGGACCAGCCGCGACAGCGTCGTCCCGAAGGAGGAGGTGAAGCGGAAGCCGCCGATCATGTCGGCGATCGCCGCCTTCTCCTCCTTGCTGCACACGTTGACGCTCATCAGGGCCTGCGCCCGCTCCAGCGCCGAGGCCTGGGTGAAGTGGACGACGTAGATGGGCGCCTGCTTGGTGTCCAGCAGCTCCTGGATCGTCTCGTGCATCGGCGTCGTCGCGTAGTAGTGGTGCAGCGGCACCGGGCGCTCGGCGTTGGCGACCAGCGCGGTGGGCCGGCCGGTGCGGCGGGTGAGGTCCTCGCGCAGCGTCGTGACGTCGCCGAGCGTGGCGCTCATCAGCAGGAACTGCGCCTTCGTCAGCTCCAGCAGCGGCACCTGCCAGGCCCAGCCGCGGTCGGGGTCGCCGTAGTAGTGGAACTCGTCCATGACGACCAGCGCGTCGCCGACGCCGTCGCCGCCCTCGCGCAGCGCCACGTTGGCCAGGATCTCCGCGGTGCAGGCGATGATCGGCGCGCCCGGGTTGACCGAGGCGTCGCCGGTCAGCATGCCGACGTTGGCGGCGCCGAACACCCCGCACAGGGCGAAGAACTTCTCGCTGACCAGTGCCTTGATCGGCGCGGTGTAGTAGCTGCGCCGACCCGCCGCCAGCGCCGCGTACTGCGCGCCGGTGGCCACCAGCGACTTGCCCGACCCGGTCGGCGTCGCGAGGACCACGTTCGCCCCGCTGACCAGCTCGATGAGCGCCTCCTCCTGCGCCGGGTACAGCGTCGTGCCCCCGGCCTCGGCCCAGGCGGCGAAGTCGGCGAACAGCTCGTCCGGGTCGCCGCCCCTGGCGCGCAGCGCGGAGAGGTCGGCGGGGTCGTCGAGCAGGGGAGGAGCGGTGGTCGTGGTCATCAGGGGGATCAGCGTGCCCGACGCCCCGGACGTTCCCGCGACCCCGTGCCCGCCCGAGCGCGTCGCACGGGTTCCGCGGCCGCCCCCGCGGGTAGCGCGCGGAGGCCTGACCCGGTGAGCACGTCCCCCCACGCACCCGAGGAGAGCCATGTCGTCGCCCCGCCCCGAGTCCCAGCCCGCCCAGCAGCAGACGCCGCCCGGCACGCTCGGGGAGATGGACCCGAAGCCCGACCACGGCGAGGAGACCTACCGCGGCTCGGGCCGGCTGGCCGGCAAGAAGGCGGTCATCACCGGCGGCGACAGCGGCATCGGCCGGGCCGTCGCGATCGCCTTCGCCCGCGAGGGTGCCGACGTCCTCATCTCCTACCTGTCCGAGCACGAGGACGCGCAGGACACCGCCCGCTACGTCGAGCAGGCCGGGCAGAAGTGCGTGCTGGTGCCCGGCGACCTCGCCGACCGTGCGCACGCCAAGACGATCATCCCCAAGGCGGTCGAGGAGTTCGGCCGGGTCGACGTCCTGGTCAACAACGCCGCGTTCCAGATGAGCCACGACTCGCTCGACGAGATCAGCGACGCCGAGTGGGACCACACCGTCGCGACCAACCTCTCGGCGATGTTCACCCTGACCAAAGACGTGCTGCCGCACATGGGGCCGGGCGGGTCGATCATCAACTCGTCGTCGGTGAACAGCGACAACCCCAGCCCGAACCTGATCGCCTACGCGATGACCAAGGCCGGCATCGCCAACTTCACCGCCTCCCTGGCGCAGATGCTGGCCGAGAAGGGCATCCGCGCGAACAGCGTGGCGCCCGGCCCGATCTGGACGCCGCTGATCCCGGCGACCATGCCCGAGGACAAGGTGGAGAGCTTCGGCCAGCAGGTGCCGATGGGCCGCCCGGGCCAGCCCGCCGAGCTCGCGCCGGTGTACGTGCTGCTGGCCAGCGACGAGTCCTCCTACGTCTCCGGGGCGCGCATCGCCGTCACCGGCGGCAAGCCGATCCTCTGATGGTCTTCATCTGGAGCAGTGGCTGGGGTCCCCGCCGCCGGCGCCCCCGTCGCGGGTACGGCCCGGCCGGCTACGGCCGGGGCTACGGCTACGGGCCGCCGCCGGGCTACGGCTACGGCCAGGGCTATGGCTACGGCCCGGGCTACGGACGGCGGAACGATTCGTGTCTGCGCGACCTGCTCTTCCTCAACACCGGCTGCTGCCTGGCCAACGCGATCGGGTGCGGCGGCGACGCCTTCCTGGTGGCGCCGGCGACCGCCCGCGCGGTCCGCAGGTCCGACGCCGGGGAGCGGGGCAGCCGGATCGCGGAGCGCATGGTGGCCGCCGTCCGCGTGTACCAGCGCGAGGTCAGCCCGACGAAGCCGCCGTGCTGCCGCTTCGAGCCCACCTGCTCCGCGTACGCGGTGGAGGCGCTGGAGCGGCACGGCGCGGCGAGGGGTGCGTGGCTGACGTGCGCCGGCTGGCCCGCTGCCGCCCCGGTGGGTCCCGCGGCGCCGACCCGGTGCCCGCCTGACCGGTCCCGGTCCGTGCCGGGCGCCCCTCGGCCAGACTGTCGGCCATGCCCGCCGTCGACGACGCCGCCGGTGACCTGCCGGTCACCGCGTCCCTCGTCGTGCCCGCGGGCGCGCTGGCGTGGCGGTTCTCCCGCTCGTCGGGGCCCGGCGGGCAGGGCGTCAACACGGCGGACTCCCGCGTCGAGCTCTCCGTCGCACCGCTCGAGCTGCCCGGCCTCACCGATCCGCAGCGCGCCCGGCTGGCGCAGCGGCTGGGCGGCCGGCTGGTCGACGGCGTCCTGACCGTCGCGGCCAGCGAGCACCGCCAGCAGCTGCGCAACCGGCAGGCCGCCCGCGAGCGGCTGGCCGCGGTGCTGCGCGCCGCCCTGGCCCCACCGCCACCGTCCCGGCGCCGGACCAAGCCCACCCGCGGCTCGCAGGAGCGCCGGATCGAGGCGAAGAAGCAGCGCGGCCGGCTGAAGAAGCAGCGCGGCGGCTGGGACTAGCTCAACCGCTGCTGCAGGTGCACCGTCACCTCCTCGCCCGCGCGGCTCTTGCCGATCGCGGTGCAGATCGCCGCGCGCAGCGGCAGCCAGTGCGGGCCGGTGCCCGAGGGCATGAGGGTGGCGGCGAAGGCGTGCCCGTCGGCGGTCCCGGTCACCTTCACCGCGCGGCGGGTGCCCAGGAGCTCGGCGGAACCGGGGACCACGAGGTAGGTGGCGAAGGCGCCGTCCTTCTGGGATCGGGGAGGTGAACGTGTGATCGAGGTGCTGCGCGGACGTCATGCCCGGTCCGACCGCGCGTGCGCCGACAACTCATCGCTCCGGCGCCGCAGGAAGGCGCGTTCACGCTCGTTGCCCGCCAGCTCCAGCGCCGCCCGGTACTGCTCCAGCGCCTCGGAGGTGCGGCCCAGCCGGCGCAGCAGGTCGGCCCGCACGGCGGGCAGCAGGTGGGAGCGGGGCAGGTCCAGCCCGTCGAGCTGCGCCAGCCCGGCGGCCGGCCCGTCGACCTCGGCGACGGCGACCGCCCGGTTCAGCGCGACCACCGGGCTCGGTGCCAGCGCGAGCAGGTGGTCGTACAGCGCGAGCACCTGCCGCCAGTCGGTGGCCGCCGCCGTGCGGGCATCCGCGTGGACGGCGGCGATGGCCGCCTGGAGCTGGTAGGGCCCGGGCCGGCCGCGGCGCAGGCACGCGCGCACCAGGTCCTGCCCCTCGGCGACCTGCGCGCGGTCCCACCGCGACCGGTCCTGGTCGGCGAGCAGCACCAGCTCGCCGTCGGCCGACGTCCGGGCGGGGCGGCGGGCCTCGGTGAGCAGCATCAGCGCCAGCAGGCCCAGCACCTCCGGTTCGTCGGGCATCAGCTCGGCGAGCACCCGGCCCAGCCGGACCGCCTCGGCGCACAGGTCGCCACGCACCAGCTGCGGACCCGACGTCGCCGCGTACCCCTCGGTGAAGACCAGGTAGACGACGGCGAGCACCGCGGGGAGCCGGTCGGGCAGCTCGGCCTCGGTCGGCACCCGGTAGGGGATGCGCGCGGCGCGGATCTTGGCCTTGGCCCGGACCAGCCGCTGCGCCATCGTCGGCTCGGGCACGAGGAAGGCCGCCGCGACCTCGGCGGTGGTCAGGCCGCCGAGCAGCCGCAGGGTCAGCGCCACCTGCGCCGGCCGGGCCAGCGCGGGGTGGCAGCAGGTGAACAGCAGCCGCAGCCGGTCGTCGGGCACGGCGTCCTCCTCGACCGGGTCGGGTTCCGCGCGCAGCAGCTCTGCCTGCACGTGCTTCCCGGGGCGCAGCGACTCGCGGCGCACCCGGTCGATGGCCCGGTTGCGGGCGGTGGTGACGATCCAGCCCGGCGGGCTCGGCGGGATCCCGTCGGCCGGCCAGCGGGAGAGGGCGGTCAGGAACGCGTCCTGGACCGCCTCCTCGGCGGCGTCGATGTCGCCGAGGAGGCGGACGAGGACGGCGACGGCGCGGCCGTAGCTCTCGCGGAAGACCTGCTCGACGCGGGCGGTGGCCTCGTCGTCCATCCCGTCAGAAAGCCTGCGACACCGGCCGGACCTCCACCGGCAGGCCGAGCACGCCGGCCAGCTTCCCGGCCCAGGCGAGCGCCTCGTCGAGGTCGGCGGCGGAGATCATCGTGAAGCCGCCGACGAACTCGGCGCCCTCTGCGTAGGGCCCGTCGGTGATCAGGACACCGTCCCCGTCGGCGCGGACGACGGTCGTGGCCTCCGGCTGGTGCAGGGCGGCGGCGAACACCCAGACCCCGGCGGTCCGCATCTCCTCGTTGAGCGCGTCGAGGTCGCGCATGACGGGCTCGAGGTCCTCCGGCGGCGGGACGACGCCGACGGGCTGGATGATGTTGAGCAGGTACTGCGGCATCTCTGCCTCCTCGGAGGAGCGCCGGCCCGGTGCCGGCTGCTCACCTCCTGTACGAACCGATCCTGCCCGGATCGACACCGCGCGGGGGCGTTCTCAGCCGCGGGCGAGGACCTCGCCGAGCACCCGCGCGCCCTCGGGGAAGCGGTCCGGCTGGGGCCCGGCGAAGCTGAGCCGGACGAACGGGGCGGTCGGCTCGGCCGGGAACCACTCGGAGCCCGGCGCGAGGACGACGCCGGCGGCCTCGCACTCGGCCAGCACCCGGGGCAGGTCCGTGCCGTCGGGCAGCCGCCCCCACAGGTGCAGCCCACCGGCGGGGACCTGCTCGACGACGACCTGCGGCGCGTGCTCGGCCAGGCTGCTCAGCAGCAGGTCGCGGCGCGCCCGCAGCTGGGTGCGCAGGCCGCGCAGGTGCCGCTCCCAGCCGGGCTGGGTGACGACGTCGAGGACGGCGGCCTGGAGCAGCCCGCTCACGTACATCGACTCCGCCGCCCGGTCGGCGAGCAGCCGGTCGCGGGCCGCGCCGCGGGCGACGACGGCGGCCACCCGGAGGGCGGGGGAGACGCTCTTGGTGAGCGACCGCAGGTAGACGACGTGCCCCGACCCGTCGGCGGCGGCCAGCGGAGCGGGCGCGGTGGTGATGCCGAAGTCGTGCGCCCAGTCGTCCTCGAGCAGGAAGGCGCCGTGCGCGCGGACGATGTCGAGCACCCGCCGCGCGCGCTCCGGCGACCACTGCGCGCCGGTGGGGTTGGCGTAGCTGGGCTGGGCGTAGAACAGCCGGGCGCCGGACTCGGCGAAGGCGCGGTCGACCTCCTCCGGATCGGGCCCCTCGCCGCCGCTGGGCACCGGCACGATCCGGACGCCGGCGCGGGTGGCGGCCTGGATCGCGCCCCAGTAGGTGGGCGACTCCAGCAGCACGGGCTGCCCGGCGCCGGCCAGTGCCCGGAACGCCGCGCTCAGCCCGCTCTGGCTGCCCGGCAGCACGATCACGTCCCGCGGCGTGGGCGGGGGCACGTCGGCCGGGGTGACCGCGCGCAGCTCGCCGGCGAACCACGACTGCAGCTCGGGGAGGCCCGCGGCCGGCGGGCGGGAGAGCGCGGCCTCGCTGCGGGCCGCGCGGACCAGCGCCGACCGCACCAGCCGCTCGGGCAGCAGCTCGTGGTCCGGGAAGCCGGAGTGGAAGGCGATGACGTCGTTCGGCGTGCTGCGCAGCGCGGCCGGCATGCCGGGCGCCGGTGCCGCGGGGGAGCGCAGCGCCGCGGTCTGCCAGCCGTAGTCGGCGGGCCGGGCCGCGCGGACGGCGCGCACGAAGGTGCCGACGCCGGGCCGGGTCTCGATGAGGCCCTGGCCGGCCAGGGCGCGCAGCGCCTTCTGCACGGTGACCGGGCCGGCCCCGTGCCGGGCGGCCAGCTCCCGGGTGGGCGGCAGCTGCGCGCCCGGCGGCGCGCCGGCGATCCACGCCCGGAGCGCGCCGATGATCCGCGCTCCGCTATCGTCAGCCATGACGGCACACGATAGCGCTACCGCCCAGATCAACCGACCGCTATCGGCGCCCGCGCGGGCGGCGAACGTCGGCCTCGCCTGGGGGCTGCTGGGCGTGCTGGCCTTCTCCTTCACGGTGCCCTTCACCCGCGTCGCCGTCGACGGGCTCTCCCCGCTGTTCATCGGTGCCGGGCGGGCGGTCGTCGCCGCCGCGCTGGCCGCGACCGCGCTCGCGGTCACCCGCCAGCGGAGGCCCCGCGGCAGCCAGTGGTGGCGGCTCGCCGTCGTCGCCGGGGGCGTCGTCACCGGCTTTCCGCTGCTCACCTCGTTCGCGCTGCAGACCACGCCCGCCGGGCACGGCGCCGTCGTCATCGCGCTGCTGCCCGCCGCCACCGCCGTCGTCGCCGTGCTGCGCACCGGCGAGCGGCCGCCGACCGCGTTCTGGACGGCGACCGCCGCGGGCGCGCTGGTCGCCGTCGGGTTCGCGTCGGCCTCCTCGGGCAGCCTCGGCTCGCTGCACTGGGCCGACCTGCTGCTGTTCGGCGCCGTCCTCGCCGCGGCCGCCGGGTACGCCGAGGGCGGCCTGCTGGCCCGCGAGCTCGGCGCCTGGCAGACCATCTCGTGGGCGCTGGTGCTCGGCGCTCCGCTCACCGGCGCGCTGACCCTGGTGTCGGTGGCGCAGCGCCCCCCGGACGGCACCCCGGTCCAGTGGGCGGCGTTCGCTTACCTCGCCTGCATCAGCATGTTCCTGGGCTTCTTCGCCTGGTACCGCGGGCTGGCGATCGGCCCCATGGCACGGGTCAGCCAGATGCAGCTGGTCCAGCCGGTGCTGACGCTCGTCTGGGCCGGGCTGCTGCTGGGAGAGCGGCTCACCGCGGGCACGTTGCTGGGCGGGCTCGCCGTCGTCGCGTGCGCGGGGCTCGCCGTCCGGGTGCGGTCCGCCCCGGGGTGAGCGCGGGTCAGGCCGGGGGCAGCGGGCGGCGCTCCAGCACCCACACGGGCAGCTCGTCGTCCGCGGTGCGCAGCTCGGCCACCTGCTCGAAGCCGAACCCGCGCAGGAAGCGCACGTTGGCCCAGGAGAACACCGCGGCGGCCGCCGTCGTCTGCTCGGCGTCGCAGCGCACGACCACCGGCGCGAGGACGGCCGCCGCGAGCCCCTGGCGGCGGGCCGAGGGTCGCACCCCGAGGTGCGCCAGCCACCAGTGCGGCACCGAGGGCCGGGCGGCGTCGACCAGCGCGTCGGTCTCGGCCACGATCCGGGCGCGAGCGCCGCGGATGTGCGGCAGCTCGGAGCGCAGCGCGGCGGCGACGTCGGCCGGCAGCGGCGCGGTGCCCGCCGGCGGCTGCCAGGCGGCGACGGCGTCCACGTCGTCGGTGACCCAGGTGCTGCCGGTGGCCACCCCGCGGTGCCCGGCGTCCAGCTCGTGCAGGCGGGTGAGCCGCTGCATGCGGCCGTCGTCGGGCAGCGCCCAGCGGGTCCAGCGCGAGTCGGCCAGGGCCACGGTCAGCGTGGCGGCGATCCGGGGGACGTCGCGGTTCTCGGCCGGCCGGACGTCGGGGCCTTCCTCCTCCGGGTCGTCGATCCGCTGGATGGTGGGGCGGCGTCCGGTCACGCCTCCCATTCGACCACCCGGGCACCGCACAACGCCCCGGCGGCGGGTGTGAGAAAGCCGGAACGCGACCTTGACGCCGGCGGTCCCGCCTCGAAACGACCGGGTCGCAGGCTCCTCCCGTGCCCGCAGCCGTCGCCCCCGAGTCCGCCGCCCGGAGTGCCGGCGGCGTCCGGACGACGGACACGCACTGCCCCTACTGCTCGCTGCAGTGCGGCATGGCGGTCACGGCCGGGGACCGCCCGGCCACCCTCGTGCCGCTGGACTTCCCCACCAACCGCGGCGGGCTGTGCTCGAAGGGCTGGTCGTCGGCCGAGCTGCTCGACCACCCCGAGCGGCTGCTCCGGCCGCTGGTCCGCGCGGTGCCCGGCGACCGGACCAGCCCGCTGGTCGAGAGCACCTGGGACGACGCCCTGGGCCGGCTGGTCGACGCCATCCACCGCACCCAGCGCACGCACGGCCGCGACGCAGTGGGCTGCTTCGGCGGCGGCTCGCTGACCAACGAGCAGGCCTACCAGTTCGGCAAGTTCGCCCGGGTCGCGCTGCGGACCAGCGCCATCGACTACAACGGCCGCTTCTGCATGAGCTCCGCCGCGGGCGCGGCCAACCGGGCGTTCGGCCTCGACCGCGGCATGCCGTTCCCGCTGTCCGACGTCGCCGAGGCCGACGTCGTCGTCCTGGTCGGCGCCAACCCCGCCGACACCATGCCGCCGGCGATGCAGTGGTTCGACGCCGGACGGGAGCGCGGCGCGCAGCACGTCGTCGTCGACCCCCGGCGCACCGCGACCGCGCGGCACGCCGCCCTGCACCTGCAGCCGCTGCCGGGCACCGACCTCGCCCTGGCCAACGGGCTTCTGAACATCGCGATCGCCGAGGGGCTGGTCGACGAGGCGTACGTCGCCGGGCGGACCACCGGCTTCGACGACGTGCGCGCCGGGGTCGCGGCGTACTGGCCCGACCGCGTCGAGCGGATCACCGGCGTGCCCGTCGAGCAGCAGCGCCGCACCGTGCACGCCCTCGCCCGGGCGGAGAAGGCGATCGTGCTGACCGCCCGCGGGGCCGAGCAGCACCGCAGCGGCACCGACACCGCGCAGGCGTGGATCAACCTGGCGCTCGCCCTCGGGCTGCCGGGCCGGCCGGGCAGCGGCTGGGGCACGATCACCGGCCAGGGCAACGGCCAGGGCGGTCGCGAGCACGGGCAGAAGGCCGACCAGCTGCCCGGCTACCGCTCGCTGGCGGACCCCGCCGCCCGCGCGCACGTCGCCGCCGTCTGGGGCGTCGACCCGGACGACCTGCCGCAGCCCGGGCGCAGCGCCTTCGAGCTGCTCGACGCGCTCGGCACCGACGGCGGAGTGCGCACCCTGCTGGTGCTCGCGTCCAACGTCGCGGTGAGCGCGCCGGACGCGCGCCGGGTGATGAGCCGGCTGCGCGACCTGGACTTCCTCGCCGTCAGCGACTTCTTCCTCTCCGAGACCGCCGAGCTCGCCGACGTCGTCCTCCCCAGCGCCATGTGGGCGGAGGAGGAGGGCACGATGACCAACCTCGAGGGCCGGGTCATCCGCCGTCGCCGCGCGCTCGACCCGCCGGCCGGTGTCCCCGACGACCTGCAGCTCCTGGCCACCCTCGCCGAGCGGCTCGGCGTCGGCGGCTTCAGCGGCGACCCGCGGACGGTGTTCGAGGAGCTCCGCCGCGCCAGCGCCGGCGGCGCGGCCGACTACGCCGGCATCAGCTACGCCCGGATCGACGCGGAGGACGGCGTCTTCTGGCCGTGCCCCGCTGCCGAGGACGGCGCGCCGGACCACCCGGGCACCCCGCGGCTGTTCACCGAGCGGTTCGCCACCCCCGACGGCCGCGCCCGGTTCCTGCGGGTCGAGCACGTCGACGCCCACGAGCCGACCGACGCCGAGTACCCCTACGTGCTCACCACCGGCCGGGTGCTCGCGCAGTACCAGTCGGGCACGCAGACCCGCCGGACCCGCAGCCTCCAGCTGATCGCCCCCACACCGCGCGCCGAGCTGCACCCCGACCTGGCCCGGCGGCTCGGCATCGCGCAGGACGACGTCGTCGAGCTGGCCACCCGCCGCGGCCGGGCGCGCTTCCACGCCGCGGTCACCGACGCGATCCGTCCCGACGTCGTCTTCGCGCCCTTCCACTGGGGCGGCGGCTCCAGCGCGAACGCGCTCACCGACCCGGCGCTCGACCCGACGTCGCGGATGCCAGCCTTCAAGGTCTGCGCCGTCGCCGTCACCCGCGTCGGCGGGCCGGAGGAGCGGATCGCCCCGCCCGCCCCCGCGACCCAGCCGCAGCCCCGCGCCGCCGCACCCGCCGTGCCCGCCCGACCCCGGCCTCCGGCCAGGAGCAGAAGGAGCCCGTCCATGAAGAGCACGCCCCGCTTCCTGCAAGGCGTCTACCCGATCACCGGGGAGGGGCTGACCAAGCCCGGCCCGGTGGACGCCGCCCTGCGCTACACCGTGCCGTCCGGGTGCTCGGCGCAGGCGCTGTACTTCCGCGGGGGCAACTCCACCGGCGAGCTGGTCTACGTGCTGCTGCTGCGCGACGGCGAGCCGGTGCGCTGGTTCCCGATCGGGGCGCGCGGCGACACGCACGTGCCGCTGCGGGTGGTCGAGGACCTGCCCGGCGGCTCGGTCGTCGAGCTGCACGCCGCGGCGCCCGAGGGCGTCACCGGTGAGCTCGTGCTCGACCTCGGGCTGGTGGAGGTCTAGTGGCCGGGATGGGTGGGGGAGACCAGCGTGTGCTCGGTGGGCGCCCGGAGGGCGTGACCTCGCTGCACGTGGACGACGAGCTCGACACGCGCAGCCGGATCGTCGTCGTCGGCAACGGCATGGCCGGTGCGCGGTTCGTCGAGGAGGTGCTCGACCGCGGCGGGGACGAGCAGTTCTGCCTCACCGTGTTCGGCGACGAGCCGCACGGCAACTACAACCGGATCATGCTCAGCCCGGTGCTGGCGGGGGAGTCCGATGAGGACGAGATCGTCCTCAACAGCCACGACTGGTACGCCGACAACGGGGTCATCCTGCGGGCCGGCGTCCGGGTCGAGCGGATCGACACCGCGGCGAAGCAGGTGCACGCCGACGACGGCTCGGTCACCCCCTACGACCACCTGGTGCTGGCCACCGGCAGCTACTCGTGGGTCCCGCCGATGGCCGGGGTGCGCCGGGACGACGGCTCGCTGCTGCCCGGCGTGCACGGCTTCCGCACCATCGACGAGACCCGCGCGATGCTCGAGGCCACCGGCCGGTGCCGGCGCGCGGTGGTCATGGGCGGCGGGCTGCTCGGGCTGGAGGCGGCCCGCGCCCTGCAGGGGCACGGGCTCCAGGTGGAGCTGGTGCACGCGATGCCGTGGCTGATGAACGCGCAGCTCTCCCGCGAGGCGGGGGCCATCCTGGAGAAGAGCGTCGAGCAGCTCGGCATCACGGTGCACCTCGACGTCCTCGCGACCGAGGTGCTCGGCGACGAGCACGTGGAGGGCGTCGTCCTCAAGGACGGCCGGCGGCTGGACTGCGACCTGCTCGTCGTCGCCGCCGGCGTGCGCCCGCACACCGACGTCGCCGTCCGGTCGGGGCTGGAGGTGGAGCGGGCGATCGTCGTGGACGACCAGCTGCGCACCGACGACCCCGACGTGTACGCCATCGGCGAGTGCGCGCAGCACCGCGGCTCGGTCTACGGCCTGGTCGCGCCGGCCTGGGAGCACGCGAAGGTGCTCGCCGACGTCCTCACCGGCACCGACCCGGACGCCGAGTACCACGGCAGCCGCACCGCGACGAAGCTGAAGGTGGCCGGCGTCGACGTCGCCGTCATGGGGGTGAGCACCCCCGAGCGGGACGACGACGAGTTCCTGGTGATCTCCGAGCCGAAGCGCGGCGTGCACCTGTCGGTGGTCATCCGCGACGACAAGCTGGTCGGGGCGACGCTGCTCGGCGACACCCGCAAGGTCGCCTTCCTGACCCAGGCCTTCGACCGCGGCGCCCCGCTGCCCGAGGAGCGGATCCGGCTGCTCGTCGACCTCTCCGACGGCGCGGAGGAGGTCGGCGTCGCGGAGATGCCGGCCGGGTCGCAGGTCTGCAACTGCAACGGCGTCTCCAAGGGCGACATCTGCGGGGCGGTCGCCGACGGCTGCGGCAGCGTCGGTGCGGTCATGGACCGCACCCGTGCGGGGAAGGGCTGTGGGTCCTGCAAGTCCCTGGTGAAGCAGATCGTCGAGTGGGCCGCCGACGGCGACGTCGCCGAGGACCCCGCCGCCTCCTGGTACGTGCCGGGCATCCCGCTGGCCAAGCCCGCTCTGATGGCGGCGATCCGCGAGCAGGACCTGCGCAGCGTCTCCGCCGTCTTCGCCGCGCTGGCGCCCGGCGGCACGGAGGACGCCCGCTCCAAGATGGGCCTCACCTCGCTGCTCAAGCTGATCTGGGGTGCGGACTTCGTGCCGCAGAAGGACGGCGAGTTCATCAACGACCGCGTGCACGCCAACATCCAGCGTGACGGCACGTTCTCCGTCGTCCCGCAGATGAAGGGCGGGGTGACCACGCCGGCCCAGCTGCGCCGCATCGCCGACGTCGCCGAGAAGTACGAGGTGCCGATGGTGAAGGTGACCGGTGGCCAGCGGATCGACCTGCTCGGCGTCCGCAAGGAGGACCTGCCGGCGATGTGGTCCGACCTCGGCATGCCCAGCGGCTACGCCTACGGCAAGAGCATGCGCACGGTGAAGACCTGCGTCGGCTCGGACTTCTGCCGGTTCGGCCTGGACGACTCCACCCAGCTCGGCATCGACCTGGAGACCCGCTTCCAGGGCATCGAATCACCGGCCAAGATCAAGATGGCCGTCGTCGGGTGCCCGCGGAACTGCGCGGAGGCCTACGTGAAGGACGTCGGGGTCGTCGCCGTCGGCGCCGGGCGCTGGGAGATCTACGTCGGGGGCGCCGCGGGCGCGACCGTGCGCAAGGGCGACCTGCTGGCCACCGTCTCCTCCGGGCAGGAGGTCATGACGCTGACCGGCCGGTTCCTGCAGTACTACCGGGAGAACGCCAACTGGCTCGAGCGCACCTACGACTTCGTGCCCAGGGTCGGGCTGGAGGCGATCCGCGAGGTGCTGGACGACGAGGCGGCGTGCGCCGAGCTCGACGCCGGCATCCAGCGCTCGATCGACGCCTACACCGACCCGTGGGGCCAGGACGCCGCCGAACCCGCGACGCCGGGCCAGTTCCGGCCGGCCCTGCCGCTGGTCGCGCTGCCGCAGGTGCCGGTCCGATGAGCCTCACCGCACGAGCTGACCACCGCCGCCGCGGAGCGCACGCCCACCGAGCACGTCGTCGGCCGGCTGGACGACATCCCCATGGGGGAGGGGCGGGCCTTCGTCGTCGCCGGGGTGCAGGTGGCGGTGTTCCGGCTGCGCGACGGCTCGCTGCACGCCACCCAGGCGGCCTGCCCGCACGCCGGCGGGCCGCTGGCCGACGGGCAGACCGACGTCGACGTGCTGGTCTGCCCGCTGCACCTGTACGCCTACCGGTGGTCCGACGGCGGCTCGTCCGGCCCCGCCGGTCCGCTGCGGCTCTACCCGGTCCGAGCCGTCGACGGCGACCTCCTCGTCACCGCCTGACCCTGGCGCGGGACTTCCGGTACCGGAAGTGCCGTCAGGCGGGGCGGGCGCGGACGTGCATCCGCTCACCCTGCGGGCCGAACAGCACCAGCCCCTCGGCGGGCTCGGGGAACGGGTTGGAGAAGGTGTGCGGCACCCGGGTGTCGAACTCGACCACCTCCCCGGCCGGTGAGCACGAAGTCCCGCGGCCCGAGCAGTAGCCGGATCCGGCCGGAGAGCACGTAGAGCCACTCGTAGCCCTCGTGCGTCTTCTGGTCGGTCTCGCCCACCCGCCAGCGCGCCGGCAGCAGCATCTTGTGCGCCTGCAACCCGCCGGCCTGGCGGGTGAGCGGCACCATCGTCATGCCGTCCTCCCGCTCGATCGGCCGGCCGTGCACGCGGGGGTCGGCCGGCGCCGGCGAGTCGACCAGGTCGTCCAGCGCCACGCCGTACACCCGGGCCAGCGGGAGCAGCAGCTCCAGGGTGGGACGACGGCCACCGGCCTCGAGCCGGGACAGCGTGCTCACGGAGATGCCGGTGGCGGTGGCGATCTCGCCGAGGGTCGAGCCGTGCTCGGTGCGCAGCGCCCGCAGCCGGGGGCCCACGGTCTGCAGGACGTCGTCGTCGGTCACGGGAAGAGTTTGCCACAACAGCAACGATGGTTGCCGAAGTCGTGCGGCGCGGTCGACAGTGGTGGCCATGGACGAGCGATACGACGTGGTGGTCATCGGCGGCGGAGCGGCGGGGTTGAGCGGAGCGCTCACCCTTGCCCGCGCCCGGCGCAGCGTGCTGGTGGTCGACGCGGGCGAGCCCCGCAACGCCCCGGCCGGGCACGTGCACGGCTACCTCGGCCGGGAGGGCACCCCGCCGGCCGAGCTCCTCGCGACCGGCCGGGACGAGGTCACGGGGTACGGCGGCACCGTGCGGCCCGGCCGGGTCACCGGACTGGGCCGGGAGGACGACGGGTTCCGCGTCGACCTGGCGGACGGCGGCCCGGTGCGGGCGCGCCGCCTGCTGCTCGCGACCGGCCTGGTCGACGAGCTGCCCGACCTCCCCGGGGTGGCCGAGCGGTGGGGGAGCACGGTGGTGCACTGCCCCTACTGCCACGGCTGGGAGGTGCGCGACCGGGCGGTGGGCATCGTCAGCACCGGCTCGATGGGCGTGCACGCCGCGACCCTGTGGCGGCAGTGGACCGACGACGTCGTCCTCTTCGTGCACACCGGCGCGGAGCCGACCGCCGCCGAGCTCCAGCGGCTGGCCGCCCGCGGCGTCCGCGTCGTGCGGGCTCGGGTCCAGGGCCTGGAGGGCGGCGCCGACGTCCGGCTGGCCGACGGCGAGCTGGTCGCGCGGGACGCCGTCGTCGTCACCACCCGGATGGTCGGCACCGCCGAGCTGGTCACGGGCCTGGGCGCGACGCCGGCGCCGATGGAGGTGAACGGCGCGGTCGTGGGCAGCTACCTGCCCGCCGACCCGACCGGGCGCACCGACGTCCCCGGGGTCTGGGTGGCCGGCAACGCCGGTGACCTGAGCGCGCAGGTGGTCGTGGCGGCGGCGCAGGGGCTCCGGGCCGGGGCGATGATCAACGCCGACCTGATCGAGGAGGACACCGCACGCGCGGTGGCGGCGCGGCGGAGCGCGGCGTGAGCGGGCACCAGCACGACGCGCAGCACCAGCACGACGCGCAGCACCGGCACGGCGCGCAGCGCGAGCCCGCGATCACCCGCGCCGGCTACGACGAGCTGTACCGGTCCGCGCCGGTGTGGACCGGCCGGCCGAACGGCCGGTTGGTCGCCGAGGCGACCGACCTGGCGCCGGGCACCGCCCTGGACGCCGGTGCCGGCGAGGGCGGCGATGCTCTCTGGCTCGCCGCCCGGGGGTGGCGGGTCACCGCCGTCGACTACTCCGAGGTGGCCCTGAAGCGGGGCGCGGCACAGGCGGCCGAGCTGGGGCTGGCCGACCGGGTCGAGTGGCGGCACGAGGACCTCGACACCTGGAGGCCCCCGGAACGCGCCTTCGACCTGGTGACCGCGCACTACCTGCACGCCACCTGGACCGACCGCGAGGCGATGTTCCACCGGCTGGCCGCCGCTGTCGCACCCGGCGGCACGCTGCTCGTGGTGGGCCACCAGCACGGCGAGGCCTGGGGCCACGGCCACGCGCACGAGGCCGGCGCGCTCTACACCGCCGAGGACGTCGCGGCGGTGCTCGACCCGGCGGACTGGGTCGACGTCAGCACCGAGACGCGCGACCGCGACCCGGGCGCCGCGCACCGCACCGGCAACCCGGTGCCCGACACCGTGCTGGTCGCCCGGCGCCGGTAGCTCAGGAGCGGGGCAGGCCCAGGGCGGCGAGGGCCTCGGCGACGGCGTCCTCGTGCAGCAGGTCGAGGGCCAGCAGCCGGTGCAGCAGGACGCCGCGGCGGGTGAGCCGCAGGTCGGCCGCCCGCAGCCGGGGCACCGTGGCGCCGGGCCGGGGGACGTCGACCGGCGGGTCCAGCAGGCCGGCGCGCTGCAGGTCGGCGACGTCCTCGCGGGCGGCCCACTCCGACCAGGGGCGCGGGTCGTCGGGCAGCGGGGCGATCGGCAGCGGCACCCGGTCGCGGCGGCCGACGGCGGCGAGCAGCCCCAGCCGGCGCCAGCTCAGCTCGTCGGCCAGCCGCAGGGCCCGGCCGGCCACCTCGGCGTCCAGGTCGGGGGAGCAGGAGACCTCGGCGAGCAGGTAGCCGAGGTGCCGCACCCGCCGCTCGTCGGTCGACCGGCGGGCTGCGGCCACCACGGCCTCGGTGAGGTCGTCGGCCGCCGGGCGTCCGCCGGGGCGGGCGTCGAACCAGCCGTCGGCGCGGGCCGGGCGGCCGGCGCGGTGCCGGGTGGCGGCGTACTCGACGGCGAAGGCCAGCGCGGCCCCGGCGCGGACCTGCTCGCGCGGCACGGGCACGGCCGCGGCCTCGGTCGCGGCGGTGCGCAGGCAGGCGGCGAGCGGGGCGGCGATCTGCACGAGCGCGGCCGACGGCTCGAACACGACGGTGGCCGCGGCGCGGCTCATCGAGCCGGCCACCGGGGCGCCCTGCTCGATGAGGGCGCGGCCGGGCAGCTCTGCGGTCTCCTCGGGGGCGCTCACGCAGTGATCATCGCCAACGGGGGGCTGGTCCTGCACGCCGGCGGCCCGGGCCTCACCACAGCGGGGCAGCGCCGGTGAGCGAAACGGAACAGAAGAACAGCCGCGGGGCGACGCCGGGGAAACCGGGCGACGGCACGGTTCCCGGCATGGCCGCACCCACCCAGCCCCGCCCGACCGCCGTCGCCGCACCCCCGCCGCGGGGCGGGCGGTGGATCGACGACTGGCGCCCCGAGGACCCGCAGTTCTGGGAGTCCACCGGCAAGGCCGTGGCCCGCCGCAACCTGTTCTTCTCCGTCTTCAGCGAGCACGTGGGCTTCTCCATCTGGAGCCTGTGGTCGGTGCTGGTGCTCTTCCTGCCCGAGCCGGTGTTCGGCATCGACCCGGCCGGCAAGTTCCTGCTCACCACCCTGCCGACGGCGCTCGGCGCCTTCGTGCGGCTGCCCTACACGTTCGCCGTCGCCCGCTTCGGCGGCCGGAACTGGACGATCGTCAGCGCCGCCCTGCTGCTGGTGCCGACGATCGCCACCGCCGTCGTCCTCGAACCCGGCGTCTCCTACGGCACCCTGCTGCTGGTCGCCTGCCTCGCCGGCGTGGGCGGGGGCAACTTCGCGAGCTCCATGGCGAACATCAACGCCTTCTACCCCGACCGGCTCAAGGGCTGGGCGCTCGGCCTCAACGCCGGCGGCGGCAACCTCGGCGTCCCCGTCGTCCAGCTGGTCGGCCTGCTCGTGCTCGCCACGGCGGGCGCGGCGCACCCCCGGCTGATCCTGGCCCTCTACATCCCGCTGATCGTCGTGGCCGCCGTCGGCGCGGCCCTGGTCATGGACAACCTGACGACGGCGCGCAACCAGCCGCGGGCCATGCGCGAGGCGACCCGCGAGCCGCACACCTGGATCATGTCGTTCCTCTACATCGGCACCTTCGGCTCGTTCATCGGCTTCGGGTTCGCGTTCGGTCAGGTGCTGCAGAACCAGTTCACCGGCTCGTTCGCCACGCCGCTGGCCGCCGCGTCGCTCACCTGGCTCGGACCGCTGCTGGGCTCGCTCATCCGGCCGCTCGGCGGCGCGTTGGCCGACCGGTTCGGCGGCGCGCTGATCACCTGCGCGACGTTCGTCGCGATGGCGCTGGGCGCCGGCGTCGTGTGGACGGCCAGCCAGGTGGGCTCGCTGCCGCTGTTCGTCGTCGGCTTCGTGCTGCTGTTCGTGCTCAGCGGCGTGGGCAACGGCTCGACCTACAAGATGATCCCGGCGATCTTCCGCTCGCAGGCGCTGCAGCGGGTCGCCGAGGGCGGTGACCCGGAGGCGGCCGACCGGCACGCGCTGCGGATGTCCGGTGCGCTGATCGGCATCGCCGGCGCGGTGGGCGCCTTCGGCGGGGTGCTGGTGAACCTGGCCTTCCGTCAGTCGTTCATGACCACCGGCACCGGCGACTCGGCCTACCTCGTGTTCATCGCGTTCTACGTCGTCTGCGTCGCCGTCACCTGGGTGGTCTACCTGCGCCCGCAGGCCGCGCACTCCGTCTGACCCGCGAGCGGCGCGCACTCCGTCCGACCGCGAGATCTGCACATTCGGGGCTCTCGAGCCGCTGGAAGCCACGAGTGTGCAGATCTCGCGGAGGGTTGTTGGTGGGCGGTGCCAGGATCCGGTCATGGGCATCGAGGTGCGACCGGCGAGCGAGTTCGACGACGTCGCGACGATGGTCGGGCCGAAGCGCCCGGACGCGCAGGCCTGCTGGTGCCTGAGCTACCGGCTGCTCGGCTCCAAGGAGAACCAGGCGCTGGTGGGGCCGGCGCGGGGCGAGCGGGTGCGCGAGCTGGTGCGGGAGGAGCCGCGGCCCGGCGTGCTGGCCTACGACGGCGACGAGGTGGTCGGCTGGGCGGCGGTCCACCCGCGGGCGGACACGAGCTTCGCCACCAACCGCCGGATCCCGCACGTCGACGACCTCGACGTGTGGGCGCTGTGGTGCGTCCGGGTGCGCCCCGGCCACCGCGGACAGGGCATCAGCCACGCACTCGTCGCCGGCGCCGTCGAGTACGCGCGGGCCTCGGGCGCGCCGGCGGTCGAGGCCTACCCCGTCGACAACGACGGCGCGAAGGTCGACCTGACGATGGCCTACGTCGGTACCCGCGCGCTGTTCGAGCGGGCCGGCTTCACCAAGGCAGCGGACACGACGTCGGTCCTCAACGGCTTCCCGCGGGTGCTCATGCGGCTGGACCTGCGGTGACCCGGGCTCAGACCGCGAGCCGGTAGCCGCGCTTCACCACGGTGGTCACCAGCGGCGCTCCGAGGGCGGCGCGCAGGCGGGCGACGGCCATCTCCACGGCGTGGCCGTCCCCACCGCCGGGCAGGCAGTCGACCAGCTCGGCGCGGGGGACGACGTCGCCCGGCCGGCGGGCCAGCGCGCGCAGCACCCCCATCGGCCCCGGCGGGAGCTCCACCACCCGCCCGTCGACGACGGCGGCGTACCCGCGCACCTGCAGCGTGTGCGCGCCCACCTGCAGCACCGGGTCCCGCTCGGGCAGCCGGGCGACCACCTCGCGGGCCAGCGCGCCGAGCCGGGCCCGCTCGGGCTGGCGGGTGGGGATGCCCTCGGCCTCCAGCGGACCGGCGGTCACCGCGCCGACGGCGACCGCCAGCACCCGGTCCCGCAGCGCCGCGACCAGCTCCTCGCGCCGGCCCAGCTCCCCGGCGACGGCGAGCAGGCTCGCGGCCGCCGGGGCACTGGTGAAGGTGACCGCGTCCACCGCGCCGGCGACGACCGACGCCACCAGGCGGCGTACCGGGCCGACGTCCTCGGGCAGCACCCAGCGGTAGACAGGCACGGTGAGCACCTCGGCGCCGGTCGCCCGCAGCCCCTCGACCAGGTCGGGCAGCGGGTCGCCGTGCAGCTGGACGGCGATCCGCCGTCCCTCCAGCGGGCCCTCCGCGCCGGAGAGCAGGTGGCTGAGCACCTCGGCGGAGGACTCCGACTCCGGCGACCACGCGTCGACCAGCCCGCCCCCGCGGATCGCGCCGCGCGCCTTGGGGCCGCGGGCCATCACCCGGGCGCCCCGCAGGTGCTCGACCAGGGGCAGGTCCCACGCGTCGGCCGCCTCGAGCCACCCGCGGAACCCGACGCCGGTGGTCGCCACGACCAGGTCGACCGGCTCGGCCAGCACCCGGCGCGTGGCCGCGACGAGCTCGGTGTCGTCGGACAGCGGCACGATGCGGATGGCCGGTGCGTAGACCACCCGGGCGCCGCGGCGGTCCAGCAGGGCGCCGAGCTCCTCCTTGCGGCGGGCGGCGGTCACCGCCACGGTGTAGCCGGCCAGCGGCAGCCCGGCGTCCGGCTCGGTACCGGTGTCGCTCACGTCGTCCCCCTCGTGGCCGGCGGTCGGCCCATCGTGCGTGCTCCGCGTTACCGCTGTGTGTCGGGCAGGGGCAGGAAGACCCCGGGCGGGACCGGGGTCGCCGGCGCCCCGTCGACCCGCAGGTGCGCGCGCCGGCGGGTGTCCTCCCGCGCGAACTCGGCCGCCTCGGTGGCCAGCCAGCGGAGCCAGTGGTCGGTCATCGCCGCGCCGTCCCGCGCCAGCCCGCGTTCCAGCCGCAGCGGACCCGGGGCCTCGACCCACACCCGCAGCGTCGTCCACGGGTCCAGCCGGCGGGGCGCACTGCCGCAGCCCTCCACGACCAGCACCTGTGCCGGGCGCACCGGCACCGGCTCCGCGGCGAACCGGCCGGCGTGCCAGTCGAAGCGGTGGTAGGCGCCGGGCCGGCCCGCGGCCAGCGGTCGCAGCACCCCCGCCTCGAGGCGGGCGACGGCGCCGGTCAGCGTCCAGCCGGCGTAGAGGTCGTCCATGTGCACCAGCTCGGCGGCCGCGCCCAGCTCCGCGGCCAGCCGGCCGGCCAGGGTCGTCTTGCCGGACCCGGCCGGCCCGTCGACGCAGACCAGCCGCGTCGCCCCCAGCAGCGGGGGAGCGGTGAGCAGGTCGGCGGCCAGGCCGGCGGCGGTCAGCGGGCGGCGATCGTCCACGTGGGCACCGGCCCGCTGCTGCCGACCACCAGCCCGCGGCTGGCCAGCAGCCGCAGGTGCGCGTCGGTCTCGGTGACGGCGAAGATCCGCATCCGCCGCTCGTACTGCTCCCACGGCCGCGACCAGGTGAGGTGCGCGGCCAGCTGCCACGGCGTCGAGTGCGGGTGCGCGGCGATCGCGGCGAGCAGTTCGGCGAGCCGGTGCTCGTGGTGCGCGGTCAGCGAGTCGACGCGGTCGGCCAGCCCGCGGAAGCGCCACTCGTGCGCCGGGAGCACCTCGGCCGGGTCCAGGTCCCGGACGGCGGCCAGCGAGTCCAGGAAGTCGCGCAGCGGATCGCCGCCGCGCGCGTTGGTGGAGATGTTCGGGCTGATCCGGGGCAGGACGTGGTCGCCGGAGAAGAACAGCCGGGTCTCCTGCTCCGCGAAGCACAGGTGGCCCGGGGTGTGCCCGGGGGTGTGCACCGCGCGCAGCCGCCAGCCGGGGAAGTCGGCGTGGTCGCCGTCCTCGAGCATCCGGTCGGGCACCGCCATGCTGGTCCAGGCGCCGAAGTTCTCGGCGGCGCCGACGTCGGACACCGCCTCGTCGCGGTCGGCGCCCAGCCCGACGAGGAACTCCACCTCGGTGTCGACGGCGTGCTGCGCGCCCGCCGTCGTCAGCTCCCGGACGACGCCGGCGTCGGCCGGGTGCATGGCGATCCACGCGCCGCTGGCCTCGCGGACCCGGCCGGCCAGGCCCAGGTGGTCGAAGTGCAGGTGGGTGACCAGGGCGCCGCGGACGTCGGAGACGTCGCCGCCGATCGCCGCCAGCCCCGCGGTGAGCGCGTCCCAGGACTCGTCGCTGCCCCAGCCGGTGTCGATCAGCCCGAGCCCGCCGCCGTCGAGGGCGAAGGCGTAGATGCTGTTGTAGCGGAGCGGGTTGTGCGGGATGGGGACCGGGATCGACCAGAGGTCGTCGCGCAACTGCTCGACGGGGGGCAGGGCGCGGGCCTGCCACGCGGCGTGCTGGGCGGTGCCGGAGATCTCCACGCCCCGGCACTCTGCCAGCCACGACCGCCGCGCCGGTCACGGCCGCCGCACCTGCTGTCACCATGGGGGCATGTCCGGCCCCACCACCGCCACCCCGGCCGCGGTCTCGGCCGTCCCGCGCCGGCTGCGGCTGCTGCTCGCCGTCCTCGCCGGAGCCGTGCTCGTCGTCGCCGCCGTGGTCGTGCTGACCCTGCCGTCGACGACGAACACCGTCGTCGAGTACGGCGTCGTCGACCAGGTCGCGCTCGCCGGGCTGGGCGTGCTGCTGGCCGCGGGTGTGCTGCTGCTCGGCCGGTCCCGCGTCGACGCCGACGCCTCGGGGGTGCGGGTGCGCAACCTGTTCGTGCAGCACGTGCTGCCGTGGCAGGCGGTCCGGGCGGTCCGGTTCGAGCGGAAGTCGGCCTGGGGGTCGCTGGCCCTGGAGAACGGCGACGAGGTCTCGGTCTGGGGTCTGCAGGCCGCGGACGGCGAGTACGCGGTCCGCGCCGTGGAGGGGATGCGGGCACTGCACGCCGCCGCCCGGGCCACCGACCCGGTGCCCCCGCCGCTGCTCTACGACAACTGAGGACGGGGCGCGCAGCCCGGGAATGACCGGCGGAGGCACGACGCTGTAGACTGGGCGTGCCTCCCCCCGCTACACGAGGCGCGCGAACCAACCAGCGGCCCCACCCCGGGCCGTTGATCCAAGAGGAGCCCGCTCCCACCTGACGCCGTCCAGGCGACCAGGTCCCCGGATCGCGAGGACCGGCCCTGCCGGCGCTCGCGTCCCGCAACCGTCCCCCGGACGGCTGCGGACCCCGGTGAGTGGGCCCCGTGAGCAGACGCTCACGGGGCCTTCGACATCCCGGACCGGATCGGGTGAGCTCCTCACAGGCAAGAGCAGAGGAGAGGCCATCACCGAGCCCCGCATCAACGACCGCATCCGCGTCCCCGAGGTCCGTCTCGTCGGACCCGAGGGCGAGCAGGTCGGCGTCGTGTCGATCGGCGAAGCGCTGCGCCTGGCCCAGGACTCGGAGCTCGACCTCGTCGAGGTCGCTCCCATGGCCCGGCCGCCCGTCGCCAAGCTGATGGACTACGGGAAGTTCAAGTACGAGTCCGCTCAGAAGGCCCGCGAGGCCCGGCGGAACCAGGCGCTCACCGTCATCAAGGAGATGCGGCTGCGCCTCAAGATCGACCCGCACGACTACGAGACCAAGAAGGGCCACGTCGAGCGCTTCCTCAAGGGCGGCGACAAGGTCAAGATCACCGTGATGTTCCGTGGGCGCGAGCAGTCGCGACCGGAGATGGGCTACCGGCTGCTCCAGCGGCTGGCCGCCGACGTCAGCGAGCTGGGCGTCGTCGAGTCCAACCCCAAGCAGGACGGACGGAACATGGTCATGGTGATCGCACCGCACCGGAACCAGGCCGCCACCGACGCCGCGCGACGCTCGGCGAAGGCGGAGAAGGCCTCGGCGTCCGACCAGGCGAACGACGAGCAGACCGCACAGGCCTGATCGCTCGCCTCGATCGACCGCACGACCGAAGACGGCCGGCGCGTGCGGCAGCTCCGTGCTGCCGCACGCACCGACATCCAGACGAACAGGACGAGGGACATGCCGAAGCAGAAGACCCACAAGGGCACGGCCAAGCGCGTGCGCGTGACCGGCTCCGGGAAGCTGGTGCGCGAGCACACGAACAACCAGCACAAGTTCGAGGTCAAGTCCTCGAGCCGCAAGCGCCGCGTGAGCGGGATCGGCGTCCTGTCCCCGGCCGACGCGCCGCGGATGAAGAAGCTCCTGGGCCTCTGAGCGCCCCCTCCCCCCTCACCCTTTAGAAAGACAGGAGCACTCACGTGGCACGCGTGAAGCGGGCGGTCAACGCCCAGAAGAAGCGCCGCACAGTCCTCGAGCAGGCCAGCGGCTACCGCGGTCAGCGTTCGCGGCTGTACCGCAAGGCCAAGGAGCAGATCCTCCACTCGGCCACCTACAACTACCGCGACCGCAAGGTCCGCAAGGGCGACTTCCGCAAGCTGTGGATCACCCGCATCAACGCCGCGGCGCGTCAGAACGACATGACCTACAACCGGTTCATGCAGGGTCTGAAGCTGGCCGGCATCGAGCTGGACCGCCGCGTCCTGGCCGAGCTGGCCGTCAACGAGCCGGCGGCCTTCGCCTCGCTCGTCGAGTCCGCCCGCGCCGCGCTCGCCGCGAACCCGCAGGCGACCGGTCAGGCCGCCTGAGCACGGGCCCTCCGTCCGGAGGGCTGACCGGCGCCGCCGTGGGGAGACCTCCCCGCGGCGGCGCCGTCGTCTGCGCGCCCACGATCGGCCCCACATCGCCGATGTGGGCGCCATGGGGGCGGGGAAGCCGCCAGATCGCCGATGTGGGCGCGAGGAGGAGTCGGGATGAGCGAGCTGCTGACCGAGCGGTCGGGGCGGGTCGCCGCGGCGCGCAAGCTGGTGCGGCGGGCCGGCCGCGACGCCGCCGGGCTGTTCCTGGCCGAGGGGCGGCAGGCCGTCGCCGAGGCGCTCGCCGACCCCGACGGCGCCGTCGAGGTCTTCGCCACCGAGGCCGCCGCCACCGCGCACCGCGACCTGCTGGCCGCCACCGCCGTCCCCGTCCGGCTGGTGACGGACAAGGCCGCGGCCGGGCTGTCCGAGACGGTCACGCCGCAAGGCCTGGTAGCCGTCTGCGCGCTGCGCGACGTGCCCGCCGGTGACGTCCTCGCCGCACCGCCGGCGCTGGCCGTGGCGCTGGCCGAGTTGGCCGACCCCGGCAACGCCGGCACGGTGCTGCGGACGGCGGACGCGTGCGGCGCCGGCGCGGTGGTGTTCGGCGCGGGGTCCGCGGACCCCTACGGCGGCAAGGCGGTGCGCTCGAGCGCGGGCAGCCTGTTCCACGTCGACGTCGTCCGGGGGGTCCCGCTGGCGGAGTTCCTGCCCGCCTGGCGCGCCGCCGGCGGCACCGTGCTGGCCGCCGACGGCGGGGGAGAGGTCGCCCTCGACGAGGCCGCGGACGCCGGCGGGCTCGACGGGCCGGTGCTGTGGCTGTTCGGCCAACGAGGCCCGCGGCGTCCCCGCCGACCTCGCCGGGCTGGTCGACGCCCGGGTGCGCATCCCGATGCGCGGCCGCGCCGAGAGCCTCAACCTCGCCGCGGCCGCCGCGATCTGCCTCTACACGACCCAGCTCGCCCAGCGCTGACGGGGACTTTCGGTACCGAAAGTCCGGGGCGAGGAGGGACTTCCGGTACCGAAAGTTCGCGGCGAGGAGGGACTTTCGGTACCGGAAGTCCCTAGAGGAGTTGGGCGCGCTTCCAGAGCCGCTCGGACGAGCCGCCGATCAGGCCGACGCCGCGGAGGAACTCCACCAGGCCGGTCGACGCCCCGCGCAGCTTGGCCGCGTAGTGCTCGTTGGCCCGGGCCGCGGCCCTCGCCGTCGCCGGGTCCAGGCCGACGGAGGCGTAGACCTCCGGCTGCACCAGGTTCTCCGCGACGATCGCGGCCACCGCCGCGACGACGGTCCGGTGCCGGTGCAGCTGCCACCGGGAGAGCTCGGGGGTGCGCCGGGCGACCTCCTCGCGCGCGAAGCGCATGTGCCGGGCCTCCTCGACGACGTGGATCTGGCTGGTGGCCCGGGTCAGCGGCTGGACGCGGTCGTCCTTCATCAGGTCGCGCTGGAAGATGTCGAGGATCTCCTCGGCGACGAGGATGGCCGCGTACGCCGCCGGCCCGCCGCCCTTCGCGGCGAACGCCTTGCCGAGCCGCAGGATGCGCGCGGGCGGCTGGTAGGACGGCGCCCCGAACGTCTCCGCGGTACGGGCGAACATCACCGAATGGCGGCACTCGTCGGCGATCTCGGTCAGCGCCCACTGCACGTGCGGCTGGGCGGGGTCGTCGCCGTACACATCGCGCAGGATGAGCTGCATCAGCAGGCACTCGAACCAGATGCCGACGCCGGAGATGGAGCAGTACTCGTGGATCGTGAGCGTGACGCGCTGCTCCTCGTTGAGCCCCTCCCACAGCGGGGTGCCGTAGAGGCTGGACCACTCCGGCGAGAGGCCGTAGAGGGAGTCGGGGATGGGCGCGTCCCAGTCGATGTCGACGACGGGGTCGTAGGACTTCTTCGCCGCGGAGCCGAGCAGCCGCGCGGAGAGCGCCTGCCGGTCGACCGGCGCCTTGCGCGTGGCGGACTCGTGGCCGGCGGTGCCGGAGGGCAGGGTGGCGGTCATCAGCGGTCTCCCTCGAACGTCGAGCGGGGCTGTCCCGAAAGGTAGCTGTTACGGTGAAACACATGCAACCCCCAGCGCTCGACGTCGCGTCGGGCGCCGCCTCCGAGGCGCCGACGGACGGACGCCGTGCCCGCTGGACCGAGCACCGGCGCGCCCGCCGGGAGGACCTGGTCACCGCCGCCGTGGAGGCGGTGCGGCTGGCCGGCCCCGAGTTCGCGGTCGAGGACGTCGCCCGCAGCGCCGGGGTGTCCAAGACCGTCATCTACCGGTACTTCAGCGACAAGGACGAGCTGGTCGACGCCGTCCTCAACCGGATCTCCGAGGCGATCCTGCTGCCCCGGCTGATGGGCGAGCTCGCCGCGGAGCGGGCCGACGACCGGGCCCAGCTGCACGCGGTCATCGCCGCGTTCGTCGCCCTGATCGAGGACGAGCCCGCGCTCTACCGGTTCGCCTACGCGCACGCCGGCCGCTCCGGACGGGCCGACCTGGTGGCCGCCACCGAGCGCGAGATCGCCGAGTCGCTGGGCGTGCTCATGGGGGAGCGGCTGTCGGTTGCGGGCCGCTCGCCCGACGCCGCGCTCACCTGGGCCTACGGCGTGGTCGGGATGGTCCAGCTGGCCGCGCACTGGTGGTCGGCGGCGCGCACCGTCCCCGCCGCGCAGCTGGTCGACCAGCTGACCGATCTCGCCCACGGGGGGCTGGGCACCCTGCTGCCCCCGACGCGCTGACCCACCGACCCACCCAGGAGGAGCGATGAGCGAGCACGAGGAGCCCGAGGGCTACGACGGCGAGGTCACCGTCGTCGTCGACGGCGAGCCCGCGCGGACCGCGCGCGCCGTCCTGGGCGCCCGCTTCGACCCGCTCGCCGGCTCGGTCGTGTGGTCCGGCCGGATCGCGCTGACGCTGCCCGCGCGCACCCGCCTGGAGCTGACGACGCCGCACGGCAGCGGTCGCGCCGAGGCGACCGAGACCGATCCGTGGGGGAACACCCGCGTCACCGGCCTGGACCGGCCGCCGTTCCCGGTCGAGCTGCTCGACGGCGCCGCCGGGGTCTGACCGCGGCTCAGCGCCGGACGCCGCCCCCGCCGCCGGCCGCGATGCCGAGCAGGCCCGCCACGTCGTCGGCGTCGTCCGGGCACAGCGCCGAGCCGACCCGCACGCCCAGCACGAGCTGCTCGCCCGCGACGACGAACGGCGTGCCCAGCGCGTCGGCGAGCCCGTCGGCGATGCGGGCGGCCTCCCGGGCCGCGGTGGCCGGGGCCAGCCCCGGGACGCCGACGGCGAAGCGGGTGGCGCCCAGCCGGCCGAGCACGTCGCCGTGCCGCAGCCGGCGCCCCAGCCGGTGGACCGCGGCGCGCAGCACGTCGTCGGCCGCCAGCTCGCCGAACCGCTCGGCGACCACGCCGACGCCGGTGAGGTCGACGGTGAGCACGGCGAGCACGTCCCCGCCGGTCCGCGCGTTCCACGCGGCGACGTCGAGGACCTCCTGCGTGCGCACCCGGCCCGGCAGGCCGGTCGCCGGATCGGTGCCGGCGAGCTCGGCCAGGTGTGCCCGGTGCTCGCTCGCCGGGGTCCGCGGCTGCGGGATGGCCGGGTCGGTCGCCGGGAGGGTGACCGGTGCAGGGACGGTCGGCCGGGGCGCGATCCGCGAGAGCAGCGCGCGGGCCGCCTCGACGACCGTCGCCCGGTCGTAGGTGAGCGCGTACTCGAACTGCCGGTCGGCGTCCGGGCCGGTCGACCCGAGGTCGCGGGCCAGCAGCGCCGCGGCGAAGTGCGGCCCCAGGACGACGACGTCCCACTCGTCCCGGACCGGGTCGGAGGGGGCGAGGGTGGCGCCGCGGATGCCGGGCAGCGGCTCGGCGTCCAGCCCCTCCCCGACGGCGCACACGAACCCCGTGGCGGCGGCCAGCTCGGCGTACCGGCGCTCGGTGGAGGGCGTGACGTGCCGGGCCTCCTGGAAGGTGGCGGCGACGACGCAGGTCTCGCCGACTCCCACGGCCTCGCGCTCGAGCTGCTTGCTGAGCTCGACGAGCAGCGACTTGGGCGAGCGCCGCAGCCGCGTGCCGCCGGGCAGGCAGCCGAACGGCGAGTCGGTGCCGTCGACCGGGGTCCCGGCCTGGGGAGCGGGCAGCACGAGCTCGCCGGCCGGGCGGTCGGCGGCGCGTCCCGCGGCCGGCCGGCCGAAGAACCAGCCCTGCCCGAGGACGGCGCCCAGCGACAGCGCCGCCTCCAGGTGCGCAGGGGTCTCGATGCCCTCGGCCAGCACCAGCGCGCCGGTGCTCTCGGCGTAGGCGTTGACCGCGTTCATCATCCGGGCGACGGCGGCGCCGGGGCGGCCCTGCACCAGGCGCAGGTCCAGCTTGACCACGTCGGGGCGCAGCAGCGGCATGAACGACAGCGACATCGGGTCGGCGCCGACGTCGTCCAGGGCGATGGCCCAGCCCAGCCGGCGCACCCGCTCCACCGTGCGCAGCAGCTCGGCCGGGCGGGATGCGAGGGCGCGCTCGGTGACCTCGAGGACCACGCGCAGCTCGCCGGGCGCGGAGCCCGCGATCGCGAGCAGGTCCGCCAGAGGCGCGGTGTCCAGGACCTCGGGCTCGACGTTGACGAAGACCGTCGTCGGCGCCAGCAGGCCCTGGTCGACCGCGCCCCGGAACGCCGCGGCCCGGCAGGCCCCGTCGAGCTCGGCGAGCCGGCCGGCGGCCCGCGCCGCGGCGAACATCGCGTCGGGGGCGGCCAGCGGCCCCTCCGGCCCGCGGGCGAGCGCCTCGTAGGCGACGACGCGGTCGGTGTCGAGGTCGACGATCGGCTGGAAGAGGCTGTGCAGGCCGCCGTCGAGCACCTGGTCGAGGGCGGCGGCGAGGGGCGCGGGCAGGTCGGGGAGCACCTGGTCCCATCGGCCCGCGACCACGGCCGCCACACCCGAGCCGACCCGTCCTGCCCCGAAGGGAGGAGGCTCAGCCCGGCAGCGCGATGAGGACGACGGCGGCGGCCGCCGCGCCCACCCCGGCCAGCTGGGCGGGCACCAGCCGCTCGCGCAGCAGCAGCTGGGCCAGCAGCACCGTCGTCGCCGGGTAGAGCGAGGCCAGCACCGCGGTGATGACCAGCGGGCCGTCCTGCTGGGTGGCGAGCAGGAACAGCGCGTTGGCCGCCATGTCGCCGAGTCCCGCCAGCAGCACCGCGGGCAGGCCGGCGCGGGGGACGCGCAGCGAGCGGCCGGCGCAGACGGCGACGACGAGCACGAGGACCAGCGACAGCACCCGGGCGCCGACCAGCGGCCAGAGCCCGGCGTCGGCCGGGGCGCGGTCGAGGAGGACGAAGAAGACGCCGAAGCCCGCCCCGGCGGCGAGCGCGGGGGCGGAGGCGCCGAGGCTGACGGCGCGCAGCGAGCGCGGCCCGCCCTCGGCGGCGACCAGCACCACCGCGACCAGCGCCAGGCCGATGCCGACGGCGGCGGCCGCGCCGACCCGCTCGCCCAGGGCGAGCCCGGCGAGCACCGGCACGGCGGCTCCGGCCAGCGCGGTGACCGGGGCGACGACGCTCATCACGCCGACGGCCAGCGCCCGGTAGAAGAGCACCATGCCGGCGGTGCCCGCCGTGCCGGCGGCGGCCCCCCAGCCGAGGGCGGCGGCGCTCGGGTTCCCGCCGAGCGCGGGCAGCAGCACGACCAGCAGGGCGAAGCCGGCGAGCTGGGAGGCCGCGACCACCGCGTAGGCCGGCGCCCGCCGGCTGGCGAGGCCGCCGCAGAAGTCGCTGGCCCCGTAGACGAGCGCGGAACCCAGCGCGAGCTGCACCGCCACGTCAGCCTCCGGACCGTCGCCCCGCGCCGTCCGCGAGATCTGCACACTCGGGGCCTTCCAGGCGCTGGTACCCCCGAGTGTGCAGATCCCGTCGACGGCTCAGCGCTGGGGGACCAGCCGGCCCCGCCGCGCGGTCTTCTGCGCGTACATGTCCATGTCGGCGCGGTGCAGCAGCGCGTCGAACTCCTCGCCGTCGGCCGGGTAGACCGCCACGCCGACGCTCGCGCCGATGCGGACCTCCCGGCCGCCGGCCTCGGTCGGCACGGCGACGGCCGCGGCCAGGTCGTCGGCCACCCGCCGCGCCTCGCCGGCGGCCTCGCGAGGGTCCAGGCCGGGCAGCGCGACGAGGAACTCGTCCCCACCCAGCCGGGCCAGCAGGTCCCCGCGGCGCAGCCGGCCGCGCAGCGTGCGGGCGACGGTCTGCAGCACCTCGTCGCCGGCGGCGTGGCCGAGGTCGTCGTTGACCGCCTTGAAGCCGTTGAGGTCGACGAAGAGCAGCGCGACGGTGTCCGAGCCGGTGCGCGCGGTCCACAGCGCCGCCTCCACCTGCTCCTCCAGCCGCCGCCGGTTGGGCAGCCCGGTGAGCGGATCGGTGTAGGCGAGCTCCTCGATGCGGGCGAGGAAGGCGCGGTTGCGGTCGCGCTCCTGCAGCAGCGCGCGCTCGGCGGTCACCCGGGCGGTGACGTCGTGCTGCACGCCGATGTACTGGGCGAGCACGCCGTCGGCGTCGAACACCGGCGCCAGGTGGATCTCGTTCCACCACGGCTCGCGGTCCGGGCCGCGCAGGTTGAGGACGGTCTCCCGGCACTCCTCGCCCCGGTCGATGGCCGCGCGGATGCGGGCGACCGCGGCGGGGTCGGTGTCCGGCGACTGGAGGAACCGGCAGTTGCGGCCGAGCACCTCCTCGCGGGACAGCCCGGCGAGGGCCTCGAAGGCGTCGTTGACGTAGATCAGCGGCTGGTCGGGCAGCCGCATGTCGGCGATGGCGACGCCGCTGGTCGTGGCCGACAGGGCGCTGCGCAGCAGCGCGTCGCCGTCCGGCCCGGTGCGCAGCCCGTCCGGCGCCACGCCCGGGGCGGGCACCGGCAGCGCCGGGCGCTGCGGCGCGGCCGGCAGCGCGGCGGTGCTCCGGGGGACCACGCGGGTCAGCAGTGCGTGCGCGGCCCGGGTGACCGTCGCGCGGTCGTAGGTGAGCGCGTACTCGAAGGTGCGCTCCAGGTCGGGGCCGTCGTCGCCGAGGTCGCGGGCCAGCAGCGCGGCGCTGAAGTGCGGGCTGAGGACGACGACGTCCCACTCGCCGCGGACCGGGTCGGCTGGGTCCAGCGCGGCGCCGCGGACGCCCGGCAGCGGCTCGACGGGCAGGTCCTCGCCCAGCGCGCAGACGAAGCCGGTGCGCTCGACGAGGTCGCGGTAGCGCTGGATGGTCGACGGCGTGAAGTGCCGCGCCTCCTGGAAGGTGGAGGCGACGACGCAGGTGTCGCCCAGCCGCATCGCCTCGCGCTCGAGCTGCTTGCTCAGCTCGATCAGCAGCGACTTGACCGAGCGGCGCAGGGGGACACTCGCGGGCAGGCAGCCGAAGGGCGAGATGTCCACGAGGGCGGCGTTCGGAACCGTGGCGACCGCGAGCTCGCCGGTGGGCAGGCCGGGGGCGGCGCCCGGGCCGGGACGGCCGAACATCCAGCCCTGGCCGAGGGTGGCCCCGAGCGCCCGGGCCGTCGCCAGGTGCGCCTCGTTCTCGATGCCCTCGGCGAGCACCAGCGCGCCGGTGCGCTCGGCGTGGGCGTTGACCGCGTTCATGATCTCGGCGACCGCCGGGCCGGGGCGGTCCTGCACGAGGCGCAGGTCCAGCTTGATGACGTCGGGGGAGAGCAGCGGCAGGAAGGCCAGCGACATGGAGTCCGCGCCGACGTCGTCGACGGCCACGCCCCAGCCCAGGCTGCGGACCCGCTCGACGGTGCGCAGCAGCTCGGCCGGGCGGGCCGCGAGCGCGCGCTCGGTGATCTCCAGGACCACCCGCAGGTCGCGCGGTGCGCGCTCGGCGATGGCCAGCAGGTCGTCCAGCGGCGCGCTGTCGAGCACCTCGGGCTCGACGTTGACGAAGACGGTGAGCGGCGCCAGCAGGCCCTGCTCCACCGCGCCCCGGAACGCCGCCGCCCGGCACAGCTCGTCGAGCTCGGCCAGCCGGCCGGCCGCCCGGGCCGCGGCGAACAGCCGGTCGGGCCGCTCGAGCGGGCCCTGCGGGCCGCGGGCGAGCGCCTCGTACGCGACCACCCGGCCGGTGTCCAGCTCCACGATCGGCTGGAAGACGCTGCGCACGCCGCCGTCGCTCAGAGCCGCGGCGAGATCGCTGTCGGAGTGCTCCGGGATGAGGTCCACGCTCCCGCATCGGCCGGTCGGCCCCCGGCGGAGAGCCGATCCGGCCCGGGTCACCCCGAGGGGTCAGGTCGCGCCCTTGGGCCCAGATCGGCGACGTGGGGTTCTCCGACGTCCCATGGGCCCCACATCGCCGATCTGGGCGGGACGCGGCGGCGCACGACCGAACCCAGGCGCGGACGGGGGCGGACGGCGGGCAGAATGGCCTCCCGTGTCTGGCGCCAACGATCCCTACGACCCCAAGCAGGTCGCCGCCCTCTCCCCGGAGGCCCTCGACGACGCCGTCGACGCCGCCCGGACGGCGTTCGCCGGGGCGGCCGACCTGGAGGCGCTGGCCGCCGTGCGGCCGGCCCACCTGGGCGACCGCGCCCCGGTGCTGCTGGCCCGCCGCGAGCTCGGCGCGCTGCCGCCGGCCGCCCGCAGCGACGCCGGCAAGCGGGTGAACGCCGCCCGCGTCGCCGTGCAGGAGGCCTACGACGCCCGGCTCGCCGAGCTCGAGGCCGAGCGCGACGCCCGGGTGCTCGCCGAGGAGCGGGTCGACGTCACGCTGCCGTGGGACCGCACGCCGCGCGGCGCCCGCCACCCGCTGACGACGCTCACCGACCGGATCGCCGACATCTTCGTGGGCATGGGCTACGAGGTCGCCGACGGCCCTGGAGCTCGAGGCCGAGTGGCTGAACTTCGACGCGCTGAACATCGGCCGCGACCACCCGGCGCGCACGATGATGGACACCTTCTTCGTGGCGCCGGAGGACTCCGGACTGGTGCTGCGGACGCACACCAGCCCCGTGCAGGCCCGGACGATGCTGGCGCGCACGCCGCCGATCTACGTCGTCGCCCCGGGCCGGGTCTACCGGACCGACGAGCTCGACGCGACGCACACCCCGGTCTTCCACCAGGTGGAGGGGCTGGCGGTCGACCGCGGCCTGACGATGGCGCACCTGCGCGGCACGCTGGACCACCTGGCGCGCTCGCTGTTCGGCGCCGACGCCATCACCCGCTGGCGGCCCTCGTACTTCCCGTTCACCGAGCCCTCGGCGGAGTTCGACGTCTGGTTCCCCGAGCACCGCGACGGGCCGCGCTGGGTCGAGTGGGGCGGCTGCGGGATGGTCAACCCGCGGGTCCTGGTCGCCTGCGGCATCGACCCCGACGAGTACTCGGGCTTCGCGTTCGGCATGGGCATCGAGCGCGCCCTGCAGTTCCGCTCCGGCGTCGGCGACATGCGCGACATCGTCGAGGGCGACGTCCGCTTCACTACAGCTTTTGGAGTCGAGCAGTGACTGGTTCCGGTCGGGCACCGAAGGTCACCTCTGTGGCCCCCCAGGTCCAGCAGTGAGAGTCCCCATCGGCTGGCTGGCCGAGTACGTCGACGTCCCCGCCGGGACGACGGTCGAGGACCTCGACACCGCCTCCGTGCGGCTGGGCCTCGAGGTCGAGGAGATCCACCGCGCCGAGCCGGTCGAGGGCCCGCTGGTCGTCGGGAAGGTCCTCGGGATCGAGGAGCTCACCGGGTTCAAGAAGCCGATCCGGTTCTGCTCGGTCGACGTGGGGGAAGCGGCCCCGCGCGGCATCGTCTGCGGCGCGCGCAACTTCGCCGTCGGCGACACCGTCGTCGTCGCGCTGCCCGGCGCGGTGCTGCCCGGCGGGTTCGCGATCGCTTCCCGGAAGACCTACGACCGGATCTCCGACGGGATGATCTGCTCGGTCCGCGAGCTCGGCCTCGGCGAGGACCACGCCGGCATCCTGGTGCTGGGGAGCGAGGGCGCCGACGTCCCGCCGCCGGGCACGCCCGCCGGCCCGGTCACCGGCCTGGACGACGTCGTCATCGAGCTGGCCGTCACCCCCGACCGGGGCTACTGCCTGTCCATGCGCGGCATCGCCCGCGAGATGGGCACCGGCCTGGCCGCGCCGTGGCGCGACCCGGGCGCGGTCACCCCGCCGGCGTGGTCCGGCGCCCCCGCCTGGGACGTGCGGGTCGACGCGCCCGAGCGCTGCGACCGGTTCTCCATGCTGGCCCTCGAGGGTCTCGACCCGACCGCGCCCAGCCCGTGGTGGCTGCGGCGCCGGCTCACCCAGGCCGGCATCCGCAGCATCTCGCTGGCCGTCGACGTGACCAACTACGTGATGCTCGAGCTCGGCCAGCCGATGCACGCCTTCGACCGCGAGAAGGTCAGCGGGCCGATCACCGTCCGGCTGGCCCGCGAGGGCGAGCGCCTGGAGACCCTCGACGGCAGCACCCGCACCCTCGCCGCCGGCGACGACCTGCTCATCACCGACGACTCCGGGCCGATCGGTCTGGCCGCGGTCATGGGCGGCGCGACGACCGAGATCGGTGACGGCACGACCTCGGTGCTGCTGGAGGCGGCGCACTGGGAGCCCACCGGTGTGGCCCGCACGGCGCGCCGGCACCGGCTGCCCAGCGAGGCGGCCAAGCGCTTCGAGCGCGGCGTCGACCCCGAGCTGACCGTCGTCGCCCTGGCTCGCGCCGCCGAGCTGCTCTGCGAGTACGGCGGCGCGCGCGTCGTCGGCGGCGTCGTGGACCTCGACACCCGGGGCCCGCGGCCGCAGATCCCGCTGGACGCCGGCCGGCCCGCGCGCGTGGCCGGCGTCGCCTACACGCCCGGCCAGGTGGTCGAGCTGCTCACCGCCGTGGGCTGCTCGGTCGACGGCGACGGCACCGACCTGCAGGTGACCCCGCCGTCCTGGCGCCCGGACCTCACCGACCCCGCGGACCTGATCGAGGAGGTCGTGCGGCTCGCCGGCTACGACGACATCCCCTCGGTGCTGCCGACGGCCCCGCCCGGCCGGGGGCTCACCGACGTGCAGCGCCGGCGCCGCGCGATCGGTCGCGCGCTGGCCGAGACCGGCTACGTCGAGGCGCCGTCCTACCCGTTCGTCGGGACGCCGGCCCTGGACGCGCTCGGCCTGCCCGAGGACGACGAGCGCCGCGCGGTCGTGCTGGTGCGCAACCCGCTGTCGGAGGAGGAGCCGGCGCTGCGGACGACGCTGCTGCCCGGCCTGCTCGCCACGCTGGCCCGCAACCTCTCCCGGGGGCAGCGCGACCTGGCGCTGTTCGAGCACGGCGCGGTCTTCCCCGGCGGGGTGCGCACCCCCGCGCCGCTCCCCGGCGTCGAGGGCCGGCCGGACGACGAGACCCTGGCCGCGCTGCTCGGCGCGGTGCCGGCGCAGCCGTGGCACGTCGCCGTCGCGCTCACCGGCTCCCGCGAGCCGCGCGGCTGGTGGGGCGCCGGGCGCGCCGCGACCTGGGCCGACGCGGTCGAGGCCGCGCGCCGGGTCGCCGCGGCGGCCGGTGTCGAGCTGACCGTCCGGGCGGGGGAGCGGGCGCCCTGGCACCCGGGCCGCTGCGCCGAGCTGCTGGTCGGCGACGTCGTCGTCGGGCATGCCGGTGAGCTGCACCCCCGGGTGTGCGCCGCGCTGGAGCTGCCGGCCCGCACCTCGGTGATGGAGCTGGACGTCGACGCGCTGCCCGCATCCCCGGTCGCCGTCGGTCCGCCGATCTCGGCGTTCCCGCCGGTGCTCCAGGACCTCGCGCTCGTGGTGCGGGACGACGTCCCCTCCGCCGCGGTCGCCGCGGCGCTGCGCGAGGGGGCCGGCGAGCTGCTGGAGTCGCTGCGGCTGTTCGACGTCTACACCAGGCGCCCCCGTGCCGGCCGGGTCGCGGTCGCTGGCGTTCGCGCTGACGCTGCGGGCGCCGGACCGGACCCTCACCGGTGAGGAGGCGGCCGGCGTGCGCGACGCCGCCGTCGCCGCCGCCCGGGCCGCGACCGGGGCGGAGCTCCGTGCCTGAGCTGTCCGGCGTCGCCCTGGTCACCGGGGCGTCCTCGGGCATCGGGCGGCACCTGGTCGAGGGGCTGGCCGCCCGCGGCATGGCCGTGGCCGGCCTCGCCCGCACCGAGGACCGGCTGCGGACGGCGATGGACGAGGTCGCCGCCGCCACCGGCGGGCGCACCCTCGCCGTGGCCGCCGACGTCACCGACCGCGCCTCGGTGGAGGAGGCGGTCGGGCTCGTCCGCGAGGAGCTCGGCCCGATCGCCCTGCTGGTGAACAACGCCGGCCTGATCGACGAGTTCGAGGTGCCCGTCTGGGAGGCCGACCCCGACCAGTGGTGGGACGTCGTCTCCAGCCACGTGCGCGGCGCGCTGCTGACCGTGCGCACCGTCGTGCCCTGGATGGTGCTGCGCAACAGCGGGCGGATCGTGAACCTCGCCAGCGGCATGGGCACCCGCGGCGCGCCCGACTACTCGGCCTACTCGGTCGCGAAGACCGGGCTCATGCGGCTCACCGAGTCGCTGGCCGGCGCGCTCGAGGGCACCGACGTGCGCGCCTTCGACGTCGCGCCCGGCGTCGTCGACACCCCGATGACCCGCGCCATGCGCGTGTGGCAGGGCTTCGAGGACTGGACGCCGCCGGAGCGGGTCGTCGCGCTGGTCGCCGCGATCGCCGCCGGCGAGCTCGACCAGTGGACGGGCCGCTTCGTGCGGGCCGGCGCGGACGACCTCGACGTCCTCCGCGCCACCACACCCGCCGACGCCGCCCGGATGCTCCGCCTGCGCCCCTACGGCGACACCGACCCCCTCGCCTGACCCCGTCGCTCAGCCGGGTTCCGCGGTCCAGTGCGGGGCGGCGGCAGTCGACGACCAGGTGGTGCAGCCGGGCACGCATGCCGTCGATCGTCTGCCCGCCCAGGAACTTTCTGTAACGAAAGTCCCCGTCCAGCCGGGACTTTCGGTACCGAAAGTCCCGGGCGACGGCGGACTTTCGGTACCGAAAGTCCGGAGCCGGGTATCCGAGTGAACAGTCATGCATGGGCGTGTATGGTCATGCATCGTGAGCACAGGGCAGACGTGGACGGTCGGGGTCACCGGCGCCACCGGGTACGCCGGGGGAGAGGTGTGCCGCCTGTTGGCCGCGCACCCGAACCTGCGGCTGACCGGGGTGCATGCCAACTCGAGCGCCGGCCGACGCCTGGGTGAGCTGCAGCCCCACCTCCTGCCGTACGCCGACATGGTGGTCCAGCCCAGCGATGCAGCGGACCTCGCCGGTTACGACGTCGTCGTGCTCGCGCTGCCGCACGGCGAGTCCGCCGCGGTGGCCGCCCAGCTCCCGGACGACACCCTGGTCATCGACTGCGGCGCCGACCACCGGCTGAGCGACCCGGCCGCGTGGCAGCGCTGGTACGGCAGCGAGCACGCCGGCACCTGGCCCTACGGCCTGCCCGAGCTGCCCGGCCAGCGGGAGCAGCTGGCCGGCGCGCGGCGGATCGCCGTCCCCGGCTGCTACCCGACCTCGGTCACCCTCGCGATGGCACCGGCGCTCGCCGCCGGCCTGGTCGAGCCCGAGGTCGTGGTCGTCGCCGCCAGCGGGACCAGCGGCGCGGGCAAGTCGGCGAAGCCGCACCTGCTCGGCAGCGAGGTCATGGGCTCGGTCAGCGCCTACGGCGTGGGCGGGGTGCACCGGCACACGCCGGAGATGATCCAGAACCTCTCCCAGGCCGCCGGGTCGCCGGTCGGCGTCAGCTTCACCCCGACCCTGGTGCCGATGAGCCGGGGCATCCTCGCCACCTGCTCGGCGAAGCTCGCGCCCGGCACGGACGCCGCGACCGCCCGCGCCGCGTACGAGCAGGCCTACGCCGACGAGCCGTTCGTGCACCTGCTGCCCGAGGGCCAGTGGCCGACGACGGCGCAGGTGCTGGGCGCCAACACCGTCGCGCTGCAGATCGCGGTCGACCCCGACGCCGGCCGGCTGGTCGTGGTCGCCGCCGTCGACAACCTCACCAAGGGCACCGGCGGAGCCGCGCTGCAGTGCGCCAACCTCGCCCTCGGCCTCCCGGAGACCACCGGTCTCCCCCTCGTAGGAGTCGCACCATGAGCGTCACCACCCCGCAGGGCTTCACCGCCGCGGGCGTCGCCGCCGGGCTCAAGTCCAGCGGCGACCCCGACGTCGCGCTGGTGCTCAACACCGGCCCCGACGACGTCGCCGCCGCCGTCTTCACCACCAACCGGTTCCCGGCCGCCCCGGTCATCTGGAGCCGCCAGGTGCTGGCCGGGCAGCGCTGCCGGGCCGTCGTCCTCAACTCCGGCGGCGCCAACGCGTGCACCGGCGCCGACGGCTTCGCCGACACCCACCGCACCGCCGAGCACGTCGCCGAGGCGCTGGGCCTGGGCGCGATCGACGTCGCCGTGGCCAGCACCGGGCTGATCGGCACGCGGCTGCCCATGGACGAGCTGACCGCCGGCGTCACCGCCGCGGCGCAGGCGCTCTCCGCAGACGGCGGGGCGGACGCTGCGCGGGCGATCATGACCACCGACAGCGTGCCCAAGACCACCGCGCAGCAGGGCGAGGGCTTCGCGCTGGGCGGCATGGCCAAGGGCGCCGGGATGCTCGCCCCGAGCCTGGCCACGATGCTCGTCGTCCTCACCACCGACGCCGTCGTCGAGCCCGAGGTCCTGCAACGCGCGCTGGCGGCGGCCACGAGGGTCAGCTTCGAGCGGGTCGACTCCGACGGGTGCCTCTCCACCAACGACACCGTCATCGCCCTGGCCAACGGCGCGACCGGCGTGACCCCGAGCGAGGAGCAGCTCACCGAGGTGCTCACCGCGGCGTGCACGGACCTCGCGATGCAGCTGCTCGCCGACGCCGAGGGCTCCACCAAGGACATCGCGATCACCGTCCGCAACGCCGCCTCCGTCGAGGACGCCCTGACCGCCGGCCGGGCGTGCGCCCGCAACAACCTGCTCAAGACGGCGCTGTTCGGCAACGACCCCAACTGGGGCCGGGTGCTCGCGGCCATCGGCACGACCGACGCCGCGTTCGAGGCCGACCAGGTCGACGTCACCATCAACGGCGTCACGGTCTGCCGTGGCGGCGCGATCGGCGACCCGCGGGAGGGTGTCGACCTCACCGGCCGGGCCATCACCATCGACGTCGACCTGAAGGCCGGCGCCGAGCAGGCCACCATCTGGACCAACGACCTCTCGATCGCCTACGTCCACGAGAACTCGGCGTACTCGACGTGAGCCCCACCGAGCCGGAGCCGCACGTGACCACCGTCCACGACGACGACGCCCAGGACCCGACGCCCCCGGACGTCGCCGTCGACCAGGCGGTGCCGCCGCGGCGGATCGGCACCCACCGCGTCATGCGCACCCACGACCCCGAGGGCGACGCCCGCCGGATCGCCGTCCTCACCGGGGCGCTGCCGTGGCTCAAGGAGTTCCACGGCAACGTCGTGGTGATCAAGTACGGCGGCCACGCGATGGTCGACGACGAGTGCCGGCGCGCCTTCGCCGACGACATGGTGTTCCTGCGGACCTGCGGGATCCTGCCCGTCGTCGTGCACGGCGGCGGCCCGCAGATCACCGAGATGCTGGGTCGGCTGGGCATCGAGAGCGAGTTCCGCGGCGGCCTGCGGGTCACCACGGAGCAGACGATCGGCGTCGTCCGCATGGTGCTCACCGGGCAGGTCACCCCCGAGGTGGTCGGGCTGATCAACCAGCACGGGCCGCTGGCCGTCGGCCTCTCCGGTGAGGACGGCGGGCTGTTCACCGCCGAGCGCACCCACGCGGTCGTGGACGGCGAGCCGGTCGACATCGGCCTGGTCGGCGACGTCGTCTCGGTCGACCCGGCGCCGGTGCTGGCGCTCCTGGAGGCCGGGCACATCCCGGTCATCGCCACCGTCGCCCCCGACCGGCACGGCATCGTGCACAACGTCAACGCCGACACCGCCGCCGCGGCGGTCGCCGTCGCGCTGGACGCCGTCAAGCTCGTCGTCCTCACCGACGTCGAGGGGCTCTACGCCGACTGGCCCGACCGCGACTCCCTGGTGCAGCAGATCGACGCCGCCGAGCTGGCCGAGATCCTGCCCGAGCTGGACGCCGGGATGGCACCGAAGATGGCCGCCTGCCTGCGGGCGGTCCAGGGCGGGGTGAAGCGGGCGACCGTCGTCGACGGCCGGACCCCGCACGCCCTGCTGCTGGAGATGTTCACGACCGAGGGCACCGGGACGATGGTCGTCCCCGACCTCACGACCCCCGGGGAGGGCTGAGCACCATGACGCACACCGAGGAGCTGGCCCGCCGCTGGTCGGCCGTGATGATGGGGAACTACCGGACGCCGCCGGTCGCGCTGGCGTCCGGCTCCGGCGCGGTCGTCCGCGACGTCGACGGGGTCGAGTACACCGACCTGCTGGGCGGCATCGCGACGACGATCCTGGGCCACGCGCACCCGAAGGTCGTCGAGGCGATCAGCACCCAGGCGGCCACGCTGGGGCACGTCTCCAACCTGGCGATGCACGAGCCCGGCGTCGCGCTGGCCGAGCGGCTGCTGGAGCTCGTGGGCCGGCCCGGCCGGGTCTTCTTCTGCAACTCCGGCGCCGAGGCCAACGAGGCCGCGTTCAAGGTCAGCCGGCTCACCGGCCGGCCGCAGGTGATCACCGCCGAGGGCGCCTTCCACGGCCGGACCATGGGCGCGCTGGCGCTCACCGGCCAGCCGTCCAAGGCCGCCGCGTTCGCCCCGCTGCCCGGCGGCGTGGCCTACGTGCCCTACGGCGACGCCGGCGCGCTGACCGCCGCCGTGTCGGAGCAGACCGCGATGGTGCTGCTCGAGCCGATGCTGGGGGAGGGCGGCGTGCTGCCCGCGCCGGCCGGCTACCTGGCCGCCGCGGCCGACGCCGCCGCCGGTGCCGGCGCGCTGTTCGCGCTCGACGAGGTGCAGACCGGCATGGGCCGCACCGGGCACTGGTTCGCCCACCAGGCCGACGGCTTGCAGCCCGACGTGATCACGCTGGCCAAGGCGCTCGGCGGTGGCCTGCCGATCGGCGCGATGCTCGCGTTCGGCGAGACCGCCGAGCTGATGACCGCCGGCTCGCACGGCTCGACGTTCGGGGGCAACCCGATCGCCGCGGCCGCCGCGCTCGCCGTCCTCGACACCATCCGCGACGAGGGCCTGCTCGAGCGGGCGAAGGAGATCGAGCACCGGTTCACCGCCGGCATCGAGGGCCTCGGCCACGCCGGCATCAGCGGCGTCCGGGGGAAGGGCGCGCTGCTGGGCGTCGTCCTCACCGCCGACGTCGCCGCCGGGCTGGAGGCTTCCCTGCGCACCGCCGGCTTCCTCACCAACGCCGTGGCACCGGGCGTGCTCCGGCTCGCCCCGCCGCTGGTGCTCACCGACGCCCAGATCGACGCCTTCGTCGCCGCGCTGCCCGCCGCCCTCGACGCCGCACTCCAGGAGTCCGACTCGTGACCCGCCACTTCCTCCGGGACGACGACCTCAGCCCGGCCGAGCAGGCCGAGGTGCTGGCGCTCGCCGCCTCGCTCAAGGCCACCCGGCACACCGCGGAGGCCCCGGTGCCGCTGCGCGCGGCCAACGGCGTCCCGCGGGCGGTCGCCGTGCTGTTCGACAAGCCCTCCACCCGCACCCGCGTCTCCTTCTCGGTGGGCGTCGCGGAGCTGGGCGGCTATCCGCTGGTCATCGACGCGGCGACCAGCCAGCTGGGCCGCGGCGAGCCGATCGCGGACACCGCCCGCGTGCTCGACCGGCAGGTCGCGGCGATCGTGTGGCGGACCTTCGGCCAGGAGCGGATCGAGGAGATGGCCGCGACCAGCCGGGTGCCGGTGGTCAACGCGCTCACCGACGAGTTCCACCCCTGCCAGATCCTGGCCGACCTGCAGACCGTCATCGAGCGCAAGGGCTCGCTGGCCGGCCGGTCGCTGAGCTACCTGGGCGACGGCGCCAACAACATGGCGCACTCCTACCTGCTCGGCGGCGCCACCGCGGGCATGCACGTGCGGGTCGGCTCGCCCGAGGGTTTCCAGCCCGATCCGGGGGTGCTGAAGAAGGCCGCGGAGATCGCCGCCGAGACCGGCGGCTCGGTCGCCTGGACCGCCGACGCCGCGGCTGCCGCCGACGGCGCCGACGTCCTGGTCACCGACACCTGGGTGTCGATGGGTCAGGAGGGCGAGTACGACGCCCGCATCGCCCCGTTCCTGCCCTACGCCGTCGACGACGCCGCACTGGCCCGCGCCGCCGACGACGCCGTCGTCCTGCACTGCCTGCCCGCCTACCGCGGCAAGGAGATCGCCGCCGACGTGATCGACGGCCCGCAGAGCGCGGTGTGGGACGAGGCGGAGAACCGGCTGCACGCGCAGAAGGCTCTGCTGGTGTGGCTCCTGGAGCACTCGTGACGGAGCGACGATGACCTCGCCGAGCCGCAGCGCGCGCCAGGCCCGGATCCGGCAGCTGATCGAGGCCCAGTCGGTGACGTCGCAGACCCACCTGGCCGCGCTGCTGGCCGGCTCCGGCATCGAGGTCACCCAGGCGACGCTCTCCCGCGACCTCGACGAGCTCGGCGCGGTCAAGATGCGGGGCTCGGACGGCGCTCCGGCGTCCTACGTGCTGCCGCCGGAGAACGCCCCGCTGCGCCCGGCGCAGACCGCGCCCGCCCGGCTGACCCGCCTGCTGGCCGACCTGCTGACGGGTGCCGAGGGCAGCGCCAACCTGGCGGTGCTGCGCACCCCTCCCGGTGCCGCCCAGTTCCTGGCCTCGGCCCTGGACAAGGTCGGCCTCCCCGACGTCCTGGGCACGATCGCCGGGGACGACACTCTGCTGGTCGTCTCGCGCGACCCCGACGGCGGGGCCGCGCTGGCCGACCGGCTGCGGTCGCTCGCCGAGCGCACCCCTGCCGTCTACCCCGAACTGCAGGACGACCTGGAAGAGGACGCCGGCCCGTGACCACCACGCCCCCTGGATCGCAGACCCGGCTCTGGGGCGGCCGCTTCGGCGGCGGCCCGTCGCCCGCCATGGCCGCGCTGTCCAAGTCGACCCACTTCGACTGGGCGCTGGCCCCCTTCGACCTGGCCGGCTCGCGCGCGCACGCCCGCGTGCTGCACCGCGCCGGGCTGCTCGCCGACGACGAGCTCGAGCAGATGCTCGGCGCGCTCCGCGAGCTGTCCGACGAGGTGGCGGCCGGCACGTTCACCGCGATCGACAGCGACGAGGACGTGCACGAGGCCCTCGAGCGCGGCCTCACCGAGAAGCTCGGCGCGCTCGGCGGCAAGCTGCGGGCCGGCCGGAGCCGCAACGACCAGATCGCCACCGACCTGCGGCTCTACCTGCGCCACCACGTCCGCGCGCTGGTCGGGGAGCTCTCGTCGCTGGAGTACGCGATCGTCGGCCTGGCCGAGCGGTACGCCGACGTCGCCGCGCCCGGCATGACGCACCTGCAGCACGCCCAGCCGGTGCTCATCGCCCACCAACTGCTGGCGCACGCGCACTCGTTCGCCCGCGACGTCGACCGGCTGCGCGACTGGGACCGCCGCACCGCGGTGAGCCCGTACGGATCGGGGGCGCTGGCCGGCTCGTCGCTGCCGCTGGACCCCGACGCCGTCGCCGCCGAGCTCGGCTTCGACCGGGCCACCGACAACTCGATCGACGGCGTCAGCGACCGCGACTTCGCCGCCGAGTTCTGCTTCGTCGCAGCGCTCATCGGCGTGCACCTCTCCCGGCTGGGGGAGGAGGTCGTGCTCTGGACGTCGACCGAGTTCGGCTGGGCGCGGCTGGACGACGCCTGGGCCACCGGGTCGTCGATCATGCCGCAGAAGAAGAACCCGGACATCGCCGAGCTGGCGCGGGGCAAGTCGGGCCGCTTCGTCGGCAACCTGACCGGGCTGCTCACCATGCTCAAGGGCCTGCCGCTGGCCTACGACCGCGACCTGCAGGAGGACAAGGAGCCGGTCTTCGACTCGCTTTCCCAGCTGATGCTGCTACTGCCCGCCGTCACCGGCATGGTCGCCACGCTCACCCTGCGCCCCGAGGTGCTGGAGGCCGCCGCCCCGCAGGGCTTCGCGCTGGCCACCGACGTCGCCGAGTGGCTGGTCCGCCAGGGGGTGCCGTTCCGCTCCGCGCACGAGATCAGCGGCGCCATGGTCGCCTTCTGCGAGGACGCCGGCCTGGAGCTCGACGAGCTCGACGACGACCAGCTCGCCGGCATCGACGAGCGGCTCACCCCCGACGTCCGCGCGGTCCTCTCCGTCCGGGGCGCCCTGGCCGCCCGCAAGGCCCGTGGCGGCACCGCCCCCGAGCGGGTCGCCGAGCAACTGGTCTCGCTGGCCGAGCTGGCCCGCCAGCACGCCGACTGGGCCACGGCCTCACCGGTGGCGGGCGCGCTCTGACCGCACCCGACCCCGACCGGCCCGGGCCGGGTCCCCTCGTCCGCGCGGAGGACCTGCTCGGGCCGGTCGACGTCGTGGCGCCCGCGCTGCTGGGCTGCTGGGTGGTGACCGACCGCCCCGAGGGGCAGGTCGCGCTGCGGCTCACCGAGGTGGAGGCCTACTCGGGTGCGGGGGAGGACCCCGCCTCGCACGCGCACCGCGGCCCGACGCCACGCGCGGCGATCATGTTCGGCCCGCCCGGCCGGCTGTACGTCTACTTCAGCTACGGCGTGCACTGGTGCGCCAACGTCGTCGTCGGCCCCGAGGGGCGCGGTTCGGCGGTGCTGATGCGCGCCGGTGAAGTCGTGGTGGGGGAGCCGCTGGCCCGCACCCGGCGACCCGCCGCCCGCGTTGCCCGCGACCTCGCCCGCGGCCCGGCCCGGCTCACCCAGGCGCTCGGGATCGGCCCCGACGACCGGGATGCCGACCTGCTCGACCCGTCGTCCCCGGTCCGGCTGCACCGGGGGGCGCCGCCGTCCGCCGTGTCGGCCGGACCACGCGTCGGCATCAGCGTGGCCACCGAGCTGCCCTGGCGGTTCTGGGAGGCCGGTGCGCCGTCGGTGAGCGCGTTCCGGGCGGGCGGGAAGTCGCGACGTCGGGGCACCGGGCAGGATGGTCCCCCGTGACTGCGAACGACGTCCTCACCGAGCTGCACCGCCGCGGGCTGATCGCCCAGAGCACGGACGAGGAGGCGCTGCGCGCGCACCTGGCTGAGGGGCCGGTCGCCTACTACGCCGGGTTCGACCCGACCGCGCAGAGCCTGCACGTCGGGCACCTGCTGCAGTTCATGGTGCTGCGCGCCCTGCAGCGGGCCGGGCACCAGCCCGTGGTGCTGGTCGGCGGGGCGACGGGTCTGATCGGTGACCCCCGGCCGACCGCCGAGCGGCAGTTGAACGACCGGGGGACCGTCGCGGGCTGGGTCGACCGGATCCGCGAGCAGGTGGCCCCGTTCCTCGACGTGCCGGCCCAGCGGGACGGCCTGCCGGCGCCGGTCTACGTGAACAACCTGGACTGGACCGCACCGGTGTCGGCCATCGACTTCCTGCGCGACATCGGCAAGCACTTCCGGGTGAGCCAGATGCTGGCCAAGGAGGCGGTGTCGGCCCGGCTGAACTCCGAGGCCGGCATCAGCTACACCGAGTTCAGCTACCAGATCCTGCAGGCCAACGACTTCCGCGAGCTGCACCAGCGGCACGGGGTGACGCTGCAGACCGGCGGCTCGGACCAGTGGGGCAACCTCACGGCCGGCATCGACCTGGTGCGGCGGACCTCGGGTGCGCGGGTGCACGCGCTCTCGACGCCGCTGGTGACCAAGTCCGACGGCACCAAGTTCGGCAAGTCCGAGGGCGGCGCGGTCTGGCTGGACCCCGCGCTCACCTCGCCGTACGCCTTCTTCCAGTTCTGGCTCAACGCCGACGACGCCGACGCCCGCGCCTGGCTGCCCCTGTACTCGGAGCGGCCGGCCGAGGAGGTCGAGGCGCTGATCGCGGAGAGCGTGGAGCGCCCGGCGGCGCGGGGCCTGCAACGGGCGCTGGCGGAGGAGCTGACCCTGCTGGTGCACGGCCCGGAGCAGCTGCGCCAGGCCGAGGCCGCCGGCCGTGCGCTGTTCGGCCGGGACGACCTGACCTCCCTGGACGCCGGAACGCTGAGCGCGGCCCTGAGCGAGGCCGGCAGCGTGGACGTCGAGGGGGAGGTGCCGTCGATCGCGGTGCTGCTCCAGCGCACCGGTCTGGTGGCCAGCCTGTCCGAGGCCCGGCGCACGGTGAAGGAGGGCGGGGCCTACCTGAACAACGAGCGGGTGGCCGACGCCGACGCCGTCCCGGGGGACGACGCCTGGCTGGCGGGGGGCTGGCTGGTGCTGCGCCGGGGCAAGCGGTCGATCGCCGGGGTGCGGCGCGGCGCTTGACGGGGCGCTGACCTGCACGTCCGCGCCCACGTGGACGTGGATGTGCCGGGTGGGACGACCCGGTGGCGGGCGTCACGCACCCCGGGTTTGACACGGCCGACACGGCCACGTAACTTTCTCTTTGCGCCGCGCGGCCCTGAGGGGCCGCCGGACCGGGACCCGCCGCTGGTGGGGGCAACGGAAACCGGCGTAGTGTTGGACATCCAGCCGCAGACGGAGCCCGGAAGGGTCGAGTTTGTGCGCGTCCGCTCTTTGAGAACTCAACAGCGTGCCGAAAGTCAGTGCCAAGTAATACCCCGTGCCGGGGGCTTTGTGTTTCCGGCTGGGATTCCTTTGGTTGATTGATATCGAGAGTGCTAGCTCTCGGTTCTCAGCCGGTTCAAATTCATCTACGGAGAGTTTGATCCTGGCTCAGGACGAACGCTGGCGGCGTGCTTAACACATGCAAGTCGAACGGTGAACCCGCTTCGGTGGGGGATCAGTGGCGAACGGGTGAGTAACACGTGGGCAACCTGCCCTCAGCTCTGGGATAACTCCAAGAAATTGGGGCTAATACCGGATGTGACTGCTGACCGCATGGTCTGGTGGTGGAAAGATTTATCGGCTGAGGATGGGCCCGCGGCCTATCAGCTTGTTGGTGGGGTAGTGGCCTACCAAGGCGACGACGGGTAGCCGGCCTGAGAGGGTGACCGGCCACACTGGGACTGAGACACGGCCCAGACTCCTACGGGAGGCAGCAGTGGGGAATATTGCGCAATGGGCGAAAGCCTGACGCAGCGACGCCGCGTGGGGGATGACGGCCTTCGGGTTGTAAACCTCTTTCAGCAGGGACGAAGCGAAAGTGACGGTACCTGCAGAAGAAGCACCGGCCAACTACGTGCCAGCAGCCGCGGTAATACGTAGGGTGCAAGCGTTGTCCGGAATTATTGGGCGTAAAGAGCTCGTAGGCGGTTTGTTGCGTCGGCTGTGAAAACCTGAGGCTCAACCTCAGGCCTGCAGTCGATACGAGCAGACTAGAGTGTTGCAGGGGAGACTGGAATTCCTGGTGTAGCGGTGAAATGCGCAGATATCAGGAGGAACACCGGTGGCGAAGGCGGGTCTCTGGGCAACAACTGACGCTGAGGAGCGAAAGCGTGGGGAGCGAACAGGATTAGATACCCTGGTAGTCCACGCCGTAAACGTTGGGCGCTAGGTGTGGGGCTCATTCCACGAGTTCCGTGCCGCAGCTAACGCATTAAGCGCCCCGCCTGGGGAGTACGGCCGCAAGGCTAAAACTCAAAGGAATTGACGGGGGCCCGCACAAGCGGCGGAGCATGTTGCTTAATTCGATGCAACGCGAAGAACCTTACCTAGGCTTGACATGCACGGAAATCCTCCAGAGATGGTGGGTCCGTAAGGGCCGTGCACAGGTGGTGCATGGTTGTCGTCAGCTCGTGTCGTGAGATGTTGGGTTAAGTCCCGCAACGAGCGCAACCCTCGTTCTATGTTGCCAGCACGTCATGGTGGGGACTCATAGGAGACTGCCGGGGTCAACTCGGAGGAAGGTGGGGATGACGTCAAATCATCATGCCCCTTATGTCTAGGGCTGCAAACATGCTACAATGGCCGGTACAAAGGGCTGCGATACCGCGAGGTGGAGCGAATCCCAAAAAGCCGGTCTCAGTTCGGATTGGGGTCTGCAACTCGACCCCATGAAGTTGGAGTCGCTAGTAATCGCAGATCAGCAATGCTGCGGTGAATACGTTCCCGGGCCTTGTACACACCGCCCGTCACGTCACGAAAGTCGGTAACGCCCGAAGCCGGTGGCCCAACCCTTGTGGAGGGAGCCGTCGAAGGCGGGATCGGCGATTGGGACGAAGTCGTAACAAGGTAGCCGTACCGGAAGGTGCGGCTGGATCACCTCCTTTCTAAGGAGCAACTCGCCGGCAAGCATCAGCTTGTCGGTGCAGAGCCATGCCAGGCCAGGATGTGCCCTCCAGTTTCGGGGGGTGCGCGGCGTGCCTGGGTGGTGCTCGAGGGTGGAACGCTGACCAGTTCGGCCGGCAGCTGGTGCTGCTCCTAGTACGACGCTTCCTTCGGGGGGTGTGGGGAACGGGGTGGTGGTGGTGGGTTGGTCGTAGGCACGCTGTTGGGTCCTGAGGGAGCGGACCATCCCCGTGCGCGGGGGTGTGGCGTGATCTCGTGTCAGGGCCTTCCTGTTTCTCGTACCGCCGGCCCCTCGTGGGGGTGCCGGGTCTGGCGGGGTCGTGTGGAGGGTGTCTGGTCGTACGTTGAGAACTGCACAGTGGACGCGAGCATCTTTTTGACTCTTATTTGCATGAGAGTTCTTGTAGGCCCGCACGACGGGTGTCCTTCCGGGCGCTGTTGTGTGGGATTTTTGTGTGGCCAAGTTGTTAAGGGCACACGGTGGATGCCTGGGCACCAGGAGCCGATGAAGGACGTAGGAGGCTGCGATAAGCCTCGGGGAGCTGTCAACCGAGCGTTGATCCGAGGATTTCCGAATGGGGGAACCCCGCACCAGTCATGTGGTGTGACCCGCGCCTGAACACATAGGGCGTGTGGAGGGAACGTGGGGAAGTGAAACATCTCAGTACCCACAGGAAGAGAAAACAACCGTGATTCCGTGAGTAGTGGCGAGCGAAAGCGGATGAGGCTAAACCGATCGCATGTGATAGCCGGCAGGCGTTGTGTGGTCGGGGTCGTGGGACCGTTCCGAGTGTTCTGCCGAGCACTCAGGGAGTGAGAAAAGCACGTGTTAGTGGAAGGCCTCTGGAAGGGGTCGCCGTAGAGGGTGAGAGCCCCGTACACGAAAACATGTGCTCTCCCGAGCGTCATCCCAAGTAGCACCGAGCCCGTGAAATTCGGTGTGAATCTGGCGGGACCACCCGCTAAGCCTGAATACTCCCTGGTGACCGATAGCGGACAAGTACCGTGAGGGAAAGGTGAAAAGTACCCCGGGAGGGGAGTGAAATAGTACCTGAAACCGTGTGCCTACAAGCCGTGAGAGCCTTAGGATTTCGGTCCGGGGTGATTGCGTGCCTTTTGAAGAATGAGCCTGCGAGTTAGTGGTACGTGGCGAGGTTAACCCGTGGGGGGTAGCCGTAGCGAAAGCGAGTCCGAACAGGGCGATACAGTCGCGTGCCCTAGACCCGAAGCCGAGTGATCTACCCATGGCCAGGTTGAAGCGCGGGTAAGACCGCGTGGAGGACCGAACCCACTTAGGTTGAAAACTGAGGGGATGAGCTGTGGGTAGGGGTGAAAGGCCAATCAAACTCGGTGATAGCTGGTTCTCCCCGAAATGCATTTAGGTGCAGCGTCACGTGTTTCTTGCCGGAGGTAGAGCACTGGATGGCTAATGGGCCCCACAAGGTTACTGACGTCAACCAAACTCCGAATGCCGGTAAGTGAGAGCGTGGCAGTGAGACTGCGGGCGATAAGGTTCGTAGTCGAGAGGGAAACAGCCCAGATCATCGGCTAAGGCCCCTAAGCGTGTGCTAAGTGGAAAAGGATGTGGAGTCGCAGAGACAACCAGGAGGTTGGCTTAGAAGCAGCCACCCTTGAAAGAGTGCGTAATAGCTCACTGGTCAAGTGATTCCGCGCCGACAATGTAGCGGGGCTCAAGCACACCGCCGAAGCCGTGGCATTCATGCTTTTCCTGTCGGTCCTTGTGTGGGCCGGCCAGGTGTGTGGATGGGTAGGGGAGCGTCGTGTGGCGGTCGAAGCGGCGGAGTGATCCAGCCGTGGACGCCACGCGAGTGAGAATGCAGGCATGAGTAGCGAGAGGGGAGTGAGAAACTCCCCCGCCGGAAGACCAAGGGTTCCTGGGCCAGGCTAATCCGCCCAGGGTGAGTCGGGACCTAAGGCGAGGCCGACAGGCGTAGTCGATGGACAACGGGTTGATATTCCCGTACCCGCGAAGGAACGCCCATGCTGAACCCAGCGATGCTAACCACCCGATCCACCGGTCCTCACTTGTGAGGCGAGTGTGGGGAGGCTGGGACCCGGACTGGTAGTAGGCAAGCGATGGGGTGACGCAGGAAGGTAGTCCTACCGGTGAGTGGTAGTACCGGTGCAAGGGTGTGGCCCGCGGGGTAGGCAAATCCGTCCCGCATACAGGGTGAGACCTGACGCATAGCCGAATGAGGCGAATTGGATGATCCTATGCTGCCGAGAAAAGCCTCTAGCGAGTTCCGAGCGGCCCGTACCCCAAACCAACTCAGGTGGTCAGGTAGAGAATACCAAGGCGATCGAGCGAACTGTGGTTAAGGAACTCGGCAAAATGCCCCCGTAACTTCGGGAGAAGGGGGGCCATCTACTGTCAACCGCCTTGCGCGGGGTAGCGGTGGGTGGCCGCAGAGACCAGTGAGAAGCGACTGTTTACTAAAAACACAGGTCCGTGCGAAGTCGTAAGACGATGTATACGGACTGACGCCTGCCCGGTGCTGGAACGTTAAGGGGACGGGTTAGCCGTAAGGCGAAGCTCAGAACTCAAGCGCCAGTAAACGGCGGTGGTAACTATAACCATCCTAAGGTAGCGAAATTCCTTGTCGGGTAAGTTCCGACCTGCACGAATGGCGTAACGACTTCTCAGCTGTCTCAACCACAGGCTCGGCGAAATTGCACTACGAGTAAAGATGCTCGTTACGCGCGGCAGGACGGAAAGACCCCGGGACCTTTACTATAGCTTGATATTGGTGTTCGGTTCGGCTTGTGTAGGATAGGTGGGAGACTGTGAAGCGGGCACGCCAGTGTTCGTGGAGTCATCGTTGAAATACCACTCTGGTCGAATTGGATGTCTAACTTCGGTCCGTGATCCGGATCAGGGACAGTGTCAGGTGGGTAGTTTAACTGGGGCGGTTGCCTCCCAAAATGTAACGGAGGCGCCCAAAGGTTCCCTCAGCCTGGTTGGCAATCAGGTGTCGAGTGCAAGTGCACAAGGGAGCTTGACTGTGAGACCGACGGGTCGAGCAGGAGCGAAAGCTGGGACTAGTGACCCGGCACCGGCATGTGGAAGCGGTGTCGCTCAACGGATAAAAGGTACCCCGGGGATAACAGGCTGATCTTCCCCAAGAGTCCATATCGACGGGATGGTTTGGCACCTCGATGTCGGCTCGTCGCATCCTGGGGCTGGAGTAGGTCCCAAGGGTTGGGCTGTTCGCCCATTAAAGCGGTACGCGAGCTGGGTTTAGAACGTCGTGAGACAGTTCGGTCCCTATCCGCCGTGCGCGTAAGAGACTTGAGAAGAGCTGTCCCTAGTACGAGAGGACCGGGACGGACGAACCTCTGGTGTGCCAGTTGTACCGCCAGGTGCACTGCTGGTTAGCTACGTTCGGCAGGGATAACCGCTGAAAGCATCTAAGCGGGAAGCTCGCTTCAAGATGAGGTCTCTCACCGGGTCAACCGGGTAAGGCCCCCGCCCAGACCAGCGGGTTGATAGGCCGGAAGTGGAAGCACCGCAAGGTGTGGAGCTGACCGGTACTAATAGGCCGAGGGCTTGACCACACACACCCACTCGGGCCTGTGTGAGTAAGAGCCGGATAACAAGATTGCTTCGCGTCCACTGTGCGGTTCTGAACGCACGAACCAGGCATGGTTCAAGTTCACAGAGTTACGGCGGCCATGGCGAGAGGGAAACGCCCGGCAACATTCCGAACCCGGAAGCTAAGCCTCTCAGCGCCGATGGTACTGCCCTGGAGACGGGGTGGGAGAGTAGGACGCCGCCGGACAACCATTACGAACGGGGGTCAGAGCCACGTGCTCTGGCCCCCGTTCGCGTTGTCCGTTGTTCAGCTTTCGGCGGCTTGTGAGTGCGCCGCTATGTGATGAGGTACCCCGACGATGACTTCTCCGCGACGCGGTTCTGACGGCCCGCGCGGCTCCGGTAGCGGCCGTTCCGGCGCCGGCTCCGGCCGCCCGGGCTCCCGCGCCCAGCGCCCGGCCGGCGCTTCCGGTCGACCCGGCGCCCCGCGCAACGTCGCCGGCGGCCGCGGTGGGAACGGCGGGGACGGCGAGCGCCGGGCCTCCGCGTCCGCAGAGCGACCGGGACGCCCGCTACTTCGCCGAGCGCGGCAACGACTCGAGCCCGCGTCGCGGTGCAGACGACCGGGGCGATGCCCGCGGACGTCCGGGTGGCCGGCCGACGAGCGGTGGTGCTCGCGGCGCCGGGTCGTCACGTGACGACCGCGGTGGCTGGCAGGAGCGTCGTCCCTCGACTGACCGCCCGCAGGGTGGCAGCTATCAGGATCGCCGCCCGTCCGGGGACCGTCCCCAGCGCGACCGTCCCCAGGGTGGTGGCTGGCAGGACCGTCGTCCCTCGGGTGACCGTCCGCAGCGTGATCGCCCCCAGGGTGGTGGCTGGCAGGACCGTCGTCCGGCAGGCGACCGCCCGCAGGGTGGCGGCTGGCAGGACCGCCGTCCCTCGGGTGACCGTCCGCAGCGTGGCGAGTGGCAGGACCGTCGTCCCTCGGGTGACCGCCCGCAGCGCGGCGAGGGTGGCGGCTACCAGGACCGCCGTCCGTCCGGTGGCCGCCCGCAGCGCGGGGACTGGCAGGACCGTCGCCCCTCGGGTGACCGCCCGCAGCGCGGCGAGGGTGGCGGCTACCAGGACCGCCGTCCGTCCGGCGACCGCCCGCAGCGCGGGGACTGGCAGGACCGTCGCCCCCCGGGTGACCGCCCGCAGCGTGGCGAGTGGCAGGACCGTCGCCCCGCCGGGGACCGCCCCCAGCGTGACCGTCCCCAGGGTGGTGGTTGGCAGAACCGCCCCTCCGGTGACCGCCCGCAGCGCGGCGACTGGCAGGACCGGCGCCCGTCCGGCGACCGGCCGCAGCGGTCCGGCCGTCCGGAGGGCGGTGCCGGGAACTGGCGGGACCGCCGTCCCGGCGACGACCGCCGCGGCGCCCCCGCGCGGGGTCCGCGTCCCGACGACCGGCAGGACCGTCGTCCGCCGCTGCCGCCCGGTCCCGAGCTCCCCGAGTGGGCCGACCCTCGCGAGCTCGACCCCGCGGTGCGTACCGCGCTGAAGGGTCTCGACCCCCGCGGCGTGGACAAGGTCGCCGCGCACCTCGTCGCTGCCGGCTCGCTGATCGACGAGGACCCGGAGACCGCCCTGGCGCACGCCCGCGCGGCGCGCGACCGGGCTTCCCGCGTCGCCGTCGTCCGGGAGGCGGTCGGCGTGGCCGCCTCCCACGCCGGTGACTACGCCGAGGCGGCGCGCGAGCTCCGTGCCTACCGGCGGATGAGCGGCGACCACGGCTACCGCGCGGTGCTGGCGGACTGCGAGCGGGCCCTCGGTCGGCCCGAGGTCGCCCTGCGGCTCGTCGCCGAGGCGCTGACGGAGGAGCCGGACCAGGAGGAGACGGCCGAGCTGCGTCTGGTCGAGGCCGGCGCGCGCCGCGACCTCGGCGAGGACGCCGCCGCCCGGCTCGTCCTCGAGGCGGCGCTGGGTGGACTCGACCCCGAGGCGCTCGCGGACTCCGTCGAGTTCACCGACCTCGACGACCTCATCGACGACGACGAGGACGACGACCTCGAGGCCGAGACCGAGGGCGCCGACCAGGATCAGACCCTGTCAGGTGGCGACGCCGCGCCGGAGGAGACCGACGCGGCGATCGACCCGGAGGACGCCGAGCTCGACGACGCCGAGGCACTCGAGGCAGCGATCGAGGCCGAGTTCGAGCGGTCCGACGACGAGGAGCCGGGAGCCGAGGAGTCAGCAGCCGACGCCGGCGCATTCCCGACCGGCGGCCGGTCGTTCCAGGACGAGGTCGAGGCCGAGGTGGCCGAGCTCCTGGGTGAGACCGGTGACGACGCGGACTCCGGAGCCGGCAGCACGGACAGCTGACAACCGGGCGGCGGGTGTCCACACCCGCCGCCCGCGTCCACAGATGGGGCACGCCCCTGTGCCGGGGCCCCCGGCCGATCCAGGCTCTGAGCATGAGCGTGGCTGTGATCGACCGGAACGACGTGGTGCTACGGGGACGGTTGTCCGCACCGGCAGAGGTCCGCACCCTGCCGAGCGGGGACACCCTGGTGACCTTCCGGCTGGTGGTGCGCCGGCCCGAGCCCCGGCCACGCGGTCAGACGGTCGACGTGCTCAGTTGCATCACCTACGACAAGTCGCTGCAGCGGCGCGTGGCGGCCTGGCAGCCCGGTGACGTCGTGGAGATCGAGGGTGCGCTCCAGCAGCGGTTCTGGCGCACCGGATCCGGCACCGCCTCGGTGTGCGAGGTCAACTGCCGGCGTGGGCGCAAGGTGCCCCGCGCCTCGGGGCCGGCGACCGAGCGCATCGCGTGAGGCGCGATCAGTCGTCCAGCGGCCGGAGCACGAGGCCGGTCCGCGGCTTGGGCACGAACAAGGTGGACTTGCGCGGCATCCGAGCCCCGGCGCGCGCCACGGCGGCGACGTCGGCGGGGGAGGGCGGGCGGAGCAGGAGGGCGACGCCGTTGCGCTCGCCCGCCGTCCGCAGCGCCTCCTCGACGGTGTGCGCGATGAGCACGCTGCCCGGCTCGTCCGCCCGCGCCCACAACCCCTCGATCAGCCCCTTGTGCGCCAGCACGACGTCGAGTCCGCGCCAGGCGGCCGGTGCCTCGGCCGGCACCCGGTCGCGCACGGGGGCTCCCGGATCGCGCAGGCAGAGCAGGCGGAAGCCGTCGGTGACCAGGAAGCCCAGAGCGTCCGGCTCGGCCAGCCAGGCGTCGACAGCCGCGGTGATGGCGACCGCCGCCGGCCGGTCGGGGTCCAGCGCGAGCTCGCTCACGGCGAAGCCGACCGCTGCCCGGCGGGCAGCGTCGTCGAGCGGAGGTCCGGTAGGACCCGGTGGATCGCGGCCACGCGCAGCCCGCCCGGGCCCATCGGCGTCAGCAGCGCGAGGACGGCGTCGCACCCCGGGCAGCCGGGGTCGGTGCGCTGGTGGGCACGGGCGGCGGCGAACCGGTGGTGGCCGTCGGCGATGACGGCGCCGGTGCGCCCGAACGCCCCGGCCAGCTCGCCGATCAGCGCGGGGTCGGTCACCCGCCACAGCCGGTGGCGGACGCCGTCGTCGTCGAGCACCTGCAGCGTCGGCTCGCTCCGGCGGGCGCGGTCGGTGAGCACGGCGACCTCGTGATCCGGGTCGTGGGCCAGCACGATCGGCTCGAGGTCGGTGCGGGTGGCGGCGAGCAGCGCGCGACGGCCCTCGACGGCGTCGGGGAAGGTGTCCTCGTGGGGGAGGACCGCGGTCGAGCCCGGCACCGGCAACCCGACGGCGCCGAGCCAGCCCACCGTCGCGGCGTCGCCGTCGGCGGGCTGCAGCTCGTAGACCCACAGCGCCGATCGCTCGTCCCGTTCCAGGACGCCCTCGTCCTCCCACGCGGCGAGCATCCGCGCCGCCCGGGTTGCCCAGGCCGGCGCCGTCCCGGCTCCGCCCGCCGGTGCGGGATCGGCGGGGACGCCGGGCTCGGGCAGGATGAGCCGCACGATGTTGTGCGGATCGGCGCCGGCCAGGCGCTCCCGGCCGGCGGCGGTCACCAGGTCGTAGGCGGGCGAGCTCACCCGGGCCAGGTGGTCCGGGTCGTGCACGCGGTAGGTCAGCGCCCGGAAGGGGCGTACCTCCAGGCCCGTCGCGGTATCGGACGGGCGGTGGTCCGGCGACGACGAGGGCACCAGGGAATCGTAGGAGCGCCGCGCGGATGCGCCGGTGGCGCCCGCGGTACCGGCCGTCGGACCCGCAGGACAGCACATCCACGACAGCAGATCGAGAAGGAGAGGCCACGCGATGCCCGACCCGCGCCGCAGCCCGCTCGCGGCCGGCTCGCCCGGCCCCCTCGCCCAACAGCACGACGTCGCGCTGCTGGACCTCGACGGCGTGGTCTACGTCGGCTCCGAGGCGGTACCCGGAGTCCCCGGGGCGCTGCAGCAGGTCCGCCGCAGCGGCATGCGGCTGGGCTTCGTCACCAACAACGCCGCCCGGACGCCGGAGGAGGTGGCCGCACACCTGACCGAGCTGGGGGTCGAGGCGGCCGCGGCCGACGTCATCACCAGCTCCCAGGCGGCCGCGACGGTGGTGCTCGAGCTCCTGGGGCCGGGGGCGCGGATCCTGCCCGTGGGCGGGCCCGGGGTGGCGGCCGCCGTGCGCGCGGCCGGCCTGGAGGTCGTCGAGCGGGCCGAGGACGAGCCGGACGCCGTCGTGCAGGGCTACGGCCGGGAGGTCGGCTGGGCGCAGCTGGCCGAGGCGGTCGTCGCGGTGCGCAACGGTGCGCGGCACGTGGCCACCAACGCCGACGCCACGATCCCCTCCCGCGCGGTCCGCTGCCGGGCAACGGGGCGATGGTGGGGGTCGTCAGCGCGGTCACCGGGCGTCCGCCGCTGGTCACCGGCAAGCCCGACCCGGCCATGCACGCCGAGTGCGTGCGGCGCACCCGAGCGCAGCGGCCCCTGGTCGTCGGGGACCGGCTGGACACCGACATCGAGGGCGCGCAGCGGCGGGCGCGGCCAGCCTGCTCGTGCTCTCCGGCGTCACCGATGCCGCGACGCTGCTCGCCGCCCTGCTCGACGTGCACCCGTCGGTGCAAGCTGACGCGGTGGGGTGGCGGTGCGGCGACTGGGTCGTGCGGCCGGCCGAGTCGGACGGGCTCCTGCTGGTGCACGAGCCGGCCGGCGACGGAGAGCGCGCGCCGACGGCGCGGAGCGCGATCCGGACGGGGCCGCTCAGGGGTCCGACGGCGCGGTGCGGGGTTTCGACGGGCTGGACGGGTTGCGGGCGCTGTGCGTGGCGCACTGGATCCGGCACCCCGACGGCGGTGCCCCGGCCAGGGTGCTCGGCGAGGGCGTCGAGGCATCGACCGCGCTGCGGAACTGGGGCATCGGCACCGGCTGACTGGGCCACGACGGCCCGGGACCACGGAGACGGCGCGCGGCCACGCGGACGGAACAGGACCACGGGAGACGGCGCGCGACCACGCGGACGGGACGGACCACGCGTGCCGGCGTGCGGCGGGACGCCGTGCGGTCAGGGTCGGGCGCGCGGCCCGGACGGTGCGAGCGCGGTCAGAGCAGCTTGCGCAGCCGGAGCATGTCGCGCAGGCCGGCCTCGAGCTTCACCCGGCCCGACGCCCACGCCGAGCCGAAGGACAGCCGGCCGCCGGTCAGGGCGACGAGGTCGTCGCTGGTCATGGTCAGCCGGATGTCGGCCTTCTCCACGGCGGGGCCGTCGGGAAGCACCTCGAGGTCCCGGACGCTGCCGGAGCTCAGCCGTCCGACGACCACCTGCTGCAGATCGGTCAACCGGCACGACAGGCTGCGGTCGAGGCCGGCGGCCGCGGGGTTCGCCGCGAGGTCGCCGAGGATGCCCCGCAGGGCGGTGAGGCATTCGTCCATCGTGGCCACGGGGCGGTTCTCCTGCCGATGTCGGGACGTACCGGGCGCCAGACGTTATCGCCTGCCCCGTCGCGCCGTGCCCCGTCGCCGGTGACCGGTAACCTCGGCGGGCACGCGGCCGGTGCGACGGCACCCGGCCGCAGTCCGGCGTCCGCCCCGACGACGGAGCCGCCACCACCTCCAGCGCAGGGAAGCGATGACGATGACCGTTGAGCACGCAGCGCCCCGTCCCGGGTCCGCCGCGCCCGGCCGCGGTCGACGCGGAGCGCACCGGGGCGGACCGGTTTCGAGCTCGAGCAGCGCCCCGTCGCCGAGCACGTGGCCGTCTTCGAGGCCGAGCACGGCCGGCTGCAGCGCGAGCTCGGCACGATCGACCAGCTCTGATGGTGCGTCGCCGGCTCGATGCCGAGCTCGTGCGCCGCGGTCCGGCCCGCTCCTCGCGAGCACGCGGTCGCGCTCATCGCCGAGGGCCGCGTCGCCGTCTCCGGGCGCGCGGCTACCAAGCCCGCCACGAGCGTGGACGCGGCGAACCCGTCGTGGTCCCACCGATCGGCCAGCCCAGCTGGGTCTCCGCAGCGCGCACACCGGCTGCTCGGCAGCTCGAGGCGTTCCTGGTCGCCGTCGAGGGCCGCCGCGCCCTGGACGCCGGCGCCTCACCGGGGGCTTCGACCAGCCGGTGCCGCCGAGGGTCGCCGTCGACGTCGGCTACGGCGAGCTGGCCTGGTCGCTGCGCACCGACGACCGGGTGCACCGGGTCCACGAGCGGCACCAACGTGCGGACGCTGACCCCCGAGGCGATCGACGGTCCCGTCGACCGTTGCCGACCTGTCGTTCACGCTTCGCTGCGGCTGGTGCTGCCCGCGCCACCGCGTGCGCCGGCCCCGGGGCCGACCTGCTGCCGATGGTGAAGCCGCAGTTCGAGGTCGGGCGGAACGGCTCTCCGGCGCCGGCGGCGTCGTCCGGGACCGAGCATGGGTGCAGGCCGTCCTCGAGGTGGCGCGGCCGAGCTGCTGAGGACGCGCATGGTCGCCAGCCCGCTGCCCGGGCCGGCCGGAACGGGAGTTCTTCCTGTGGTTGCGCCGCGACGCGGGGCCGGTGCAGGAGCACGACGTCCGTCGAGTCCAGGAGGGACCGCGGTGAGTCCGACCAGCGAGGGCGGCACCGCCCGCAGCCACGGCGATGCTGCTGACCGTACCAGCCCGGCACGACGTCGTCCAGCTGGCCCGCAACTCCACTGCCCGGCTGCCGAGCCAGCACATCAATACCTCGGACGAAGCACCGCAGCTTCACATCGGCCCGGCGCTCCAGAATCCATTGCCCACGCCGACGCGCACGCCACGCGCATTCCGAGATCATCATAGTCTTGGCGGCGACGGCGTTCCTGCGCACCGCCAGCTGGCCAGTTCTGACCGCCTGCCTCTGGGTTCAACCTCGTGACCGGATCGGCTTCTCGACTTGACCCAGAGCAGTCAGAGGCTTGCTCAGACCCATCGAGCACTGCGTACTCCGTCGCGGAGAGCAAGCTGGCGTCGGTGGACGTCGTCAACGCCGACTGACGCGGTCGTCGGCGGCACCTGGGCATCAACGAATCGTCCGAGAGAGGCCAGCGCCCCGCGTATCGACATCGTGTCCCTCATCGACGTAAAACCAACAGCCAGCTTCTGGCTGCGGCGGCGATGCCGTGCATGACCCCACGAAACCACCGCTACGCCGCTTCTCCGCCACGGGTGGCGGTCGAGCAGCATGGCCCGGCGATCAAAGGCGCTACCACCAGCCCGGCCAACGCCCACCTGTTCGCTGAAGCCGCTGGTGACCTCGCCGAACTCGGGCCATACCGTCTCGATCCCCGCCGACGGCAACGCCGCTGCGTCTCCGCCAGCCGGCGCTTGGATGATCGCTACATTCGGCGGCGACATCGACGTCTGGCGGCCGCCCCATGCGGATCTGCATGCCTGCAGCCTTCGGCGACCGCCTGTGGCTGAAGTTCGGGCTCCCATGCGCTTCCGCGACGCCCGGCGCCGGGCGGGGCGCCCTGTTGCGCGAGGTCGTCGACCGGTTCCGGCGACGTCGTGACGGCCAGAAGACGCTGGCGCTGCGTCCACAGGCGCTGCTGACCGGCGGGCGGCTCCACCGACTCAGCATCCGAGCTCGAAGCGCCGCTCGGCCGTCTGCCTCGAACTGGGCCCCAGGCTGGCGGGTGGTGCAGGGAGACCAGCGCGGCCAGAACAGTGGTCGTCACCGGCCTCCGCTCTGTTCAGCGGCCCGCGCCGGCCCGGGCCGGAGTCCAGACCGCTGACCGCCGCCGGCGTCGGGCGAAAGCTGGCGCTGCCCGCCGACTCCCAAGCGCCGCTGGACGCCGGTGC